>CBDFLT010000008.1:0-305886 GCA_965249225.1 Dehalococcoidia bacterium | reverse complement strand
GTAAGGGCGTTCACGACGGTAATCGAGTCGCTGTCCGGGTTGACGGCGATCACCACCGCACCGTCCGGCGAGACCGCGACTGCGGAGGCCGCTACAGGGTTACCATCTAGCGTCGCACCTGACACGGATACAATTGGCCCTGCCGTGGGAGTGCTAGTAGGTGGCTTGGGAGTTGGAGACGGAGCCGCCGTAGGAGTTGGAGTGTCCTCCGGCACTGTAGCCGTCACCACGGCCACGGTGGGATCGGGGGTGGGCGTCTTAGTAGGCAGCTCGATGACCTGAGCCGGCGTCGGAGTAAACGTGGGCTCGACCTTCATAACAGCGGCGGTAGGCTGGGGCGAAGGTGGAGCGGCTGGAGTGACGGTGGGCGTTACACGGGAGTCGCCGCCGCAGGCAGCCACGGCGCATACCAGGGCTAGAGCCAGCGCAATCCTTAATTTGTGGTTACTGGCTCGGTCTCGGTGCATCGTCTAAACTTATGCAGAGTCCCCGAGCTGGGTTCGAAGACCCTCCACCCTGCTCTCAGTAGACTCTAAAACTAACTGCCGCCTCAAAGCTAGCGCAATGGTGTAGTTACCACCCTAATTACGGTGCGGCGGCGGGCGCGAGCGGCACCCGAGCGCCGTGTGTCACGATGGCGCCAGCGGCCTGAGCGGATTGGCCGTTCAGAGTACCCTCGGCAAAGAATGTCACCGTGATGGTGTCCGCAATGCCTGTTTCGCCTTCGTAGTCGAAGTTGCTGGCCAGTCGGTTCAGGGCACGAGCGTCAAGGTCCCACTTGATCTTGCCGGCGCGTACCACGGCGTCCTCGTCCACAAGTACAGTGCCCGGCATAGTCACGATCACTCTGGCGGTATCGCCGGTCCAACCCCCCGGAAGGGCGGCCTCGAAATACGCCTCATGGACAGGCTCCCCGCCACAGTACCATTGGTCCAGAGTCGATTGCGCTGAATCAGTATCCACGCTAAGCCTATTAGTGTCGCCGTCCATCACCACAAAGGTGAAGGCGGCGCCATCCGGGGTCAGCGGCCCGCCGGTAGGGAACGGCGGCTCCACGGGGCCGGCGCTGGTTAAGCCATCATGGGTCACCGTCAGATCGACGGTCCATAAGCCTGGCTGGTCCAGCACGAAGTCATCGGCCGGGTCGTAGAAATACCCGACCGCGTTGGCTCGACCATCGAATGAGCGCGTTTTGCCGTCAGGCGCGATGACTGTGTAGCCAATGCGGCTGGGCAGCGTAGGCATAATCGGTCCAGCCATACGGAAGACGTCGCCGGTCTCCAAAACAGCACCCGGCCGCACGCCCAGGGGCAGGAAGAACATATCTACCTCACGCCCGTGCACCGTGAAGAGCGGGCCGCCACTGGGGCCACCGGCGGCTCCCTGGAAGGGCGGCATGACCCGCGCCCCCAGGGTGTCGTCCTCGGAGGTGAGCACCCAGCCGGAGCCGTAGATAGCGTAGACGCCCTCGCCGGAGGAGTCGTCCCGTATCACGGCGGCGGCGTACTGGAACTTGAAATCGCCCGGCTCATCGCCCAACTGTCCGTTGCCCGACTGCAGCAGGTAAGGGTCGTGGAAGAACCAGTAGGGGTCTTCGGTATCCTCGCCGGCGATGAGCTCTCGTACCCGAACGCCCGGGCGTTGGGCCGATCCATACATGTATGACCATAGCTCGACCTCTTCCGGGTGCATGCCCTGCCCTTTATCCCAATCGTGGCGCATCACCAGCGCCAACGACCCCGCCCGGACGCTTTCTTCGATCGTCACCACAGCCGTCACTCCCGATGCGGTCTCAAACGACCCGAGCTCCCACGCGCGGACAACTAACGGATGGTCGTTGTCAACTATCTGAACGCTGTTACGTAGGCTGATGGCAGCGTCGCCTCTCTCCTCAGTCACTCCCCACTGGATGTCGCCGGTGAAGAAGGGGGGCCAGAGGTGGCCCTCGTCGCTGGGGACGAAGTCGCGTCTGAAGAACCAGGGCGGAGGTACGACCTGGAAGCTGTCTGACCCACGCCTCCCATGGGCGATTATCGGCGCATCTGGCGTGGCCACGGCGCTGCCGAAGCGCAGGCGTCCGGCCCACAGGTCGCCTTTCCCGTCTGTGTACCGGGCCTCTACGTCAATCCGGTATTCCCCATGGCGCGCGAAAGCGAACACATCGCCGTCCCCGTCCCACCAGCCGTTTTCGTTAGCACGGCCGGTAAAGACGCTCACTGTGGTCTCACCGTCGGCTGCGACATGAGTGACCTCATAGCTAACTTCAGCCGGGACGCCCGGCATGACGGTCAGCGTGGGGGCGATGGCGTCACCCACCTCGAAGGGCGTCCCGGGCAACATCGCCGTTTCGATGTCCAGGACGTTGGCGACGGTAATATCATAGGTCCCACCGATCTCATATAACCGGCCGGTGTGGTCGGCAATATGACCCTCCAGAGTGACGACATAGTCACCGTAAAGCGGGAATTGGTAGGCGAAGGTATCGCCCCTTCCCTGAAGCTGGGGCATTCCTGACGGGTTGCTGCCAGAGGTGATCTTCCCAAGGTAACAACCAGGAGTTCTCGGGGTAAGGAACACGTAGCGTGTCAGAGGCGCGGGACCAAGGACCTGAGTTTGGCCATCGGGCCGGGCGATTGTTACCGTCAGCTCGCTGTCGGAAAAGTCGAGGGCTACCGGCGGCACAGGGGGCGAGATACGCTCAGCAGTGCCGAACAACGGCACGTACGGCTCAAGGCGGTATGTCCAGAGTTCCCCGTAACTATCCAACCGCGGGACAACCGGATCATGGCGTGTGGCCACACGAGGGCTGATGTCGAACGTCATGGCATCCTCGCGGGCCCTAACGCCGCCGCGTGTGCCCTCGCTAAACACGTCGGCCAGCAGGGTGGCAGCCACCCGCATCGGCGCGGGGTCCCCGATGGTGAAATTCCCCAGCGACGCTGCACAGCAGTTGTCTGGGTGCAGGAAATCACCCTCGACATAGGGAACTTCTAGTGGAATATCTAGTTGAGCCATCAGCTCGTACAGGCCCCCACGGTAGTTATCAGGCACCTCAAGAGTTGCTGCAAAGTCGGCCACCCAGTGTCCGTCCTCCAGGCCCCAATCTATGGGAACATCGCCAAGAATAGAGTTGAGGATGAAGTTCCTGAACCCCGTCTCAATCGGCAGGCCGGTGGGGGTCAAGAACGACGAGGCGAAATCTTCTCCCCGGCCAACCTGCCTCCCTTCCGAATCGCCGATCAGGAACACACCGAACCCGAGCGTAGCTGGAGGCGGTTTCGCGTCGGACGGAAGCGTCAGGATCACCCGTCCGGAAATGGGGACCTGCTGACCTGGCATCAGCCCATCTCCACCCAGTGTGCCCCTGATGATCCACGCATAGTTGTCGAGTGCGAAGATGCGCATGGCACTGCTGAGCGCAACGCCATCGGCCGCCTTTTGGACCGGCAGGTAAAGGAACACGCCAGCAGGCGGCTGCGAATCATGCTGGCCCCACGGGGTCCCCCAGATAGGGTGTCGGCCGATCAGAATGTTCGTCCCCTCTACCGCATCAACTTCAGCCTCGAATGCCCCCTCCCCATCCGCAAATAGGGTGACGAAATCTCCAATCTCGAGGTTCCCCACAAACATCGCGTCACAGGGCTGTACGGACCCCACTGCGCCCGTGATATGCGCCCGCCCTATATCTGTCCCTGGAACAAAGTCGACCGCGATCGCCTCAGTATTTGGTGCGACATTGAAATGCCTGGCCCCGACGGCCGACAAAACATGCGGAAAATCTCCCAGACGAGGATATTCGGTTCTGCATGGCTCGTCGAGCGGCTCAAGCTTCGGCGGCCTACCCTGAAGCACTAACGGGATGGGTGTCGGTGTTGGTGAGGGGATGGGAGTCGGTCGTGACGTAGGCGTCGGGGTTAGTGCAACGACCTCCTCAGGCTCCACCGTCGGCGTTGGCTCAGATGCAGTCGCTGCCAGAGGACTCTGTACGGGTGCAGGCGGCATCGGAGTAGGAGTGACAATTGCCGCCGGTGTATCTAGAGGCGCGGGTGAAGTCACGATGGCCGCGACTGCCGCCTCAACTGTAGATGTGATGTCAGGAGTGACCGTGGCCGCAGGTGCCGGTGGAGTCTCAGACACCCTACAACTGGCCAGCACTAAGCCGCCCAAAATAGCGGCGAACAGGAAACCCGAGGTTCGCTTCATCGCCTCTATTATATCCCGGCGGCGGGGTGCGCTGCTTGTCGCAGTACACAGGGAGTGACTTAGGGGCGTGGGCCAGCGTGGACTCGAACCACGGACCTCAGTCTTATCAGGACTGCGCTCTAACCGGCTGAGCTACTGGCCCTCGATGACGGTGAATGGGCAGAGGCCACTGCGCCTCGGAGTGTCCAGACTCGTACTCTTCGACGAGTTCGAAAGGGAATTCCGCGCCACGAGCAGCCCTATCGGCTCGGATGGGCTGTCGCTCTCGGATCGATGAACCGCGGGATAACCTTACCTCCCGAACCCGAGTACGCCGCCATGAAACAGAGTATATCTTCGGGGCGAAAACGGTGTCAAGGCGGATGAGTCGCGGCGCAGCATACACTCAGCAACTGCTGCGGATGGCCTGACTAGCGTCGGGGCACAACAGCAGCACCCGGCTTTTCGCTGAGACGGCTTCGGGACGCCTGTTGCGGGTTACTAAGGGGACCAGTCGATGAGAGAACCTGAGCTATCAGGGCCACGGCGGCCGTGATTAGTATCATGCCCGCCAGAACCAGGTCCTCGACAAACGCCAACGATGACACCATCATCACGGGAGCCAGGACTGCGATCTTGAGCGTGGTCTTGAGCAACGGGTGTTTTACCCAAAAACGGATTGCGGTTCACACCCATTTTAGAGTCCGTCCCCACACCCAATCAATAACGAATTGCTTAACTAATTCATAATCGAGAGGCAAATGCCGAGCCTGTGGCCGGTTTCTTGAGGAATTTCCCCTAGCTTGTTAGAATTCCAGTGTCGACGCCCCGTCGTGGCTCCAGGCAAGCCAACTCAACCCTTGTCTGGCCATGAAACTCGAGCGGGAGTAGCTCAGGGGTAGAGCATCTGCTTCCCAAGCAGAGGGTCGTGGGTTCGAATCCCATCTCCCGCTCCACTTGACGCAGTGGGCACACATATTTGTACTTAATGGCAATAAACTACCTCGATTGCGGATGCTGAACTAATCATCTATTTCGCATTCCGTTTCCCTCGTTCATCAACCATCAGTCGGCAACTGTCTAGTGCGCATTAACGGATATACTTCCCAATTATGGGTATTTGCGCAACTTGACAGGGATTTCCTATCGACCGTGAGGAAGTAGTGTCGGTCTACCTTCCGGTCCTGGCCTCCTGGCATAGTTACCTACAAATCGCCGATTAGGAGAATTGTGGCGCCGCGTAAGTATCCCTCCAAGCAACCTCAATTAGTGGAATAGGTTGTTCGAACCCCTTGGCCTCGAACTCGCCAAGTCCAGTAAATGGAATACCCTTTCCAACCAAAAGATCACGCACGACTTGCGCTACGAGAATGCTTCCAGGTTTGGCGTGGGTGCACAACCTGGCGGCGAGGTTGACAGCAGCTCCATATAGCTGATTATCGTTACGAACGGGCTCTCCCGCACTGATCCCGATTCGAAGATTCATGCCTTTATCTAGATTCTCTTCATTGAGTTTGACGAACATCTTTTGAATTGCCATGGCACATTCCACAGCATTTAGGGCTGAAGTGAATGAGGCCATGAAGCCGTCTCCTGTGTGTTTGATTTCCCGTCCTGCATGAGTGCGGAGCGCATCACGTGTGAGCGCATTATGGGTTCGGAGCAACTCCATGGACTTTTCATCTCCGAGTTCATTGATCATCTGGGTAGAACCCTCGAGATCGGTGAACATAATGGCACGAAACGGGGAATCTATAAACACTTCATCTGCGGTCGGAGCAGGATCCTCTACTCGACCCAAAAAGGCTTTGACGATGGCTTGATCTACCTCCATGATCTCATTATGGAGGAACCCATGCGCCTCATTGTGCACCTTATGAACGGTACTCATGTCAGGTGCACTGACTAGGCAGAAAACGGAGTTTCGCTCATCGTCGTACCAATACGTAATGAATTTGCAGTCATACTTGTCTTGAAGCTTTAGGTCCGCCGCGTGCCCTTCGACGACGGCTTCAGGGGTGAGGTTTTCACCATCATGTCTGTCCATGTATAGCGGCATTTCCTACGTCTCCTTTACCCGGAATTTCTCATATTGAGCTGCCTAGACCCAAGCACCTCACCTGTGTATCGTCAGCACATTTGGGACAGCTGATGGGGAATTGAGAAGCGACAATTAAGGCGATTGTCCTGGCTCAGGTAGGAGAGTAGATTCACGGAAGTGAAAGGAGCCAGGATGCAGGAAGTCAGTCGAAGCTACGATCAAGCCGACGAGAACGCGAGGCAGGTGGTCCGACGGACCAGAAACGTTACACGTCGCAAGTACACACCTGAGGAGAAGGTACGGATCGTCATAGAGGGGATCCGCGGGGAGATATCAGTCAGCGCCTTGTGCAGGCGAGAGGGAATCAACCCCGGGGTCTATTACAAGTGGCTCAAGGACTACATGGAGGCGGGCAAGTCGAGGCTGAAGGGTGACACGCTACGGGAGGCGAACAAGGCGGAGGTCGATGCCTTGAAGCGCGAGAACGAGCGGCTCAAGGAACTTGTTGCTCAGCTGTCGGTGGAGAACCTGGTCCTGAAAAAAAGCCTCGGTTAGAGCCCATGGGCAAGCCCTATGTGAGAAGGGAGGCCCAGCTCAAGGCGGAGGTCCTTCAGATCGTCGAGAGGTCTCCTCTGCCGGTCAGGCAGACCCTCCAAGAGTTGCAGATAGCACCCTCGACCTACTACCGCTGGAAGAGCAGGTATCGAGACAAGGGGTTTAACGGTCTGGTAGACCGGCCACCAGAGCCCAGGCGAGTGTGGAACCGGTTGGCTACAAAGCAAAGACGGTACGTGGTCAGGTATGCGTTGGAGCACCCATCGTTGAGCCCGAGAGAGGTGGCGACCACCCTGGTGGACGAACAGGTCATGTACGTCTCCGAGTCCACCGTATACCGGATACTGAAGGAAGCGGGGCTCATCAAGCCGCCCGAGACCAAGGGCTTCCCAGCAGGAAAGGAGTTTCACACCAAGACTGCCAGGCCCAATGAGCTATGGCAGACCGATGCCAGCTACTTCTTCGTGGTGGGTTGGGGCTACTACTACCTGATCAGCGTGCTGGATGACTATTCCAGGATGATCGTGGGCTGGAGGGTGCAGACCAGCATGAGCAGTGCCGACATCATCGACGTGGTCCAGGATGCGGTGGAGTTCACCGGTCAACCGACGGCGCCTGTAGAGCCAGGTCCAGCCCTTCTGAGCGACAACGGTCCAGGCTTTCTGTCTAGGGCGTTGGACGAGTTCCTAAGGGCCAGGTTCATGAAACACATCTTCGCCTCACCTTTCCATCCCCAGACCAACGGCAAGTTGGAGCGGTACCATCGCACAGCCAAGGCTAAGGTCAACGTCTTTGTCCACCACAGCCTGGAAGAGCTTGTAGCGGCTATGGAGGGCTTCGTAAGGTACTACAACTACGAGCGCTATCACGAGGCTTTGGGGAACATCACGCCGGCGGATATGTACCACGGACGCCAAGACGCCATACTGGCGACGAGACAGGAGGTGAAGCAAAAGAGTCTAGCCGAACGGAGGTTGGCAAATCTGAGAACTGCCTGAGCCGGTTAGCGTCCAAGTTGCACGCTTTAAAGGCTCCCCTTTTGTCCCACTTGTTTTGACGACGTACAACCGCAGCCGCGATGGCCGCCCTTACATGGGCAACTCTCGATTGGTTCTTCACCGGGAAGTACAGCGCCGTTGGGATAGCCACCGGAGCTATCGCGGGGTTAGCCACGATTACGCCGGCGGCCGGTTTCGTGGGGCCGATGCCGGCGCTTGTTATCGGACTGGGAGCAGGGGCACTGTGCTACCTGGCGGTGCGCCTGAAAAACAGGGTAAAGCTCGACGACTCCCTGGACGTCTGGGCCATCCACGGCGTCGGAGGAACCTGGGGAGTTCTGGCGGCGGGCCTGTTCGTGGGCGTCGGCTTCATGGGAATCTCCGACCACGTCTTACCCGGCCTGGACCGGGGAGAGCAGGTCTTGCGTCAGCTTGCCGCGATCGGCGCCACCTGGGGATGGGCCTTTGTCATGACGACGGTCATTCTGTTCGCCCTGAAAGTGACCGTGGGGCTACGAGTGGATGAAGAGGAGGAGAAGCAGGGCCTGGACCTCTTCGCAGCACGGAGAGGTGAGTTATAGGATTCCCTCAGAGGCCTCGGCTGAAGCCACCGCTCCCGTTTCCGGCGCATCGGACTCCGACGCGGGCGTCTGAAAAGACATTACCTCGACAGGTGGCATCTGCTAGGCGGTGGATTCCCAGGATAAAGCCGGAGCCACCACGCGATAGTCCCGTGCTCTGCCGTCGCCAATTGGCTTATAATTGGTGTCATGCGAACGGGCCCAGTTTGGCCTTTCACGTTGACCGTAAGTGCGTTGCTGTTAGCAGCCTGTGTCGGCGGTGCTGAGGAATCGGTAGACGACGTCGATAGATTACCGGCGTGCTCAGACCAAAAGTTCACGGTATCTCCGGTGGACCTAAATCTCATCCGTGGAATACGGCCCCTAGGAAACTTGAACCCTCCAGGTCATGCGCTGCCGACGGAGCATATGTACTTGAATCTGCCAGGGGGAGCTTTCGACCTAAGAGCCCCAGCCGATATAACGGTTACCAGACTCACATCTACCAAGGCTTCTTGGCAGACAACGGGAGACCACGGCATTACATTCGCCTTGTGCGAGGATGTGTTTGGCTACTTTCTGCACGTGAATACCCTGGTCCCTGAGCTGGCGGAAATATTCACCAAGGTAGATTGTCCAGATCCAGAAACCCCAGGCTATCAGCACTGCTCGCTAGATACCAACTATGAAGTCAAAGCCGGAGCATTATTAGGCCAGGTCGGAGTGGAGAATCCCAGTAACTTTGACTTTGGAGCCTATGATTTCAGAACCAGGCTCGACTATGCCAATCCTTCCAGGTACGGTCATCCGAATTTCCTGGCGATCGGAAGGGTAAAATCGTGGTCCGTAATTTGCCCTTTGGACCTCTTTGACGAGCCACCCAAGGAGATCCTGTACGATAAACTTGAACGAACGGGTGAGCCGAGATGTGGCGAGGTTATGCAGGACGTCGCCGGCACTCTACAGGGCAACTGGTACAACGACGACACTTCCGACTCGGACAACACCATATCCTTCGTATTCGACAACATAGACTCGACGAACCCGGTCATATCGGTCGCCGGGATACTTACCAGTCCCGGCTATTGGAAATTTACGCCCACAGATTCCGGTCTGGTGAACCGGCATTTTAGCGAAATAACGGCTGACGGCAACATCTACTGTTACCAGGGTCTCGAAACAGTAAACTTTGGCTTCGAGAATGTACCTGGCCGCATAGTAGCGCAGCTTGTAAGTGATACCGAGCTCATGATCGAACATCAGGCTGGAAGCTGTATCGGGGATTATGAATTCATTAGCCCGCTTACTTACAACCGTTAATGGAAATGAAGAGCAGATTGACCGTCTTCGAGAGGAGCGGCGCCTTGCTGGAGCAACGCTCCGGCTGGATTATAGCGGGGGTATTGGCCACGACCCTCGTCCTCTTGATACCTCTCGTGGCCATGGCTCCAGACGAACAGGCGTCCACCGAGCCAGGCGGCGCCGTGTTCGACCTCCGCGACACTGTAGAGGACCGCTTCCCACCCCAGTTCCATGCCCCCGGGTTCATCCTGGAGTCCCCAGAGGGCGACATCCTCACCCAGGAGACGCTGTGGGAGCTGTACCAAAACGAAGAGGCCTTACGGCACGCTGATGAGCAAGGCGAGCTGCATCCTCCCGACTTAGAGTCCCAGTCATTCCTTTACCGAGGTTATTTCGCCAAAATCGAGCGCCCATTCTATGGCATTTACAGCATCGCCGACGCCGTTCAGGAGGCGCTGGGAATGTTTGGAATTAGCCTGGAGGACGCAACCGACGAGCAGGTGAAGCTGGCTGTCCACGGGGTTCTGGACCCCGACTCTCCGACCAATACCCTACGAGTGGACCTTTCTGAAAAAGCGTTCGCCACCGAGGACCAGGTGGAGATCGGTGGGCGGGTGATTCCGTACCTCAACTGGCGCTCCCCCGCCACAACGGTATTTGTGGCCGCCTACAATGAGAGGTTGGGCGGCGGCTCTTTCACCATAAATGTGGGAGGAGACCAGGTCACTTTACAAAAGGAGCAATTTAACCGAAACGTCCAAGAGGTCCTGAGGGGAAACCAGGAGCACTATCGCCTCTGGGGCGTGGCGATAGACGTCAACCTCGAATCCGAGGACGAAGGGCGAACCGCAGTCCCCTTCATCTTCGCCACTGTTCTGGCAGTGTTGGTGGTGGTGGGAATCAGCCTGCGGTCCGGTCGCGCCGTCCTGCTTTCGGCCGCCGGGTTGATTATCTTGACCGTATGGCTGAAAGGCATCTCGAATCTCGTGGGCCTCAAGTCCGGATTGGTGATAGAGCTCATTGTCCCTATTGCCATGATATCCCTGGGGGCGGACTTCGTAATACACGCCTTACACCGTTACCGAGAGGAGCGACGTAAGGGGTTGGAGCCTCGGTCGGCTATGCGCCTCGCTTATGGGGGCGTGTTAGGCGCCCTCGTGCTGGCAATGCTCACCGACGGAGTGGCCTTCTTCTCCAATACCGCCTCCGGCATCGAGTCCGTCATAGGCTTCGGCATCGCCGCCGGAATCGCCGTAATCTCCTCGCTAATCGTGATGGGCGTTTTCGTGCCTTTGGCCGTGATGAGGCTGGAGGCTCGAAGAGAAGGAGCGAAAGGACGACATCCCGTGTCTGAGGCCCTTACAGGTAAACCGGGTGCCAACTCCGTTTCCTCGCGCTGGCGAAGTCGTTTGGGGAAGCTCAGTGTGGAGGCCATGGTGGTGAGGCTGGCTCATCGTCGCCACCTTGTCCTGCCCGTGGTCGCGATTCTAACCGCGGCCGCCATCTACTTTGCCTTTAGGTTGGACGCCCAGCTAGACGTGAAGGAATTCTTCGACAGCGAGTCGGACTTTGTCACAAGCCTGGACAAAATCGATGAGCATGTGGGCACCACCCAGGGGGAACCGGGGGTTATCTTCGTGGAGGGTGATCTATCGTCCCCTGAGTCCCTCAGCGCACTGCGTGAACTCGAGGACAGGCTAAAAGACGACCCCTACGTGGCCAAAAGTGTGGATGGAGACCTCACCATTTACTCCACTACCGTATTCGACTTCCTGGAACACATAACCTCCAATGAACACGCCATTTCGAGGGTGCAGGAGGCCACAGGGGTGGAGATTACCGATTTCGATGAAGATGGACTACCGGATAGTCAGGAGCAGATCGAAGCCGCATACGACTACATGATCGTGCACGGAATCCCATTGGATGAGACGAGCTTGGCGTACGAGGTCGCTCAGATCCGGGAGAGCTTCTTTCACGACCCCGAAGGGCAGGAGCCCGACGCCACCCAAATCGTAGTGGCGCTTCCAGGAACTCGTGAGCAGTCGGTAGTGCCCAAGGCAAAACGAGCCCTGGAGAAGGACCTCCAGTTCCTGAGGGAGATACCCACCATCTCCTCCGTGGGGCTCACAGGATCGCCTTTCACCCGCGGTGAGTCTCTCGATGCCGTCGTGCGGGCCCTCCTCATCTCATTGCCCATCGCGGTGGTGGCGTGTTTTGTGGTGGCTGCCTTGTTCATGCGCTCTCTGCGCTATGCCCTAGCGACCATTATTCCCATCGGGCTGGTGGTGACTTGGCTCTACGCCATCATGTTCTTGACGGGATTCCACCTCAATCTCGTCACCGCGACCATAGGCGCCGTCTCGATAGGAGTGGGCATCGACTACGCCATCCATTTCACCCAGCGTTTCCGAGAGGAGCTGGCCAAGGTAGGAGAGCGCCTGGTGGCCATGCGGCAAGCGGCCCGCGGGACAGGGGTAGCGCTCGTGGGATCAGCATCCTCCAGCATCGCCGGCTTCGCGATCATGGGATTTGCGCCTATGCCAATGTTCTCGGCCTACGGCATCCTCACCGCCATTATGATATTCATGGCCGCCGCTGCCGCCCTTATAGTCCTACCCTGCCTCCTTATGCTTGTAACTCCACAACGCCGGTGATGCGATCTTCGCAATCATCCTATCCCTCGTTTGGGTGTACGCCCGCCATCTGACGAGCGGAACCTGGCAGCTACTTTCGTGACTGGCCCTACTCAATCTGAGCTGATTTTAGACCTGGAAGTATCTTCGGCCACCTCAGGGGCCGGGGTTTTCCGCAGGGGCAGGATAAGGCGCACGACACGCTCGTAGAAGAAATAGTCCCAGGCCCAGCTGGTCAACACCAGCAGCCGGTTCCGAAAGCCGATCAGCGCGAACAGGTGCACGCTCAGCCAGATGACCCAGGCTGGGAAGCCGGTGAAGGTCCACCGACCTAACAGGTGAGCTATCGCCGCGTTGCGCCCAATGACCGCCATTGTGCCGAGGTCCCGATACTGAAAAGGCAGGGGCTCCTCTCCTGCCAGCTGCCTGACGATGTTCCGTGCCGCGGCCGTTCCCTGCTGGACGGCAACGGGAGCGACCATCGGAAGTGGGCGCCCGCTTTCCTCCACGTAGGCCAGGTCTCCAATGACGTACGCATTTGGGTGCTCTGGCACCTGGAGGGTGGGCAGAACAGCTACCCGGTCACCGCGGGCGATGGGTAGCCCCCACGCCTGGGCCATAGGAGTGCCACGGACACCCGCAGTCCAGACCACAGTTCCCACAGGTATAAGCGAATCATCACCGAGATGCACATCATCCGGCGTGATACGGCTCACCGCCGACCCCAGGCGCACCTCGACCGCTTTCTTTTCCAGCCGTTTTGCGGCATATGAGCCCAGTCGCTGGGGCATGCCAGGCAGCAGGCGGTCTCCAGCCTCCAAGAGGACTACCCTAACCTTGTCAAAATCCAGTGTGCGATAGTCCTTTCGCAGCGGTCCACGAATCAGCTCGGATAGGGCTCCGGCAAACTCCACTCAGGTCGGCCCGCCACCCACAATGACGAAGGTCACAAGTCGTTCGCGCCGCTGCGCTTCCACTTCGTGCACAGCCGCCTCAAAGGAGGAGAGGATATGGTTACGCAGGGCGACTCCCTCCTCAAGGCTCCTCAAGGGGAGGGCATATTCAGCGGCCCCGGCAACTCCGAAGAAATGAGGCGTACTTCCGGTGGCCAGGATAAGGTAGTCATAGGGAACCACACGGCCGTCAACCTCCAGCACCTGTGTCGCAAGGTCCACATTCTTGACGTCCCCCAGAAGGAAGTGAACGTTGCGCAGCTTCCGAAGGGTGGCCCGCACGGGGTAGGCGATGTCCTCGGGCTCCAGATCGGCAGCAGCCACCTGATACAGCAAGGGGAAGAAGGCGTGGTAGTTGTTGCGGTCCACCAGGACCACTTGAACGGGCGCCCGAGCCATGGCTCGGGCCGCCCAGAGCCCGCCAAACCAGGCCCCCACTATCACTACCCGAGGGCGGTCAGACGTTTTCGTCCCCACAACGACCATCGGTTTACCCTTCCGGCCTAGATGGAAACCGCTCTCAACGATTGCCACAGGATTATCGGGTCTACTACAGATAGCGTTGGTGGTTTAGGAGCCGGTCGACTACACGCTCTCTAACAGCGGTCAGATGCGGATGGCTCGGCGCCGGTCTCGAGCGCGACCGGCTACCAGATGCTCCATCCGCCGTCCACTACCAGGTTGTGGCCGGTAATCCAGTCCCCCGCCCGAGACGCCAGCAGGGCAACCGCCCCTTTTAGGTCGTCCGGCTTCCCCGTTCTCAACAGCGGATTGAGGAGGCGGGTGCGCTCGACAAACCCCTCCGGATCAGCGGGCAGCGGGACCATGCCCGGGCTGATGCAGTTGACGGTGATGCCGTGCTCACCCAGCTCGGCCGCCAGCGCCCGCGTCAGGTTCACCGCAGCCCCCTTGGCGGACATGTACGGCGGCCCGGAGCGCTGGTAGTCGAACCCATCGTAGATCCGTTTGTCCCCGGTCTGGAAGCCGTGAATTGAGCCAGTGATAATTATCTTGCCCGACCGCTGCGGGATCATCACACGAGACGCGGCCTGCGCACACATATACACGCTCTTGGCATTCATTTCCCATGTCTGGGTGAACTCGTCAATCGAGGCGTTGGGGAGGTAGGTCGTGGTGACCGAGCCACCGGCGTTACACACCATAATATCCAGCCGACCGTGGGCTTTCACGGCGTCGTCCACCAGCGCGTCGACCTGGGCCTCATCGGTCACGTCGCAGCCGAGGCCCGTGCAGTCGATCCCGTCCTGTCGCATCTCAGCGGCGACCTGCTCGCACAGCGCCTTGCGCCGGCTGGCGATGACCACCGCGGCCCCAAGCTCCCCCAGCGCCGTCGCCATGGCGCGCCCCAGATGGGTGCCCCCTCCCGTAACGATCCCAACGTTGCCATGTAAGTCGAAGAGTTCCTTTGCGTCCATGTGGTCCATCCTTCAAAAGTTATTTCCGAATTGGCCAAAAGCACGTAGGCGAGTACCACGCTCCGAGGCCGTTTGTCCCGCCGGGCCCCTCCTAGGCACATCCACGCCGCTTACGGCAAATGGTGAAACAGCTTCTAGAGGCTCGCCACCTCGAAGCTGACGGCGTACTCGCAGCCGAACACAGCTCCCGTCTCAGATGCGCCCCAAAGAAGGAACGCCTCTGGGTCGAAGCTGCCCTCCAGATTTTCGATGTAAACCCGGTGCTCCTTGAGAGAGGCCACACCCCTGTCAATATAGTCCGTCACGTCCACCGCGTGGGTCGGGTTGGGCGAGCCACCGAGACACACGATCCTGACCTTGTTCCAAGGTTCCAGCCCCTCATCCAACAGCTCGGGGAAAATCCAGCGGTTTCCCGCGTCGCGCGCGGCGTCCAGCACCGCCAGCCCCACATTACGGTGGTCGGCCATGTTAAGCGTGCGACCGCCAGGCCAGAAGAGCTGATAGTTGGCGGTAATGATCATATCGGGACGATATCTACGTATCGCACGTGCAATATCGCCCCGCAACGGGAGGCCGTACTCGACTACCCCATCGTTATAGTCGAGAAACTTCACAGTCTCAACACCGACGACCTTTGCACTTCTCCTCTCTTCCTCCACTCGCAGTGGGCCGGCCTCCTCAGGACGCATCGAGTCTATCCCAGCCTCCCCTTTGGTCACGATGAGATAGACCACCTCCTTGCCCTCGGAGGTCCACCGGGCTATAGCGCTTGCCACGCCGTACTCCAGGTCGTCCGGGTGGGCAACAACTGCGAGCGCCCGGTCCCAACTCTCCGGCAACGGCTCCAGGCCACCTTTTTCATCCATCATCAACCTCAAATATAGAGGCCAGGCATAGCATCAAGGGCCATCGATCTCCAAGTCCACCAAGACCGGTCCCTCTCCTCCGACCGCCTCATCGAACCGCTCCTCGAAATCGGACGCATCATCGAACTCGTAAACCCTGGGAATACCGCAGCCGAGGGCGATATCGGGAAAACGCAGGACATCCACCCCAGGGATAGGCTGTCCGCCGGTGACCTCGTAAGTGTCGTTTCGGAAGATGAGGATCACGAGGTTAGGCGGAGCGCACGCAGCCACGGTCACCAGCGAGCCGAGGGTCATGAGCTGACTGCCGTCGCCGTTAAACACCCACACCCGCCGCTCCGGCTGCGCCAACGCCAGGCCCAGGCCGAACGGCGTGGCCTGGCCCATGGCATCCCCATCGACGAAATCCCACTGATCCGACGAATACTCGGGCCACTCCTCGGCGGCCATCATCGTGCTTAGCACGATCTCATCGCGGCGCCGACGGGAGAGAATGGCTAACGCCTCAGACCGCTTCATACGCCTCTTCACTCACCTTGACGGACGATAAGAGCCGCAGCCGGACCGGATACCCGTTGGGCCTCCTCATACGCCTGGCCGATTCTGTCTACCTCCTCCCCGCTCCGTATCAAGAAGTAGGGGATCTTCAGCGCCTCCAGCAGTGGCTCAGTGTACAGCGCCACAGAGGCGACCGGGGGCGTCTCGCTTATCATCTCCTGATACTCCCGGTAGCCGACCAGCAGGAGCATAGGCAGGTGATAGTAAAGGGCCAGGCCGCGTATGGCATCCACAGCGTTCATGACGCCCGTGTTCTGGATCATGACCGCAGCGCGCTCTCCGCCAGTCAGAAGGCCTGCACACACCCCTACCGCCTCGTCTTCACGACACACCTGCACCATCCGGATATCGGGGCTGTCCACGAACTCGTTATACATGGTCTTGGTCTCGCTATCCGGCAACCAGCATACCCAGCGCACGCCGCAGCCCTTTAATTCGGCGAGGATTTGTGACTCAAACGACATCGTGGACATTTATCACCACACTGGTATCGATGGGATTATCTTGCCCTCGAGGCAGCCTGTCAATCCGGCTCTACTTAAGTACCAGTTACCACGGATAAATGGTACATACGTCACTGTTGGCCTCTAACGGTGCACGCTAGACTCCGAATATCTTAAGAATCAATCCGGAGGACCTAGCTATGACAATTCATACAGTCACGCGGCCAGGGATTGAGACAAATCGTGGGATTGAGGCCAACACGGGACCTGGTGTGAAGGTTGGATGGCTCGGGGAACGGCTCAGCGGTATGCTAAGGGCTGCTTCTCTAGCTGTTATAACTTGAGGCGGGTTTGTTCTATTAAGCTTTGTTCTCTACCACATGTGTGTATCGTCAGCACATATGGGACAGCTGATGGGGAATTGAGAAGCGACAATTAAGGCGATTGTCCTGGCTCAGGTAGGAGAGTAGATTCACGGAAGTGAAAGGAGCCAGGATGCAGGAAGTCAGTCGAAGCTACGATCAAGCCGACGAGAACGCGAGGCAGGTGGTCCGACGGACCAGAAACGTTACACGTCGCAAGTACACACCTGAGGAGAAGGTACGGATCGTCATAGAGGGGATCCGCGGGGAGATATCAGTCAGCGCCTTGTGCAGGCGAGAGGGAATCAACCCCGGGGTCTATTACAAGTGGCTCAAGGACTACATGGAGGCGGGCAAGTCGAGGCTGAAGGGTGACACGCTACGGGAGGCGAACAAGGCGGAGGTCGATGCCTTGAAGCGCGAGAACGAGCGGCTCAAGGAACTTGTTGCTCAGCTGTCGGTGGAGAACCTGGTCCTGAAAAAAAGCCTCGGTTAGAGCCCATGGGCAAGCCCTATGTGAGAAGGGAGGCCCAGCTCAAGGCGGAGGTCCTTCAGATCGTCGAGAGGTCTCCTCTGCCGGTCAGGCAGACCCTCCAAGAGTTGCAGATAGCACCCTCGACCTACTACCGCTGGAAGAGCAGGTATCGAGACAAGGGGTTTAACGGTCTGGTAGACCGGCCACCAGAGCCCAGGCGAGTGTGGAACCGGTTGGCTACAAAGCAAAGACGGTACGTGGTCAGGTATGCGTTGGAGCACCCATCGTTGAGCCCGAGAGAGGTGGCGACCACCCTGGTGGACGAACAGGTCATGTACGTCTCCGAGTCCACCGTATACCGGATACTGAAGGAAGCGGGGCTCATCAAGCCGCCCGAGACCAAGGGCTTCCCAGCAGGAAAGGAGTTTCACACCAAGACTGCCAGGCCCAATGAGCTATGGCAGACCGATGCCAGCTACTTCTTCGTGGTGGGTTGGGGCTACTACTACCTGATCAGCGTGCTGGATGACTATTCCAGGATGATCGTGGGCTGGAGGGTGCAGACCAGCATGAGCAGTGCCGACATCATCGACGTGGTCCAGGATGCGGTGGAGTTCACCGGTCAACCGACGGCGCCTGTAGAGCCAGGTCCAGCCCTTCTGAGCGACAACGGTCCAGGCTTTCTGTCTAGGGCGTTGGACGAGTTCCTAAGGGCCAGGTTCATGAAACACATCTTCGCCTCACCTTTCCATCCCCAGACCAACGGCAAGTTGGAGCGGTACCATCGCACAGCCAAGGCTAAGGTCAACGTCTTTGTCCACCACAGCCTGGAAGAGCTTGTAGCGGCTATGGAGGGCTTCGTAAGGTACTACAACTACGAGCGCTATCACGAGGCTTTGGGGAACATCACGCCGGCGGATATGTACCACGGACGCCAAGACGCCATACTGGCGACGAGACAGGAGGTGAAGCAAAAGAGTCTAGCCGAACGGAGGTTGGCAAATCTGAGAACTGCCTGAGCCGGTTAGCGTCCAAGTTGCACGCTTTAAAGGCTCCCCTTTTGTCCCACTTGTTTTGACGACGTACATACCACATGATGGCGGCGGGCTTTGCTGTCGTACATTGAGGTCAGAAGAGTGACCTGCCCCCAGGCCCTAGCCCTACTGCCGCTGACAGGTCGCTTGGGGATGAGAAAGCGGGGGCTCTTAGCGGGAGCCCCCGCTTTCTCTGTTATCTGTTATGAGTCAAGACCCACTCTCCCCAAAACCGCACTGGAGTCCTTAAGCCAGCGACGTGGCGATGAGGGTTAGCCCGCCTGGGCACGCCGACGACCAGTGCGATAGGTGAGATAGAACAGGAGACCCAGCAGGCCTGCCAGGGCAACTCCGCCAATAGGGGCCACGATAGCTATGATCAGCCCCGCATTTGTCCCCTCAGCCTCTTCAAAGGACACGTTGATCCTGGCATCGGGGTCCTTGGGCGGCTTGGCGTCGCCTGCAGCTGGCGTCTTGCCCTCCTGCAGCTCCTTTCGCACCAGCTTACCCTCTCGCTCTATCGCGTCGAGTGCGCCCCCGAATTCGGGCGTGAACACGCGGAAGGAGATGTCGGCTCGATCTTTGCCATCCCGGACGGACAAGAAGACACTGTCCAGCTCGCCCGCTGATCTCGACACCAAGGCCTTGAGCTCGTCCACGCTCCCCGCGACATCCGATACCTCCACAGTAAGCGCGGCGGAGGGGGGCTCGTCCGCCTCTTCCTCGGGCGGGACCAGGTTCACCGAGATGGTGGCCAGATCCACCCTGCGTTCGAGGAAGTTCAGCTGACCCTGAAACCGCTCGATCTCAGACCTGACACGGGACAGTTCCCGCTCGATGGTCAGGATTTCGCTCACCGCGTTCGCGCGCTCCAGCAGCGAAAGCAGGCTTTCTTCCTCTCGCAATGCGCTCTTCAGTCGCGCCTCCAGGTCGATGAACCGCTCAGATACGTCCTCGCTGCCCTCGGTCTGCGCTTGAACCTCACCCAGGGCTTCGATGCGCTCTAGCGCGGTAGAGAACTGGTCCTGGGGCACCCGGATCGTGATGGTGGCTCGCTGCTGCTCGGGGCGACCGAAACTGGACAGATGCTCTACGAATCCACCCAGGCCTTCGGCGATCAGTCGCACCTCACCGACGGCCTGCTGCACCTCCTCTACCTCGACGGTGACCGAGGCGGTGGAGATGACCTTCCTCCCGGCGATCTCCAGGTCGGCAGGTGCCCCTGCGAGTGACTCGGCCGCCGCCACAACCGCTTTCTCCACTATCACCTCCTTCATCACCATGACGGGCACCTCACGGCTCACGATCGCCTGGTCGAATCCGGGAGCGACCGCCTTATCCGTATCTCCACCGCCGCAGGCGAGGAGTAGTACCGGGACCACCGCCATCATAAGAATCAAGAGCATTTTCATGTCCTACCCTCCACGTCGAATTCTAGCATCACATACATCAAGACGGTCGGAGGCCCGTTATTGTTCCCACGGTGTGCAGTTGCCCTCGTCCATGCACGGATCAGTCTTGAGCTTGCGGATAGGGACCTACGGACTCAAGACCGTTGAACGCTCGGAGAGTTCATGATGAATTTAATGCGAAGAAAAAGCCTCGGGAGTATAAACCTCTCCGGGGCTTTATTATCGGGATTTTTCGGTTGCGGGGGCAGGACTCGAACCTGCGACCTTTGGGTTATGAGCCCAACGAGCTGCCGCTGCTCCACCCCGCGTTAATGTGCGTAGAGCCCAATCCGCCTGCGGCGGACCGTTGCTCCAGCACGCGTCGCCTAACCGAATCTGCGGGAATAGATGAGCCTTAATGTGGGTCAAGTCCTCGGTCTATTAGTACCGCTCAGCTGAAGCGGTTGCCCGCCTTACACCTGCGGCCTATCAACCCCGTAGTCTACGGGGGACCTTACTCCTGACCGAAGCCAGGATGGGAGATCTAATCTTGGAGTTGGCTTCGCGCTTAGATGCTTTCAGCGCTTATCGCATCCAGACGTAGCTACCCGGCGGTGCCCCTGGCGGGACAACCGGTACACCAGAGGTCTGTCCTTCCCGGTCCTCTCGTACTAGGGAAAGCTCTCCTCAAATCTCCTGCGCCCACGACGGATAGAGACCGAACTGTCTCACGACGTTCTGAACCCAGCTCGCGTGCCGCTTTCACCGGCGAACAGACGGACCCTTGGGACCTTCTTCAGCCCCAGGATGCGGCGAGCCGACATCGAGGTGCCAAACCTCGCCGTCGATGTGAACTCTTGGGCGAGATCAGCCTGTTATCCCCGGGGTAGCTTTTATCCGTTAAGCCACGGCCCTTCCACGCGGTACCGTAGGATCACTTTGCCCGACTTTCGTCTCTGCTCGACTTGTAGGTCTCACAGTCAAGCTCCCTTATGCCAATGCACTCTTAAGGTGATTTCCATCCACCCTGAGGGAACCTTTGGGCGCCTCCGTTACTCTTTAGGAGGCGACCGCCCCAGCCAAACTGCCCACCAGGCAGGGTCCCCATCTAAGACGGGTTAGGGCCAAGATCATAGAAGAGCGGTATTTCAAGGTTGACTCCACCCCTGCTAGCGCAGGGATTTCACAGTCTCCCGCCTATCCTACACATCCATAACCGCAGTCCACTGCCAAGCTACAGTAAAGCTCCACGGGGTCTTTTTGTCCTGTCGCGGGTAGCCAGCATCTTCACTGGCCTTGCAATTTCACCGAGTCCCTCGTTGAGACAACGCTCAGGTCGTGACGCCATTCGTGCGGGTCGGAACTTACCCGACAAGGGATTTCGCTACCTTAGGACCGTTATAGTTACGGCCGCCGTTCACCGGGGCTTCGGTTCAAAGCTTTGTCCGCCTTGCGGTGGACGAACCTCTCCCCTTAACCTTCCGGCACTGGGCAGGCGTCAGCCCCTATACATCGCCTTTCGGCTTAGCAGAGACCTGTGTTTTTGGTAAACAGTCGCCTGAGCCTCTTCGCTGCGACCCGCAGGGGCCAGATCCAGCAAATGGATCCTACCCCGCGGGCACCCTTTATCCCGAAGTTACAGGGCTAAGTTGTCGAGTTCCTTAACGAGGGTTCTCTCGTTCACCTTGGGGCATTAACCCCAGCCTACCTGTGTCGGTTTGCGGTACGGACGCTGTTACGCCTAGCAACGAGGCTTTTCTTGACGGCATAGGATCAGCGGAGTTTCCCAGGGCGTGAGCCCAAGAATTCTCTCCTCCCTCAGCTCATAGCGCCGGAACGGATTTGCCTATCCCGGCATGGCCTTCAGAGGAGAACGCGTCATGTCCAGCGGCGCGCTCAGCCTACCTTCCCGTGTCCCCCCTTTGCCTTAAAGCGGAATAACAGCGGTACGGGAATCTTGACCCGTTGTCCATCGCCTTCGCTTACACACTACGGCTTAGGCCCGACTTACCCTACGTCGATCAGCGTAGCGTAGGAAACCTTAGGCTTTCGGTGTCCTGGATTCTCACCAGGATTGTCGCTACTCATGCCGGCATTCTCACTTCCCAGCGCTCCACCAAGGCTTACGCCTAGGCTTCACCGCCCTGGGAACGCTCCCCTACCGTCCCTCCCGGTAAATCGGGAAGGACCCGCGGCTTCGGTGGTGGACTTGAGCCCCGTTACATTTTCGGCGCGGAATCCCTCGACTAGTGAGCTATTACGCACTCTTTAAAGGATGGCTGCCTCTGAGCCAACCTCCTAGCTGTTTTAGCGATCCCACTTCCTTTCACACTTAGTCCACACTTGGGGACCTTAGCCTGCGGTCTGGGCTGTTTCCCTCTCGACAATGGAGCTTATCCCCCACTGTCTCACTCCCAAGGACCATCTTGAGGCATTCGTGGTTTGGTTGGGGTCGGTAAGCTCACGCCCCCTGACCCAGCCAGTGCCCTACCTCCCCAAGACTACCTTGAGGCTGTACCTAAATACATTTCGGGGAGAACCAGCTATCTCCGGGTTCGTTTGGCATTTCACCTCTACCCACAGCTCATCCCATACCTTTGCACCGGTAACGGGTTCGGTCCTCCACCCAGATATTATCTGGGCTTCAACCTGGCCATGGGTAGCTCACCCGGTTTCGGGTCTAATCCAGACAACCTACCAGGCATAGTGGAGACTCCGACGTCGACTTTGACCCTTCGTCCTCCTCAGCCCACCGAGGCGGGCCTCAGAGGAGTCCAGGTCGCCGCCGACGGCTTTGTCTCCGCCCGGTCGCGCCCTATTCGGACTCGCTTTCGCTGCGGCTCCGGAACTTCTATTCCTTAACCAAGCTGCCCAAATTAACTCGCCGGCTCATTCTTCAATAGGCACGCGGTCATCCTTCCGAAGAAGAACTCCCACGGCTTGTAAGTCTACGGTTTCAGATCTATTTCACTCCCCTCTCGGGGTGCTTTTCACCTTTCCCTCACGGTACTGGTTCACTATCGGTGGCCAAGGGTATTTAGCCTTGGAGGGTGGTCCCCCCGGATTCCCACAAGATTTCACGTGTCCCGTGGTACTCAACAACACGCCAGAAGCCGCTTCTCTTTCGCCTACAGGACTATCACCTTCTACGGTCGTCCTTTCCAGGTTCGTTCAGCTAGAGAAGAGGTTTGTAACTTCTCTCTCCGTACTGGGGTCGGAGCAGGCGAGTGTTACAACCCTCAGCGTGCATAGGGCCCCAGCCCACTAAGCCTGCTGAGTTTGGGCTCTTCCCCGTTCGCTCGCCACTACTAGGGGAATCTCGGTTGATTTATTTTCCTCAGGATACTTGGATGTTTCGGTTCTCCTGCTTACCCTCCCGCCAGGCGGGATATCCCGGTATAACCCGGGATGGGTTCACCCATTAGGGCACCCCCGGCTTAGCTTGCTAGACAGCTCACCGGGGCTTCTCGCAGTCTTGCCACGCCCTTCTTCGGCCCTTGGCCCCAAGGCATCCACCGTAGACCCTTAATAACTTGACCCACATTAGGGGTCATCTATACCCACGAGATTCAGTTGTTAAAGTGCACAACTGGACCCTGCGATCGTTTGTTCTGAGGAAAAACAGACAGACTAAAACAGGGACCGTGCATGTATTATATTCAATGGCTCACGTACCGTCAAGGCGATAAACCCAGGTTTTCGCTGCTCTTCTCCGGGTCTGAACCTCCGGTGGAATCCACCGCATAAAACCAGCGGCGTGGTTTGGCGGGCGAGAAAGGACCGCCTTCCGGTTCAGGGGCGACGAATTTTCTTGACGATTTCCTGTGCCATCTCCTCGGTACAGGCCGCGACGAAAAAGGGCACGCGATCGGCCTGCTTCCCAGGGACGAACCTGTAGGGCGCCAGAGCATCGTCCTTCTCGACCGAAAATACGGGGAAGCCGGCCGCCCAGGCGAACGCCAGCCCCGGGTCGATCTCCGACCTCGGCTCGTCGAACATGACGTAGGCGTGCACGGTGCCCCGCGCGAGCCATGGGTAGATGCACGACCCGCCGTTGGGCCAGACGCGCACATCCGGAGCGCGATTCACCAGAGCGTCTACAAAATCTCCTGCCCTCTCCATCCAGACGCTCAGGTAAGCCGGCGACATCAGATACGCCGCGATAACGGTGCGCCCGTCGATGATGGTCTTCCTCGAAGGGTGAACCGAGGACCTCGCGTCGGTATCCAGGGAGACCAGCGTGACCCCGGTGCCATCAGCCAGGTACATCTCCCTGCGAAGCACATCCACCGCGCCGCCGGCCACAGGCGTCAGGTCGTCGGGCCTGAAGACGGACACCACGCTCCACCAGTCCGAAGGGATGCGCCTGAGGAAGAGGCCCGACCCGTCGAAGGGGTCGGAGCCGACGAAATAGTCTGGAGCCTTGGCCTGGCCGACGCGGCTGATCCCATGCTCGGAGTGGATTTCGATGCTTAATCCCGTTGTCGCCAGCGACCTTTCGAGTATCTGCTGGCAGCTTCGGTCTATGGCGATTTCCACGTCCTCGGCCTCGGACCTGCCCGGGACCGCGCCCAGCACCTCGGTCCCCTTACCCTGTCCCGCCATCTCCAACGTGTGGTCCGCGACCTCCCGCAGATACTCCTCTATGGCCCTGGTCAGGATTTCCAAAGCATCTCCTCGGACTTCCTGGGTCGCAGGCGAACACCCCCATCAGGGAGCTACTTCCGTCCGGCCTGCCGTGGAACTCGTAAGCCGGCTTGGCCTATTCGTCGCGACTCCGATACTGCATGTTTGAAGGCAGCGCCTCCTCGAGGCCCAGCGCCACCAGCACTCGATGGACCACGAAGTCGATAACGTCCTCAATGGTTTGCGGCCCGAGGTAAAAGGGAGGCTCGGGAGGCAATATGGTGACGCCTAGCCGCGCCAGCGTCGCCATGTTTTCAAGGTGGATGGCGTTCAGGGGAGTCTCTCGGGGCACCAGCACCAGGGGGCGTCGCTCCTTTAGACAGACATCGGCTGCGCGGCGCGGAAGGCCATCGGCCATCCCGTGGGCGAGGGCGGCCACGGTGGCCATGCTACAGGGGACGACCACCATCCCGAAGGTCGGAAAGCTACCGCTGGCGATGGGCGCCCTCAGGTCTCCGGATGGGTAATAGGTGAAATCGCCGCTGTCACCCCACCTCTCCAACGCCGAGCCGAAGGACTCCTCCATCTCCTCCTGCCAGACTATACGTGCCGGCGACGTGGCGGTGGCTATCACCGGCAGTTCCCGCGCAAGGAGCAGCTCGATTGTAGCCCGCGCCAGCGCGGAGCCGCTGGAACCCGTGATCCCCACCACAACAGGAAGTCTGCCGTTTTGAGTCATTTTAAAAACTCCCTGACCTATCCTTCGCCTGGCGAACAACCAGTATGGAGTTCACAAAGGGTTGTCTAAGGCTAACCTAGAAGCTCTTTGAGAATGCTTTTGCGCTCTCAAACAGGCACCCCACCCAGCTCTCCTCGTACGGTGTCCGACGTTGCCCCAAGCATCGGGGCACCCTGAGTTCGGACCGCGACGGGGCAATCATTCCACGAGCACCGCCACCAGAGTAAATATAAACACGGTCATGGACACATAGGCGTTGATTCTGAAAAACGCGATATCCATTCGAGACAGATCGGTCGGCGAGACGACCCGGTGCTTGTACAGCAGCCACCCAGCGGCCAGCGCACAGCCAATATAGTAGGGCCACGCTAGCCCCATCCACAAGCCGAGCGCCACCAGACAGGCCAAGGCCAATGCATCGAGCACGCGCGCCAGCCGGAACGCCAAGGGTATTCCAAACCGCTGTGGGATGGAGTGCAGGCCTTGGCTACGGTAGAAGTCGATATCCAGGGCGTGGTAGATGATATCGAAGCTGCTCGCCCACAAGGCCACTGCCAGGGAGAGAAGGACGGGCTCCCAGCTCAGGCTGCCCTTCACCCCTATCCACGCGGCCGATGGAGCGATGGCCAGCGCCCACCCGAGGAGAAGGTTGGCGGACCAGGTAAACCTCTTGGTGAACGGGTAAAGGACAAGATAAGCCGCGGCCACAGGCGCCAGAGCAAGAGCCATTCGGTTGAGTTGCGACGCGGCGTAGAAAAACACCCCAATGGCCACCAGCGACGGCAGAATCGAGTCCAACACTCTCAGGCCGCCGCTAGCCAATGGGCGGCCGGCGGTCCTGGGATTGCGGGCATCGATACGCCTGTCTATCAGGCGATTTGCCGCCATGCCGAACGTCCGAGCGCTCGCCATGGCCACCGTGATCCACAGGAACTGACTCCAGGTGGGAAGCCCGGCGGCGGCGAGCACCATGCCAGCGTAGGCGAAGGGCAGCGCGAAGACGCTCTCCTGGACCTTGATATCCCTCAAAAATAACGGCAGCTTCCCGAGCGGTAAGCGAGTCGCTTGGGCCAGCGTCAGATCCCGTACTGATCCCATTTGCTGTCAACCAGGCGCTTGATCTCTTCGCTCATCACTATGTCGGGAGGCCATTCGCGGGCGCGACCATCCATCGGCCCTTTAGCGGTGGCGTCGATGCCCACCTTACTGCCATACTTGGGTGTCGCCGAAGCGTGGTCAAGGTCATCCACGGGCCCGTCTACGAACACGATGTCCCTGGCCGGGTCGATGTTGTTGGTCACCCTCCACGCCACCTCAGACAGGTCTTGAACGTCCACGAAATGGTCCACCACGATGATGGCCTTAGTCAGCATCAGAAGGCCCAGGCCCCAGAGGGCGTACATCACCTTGCGCGGGTGCCCTGGATACTCCTTCTTCACCGATACGAGGAGCAGGTTATGAAATATGCCCTCGGCGGGCATGTTGATGTCCGCCACCTCCGGCAGGGTCATCTGGAGGGCGGGCAGAAGCAGCCGCTCGCTGGCCTTTCCCATGAAGAAGTCTTCGGTCGGAGGCCGGCCCACGATGATGGTGGGGTAGATGGGCTCGCGCCGGTGGGTAATGGCCGTGACGTGAAACACTGGGTAGTCTTCCGCGGGTGAGTAGTAGCCGGTGTGGTCGCCGAACGGACCCTCGGGACGAAGCTCGTCCGGTTTTACGTAGCCCTCCAGGACGAACTCGGCGCGGGCAGGCACCTCCAGGTCCACGGTCTTGCACTTGACCATCTCCACCGGCTGCTCTCTTATCAGGCCTGACACGGCGATCTCATCCATGTCGGGCGGAAGCGGGAGAGAGCCGGTCCACACCGTCGTAGGGTCTCCTCCGAGGGCGACGGCAACGTCCAGCCGCTCCAGACGGCGCTCCTGCCCTACCCTCTGGTGGTGCGCTCCCACTTTGTGGGTCTGCCAGTGCATCCCGGTGGTCTTGGCATCGTATATATGCATCCGGTATGTGCCGACGTTCCGCCTTCCGGTCTCCGGGTCGCGGCTGATGACCAAGGGTAGCGTGATGAACCTCCCGCCGTCCATAGGCCAGCACTTCAGCGCCGGCAGCATGTTCACGTCGACCTGGTCCCCGGTGATGACCACATCCTGACAAGGAGCCCTCGTCACAATCTTGGGCTGCACCCTGGCAATGCCCACCAGGTCTCCAAGCGTTTTCACCTTGTTGAGAAGTCCGGTAGGTGGGCCCTTCAACATGTCGAGGATTTTTCGTACTCGCTCGACAAGCTCGTCCAGATGCTCGACCCCCAGCGCCCAGGCCATGCGCCGCCGAGTGCCGTAGATGTTGATCAGAACGGGAATGTTGTACCCCTCCACGTTCTCAAAAAGAAGGGCCGGCCCGCCCGACTTCACCATCCGGTCGGCCAGCTCGGCGATCTCCAGCTCGCAGCTGACCGGTGTCTTGATCCGGCATAAATCCCCCTTCTCTTCCAGGAACGCGATAAACTCCCGCAGGTCTTTGAACGCCACGCTACCTCACCTCCTCCCACTTGCGACACGCAGCTGGCTCGATGACAGGTCACACCGGAAAGAGGGTATCTCAGCAAACATCTCCTCAAGGCCCTGGGGAACAGGGACATCCGTCAGCGTATGATAATCTCCATCGTCCGCTCGTCCCGCAACCAGGAACCGGCAGCCCTGGCGACGCATATCTAGCAGCATCTCCAGCATCCCCAGGGAATCGCCGTCGTAGTACTTGGGGTCCACCAGCCTGTCGGCGGTATCCCAACCGATAACGAAAGTGCAGCTGGGAAACAGCCTGGCTTTCTCGTAAAAGACGGGCGCCCGAGTTATCACCAGGGTATAACGGCCCGCGAACTGGGCCACTCTTCTTCGCACCTCCGCCTCTTCAAGCGGAGGCTTGTCCACGTTGGTGGCGGACAGCTCGAAGGCGATGTCCATACCCAGCAGCTCTGAGGCGGCTTCCGCAAGCCTCTCGTGCCCCTCGTGTAGAGGGTTGAACGAGCCGGACAGGACCCCTCCTTGGACCGGATTGTCGGCGACGACCCGTCCATCGGGATGGAGCGTTACGGTCCTCACATGGCCGGCGAGCGCCGCCTGCAGCGGGTCTTCATACACGGCCTGCTCGACCGTCAGTCGCTCGTCACCCTCCAAGCCAAGATCGAGACTGAACGTGATGCCAGCGGCATCACACAGCGCGCGAATCACCAGCCTGCTGACCACCTCCTCCTCACCGGCCCGGTCGCGCAGACCTTTAGTCAGCCGCAGACTGTACGAGGTGACCCCTTTCGCGTCCCAGACCGCGACGTGGCACCGGTGGTCTCCCCGTTTGGGACGGTCACTGGAGATGGCAGCCGCGCAGCCGACGCCGATGACCGGAGCATCGCCTACTCTCAGGCACAACGCGCGACGATGGGCCGCCGCAGCCATGTCTTTGGCTGTGCTGTCGGAGACGGACTGCTCCGGTTCGTATCCTAGGAAATCAGCCAGGGACGCGGGTGAATAGGGAACCACCGCCTCAAGAAGAGTGCGCGACGCCCCCGCTACTCCGCACAGCCACTGCAGTGCCTGCGAACCGGCACCCGTCACGACAACCGCCGCCAGGGTCGGCGATGAGTGGACCTGCTCTACCAGCCTTCGGACTTTTGCGTCCATGCCGGTTCCTTGCTGAAATTGGTGGGGTAAAGCCGTTTCGGTTACTATAATAGGCCCCATACACGCATGCAACCGATGGGTTGCCGCTATTCCGCGCAGGAGCGCCATAGATCGGATTGCATTGTATAACCGTACACGTCCGCTCAGGGTAACATGAACTCATCAATAGGTATCTTGCCCGTGGTATGGGTGATGCTGATCGCTATCGCCTGCGCCGGGCAGTCCCCATCGCCCACCCAGCTGGCCGCACCGACGGCCGCGAGGCTGCCGACGCGAACCGTTGAGTCCACGCCCGCGCCCCAGACCCTCACGCTGGAACAGCCCAGCCAGGAGTCCGCTACGGATGCTGTTTCAGTGTCCTACTCGTCTGAGGGCTTCCTTCCCAAGAGGATTGACATTGAGCCGGGTCAGCGGGTCAGGTTTGTAAACGAGTCGGACAAGTCGTTCTGGCCGGCGTCCAATATCCATCCCACGCACGAAATCTATCCCGAGTTCGACGCCGGAGAGCCAATCCGGCCTGGAGAGGTCTGGACGTTTCAGTTCGAAGGGCCAGGATTTTGGAGATACCACAACCATCTTGGGCCGGGCGACTCGGGACTAGTCGTGGTGAAGGGCGAACCGATAGGAGACGGCCCCGAGCCTCTGGTGATGAACCCTCAGGACTTCGCTTTCACGGAGCCGCGAGGGATCTCGGTGCAAGACGGGATCGATCTGTTCAACGATGACAACCTGCTGGCGTCGTTCCTGGAGGAGTATGGGCCCGCTCACACGGTGGCGCTGCTGGCCGACAATGCATCTCAGGTGGGCATCAACTGCCATGAAAGGGCCCACGACATGGGCAGGATTTCTTACAAGATGTTTGGCGCTGTGGCATTCGCCCTCGCGGGCCACGAATGCCAGGCAGGCGCCTACCACGGCGCCATCGAAGTGCTGTTCCGCGAACGAGGCACCATCAACATCCAAGGGGACATCGAGGTGCTATGTGGAGACCTGAACAGATTCTTCAGGCACCAGTGCATCCACGGCGTCGGCCACGGGCTGATGGCATGGACCAGCTACGAGTTGCTGGACGCCCTCCCTTTATGTGACCGATTCCAGGCTGAGACAGACCAGCTCTCCTGCTACTCAGGGATATTCATGGAGAACGTAGTGGGCGGCCTGTCTGGCACAATGGGCCACTTCACCGAGTACCTCTCCGATGACGCTCACTTTCCGTGCAACGTAGTGGAGGAGAAGTACGTTGCCCCATGCTATTTTTACCAGTCCTCCCGGGCTATCGTTCTCTTCGAAAGCGACTTTGCCCAGGTGGCGCAATTCTGCGCCGAAGCGCCCGCATACGCGCAGCGGGAGTGCTTCTCCAGCATGGGACGGGACGTCGGCGGGGTGACAAGAGGCGATCCCGCTAGGGCCATCGAACTATGCGCTCATGCAGATGAAGGCAACAACCGCGTGACCTGCCTGAAAGGTGCCGTCCAGGACCGGTTCTGGGAAATCCGCGGCGCCGATGAGGCGCTGTCGTTCTGCCGTATGCTGCAGGATGAAGGGGAGAAAAGCGCCTGCTACTGGAGCATTACAACCCGGGCCAAGCAGCTTTATGAGACCCCCGCCGGTCTCCAAGAGTTCTGCGCCGGCGTCGAGGAACGGTACCGCGACTGGTGCCGATAACCCCGGACTGAGGGAAGCTCGGCGCTCACGCCCCCACAGGCCAACCTAGCGCCACGACCATCCCCGTTCGAGGAGATTTCGAAGGCGGACCGGCGGCTAAGCCGGCGGCGCGGGAGCCTGGGGCCCTTCCGGAGGCGTCGTAGGCGCAGCAGGCAGTCCTGACCGCCTTCTCACCACCACGAAGTACCCAGTCCCACCTACAACGGCAACGCCCGCCACGATGCCGATGACGATGACGATAAATATAAGCACGCCCGCGCCCTCTTCCTCCTCCAGCGGGGCCACAACCACCGCCGTCGGCACTTCCGCTGGCGGCACAGGCGTCAGCGTAGGCAGCGCCTCCGTGGGCAGCACTGGTGCAGGTGTGGGCGGCACTGGCGTGGGTGGGACATGCGTGGGTGTCGCCTCGACCTCAACTACCACCGGCACCGCCGTGAGCGTGACCACCACCGGCGTAGGTGTGGGTGCCGCCACCGCGGGGCCAACGGTGAGGTCACGCAGCTCACGGTCAATCCTCACGCGGTGGGAGCCCTCGGGAAGATTAAGAACGAAGCTAACTGGAAGGGTAGCGCCCTCCGGAACGGTAATGCCGTCGCTGTCTTCTATGGTGCTGTTGACCCAAACGGTTGCGGGGTAAACGGCGCTTTGAGATCTCAAATTTGTAACGACAACGCTGACTGTAAAGTCCTCTCCACCGGACGGTAAGGGTGGGTTGAAGGACAGATTGTTGACCTGGAAAATCTGTGCGGGCATCTCCTTACTCCCAGTGATGGCGATGACCGAGAACCCTGGCACAGACACCGTGTAGAACACGCGCTCATCATCCTCACTCACACGCTTGGACGGGAATGGCACCCACGACCCCAAATCCTCGTCGAGCCGGTTGAACTGCACCGACCACTTGTGGATATCGTTGGCCTCTAACCACTCCTTCTCCACAAACATGGTCACATGCGCAGCTACCACGTCATCCGGCTCCGCGCTTTCAACATCTATCCTGAAATACGAGTTCACTACCTGTGCAGCGCTGAAGTCGGGGGCAGCAGCAGGCTTGGCAGCAAGGTCCTCCACACTGATCTCCACATCGCTCAGACGTCGGGCGAATTTGCCCAGTATCTGATCGATGGGCGCAAGACTTCCGGCGAGGGCCGCCCACACCAGCTCTCCTGTATCCTGGACCTGGTATACGGCCAACGTAGCCGACACCTGCACCGCCACTGGCGCAGGAAGCGTCAGATCGACCGGCGGAGGCACCTCGAAGGCCAGCTGCTCCACGGGAACGCTGGGAAGGTTGTCGAACAGCGTCTGGGCCGGTATCTGGAACAGCTTGTCCGCCGACATCTCGGGGAGACGTTCGACCAGCTTCACCTCCGCCATGACATCGACGATCTCGGTCACCCGCGTGATCCCGGTCTCCTCGAGGATGGCGCCCGCCTTTGCCTCTTCCACGTTCTCGAGTATCGCCGATGCCCGCGTCACCTGTGCTATATCCTCCACGGTACCGGCACTCACCTGAACATCCACGATCGCTTCGATCAGGTCAACCGCCTGCTCGAGTTCAACCGCCTCAACGATGGCGGCCGCTTCCACTCTCTTGCCCACCTTAACGATTTCGGTGACTATCTCAGCGGCCTTTTCGGCTCCACCCGCCTTCTTGACCAGATCGGTCACGATCGCTCCAGCCTTGGAGGTCACCACCTCAGCCAATATAGAGGCCGCAACAGTCGTCTCGGATAGGTCTATTATGTCACTGGCCTCGTCATCGTTTAACTGGTCCACGATGGTAGCGGCGACAGCGGGTTCCAAACTCGCGAGCGCCTGAACCTTTTGCTCGGTGGTCTGGAGGCTCTGTACCGCCCCCACCCGCTCTTGGGTCGTCCCAGCCTGTCCTATCGCTTCGACGACGTCTAGGACCTCAGGCAGCGGTGTAGGTGTGGGTGCCGGCGTGGGTGTTGGGGTTGGGGTCGATGTCGGCGTCGGCTCTATAACCGCTGGTGGTGGTGGCGGGGCCGGCGGTGGTGGAGCCGCTGGCGGGGGCGGTGGAGAGAGAAGGGAAGACACCGACAAGTCAACTCTGGTGGGAACACCGCTCTGGAACGCGACCGTCCCAGCCACCTCCGCGGAGCTCCCCACAAAAAGCTGAACCGTCTCTCCACCGACTCCTCCTTCTTTTGCAGAAGTCTGGGAATCGTCGGCCAGAATCTGGAAGACATTGGAGCCGAAGCCATAGGTCCCGTCGCTGGCGATACGTGGAACGAAGTCCGAGGCCTCGGGAGCGAAGGCGTAGTTAACCCCTCCGATTTTCGCCTGGACCTCGGTGCCGCCGGAGGCCGCCTGTCCGCTCACCGTGACGCTTCCGAAGAGGGGCATCCCTGGAACGGGGACTGCGTGCACGTCTTGTGGTGAAGGGCCATTGGCCAACAAATAGGCCACAAGTCCAACCAACACCCCTGCACCGGTTATCCATCGCGAAATTCTTCCAGCCAATGGCCCCACCTAGCAGACGTTGTAAAAGTCTCAGGGCTAACAGTGAACCCTTACGGAGTATGCGTACCCTGCTGGGTCTGGAAGACGTAGAAGCCCCGGCCGATCTCCATTGCGTCGCCGGGATTGGCGATGTCTCCAGCGAACAGCGGGTTGAACACGCCTCCGACGATCTCCACCTCACCGCTTGAGGAGTCGAACCCGATAAACTTCTGGAACTCGATCAGTGATGTAAATACGCGGATCGGAGACAGCAATCCCCTGACGCCCTGCTCCACCGGTCGCTCCCTCTCGGCGATGAGGGCGATCTGGAACCATCCGGACTTGTCGAGCTCCACAGTGGAGGGCAGTGAAGGAGGCGTGCCCGCCGCATCAAACAGAACGCCGTCCAACTGCATCCTGATGGGAATGATGGGCCCTTGCAGGAACCCGGGCAGTGGTTCTGACCTGTCGAAGGCATCGGCGTTGGTGATGAACCAGTAGCCCCGGCCCTGGCTGAGGCCCGTCAGATTTCCTCCAACGCCTGGGACGAACTGCTGGAACACACCCTCTGTACTACCAGGGCCTACGCTCAAGCCGCCGGTAAAGTGGAAAATGGCGTCGATGATATCGCCCAGTTTCACCTCTTCCTGAACTTGGACCGCGCCGGTCGCCGGTCCAACAACCAGCACTCCGCCTATGGTTAGCGTGCTTCCGGTCCCATCGACCGAAACCACCCTCTCGCGCTGTACGCCGGTCACACGCGCGCCATCGAAGTGGGACTCGGCGAGCGGAACACTCAGCGTCAGCGTGCTACCATCCACGATCGACGCGATAGTGGTGGTCTCGACGCCTGCGGTGAACCCCAGGCCGAAGGCCCCTTGCTCGCCCGTGACGGCGATCACCTGGCCGACCGCGAAGCCTGCCGTCGAGTCCACGCTCAGCGTGGAGACGCCAGCGGACGCGTTGCTAGTCAGTTCGGTATCGCCGGAGCCTATGGCCACCCTGTCTCCGGCCTCGAATCCGGTGGTGGACAGCACTGGAAGAACCGACGCACCGATTAGCGAGCCGGACGATGAAGCGCTGGTCGAACCCAGCACAGAAAGCAGCCCGCTCTCGAAGCCAGGGTCCAATCTGCTCGAGTCCAACAGCTGGACAAGCACATCTTCTATGTCGAAGTCTGGCGACCCACCACGGGCCTGGAGGTTGACGCCCACGAGATTAGCACCGTTGAACAGGAAGACGTTCATAGCCTCGAGCGCCGCGGTCACGTCGCCTGAGACGGTAGTCTCGGAGGAGTTACCCGCGAAGTCGGTGGCCCTTAAGGTCACCACGAACTCGCCGGGAGGTATGCCCGAGGGTACCGTCGTAAAGAGCACCCAGTCGCCCGTTATATCGAACTGCTCGCGGATGATAGCGGGAAGGTCACTGGCCAGCGTGAGATCATCGATGACCTGGCCATCAATGACCAGCTCCACCTTTTGCACGCCGCTGACGTCGCCGGTGCTGTCGTCGGCAGTGACCTGGAAGATCAGCTCATCATCGGGTCGTGCCGACACCGCCCCGACGGGGAAGATGGTGCCATCGTTTGCGATAGTTGGCGGCGCGGTGTCGAGTATCGTGACCAGTGCGGCCGAGCTCGTTGCGTTGCCCTGGTCCGTGGCGACGGCTGTGAAGGTGTTGGAACCCTCGATAAGGCTCACCGGCAATGAGAAGTTTCCGCCTAGTGGCAGCGACCCGAGGCCGAAGATGACCTGAGTCGTGCTGGCCGTCGTCTGCGTGATCTCCACCGACTGGAAAGTCGTGTCACCCACGAAACCAGTAAGGGTCTGGGCCGCCAAATTGGTTGTCCCAGCGATGCCGCTGAGGTTTATCACAGGCGCGATGGTGTCCACAAAGCCGGAGACGGAGTCCAGTCCCTTCAGGAAGGGGGAATAAGGCTGAGTCGCCTCGGCGCGGACGTCGTTCTGACCCTCAGCCAAAATGAAATTATCGACACTGAAGGTTTGGAAGAAGGTCTCGCCTCCGATATCCTGGGGCGTGCTGAGCGGCGTTGTGGTCGCCTGCACGACTTGGAAGGCCGCGCCTTCAATTGTGATGTCGTCAACGTACCAGCCCTCGCTCTGATTGGCGAAGACATCCACGCTGTCGAACCTAAACTGGGCCAGGACTCGTTGTCCATCGAACTGCGACAGGTCGATGACGACCTGAGCCAGGTTGGGGTTGATGAACAGGGGCTCAAGCTGGATGAATGTGAAGCCTGAGTGAGCATCTGAAGGCGGTGGCTCACCCGCGAATCCCGGACCGACGATCTGAGCAACGGGCTTGAACGGCCCGACAAGGTCGTTGCCCTGCGGGTCCAGGGTCACGATAGCCACGTCAACAGTCTTGATGTCGGCATCGGGCACTGGCTCAGTTATATAGCCAGTGGAGAACCGTAGCTTCATGCCCGTGGTAACAGTAATGGGGTCCTTCGTCTTCAGCGTGCCCGCGGTCTGAGCGCCGGTATCGAAGTTCGGCCCATCGGGAGTGGCGTAGCGCCACGAGCACGGGGACGAGCTATATCTGGGAGTGCTCGGGAAACCTGGTGAGGCATTGTCACACGCGACATGCCATACCGCGCTCCCTCCCAGCCTGTTGGTCACGTCCCAAATGTCTACCGACGAGGCCGAGACCTGGTCATCCACCAGGGAGGTAAACGGCAGTTGGATACCAACATCGACCTGAGTGACGGCCGGGTCGTTGACCAGTCCCACGATATTTTGGGTCGGGTCGGTCACCACGAAGCTGTCCTGAGGACTCGTGAGCTCGACCACAACGTCGGGGTTCCTTACGACGGTGAATGGCACGGCGTCGCTCGTATCGCTGCCGGCCGTCGTGGTCACCGAAGCCTGACTCGTGTAGCTACCGACAATGGTGATCTCGACGGTGCTTTCCGGCAGCGCGATCCCTAGAATGTTGTCGGTGGCATCATCCGCCATGTATAGGATGAGTCCGATATATGCCATACCCTCGATGTCCGGCGTAGTCGAGGTCGCGGTCAGGACGTGCTGGTCGAACATGACGCCGGTGTCCCTGTCGAAACGGGATATGACGTTGTTGGAGCCGGAGCCGGTATCGCCGCTGGCTAGGAACTGGCGGTTCTGGAGGAACTGCGGCCCCAACGTAGTCTCGAATGACTCAAATCCATCCAAGAAGGCCAGCGTTCCAGCGAACTGGTCTATTCTCTGAGCGTTGACAAATTGGAGATCGGGGTCGAATTTGAGCCAGGACCCTACTATCCCTTCTGTGCCCTGTACACCGATGTACAGGAACTGGCCATCGCTGGCCAGGGCTCCAACAGTATCGAACAGGAACGTCTGGCCGAAGATGCTCTGGCCACCGTCTTCCGGAGCCAGGGGGATTGGGAAATGGGCCAGTTCCTCGCCGGTGGTCGTGGCGAGCTGGAATAGAACGGGGATAGCCCTCTGGATGAATCCTCCGAAATCGTTGGGTATGTTCCTCAGATCGTTGGTAACGGTGTAGAGGTGGCCATTATGGTAGACGAGGCTCGCCGTTTCCCCACCCGGCGAGTCCACCTGTCCGCCATCGCCGAAACTGCTGACCAGCGCGCCCGTCGTGGTGGCAATCTTCATGATCTTGTCCACCGGGGTGGCGTCTACCACCAGGAACAGGCTTTCGCCGTCGGTCGCCATACCGCGCGGGTTCTTGGTGATGGTGACCGCGGGCTGAGGTACGGCCGCGGACCGTATGGTGTCACCTTGCGCCTCGGCCAGATACAGGAGCTCGCCCACAAACGTCGCGCCTTGAATATCGTTAACGCCGGCGATCGTGAAACTCTCGATCAACTGCCCCTCTTCGTTGAAGCGGAACACATCCTCGTCAACCATGGGGTAGAACTGCTCGGTGGTGGTGTCGAAAGCGAGGGCATCGTAGCCATCCTCGAAGAAATTCGGGTTACTCGGGTCGAAGAAGAAGACGTCGTCACTTAGGTCTCCATCGGCCGGATCGAGGAAGTGGACTAAGGGACCTGCACCCTGCTGGAAGGCAAGGAGGTCAATACCGTCGTTGCTTAGTCCGGTGATGTCGTTAAAGAAATCGAAAATCTCGAAGGAATCCAGCACGGCGCCGGTGGTGGAGGCCAGCTTGTAAACCCTAGGAGGAGGACAGCAGAACTCCGTCTCCACAGCGGAAACATAGAGCTGGCTGTCGAGGATGGTAATGGCCTCAGCGTCCGATGACGGCGCGGGGAAGTCTCGGATCACGGTCGGCGTAGAGGTGGCGGCAGGATCTACGACGATGACGTGGTCCGGGTTCTCTCCCGTACCATCCACCAGTATGTAAAGCTCATCGGTCGAGCCATCGTAGGTCAGACCCAACGGCGTATTGGAGACCTCGGAGGGAAGAGTGGCAGTCGATATCTTCCCGCTGCCCCCATGTACGATGTACACAAGATCGTCCTCCGGGTCCGTAGTGAGCCCCGGATCGATAGTCAAGCCCTCTATACCGGTGACGGAGCCTGAGACATCGAACTCCGCCGCAACGAAAAACTGGCCGCCGCTTTCGGAAGCGTACTGAATAATGTCAGAGCCCTTCCCGGTGAGGAGCTGGCCATTGGCTGTACGAAAAGCAAGACCCCTGGTGCCCTCGACAAGCGGGCAACAAAGGAAGTTCAGATCCACCTTTTGACCCGTTGTGTCGATCTTGAAGAGGTCGTTGAAGCTCTTGATCATCGCAAGCAGGTCGGTCTGATCGTTCGTGATTCCGCCAAGGGTGTCGAACACGAAGCCGCTGGGGAAGCCGCTGAGGTTGAACGTGCTCACCTTGGCGCCGGTCACCGGGTTGACCTTGAACAGGCTCTGATTGAAGCCGTCTTCGGCAACGATCCACAGATGGTTATCCAGGAAGGTGATACCCTCCGTTCTGTTGTTGGGCGCGTCAAAGCTGGCCAGCAGGGTAGCGGTTGTCGTACCTGTGGTGTCCGGGTCCAGTTTCAACACCACATCCGCGGGATCACCGTCCACAAGTACCCAAAGCGCACGGCCTATGGGGCTTCCGCTGAGGGAGCTCCCAGAGGGCGAGAGCGCAATGCCCTTGGGGTTGGTCTCTACGCTCTGTCGCAGCGCCCCCACGCTTATCTTGCCAACACCGCCCTCGGTGCGTGCCACGTAAACCACGTCCTGGTCGATGGTCAGACCCTCTACGGTACCGGTGAACGCGATGCCGTCCAACAGGAGGGTCCGCTCCTGTTCCGCGAACTGACGGCCGGAATCGATGGTCAGAAGGGTATCGTTCTTGGCGGCGAAGTACTGGTCTCGACCGCTGTGGTAGGCGAAAGATTTGCTGCCAAACACGTTGGGGCAGCAGAGGAACGTGCGTTCAACCTCTGAAACGTCGGAAGGGTCAAGCGCAACGATGTCGTTGAAGGGTTTGAAGTAAACGACTAGGTTGGTGCCGTCGGTGGTTATTCCGCCCAGGTTATCAAAGATGTTCGCCCTGGCACCCAGGTCATAGGAGGTCACCAGCGCCCCAGTGCTAGCGTTGATCTTGAACAGCCTGCGTTGGAAGGACTCATTTGCAACGACCCACAGGAAGCTGGTGCTGGGCGTACCCGTGTCCAGGAAAGTGATCCCTTCCGTGTCGCTGCTGGGCGCGTCCACAAATCCGTTGGTGCCAAACTCTGAGATGAGGGTGCCGTTGATCGGGTCAATCTTCAGGATCTTGTCGAACGGTGTCGCGTCAACCAGGACCCACAGCGCCTCTCCCGGCGCTGAGCTTGACGATGTGAAGGTGAGTCCACGGGGCTTCGTGGTGACATCGGTGGCCAGGAAGCTGCTGCTGACGGTCCCGCTGCCGGTGTGCGCTATGTAGAGGAGATTGCCATCAAAGGCCATACCCTGGATGCCGCTGATACTGCCTCCTGTTTGGATTACGTCGTTCTCCGCGACGAACTGAAGTTCGCTGTCATAGATAGTGACCCTGGTGTTCTTGGCCGAGAAGAACTGGTTACGTGAGCTGTTGTAGGCGAAGCCCCTGGCACCGCTGTTGCTGGGACAGCAGGGGAACACCTGCTCGTCGCCCGTCTTCTGTGCATTGGCGGTGCTAAGGATAAAGATGTCGTTAAAGGACTTGTCGTGGATGTAGAGGTCGGTCCCGTTATTGGTTATGCCGCCAATATCTCCAAAGATGCTCGCCGTAAAATCCAGGTTGAACGTTGACAGCACCGCCCCTGAGGTGGCGTCCACCTTATACAGCTTCGCCGTGAAGTCCTCGTTCGCGACGATCCACAAGAAGCCATCGAGGAATGTGATGCCTTCAGTGTCACCGCTCGGAGCTTCTACGAAGCCGCTAGTACCGAAGCTGGAGATCAGGTTTCCAGTGGTGTCAACCTTCAGCAGCTTGTCCTTGGGCCCAGCATCGGTCAGAATCCAGAGCGCCTCGCCAACGGCCGCCGTTGATGGCGAGAAGGTGATACCACGGGGGTCGTTGGTCACGTTTATCGGCACAAAGCCCTTGCTCACCTCTCCGTTGCTGCCGGAAGGGTGCGCCATATAGAGGACGTCGTCTTTGAATGTCAGTCCCGACACGCCTGTCAGAGACGTTATGAACTCAGTCACCTTTCTCCCCTCCGTGGTCCACTGAGTTATGGTGTCTCCCTTGGCCGTGTAGAGGGCGTCGTCGTTAAAGGCCAACGCCTGAACGCCATCGACGAAGGAATCGGTGCTGGGGGAGCTCAGCTCGCTGCCGGCCAGGCTGATGTTGTAGAACTTGAAGAGGTCTTTGCGCGTCAGCCACAGGCTCGCCGTGGCACCCGAGCCCTCTGGGGCGATTCCCGTGATTTCCGCGAAGGCTTCTGGAGCGCTAACCGTGGCCAGAGAGCCCCATGAGGCCTCGATGGCTGCTGTGCTGGTCCCGGTTGGAGGACTGGCGGGATCAACTTTAAAGACACGGTGTTGCCTGTCACAGGAGGTGTCTACGGTATCGCCGCACCGGAATAGGTTCTCCAGCACCCAAAGGAAGCCATTGAGGAAGGCGACCCCCTCGAGCGAGCTACTGGGGCCGTCAATAGTGGCGAGAGTGCTGGTTGCGCCGTCGGTTATCTTCTGTATCTGGTCCACCCCGCTCAGTCCTGTCCCGTTGGTGATAATCCAAAAGTCATTATCTTCGGTCCCCATACCCCTGATCGTCGTGGAGGTTACAAAGTGGCTGGCGACGCTCGGCAGGTTGGGGACGCCAGACGGCGCCGAGGGAACAAGCCCCAGGGAGACGAGGTCGGGTATGGCAAAGGTGGTGGTCGAGTTCGGAAACTCTCTCGTGGTAGTAGGGGTCGTGGGGACGAGGTTGAGAGCGGCCAGGTCGGGGATGTCAAAGCCGTTGTTAACCGAGTCGGTATTAGGGAGGTCGGGGACGGTGCTGCTGGCGTTGGTGGATATCGCCACTTCCGGGATATTAAACGCGAAGTCGGTATTGGGCAGCACGGCCAGCGTGGCGCTCGCGGGCGCACCAACGGTCGGAATCGTAAAGACCAGATCGGTGTTCGGCAGAACGGTCCCTGAAGGACCCGACGGGGCCGACAACTGCGGTATCTAGAACAGCGTGTCGGAAACCCCGTCGGTTATCAGGGAGAAGGAGGGTGGTGATGATAGGTTGACTGGAGGGGTCCAGGTGAAGGTATAGGTCAGCGTGTCTACTACCGCGCCGGAATCAGGCAGGGTTGTGCCGCCGGGGAGGGTGCCTCCCGAAGCGGAGCCGGAAGAGGCCTGGACGACGAGACCGATGAGTCCTGAGAGGGCCGAACAGGTGAGATCGCCTTGATTATAGGTACCCGCCGTGGTGGGCAGGTCGCAATCAAGAGGTTCGGGGCCGTTTACTACCAACCGAACGTTGCTGATGCTGTTAGCGGCGACCAAGCTAAGGGTAGCGGTGAACTCGATGGGTTGCCCAAGGAGATACTGGGTGTCGTCGGTCGAATGGATTATCTCCTCCTCCTGGACCGCACCCTGTAGGAGACCTTGGTTGACGAGGAGGGAGATAACGATGAGAGAGACGAGCAGAACGCCTGAGTAGAGTACGGACTTCTTGCTCAATATCACCTGCCTTAGAACCCGGTCGATCGCGTGATGTAAGACCTAATCTTGATATTCGACAGGGCCGCGCGATCTTAAACGCAGGGAGGGGCTGCTGGGCCAGCGTGGGCCGGCAGATGAGGTCCGTACGCGGGTAAATATGGGTGTTTATGCCCAGGTCAGAGGCGGCTACAACCACGCAAATTATCCTGGATACAGCCTTGCAGGCTCGGTGTCAGGATCACGAAGTGCGCACGAGGACTTTACGTCCGCGCAGGGCGGATGGCTACGGGGATGAGGTGCCGGTGTCCTGGGATCAGAGGGTCTGGGGGCTAATAGTCAGCGCCGGGGCGTTGGGGACTCAATCGGATGGGTCCTATTTGCCTTTCATTGCCTGGCCGTCGAGGGCGTTCAGGCCTATCTGGACTGGCGCTTCTATGGAACACTTCGGGCATCTCCACCACCACTCGTTATCGGGTCGGCCCTTCTTTCTCCCCACCCCCCTTGCCGTGCAGAAAAGAGACCTGCATGAGCACGCAATCACCGGACATTCAGGCCCCTTACCTCCGCCTTTACTCCAGGTTATACCGCACTCGGGGCACGCAAAGGCCGTCCAATCGAAGGGACCTTCAATACCGGTCATATCCTCAAGCGCGGTCGAAGATTCGTCACGTTCGACAGACTTGAGGGCGAAAGTATCTCCTTCCTTGCGAAATGTCAGAAGGTACGGCCTTTTCGTCAGCGTGCACTTACCCGATACCACGGCCCAGGTTGTCTGAGAAGGGACCTCACCGGTAGGTTGTGCCTTCTCAGTCGCCACAGTTGGCCCAGAGGGGCCCTTCATGGCGGCCTGTTCTGTCACCGTGATGAGCGGCTGCTGATCGGCTTGGCCCGATGATTGTCCATCTGGTACGTCATCTCGTCTGACTCGTATGGGCATTTGTTGCATCCTCTATAGCCGCCGTCGGCTTCGTGGGACCTAAGATTTTTCCCCATCAATCCTTATGTCGTCGCCACCGCCTGAGGCGAGCGGAACACCCGATTCTCATCTCCATCCAGTTGCAGGAATAGGCTGTGGCCGACGTCGAATGCCTTGACTTCAAGGATGTCCAGCATGGGAACACCCAATTGGGCGAGTGAGAAATTCAGCGCTGGTGAGCCCATCTCGATACGATTCAAAGTCTGAGCGTCCCGGATCACCAGCGGGTTGGATTCAAAACACGCCATGCAGTCCACATGGTCAGGAAAGACCAGGTCAGGCCGCGCATGCATAGATTCGGCAATGGGATTGTCGCAATTTTGACAGTCTGACGGTGAACACAAGGGACACACCGCCTCGGTTACGCTCAACGTTCCTAACCGCCGCATCGGCTGATCATCGCGACCGCATTCGAGACAGGACAGCGTATGGACCACGTCGAAACCCAGCTCGATGTAGGCATCGGGGCCAAGCTCCTCCTGAGCTATCCCCAGAATGAGCTTCGCTGACACATCGTTACCGTATGAGACAGATCGAGTGGACGATTCGGGAATCGCCTTCACGGCCATATGAGAAGGGCACTCGGAGTCCCTGCTTAGATCCCATCGCTCGTACTCGTCGGCGAATCCGTTGAACCGAATTCTCACTCCATTTGGCACGACCATCTTGTAGAGGGAGTTTTGGGTCCGATGAAGATACTTGAGGGCCAGCTGAGCCTGAAGTCCCCCCACCATCGACGCTATCGTGGGAGCCGTGGGGCCACTCGAAGAGTCATCACCTCCGCCCAGCTTGAGGCAGGACCACCGCCGCCACCCTTCTTCACGCTCTTCCTGGGTTAAGGTACAGTCGAAGCAAACCGGAAAGGGTGGCAGGAAGGTCCGGACGTCCCCATCAAGGTAGAATAGACCGCCATCGATGAACGGGGTGTCGGTAAGCATGCAGGCCCGATTAAGGTCACGTCTGGTCTGGATGTTGTCTACACCACCCAATACCAAATCGATCTGCCGAAAAATCCCGAGGCCAAGCGTGTGCTGAACAGGCGTACCGAACCAGCGCACGTTCAATGCAGGCTCAATCCCTCTGGCGGCTTCCGCGGCCACCTCCGCCTTGCCGCGACCCAGATCTGATGATCGGAACAGCACGGACCGGGTCAGGTTGTGGGTTTCTATAGTATCGGAGTCTATGATTATGATATTTCCGATACCGGCCAGGGCTAGGTCCTTGATGATCTCGTTACCCAGAGCGCCCGATCCGACCACCAGGATCTTGCCGCGTCTCAATACATCCAGGTCCCAGCCCAACTCTCGAAGCCGGGTATAACGTTGCGGATCCAGCGCGTCGTTTCCTAAAGCCACCCCATTACCCTTCCAGCACTAGCCCGATTACGTCTGCCAAAGACCTCACTGTTTCGGCCCGTCTACAAAGACGCTCAAAGTTCATTCCGCCGCGTTATCCTTGCTCGGCCCCAGGTGCGCTCTCGGAGTGTGGAACCTTGAGTCCGACCGCTCCCAAAGACTCTTGGACTTTACGCATCGCGGACAACTCATAAGACGGTTCCACGTAGCGCGATAACAGTAGGTGTAGCAGATGGAGCACCGGACCACATCTGCACCTGGCCTCAGATGGGTGCGAGTCACCGGGTCCACCAACGAAGGTAGATCGAGTCCGGGCCAGTTCACCACGAGCTCGGTCGCTCCCTGCTCAGGGTCTTCGGCGTAGTAAAGCCTGAGTCGCTGTTCACCCCACTTGGTTAACTCGACGTCCGTGAACCGGAACGATCCTCTGCCACCGGCTCGATCAGTGAGTGTGGTTCGTCCGAACCGGAGGCAGACAAGCCGTTGAGGGGATGCCTTGCCCGTCACCTCAAGATGCTTAGCCTCCAGAGTCTCCCCCTGTAGAGGAAACACCACCGCAATGGAACGGAGTTTGGATATTGTCAGTTGGATTGCGGCCGTCTGGCCGGCGCGGTTGAGGTTCACGACTTTCAAAGTCTGCGTACCTGGAGGCGGAGAGAGCTCAGGCATCTCCCAGGTACCGTCAGACTTGACTGTGCACGTGACCGAATCCACCTCCGCGCACTCTAGGCGCAAGGTGTCACCGGGGTTGGCGGTCCCGCCGAGTGTCAGGAGGGCGCCCTCAATTTGGGCTCCATCTTCCAGATTGCCGATCCTAATTGGTTGGATAGGCCTGCGTGAGACGATAATCGTCTTTGCTGGGCGGTCATCCGCACCACGAGAATGCGAGGTCTTTGCTCGGCCGACCCTTATTTTCCCAGCCGTCTTTTTTTGCCGATCCATACCAACAAATGCAACTAAATCTGGAGCACAGCCTATGGGCCTACAGGGCCAGTGGTATGCTAATGTCGTAGAACCGCTCAACCAGAGTCGCGACACCGATATAGGTCGCCATCAAGCCCGTAACCACCAGCAGGCTTATGAATACCGGTAGCGCGATTCTGCGGAAAAATCTCATTGCCCCAAACAATCGAAGTCGCCACGTAGCCATCCTGATTCGCGGTGACAGCTCTCTGAACCTTTTGTCTTCTTCCATCCCCGGGATTGTATGTAGGATTGATATGGCGCTCAGGCATATCTCGAGGTCACGCCAAGTATCTACGGTAGATAGCTCTCTTTTCATGCGACGGAGCAAGGTATCGCTGGCCTGCACTCCCAGCGCCGTCTGTGCCTCCAGCACAGGAATGGCCGGAATCATGGTCAGGTAGTCCTCGGCGAGCTCATTAATCAGCAGCGCCGTATCCAAAAGTCCCTGACGATCTCCTCCAGGGACCCCGCCAACGACATCGCGCAAGAAGACGGCCTGGATGGTCCGCCTTATATCTTCCGGAAGCTGGCTCAGGCGGGGACTGCCGGCGTTCTCGCCAAGCTCAGGCAGAAGGGTCCAAGTCGTCAGGGCCTCGTGGAGGTACTGTTTTCTTGCCGCACGGTCCAGCCGCTTATCAAATAGGCGATCCAACCGGCTCCACGCGGAACGACATGAAGCATCAATGAACTGCTGACGCAAAGACTTATAGACCGGTGTGCGGTCTCCCCCAGGGCAAGTGCGGATCGTGTCTATAACTTCCAGCGCCATGGTCAGGTCACCTGGACTCGCTGCGAGATTACCGGCGGTCTCTCCCCCATCGTCGCTTGGCCGAGACTCCGACAGCACGTCGGTTACAAAGGACTCGAGCCCCTCGCAGACATTAGTGGCAACCGCGGCCAGCCGCTCATCGTTGGGAATCGTCAGCGCCAACTGGCGAAGCTTCTGGACCAGGTCCATGGTCTGCTGCACGGTGAGGTCCACCGGCTCGGAGTCTCCTTGGCCAAGGTCCTCCTCGATCCTCTCGAGGGTACCCTCGGCGTTGTTAAGATCGAACAGCCGTCCCTTGAGGTCTCGGTCGAGTTGCAGGAGAGAAGATTCCCCGGAGTATTGGGCACTAGCCGCGCTATTTCGCTCTAGAACCTCCTCCAGGTGACGGACCTTATCGCTCAAGTTGGGTAGTCTATCCGTTAGCTGGATCTCGCTCCTTGCTTCGGAGACGAGTCGCTCCAGATCACTTTGTTCCGAGCCGGTTATTTTAAGCGGTCCTACCATAGATATCTCCGGGAGGTGCCTGTTCACTGTGTATCGTCAGCACATTTGGGACAGCTGATGGGGAATTGAGAAGCGACAATTAAGGCGATTGTCCTGGCTCAGGTAGGAGAGTAGATTCACGGAAGTGAAAGGAGCCAGGATGCAGGAAGTCAGTCGAAGCTACGATCAAGCCGACGAGAACGCGAGGCAGGTGGTCCGACGGACCAGAAACGTTACACGTCGCAAGTACACACCTGAGGAGAAGGTACGGATCGTCATAGAGGGGATCCGCGGGGAGATATCAGTCAGCGCCTTGTGCAGGCGAGAGGGAATCAACCCCGGGGTCTATTACAAGTGGCTCAAGGACTACATGGAGGCGGGCAAGTCGAGGCTGAAGGGTGACACGCTACGGGAGGCGAACAAGGCGGAGGTCGATGCCTTGAAGCGCGAGAACGAGCGGCTCAAGGAACTTGTTGCTCAGCTGTCGGTGGAGAACCTGGTCCTGAAAAAAAGCCTCGGTTAGAGCCCATGGGCAAGCCCTATGTGAGAAGGGAGGCCCAGCTCAAGGCGGAGGTCCTTCAGATCGTCGAGAGGTCTCCTCTGCCGGTCAGGCAGACCCTCCAAGAGTTGCAGATAGCACCCTCGACCTACTACCGCTGGAAGAGCAGGTATCGAGACAAGGGGTTTAACGGTCTGGTAGACCGGCCACCAGAGCCCAGGCGAGTGTGGAACCGGTTGGCTACAAAGCAAAGACGGTACGTGGTCAGGTATGCGTTGGAGCACCCATCGTTGAGCCCGAGAGAGGTGGCGACCACCCTGGTGGACGAACAGGTCATGTACGTCTCCGAGTCCACCGTATACCGGATACTGAAGGAAGCGGGGCTCATCAAGCCGCCCGAGACCAAGGGCTTCCCAGCAGGAAAGGAGTTTCACACCAAGACTGCCAGGCCCAATGAGCTATGGCAGACCGATGCCAGCTACTTCTTCGTGGTGGGTTGGGGCTACTACTACCTGATCAGCGTGCTGGATGACTATTCCAGGATGATCGTGGGCTGGAGGGTGCAGACCAGCATGAGCAGTGCCGACATCATCGACGTGGTCCAGGATGCGGTGGAGTTCACCGGTCAACCGACGGCGCCTGTAGAGCCAGGTCCAGCCCTTCTGAGCGACAACGGTCCAGGCTTTCTGTCTAGGGCGTTGGACGAGTTCCTAAGGGCCAGGTTCATGAAACACATCTTCGCCTCACCTTTCCATCCCCAGACCAACGGCAAGTTGGAGCGGTACCATCGCACAGCCAAGGCTAAGGTCAACGTCTTTGTCCACCACAGCCTGGAAGAGCTTGTAGCGGCTATGGAGGGCTTCGTAAGGTACTACAACTACGAGCGCTATCACGAGGCTTTGGGGAACATCACGCCGGCGGATATGTACCACGGACGCCAAGACGCCATACTGGCGACGAGACAGGAGGTGAAGCAAAAGAGTCTAGCCGAACGGAGGTTGGCAAATCTGAGAACTGCCTGAGCCGGTTAGCGTCCAAGTTGCACGCTTTAAAGGCTCCCCTTTTGTCCCACTTGTTTTGACGACGTACACTGTTCACCCGCTAACAGACGCTCATAAGCGCAGAATACATGCTCAAGGCTCAGCTCTCATACAAAGGGCTCGCTAAACACCCTGTGTAGAGGCACCCACCTGACTCCTCCAAGCAGGCTTTATGCGCCGCGGTATTACAGTGCACACATAAACTCCACCCATGATCAGGCGCGCAGATGATACCACAATATACGCATAGAGGAGTCTCTAACCGCCTCTCAGGGGACTCTCCGCCCAGTTCGTCCGGGCCACTCGCTAATTCCGAGTTCACCGTCTCCGGTCCCTGAACCCGATCCGACGCCGACTGCGGAGGGCCGACTTTGATCGGAGGCCGCGTAGCTTCGGGCGCGGGTTGCGGCGATCCCTCTGACGAGCGGAGACCGCCTTCCGTGATGAAATAGCCGTCGATCTCCGTCAGCGATGGGTCAGTTTTGAAGATCGGACGTCCGTTTCGCGCTTCACTAAGCAGTGGACGGTCGGCACCCTTCCACGAGGGCTTCCACTCCCTCCCGGCATGGTGAAACACACCGATAGCACTATCTGGACAAATAGACCCTTTAAATAACGGCACTATGCGATCTACGTAGTACCATCGCGAGCTTTCCCAGCTTCCCTGCTGGCCGAGCAGCCATCCCGGTCCATGATCAGCGAATTGGGAGACACCCTCACGAAATAGTCGGGAGAGGAATATCATTGGGCGGCCCCCGGTCAAGGTGCCATCGAGCCGCCAACTGATATGGGAAGACACCAGGGGAAGCCCATCCGGTCGCAGCCCCAACGGATACCCAGCGTTACGGCCGAATCTGACGATGTCGCGTCTGCGTTTACGAAACCAGGAAGAGGCTTGCCGATTCAGTGGACTTCGTGTCGCGAAATCGAGGATTCCTTTCGTCCTCACCCGTAGCCCGACTAGGGTATCTACCAGAGCACCCATCAAAAGCACGAGGCTAGGGAACTCCTTCCAGCTAAATCGCGGAGGCCACACCGGTTCATCGGCCATCAAGTTAGGGTGGAATATCGAGCTGAGCCAGATCAGGTGAGGCGCCCTATCGGGAAACGATTCGGGAATGACCATCAACAGGTGATGGCGTCCGCAGATAAAGATCTCGTCTCTGCCGTCGACAGACCGCCGAATCAAGCCAGGGTATCGGACCTCCAGCCTGATCGTGGTCGTGTCGGGCAGAAGCTCGAAGTCGATTCGTCCGGCCGACTGCGACTGAAACAGCTTGAGCTGCTGTAGAGCATATCCGACTGAGTTACTCTTGAGTGTCAACGTGCAGTCTTGTAATGACCCCACAGGAGCGTCAATGCCGATCCGTTAGAGACCCGCGGCCATCGGCTACGATTCTGGTCGGGCTTCCATGAGAGCAGTGTTGAGCACGTCCGGCTCTCGGTGTTCGTATATAAAACATCCGCTCGGCGGCATCAATTCGTTCTCTTGCCAGCAAGTGAAGCCAATCTGGTCTATATGAGGATCATAGATAAGGCTGATGTGGTGTGGACGGGAAAAGGCCTGCAGTATCGTCATGTGGTCGGTACTTGAGGGACCGACCCCATATCCAGGGTGAGAATGATAAGGACCGAGCCTGAGCAAACCCGGATATTGGGAGGTGTGTACCTCCTCTACGTGTTGCCAGAACTCAGGGGGGAAGTTGATACTGGCGGGAGTAGCTGAGCCTAGGTCACACGGGATGGCTGCTGAGACGATAACGAAGCGCGTCTCTCCATCCACACAATACTGGCCAAGCAGCGCCCCGCCGACCTCCCAGGGGTCGTGCTCACGAGCCTGGGCCGTAATCAGTTCATATACATCTTGGGACAAGAAAACCAGGAGCTGATTGGAGGCTATCTGACCGTTGGCGTCGATGCGGATAAACTTCCCATCGGTCAACGGCAACTGCTGCGGGACTGGACGGCGGGACTCTGTAGCTTGCTTGTCGCCAGTTTTATCGTTCATCCGGAAGGCCTGAATCAATCATTCGGATTACGTCGTTTGATCCGAATCGGGCCACTTGAGCGGCGAGAACCACTGGGTCTGATCTGGGCTGCCGGTCCACTGCGTCGCACCGGGCTCGGCTCGATACGGATACCGCGTCTATTTGCGGGTTGCGTAGGCGGTTTCTGGGTGACGGCCGGCTGGCTCACGGGTGGTCCGCTCGGCTGATCACCCATAACGAACGGCTCGTCATCCGCCGGGAGGCGGACCTTTTTGATAAACTCCTCCCAGAAGGCCTGTGTCCTGTTGGCGGGAGGGTCCAGATTCACCCAGTCGGGGTCGAAACGGATCAGCCGGCTTACGTGCAGGATCAAACTTTCCAGCGAGATGCCGGGGCGCCACTTCCGATCTCCCTCGAAGCCCAGGCAAAACACGCCGTGAGGGTAAATATTAGGGTGCAGAAGAGGTGAGACGCGTTTGAATGTAGGAGGCGCCTCCATCGGGTATGCCATGGGGAACTCGAGGAACAGGTGGTGACGCTTCCGCACCGCTCCCAATTCGTCCACATAGCCGCCGCAATGAAAAATCAGGTTGTAAGACTGGTACGGCCGAGTCCCTACCGCCTGGACCTCAAGCCTGGCCCGGCTGCCCCAGTCGAGCTCCTGCTGCAACCTCAGCAGTTCCTCGTGGTCATTAGCAAGTCGTTGGTCGCGGAACGAACGCATTGGTCAATCGTGAGTGTGGGGTATCACTAACGTGGATCGATCTCGGCTAGATAAGAAAAGCGAACACTACTCAAGACGGTGAAGAGGAGCAGCCGGCTTACGCTATAGGCCTTTTAGGCATTCCAGCCGAACACAGTACTGTAGTACAACGCGAGGGTATCCCCGTCCTCGGTGCCTACTCCAGCCAGGGTCTGGTTGGAACTCAGTTCCGCTCGCCTCGACTTGTTAACGATCTTGGTGGCCTTGGGGTCCACCAGATGGCCCTCTGGAAGCTGTCCAACGAAGTTAAGTATCTGCTGGACCAGTTCAACGGCCTCGATTGAGTCGTCGAGCTCTGCCGGCTGATCAGGAGTGGTCAGGGGCTCACCATTCACCATATCGACTAGCTGGACCTTCACAATCCCCACTATCTTTGTCCTCCTTCCACGCCTCGTTGGGTGAGTCCTCTACTTAACGTAAGCGGACTCGGGTTCTCTCATCCTCTTGCCAAGGGGACAGGCCCATTATAGCCACAAACGTACTCCCGCTCAAGGAAGCGCGCTCTAGGACTAACCGATGCTGGTTACACCGCCGCGTCCATCCTAACCAGTGCCGAAGGAGGTTAAGGGGTCTTGTGCTGAAATAAAACCCGGACTGAGGGAGGCTCGGCGCTCACGCGCCCGCAGGCCAGCCTAGCGCCACGATCACCCCCCGTTCAAGGAGACCTTCGAAGGCGGACCAGCTAGGCTAAGCCGGCGGCGCGGGAGCCTGGGGCCCACCCGGAGGCGTTGGGGGCGCAGTAGGCGGTCCTGGCCGCCTTCTCACCACGATGAAGTACCCACCGCCACCTACGACGGCGATGCCCGCCACGATGCCGATGACGATGAATATGATCGCACCTCCACCATCTTCCTCAGGCGGGGCCACAACCACGGCGGTAGGCGTCACTTCAGTCGGCGGCGCAGGGATCGGCGTAATCGGCACTGCCGTGGCTGGTACGGGCGTGCGCGTGGGCGGAACTGGCGTGGGCGTGCGTAGAACGGGCGTGGGCGTTGCCTCCACCTCAACCACCGTTACGACCGTCGGCGTGCCCACCACTCGCTCCGGTGTGGGCGTCGCCACCGCACGGCCGACGGTGAGCTCACCCAGCTCCCGCTCTATCCGGATGCTATGGGTGCCCTCGTCGAGCCGCGTGGTGAACCTCACGACCACTCTGGAGCCCCCAGGAACAAGCACGGTCTGGCTGTCCTCGATCGTGTCGTCGACCCATAGGGTCGCCGGATACACGGCGTCCACGGGGCTGCTGTTCGTGACGGTGACACTGAACGTAACGTCCTCTCCACCGGACGGCAACAGCGGGTCGAATGACAGGTTCGTTACATCGAATATCTGCGCGGGCAGCTGAGTGCTGCCCGTGATGGCGATGACCGAGAACCCAGGCACTGACACAGTGTAGAATACCCGCTCCTCGTCCTCACTCACACGCTTGGACGGGAACGGCACCCACGACCCCAAATCCTCGTCGAGCCGGTTGAACTGCACCGACCACTTGTGGATATCGTTGGCCTCCAGCCACTCCTTCTCCAAGAACATGGTCACATGCGCAGCTACTAGGTCCTCGGGCTCCGCGTTTTCAACCTCTATCCTGAAATACGAGTTCACCACCTGCGCAGGGCTGAAGTCGGGGGCAGCAGCAGGCTTGGCAGCAAGGTCCTCTACATTGATCTCCACATCGCTCAGCCGTCGGGCGAATTTACCCAGTATCTGATCGATGGGCGCAGGGCTTGCCACAATCCCGACCCAGACCAGCTCTCCCGTGTCCGGAACCCCGTAGACGGCCAACGTGGGCGACACCTGCACGGCCACCGGTGGCGGAAGGTCGGGATCGATCGGCGGCGGATTCTCGAAGGCCAGTTGCTCCACGGGCACGGTTGGCAGGTTGTCGAAGAGCGTCTGGGCCGGTATCTGGAACAGCTTGTCCGCCGTCATCTCGGGCAGACGCTCGACCAGCTTCACCTCAGCTCCATGACATCGACGATCTCGGTCACTCTCGTGATCCCGGTCTCTTCGAGGATGGCGCCCGCCGTTACCTTTTCGACCTCGGCCAGGATGTCGGAGGCCTGGACCGCCAACGCGATCTCATCCACGATTTCGGCGGCCACGGCGGCGACCGCGATCTCTTCGAATATGTCGGCCGCCGCGATCGCGGTCATTGTTTCCACGACGTCCGCGGCGTCGTCTGCGTCGCCCGCGGTCACTACCTCGGTTACGATCACCGCGGCGGCGTCGGTGTTGCCGGCGTCCACCATAGCGGTGAATATCTCTCCGCCCTCGGAGGCGTTGCCGGCGTCCACGGCGGCGGAGACGATGTCCGCTGCGTCGGTGACGTTACCCGCATCGACGACGGCGGAGAAGATCTCTCCTGCATCATCGGCGTTGCCTGCCTGGACGACCGCGACGAAGATATCGGCAGCGTTGTCGGCGTTGCCCTGGTCCACTACCTCGGAGAATATCGCCGCGGCCGCGGCGGCATCAGCGGTCTCAATCAGAGAGGTCACGATGGCCGCGGCGTCGGCCGCCGTCGTCTCCGCGATCACGGAGGCGGCAAGGGCAGTATCCGCGGCCTGTATAATGGCGACTGCGTCGGTGACACTCAACTCGCCAAGGATGGCGCCCGCATCAGCGGCGGCGACACCAGCGAGGGCCTGGGCTTGATCATCAGGGTTCTCCAAACCCGATATCGCGTCTAACTGATCCTGGAGGGTCGCAAGCGGATCGGCGAGGGTGTCAATAACCTCCTGGACCACAGGCGGAGGCGTGGCCGTCGGGGTCACCTCTATTATCTCGGCAGGCGGTGGGGGTGGGGCCGCCGCTGGTGGCGGGGGCGGTGGCCCGCCCCCACTCGGGGGTGGTGGCGGGGGGCCAGCCGCCACCGTAGGCGTGGGCTGCAGGGTCGTGCAGGCAGCCGACGATCCGGTGGCGGACGCACCTTTGGCTGCACCCAGAGACGAGATGCTAAGGTCTAGCTCGGTCACGGACCCTCGCGTGAATATCGCCGTGGGCGTGGCCTGGACCCCGTTCACGAAGAAGGTGATGATATCGAGGTCGACCCCACCCTCCACTGGCGTGGTCGCGGTATCGTCGGCGCAGACCTGGAAGTTGGTGTCGGTGCCGTAGTTGAACCCACCTGCGTCGACGGCATGAGTGAAGGTGCTCTGGGTTGTCGCGCCGGTGTCGGGATCGGTCACCCGCTGGCTGTAAATCACGTTGTTGATGCGGGTCTCTATGGTCACGCCGGAACCAACAGGGGACCCACCGGCGCTGACCTCTCCGAAGAAGACGTGGGGCGGCTGCGGGACGGCGCTGACTGGAGAAGGGCCTCTTCCCAGCAGCGTCGTTATCGCCAGCACCAGCAGATACAGGAGAACAATGCCGCCGACTATTCTAACTGCCACTACTTAAACCTGCGTTGAGTTCCTGGTACATCGCCCCTCGCCAAGACACAATTTAGCCCTCCTTGGAGGGTCGCTGGGGGCGAATAGAGAGACGTCGAAGGAAGGCTCGTTGGGGGGGGCCGGGCCCACATTAGACTCGCAGCCCGCTCAGCTATGTATGCTCTTCGGACCATCGGTGAGCATAACACTCCTTAGTCCAGGCGGAATGCCCTAAATCCATTCGTCGCTGCTCACCTCGGCCTACGGCGTGATGGTCGGCGTACCCGAGACTATGAAGGTCCAGTAGGACAGCACAGGTTTGAGGAGCTCGCCCAGGGACTGGACGACGAAGCCCTCGAAGATCTCGGCGTCAACGGTGCTTGTTCCGGTACTGGCGTCCACACGCCTCTCGAAGGCGATGGCGGAGACGGCCAGCTCGTCGGGAATGAGGGCGCCCCTGTAGACATTATCGAAGGTGTCATCACCCAAGATGTGAGGCGCCACCAGGTTGTAGCCCGTCTCCAGGACCTCCTCAGGCGGCGTAAACTGGCCAAGCTGGAAGAAGACGCCCAGGATGTTCATCTTGACGGGCACGGACTGCTGCGCCGTGAACCCGCTCACGCTCACCTTCTTGAACACGTCGAGAGTACTGCTCGCGGAATCGGTCTCCCTGGTCTTCATGATCATGCCCACGAAGGGCTCCAGGTCCGTCAGGGTGTCCGCGGCCGCTCCTGGCGTGTGGACCTTGAACACGCTGTCGTCGAAGGCGAACGTGGACTCGACTATGTCGCCAAGCGTGACGACGCCGCTGGTGGAATGGCCCACGTGCGTATGGCCGGCGGCGTAGGCCGCATCCACAAGGTTGGTTATGTTTTGGTCCATCAGCCTGTCCAGGTCGGCGTCGTCGGTGGTCGCGGCGTCCCCGTCATCTGGTATCAGCGCCAGGCCTGTGTAGTTGATGCCGCCGAACAGGAAGAAGTTCCTGTTGGTCCGGCTGGACACCACATCGAGAGTGGTGGTGGCGGTGACCGTGTTCTCGGCGGTGTCAGAAATAGTTACAGAGATGACATTCTCCCCCACGGGAGTGCCTGATTGGACCGTAATAAGGGTTGCGTGAGTGGTCGTCGGGTTGACGGTACCCAGGACGTGCATCTCGACCAGGATGTCCTCCACGCCGTCGATGGTCACCAAGTTCGCGCTCGTAGCGTCTTCGGTCACGGATGAGATCGCCGATTCGTTGTCGGCGGCCGACACTATCAGGAAGAACTCGTCTCCAACTACCGCCTCGCCGTCGCTGACGATCGTTACCACCTTGACCTGCCCGGTCGGGTCGGTATTGTCTCGCAGAATCACGACGGTGGTCGTGGCGGAGTTATTTCCCTTGTCCTCCAACACTATTGTGAACTGGTTATAGCCTTCCACGATATCCGGGGCCGGGGTGCTGGGAGACTTCCAGGTGGAGTTCTCGGCGCCCGTCACCGGAGTGCTGGAGCCATGAGATTTACTTAGGGCCCCATCCAGGGCCAGCGTATCCGACCCCGTGTTCGGCAGCACATAGACTATCCGGAGTACCTCCGCGCTGGGTCCCTCATCGACCTGGATGAACTTGTTGGCCACGAAATCCGTGCCGGCATCAGCGACGCTAATGGTCTGCCGCTCAGCCACCGCCACCCCGGAGGAGTGGGACGAGGATAGGGTCGAATCGAGAGTGAGGGTAGTTCCACTAATGGACGAGATACCCCGGTACTCCTTCTTGCTCCTCACGTCGATTGCGACGACGTTGTTGACAGTCAGGCCGGCGGCGGAAACGACATCGATGGTGTCGGCACCGGCCACTGCGGCCTGGGCCAGCGTTGTATTGCTCAGACTCGCCGGCCCCGCGCTCCCGGACGTGAACGTCGTCCCCACGGGGTCGAAGTCGCCGCTCGAGTCCTTGAGGGTGAACACGGATTTGACCGACGAGGTGGCGAACGCGGCGTCCAGGATGGCGGTGGTGATCGGCTTAGTGGCCGCCGTGGTACGCCTGGTCACGACCAGGGTGTCGGGCTGGTCATCGGAAAACTCGCCCGCCAACCCGATGGTGGTGGCGCTGGTCACGAACGCAGTGGTGGGGTTGGCCACCTGTAGGCTCAGAAGGTCCGGGGCGTCCACCACGGGATCAGCTGGAACCACCGTGTCCAGGAAGAACTGTATGGTGCTGGATGCCGTTGGGGTGTCGTTGACGGAACCCTCGCCGGGGATTAGGTACTTGGTACGCTTGGCGAAGAACTCGACGTTGTTCTCGCCCTCGGCTGGGGTAAACACGCCCTCCCAAGTCGGGTCGGTGAACGGGTCCACCGCGAAGCCGGCTCCGGCGATGGTTCCCTCACCCTCCACCAGCACGTCGTCCACGTACCAGCCGATGAAGAAGTTGCTAATCGAGTCGACGGTATCGAACTCGAACACGATGTGAGCGTCGGTGTCGCCTATGATGCCGGAGCCCAGTATGTCGATCAGGTCCAGCTCAACCTCCACCGGCACCGCCGGAAAGAAGGTCGGTCCACCGAAGAATGGGGGGACGAATACCATGGTCAACCCCGGGAACCCTATGAGAGACCCGTCGAAGGTGCTGCCTGGCTCGGAACCGCTGCCACCTCCCCCAAATGGGTCGAAGAACGGGTCGAAGAAGAAGGATGGGTCTTCACCTGTGATTTGAGCTATATCGGTGCAGGTCAGGTCTCCAATGCCGGTGATAACAGTGCCTGTGCAGTACTTGATCTTCTTCGAGTCGAAGAACGTCGAGAACTCGGTGTCCCACCAGGTCGAGAACTTCAGTACGCTGCCGGAACCCGGCGTAAACTCGGGGCTGATCAGCGCGCCGGAGTTGGGGAGGCCTGGGGTGTCGTAGTTGAAGGCGCCCGAGGAGGGAGACGAGTCGGGATCCTGGCCGTAGTAGAACCCGTGATCATCCACATACGGAGCGAAGACAAGGAACGGTGGAGTCTCGTCGGTGTCGTGCCACAGGCCTGCCGCCTGCCACTCGTCAGCCGTAGGGACGATGGGCGCCAGCACGACGGCATCCCTTTCATCCGAAGTCTCTAGAGTGAACGGGCCGGTGGGAGCACTAGTATCCGGGCCGCCCATAAGCGCCGCGCCCGCCAGCGTACCTGCTAGGGTTACCTGTGGCACGCCGCCGTCGTTCACGGTGCCCTGGAACAGTATCTCCTGGACCAGGCCGTCGAAGTTCAGGTCGGCCAGGTCACCGGCGTTGAAGCCCTGGGCGGCCGTCGGCACAGTGACGCTGAGGTCGAGCGTGGGGACCTCGACGATCGTCACCCGCGTGCTGGTGGTCACGGCAGACAGGCTGGGCTGCTTGACGCTAAAGATAAGGTCGTAGTTCTCCGCGATGTTGTTGTTGACCGCGCAGGGGGTCTGCAGATAGGCCTGACAGAGGTCGGGCAGGACCTCGATCTTGTACGTGATGGCGGTGGTGGCGTCCTGGCCTGAGAAATCCCCCGGCAGGGTGGAAGGCAGGGTGGCCGGTGAGGTGCTGAACAGGCTGATGTCGACGGTGACCCTGACCTGGCCCGCCCCATCTACGGACCTGCTGGACAAGATTCCGTTGCCGGACCCGGATGCCGCCGAGGTGGAGGAGTCGAAGGTGCTAACGAACGTGGTCGTGCTGTTGATGACAGGCTGTGCCTTGAGCTTGAAGTTGGGCAGGGAGGCATTGCCAGAGGTGGCCGGAGCGAAATCTAAGGTGATCTCCTCGATTTCCTCGGGGCCGCTACCGATGAGAATGGTAGCGTTCCAGACGGCCGCCGCGCCCAGGGGCACGCCGTCGAGGAAGGTGTCGCCGTCGGCGTCCACGAGCGAGGCTTCATCAATAGAGATGGTAATGTCGGCTGAGTCAATCGTGGCCTACAGTACTCCACGATTCAGGAGAAGAGAAGTTGCGATAAGGGTTAGTAGCAGAATGCCGGAGAAAAATAGAGTCTTCTTACTCATTATCACCTGCCTTGAGGCCAGCCCCTCATGAGAAGGACCAATGGGCTGCTAAGTTCGCCGAGCATGAACGACCTTAATGACGCACTTGGAGACTGCCGACCCACCGGCCCCAAAGGGCAGGTTATATTAAGCATCTCATAAATGTCAATACCTAATTGGCTTCTAGAACCTACTTCAACACCTCTCCCACTCTTTTAACGTGAGGGATGCAACCTGAAAGCCCGCCTGGGCCGGGTTCTACAGCGCTCCACCCTACTGACTCAGGGCATCCACGAAAGAAATCACCTCCGCTCAAAAGGCGGCTAGGTCCTGCGGGATTTCGTCTTTGCCTCCGCCTGATGATGCCCCTGTCGGCGTATATGCTCGACGGTCCGCTTCACGGCGTCGGCCAGCCCGATAGCGGAATCCCATCCGAGAAGCCGTTTCACTTTGGAGCAGTCCAAGATCACCCTGCCGGCCTCGCCGGGGCGTTGGGGCGCATACGCCGGACGGACATCGACGCCAACGGCCTCCCTGACGGCCTCGTATATCTCCAGATCGGTCACCTCGATTCCCCGCGACAGGTTGTAAACCTCGTCGTCGCCCGTGTCCCCCATCGCCAGTATGTTAGCTCGAACGATATCTTCCACGGCTACGTAGTCACGCGTCTTGGAGCCGTCGCCGTATATCGTGGGCCGAGCGCCAGCCAGAAGCTGGCCGGCGAAGATGGCGACGACCCCCGCCTCGCCCTTCGGGTTCTGCCTCGGCCCGCAGACGTTGCCGTAACGGAGCGCCTTGTACCGGAGACCGTGGACATCGGCGTAGAGCCGCAGGTAGTTCTCTACGGTGTACTTGGCCACGCCGTAGGCCGACTGAGGCCCGATCGGGTGGGACTCATCCATCGGAACGTGGCGCGGCTCGGGATACACGGCGCAGGAGGATGGGAACAGTATCCTGGTAATGGAGTACTCGACACAGAGCCGCAGGAGGTTAAGGGAGCCAACCACATTAACCCGCGCATCGAAGGCTGGGTCAGCCACGGAGCGCCGAACGTCGGTCTGGGCCGCATGGTGGTTCACCAAGTCCGGGCGTTCACGATGAAAGACGTCGGCCAGCGCCTCGTGGTCGGTGATGCTCACCTCGTATAGACGCGCGGCCGGGTTCAGGTTCTCGGCGCTGCCTGTCGACAAGTCGTCCACCACCGAGACGCTGTGACCCTCGGACAATAGTGTGTCTACAATGTGGGAGGCGATAAATCCGGCGCCTCCTGTGACCAGTACCTTCATATGCTGATGGCTACGCCCGGAGATTCAAAGTCCATCATTTGAAGAGCAACCCACTGCGGCGCAAGCCTAGCAAAGCCGCCTATGTACGTCAACGGCGCGGCCGCAAACTCGTCCGTTGATGGCTGAGGAGCCCACCCTATTACAAACCGCGGTCGAGGCCTCCCAAAAAGGTCGCGAATCATGCGAACGGAAAGTCCAACATCACGACCCCCGCCTCTACTCGACACGTAATGCGTATGTATAATGAGGTGGATTTTGCGCCGTACCGTCAGGAATGAAGAGACGGAGTAGCTGGGCCGTGGGCCCGGCTACTCATGTCCGACGAGGGACGGCCAAGGGGTTTTGAGAAATCTGGAGGCCTAAGCCCGCCGACAGAGTAGTCCGCCACCCTCGTGAAGAGGCGATGGTCCCCGTCCGGTTGACTCTACCTACCAGCCGGGTGCCATCAAGGATATTCGCCTCTCCGCTGATGCTGGTTTTCGCGTTCGCCGGCCTGATCACGGTGGGCACCCTGCTGTTGCTATTACCCTTCACCCACCACGCAGGAGGGGTGACCCCGGCCATCGACGCCCTCTTCACCGCCACCTCGGCCGTTACAGTTACCGGCCTGGTGGTGCAGGACACCGCTACCTACTGGACCCGCACAGGCCAGGTAATCATTCTCGCCTTGATGTTCGTCGGTGGCCTGGGATTTATGAGCCTGGCGACCTTCCTGCTTATCCTCGTTGGTCAGCGGGTAACGCTCTCGCAGCAGCTCCTGGTGAGGGAAAGCCTGGGTGTCAACCAGCTTGGCGGCCTGGTCCGCATCACGGTGCGGATCGTGCTCGTGGCAGTGGGCATCCAGATAGCCGGCTTCATCGCGCTATTCATCAGGTTCTCCTTCTTGTACTCGCCCGCGGAAGCCGTCTGGCAGGCCGTATTCCACACGGTGTCAGGCTTCAACAACGCAGGGTTCGTGGTCCTCGAAGATTCCAAAAGCCTATCCGCACTGAATACCGACGTGGCGGCCCTAGGGATTATGGCGGCGCTAATCATCCTAGGAGCGCTTAGCTACTGGGTAATTATAGACATCATACGAGTTCGCAGGTTCAAGCTGCTGTCGCTCACCACAAAGCTGGTGTTGACCCTTACGGCCGTGCTAATTATTGGCGGCACACTTGTCTTTCTCGCCTCGGAGTACGACAACCCCAACACCCTCGGCCCCCTACATGTAGGGGACAAGCTGCTGACATCGTTCTTTGAGTCGACCAGCGGCCGAACCGCGGGCTTCTCCACGGTCAGCTATGGGGAGACAGAACAGCACACCAATTTCTTTTTCACCAGTCTCATGTTCATCGGCGGGGCTTCGGCATCAGTCGCGGGGGGGATCAAGATTAATACGTTCGCAGTGGTCCTCGTAGCCATTCTATCCACAATGCGCGGCAGCACCCGCGCCTCGGCCTTCGGCCGCGAGATACCACAGACGCAGGTGCAGCGCGCAATGACCATTGGCGCGGTAGCCACGGCCTTCGTGTTCTTCGTAGCCCTGCTCCTAACTTTCGCAGAAGATGCATTCCCCTTCAGCGACCTGTTCTTCGAGAGCATGTCGGCCTTCGGCACGGTGGGACTCAGCACCGGATTAACTCCGGACTTATCCAATTGGGGCCACCTGATACTTATAGTGACGATGTTTATTGGAAGGATCGGCCCGTTGACAATAGGCCTAGCAATGATCGCCCGGGGCGATCAGGACACCTACCGGTACGCTCAAGAACGGGTTACAATAGGGTGATTTTACGAGGGTATCGTCGGAAAGGCAGTCCCTTCGAGGTGGGAGAGAGGCGAGGCTTCCCCCGCATGCCCCATTCAACTTTGGGCACATGAACAACGCTGTTATTTCGGGGAATAGAAGATGAAAAAGCAGGTGGTGGTAATAGGACTCGGCCGCTTCGGCTCAAGCACGGCAAGGGCCCTATACAACTTAGGCCACGATGTTCTGGCCATGGACGTGGACGAAGAACGGGTCCAAAGCATCATGGGGCAGGTGACCTATCCGGTCACCGGCAATGGCACGAATGAAGCCGTCCTCCGGGAGCTGGGAATCGCCGAGTACCATGCCGCGGTAGTGGCCATCGGCTCTGACCTCGTTTCCAGCATAATGGCCTCGGTGCTGCTCAAGACCCTGGGGCTCCCTTATGTGGTCTCAAGGGCCTACAACGAGCTTCATGCCAATACGCTGGAGCTCATTGGCATAGACAAAGTAATTCACGCGGAGACGGAAATGGGGGTACGCCTGGCACACAACCTGTTCAACCCCGACGTACAGGAGTACCTGGAGGTGGCGGGCAACTTTGGGATCAGCAAGATGCGAGCACCCGCCCGGTTCGTAAACATGAGCCTCAAAGAGGTTGGATTTTCGAGTCCGCGAGACCGTTACGGCCTCGCGGTGCTGGCCATCAAGAGGGGCAAGGATATCACCCTTAACCCAGATACCGACGATCGGGTTCAGTCAGGAGACCAGCTCATAGTCGCGGGTCGAGACGAGCTCCTGGAGAAACTGGAGGCGTAGCTCGCCAGCACGGAACGCCCCACGACCGACGAGCACGGGGACCATTCTCGACACGAGAGGAACCCGAGCGGTACAGCATCCCAGAAAGCCAGCTTGCATTTTGATTAAACAAAGTCTAATATTTCTCTGATAAATCTGGAGGCTATTCGCCCTAACGGAGAATTTCCAATATGGGACTGTCGTCAGCCCTGGTTGCGGTCAGGGGAAACAGCGCCGACGATGACGCGGTTAGGTTAGCCTGCGAGCTGCTCAAACCACCTAAAGGGAGGCTGTACATCCTGTTCGTCATAGAGGTGGAGAGAGGTCATCCCATAGACGCCGAGGTAGCTCCGGCCACGGCCAAAGGAGAGGAAGTCCTGACGCAGATGGAGGAAGTGGCTAAGCAGTACAAGTGCGAGCCCCACGCCGAGCTGCTCCAATCGCGCCAGGTCGGGTACGCCGTCGTTCAGGAGGCGGTGGACAAGCAGGTTGACGCCATAATTCTCGGGACGCCCTACCGGGAGCAGTACGGCTCATTTTACCTGGGGCGCGCCGTTCCCTACATTTTGAAACACGCGCCGTGCAGGGTAATACTCTGGCGCGACTCGGTTTCCAGCAGCTCTCGAGGCAATGGCATCGAAGCCTAGAAGCAGTCACAAGGAGTTCTGCCGGCGAGGTGCCCGGTCTACGGCAGGACCGAACGCAGCCAGCGGCTGATGGACGGGAACAACCGGTTCGGGGGGCTGGGTGCTAACGCAGGGGCAACTAGGAACTCTGAATGGATTCCAGACCACCACTACCACTGACTCCTAACTTCACTTTTCAGGGCGCTCCGCTGTTGAGCGACAGAGGCGACAATGCTCCAGCTCAATCAGACCGGTACGGAACATAAGCACTCAGTCATCATGGGTTGCGGTGACCTGGGAGCATCGATCGCCGTCGCTCTTGCGGAACTGGGGCACACCGTACATATCTTGGACCCTCATGCCACGTCATTTGAGGTGCTTCCCCAGGGCCGTATTTCAGACCAGCAAATCATCCCCATAATCGGCGACGGGACTCTCAGCGGAGACCTGAGAAAAGCCGGCATTGAGGATGCTGCTATTTTTATCGCGGTCTCCGGCCTGGATGCCCGGAACGCCCTGGGGGCCCAGCTGGCCAGTCAGGTCTTCGAAGTTCCTAAAGTAATCTGTCGCATGGATGACCCAGCGAGGCAGAAGATGTACAATGATTTGGGCCTTGTCGCGATCAGTGGCACCACCCTGGCCCGAGACATGGTAGTTCAGGCTACTAGCGAATAGACCCTAGATGTTTATAGTAATAGTCGGCTCGGGGCAAATCGGAAAGTCGCTGGCCGGCCAACTTGTGTCAGCCGGTCATGAGGTCGGTGTCATCGAGATGGACCCGGCACGGTGTGAGGCGCTGGAAGACGAGCTCGGAAGCGTAGTGATTTTGGGTGACGGCACCGAGGTAGGCGTGCAGGCGAAGGCCGGAGTCAGCAGAGCCGACGTGTTCATTGCCACCACCCGCAGCGACGAAAACAATATCCTCTCTTGCCAGATCGCAAGGCATCGCTTCAACGCACCGCGGACCATATCGGTTGTCAATCTTCCCGAACACACCCGGTTGTTCGGTCTTCTTGGAATCGAGGCGGCCATCAACGTCACAGAGCTCGTGGTCAATCAGATCCAGGAGCATCTATCGATCGATGGAATAGTGCATCTGATGGCTATGCCAGGGAACAACGGCAGAACCCTGGTATCGATCAGAATACCCCGCGAGTCTCGAATGGCCGGGCGACCGATTTCTGAAATCGATCTGCCCGATGGCGCACTTATCTCCCTTGTGATCGGCAGGGATGGCACCACCTCAGTCCCTACACAAGAAACCCTCGTCCAAGCAGAAGATGAGATCCTGGCAGTAGCCGACGCCAAATTCCACGAAGAGCTGGTGGACCTGTTCACCCAGCAATTCGCAGAGGCTGGATGACAAAACGTCTGGCGTTCTTAGGGCCCCACGGTACGTTCACCGAACAGGCGGCCTCACGGTTCGACGGCAAAGCTGATTTGGTGCCGTTTACTTCGGTCTCCGACGCAGCAGCAGCGGTAGACAATGGGCGTGCCGACGAGGCCGTGGTGCCGATAGAGAACAGCCTCGAGGGTTCGGTTACAGACACGTTGGACCTCCTGATCCACGACTCAAGACTGTCTATAAGAAACGAGCTGGTGCTCCCTATCAAGCACTGCTTGCTTGCCCGCAAAGGGGCCGACATCGCAGACATAGAGGTTGTTTACTCTCATCCGCAGGCTCTGGCCCAATGCCGGACTTTCCTGGCCCGACGCCTCCCCGAGGCCCAGTTGGTAGCCTCTCTAAGCACTTCCGCGGCGGTGGACGAGATGCAAAGGACTCAGGGCGCGGCGGCAGCCGTAGCCAACGAGCGAGCCGCCGAACTGTATGGCACGGCGATCCTGGCGCAGGGGATCGAAGACGACCCAAACAACGTCACACGATTCGTCATTCTGGCGACGACGGACCACCCTAGAACCGGTGTCGACAAGACCTCTCTCTGCATCTCTTTCGACGAAGACGCGCCGGGGATTCTCTTCGGAGCGCTAGGGGAGTTCGCCAACCGACAGATCAACCTGGCCAAAGTGGAATCTCGCCCAACCAAGAAGAGCCTGGGGCGCTACTTTTTCCTGATTGATCTAGAGGGCCACAGACAAGACCGCATCGTGCAGGAAGCGATGGACCTGGTCAAGACCAAGGTATCCATGTTCAAAGTTTTCGGCTCTTATCCGCGGTACAGTCAGCCCTTGCCGCCCAGCGCGCAGGCGGGATGAGCTTTAACGCAGCACGCCTGTGGTAAGACTTGTTGGAGTTACCTCTGACTTCCAACACAAAGGGCCCATGGATCGCTCCAATGGGCCCCGTTTGCACGGGCCTTATGCGTGAGCCAGCGGACACACGCTGACTCCGGTCCCTTGTCAGCCTTGACTTAGTCCACTGCTCGCCCTACTACGTCGCCGCCGGGATCTGGCTCCGGCTATGCTTTCTTCTGCGGGCTGGCGCCATCTCCAGAGGACTCGGAGGCCGCAGCCTCCACGACTTCCTCGGCCTCTTTTGTAGCATCTCCGCTCTGGCCGAGCCTGGCGCTCACCTGCTCAATGACAGGTCCAACCTTCTCGCGCACAGCGTCGGCCGCGGGAGCAACTCTCTCGCGCACGGCCTCGGCCGCGGGAGCAACCCTCTCGCGCACGGCCTCGGCCGCAGGCCCAACTCGCTCACGAACCATGGCGGCCAACTCCTCCGCCCGGGTCCGCCACATCTCACTGCGTTCCGCAAGCTCCGTCCGCGTATCGGCGCCCGACTTCGGTGCTATCAAAATGCCCACTACGGCCCCTATAATCCCACCTGCGAGAAACCCGGCCACAAACAAATTGCCATCGTCACTCCTGGCCATTACCTTCCCTCCTTCTACCCTTTCTTCTCCCTCTCCTAAATAAACTCAGTAAGAACGCCCCTGCTCTGCCGGCCCCGAACGCAATCCCCGAACCCGCGCCCACCGGCTTGATGAACTTTTGCGAGATAACGGAGGTGATGTCTTCCGCATGTTTTACGGTACTCCTGACGGAAACGACAAGACCCGATACCTTTCGGTAAACCAGTAATACCGAAAGGATGGCCACCACGATCAGCAGTATGAGAAGGACGTCTCTGGCTAGGGCAAAGTATTCGGCTAGGTCCGAGACGTCCAAGAAGCTCCCCCGTCAGCGTCAGTCGCCATCATCGTAACATGCGCGCCATGAGGCCGCAACGGGGGATTGGCACCACCCTGGTTAGGGTCGTATCAGCATCCTCAGAGAGCCGTTACCATCTTTCCGCTGGGTGAGGATAGTGTGTTGCGCCTTTTCAGCCCACACTATCACGTCGTAGGTGTTCAGCACGTCCGGAATGATGACTTCGACAAACGAGTTCCCGTCCTGCTCCATCTGTTCGGTGAGAGCCGCGATGATACCGGCGCAGGTCTTACCCGTTCCATCGATAACGACCCATGCGTCGATATTCCCATTGCCGGAGACGCCTGACTTGGCAGAGACACCCGACAGCACGGGGCGAACGTCGATTCGGCCCGTGCTTCGGAGTTCAAGCTGCGTCCTGAACTCGGCCACGGCTTCCCGGTGAACGCCGCTGGTACGGTCCCCCTTGGCGCAAACGGCACCACGCACACCAACGATATCGGGGTTTATGCGGGCGAGTTCGTCCAGGTTATCGATCCTGAGGTGCCCTGATAGGGCCGTGCTCATCCCCAGTTCCTTACCCTCCATGACCATGGCCTTAAGCTCGTCCTCGGTGAGGAAATCGAACAGGTTCCTGCCGTCCTTAGTGAGGGTGTCGATGAGGAACCCATCGCACTTCCCATCCCTTGCCAGCGGGACCATGCGCCGGGGTTCCAGCCCGTCGTAGAGGAGGTTGTCGGCAAAGAGCGAACCTATAAGCTTGGTCTCGGTTCCCTCCAGAGCTTTCCGGGACGCAAGCAGCGTCTCAACGGCGGCGTCATATTCCGTCTCCATGAACCCCACCTTGACCGAAGTAGCCTTGAGCACGCCTGCGGTGTAAACGGCCATCGCGACAGTACCCACCTGATTGGGCACCACTCCTAGAGTCACGCTGGCGTGGTGCTCTGGCGGCACAAGGTCCAGCACCTGTTTGACCACCGAGGGGTGTGCGGAACCCACCAGCGCCTCCTGCAGGTTCTTGACGTCCACGATGTCCGCGCCGCCCTTGAGAGCCTCAATGGCCTCCGCCGGATCCTGCACGCTTACCATCAGCAACATGTCAATTCACCTAGTCACGGATGCTTCCATACCACCCCGCACCGTCTCAAGGTCCCCTCCTAACTCCTCCTTTTCCTCCACCGAAAGGTCCCACATCGGCGCTCGAACATGGCCTCCAGCCATTCCCATAAGCTCGCCCCAGTACTTACAAAGCGGGACCGGAAGAGCTCCATTGAATTTCTGCACGATCCTCACCCACCACTTGTCAGACAATGCCTTAACTGGTCGGATGTGGGCATCATAGAATTCAGCATCAAGATCTCCGCTCATGGCCTTGTCAACGAACTGGACATAGTAGTTCTGACCCGGCCGGTCGAACCTCCAGTCAGAGGTATTAGCGAACATCACCTGCTGCTCGATGCCCAGTTCCTCACCCCTGAACAGAACCCACTCATCCGGGGTACTGATGATAGAATCTCGTCCCAGCAACCGGTGGGCGTCAATGGAAAGCTGCTGATTGAAGCTGGCCTCCTTAACGCCGACCACGTTGGGTATCTCGCAGATGCTCTTGAGGCCCTCGGGGCTGACGACGATTCCAAACTGAGGCGAGTTGTAGAACATTATGGCCAGCGGGGTGTTGTCGGACAGGAGACGAGTCCACTCCACCACTTGCTCTTCGGTCTTGGTCAGCATATAGGGAGGAGCGACGATCAGCAGGTCGAACCCGGCGCCTTCCGCATAATCGGCCAGAGCCAGCATCTCCTTGGCCGAGGTGTGGGACACGTGCGCTGCGATCGGCCACTCGCCACCGGCTTCATCGCTGACGACGTCGTACACGTGAAGCCGTTCCTCGCGAGTCAGGGCGGCGAACTCGCCCATGCCCCAGGTACACCCTGACCCACGTGTGCCCAAGGAGCGGATATGCCTTATGTTCCGCCGCAAACCCTCCTCGTCTATCTCATCGTCAGGAGTGAAGGGCGTCATCAGGGTGGTCCATTGCCCGCGCAGAGTCTCCCTCGCCCACTCGCGCGCTTCGCTCTTGCTATATTCGGCCATCCCTCAACTCCCGGGACTTGCCTTACGGCAAGCTTTCGTTGGAGCGCTCACAACAAGCGATTTTCCAAGCGCCGCCTAGCTTAATATATCCACGGGGGCAGAGCCGTGTCAACCGCGCCATCACGCATCATCTAAGATCCTCTCAGCCCTGTGACAAGCCAACGCCGCCGGGACGTAACTCGGCTGTAGTGGGTGGGTTTTGGCGGGTTGGCATCCCGCCTAATATGAGGATATTGGGATCGCACTGGGACATACAATGCTCCCGCCAACGCGCAATCCGTGAGTTCCCAAAATACTCCTACTATTCGCATCGTAAATCCAAGACCTGTCTGGTATAGTGCGGTGAATATAGGGCCCTTGTTTTGCACGATTGTGCTTCCCGGTTTTCCTCGAACTCTGGAGGACCCATGATAACGGTAGAACAGCCGGTACTGGAGCAGTTCAGAGAGCAAGGCTTTGTCGTCGTCGAGGAAGTTCTCAACCCTGAAGAGGACCTCCAGCCCGTGATCGATGAATATTCAACGTTGCTGGACCGTCTAGCGCAGCAGTGGTGTGAAGAGGGCAAAATAGCCAGCCCCGACACGGAGGTGCCTTTCAGCCAGCGGTACATCCAGGTGGCTAAAGAGACCAAGGGTGAGTACTACCAGCACCTGGACATCTCCCTGCCTCTGGATACGATACACGAAGATACTCCCATGCACTGTGGCCCAGCGGTGTTTAACCTACTCAGGAACCCCAAACTGATGGACGCGGTAGAGGTCTTCATCGGTCCCGAGATCTACTCCAACCCGGTACAGCACGTGCGGATCAAGCCACCGGAACGATACCTCCCCGAGGACAAGCGCGACGGCTCCCTCATCCACAGGACTTATTGGCACCAGGACCTGGGTGTGGTCCGAGAGGAGGCGGACGAGTCCAATATGCTTACGGTCTGGCTTCCGATAACGGAGGCTACGGAAGAGAACGGCTGCCTTGTAGTGGTGCCCCGCAGTCACCGGGGAGAACTCGGCTTTCACTGCGTCAACCCCGGCAGAGACGGCATTCCGGAAGGACTCATCGACCCGAATCGGTTGCCCATTCCCATGAAGCCTGGAGATGTCTTGTTCATGTCGAAGATGACCATACATAGCTCCCTCCCCAACATGAGCGACGGCATCCGCTGGAGCTTCGACCTGAGGTACAACCCCATCGGTCAGCCAACGGGCCGTCCATGGTTCCCGGGGTTCGTGGCGCGGAGCCGGGCGAATCCTGAAACCGAGCTAAAAGACCCCGAGGTCTGGGCACGGAAGTGGAGCGAGGCCCAGTCCAAGCTCGCGAAAGGGGAGACTCCCAACTTCTCTCGATGGGACCCTAACGACCCGATGTGCGCGTAGCCCGTTAGGAAGCGGAAACCGCGGGTAGCGGGGGCTTCGAGACGGTCTATTATATGGGTCTAGGCGCGGTCAGCTCATGTCCTCGGTAAAGCCGGCGGAGTAAATCCTGACCTCCTCCGCCAACCTCGCGTTCTCGGGGCGAGCGAAGCCAGGGTCCAGGTCAAGTAGCCTGGTGGCCTCCCGGCGCGCCAGCGAGAGGATGTCGTGGTCGCTCAGCCTCGCCACCTTGAGGTCCGGGAGCCCGCTCTGACGAGTGCCCATATAGTCTCCGGGACCCCTGATGCTAAGGTCCTCCTCGGCCAGCTGGAAGCCGTCGTGTACTCGCTCCATGATCTTGAGCCGCCTGCGGGCATCCTCCCCGAGCGCGTCCGACAGCAGGAGGCAGTGGCTCTGGTGAACGCCACGACCAACGCGGCCCCTGAGCTGGTGAAGCTGAGCCAGGCCGAATCTGTCGGCCCCGTCGATGAGCATGACGGTGGCGTTGGGCACATCTATCCCCACCTCTACCACCGTCGTGGAAACCATGATGTCGAGCTCCCCACTCTGGAACCTGCCCATCACAATCTCCTTATCGCGCAGCTTCATCCTCCCGTGTAGCAGCCCGAGCCGCAGATCGGGGAAGACCTGGGTGGAGAGGCGCTCGTGCTCCTCGCTAGCCGCCCGCGCCTGGACCACCTCCGACTCCTCGATCAGTGGGCAAACAATGAAGACCTGACGCCCGGATTCGACCTCTTTTCTGACGAAGTTATAGGCTGCAACCCTTCGCTCAGGCTCCACCCATCTGGTCCGTATGCGCTGACGCCCCGCCGGCAGTTCGTCGATGACGGAGATGTCGAGGTCCCCGTACACCGTCAGGGCCAGGGAGCGTGGTATCGGTGTCGCCGACATGGCAAGGACGTGTGGGCGACGGCTCTTTTCCCGCAGAGAGGACCTCTGCATTACTCCAAACCTGTGCTGCTCGTCAACCACGGCCAGCGCCAGCCTGGGAATCTCGACGCCGGACTGTATCAGAGCATGGGTACCGATGACGATGTCGATCTCCCCCTCCGCAACGCGACGCTGTACCTCATCCTTGGCCCGTTTGGTTAAGCTCCCGAGCAGCAGGCCTATTGTGACCGGCTCGGGGAACGGACTGATTCTGACGGTGAGGACATTCTCCCCTATCGCTCCCTCTGAGGCTCCGGACATCAACCGCGAGACAGTAAGGAAATGCTGCTCGGCCAGTATCTCTGTCGGCACCATCAGGGCGCCCTGATAGCGGTTGAACACCGCGGCCAGCAGGGCGGCGGCCGCCACAACGGTCTTACCGCTGCCGACGTCACCCTGGAGCAAGCGGTTCATGGGCCTGTCACGAGACAAGTCGCCCAATATCTCACGAAGTCCCCTATCCTGGGCATCGGTCAGGTCAAAGGGAAGAGAGCTCAAAAACCCGTCGATTAATGCGGTATCGGCCTTGAGAGGAATACCCGATGCCTCCCCCTGCCACGCCCTCTTACGCGCCAGGGCCGCCACCTGCATCAAGAACAACTCGTCGAAGGCGAGCCTCCTCCGAGCGGCGTTCCAGTCAGGCGCTGAGTCGGGGTAATGGGCCTGGCTGACGGCGGGTTGAAGAGGTACCAGCCCCGTCCTATGTCGCACCTCCTCGGGTAAAAAGTCGACCAGCTTCGTAATCCCGATCTCCAGCGCCTGCTTCACCAACCGGCGAAGGATCCTCTGGTACAGGCCATCAACCGTGGGGTAGACCGGCACCAGCCTGCCGGTGTGCATCAGCTCCTCCTGCCCCTGCAGGACCTCGTACTCGGGAGACTCGAAAACAAGCTGCCCTCGGAACATGTTAACCCTGCCGCTGATGACCACGCTGGTACCCGGTCGGAGGGTACGTACCATATAGGGGTTGTTGAACCAGATAGCCCTGATATTGCCGGTATCGTCTCCCAGGACCGCCTGGGTCGACCTTTTTCGCGGGCCCTGCCTGGTCTCAGTGGCCTCCCGCGCCGTGACGGCCACCGTCTGATCCTGTCCCAACTCTAGCTCTGAGACCTTGCGCATTTTCCCGAAGTCGTTGTGCCTATGGGGGAAGTGATAAACCAGGTCCTTGACGGTCTCGACGTTGAGGCGCTTGAGCTTTCGAAGGTTGTGGGTGGACACACCCTTCAGCCTCTCAACGGAGGCATCCAACGGCAGGTCCGGTACTTGTTTCACCCTGGCACCCCGCTGGGGCGAGGCGGCGGCACGGGAGGACGTACGGCGGACCGATGCCTTACGAGCGCCCGAAAGGGCACCTTCAGGGAGAGTCGCAATGACCGTATCGGCCCATTTCCCCCGCTGGGCCGGGGTCAGGAGGGAATATGAACCCAGATCGCCCAGAACCGGTCTTATCTCATCAGACCGGCGGTCCAGGAAGCCGTCCAGGCCTCCGATTACGGCCGAATCGAGATATCCGGAAGCCTTCTCCTGTTGGAGGATTTTGTACAGGGATTCAAGTGCTGAGGTCTTGGACGCCATTGGCTATGCCTTGCGTACCCGGGCGTAGTCTGAGTTTGTGCCTATGTGACCACTGGGTCCCAAGGCGACTCGCGCGCGCCAGATCGCGGCGGAGGCCCTAGGTGGCGGGACGCTTTGAAAATCACTCCCGCGTAGCCGCCGGGCTTTCGTCGTCGGACTACTCGGATCTCAGCAGGGTTACGCCGAGCGCCCCCGGGCCCACGTACACCCCAAGGGCCGGTCCAAACCTCGCGATGACCGGCGTGCCGCCTTGGAGCAGCAGGTGGCTCAAGTCACCGGCGAGAGTATCCGCCTCTTCGGGCGTTGTGTTGTGCATCACACACATCGCCTCGACCGGCGCGAACCCGGCCGCAGTCTCCTGTATTAGGGCTACCGCCTTCTTACGAGTCCTGGAGCGGCCCAGCGGATGGACTTCACCGTCAGTCAATATGATCGATGGGTGGATTCTCAGTATGGTCCCGATCAGGGCCTGGGCGCGCCCGATCCTACCTCCCTTACGAAGGTACTCAAGCGTATCGAAAAGGCAGAAGGTTTGACACCTCTCGACGGCGCGTCGGGCGATGCTCTGGACCTCTTCGAACTCGGCATCCTGTTTAGCCGCCCTCGCAGCGGCCATCGCTATCAGGCCGACCCCCATAGATGCCTGGTAGGTGTCCACCACCTCTATTCCGCACTCGACTTCCGCCTGAGCTATGGCCTGAGTGGCGGAGTTGACGGTGCCGCTGACCTTCGAAGACACATGGATTGAAACTATCGCGTCGGCGTCCTCCGCGAGGCGACGGTAGACCTCCACGAAATCCCCCACCGAGGGCTGCGACGTGGTAGGCATGATAGGCCCCTCCACCAGTCGACGATACAGCTCATCGGCGGAGAGGTCGACTCCGTCCTTGAACTCCTCCGTCTCAAAGCGAACCTTGATCGGCACGACGGTGATGCCGAGGTCCTCGGCGAGCTCCACGGGAAGGTCTGACGCGCTGTCCGTTACTATCTTGACGGCCATGTTTAGCACACAACTCCCATCATAGACATCGAAAGTCCAACGACCATGAACTTCTGAATAACTCCGCTTCTACCATGCCAGATGCTGTGGTCGGCCCGAAGCCATTTCGCGGCCTTCCTTGTCGTGCGATCAATTACCCAACCCCAAGGTGGTTATTCCCACCCGCCCGCCCTGGGCCAGGTTCGAGGATGCCCCGCAAGAGCGAGGTTTTCGAATCAGCTTCTAGAAGACGTTTGGGGATTTCGCTTGCTCAATTATATCGCCCCAGCAGGCTACCGCTCGATGGAAACGATGAAATGGTAGTGAGGCTGGCCTCCCTCGACGATCTCGACCTCAGCCCCAGGGAACGCTCCAACGACCGCACGCATAGCAGCGTCCGCCTCCTCCTCAGTGAGCAAATCACCCCAATACAGCGTCACCAGGTCATCTTCGGAGACCTCGGCCTTGGCAAGGAGCTCAAGCAGCACTGAGGTGACATCATCTCCCGCGGCCTCAAGCGAGTCCTCCAGCAACCCGATGATCTGGCCTTTGGTAACGGCGACGCCGTTGAGCGATACGGGACGCTGGGCCGTCGTAACCTCTCCCGTGCGCACTGAAACCAGCGCCTCCTCCATGTCGCGCAGGTTGTCCTCCAGGGCGCCATCGGGATTGAAGGTCAGAATGGAACCGATGCCCTGCGGTATCGATGTGGTATGGACCACCCGGAGCGATTTCTGAGTCAGTTGGATAGCCTGCCTGGCCGCCGGAACGATATTTCGATTATTGGGCAGGAAGACGACTTCGTTGGAAGGCGCGGAGTCAACCGCCTCAACGATTTCCTGTACGCTGGGGTTCATCGTGTTCCCCGCCACCATGACCTCCGTCGCTCCCAGGCTGCGGAACAGTCGCTCCAGGCCTTTCCCCCACGCCACAGCAACCACCGACACGGAGGGCGCACCTGGGGTGTCGCCGCCGGCCTCCTGACGCCTAGTGACGGCGAACTCCTGGTGCTGCGCATCCATGTTCTCGATCTTGACCTGGCTCAGAGTACCAAGGGAGATGGCGTAACTCACCACCGGGCCCGGGTCACTAGCGTGCACGTGGGCTTTCACCATCGACGAGTCCCCCACCACGACGGTGGACTGGGCCATCGAAGCCATCTTGCTTCGAATCGCGTCGGGGTCCAGGCCCTCCCCCTCGACCAAGAACTGGGTGCAGTATCCGTACAGGTCCTCATCGGTAGCTTCGAGGAAAACCTCGGATACGGACCCTGTGACCCCCTCAACCCCTATAGGCTCGGGCGGAGCTATCGTTTCAGCTACCACCGACTCGCCCCTGGATGAAATCCATGCCCCCTCCAAAAGAATGGCAAGCCCCAGTCCTCCGGCGTCCACCACTCCCGCCTCGCGCAGCACCGGCAACATGGCCGGCGTCCTGGCCACGGCGTCCGTAGCGGCGGAGCAGATGGCCCCACACATGTCTGCGACCGTGGCACCGGCCACCGCTTGGTCCCTCGCCGCCGCGGCAACCCTGTCGATGACGGTTAAGAGCGTGCCTTCAACGGGCTTTTCCACCGCCTTGTAGGCGTGTTCTCTAGCATGCTGAAGCGCATCCGCCAGTTCCGTGACGCCAAAGTCAGACTCGCCTTCAAGACCCACCGCCAGACCCTTGAAGAACTGGGAGAGTATCACCCCGCTGTTGCCCCTGGCGCCCATCAGGGCACCCCTCGCCATTGCCGCCGACACATCTTCCGCGGAATTGGTCTGCACACCCTCCGCGGCCTCCACGACCGCCTGCATCGTCAAGTACATATTGGTGCCAGTGTCACCGTCGGGCACTGGGAACACGTTAAGCGCGTTGACCGACTGGATATTAGCCTCGAACAACTCCGTCGCGGCCACAAACATGCTGCGCAATTCCCCGCCACCGAATCGCATTTTGGCCTGGTCCTCCTCCGAAGAGACTCTCATCACATTGTCGAAGCGAATGGGTTATGCTATCTTTGTTAAAAGATTCACGGATATAAATCCAGCATATCCAGGCTCGGTGTCGTGGCGGACTAGTCACACATCTCGATGGGGTGAGTGTGCTCATCGCCACTAACCCGATTCTACTTAAACAGTCTAGCCCAGTAAAGGTGTACCATGGCCAGATGCGAGCTCTGCATGAGAGCAGGGCAGTCTGGAAACAGCGTCAGTCACTCCAAGCACCGGACGAAGAGGCGATGGTCCGTAAACGTGCAGAGGGCAACCATATACGTCAAAGGCGAACCGAGGAGGGTCAGAATCTGCACTCGGTGTCTACGCAGTCAAAACAAGCACGCCCTCAAGGGTTGATCTACTAAAAGTCCGCGCGTTGCACATTCTCCTCGTTGGCTTGAACCACAAGACCGCGCCCCTAGAGGTGCGGGAAAAGGTATTTGTCCCCAAGGAACGGCTCCCATCGGCCCTGGCGCATTTCAGTGAGTCGGTCGGAGTGGGCGTCATTCTGTCAACGTGTAACCGCACCGAAATCTACTCGGTCGCCGAGCGATCCAAAGAGACCGCAGTCAACGTACGACGTTTCGTGACCGAATACGGCGGTCTGACGCAGGAAGCGGTTTCTCCCCATCTGTACGACTACTCCGACGCAGATGCCACACGCCATCTGTTCCGAGTTGCCAGCGGGCTAGACTCCATGATCCTGGGGGAGTCGGAGATCCTCGGCCAGGTGAGACAAGCCCTGGTGGCTGGAGCCGAGTCGCAATCACTTCAGTTGCCCCTGTCGAGGCTGTTCCACGGAGCCATAAGGACGGGTCGCCGGGTCCGTGAGGAGACCGAAGTGGGCAGAAACCCCCTGTCCATCAGCTACGCGGGAGTCCAACTGGCGCAACGCATCCTGGGAAGCCTGGCCGGCCTCCGCGCGCTTCTCATCGGCGCGGGCGAAGCCGGGCATCTCGTGGCCCGGGCGTTGCGGACCAGCGGGGTCAGCGACATGATGGTAGCAAACCGCACGCAGGACAGGGCCAGCGAGCTGGCCAAGCGGCTGGCCGGCAGGATGGTGCAGATGAGCGATGTCCCGGATGCCCTTAAAGACGCGGACATCGTCATAGCGGCCACCGAGGCGCCCGAGTATGTGATCGACCAGGAGATGGCCCTCGCCGCGGCCCAGAACGGCCGGGACCGTCCGCTGTTCTTGTTCGACCTCTCGCTGCCCAGGAACATAGACCCCGAGGTAGCCTCCATCGATAACCTCAGACTATTCAATATCGACGACCTGTGGTCCATAGCCGAGGAGAACCTCGAGACGCGGAAAGCCGCGGCCGAAGATGCGGAGCGCATAGTAGACGCGGAGACATCGCGGTTCATGGAGTGGTGGGACTCCCTCGAGGCCGTCGAGCTAATCAAAACGCTCCACAAACAGGGAGAAGAGATCAGGCGGCGAGAGTTGGAACGGGCTCTTCGGAAGCTCTCGACGCTGCCGCGTGAGCAGAGGGACGTGGTTGAGGCGCTCACCAGGTCCATAGTCGAGAAGTTGCTGCACGACCCCACCGAGTCGCTGAAGCGAAACGCCACAAAGGCCCAGCTACAGACGATACGGGAACTTTTCCGGCTGACTCGGGAAGGCTAGCGGTACGCGGGTAGCTGACCACCGCACCGGGCACTCCTCTTCACACCGTTTCCAGGGTCCGGCGCTCTTCACACCAGTCGGGCCGCTCAAATCGTACCAATGCCGGGCACATTCACCTCCAGGCTGTAGATACTCGTCCAGGTGGTCGCGAAAAGCGTCCGGTTGTCCTCACCGCCGAAGGCCAGGTTGGCCGGCGGCTCGGGCAGGGTGATCAAACCCAGGTAAGTACCATCGGACGTCACGACCCGGATACCGCTCGCGCCCGTAAAATAAAGGTTCCCTTCGGTGTCCACCTTCATACCGTCCACGACCTCGGCGCCCCCTAGCTCCGTATCGAAGAAGACGCGGCCGTTGCCAAGGGTGTAGTCCGACCCCACATCGAAGGCCTTCACATGACCTCGCTGGGTGTCGTCCACGTACAGGACCGACTCGTCCGGCGAGAAGGCCAGCCCGTTGGGAAATTCGAACTCGGAGGTGAGCAGGACTACCAAGCCGTCCGGGTCGACCCGATACACACCGTAGAAGTCGAGATCGGCCGACTCGGGATCGATACCCCACTCCTTCCAATCGTCCTCGGTCGCCCAAGACGGGTCCGTGAAGAACACCCGGCCGGTGGAGTGGACGACCACGTCGTTGGGGCTGTTGAGCCGCGTGCCCTGATACCTGGACGCCAACGGCGCCATCTCGCCGTCCAGGCTCTGGCGGGACACCTGACGTCCGCTGTGCTCGCACGCCAGCAGCCTGCCCTCCCTGTCGTACGCGAGGCCATTGGCATGTCTAGAGGGCCGCAGGTAGGTCTCGACACCCTTCCCAGGCGTGTAGCGATAGATGACGTTTTCCGGTATGTCGCTGAACGTCAGGTGTCCATCGGGATGCCACACCGGGCCCTCGGTGAATACGAAACCTCCCGCCAGTTTCTGCGGGGTCTGCTCCGGCACCAGGTCGGTCAAACGGCCTGCCATATGTCCTCCAACCGCGATACCAGACCTTATAACAGAACTTCACGATTGACACATCTCCTGAGGGCTCCTATAGTGAGGCCGATTTCTTATCTGACATAAGAAACTGGAGGACCATCGGCAAGCTCAAGCATATAGCTATCTCCACCCAGGAACCCGAGAAGACCGCGTCCTTTTATAAGACGGTGTTCGATCTGTGAGAGGTGGGGCGCGTGGACAACGACAACGCAGAGGGGTACTACCTCACCGACGGCAACATTAACCTGGCCATCTTGAGGTTCAAGAGCGACGTCGTGGCTGGAGAGGAGTTCGGGACGGCGTACGGCGGCCTCCATCACATCGGGTTTCAGGTGGACGACCCTGAGTCGGTAGACGCGAAGCTGCGGGAGGCCAACTCCACCCCACGAACCGCAATCAACGACGCGCTGAAGGCGGGCATGGGGAAGGGACACGGCAGGCGCAACGTGGAGCTGAAGTACAGCGGGCCGGACGGGGTTATGATCGACATCTCCCGTTCCGGCTGGGTAGGCGCCGCAAGGGACTAGCCACCCGGTCCGCGATCAGAGGCCTTACTGATCTAAGGCCTGCTCTGACCGCTCCTTGAGAGCCACGTTCATTGCGTGGAAGCCGCGCAACGTACCCCTAAAGACGCCCATTATCGCGAACAGGGGCACCAAAACTCCGGTGAAGACTTCCCTCTGGACAAACCGCACGCGGTCCCCTTCCAACGGCTCTATCTCGAAGATGTGCTCACCGTCGAAGAGGCCAGTCACCAGCAAATGCCCGAGCCAACGAAGCTCACGGTTAGGCTCGACTTTGAGTAGCTCGGGCTTGATGGTCATCCCCATTCCGCCCGGAACCTGTAACCGTACACTCAGACGTTCACCCGCCCTCAACTCTCCCTCCGCGCGTTGCATGAACGGGTTCCAATCTGGAAGGGCCTGGAAGTCCGTGAGCACCTGCCATACCCGCTCTGGAGAGGCGTTGACCTCGATCTCGGTGGAAATCCGCTTCATCACGTCCCCCCCCTATCGATTTATGCTCATGTCAAGGGGACAATAGACACCCACAAGTAGGACATTCTTGAAAGCCGCATCCGCCTACGCGGCGTCTTGCTTATGAAACAGGTTCAGCGCCGAGCCGGCCCTGAACCACTCGATCTGCGACTCGCCAAAGGAATGGCTCAGCATGAATTTCTCAGTCGTGCCTTCGGAGTGGTGCACGGTGCACTCGACCGGCTTGCCCGGGGCCAGGTCCTTCAAGCCGGTGAGGCTTATATGGTCGTCCTCGCGGATGGCATCGTACTGGGCTGGGTCCTGGAAGGTCAGCGGAAGAAGCCCCTGCTTCTTGAGATTGGATTCGTGGATACGCGCGAAGCTCCGGGCGATCACCGCCGCGCCTCCCAAAAGCCGGGGGGACATGGCCGCGTGCTCACGACTGCTTCCCTCGCCGTAGTTGCTATCCCCGATCACGACCCATCTCAATCCCTGGTCCTTGTAGTATCGCGCGATCCTCGATATCGCCCAGCCCGTCTCTCCCGTCAGCACATTGAGGCCCTTGCCGGCCTCATCGGAATAGGCGTTGATGGCGCCCATGAACATGTTCTCGCTGAATTTCTCCAGATGGCCCCGAAGGCGCAGCCATGGACCGGCGGGAGAGATGTGATCGGTGGTGCACTTACCCTTCACCTTGAGCAGGATGGGGAGCTCGATGTAGTCGCTGCCGTCCCAGGGATCGAAAGGCTCGAGGATCTGCAACCGTCCGCTGTCGGGATCGACGACGATCTCGATGTGACCCCCATCCTCGGGAGGCAGGACATAATAGGAGCGGCCCCGATCGAATTCGCCCTCAGGCACCTCGGGCGCCCGCTTGGGCGGCTCCAGCTTGAACGGCTCGTCACCCGCGCCGGTCAGCATATCAGTGAGTGGATTGAAAGACAGTCGTCCTCCCAGTGACATAGCTATCACAACCTCTGGACTGGCGATGAAATTCATCGTCTCAGAGCGGCCATCGTTGCGCCTGGGAAAGTTACGGTTGTATGAGGTGACGATGGTGTTGGGCACTGCATCCAGCAGTTTCTCCCGCTTCCACTGGCCGATACATGGCCCGCAGGCGTTGGCCAAGACCACACCATCGATGGCCCTGAGATCCTCCAACTGACCGTCGCGCTCAATTGTGGCTCGGACCTGCTCAGATCCCGGCGTCACCATCAACGGCGTGGCCGCCTTGATCCCGTGGGCCAAGGCCTGCCTGGCAACATCCGCAGCGCGGCTCATATCCTCGTAGGACGAGTTTGTGCAGCTTCCGATAAGCGACGTATCGATCTCCTCCACGAATCCGTTGCTCTCGTCCGCGACCTCCTCGGCAAGCTTAGATATCGGGCGCGCCCGATCAGGGGAGTGAGGACCGGCGATGTGGGGCTCCAACGTTGATAGGTCGATCTCCACTACCCGGTCAAAATACCTCTCGGGGTTTCTTTCCACGCCTTCATCCGGCGTAAGCATATCGCGGTGCCGGTCGGCCAGCTCCACCAGCGCACCCCGCCCGGTAGCGTGGAGATAGGTGCCCATACGCTCGTCATACGGGAAAATGGAGGTGGTGGCCCCAAGCTCGGCCCCCATGTTGGTGATGGTGGCCTTTCCGGTGCAGCTTATGGAACGTGTACCGGGACCGAAGTACTCTATGATCGCGTTGGTGCCGCCCGAGACCGTCAGCTCACCGGCCAGGTACAGGATCACATCCTTCGGAGCGGTCCACCCGCTCATCTCGCCAATGAGGTGGACACCGATGTGCTTTGGATACAGAAGTCCCCACGGCAGACCTGCCATGACCTCGACGGCATCGGCCCCACCGACGCCGATGGCGCAGGCGCCTAGGCCTCCACCGTTGGGAGTATGGGAGTCGGTGCCTATGATGAGCGACCCTGGGAACGCGTAGTTCTCCAGCACGACCTGGTGGATGATTCCGGCGCCCGGGCCCCAGAAGCCGACGCCGAATTTGGCGGACGCCGACCGCAAGAAGTCGTACACCTCGCTGTTTTCCTCGATGGAAGCTAGGAGGTCAGATCCACCCTCGACCCGAGCCTGGACCAGGTGGTCACAGTGAACCGTGGTGGGGACTGCGGTTCCGCTACGGCGCGTCTGCATAAAGCTCAGCATGACCGTCTGGCCCAGCACGTCCTGGAGGGTCACGCGGTCGGGCTTCAGAAGGAGGTTGCTAGACCCCGGCTCCATCTCCTGATGCTCCGGGTCGTCGAGATGAGAAAGGAGTACCTTGTCCGCCAGGGTCATGGGCCTTCCCAGCCTACGCCGGACCACGTCGAGGTTTCGCTCCATGGTGACGTAAACCCTTTCGACGAACTCCGGGGTAGACTCGATCTGTACCATCTCCCGCTCTCCTACCCTACTCTGCGCGCGCTAATGAAAAGGCCCGGGGCCAGTGATAGCACCTCCGGGCCGTGAAACGCCTGCAAGCAGGCCGATCGGGGCCGCCGCACGCATACTTCCCCACCTCACCTGACCTAAGGCGGCTTCACCCCGAAGTACTCGTAGTTCTTGGCGATGTAGCCTTTCCACTGTTCGGGGGTATCCTCCTCCGCGAAGATGGCTACCACGGGGCAGACCGGCTCACAGGCTGCACAGTCGATGCACTCCTCGGGATGAATCCAGTACTGATTGTCACCCTCTTCGGCGTAGATGCAGTCCACAGGGCAAACATCCACGCACGCTGCATCCTTAACATCAACACACGGCTCGGCGATGATGTAGGTCATACTGGGGATAACCTCCTAAAACAGCGACGGACATTGTGATCCATGTCCCCGCTCTTCACTACTCCCCTGCTGGACGCCACAAACAATTATATAGTGGCACCATCTCCCCAATCAAGCAATTTTCGGTGGCATTTGGCTGTCAACCGCAGAATCCCCTCGGTCCCCGTGGCTCACTTGGTTACCTGTCGTCGCACTTGTCTGCGAGTCGCACTAGGGCCTAGGGGTGTACAATTGCCCCGGATGACCATATTCAGCGGCCTGTCCAACTCCATCGCCAGAAGCCCCCGCTATCACTGGTGGGTATATGGGGCCATTGCCATAGGCGCCTTCCTGATGGTGATGGACATGACGAGCGTCAACATAGCCCTTCCCCGGATAGCCGACCACTTCGAATCGGGCATCTCGACGGTCCAGTGGGTAACTCTCAGCTACGTCCTCAGTACCAGCGTCATGCTAATGCCCATGGGCCGCCTGTCGGACATGGTGGGCCGAAAGAGGGTGTACCTCGCCGGCTTCCTGGTCTTCATAGTCGCGGCGGCTCTGAGCGGCAGCGCCCAGGCGTTTCCCCAGATCATCGGGGCCAAGATAATGCAGGGAATTGGGTCCGCAGCGATACAGGCCAACGGAATAGCCATGATCGTCGAGGCCTTCCCCGAGCGGCAGCGCGGGAAGGCACTGGGCCTGTACATGACCATCATCGGCGCCGGCGCCGTCAGCGGCCCCATCATTGGCGGTATTCTGGTCAGCACTCTGGGCTGGCGCGCCGTATTTTTCGCAGGCGTGCCCTTAGGCCTAGCTGCCGTTCTCGCCGCCCTGACGGTGATAAGGGGCAGAGCGCCGACGCAGGAACCAGGCCAATTCAAGCGGCGAGCCTTCGACTGGCCGGGGGCCATGCTCTCCTCCGGTGCGCTTGTCAGCTTCCTACTGGCAATGACCAACGCTCACAGGTTGGGCTGGAGCTCTCCGCCGGTGATCGCAGGCTTCGCCGTCGCGTTTGTGATGCTATCGGGGTTCCTCTGGTGGCAGCGACGGACGCCGGACCCGATGCTCGACCTGGACTTCTTCCAAAACAGGGCGTTCACCATGGGCATGTCGGCCCGGTCTGTTGCCTTCCTCGGGGGGTCGGCGGTCTTCTTTATGATGCCTTTCTATCTGATCCAGGGGTTGGGTATTCCAGCGCACAAGGCCGGGTTCATCCTGGTGCCCGGTGCCCTATTCGTCGCGGTCACGTCCCCAATTTTCGGTTTCCTGTCCGACAAGATCGGCACGCGCTGGCTCTCGGTGTTCGGACTGGCCCTTGCGGCCACCGCGTTGTTTGTGCTTTCCAGGCTAAGCATCGACTCCCATCCCGCGCACGTGGTGCTCGGCCTGTCGCTATATGGAATCGGATGGGGCGCGTTTGTCTCTCCAAACAACAACGCCATCCTGGGCTCGGTGGCCAGAGAGAAATACGGCATCGCGTCCGCGCTATTAAACCTGAGCAGGTCCTCAGCCAGCGTCACGGGAATAGCGCTGGCGACTACGATAGTCACGTTTACCATGGGGTCGCTCGGGTTCGAGCCTAGTCTGGCCGCCGTCACCGAGTCGGGAGGCGAAGGGGTACGAAGGGCATTCGTGACGGGGATGAGCAAGGCCTTTTTAGTATCTGGCGGTTTGATGCTCCTCGCCGTTGTAGTCTCGGGGCTCAGAGGAGAGAGCCGCGCCCAGGTCCCAGTCACCCCAGGGCTGGCCCGCCAGCACCAGGCATCCCACCGGGCCGAGGGCGACGACTAAGAGGCATTTCAACTTGCTTTTCCAGCTATCGACGCGTCACCCAAAAGCGGTTAATTCCTTGCTCCTCAAGTAGCACACGAATATAATCGAGATTGTCGAATCCGTTTACTTAAGCCTCATATGGTCGACAGCTTGAAGATGAACTCGCTCTGTGTCGGTACTCCTTCCCGTTGCCTGAAGCGCTAGCCATAGCCGTAGACGGGCCTGTAGCGTCCGGCAAGACGGCGGTGGGCAGTCGCGTGGCCACGCGTGTAGGCGCCAGGTTTCTGGATACGGGGCTGATGTACAGGGCCGCCACTTGGACGGCCATCAACACCGAGATAGACCTGCGGGACGAGGAGGCGCTAGTCGATCTGGCGAAGGGTCTGAGGTTTCGACTGATCACAGATGGCGATGGCGACAGGTTGCTCGTGGACGGCAGGGATGTCACCGACGGACTCAGAGACCCGGAAGTCGAGCGCGGGGTCTCCCTGTTATCCCGCATATCGGGGGTGCGGTCCGAGTTGGTCGTGCAGCAGAGAGCCATAGCGGAAGAGGGCCCCATCGTAATGGTAGGGAGGGACATTGGGACCGTGGTGATGCCGGATGCACCGGTCAAGGTTTTCTTGAACGCGTCGGTTGAAGTAAGGGCGAAGCGCCGCTACATCGATCTGCAATCCGCCGGCATGGAGGCCGGATATCCCCAGGTGCTGGAGGCGCTGCAGAGGCGCGACTCGATCGATTCACAGCGACTCGACTCTCCTCTGCGTCCCGCTGAAGACGCAACTCTGATCGACTCCGATGACCTGGAAATCGAGGAGGTGATCGAGAAGATCCTCTCTCTGGTTAGGCGCGACTGATGGACCTCACATACCGCACATGCAACTTCGTCCAAAAGGGTGCCCTGAACCTCTTTGCGGACTGGAAGGTCGAGGGACGAGAGAACGTACCACCCATGGGGCCGCTGTTGGTCGTCGCCAACCACCAGAGCAACTTCGATCCGACTCTGCTCGCAGTTGCCGTACCGCGGCGGCTGCGATTCCTGGCGAAGGAAACCATATTTCGCAATGTCGTCTCCAATTGGTTCTTGGTCAATTGGGGAGCGTTTCCGCTGAATCGAGAGGCGCCGGCGGACCCCAGGGCGTTTCGATGGGCGCTGAAGCTCCTGGCACACGACGGCACACTGGCCGTATTCCCGGAGGGGACCCGGAGCAGAGGCCGCATGAAAAGGGCGCTCAGTGGCGTAGCTGCGCTGGCGCTGAAGTCCCAGGTACCTCTGCTCCCGGTAGGCATCACTGGGACTGAGCAGTTGAATAACCTGTTGCGGGTGTTCAATCCAACGGGAAAGATCAAGGTCAAAATCGGCTCGGTGTTTTCCATACCTTCGATAGAGGGCAAGGTCAGCAAAGAGGTGCTTGAGTCGATCACGGACATGATCATGGGCCGCATTGCGGTCCTTTTGCCCGAGAGCTACCGGGGTGTTTACGGCTCCGAGGCCGTCGGACAGTCCATGTCCTCGAAGGCGACACAATCCCCATAATCGAGGCCACCTTATGTGCGGCATAATCGGCTATACGGGCCAGAAGCCGGCGGCGCCAATATTGCTGGAGGGGTTGTCCAGGCTCGAGTACCGGGGTTACGACAGCGCGGGCATCGCGGTAGATGACCCCGGCGGCCGGCCGGTGGTCCGAAAGGCCGCCGGCAAGCTCTCTGCGCTGATGGGGCTCCTCAAAGATGGTGTGCCCGATGGCACAGTCGGAATCGGGCATACCCGTTGGGCCACCCACGGAGGTCCGACCTCCGTCAACGCGCACCCCCATGTGGACTGCCAGAAGCAGGTGTGCGTCGTGCACAACGGCATCATCGAAAACTATCTCGATCTCAAACAGGAGCTGCTGGACGACCACCATGTCTTCGAATCACAGACCGACAGCGAGTGCATAGCGCACCTGATCGAGGCTTACATGTCCCAGGAGTACCCGCTGGAGGAGGCGGTGGCGATGACGGCGACCCGCTTGCGAGGGGCCAATGCCATCGTGGCGATGTCCCAGCGTGAGTCGGGCAAAATAGCCGCCGTGAGGCTGGGAAACGCCGGCGGCATCGTGGTCGGATACGGCGAAGGCCAGATGTTCGTGGCCAGCGATCTCCCCGCCCTGCTGCCCTACACCAGACAGATCGCCTATCTGGCGAGCGGAGAGATGGTCACCGTAACTCGAGAGGATGTCAGCTACAGCCTCTTGGACGGCACGTCCCTAACCAAGTCGCCCACGTACGCGCCTTACGACGCCATGTCGGCCGTCAAGGCCGGCTACAAGCACTTCATGCTCAAGGAGATTCACGAGCAGCCTGAGGCCGTGATCAACACCATGAGCGGACGCATCTCCCGCGACACCTTCGAGATCAATCTGGAGGAGTTCCCCTTCTCCCAGGAGGAGATCGAAAGCATCGACCGAGTGGCGCTGATAGGCATGGGCACCAGCCTCCACGCCGCCATGGTGGGACGAATCTGGATGGAGTCGATGACCGGACTGCCTTCAGAGTTCGACAACTCCTCCGAGTTCCGGTACCGCAGTCCGGTCATCGACGAGAGGACGCTGGTAGTATCCATCTGCCAGTCAGGTGAGACGGCGGACACCCTGGCGGCGATGGAAGAGGCATCACGTAAAGGGGCCAGGCAGATTACGCTGACCAACTACGCGGGTACCCAGACCACGCGCATCGCGGAGGGAACGATCTTGATACGCGCGGGTCTGGAGATTGGTGTAGCGGCCAGCAAGACCTTCGTCTGCTCTCTTGTCACACTGTACCTCCTCTGCCTCTATCTAGCGGCCAGGCGCGGGACCATCGGCAGTGACAGGCTCAAGGAGCTGGGCCAGGAGCTGACTCACCTGCCCCAAATGTTAGGAGCACTCCTCAAAGACCAGGACCAGTACGAACAGCTGGCCCAGCAGTACTTCAGGCGGTCCAACTTCCTGTATCTCGCCCGCGGCGTCAACTACCCACTGGCGATGGAAGGGGCCTTGAAGCTCAAGGAGATCAGCTATATCCACGCCGAGGGTTACCCAGCGGGGGAGATGAAGCACGGCCCCATTTCGCTTATCGATGAGAACATGCCCGTGGTGGCGTTGACGCCCCAGGACGGCCTCTACGAGAAGATGCTGAACAACGTAAGCGAGGTGAAGGCGAGAGGTGGCACAGTAATCGCCGTCGGTACTGAAGGCGATGCCGGACTCGCCGACCGCGCAGACCACGCGATTTACGTTCCCAGGGCATCCTCGTTAGCCACTCCTATATTGATGACAGTGCCCATGCAGCTTCTGGCCTACCACATCGCCGTGCGGCGCGGTTGCGACGTGGACCAGCCACGTAACCTTGCCAAGTCGGTGACGGTCGAGTAGACTGGCGCGGGTCGCGCGAAGAATTCCCTAGGCTCCACACACATCTTCCGACCTAGACGGGCGGTGTTTCACAGCGCGGGCCCCCGGCCCTATCGTACTCAAGAAAACCAGACGCCTTGGCCAAGCCTGGCGTGTAATCAGCAATCGGACCGTAGGGGCGACTCGCCGAGTCGCCCCTACCTAACTCTACTCGAAAGACCTTAGCTAGCCGCAAACAAGAGAGACGGTAATTGCACCACAAAGCCGGCGTCGTCGAGACGGCCCACCCGCGATGGACATTCCTTCCCTCGGCACTTCGATACCCGGCGTTTAGGACGTACTGGCTGGGCACCGGGGCCGCGGTAGGTGGATGGCAGATCTATTTCATCACCGAGGGGTGGTTGATCTACCATCTCACCGACTCCGCCCTCTACATTGGATACGTAGCACTGGCCATGTCCGCGCCCTGGATCCTGCTCACGCCCCTTGGAGGTGTAGTAGCCGATAAGTTCGATAAGCGGCTTCTTTTGACGGCGTCCCAGATCATCTTTGGATGCATAAGCCTACTACTGGCGACCTTGACCCTTCTGGACCTGATTCAGGCTTGGCACGTGATCGGGCTTGCGGCGGCGGGCGGGGTGGTGGTGGCGTTCGAGGTGCCGTCCCACGAGGCGCTCTATCCTAACTTCATAGGCCGAGAGGCCATGACGAGCGCGGTGGCGTTGGACGCCGCGATGTGGCAGGGCTCCGCCATAGTGGCGCCGGCCGTGGCGGGAGGAGTGATAGCCTTAGCGGGGATCCCGGCCTCCTTCTACCTTGCGAGCGCCGGCTTCTTTATCTTCGCCGCCGCGGTGTTCCGACTCCGGCGTATCCCGATGACAAGATTCGGGGGGCACGGCGGCACGTGGCGCAATATGATCGACGGTTTCAAGTTCATAGCACGCAACACGGTGTTCTCTCTTCTCATAGTGATGACCTTCTTCAACAGCTTCTTCGGCCTGACGTACCTAGGGATACTCTGAACAAGTCCGTGGATTATGGTGGCATAGTACCATGACAAGTGGAGACGAACTGACTAAGGACGGGAGCAAGAGTAGATGAACCAGCCGACATTTGCGGACCTGGAGTACGAGTGTAAGAAGCGCAAGACTCGGCGGGAGCTGTTTCTGGAGCGCATGGACGGTCTGATACCGTGGGGACAGTTGGAGAGTCGCATTCGACCATACTATCCCGAGGCTGGCCGAGGCCGGCATCCGTATGAGCTGTCGGCGATGCTTCGCATACACTGCGTGCAGCTGTTCTACAACCTGAGCGACCCTGGGATGGAAGACATGCTATACGAGGTCGAGTCGGTGAGGCGATTCGTGGGCCTGAGGCTGTCGGGCCCTCTGCCTGACGAGACGACGATCCTGAACTTCCGCCACTTGCTGGAGGAGCACGATCTTGGCGAAGGTCTGTTCAAGACCATCAACGTCCACCTGGAGACTCAGGGGCTTCGTCTTCGGGAGGGGACTATAGTGGACGCGAGCATCATCGAGGCGCCGTCGTCGACTAAGAACCGTGCCCGGGAGCGTGACCCAGAGATGCACCAGACCAAGAAGGGCAACAAGTGGAGCTTCGGTATGAAGGTGCACATCGGGGCGGACGAAGAGACAGGGGTGGTGCATAGTGTAGCTATGACATCAGCGAACGTGCATGACGTGACCGAAACTCACCGGTTACTACACGGTGGAGAGACGCGGGTGTGGGGCGATGCGGGGTATCAGGGAGTCGATAAGCGGGAGGAGAACCGAGAGTTGGATGTGGAGTGGCGCGTGGCGATGAAGCCCGGTCGGCGTCGGCAGCTAGCACCTGAAAGCGAGGAGGCGTTGGCGGAGAAGCGCAAGGCGTCGGTCAGGGCGAAGGTGGAGCATCCGTTCCTGTATGTGAAGCGTCACTTTGGCTACGCCAAGGTGCGGTATCGTGGACTGGCCAAGAACACGCAACGGCTGGCGTTGCTGCTGGGGTTTGCCAACTTGATGACAGCCGAGCGCCACTTGGCGGTGTGACGAGAGAGAAGTGCGCCCAAATCAGGTTGATAGCGGCGACACGCCCCCGGCAGAGCCCGCTTTCGAAGCCCAAACAGACCCGATTTAGGGCCGCAACAGCCTGATGGGCCATCGCAAAGAATTGAACATCTTCGAACTACCCCTGCAATCAATTCAATCCAGCATATGAAGGGTTATTCAGAGGTTCCCTAGGTTTCAATTCGCGGCACGCTGTCCTTTTGGCCACTCCAAAGGTAGTATTTATGGACACTCCATGATCGGACAACGCATTACATCCATCACGTTCCTGGGAGGAGTCGGGGTCTGGGCCGTATCGCTGGCCCTGTACCTGGCCACGATAGCCCCGACGCTAACGTGGGGCAAGGATAGCGTCGGCGTAGACGGGGGCGAGCTTTTAGCCGCGGCCAGCACGCTGGGCATCCCTCACCCACCTGGATATCCGACATACACACTGCTTCTGAAGCTGTTTGCCTCCGTTGTACCGGTGGGAGACTTCGCGTTCCGCGGAAACCTCCTGTCCGCCGTCCTGGCGGCGTCAACCGTGGCGATCATCTACGCGGTGATTCTCCGCTTCTGCCACTTTCTTAAACCGGACTCGTCGAAGCGCACGCGGGTCGTGGGGGCAGCCCTCGGAGCCACCGTGCTGGCGGCGTCTCCGTTGTTCTGGTCCCAGGCCATCATCACAGAGGTGTACACCCTCAACGCGTTCTTCATCGCGGCCCTGCTGCTGATCGCAGCCCAGCTGGTGTTGCGGCTGCCTTCCGAGAAGCCGGAGCCTTCCTGGAGCACCAGAAGGCTAGTCGCCTTCGGATTCATCCTGGGCCTCGGATTGGGGAACCACCTCTCGCTACTGCTGGTGGCGGTCCCTTTACTGGTCTGGTTGGTATTGACCCTCGGTTGGAGGCGCCTCGCATCACCGTGGGCGACGGGCGCCCTGATCTTAGGGCTGGCCATCTACGTTTACCTGCCGATTCGAGCGGCCCAGGACCCTCCCATCAACTGGGGAGGCGCCGATTCGTTGGGAGGGATCGCGTGGATGCTGAGCGGCCGTCCCTACCAAGAGTACGTGTTCGGCGTGCCGGCAACCGGTATCCCCGACAGGTTGATTTCATGGCTGGAACTGCTGTTCTCGCAGTTCAACCCTCTGGGGATATTCATAGGACTGATGGCCATCCCTCCTCTGCTGAAGCGACTGCCGGTGTTCCTCTGGTCCTCGCTGGCCTCCATGGCCGTGGTAAGTGCCTACTCGATCTCATACAACACGGTGGACTTCGAGGTCTTTACCATTCCGGCGTTCGTTCTCTTCTCGGCATGGGTGGGAGTCGGGTTCTTCTGGATACTTGAGGTGTGGGTCGGCCAATGGGGAGGGATCGGACGATACCGGCCGGCGCTGGTGTTGATCGTCCTGGCGTTTGTGCTGCTCCCAACCATATCGGTGATTCTCAACTACGGCTCGCAGAACCTCAGAGGCGACCGTGTGGCGGCAACGTTCGCGGAAGGAATCCTCGACTCGGTGCCGGACGGATCGGTGCTGATGAGCAAGCGGGAATCCAGCGTGTTTTCTCTGTGGTACATCCGATACGTGGAGAGGAAGGACAGGGACGTGGCTCCCATCGCCGTGCCGCTGCTCCAGTTCGACTGGTATCTCGACGACCTTCAGCGCCGATTCCCAGACCGAATACCGGCCGGGATCCCACCCGATATAGACGAGGCGATGAGCCGTATCGTGGAGCACAACGCCGATGAGTCACTCGTTTTCTTCACGTTCTGGAACACGGCCATCGACGAGGCATTCGATCTGGAGACGGTGGAGGGCGTGTACCAGGCCCGCCCGAAGAGAAGGCCGTGAGAGACGGGCGGCCGGCTGTTATTCGACTCAGACGCGTTTGAAACCGCCCTCTAACCGCTGTAGCGGTATCCGCCCGACACTTGGGCTTTGTTGAGCCTTCGGTTCAGGTGAATTCCATCCAGGATGAACTCGACGGCCGAGGCGACGGCCCCGCGGTCGCCCGAGGGCTGGATGCGCTTTATCAACTCCGGCAGCCCGTTCAGCTTCGACAAGGCCTCAACGTAGGCGGAGGAAGGGACGTCGCTCCCGGCTTCGACCGCCAAACCCTCCTCGAAGCTCAACACCACCTCGTCCATCTCCTCCACCTTGAAATAGCGGGCGAAGACGTTCGCGACCGCCTTCCTGAGAAGCTCCTCCACCACTTTTGCCTCGCGCCCTTCCTCCACGTTCTCCAGCTGCGGGACCACCGACTCCTCGAAGCCTATGATCCCTGGGAACAGCTCCTCGTCCTCCTCGATCTTCCTGATCAAGTTCCTCCGCAGCTCATCCCGTACGCTCACCACCTCGTATCCGCTGCAGCGCAACTCTCCCACCGTTCCAGGCTTCGCATCACCGGACATGTTTTGGCTCTTCCTCCCCATCAGCCAGGACATCCCGGTCATCCTGCATCGCCGGCTCTCGCCCTCACGATCTCGACGCTTGCGTGCGAGAGTATGCTCCCCTTCATTGGGACCTCAGGCTTCTTTACTCTGACCCTGACCGTGTCGACTTCGAAGTTTTGTAAGACTTTCTGAGCGATGGACTCCGCAAGGCTCTCCAATAATCGGTGGCCGGGCCCCTCCACGATCCCTTTGACGAGACGGAACACTTCTGAGTAGTTCACTGTGTCCATGGGATCGTCGGAGAGGCCGGCGGCGCGAAGGTCGCGCTCCATCTCCAAATCCACAACGAAACGCTGGCCAAGCTCACGCTCCGCCTTCCCGACACCGTGGTGCCCGTAGAAGACCATACCTTCAAGCTGGATCCTGTCCATGGCCACGGGTCACCCCTCCTCGGCATCCAGCGCTGAGATGGCCTCGGCCATCTCAAGGAGACTTCGGGCTCGCTCGACCACCGGGGCGTCGATCGCCTGGCCGTGCAGAGATGTTGAGCCCCGTCCGCCCCGCTCTGCCTCCTCCGCGGCCGCCACCACTCTTCGGGCGTGCTCGATCTCGGCGGCCGAGGCGGAGAAGACCTCGTTAATTACCCCTATCTGCGCAGGGTGTATGGCGAACTTTCCCTGGAAACCGAACTTCCTGGCTGTTCCAGCGTCTCTGCGCAGACCTTCCGGGTCTTTGTAACCGATGTAAGGGGTGTCCAGGGCCAGCACGCCGGCGGCCCTGGCCGCCACTCCAGTGACGCTGCGCGGGTACGCAAGGACCGAGTCGTCGCCCTGATGCTCGACACCCATGTCGTTGGTGAAGTCTTCAGCGCCGAAGGCCACGGCTACGACCCTCCTGGAGGCGGCGCAAATCGAGTAGGCGTTTACCACCGCCATCGCGGTCTCGACCCACGGTATCAGCTTGATGCGCCCAGCCTCCAAGCCGACCTTCCCCTCCAGAGCTTCCAATATTCTAGATACCTCCTCGATGTCGTCGGAGGACCGGACCTTGCCCACCGACACCCCGAAGATATCTGGTCCGACCACCACCTCAAGGTCGTCGGCAATGAGACCTGTGTCAAGAGAATTGACCCTTGGAACGACTGGCCGCCCCGTTTCCGACAGCCTGGAAATAAAAGACGCGACGACGGTCCTGGCGTTGGCCTTTTCTTCTGCAGGCACCGAGTCCTCCATGTCGGGCACAAAGGCGTCAGGTGTCAGCTGCAGCGCCTTCTCCAACATGCGGGGCTGGTTGCCGGGGACGAACAGTAGGCTCCTGAGTACCCTCATCAAATACCCCTGGGACCGGTCATGCGCTAGAGCACGAGAAGTATATCATGGAGCGAACGCCCATTATGGCTGCGCGCGTTGACACCGGGAAAACCGGCGTGCTATAACGCCTCCGTCATCGGAACGCGAATCGGCAACGGCGGTGAGAACCATGGTCGCGAGGATCGAAGTCATAGGGTTGATGGGCATCCCGGAAATCGAGCCCGGCAACAACCTCGGCGAAATCGTTCTCGGCGCGGCAAGCCGACAGGGCACAGCCATCGAATCCGGCGACGTGCTCGTGGTCGCACAAAAAATCGTGTCCAAGGCCGAGGGAAGGGTGGTTGACCTGGCGACGGTGGAGCCCTCTCCCTTCGCCCGCCAGTTCGCCCTGAAGGCCGACCGCGATCCCAGGCTGGTAGAGCTGATCCTGCGGGAGAGCCGAGGCATAGTCAGGATGGATGCCGGCCGAGGAATCCTCATTACAGAGACCTTCCACGGCTTCGTCTGCGCCAACGCGGGAATCGATGGGTCCAACGTACCAGGCGACGACATGGTATCGCTGCTTCCCGAAGACCCGGACCGGTCGGCCGGGGTGATCCGCCAGCAGATCGAAGCCCCTCTGCCGGGTACGACGGTGGCCGTGGTAATCTCTGACACCTTTGGCAGGGCATGGAGGGAGGGGCACGTCAATTTCGCAATCGGGGCCGCAGGCATCAATCCCATCAAGGACTACGTGGGCAGCGCCGACGCGACGGGAAAGCTCCTGAAAGTTACGAGGATGGCGGTCGCGGATGAGCTGGCCGCCGCCGCCGAGCTGGTTACGGCAAAGGCCGCCGGCGTTCCGGTCGCTCTAGTAAGAGGATACGAATATCCTTCGTCACCAGACGGGATTCGAGGTCTAATCCGTGACCCGTCGAAAGACCTTTTCCGATAACGGCCAAAGTAAGTAGCCTTGACCCACGCCCCAGCCATGTGCGGCCTCCACAGCCCTCCAATCGACTTCAGAAAGGCACAATCAACGGTCCAGCGTCACTCCAATAACCTTTCTAAAGTATCATGGCGAATCATGGTTACAAACGTCAATTTTGTTGACAAACCCGAATAGGCAAATCTATACTGAAGACACAGGAACCCCAAAGAGGCCGTACTCCGCTTATGGAAGGCACCCGTCGACGAATTCTGCAACAATTACAGAGAAACGGTACTGATACCGTAGACGGGCTAGCTACCTCAATCGGCCTGGCTCCCGCCACTATACGCCGACACCTCGACATCCTTCAGCGAGACCGAATGGTGGCCTACGAAGAGGTCAGGAAGAAGATGGGACGGCCCGAGTACTCCTTCTATCTGACCGAGGAGGGCCAGGAGGCCCTGCCCAAAGGCTACGACCGGCTCCTCGGTATGATGATGGAAGAGATGTCGGCCCTCTCCACCGACGACACCGAGGCGCGGGACGGAAGCGACCTCCTGAAACTTGTGTTCACCCGCATCTCAGGGAAGGTGTCGAGCCAGTACGAGGACCAGACTGAGGGGAAGGGACTCGACGATCGGCTGACTACCCTGATACACCACCTGGAGCAGGATGACTTCTTCCCCGAAGCCGAGGTTGTAGACGGCACCCTGCAGATAAGGCTCTTCAACTGCCCGTTCCGCTCGGTGGCCATGCAAAACAAGGCCGTCTGCACCTTCGACCTGAACCTGATCTCGAACATACTCGACATGGAGATCAGCAGGCAGGAGTGCATCCACGACGGCGACGGGCGATGTATGTACACCGCTGACATCGGCTCGCAGGCAGCCGAAGCGCTCGTACTCGGCGGGACTACCTCTCGATAATCACCCACTCAGACCGGCCACTCCTCCATCCGATAAACGGCGTCCCACAGCATGTACTCGTATCGACTGCTGCGCAAGAACGCCTCCTCCATCTCGCGGAGCTCAGAGGAGCCGGCCTCTTCCGCGACCCGATCAAGGAATGACCGAAGCCAATCGCTCAAGGCGGCAAACTCGGGCGAGTTGTACATCTCTATCCAGCGTGTGTAGAGGGGCTGGTTGGAAGGCGTTCCCCTGTCGTACAGCATCTGCCCGATCTCCGCGTACCCCCACTGGCATGGGAGCATAGCCGCCGCTATCTCCCCTACTCCGCCGGAGGATGCGGTCCTCAGCAGGTGTCCTGTGTAAGCCGCATTCGTCGGACACGGACGCGTCGAAGTCAGCTCCTCCTCGGTGATTTCAAAGTCCTCGCAGAAGCTGACGTGCAACCGCATCTCTGTGTTGAGGGTCTCGTGAAGCAGCCTCGCGAACCATCCCATGTCTTCCAAGGTCTGCGCCTTGGCCACGGCATGCGCAGTGACGCGGCAGTAGTCGATCAGGTACACGTAATCCTGCCGCATATAGAAACGGAACTTCTCCACCGGGAGGCTGCCGTCGCCCATGCCCATTACGAAAGGGTGCGCCTTCTCACTGTCCCAGATCGGGGCACCCTTCTTCCTGAGAGCCGTCGAAAAACTCAAATGCCCCTCCGAAAGTGGGTTCCCGTCAGGCGCGTTCGACCCGGATCTGCGCGGGGTTAGAGGCTCCTCTGATTACCGTGGGGTCTCCCTCTATACTTCCGATGGCATTGACCGTGCCTTGAGGCTTGATTTCGTCGGGCGTGCGGCTGCTCGGTGTGGGGCCGTAGAACATACAAAACCAACCCTCCGACGGTGACAGGACTACGGCGCCCATGTCGACCAACTCCAGTGGGTTCTCATCTACCGTTGTTACGGGGCACTGAAAGGCGGCCTCGTTGCCTTCGTTAAAGCCTTCACCCCCCATCGGCAGGACGTCCCAGATCATATCGGCTGTATGGCTGTTGTTGAGGACCGCCGTAACGGCTACATCTCCGACGGTTATCTTGATCCTGCGCTGCTCCATAAATAGCCCTCCTTCTGAAAATGCATCGTTCTCTGGCGGGAACTCTTCCGTACCGTATCACAAGGCGTCCACCGCGGGGCAGCCGACAGGCACCCATGGGTAACCCCAACTGCCCGTCCGATGGACCCCAAGAAAGCCGACCCGTCAGGCTCTTTCGATCACCACTCGGGGGTCGGTGCTAGCCTGCTTGAGGACGAGCGGGTCCCCTTCGATCCGGCCAACCACATTGACCGCATCAGAAGGTCTGATCTCGTCCTCACTCCGGCTCTCCGGCGTCGGGCCGAAGAACATGCAGACGGTCTTGGCGGGTGGATAATATGCGAGGGTGCCTAGGTCGAGCACCTCTCTTGGGTCTTCAGGCTCCGCCACGATCGAGGTGTGAACGAAGAGCTCGTTCCCCCAGGTGCCGCCGTCGGCGTCAATCGGCAGGGCAGACCAGACGAGGTCGGCGGTATGGCTGTCGTTGAGGACCGCCGTGACCTCGACTTCACCGGCCGTTATTCTCACCTTTCGTTGCTCCATGCTCCTCCTCCGATGGAGATCCGTGCGTCGAATACGCAGAACCGGTACTGCCGGTCACGCTCTCTCTACCACCACGCGGGTGTCGAACTCGACGTTCTTTAGCACGCCGGGGTCCCCTTCCATGCGGCCGACCACGTTCACCGGTTCCTCGGTCCTGATCTCGTCGCCCCGGCTGGCGGCCGTAGGGGCGTAGAACACGCACAACGTCTGCCACGGCGGCGAGTAGGCGAAGGCGCCCATCTCCAACAAATCTGTCGCGTCTTCCGCCTCCACCGCCTTGATAGGGGTGCGGACGTAAAGCTCGAAGCCCGGGTTACCTCCGTCGCCCTCAATGGGCAGAGCCTCCCACACGAGATCGGCGGTAGGGCTGTCGTTAAGCACGGCAGTGATCTCGATGTCGCCTGCTTTAAACCTGACCCTTCGTTGCTCCATACCGCCCTCCAGACCGGGATGTGTGGGGGAGCGCCACCGCGAGCGCGCAGGAAGTATACCGGAAAGACTTTGTCAGGCACAACTAACGCATTCCCCGCACAGTGGCCGCCGCCAGTAACCCCGATGCCACGGTCAGCGCCGCGACCGCCTGGATCGCGACGTTGAAGCCGAACATGTCCGCCAACGCGCCGGCGGTCAGAGCGCCGACGATGGTCCCACTGTCTCGCCAGAACCGGTAGACCCCAAGTGATAAGGCACGCCTCTCCGGGCGCACCGCATCACCTATCGCCGCCAGCAAGGTGGGATAGACCAACGCGGTCCCCACTCCTAGGAGGGACACGGCTGCAACCCACCCACCGAAGGAGTCGACGCCGCCCGCCATGGAAATAGCTACGCCCTGAAGAACCATTCCAATTACGATGAGCGGCTTGCGGCCAGTCATGTCGCTGACCCAGCCCGTCGCTAGTTGGAGCACTCCCCAGACCATCGGGTAGACGGCGGCAAGCGTGGCGATGCGATCCAGTTCGAGGCCCTTGCTGGCAAAGTACAGTGGAAATATGCCCCAGGCGAGGGCGTCGTTAAGGTTTTTGACCAGGCCGGCCTGGGTCACGCCGAAAAGGTGAGAGTTCCTCCACGTTGTGTTGGCGAAGGTCCGAATAAACGAGTCCGGCCCCGTCGAACCGGACCGGTGGCCGCCCGCCTCCAGGGCAACGAAATGCGTGGTGTCACGGACGAAAAGGACGCTGAGGCCGAGCCCCAGGGCGGCGAACACCATGCCCAGGTAGAACGGCTCAGGCCGAAGTCCGTAGCTCTCCGCGATGACGCCCGTCATGAACGCCGCGACAGCAAGGGCCAGGTAACCGGCGGCCTCGTTGATGCCAAGTGCAAGACCACGGCGTCGTGGACCCGCCAGGTCCATCTTCATGTTTACGGTCATGGACCACGCCAAGCCTTGATTGACGCCCAGCAGGAGATTGGCGCCGATCACATAGCCCCAGCTCGGCCCCCATATCAGGATGAAGGGCACCGGGACCCCGAACAGCCAGCCAGCTATCAGAACTTGACGGCGGGTAAAGCGACGAGAGAGGTCTCCAGCTAACAGGTTGGAGATGGCCTTCGCAACGCCGAAAGTGGCGATGAACGATATGGCCGCCGTCGTTGAAGTAACCCCAAACTCTTCCTCGGCAAGGGCCGGAAGAATGGCCCGCTCCAGTCCGATCATGCCTCCAACAAAGACATTCACGGCCACCAGAAGGGCAAATTGCGTCCGGTTGGCACCCAAACCCAGGGCGATACCAGCACCCTCGGACGTTTGTCCTTTCATCTCCAGGTCGAGCTCTCTAGCCGGTCACGCTGTGGAATACTGAGTTAAACAGGATGCGGTAGGTCCCCCTGGTCTGGGCCCGGAAGTGCACCCGAAATCCGATGAGCACAACCTCTCCCCTGCCCAGGGGCACGGTGGCGACCGCCGCCTTGCCGGCAAGGCGCTCGGCTCCCAGGACCCAACCACAGAGGAGGGGGTCATGATGAGGGTACTTGCCTACCACTGTGCCCTCGCGAATATCGAAGGCCGGCCCGTGGACGAACATCGCCGCGCAACGGCTCGGCATCCCATAGGCGACGGGATGGGTGGTGTCAAGGAGCACCCTGAGAAGGCCCCCAGGGGCGTAAAAATCCGAGTCCGGCACGTCCGCCAGCACGTTGTTGATGGGCAGGTCCAGGTAGCGGATGGCGTACTCGGCCCCACCGTCCCACGCGATGAGCGTCCCACCCTGCTCCACGAAGTCGTGGAGGCCGCGGGCGCCCGCGTGGCCCAGGCCGTCTGCGTACTCCGCAGGATACCCCGCGGCGCTATGGCCCTCGTGGATCTGAGAGACGGGCTGGTGAGGAAGCAGAATGGCATCGAAGCCATCCACCAGCGCCCCCTGCTTGATGTCGCGGTCAAACAGCGTGGTATAGGGAAGACCGTGGCCCTCAAAGATGAAGCGGGTCCACCCCTCCTCGGCCGTAGGAACGTAGCTCCTGTACACCCCAACCCTCGGAGTCCTGAGTTCGAACCGGTCCACTGAAGGCACAGCAGATGAAGCCTCAAACGTCAGCGACTCCTCTCGCACAATTGACGTGACCAGCCGGTCAGTCGTAGCCCCGCCCTCTATAATGAACGTCCCGGGCGGGTACTTCGCGCCGTCCACCGCCAGGGACTCCCTGGCGCGCCCAACAGCGACCCCAGAGTCCAACAGCCTGTTGACCGCGCGTACGCTGGCATTGGAATCGGGTCGGAGAATGTAGGCGCTGGCCTGGGCCGCACCACACCTGACAACCTTGCCCTCGGGCGGCTGCGGGTCCTCTATTAGCCTGGTTTTCGCCTCGAACGGCCCCTGCACCTCCACGGTCTCCACCCCCATCTGGATAGGAAGGTTGTGAGCCGTGTTGTCATAGGGAGGCCTGAGAGGACCACCATCGTATTGCAGGACCTCCGGATAAGACGGGACCTCCATCATCGTCTTGGCGAAGGCCCCATAAGGCTGGGCCAGTGGCACGACCACGGTGCCGGCCGGATATTTTATCCCGTCGGCCTCAAAGCTCTCAGTTGCCTGGTGAACCTCAACGGCGGCGGTGCACAACACCTGCAGCATCTCCACCGCGGTCGCGGGGTCGCGCTGGTCCAGGAGGACCAGGTAAGCGCACGGGTTCACTTTCTCGGATACGGCATCCTTGCCGACCGCGTAAAAGTTGCGAAGCCACAGGTCCCGGTACCGAGCGGCGTTGTCCAGACAGGCCATGACCACCTCGAGGTTGTACTCGACAATGTCCTTGAGGCTCCACCGCCCGCCCTTCCAGGGCGCAGGGTGGTTCCACGACCTCGTGGTTGGGTCCGCGCCTCTGACGGAGGCCATCTCGCCGCTTTGGACCTCGATCGGGGTTGCCAGCCGGGCGCTGGCGACTTCCGACAGTATTCGGACCCCGCCGTGATAGTGTGCGTAAACGCGGCTGGGGCTGTAGGCGTCGTACACCACGTTCACCCCCACACCCTCCTTACCCTGCCCGGTCAGCGCCGCGGCTATGGTCGTGCCCAGCATGGCGGTCCCGCTTTGCAGGATAGGAGCCACATTGGGGTCCGTCGGATCGACGAACGGCGGCAGGATCAGGCGCATCCCACCAGTGCGGGTCTGATGCATATCGAGGACGATCTGGGGATGCCAGGCGTTATGGCAGTGCTCGACCGCCAGCCTGGTCTCGGCCTGTGTGAACATGAACCAGTCGCGGTTATTGTCGTGGCCCGCGTACTTGTGATAGAGAAACGGAGGATGCACTCCTTCGAACTCGGTCCCAAGGGTACTGTCATACCACTTCTTTACCAGAACAAGTCCGTCCGGGTTCAGGCAGGGGACCAGAAGGAGAATCACATCGTCAAGAACACGCTCGACTGTCTCCTGCTCACTGGTCGCCAGATGGTGGCCCAGCAGCATGGACATCTGGGTGGCTCCCACTTCCGTGGCGTGGATGCTGCAGGTAATGAGCGCCACCACCTTGCCGGCCGCAATTAGCTCTCCCGCCTCAGCCTCATCGTGGACGGTGCGAGGGTCGGCCAGCCTGGCCTGTATGTCACGATACCGGTCCAGCTGGGCCAGGTTACGTGGCGAAGATATAGTCACGACCAGAAAGGGGTTGCCTTCGGTCGTCTTGCCGACCTCCGAGGCGACAACCCGGTCGGATAGGCCGTCGAGCATCTTGAAGTATTCGACGATCTGCGGCCAATCAGCCAGCTTGCGGTCTTCTCCGACCTCGAACCCCAGAAGCTCGCCGGGAGCGATTATTGACTTCTTTTCGGAAGCTGACATGACTCAAGAGTTGGACAAGATCGAGCGTTCTCTCATACGCGCAGCACGGTTGAAGGTACCAGAATCTCCACTTCTCTCGCCAGTCCGTCACGTGGATGATGCTGCAACGATGCGATATGATGGGCACCAACTGAGCACGGCAGCTATCCTTGATTCCTCGTAGCGAGGAGAAGCACATGGCTCAACGCAGGTACTGGCTCGTCAAATCCGAGCCTTCAAACTATTCATTCGACGACCTGATGGGCGAAGAAGAACAGACGGCCGAGTGGGACGGCGTGCGTAACTATCAGGCCCGCAACCACATGAGGGACGACATGAAAGTAGGTGACGGCGTCCTCTTCTACCACTCGCAGACCGATCCCCCGGCGGTGGTCGGCACAGCGGTCGTAGTTGAGGAAGCCTACCCCGACTACACGGCCTGGGACCCCAACTCAGAGCATCCCGACCCGAAGAGCACGCCCGAAAAACCCATCTGGTTCATGGTGGATATCAAGGGTGAGAGGGCCTTACCCCAACCGGTCACTCTCACCACTATCAAGTCGACGCCGGGCCTTGAGAACATGGTACTGGTGAAGAATTCGAGGCTATCGGTGCAGCCGGTCACCCCTCGCGAGTGGGACATTATTATGGACCTGTGGATGACTGACCCGCGCGACAAGACCGGCTAGGCACGGACTCGCCGGCCAGCCCAAAACGTACAGGCAACCGACCACGGGAGGAGATATTGGAACAGGCCAGCGTCCGAGCTGGAGAGCGTCGCGACATTCGGGATAGCGGCAGCTTTGTCATCAGCGGCCTCTCCGCCGGTCACGGCCTATTCCATACTTTAAACCAGGGCCTGATCATCCTCCTGCCGGAGATCAAGGCCGCCTTCCTGCTATCCGACATAGGTGTCGGGGCGATCGCCGCCACATCACAGGCGGCCCATGGCGTGATCTCGGCCCCCGCAGGGATAGCCATGGACATGATGCATCACCGCTGGGGACTGGTGTTGGCCGTGTGCATGGGTATATTCGGCCTGGGATGGCTGATAGTGGGCTCGGCGCCGGTATTCCCCATCTTGCTCGTAGGAGTCGGCCTGGCGTCCCTCGCCTCCTCGGTCTGGCACCTACCCGCCGCAGCCTCTCTATCCCAGCATTTCCCGAAAAAGCGCGCAACGGCCCTCTCGATTCACGCGATCGGGGGTAACATCGGAGACGTGGTCGGGCCGCTCATCACAGCCGGCGTCCTGCTGGGGTTCCTGAGCTGGCGCGGTATCATCAGCACCTATGCCGCGATACCGCTCTTAATGGTCGTGGTGGTTTTATGGGCGTTTCGGAACATCGGAAGAGGTCCCGGCCCACAACGCGAAGCGCCGACGCTGCAGGGCCAGCTGAAGCTGACCCGACGCCTTCTCAAAAGCAGGGTGCTGTGGGGCATCAACCTGGTGAGCGCCCTCCGCGACATGACGTTCATCTCGCTGATCACTTTCTTGCCAATATATTTCGACGAGGACCTGGGCATGAGCGCGCTGGCGAGGGGGCTCCATATAGCCCTTCTCATGGTGGTGGGAATGCTTTCCACACCTGCTCTGGGCTATCTGTCAGACCGGTTCGGGAGGAAGGTGGTCCTGGTCCCCGGCCTCATTGCGCTGTGCGCTCTGACGCTACTCCTGGTGCCATTTGGAGAGGGCATCCCCCTGATTATCATCATCGCGTTGCTGAGCTTCTTCCTCTACGGCGACCAGCCTATTCTGACGGCGGCGGCCCTGGACATCGTGGGTCAGAGGGTGGTAACCACGACACTCGGTATTCTATCGTTCGCCAGGGTGGGGCCCAGTGCGGCGGCGCCCCTCATCGCCGGGGCGCTGTACCAGACCATCGGCATTGAAGCGACCTTCTACTTCGTGGCCAGCATCTTCGCGCTCTCGGCCGCGATTTTGGCATTCCTGCCACTCACAGGCTCCCTGGACCTCGCCGACGACTAGAGACCCGGCAGACAAGCCCAGAATGTAGTTACCGAAGTGTCCGGGGTAGGGGCGCGTCCTCGGACACCCGTCCGGGGCGGGTGGGTGGGAACATTCACCCTGGGGTGGGGTGCCCACGCAAGCACATAAAGGGGGTCCAAGTAACTTCTAAACCCGGTCGGCGATAGCCTCGGCCATCTGGGAAGTCTTGACAGTTTCTTCGCCGTCTCCCGCGATATCCGGCGTCCGATAGCCGTCCTCCAAGGCCCTCTCCACGGCCCGCTCGACCGCGACCGCCCCATCGTCCAGCCCCAGCGACAGGCGGAGCATCATGGCCATGCTCACGATGGCCCCTATGGGATTGGCGACCCCCTTGCCGGCGATGTCGGGCGCGCTGCCGTGTATGGGCTCGTACAAGCTCACCACGCGCCGCCGGCGCGGACGCCCGGGAAGCCCCGCCAGGCTGGCGGAGGGCAACATGCCCATCGAGCCCGCCAGCACCGAGGCCTCATCGGTAAGGATATCGCCGAACGTGTTCTCCGCAACCAGGACGTCGAAGCGGCTGGGATTACTGATAAGCTGCATCGCGGCGCTGTCCACCAACATATGCTCTAGCTGGACATCGGCGTAACCCCGGGCCAGCTCGTCGGCGACCTCCCGCCACAGCCGCGACGACGCCAACACGTTGGCCTTGTCCACGGACGTCACATGCCGGCGGCGGCCTCTGGCCAGCTCGAAGGCCAGCCGGAGGATTCGCCTGACCTCCCGCTCCGTGTAGCGAAGCGTGTCCACGCCAATCCGGCCTTGTGAGGTGCGCCACATCTTCTTGGGCCGCGCGAAGTACAGCCCGCCCGTCAGCTCGCGCACGGCCATGATGTCCACGCCTCGTAGGACCTGCGGCTTAACGGGGCTGGAGTTGATGATGGCCGGGTAAATCTTTACCGGCCTCAGGTTGGCGAACAGGCCCAGCTTCTTGCGGATGGCGAGAAGGCCGTCCTCCGGCCTGGCAGGCGCCCGAGGGTCGTCCCACTTCGGTCCCCCCACGGCGCCGAACAGGATCGCGTCGCCGCCCAGGCAGATGTCGAGCGTCTCCTGGGGCAGCGGCGTGCCGTGCCAGTCGATGGCGTCGCCGCCCACCGACCCATACTTGAGGTCGAAGGCGTGCCCGAACCTGTGCCCTACCCGTTCCAGGACTCTTACCGCACCGTCGATGACCTCGGGGCCGATGCCGTCGCCGGGCAGCACCGCAATCGTGAATTTCAAACGCGTCCTCTTCTTAGAGGTCGGGTGGCAGACCACCCATGACCCACAGTATTATATGCGGAACCAATCATTAACACTTGAGCTACGTGCATATAACTGTCGGCACATAAAGTACGCCGGACATTTCTAATACAAGGACAATAATTGACTTGACAGTTATAGTACGTTTGTTCTAATATACTGCCCCTAAGATGCTGAGTCTCCTTGGTTGGAGTTGTGGCGATGCCAGACAAATCCGCTATCGAATGGACTGATGCGACCTGGAATCCGGTGACGGGCTGCACGAAAATCAGCCCGGGATGCGCCCATTGCTACGCCGAGGCCATAACCCTCAGATTTCGGCGTGGAGGTCCGTTTCTACCTGGGAAAACTACGATTCAACTACATTACGACAGGCTAGACGCTCCAGCAAAATGGCGCGCTCCTCGGTTGGTCTTCGTGAATAGCATGAGCGACCTCTTCCACGACGAAGTACCATTCGACTTTGTAGAAAAAATCTTTGTCACCATGGAGGCTCATCCCAGACACACCTTTCAAATCCTAACTAAGCGTCCCGAAAGAATGGTTGAGTACGTGGATTGGACCGGCGGTGCACAGTGGCCGGATAACGTTTGGGCAGGAGTGTCGGTTGAGAACCAATATTGGGCAGACCGCCGAATTCCGTTGTTGCGAAAGGTGCCCGCACGCATCAGGTTCCTCTCGTGCGAGCCGTTGCTAAAGCCCTTAAGCCTAGGGAACCTCTGAATAACCCTTCATATGCTGGATTGAATTGATTGCAGGGGTAGTTCGAAGATGTTCAATTCTTTGCGATGGCCCATCAGGCTGTTGCGGCCCTAAATCGGGTCTGTTTGGGCTTCGAAAGCGGGCTCTGCCGGGGGCGTGTCGCCGCTATCAACCTGATTTGGGCGCACTTCTCTCTCGTCACACCGCCAAGTGGCGCTCGGCTGTCATCAAGTTGGCAAACCCCAGCAGCAACGCCAGCCGTTGCGTGTTCTTGGCCAGTCCACGATACCGCACCTTGGCGTAGCCAAAGTGACGCTTCACATACAGGAACGGATGCTCCACCTTCGCCCTGACCGACGCCTTGCGCTTCTCCGCCAACGCCTCCTCGCTTTCAGGTGCTAGCTGCCGACGCCGACCGGGCTTCATCGCCACGCGCCACTCCACATCCAACTCTCGGTTCTCCTCCCGCTTATCGACTCCCTGATACCCCGCATCGCCCCACACCCGCGTCTCTCCACCGTGTAGTAACCGGTGAGTTTCGGTCACGTCATGCACGTTCGCTGATGTCATAGCTACACTATGCACCACCCCTGTCTCTTCGTCCGCCCCGATGTGCACCTTCATACCGAAGCTCCACTTGTTGCCCTTCTTGGTCTGGTGCATCTCTGGGTCACGCTCCCGGGCACGGTTCTTAGTCGACGACGGCGCCTCGATGATGCTCGCGTCCACTATAGTCCCCTCCCGAAGACGAAGCCCCTGAGTCTCCAGGTGGACGTTGATGGTCTTGAACAGACCTTCGCCAAGATCGTGCTCCTCCAGCAAGTGGCGGAAGTTCAGGATCGTCGTCTCGTCAGGCAGAGGGCCCGACAGCCTCAGGCCCACGAATCGCCTCACCGACTCGACCTCGTATAGCATGTCTTCCATCCCAGGGTCGCTCAGGTTGTAGAACAGCTGCACGCAGTGTATGCGAAGCATCGCCGACAGCTCATACGGATGCCGGCCTCGGCCAGCCTCGGGATAGTATGGTCGAATGCGACTCTCCAACTGTCCCCACGGTATCAGACCGTCCATGCGCTCCAGAAACAGCTCCCGCCGAGTCTTGCGCTTCTTACACTCGTACTCCAGGTCCGCAAATGTCGGCTGGTTCATCTACTCTTGCTCCCGTCCTTAGTCAGTTCGTCTCCACTTGTCATGGTACTATGCCACCATAATCCACGGACTTGTTCAGAGTATCCCTAGATCTGAGTGGTATTCATTGGGTAATCGTGGGTGGCGAGAGCGGACATAGAGCCAGAAAGATGGAAAAGGCCTGGGTCGACGAGTGTGTATCGTCAGCACATTTGGGACAGCTGATGGGGAATTGAGAAGCGACAATTAAGGCGATTGTCCTGGCTCAGGTAGGAGAGTAGATTCACGGAAGTGAAAGGAGCCAGGATGCAGGAAGTCAGTCGAAGCTACGATCAAGCCGACGAGAACGCGAGGCAGGTGGTCCGACGGACTGTGTATCGTCAGCACATATGGGACAGCTGATGGGGAATTGAGAAGCGACAATTAAGGCGATTATCCTGGCTCAGGTAGGAGAGTAGATTCACGGAAGTGAAAGGAGCCAGGATGCAGGAAGTCAGTCGAAGCTACGATCAAGCCGACGAGAACGCGAGGCAGGTGGTCCGACGGACCAGAAACGTTACACGTCGCAAGTACACACCTGAGGAGAAGGTACGGATCGTCATAGAGGGGATCCGCGGGGAGATATCAGTCAGCGCCTTGTGCAGGCGAGAGGGAATCAACCCCGGGGTCTATTACAAGTGGCTCAAGGACTACATGGAGGCGGGCAAGTCGAGGCTGAAGGGTGACACGCTACGGGAGGCGAACAAGGCGGAGGTCGATGCCTTGAAGCGCGAGAACGAGCGGCTCAAGGAACTTGTTGCTCAGCTGTCGGTGGAGAACCTGGTCCTGAAAAAAAGCCTCGGTTAGAGCCCATGGGCAAGCCCTATGTGAGAAGGGAGGCCCAGCTCAAGGCGGAGGTCCTTCAGATCGTCGAGAGGTCTCCTCTGCCGGTCAGGCAGACCCTCCAAGAGTTGCAGATAGCACCCTCGACCTACTACCGCTGGAAGAGCAGGTATCGAGACAAGGGGTTTAACGGTCTGGTAGACCGGCCACCAGAGCCCAGGCGAGTGTGGAACCGGTTGGCTACAAAGCAAAGACGGTACGTGGTCAGGTATGCGTTGGAGCACCCATCGTTGAGCCCGAGAGAGGTGGCGACCACCCTGGTGGACGAACAGGTCATGTACGTCTCCGAGTCCACCGTATACCGGATACTGAAGGAAGCGGGGCTCATCAAGCCGCCCGAGACCAAGGGCTTCCCAGCAGGAAAGGAGTTTCACACCAAGACTGCCAGGCCCAATGAGCTATGGCAGACCGATGCCAGCTACTTCTTCGTGGTGGGTTGGGGCTACTACTACCTGATCAGCGTGCTGGATGACTATTCCAGGATGATCGTGGGCTGGAGGGTGCAGACCAGCATGAGCAGTGCCGACATCATCGACGTGGTCCAGGATGCGGTGGAGTTCACCGGTCAACCGACGGCGCCTGTAGAGCCAGGTCCAGCCCTTCTGAGCGACAACGGTCCAGGCTTTCTGTCTAGGGCGTTGGACGAGTTCCTAAGGGCCAGGTTCATGAAACACATCTTCGCCTCACCTTTCCATCCCCAGACCAACGGCAAGTTGGAGCGGTACCATCGCACAGCCAAGGCTAAGGTCAACGTCTTTGTCCACCACAGCCTGGAAGAGCTTGTAGCGGCTATGGAGGGCTTCGTAAGGTACTACAACTACGAGCGCTATCACGAGGCTTTGGGGAACATCACGCCGGCGGATATGTACCACGGACGCCAAGACGCCATACTGGCGACGAGACAGGAGGTGAAGCAAAAGAGTCTAGCCGAACGGAGGTTGGCAAATCTGAGAACTGCCTGAGCCGGTTAGCGTCCAAGTTGCACGCTTTAAAGGCTCCCCTTTTGTCCCACTTGTTTTGACGACGTACACCTTCCCGCCGATATTAACTGGTGCGCCTTTCGAAGAAGTATGACCGGAGAGCCGTCAGAGCCATCTACATACTCGCCTCGGCCTGCGAATCCATCGAAAATGAGGAGCTTGCGATGCCAGCTCCCAAGTATTGAAAGCCAAACGCCTAAGTATTTCTCAAGCAATTCATGCTTGACCTTCGTATGCTCCTTGTATATCCACTTCTGTGGATCGCTATCTTTCACGGCCATCCCTCCCAATCTAAGGCTGTGCTGATACTCCGTGAAGGAATATTATAGCACGGGTGTTCTCCTATCATCGCCTCAAATAAGCGGCGCCATCAAGGGAGGATTGACACTGAAGGTCGCTCAAGAGATCCGTTGAGTCAGTACTCTACAAATTCTCCATAGGAACCGACTCGACGGGGTCGGCCGAGTTGAAGCCAAAGAAGGATAGTTCTTCCCACCCGACGGCAATGACTTTTGGCAGAGCTTACAGTAGCAGATAGCAAACTTTTCGATTCACCTGCTGGCTTTCTGGAGGCTTACGGCGAGAGGGCCAGCTCGATCTCAAACCGGTCCGCGACGGCCTGAAGATTGCGAACGGTCCCTCTAGGGAGCGGAATGCCGTGCCGCATCCGGTCCTCGTAGACGATGGCCTCGGGCTCGCCGGGCATGAATATCTCATCGGCGCCCTCGGCCTTGGGGAGGGACTTTAGTCCGTCGATCAGGTCGTCGACATGCCTTTTGTAGCCCTCCACATCGGTGAACGTGCCGATGTCGATGGCGGCTAAGAAGCAATTCTGGGCGGCGTGCCCAGACTCCTGGTCGTCCAGCATGTCATGTTGAGGAGGCATGTTGCCTACCATCAGGCTCGACAGGCACGCGAACATGACCGACAGCCCTGAGCCTTTCGGACCGCCGAACGGCAAAAGTACTGTGGCCCGCCGAGGGTCCGTGGTCGGACTACCGTCATCGTCCAGAGACCAGCCCTCAGGAATGGGAATGCCCTTGTCGATCGCCAGTAGAACCTTCCCTCCAGCCGCGACGCTGGTCGCCATATCAAGAATCAGCGGCCTGTGGCGCTTTCCCGGTACGGCGATCGCTATCGGGCTATTGTGCAACCCCGCGGCCCGCGCGCCGTGGGGCGCCATGATGGGCGGTCCATCTACTGAGGCGATTCCAGCCATGTTCTTGTCGGCCGCCATGAGCGCATAGTAGCCCAGAGCGCCTTGATGGGTAGTGTTACGGATGAGTCCCCAACCAACGCCCACGTCCTTTGCCTTCTTTATCACCTGATTCATGGCCATAGTGGTGACGACAGGGCCGAAGGCGCGGTCCGCGTCTATGAGGATGGTGGCGGGCGTCTCTTTCTCGACTCGAATGTCGGGCCTGAGATTTATAAACCCCGCTTCTACACTGGCAATGTACGAGGGAATATGCAGTACTCCATGGGAGTCCACCCCGCGCAGGTTCGCCCAGACGAGCACCTCGGCCTCCGTGTCCGCGTCCTCGGGCGGCAGGCCCACCCGTGTGAAAACTTCCCGAGTGAACTGCCTCAGGCCCTCGGCTCCTACCCGAACCGCATCATCTGCCATGGTTCTCTCTCCTGCCCCTGCCTCACCCAATGGTGTTAAGTCACCGTGAGTAGCGCCGCAACGCGCGGCCCTATTGCGCGACGATGTTGACCAGGCGACCTGGGACATAGATGACCTTGGCCACCTCTTTGCCCTCGGTGTGGGCCTGCACCCTAACGCTCGCCAGGGCCGTCTCCTTCGCCTCCGCCTCGGAGATGGAGGCCTCTACCTGGATCTTGTCACGAACGCGTCCGTTGACCTGCACCACGAGAGTGATGACCTCGTCGGCGGCCAGATCCGGGTCCCACTCGGGCCAGCGCTGGCTGTGGACGCTGTACGAATGGCCGGCGCGTTCCCAGAGCTCCTCCGCGATATGCGGGGCCATGGGACACATCAAAATGAGCAGCTTCTCGATGGCCTGTTTCCAGGCATCGGAGCCTATGCCCTTTCGCTCCCACGCCTGGTTGAGGGAGTTGCTGAGCTCCATCAGCGCGGCCAGCACGGTGTTGAACTTGAACCGCTCCAGGTCCTCTGTCACCTTACGGATAGCCTTGTGGGTCCTGCGGTCCAAGTCCCGAACTGCCGATTCGTCCGAGGTGGAGTCGTCAAGCTGACGGGCGTCTCGGAGGGCCAGATCCCACACGCGGTTCAGCCAGCGGGCCATGCCGTTGATACCCGAGTCGCTCCACTCGCCACCCTGGTCCCATGGGCCCAGGAACATCAAATAGCAGCGCATTACGTCGGCGCCCAGCCCGTCCACGAACTCGTCCGGGGCGATGACGTTGCCACGCGACTTGCTCATGCGCTGACTGTTGGAGGTAATCTGACCCTGGTTGAAGAGCCGGATAAAGGGCTCGTCGAAGTCCACCACGCCGATGTCGCGCAGCGCCTTAGCGAAAAAGCGGGCGTACAGCAGGTGCATCACCGCATGCTCGGCGCCGCCGGTATACTGGTGGACCGGCGTCCACAGATTTGCAGCCGTAGGATCAAATGGGCCGTCTTGGTAGTGGGGGCTGGTGTATCGGAGAAAATACCACGACGAGTCCACGAACGTGTCCATCGTATCGGTCTCTCGCCTGGCGGAACCTCCACACTGAGGGCAGTCCACATTCACGAACCCCTCGTGGAGCGCCAGCGGGGACTCGCCCGTGGGCCGAAACTCGGCGTCTTCGGGAAGCAGCACCGGAAGGTCCTCATCGGGGACCGGCACCTCGCCACAGGCCTCGCAGTGAATGATGGGGATGGGCGTTCCCCAGTAGCGCTGGCGCGAAATAAGCCAGTCTCTCATACGATACTGGACTGTCCGTTCGCCCCATCCGTTGTCCTCAGCGTGTTGAGCAATCCGGCGCACACCCTCGGCGCTGGGGAAGCCATCGAACTGGCCTGAGTTGACCTGTGTGCCCTCCTCCAGCCACGCGTCGGAGAGCTCACCGCCATCCCAGTCGGGGGGCGCGACCACCACGTCGATGGGCAGATCGTACTTCTTGGCGAACTCGAAATCGCGCTGGTCGTGCGCGGGCACGCCCATCACTATTCCAGTGCCGTAGGTGTGCAGCACGTAGTCCCCCACGAAGATGGGTACACGGTCGCCGCCGAACCGGTTGACGCAGTACGCGCCTGTGAACACGCCGGTCTTCTCTCTCTCCGTCGAGAGGCGTTCGATCTCGGTCTGCCCTCGGGCTCCTTCTACGTAAGCCTCGACCTCGGCCCTCCGCTCAGGGACTGTGAGTTTCTCGACCAGCGGGTGCTCGGGAGCGATCACCACGAAGGTCACTCCGTGTATGGTGTCTATGCGGGTGGTGAAGGTGTTAATGGTCTTTTCTTCGAGTCCGTACTCGGAGATGTCGAACTCGATGTTCACGCCCTCGCTGCGCCCGATCCAGTTGGTCTGCATAAGCTTGACCCTCTCGGGCCAGTCGATCTTCGAGTGGTCCAGAAGCTCATCGGCGTACCGGGTGATGCGGAGAAACCACTGGTTCAGCTCGCGGTGCGTGACTAAGGTGTCGCAACGCTCGCAGCGGCCATCGTCTAGCACCTGCTCGTTGGCGAGAACCGTGTTGCACGACGGGCACCAGTTTGCGGGAGCATGAGCCCGGTACGCGAGGCCGGCCTTGCAAAATTGGAGGAAGATCCACTGGTTCCACCTGTAGTACTCGGGAAGGCAGGTGACTATCTCTCTATCCCAGTCGTAGCAGCAGCCCATGGAGCGGAGCTGGCTACGCATGTTATCGATATTGCTCATGGTCCATTGGTAAGGATGCACACCTCGCTGGATTGCGGCGTTTTCGGCCGGGAGCCCGAAGGCGTCGAACCCCATGGGGTGCAGCACGTTGTAGCCCTGCATTCTTCGGAACCGTGCGTGGGCATCGGAGGGAGCCATGGCGTACCAGTGGCCTATGTGGAGATCACCCGAGGGGTAAGGGTACATGGTCAGCGCGTACCACTTGGGTCGCGGGTCGTCGTCGTGGGCCTGGTAGAGTTTGTCCCTGGCCCATCGCTCCTGCCACTTGGCCTCGATCTCCTTATGGCCGTAGCGTAGCGCGGTCGTCCGTACCGAAGTCATCGTGTTTCTCCAACCCCGCGTCCGCAAAAAGTCCCGCCCCCTAAGGGACGGGACTTTTAATTTCCCGCGGTACCACCCTCATTGTCCGACAAGCCGGACCTCTCAAATGCGATAACGGGCCAACCCGTCCGGCCCTACTTCAAGCGGGCATCGCCCCATGTACGATGTCCCTCGTTCAGGCCGGATGCTCAGGGGCGAGTTCACGGGCTCTCGCGCGCCGGGCTTCCACCGTTCCCGGCTCTCTATGGCTGGCGGCCCGCTACTACTCCCCCTCAACGCAACCAGCGTCTGGTTCACCAAAAAGCTAGCATAGGGACCGGTGGCCGTCAAGGTAGTGCGTCCACGACCCTGAACGACTCATGGGCCAGCAACCGCACGTCCTCCGGGGGCGGGACCGATGGCGAGCCCGACATGTGGACCGGCTTAGTCTCCTCAAGGTCGGACTTGCCTACCCAGAGCCAGCCGCCGTTCAGGGGTTCGGGTAGGCCCACCAGCCGACAGAAGTAGATCATGTCTATGTGCTGGTGGTAGCCTTCCAGGGGGTCGTGGATATCCTCTACCATGATAGTGAATGGAGAGTGTACCTGGTCTGGATAATCCAGCTCTAACCGAGTGCCGGTGGGAACCACCTCGGCACGGACACCGGCCTCCTCTTCGATCTCACGCAGCACGGCCTGCACCGGGTCCTCGTTTTGGGCAACGTGGCCACCGGGCGGCAGCCACGCCTTCACCTTGGGATGCCAGTGCAGGAGCACGTGGTTGTCATGCACCACGAACCCGGTAGCGGTGAAATGGCGCGTAATCGGCATTCAGATGCCCCTCAGGTCCCTGGTCGACGGTCTCGTTAGAGCGCCACACGCCCAGGGCGCCAGTGTAAGGTGCGGTCCCGACCTGGAGGTTACCTCACTGGTCAGACCATAGTATAGACGCACCAGGCGGACGACAACCGTCTACCGGCTTCAATAATCGCGTTCCGCAAATGGTCTCGAACGCTGTTGCTGTACTCGTTGCAGGCCCGAGGGAGACGGCTTCAGCCGACGGACTTTGTTGACTTTCGACATCCGGTTGGCTATGCTAAAAACGACAACCCCAATAGAATCGGGGCGGGAGCTTGGGAAGCCCGGCTGAGAGGGCGACGGATATCGTCGCCGACCGCCAAAACCTGATCTGGATAATGCCAGCGCAGGAATCACGAGAGTAATTGCGTATCCGAGGCCGCTGGATTAATGCCAGCGGCCTTGTCATTTAGGGGATACTGATGAAGACGATCCAGAGGAGAAAGCTGAATGAGTGACCCTCTTGTCATAGCGGGCAAAGAGTTCGGTTCCAGGCTCATGGTAGGCACCGGCAGGCACCGCAACATGCGGGAGATGGCCGATTCCATCGAGGCATCGGGGGCGGAGATAATCACCGTGGCGATACGCCGGCTCGACCTGGACAACCCCGAGGAAAAGAACATCCTGGACTACTTCGACTGGGGACGGTACACCATCTTGCCGAACACGGCCGGGTGCAAGACGGCGGAGGAGGCTATCTTTACGGCGCATCTGGCCAGGGAGGTGACAGGGTCCGACTGGCTGAAGCTCGAGGTCATACCCTACCCGCAGAATCTGCTTCCCGACCCGGTGGGCACGTTCGAGGCGGCGCAAACACTGATCGATGAAGGGTTTGTGGTTCTGCCATACATCCACGCCGACCCGGTGTTAGCCATGAAGCTCGAAGAGATCGGCTGCGCCACGGTCATGCCGCTGGGTTCGGCCATCGGCTCGGGCCAGGGAATCCTCACCATCGACGAGATCAGGCTCATCATAGAACAGTCCCAGGTGCCCGTGGTTGTGGACGCCGGACTGGGCGTGCCGTCGGAGGCCGCCGCCTCGCTGGAGGAGGGAGCAGACGCCGTGCTCGTAAACTCGGCTATCGCGCAGGCGGAGGACCCGGTCGCGATGGGCGAGGCGTTCAAGCTGGGTGTAGAGGCGGGGCGAAAAGCGTTCCTGGCAGGCCGCATAGACCGCAAGGAGGTTGGCGTCCCGAGCAGTCCTACTGAAGGTGTGCCCACCACGGCAGCTTCCCGGAGCTAACGGTTTGTCGCAGGCTATCCCGGCCCCTTGTCTCTGTCTGGTAACGGACAGGCGCAACTCCGCCGGCAGAGCGCTTGAAGACGTGGTGGCCGAGGCGGTCGCCGGCGGCGCCAACATGGTCCAGCTACGGGAAAAGGACCTATCGTCGTCACGCCTGCTCCACCTCGCTAACAGCCTGCGTGAGATTACAGCCGGGAGGGCGTTGCTGTTCGTCAACGACAGGGTTGACGTCGCCCTGGCGTGCGGCGCGGACGGCGTCCAGCTTGGAGAGGAGGGGCTCCCGGTGACGGCGGCACGCGGGTTGGCCGGAGAGCGCCTGCTGCTGGGAAGGTCCGTACACAGCACCCAGGGAGCTATTACTGCGGAAAGGGATGGTGCAGACCTGCTGCTGGTGGGAGCGATATTCCCATCGAAGTCGCACACCGGCGGACCCACAGGCGGACTCGGCCTGCTTCGTCAGGTCCGCGATGCGGTAACTATCCCGTTTCTTGCCATCGGAGGTCTGAACCCGACCAATACCGCCTCCGCCATCGAAAACGGAGCGACCGGCGCGGCCCTGATCACCGCCATCTCCCTCAGTGCCGATCCCCGCGAGTCGGCCCGGGAGCTGATGGAGACGATGAAAGGAGCCCAGGCCGCCATCCCCGGTGAACGGGCTACACGAACGGTATGATCGTCCTCTCGATCAATGGTAAGAAGCGCGAGGTCGACGCCCCCATCGACCTCATGGAATACGTGGGGTCCCTCGGCGTCGACCTACGGCACATCGCGGTCGCGCACAACGGCACGGTGCTGCGCAAAGACGAGCTGGCCGGCGTGACGCTGTCGGACGGCGACGAGGTAGAGATAGTGCGGGCCGTGGGAGGCGGCTAGTCGCCTCTACGCGTTGGGCGCGTCAAACCGCTTGATTCCACTGTGAGCCACGCGGTTAGGCCTCTCAGGCTCTCTTGACACACCTCAGGCTCAGGGCTTATATCTGTTCGGTGGAGACGCGTATGGCCCAGGATAACGCAAAGCTCAAGCTCATCACGGCGGCCCGCCTCATCGACGGCAAGGGAGGCCCTCCCCTGGAGAGGGGCGCCCTTCTCATCGAAGGCGACATCGTCAGGGCCGTGGGCACCGAGGAGAGCGTCGTGCCCCCCGAAGGCGCAGACGTCCAGGTGCTCAACTACGAGGACAAGACCGTCCTCCCTGGCCTCATCGACTGCCACGTCCACCTCAACGGCTTCGGCGACGGCCGCAGGGGCGACGACCTCGCCACTCTGCCCGACGAGGTACTCACACTGCAGGCGGCGCACAACGCCAGGAAGCACCTCTTCTCGGGCGTCACCACCGTGCGCGACTGCGGCGCCAAGCACCAGACCACTCTCATGCTGCGCGAGGCGGCGAAGATGGGCATCACCCCCGCGCCCAGGCTGATACTCTCAGGAAGGCCCCTCGCCATCGTCGGCGGACACCTGAGCTACTTCGGCATCCAGGCCACCGGGCCCGACGAGTGCCGGGCCGCAGTACGCCAGCTCATTAAGGAGGGCGCCGACTTCATCAAGATCACCGCCACCGGCGGCTCCACCCGCACATCCTTCGATCTGCTGCCGTCTTTCAATGTAGACGAGCTCAGAGCCATCGTTGAGGAGGCGCACAAGTTTGGCAAGCACACCGTGGCCCACTGCCTTTCATCTCAGGGCATGATCAACGGTCTGGACGCCGGAGTCGACACCATTGTCCACGGATTCCACAGAGACCCGGACGGCACCCCGCGCTATCAGCCGCGCATAGCCGAGCGCATGGCCGAGCAGGGCGTCTTCCTCAACCCGACCCTCCATATCGTCGCCGGCATCGTATCGAACCTGGAGGGCAAGAGGGACGCCGGAACGCTTGTGGAACACGAGCAGGCCGAGCTAGAGGACATCCGCAAGCTCTTCGATTACATCGTCGAATGCTTCCCCAAAAACAGAGAGGCGGGAATCACCCAGGTGTGCGGCTCCGATTCAGCCTGGGACATCTACCAGATGGGTGGCTTCCAGCATGAGGTCGGCGAACACGTCATGGCCGGCATGTCTCCCATGGAGGCCATCGTCGCCGCCACGGCCGACTCGGCTAGGTCATGCTGGATCGACGACCAGGCGGGCACCCTCGAAGAGGGCAAGCAGGCGGACGTCCTGGTGGTGGACGGCAATCCATCAAAGGACATCGGGGCGCTGCACAACGTTGTGGACGTGTTCCAGGCCGGTAACCTGGTGGACCGGGGAAATCACACCTGAGCCACAGATGAGGCGCGGGGCCTTTGCTCCACTCAGAGTGACAAAGTCCGCCATAATGATCGAAAAGAGAGGTAGGGACCATGAAGAAGTTTATCGTAATCTATCACGCTCCAACATCAGTAATCGAACAGATGGCGAATGCTACCCCAGAACAGATGCAGGAGGGCATGAAGCCTTGGATGGAGTGGGTAGCGAGATGTGGCGAGGGTCTAGTTGACCTCGGCGCTCCGCTCACCGGCGGACAAAAGCTTAGCAAGTCGGGAAGCTCTACAAGCGACAAGAGTGTTGTCGGCTACTCGATCTTGCAGGCGGAGAATATGGAGGGAGCCAAAGCACTGCTCGAAGGGCATCCGCACCTCGAGTGGGCAGGCGGTTGCGAAATCGAGGTCCACGAAACTATGCCACGGCCCATGTAGATTCTGAGTTCGCCTCGGGCGGACGAAGAATCTAATCGCCCCACAACCCTGCCAATGTCGGACGACGCTATGGCGTTTGACAAGCGGTGTTGCTAGAATTGATGCTCGCCACGTAATCCGTCACCCGGGAGACCTCATGCGAGTCATCGATTTCCGAAGCGACACCGTGACGCATCCCACGCCTGAGATGCGCAGGGCCATGGCCGAGGCCGAGGTCGGGGACGACGAATACAGAGACGACCCGACTCTCAACCGTCTGGAGGCCATGGCCGCCGAGATGCTTGGCAAAGAGGCCGCCATACTCGTCCCCAGCGGGACGATGGCCAACCTGACGGCGATTCTCGCCCACTGCCAGCGGGGCGACGAGATGATCCTGGGCGACAAGGCCCACATCTACCTCTACGAGCAGGGCAACGCATCCATACTGGGCGGGGTCCACCCACGCACCGTTCATAACGACGACCGAGGCATGCTGGACCCCGACGAGGTCAGGGCGGCTATACGACCAGACCACATCTACTTCCCTCCCACCAGGCTCATCGCGTTGGAGAACACCCACAACCACTGCGGCGGTGGCGTGCTGACGCCGGATGACACTGCGGCCATCGCCCAGGTGGCCAGAGAGCACGACATCCCACTGCACATCGATGGCTCCCGCATATTCAACGCCTCCGTCTATCTGGAGACCCCTGTCGCCGAGCTGGCCAGGGACGCCGATACCGTCGGCTTCTGTCTCTCCAAGGGGCTGAGCGGCCCCATCGGCTCACTGGTGTGCGGCAGCCATGAGCTGGTCGAAAAGGTCCGCTACTGGCGCACGAGACTAGGAGGTTCCATGCGTCAGGTGGGCATCATCGCGGCGGCCGGGATAGTGGCCCTGGAGACCATGGTGGACAGGCTGGCCGACGACCACGCCAACGCGCGCCTGCTGGCCAAGGGGTTGAGCCAGACCCCTGGCGTCTCAATCGGCCCCGACGACCCCCAGACCAACCTGGTGTACTTCCACGTCACGGTGGACTCGCCTGCGGAGGTGTCCCAGCGGCTGGAGGAGAGGGGAATCAAGGGGGGCAAGGCCGAGCGCAGGTGGCGGTTCGCCACCCATTACGGCATCACTGCCGACGACATCGACTACGCCCTGGACGTCGTCGACTCCACCTTCCACGAGTTCGCCCGCGCCTGACCGGAGCAGCTGTCGGCCCGGCCTATGGATGCACGGTGAGCTGACGCGCGCTGGCATCCGGCTCTTCCCGCTCTTCGGCGCGGCCTTTAGTCAGTTCCGCCGCCGACTTGGGGCACAGGATGATCTTGCAGGCATCCCCAGTGGCCAGCAAAGCCATGGCTTCATCGATATTCTCGAGGGCCATCTCTTGGGTGATGAGAGGCCTAATGTCGACAACCTCGCTCTCCAGCAGCCAGCGGGTCCTGTACCACGTCTCGAAGATGCGCCGCCCATGCACCGCGAGGACCGTCAGATTCTTGAAAATCATATCTTCGGCAACATCTATACGAACCGGGCTGGACGGGATTCCGAGAAGGGTGACGCGTCCGCCGTTGCGTACGCCTTGCAAGGCGGCCTCGATAGCGGACTCAGCACCGCTCATCTCCAGCACGATGTCGACGCCTAACCCCCCGTTCGTATCCACCAGCCACCGCGCGATGTCGCCACGTGCGCCGTCGCGGGCAGGGTTGAAAACATCATGGGCGCCCATGGTCTTGGCCAACGTCAGCCGGTGATCGTTCAGGTCCACGGCAAGCACACGGGTCGCGCCCGACGCCCGGGCTATCCCGATAGAGAACAGCCCAATGGGGCCGCAGCCGAGGACCCCCACACTATGGCCGGCGAGGTCGTGCGCCAGCGTAGCGATCACCGCGTTGCCAAAGGGTTCCTGTAAGGTGGCGATCTCCGGAGGCAACTTGCTGCGGTCATTCTGCCAGATAACCTTCTCGGGAAGCGCTACGTAATCGGCGAAGGCGCCATCGCGGTCCACGCCCAGCACCCGGGTTTGAGGACACATTTGGGCCTGCCCGGTGCGACACTGGAAGCACGCCCCGCAGGTGACATGGCTCTCTGCCGAGACGTAGTCCCCCACCTTGGCGCGCTCCACGGCTTGCCCCACCTCTACCACGGTGCCGGCGAACTCGTGGCCCAGGGTCAGAGGCGGTTTGATGCGCTGTGAGCTCCACTGGTCCCACTTCCAGATATGCAGATCGGTGCCGCAGATGCTGGCGGCCTCGACGGCAATAAGCACCTCATCGGGTCCGACGTCGGGGATGGGGACCTCTTCCACCACCAGTCCCTTCTCTTTCCTCACTTTGCGGACGGCAAGCATCTTTCCGACCATAGACCCCTCCAATGGGCACTTCGAACGTTAGGGTATCGTAGTGGTGCTGACATTCTACCAGTGTACGTCCAGAGGGTGTACGACTCGAACAATTTGGCAAGACCGGGTAGCGATCACAGAGGCCCTGCGGTCTTGCGAATCCGTGTGATTGACGGATGCGGATACTTTATCGTAAAATTACGATAAAGAGAAGTATGATCGCTGCATGAGGCTCGGGCTATGAAGGCCATTCCACTACTGGACACGGATCAGAGGCTGGTGAAGATTTTCCATGCGTTGGCCCACCCGGCTCGAATTCGTATCCTCCGCATTCTGGGACAGCGCCAGAGGTGTATCTGCGGAGAGGTGGTAGATGAGCTGCCCCTTTCTCAGTCCACGGTGTCTCAGCACCTCAAAGTCTTGAAGGATGCAGGCCTCATCGTCGGAGAGGTGGAGGGCCCAGCGGTCTGCTACTGCCTGGCACCTGGTGCCTTGGCCGCATTGCATGAGGCCGTTGCGAAGCTCTCTACGGATGTCGGCGAAGGGACTGGCTATAACCGTTCACGAACATTGAAGAGTTTGGAGGAGACCCATAACGACACCAAAAGAGGCTAAGACTCATATCTCCCTAGTCTACACGGAGAAACTCAAAACGCCCTCATCCTGTTGCGAGGGTGAGGATGGATGCGGTGTTACATATCCGACAGAAGTCCTGGAAGCCATACCGGATGGCGTGGTCAGCTTTGGGTGTGGCAACCCCGTCGCCCTGGCCAGCCTTCGCCCGGGCGAGCGGGTCCTTGATCTGGGCAGCGGAGCGGGACTGGACTGCTTTCTGGCCGCACGGGAAGTAGGGCCTCAAGGCTTGGTTACCGGTGTGGATTTCACCCCGGCTATGATCGAAAAGGCCAGGGAGAACGCGAGCAAGCTCGGACTCAGCAACGTCTCGTTCCGTCAGGGCGACATTGAAGCAATACCGATTGAGGATGCCAGTGTCGATGTGGTCATCTCAAACTGTGTTATCAACCTGGCCCCAAACAAGGATGCCGTCTTCAAAGAAGCCTTCCGAGTGCTGCGCAGCGGGGGCCGTCTCATGGTGTCGGACATCGTCCTGACGCGTACCGCTACGAGGGAGGAGACGGAAGACATGGCTCTCTTGACAGGCTGTATCTCCGGTTCTCTACCGGCGGAGGAGTATGCCTCCAAGGTCCGCGAGGCGGGTTTCGAGGACGTCCAGCTGGAGATGAAGAGCCCTCCCGGCCAGGAACAGTTCTGGTTCAGTGCCGCCATCTCCGGGACAAAACCGTAAAGGGGCTACCGCTCCACCACACGCATGGCGCCCCCTGAATCATCGATCGCTCATGCGAAAACAGCTACCGACGACGACTGTGAGCGTATGACGTAACCGAAAAGCGGTGGGCGGTCGAAAGCGGCGCGTGACAGCACGGTCACGTGCGTCGCGACGGCGGCCAAGGTGAGTCCGGTTATCCCAATTAGTCCAGAGAGGCGGGTACTACATCTTCCTCCCGAGCCGTCTCCACGCGGAAATCGGGCAGCCAATTCAGCACCGAAGGCAGATACCAGTTCCACTCGCCGAGGAGTTTCATGCTCGCCGGCACCAGGATCATGCGAACGATGGTGGCGTCCAGCAGTATGGCGGTCCCCAGGCCGAAGCCCATCTGCTGCAAGCCGATTATGTCACCGGCCGCAAATGACCAGAACACGGCCACCATGGTCAGGGCCGCACCGGTGATGAGGCGTCCCGTGGTACGAATGCCGAAGGCCACTGAGCCGGCGTTGTCCTGTGTTTGGTCGAAACGCTCCCTGATACGGCTCAGGAGGAAGACGTGATAGTCCATGGACAGGCCGAACAGGATGGAGAAGAGGAAAAGGGGGATCCATGCCTCGATGATGTCATACTGCGTCAAAATACCCAGATTTTCCCCCCATCCATTCTGGAAGGCCAGCACCAGGATTCCATAGGTAGCTCCAACGGATAGCAGGTTCAGGAGGATGGCCTTAAGCGGCACGATGATGGAGTGGAAGACGAGCATCAGCAGAAGGAAGCTCATGCCGAGGACGAAGGGGAATACGAAGCGCGTGGCCTCGTTAGACGTGTCATAGAAGTCCAGGTTATATGCGGTCTCACCCGTCACGTGTATCTTTGCCCCCGGAACTCCCGCAAAAGCCTCGGGGACATACTGACGTCGGAGCCGCCTGATGGCGTCCTCGGCCACATTTTCGGCGGCATCACCAGCTACCGGCACCGTAAGCAGCGCCAGAGTTCCTGCCTGGTTCACCTCCAGAGGTTGTGAGAAGCCGAAGGCACCATCTTGGTCCGTAGCCATAGCCACCTTCAAATTATCGATCCCGTCCTGGACTGGCTCGGAGCGGATGTCGCCCTCGATGACTATCTGCGCCGGCGTGACGTCTCCAGCCGAGAAATTTTCGTCGAGAACATCGAACCCTCGCTTGGACTGAGCGTCGTCGGGCATGGTGCTGACACCGGCGAACCCGGTATGGAGGTTGAATACGGGAACGGCGGCGGCCACGAGGAGCCCTCCGGCCAAAAGTAGGCTGAGCACTGGCTGCCGCATGACCGCATGAGAAATCCAGTCCCAGAAGCCGCCGGCCCGCTCCTCCCCTAACGCGGCTCGGTCCCTGCCGAACCATGGGATCGACAACTTATTGATCCGATCGCCCAATAGACTTAGAATCGCGGGCAGAAGGGTCATGGCGGCCAAGACTGAGGCGATGACCACCAAAATGGCGCCGATGGCGAGACCGATGAAGACGTTGAAGGGGACCAGCAGCATACCGATAAGGGCCAGCACCACGGCAATGCTGTGTATCGTCAGCACATTTGGGACAGCTGATGGGGAATTGAGAAGCGACAATTAAGGCGATTGTCCTGGCTCAGGTAGGAGAGTAGATTCACGGAAGTGAAAGGAGCCAGGATGCAGGAAGTCAGTCGAAGCTACGATCAAGCCGACGAGAACGCGAGGCAGGTGGTCCGACGGACCAGAAACGTTACACGTCGCAAGTACACACCTGAGGAGAAGGTACGGATCGTCATAGAGGGGATCCGCGGGGAGATATCAGTCAGCGCCTTGTGCAGGCGAGAGGGAATCAACCCCGGGGTCTATTACAAGTGGCTCAAGGACTACATGGAGGCGGGCAAGTCGAGGCTGAAGGGTGACACGCTACGGGAGGCGAACAAGGCGGAGGTCGATGCCTTGAAGCGCGAGAACGAGCGGCTCAAGGAACTTGTTGCTCAGCTGTCGGTGGAGAACCTGGTCCTGAAAAAAAGCCTCGGTTAGAGCCCATGGGCAAGCCCTATGTGAGAAGGGAGGCCCAGCTCAAGGCGGAGGTCCTTCAGATCGTCGAGAGGTCTCCTCTGCCGGTCAGGCAGACCCTCCAAGAGTTGCAGATAGCACCCTCGACCTACTACCGCTGGAAGAGCAGGTATCGAGACAAGGGGTTTAACGGTCTGGTAGACCGGCCACCAGAGCCCAGGCGAGTGTGGAACCGGTTGGCTACAAAGCAAAGACGGTACGTGGTCAGGTATGCGTTGGAGCACCCATCGTTGAGCCCGAGAGAGGTGGCGACCACCCTGGTGGACGAACAGGTCATGTACGTCTCCGAGTCCACCGTATACCGGATACTGAAGGAAGCGGGGCTCATCAAGCCGCCCGAGACCAAGGGCTTCCCAGCAGGAAAGGAGTTTCACACCAAGACTGCCAGGCCCAATGAGCTATGGCAGACCGATGCCAGCTACTTCTTCGTGGTGGGTTGGGGCTACTACTACCTGATCAGCGTGCTGGATGACTATTCCAGGATGATCGTGGGCTGGAGGGTGCAGACCAGCATGAGCAGTGCCGACATCATCGACGTGGTCCAGGATGCGGTGGAGTTCACCGGTCAACCGACGGCGCCTGTAGAGCCAGGTCCAGCCCTTCTGAGCGACAACGGTCCAGGCTTTCTGTCTAGGGCGTTGGACGAGTTCCTAAGGGCCAGGTTCATGAAACACATCTTCGCCTCACCTTTCCATCCCCAGACCAACGGCAAGTTGGAGCGGTACCATCGCACAGCCAAGGCTAAGGTCAACGTCTTTGTCCACCACAGCCTGGAAGAGCTTGTAGCGGCTATGGAGGGCTTCGTAAGGTACTACAACTACGAGCGCTATCACGAGGCTTTGGGGAACATCACGCCGGCGGATATGTACCACGGACGCCAAGACGCCATACTGGCGACGAGACAGGAGGTGAAGCAAAAGAGTCTAGCCGAACGGAGGTTGGCAAATCTGAGAACTGCCTGAGCCGGTTAGCGTCCAAGTTGCACGCTTTAAAGGCTCCCCTTTTGTCCCACTTGTTTTGACGACGTACAGGCAATGCCGCTGAAAAGGACGGTCCGGCCAGCAGTAGCGCCAGCCTTGGTAATAGCATCGATCTTCTCTAGGCCCCGGGTCCGCTCCTCCCGGTACCGTGCAACTATGAAGAGGGAGTAGTCGATGCCGACGGCCAGGCCGATCATGAATATGATGTTGGTCACGAAAAACGAGAGGCCGAAGGCCTGTCCGACCACGGAGGCAACCCCCAGAGCGACGAAGATAGACGTGAAGGCCAGAACGATGGGAATCAGGGCCGCCACCAGGGCGCCGAACACAAGCACGAGGATGATGAGAGCGGCGGGCACGCCGAACATTTCGCCCTTAAAAATCCCCTCCTGGGATAATTCCTGGAAGTCCTTGCCGACGGCGGCCTGGCCTGTGATCAGGACCTCGAACTCGCCCTGGGAATCGGCCGCGTCTACGACCTCGATGACCTGGTCTATATTGTCGGTGGCGTCGTCGAAGTCTCCCGCCATGGTGAATGGGATAATGGTGGTCCTGCCGTCCTCGGAGACCAGAAAGGGAGCCTTGCCCTGGTAATAGTTAATTAGCGTGCCTTCCCTGATAATCCCAGGCCCCAAGGCTACAAGGGCTCCATAGAGACCATCCACAAACTGTTGATAATCAGGGTGGTCAACGTTGACGGTGTCCGACTGAACGATGACGACTTCATTGGTGCTGGAGGGAAGGCCACGCAGCTCCTCGATCAGGTCCACGCCTCGTTGGGACTCGGGGGTGCTGGTGAAGACAAACTGGGTGGTCAAGGCATCTTCCAAAAGGCTGCTTATCAGGACGATGGCGACCGCTAAGGTCACGACCCACAGGCCAATGGTGATCCATGGCCGCCGCGCGCTTCTGCGGGCTAGTGCTTGAGTCGAAAACGCCCGTAACATGGTCCCCTCCTTTAAAAGCAGAAAGACGGTGGTGGCCCCAACGGAATTCGAATCCGTGTTTACGGCTTGAAAGGCCGCTGTCCTAGTCCACTAGACGATGGGGCCACGGGTGACGCCTAAGCAGTTTAGCAAAACTTCCCGACGGGCGACCCCCACAGGGTGTCTCCCGCCACCCGCTCAAGGGTATAGTGCGAGCTGCTGCAGGCCCTCGTCCTCCTGGAGGCCAAACATCAAGTTCATGTTCTGCACCGCCTGACCTGCGGCGCCCTTCACCAGGTTGTCGATGCAGCTTACCACGATCAGACGGTTCGTCCGAGTGTCCACGGCTGGATACACAAGGCACATGTTGTTGCCCAGCGTGTGCTTGGTCATGGGAGGCGAGTCCACGACCCGGACGAACGGTTCGTCCCGGTAGAAGCTGGTGTAAATCTCCCGGACCTCAGAACGAGAGTCTCCTCCCGCGGACACCGAGCCATCGCGCAGCGGAGCGTAGCAGCTCGCTAGGATGCCCCTGGTCATCGGAACCAGGTGCGGCAGAAACGTGAGGTTGAACTCCACGCTACCGTCGAGTTTGCTCAGCTCCTGGGTCATCTCGGGAAGGTGGCGGTGGCCGTCCACCGCGTAGGCCATTACGTTCTCGTTGACCTCCGAGAAGTGGGTAGTCAGGGATAGTCCACGGCCCGCGCCCGATACCCCCGACTTGGCGTCCACGACGATGTCAGGCTCGATGATGCCCGCCTTGACCGCCGGGGCCAGCGCCAGCACGGCGGCCGTGGGATAGCACCCAGGGTTGGCCACCAGACCGGCTGAGGCCACGTCGTCCCGGTTGAGCTCCGTCAGGCCGTAAACTACCTCCTCCAGATATTGGGGACACGGATGCGCCGTCCCATACCACTGCCGGTACTGCTCGGCGTCCTTCAGCCGGAAGTCCGCGCTGATGTCAATTGCCCTGACGCCCTGCTCCAGGATGGGCGCAAGCCTTTCTGCGCTGGCCGTCTGAGGCAGTGCCGAGAACACGACATCTACGCTTTCGGTAAGGTCCTCGGTAACGGTCAAGTCCAGAGCGGCGAGATGGGGGAAACCCTCACTTAGCGACTTGCCGGCGGCGCTTCGACCGGTAACGGAGGTGATCTCGACGGATGGATGGCGGTGCAGAATGCGGGCAAGCTCCGCACCCGAGTATCCCGTAACGTTTATGATTCCTACCTTCATCCTTCGCCTCCGGCTGACAGGAGAGAACGCCAAACAGGTCAATTATGGAACCGGACACCTGCAGAGGACAAGTATTATTGCCACCGCGAACGCGAACATTCCGTCCTTTACCACGTCCAATCCTTCCGCGGAAGGACCACCCGGCTATCCAGTAGGGGCACTGCGTCGCCCGGCCCGCTGTGAGGGGGCGCGGCGCGGAGACTGGATGAATAGGCGGCGAGACGGGCACCCCCAAGAGAGGACGCAGCTATCGCACCTCGGCCTCTGGGCCTTGCATACCCGGCGTCCATGGTTGATGAGGTACATGTGGAATGGGAAAACGTCGTCGGGGACAACCATCGACTCCAGTATGTCGTGGGCCTGGTCTGCCGTTACCTTGGGCCCGATCAGGCCCAGACGCCTGGAGACGCGGTATATGTGGGTGTCCACAGGCATCGCCGGCCTGCCGAGCGAGAAGCACAGGATTATCGCGGCCGATTTGGGCCCGATGCCCGGCAGGTCCTTGAGCCACGCCTTGGCCTCACTTAGGGGCATATCCCCCAGGAACGAAAGGTCGAAGGAACCCACCTCGGCAAGGATGTAATTCAGGATAGCCTTGATGCGAGGGGCCTTGGTCTTGGCCAGGCCGCCCATGCGAATGGCCTTCTCTATCCTCCTTACCGGCGCCTCGGCAACCGCTTCCAGGGAGCCAAAGGTCTTCATGAGGCTCTCAAAGGCCCGCTCTGAATTGAGGTCGGAGGTGTGCTGTGACAGTATGGTGGAGACCAACTCGTGGGCCGGGTCGTAGCTACTCTCCCACTCGATAGGACCGTACTCCATGCCCAGATGATCGATAACATTCTGAGCGGAAACGGTCCGCCTGGACGTCTTAGACCGCGCTCTAGGCATACGCACATTCCGACCGGCTGCGGCACTTAGTGGGGGCGACGATGGGGACCTCCTCCTTCCACTGCGCTGAGGACGTTTCATGCTACGGAGATTCGTTTCGCGCCTCGAAGGCCAGGGCTCCGGCGCCGATCAGACTGGCATCATCTCCCAGTCCAGCTCTTACAATGGGTACACCGTCCCTCTGATGGGCCATGACGTGTGACCTCACCTCCCTGGCTATTCCCGGCATCAGCAACTCCAGACTCTCGGACATCCCGCCTCCTAGTACGATAACGTCCGGGTCGAACGTGTGGATCAGGCCCACGATCCCGATTCCCAGGCAGGTGGAGACCTCGTCCATAATCGCCGAGCTGAGCGCGTCTCCCGCCAACGCCGCTTGGGCTACCATGCGGGCGTCCACCTCGTCCAGATTGCCTCTGCTGGCCTCGTGCAGCGAGCTGGCGCCTCCTGAGGCCAGCCGCTCTCGCGCCATACGGGCCACCGCCGTACCCGACGCCAGCGCCTCCAGGCATCCGATGTTTCCACAGTTACACCTCGGCCCGTTACGGTCTATCGTTATGTGCCCCACCTCTCCGGCGAACCCACGATGCCCGGTATAGGGTTTGCCGCCAATGACCACCCCGCCGCCTATACCGGTGCTCAGTGTAAGGTAGAGGATGTGTCTGAATCCCCGCCCGGCTCCGTAAGCCTGCTCGGCCAGCGCGGCTAGGGTGGCGTCGTTGGCCGCCGACACATCGAGTGCCAGACGCTCCTTCAGCACAGGTAAAGGCGAGTAACCATCGAAGCCAGGAAGGTTGGGCGGGTTGTACATTACGCCGGTTTCGGGATCGGTCGGACCTGCCAGGGAGAGTCCCAGACCGACGACCGCGCACCCCTCTGCCGAGGACATGATTGCCCCAAGCTCGCCCACCAACCGCTCCATAACCTCGTCCCGCCCTTGACGTACCAACGTGGGAGTCGATGTCCGGTGAGAAACTCGACCCTCGCCGTCCACCAGCGCGACGCGCATGTTGGTCCCACCGATGTCGGCAACAAGGGCGTACTCGACCATACCTCCACTCTCCTCGGTCGGCGCTCAGTCGAGCGTCTCAACGGCACCAATGTTACGCCTCGACCAACGTACTGCCAAGCAACGGGCTGAACAGGGAGGCACGTGGTACTATAATGTCGCCCGACGGCGACCATCACGGCCGAGAAAGGCGGTGCCTCGAGAGCTGTTCCAAGATGTGCTGGAGCGCATTGCCCGGTTGTGCCCGAACTGTGGAACGCCCATAGGGCATAAAGGTGACGAACGGGGACTCCGTAGCTCTAGAGCTGGTTACAGTCAGCGGGAATCGAAAATGGTTGACAAGCAGTGCGCAAGTTGTAACGAGCTAAACCCTGAGAAAAGCAACTTCTGCTCTAATTGTGGAGCCAGTGAGTTCAAAGAGATTCCTACAGGGCTTTCTGCGAGCTTATCGACTCCCTCGGAACTGAGGGTTAGTGCCGCTGTGCACCTGGCGATCGGCCGGGTCACTCTGCTTTCGATACTATCCGGCGGTCTGTACATATTCTGGTGGTTTTACGTCACGTGGAAGCAGCTCGCAACCGAGACCGACGAAGAACACTATCCCGTCTGGCACGGGCTTTCGCTCGGGGTTCCAATCTACAACCTGTTCAGGATGCATCGACATGTGTCCGTCATAAACCAGTTGGCGGTTGGTGCTCGCTCTACTATATTTCTAACTGCAGGCTTGGCGGTCGTGTTGTGGATGGTCAGCAGTGCCGTCTCATTCAGCTCATTTAGGGTAGATGAACCAAGCGCGCTAGTAGCGATTGCCGTGCTTGACACCGCCCTGACTACGACTCTCATCGTCATGGCTCAACGGACCCTCAACCAGTATTGGCAGTCAGCCAAAGGCCCAAATCTACGCGAGGCACAGATTGGCCTAGGAGAGGTTGTTTTCGTTCTGCTGGGTCTTCTGGTCTGGGCCCTCACATTTGTGCCTGCATAGGTCACGAGTGCTACGTCATCTTGTGTGCGAATATACCGACGTCAGATGCGAAGTCGTAGTGGCAACTGGCGAGAGGATCGTTGTTGAGGGTCTGGGAGGCTGTCAGGGAGGGTGGTGGGAGACCGATGAGTGAGACGGAGCGGGCCGAGTGGGTGCGCAAATGGGCTGACGGGGAATACGACGCGCGACTGGAGCCGTCGGAACTGTTGGTAGCTTGGGTGCCACGGATCTCCAAGGGACGTGCGCTGGACCTGGCCTGTGGCAATGGCCGGAACGCCCTTTACCTGGCGGAGCAGGGGTTCACCGTGGACGCAGTGGACATCGCCGCGCCGGCGTTGGAGCTTGTGAGGGACACCGCCCGCAAGCGTGGGCTGAACCTCAACCTAGAGGAGGCGGACCTGGATGAATACGTTCCCTCCCCGCAGACCTACGACCTGATCGCGACCAGCTTCTTCATCAATCGGAACCTCATCCCCAGGGTCAAGGATGCGCTGAAGCCGGGTGGATTTGTACTGCACGAGCATCACTTCGTCACCGACTACGACGTGGACGGCCCTCAAAATCTGCAGTTTCGCCTGCGACCCAACGAGCTCCTACACCTATTCACGGACTTTCGTGTACGCTTCTACTGGGAAGGGTTACAGAGGGAGAGAGGCCGCCTGATTGCGGTGGAGCAGTTGGTGGCACAGAAGGCCCCTGCCTCCGAGGAGCCGCCACCCGTCAACGTAGAGCAAACGTAACCTCGCGGGCATTGATATAGCCTGGGATAAAGATTTACCTGCAATGGTGTTCAACTCCAAACGGTCGACGGTCTTCGCGCGCAACGGCATGGTGGCCACCAGCCAACCGCTGGCGGCCATGACCGGACTGCGTGTGCTCATGGATGGCGGCAACGCCGTGGACGCCGCCGTGGCTACGGCTGCCGCCCTCGCAGTGGTGGAGCCGGCGTCCACAGGGGTCGGTGGGGACGTGTTCGCCTTGGTGTGGATGGCGGAGGAAAAGCGGGTGCGCGCCCTGAACGCCAGCGGCCGTGCCCCAGGCGCCGCGTCCATTGAGGAGCTGCGCTCTCAGGGCCTTAGCGATATCCCCCCCAACAGCCCTTATGCGGTCACCGTTCCCGGCGCCGTCCGTGGTTGGGAGTCGATCCTGGACCGCTATGGAACGATGCCTCTCAGGACGCTGCTGAAACCGGCCATCAAATACGCCACGGACGGCTACCCCGTATCCGAACTCATCAGCTCGGAGTGGGCAGAGGCCACATACAAGCTAGAGGCCCACCCCTCCGGGCGGGAGCTCTTAGTGGGAGGCAGGCCACCCAAACCCGGAGAGACGGTGCGCCTGCCTGAGCTAGCCACGACGCTGCAAACCATCGCCGAAGGAGGGGCCGACGCACTCTACAAGGGCCCTCTCGGAGAAAAAATGGCGGGCTTTGTGCAGCAGGTGGGCGGATGGCTCTCAACCGAGGACCTGGCGAGACACGAGGTTACATGGGAGGAACCGATCTATACCGACTATAGAGGGGTGCGGTGCTGGGAGTGCCCGCCTAACAGCCAGGGCGCCCATGCCCTCATGGCGCTGAACCTGGCCGAGGGGTTCGACATACCAGGTATGGGGTTCCAGTCCGTCGACACGTATCACCACCTCATCGAATGCGTCCGGCTCGCGTACGCCGACGGGCTGTACCACATCACGGACCCCTACAAAGCCGCCATCCCCATCGAGCAGTTACTTTCAAAGAGTTACGCCGATCGTCGACGGGCGCTGATCACGGCCGACAATGCGCCGCGAGCGGTGACACCCGGCCTGGCATCCACTCTTGGAGACACCGTTTACGTCTCCTGTGTGGACGGGAAAGGCAACGCTTGCTCGTTCCTCAACAGCCTGTTCGCCGCCTTCGGCACAGGACTGGTTGTGCCCGGAACTGGGATCGCCCTGCAAAACCGGGGTATATCCTTCTCGCTGGACCCGAGCCACCCCAACACGCTGGAGCCACACAAGCGCCCCTTCCACACGCTCGCCCCAGCCATGGCGACCAGAGATGGAGAGCTGTGGTTGAGCTACGGGGTCATGGGTGGAATCCAGCACGCGCAAGGTCATGTGCAGATGCTGGTCAACATGATCGACTTCGGGCTTGGCCCGCAGGCGGCGCTGGACGCACCTCGCTTCAGCGTCAGGCCGGGAGAGGGCATCGCAATCGAAGACACGGTGGGAACCAAAACGGTCGGCGAACTGCGGCGCAAGGGACACGCGATCACGGCTCGTCCACCCGGTGTGGACTACTTTGGAGGAGGCCAGATCATAGAGCGGGACTCGGCGACCGGCGTGTTGCGGGGAGGGAGCGAGCCGCGTTCGGGCGGCTGCGCCGCGGGCTGGTAGATGCCTCTATCCTAAAAAGCGATCAGTTAACTATCTCGTACTCCCACTCGTGCGAGGCCTGCCATACGCCCTCGTGAATGGTGTCCCCCTTGTACAGACCCTTGCCCCTGGCATTCTTGAACTTACCCGTGCCGCCTATAATCTCCTCTACGCCGCTCTGGCCATCGAACTTGTAGAAGAGCTTGTCCCCGTTCGGTAGTATCCGCTCTCCGTAGCCCCAGTCCAGGTACGACTCGCCATCCTGCCAGCCCTCTGACACGACGTACAAGGTGATCTTGTTGAAATTTAGGGACTCCCCCTCGGCATCTGACGGCTCCGCGTCGCTCGTGAGTATCTCCTGCGTTGACATGGAGTAGGTATGGCCCGGTTGATCGGGAAGAGCCAGCTCCTGCGATTCACCGGAAAGAGTCGAGGTCATGAACTCCTTAATCTTCCTCAAAGGCACACCTCCTGAACATCGTGTTTCTCGGAGACTTAACCGTGGTCAGCCACCTACTAGGCAGCCCATCTCTCAGGCGAGCAGCACCGGTTGGACGCCATCGGAGCCGGCATCCGCAGCTCGACCGTTTTGAGATGATACCATATGCCCCGTGCGCGCGACAGACCTGTTTGTTTGGCCCAGCGGCAAGAATCGCGGCCCGCTCGTAGTTTCGGCCACATTCCTGGCCACAGCCATGGGCGTGGGGTCCGGCGTCTACTCATTTGGACTGTTTATAGGCCCCCTTGAGGATACGTTCGACTGGAGCCGCATGCAGATCAGCGCCGGGCTATCTCTGCTAGCCGTGAGCGGGCTGGTCGCGCCTGTGGTCGGCCGGCTAATGGACCGCCACGGAGCACGGCCCATAATGGTGGCATCGCTGGTGGCGCTGGGCCTGAGTTACTCGCTGCGCCCACTGATGACCGAGCTGTGGCACTGGTACGCCCTGTGGCTCCTTCATGCAATCAGCTTCCCCGGCACCACGTTGCTTCCCGCCGGACGGCTCGTGGGCTTGTGGTTCCGCAAGACACGAGGCAGGATGATGGGCTTTGTGATGATGGGAAACAACTTCGGCGGGCTGATCTTCCCACCCATCACCGCAGTCGTGCTGGCGGTCTGGTCATGGCAGAGCGCCTACATCATGCTTGCCTCGCTTGCCTTCGGCATAGCCGCATTCACCCTGGTGGCCGTCCGGGAACCGCCAACAGGAGGCCAGTTCAAAGAGACCAGCCGAACGACGAATGAAGGTAGGCGAAGTGTGTCTGCGCCAGCGCTGACGGGGTGGACGGTCAGGCAGACCCTGCATTCCAAGGCTTTCTACGCCATAGCGCTCAGCATGTTGCTGGGGACGTTCACATATAGCACAGTGCTACCTCACATGATCGCTCATCTGCGCGCCGAGGGCATGTCGGTTACCGGAGCATCTCTAGCGTTGAGTGTGCTGGCCGCGGTCGGGATGATAGGCAAGCTGGCTTTCGGTTACCTCGCCGAGCGGATCACAGCCCGTTACGCCTTGATGATAAGCCTGATGGGGCAGGTTCTGTGGCTCACGTTTATTCTGAATCCCTCCTCGGCATTGGTGATATGGACATCAGTGCCTTTGTACGGACTGTTCATGGGCGCATATGGAGCACTTTTGGTGCTGATCGTCCAAGAGAGCTTTGGCATTCTCTACTTCGGCACCATCATGGGCCTGATCGATATCGTGACGGTGGTGTCGGCAGGCTTAGGGCCCATACTGGCCGGCCTGTCCTTTGATCTCACCGAAAGCTACCGGGTGGCGTTCATCACGGTAATGGCGATGCTCTCCGCCGGCGCCTTGATTTTGACGCAAGCGCGGCCCAGAGAACCAATTCCGGCGCACTGATTGACCTCAATTTGTACGCTGCCAGGTGAACCGAGCCGTACCAGTGGTACACTAGAGGCGGTTTCAGCAAAGTTCACCGGTGGCATGGCCCTTCCTAGGAAGGGTCGGGCACATTTAGTGATATGTGGGTGAAACTTTAACTGGTCGAAAGGTGCTCAAATGAAGGCGAAAGACTTGGACAAAGGGTTACAAGCCAGGCGCCGGGGCGGTCCGCTCACCAGGGCTGCCATTGCGATAGCCACTTTACTTGCGGCCCTTGTTTTGTCCTCATGCGGCCTGATTGGCGGAGGCGGAGTTACTCAGGAGGAATATGACAACCTGTTGGCACAGGTCGAGTTGGCGAATTCTCAGCTGGAAGACGCCCTCAACGAGGCCAACTCCCTACGAGGTGCCGGGGCCGAAGTAGAGACAGTGAGGAGCGAGCTTGCGGCGGCGCTTCAGGAACTGGAAGCCAAGAACACAGAGATCGAAAGTCCAGGGCAGATACCTGAAGGGCCAGATCTGACGCTAACCCTCGAGAAGGCCCGTCTGACGGCCATAAGGCACGCTCGCGAGAACAAGCTTGTCTACCCTCCCGAGTTCGTTAACGCCTCCCTGGTGTGGGAGGTGACAAAGGCCGAGGAGGGTGAGGACTTCTTTTACATAACGATCGCGTACCGGCCCGCAGGCAACTATGTGGGCCTCCCCGGCACCGAAGAGTTCATCATCGACAGGACCGGATCCATCGCGTTCAGGCAGGTGTTGACGCTACCGATCGAGACGCCAGGTGGGGCCGTGATCCCACCGGAAGCACCACCCCCAGAGCCCACCCAGTAGCTGATATTTGCGTCGGCTGGTCCCAGCGACCGGGGCGATTCTAGATTCACTACCTGGGCCGCTTGCACACGCAGGTCCGCCGGAACCCTAAGGAGCAGTTAAGTGGAAAATCTGATTTTCGCATCTGCGACTTCCTTGGCGAATATGATCCGCGAGAAGCAGGTATCGTCCAAAGAGGTGGTCGAGTCCTATCTACACCGCATCGAAGAGGTCAACCCAAAACTGAACGCAGTCGTCGTGGTGACTGCGGATCGAGCGCTCACCGAGGCCGAGGCCGCCGACTCAGCGCTGGCGGCAGGTAGCATCAAAGGAACGCTACATGGTGTACCCATGACCATCAAGGACGCCTTGGAGACGGCCGGCGTAGTATCCACCGGGGGTACCATGGGTCGCGCGTCGTACGTTCCGTCCGAGGATGCAACCGTGGTAGCACGACTTCGAGATGCGGGCGGGATCATGCTGGGAAAGACCAATCTGCCTGAGCTATCCGCGGCGAGCGAGAGCGACAACCTGATTTACGGACGGACCAACAACCCGTACGACCTGTCGCGGACCCCCGGAGGCAGCAGCGGCGGCGAAGCGGCCATCATCGCGGCGGGAGGCTCGCCCTTTGGCATCGGCAGCGACTCCGGCGGGAGCATTCGCCATCCATCCCACCTATGCGGCATCGCCGGGATTAAACCCACGTCGGGCCGAGTGCCACGCACGGGCCACTTCCCACCTCCGGACGGGCTGACAGAATCCTGGTGGCAAGTCGGCCCAATGGCCAGATATGTGGAGGACTTGGCCCTGATACTTCCGATCATCGCCGGCGTGGACTCGATCGACCCGGGAATAGCGCCTGTACCGCTTGGCGACCCTGATGACGTTGAGGTCGGTAGCCTGCGAGTCTCCTTCCACACCGCCGGTGGTGCTTTGAAGCCCACAGACGAAACGAGGGCGGCGGTTGAGGCCGCTGCGGCGGCGCTTGCCGATGCCGGCTGCCACGTGGAGGAGGCCGCTCCTCCTGGCATCGAGAATATCATGGACATCTCGTGGGGACTGGATGGCGTAGACGGCGGAGCCGCCATCCGGGCGCTGCTGAAGAAGACGGGGACCACCAGGCTCCATCCGCTGATGGAGCAGGACCTTGCCAGACAGAGTGACAACGCCAAAACGGGCGTGGAAACCGCGGCATTGCTGATTCGCCTGGATGAGTTCAGGCGTTCCATGCTTACTTTCATGGGGAAGTACGACATCATCTTATGTCCGGTACACACCTCACCCGCCGTGCCTCACGGCACCGGAGTGGACGAGGAGCACTTTCCCGGATTTATGTACGCCATGGCCTACAACATTACGGGTTGCCCTGGAGCGGTGGTACGAGGCGGCACATCGCCCGAAGGTCTACCCATCGGGGTGCAGGTGGTCGCCCGGCCCTGGCGGGAGGACATGGCCCTTGCCGCGGCCCTCAGCATCGAGGCGACGCTGGGCGGCTGGCAGCCACCGCCTCTCTAGGCCCCTCCTACCGTTTCACACCTAGGTGTTTATCTCCGACCTCGCCCCGACGTGGAACGCCCAAACTGGGTGCCACACGATACACCCATCCCACTTGTGTCCTACTCGGAGCAGGGTCCATCCTACCAGGGGCAGTAGCTCAAAAATCGCACGCACGAGTTAATCAAGCCAAAACCACTTATCGAGAGCGAGCGAAAGGGGAAGGAATAAGCGTTTAGGACGCCTCAAAGTCCTTGAACAAAGTATAAGACTTTATATATACTGAGTCCAATTTCGTTCAAGGGGAGACTGATGGAGAGGCAGTTCAGTAGTATATCCGGCGAAGACAGCGACTCTGCATGGGAGAAGTTCGAGCCGACGCTTTATCCACCTCGGCAGTCCCAGGTCTGGACGCGCAAGCAGGGCAACCTATTGTACCGGCCAGGTGGCTTCCAACATCGAGCGGGCGTCGCGTCCAAGGCACCTCAGGGGAATCAGGGCACAGTGATGGACTTTTGGAGCTACTTCAGACGCCGAATCGGAGACGTCAAGCACGTAATTGATACGCGCCAGACGGAGCACTAAAGACCCCTCGTCGCCTCAGGTCCTCTTAAGCAACCCATGCGTAGCGCCCCTCTGCAGGCGTGACCGTAGGTTCGCTATCTCGGCTCGGCTTGCCGTCCCATCTTTCGGACAACGTCCCACCTCAGACGATCCAGCGAGTCGCTGATCTCCACCGGGTATTCGGGGGGCGACCTCAGGGCCTTATACCTCCCCGGGAGAGACACGAACTCCCGGGTAAAGTGTTCGCGTAGCTCCTGCAACGATGACGGAGGGGCCAATTGTTTGCCGCCGCTCATGACCTCTCTCAGCAGCGGATCGGCATCCTCCGAAGGCGGCCGCTCATCGGCACAGGCCAGAACGTCACGCCGATACACGGCCTCATCGTCCCGCAGGCGGTACACCTGCTTGGGGCCCGGCAGGGTGCTCTTCTCAGCACTGAGCTTCAGGACGGGCCGACTTTCATAAGCCACCAGCTTGTAGACGCAGTCCATCCACGGCGCATCCGCCGACACACCTAACTTGGTTCCTACACCGAAGCCGTCTATTGGCGCGCCGCCGCTGAGCAGATCGTCCACCCCGAACTCGTCCAGGCCGCCGCTCGCGAATATCTCTACATCGGAGAGGCCCGCATCGTCGAGAATGGCACGGGCCTTCTTGGCGAGGTCATTCAAGTCGCCGCTGTCCAGTCGAATGGACGGGGGCCTGTGCCCGGCCCGCTTCAACTCTCTGGCCACTTGCACGGCCTTTCTGGTCCCTTCGACCGTATCGTAGGTGTCCACCAGGAAGGTGCTGGAGTCAGGGAAAGTGCTGGCGTAGGCACGGTAGGCATCGGCCTCCTCCTCGAAGGTCATGACGAACGAGTGGGCCATGGTGCCGAAGGTTGGAATGCCGTAGATGACGCCCGCGTGAACGTTACTGGTACCCGAGAAACCCACCATGTAGCTTACTCGCGCCAGCTTGTCGGCGGCGTCGGTGCCATGGGTGCGACGGGCCGCGAAGTCCACCATCGACTTGCCGCGAGCGACGTGCATGACCCTGGACGCCTTCGTGGCTAAAATGCTCTGGAGACTAACCTGGTTCAGCAGAAAGGTCTCGACGAGCTGGGCCTCGATTATAGGAGCCGTCACCTCGATGACAGGCTCGTTGGCGAAGAATATACTCCCCTCGGGCATTGCCCGCACCGAGCCGGTGAACCGCATATCGGCCAGGTAGCGGGTAAAACTCTCATCGAACCGGCCTAGAGACCGCAGAAGGTCGATGTCGTGGGAGGAGAATTTGAAGTCCTGAAGGTGTTCAAGCGCGTCGGCCAAACCCCCAAAAACGGCGTATCCCCGGTCTGAAGGGTACTTGCGGAAGAAGAGACTGAATGTGGCCGTCGCGGTCCTGCCGCTCTCCCAGTAGGCCTGCGCCATGGTCAACTGGTAGAGATCGGCAAACAGCGCTTGCGAAGGCTCTCTACTGTCCATAGCCCTTGGGACTACCGACATCCGCGGCGTGCCGAGAGTTTAGGGACGAGGGGTGGCAGTCGGGTCAACCTGTTCCTACCCCAAGAAAACCGCGATGTCCGCGTGTGGAAACATAACCTCGAGACCTGCCTGCCGCTCCCTCTGTAGCGTATGGACGTAGTCGACGTGATCGGCATGGCCTTCGGGCAGTTTGTGGGGGCACGCCTCCCTTCTCTCCTCCTGAGGGCACAGATGCATGTCGGCCCTGTGGTCCCAGAACCCCACGAGCTTCATGGGGAAGTACAGCGTCTCCGCCGCTATCCGCAGGTCGGCGATGATCTCACTGGCCCGGATTCCGCTATCGGTCTCGATGTTGATAGATACCCTGTCCATGTTACTTCCTGAAATGGTCCCAGCCGCCTTGATCGACCTTTATCGAACGCCCATCCTGGGCCAACACCCGGACGCCTTCCGGCCCCTCTACGATTTCCCCGATGACCGAAACCGGAGCCTCACACTTCGATGTAACCTGGTTCATTACATGAGCCGGCGCCGCAAACAGTAGCTCGTAGTCCTCACCGCCGCCGAGCGCCAAGTCCAGCGACTCATCCGGGTAGGCGGTCCGCAAGTAGTCGTCTATAGGAACACTCTCCGAGTGTATCACGGCCCCAACGCCGCTCTCTTTACAAAGCTTTCTCAGGTCGTCAACGAGGCCGTCGCTGACGTCGATGGCCGCGGTCACGCCTTCACGCAGGAGAAGCATTCCCGCTGAAACGCGAGGTACCGGTCGGTTGTGGGCGGCTCTGAGATGGCCGAAGGTCTCTTTATCGAAGCTGAGCCCTCGCAGGAGCATGCGCAGGCCGGCGGCCGAACAGCCCAGATGCCCCGTGACCCCGATCTTGTCCCCCGGCGAGGCGGAACCGCGCGTGAGAAAGCGTACATTGGAGGAGCCGCCAGCCCCCGTGTCCACGGCGGCGCCCAGCATTGCGACCGTTATGAAGAACACGGGAGAGCTTACGACGTCTCCACCGACTACTTCACCACCGAACCGTTCGCAGGCGTCCATCATACCCTGGTACATTTCGGCAACACCGTCAACGGGCAGGTCACCTCTCAAGCCAAGGGTGACCATTGAGTAGAGGGGAGCACAACCCATCGCGGCGATGTCGCTGAGGTTTACGGCGACCGCCTTCCATCCCAGGTCCGGCCATCCAATGTGGTCCAACCCGAAATGGACGCCCTCGACCATCGTATCGGTGGTCATCACACTGGCCCCGGCCGGGCTGTCCCACGCCGCCGCGTCGTCCCCTATACCCAGGCGCAGACGGAAGCCCTCCACTCCCCCCTGAGCGGCTCTCTCCCCGATCTTCTGCGCTAGCACGTCAATGAGCTGGAACTCACCGATGTCCCTGACCAGCATGGCTCCATTATAACCGCCCGCAGAAGACGCCCTCAACTCGTACCATCGGCGTCACCTCGGCGCGCACACCGGCTATCGCATCACCGGCCGCGGACGGAAGGAACGGCCCGGACCACCCAGTTGTCTGGAAAAGCCTCTGTCATGACTCGGCCTGGATTTCGCCCTCCAACTGGGCTACTCTGTACTGTTATGAATCGCAAACAAGGGCGTGAGCCACTGAACTCACCCCCGGCACTTGACCAGATAATTGACGTCATCGCCCAGCACCGGTCGTTCGTGTTGACGACGCATCAGGGGCCTGACGGGGATGGCCTGGGCTGCGAGTCGGCCCTGGCCGAGGCCCTCACGCTGATGGGGAAGCGGGTCAGCGTGGTCAATAGCGACCCCCCACCGGCCCACTACCGATTCCTTCCCGGAAGCGACGGGTTTCAGACCTTCGACGCGTCCAAGCACTCCAAGCTGATCAAGAAGGCTGATGTGGTCATCCTGATGGACGCCTCTACACCCGAGAGGACCGCCGACATGTCACAGGCGTTGTCGGAGTACCCCGGCCTGACTGTTGTGATCGACCACCACCCACCGGCCGGATGGGCGAAGGTGGAGCTGGTCTCCACCGAGGCGGCGGCTACGACCGAGCTGGTCCATGGGCTGATAGCCAGGCTCCCGGTGGACTTGACGCCGACGATGGCCGAGGCGCTATACACGGGTCTGGTCACCGATACCCAGTCCTTTACCACCCCCAATACCACGACCGAATCGCACAGTCGTGCGGCGGAGCTAATCGCCGCGGGAGCGGACCCGGCCCGCATATACCAGGCGGTGTACGCTTCCTGGGACCTCGGGCGACTGCAGCTCCTGGCCGACTTCCTGAGCGGGTTACGTACGGCCGCCGACGGGCAGGTGGTCTGGGGCTCCATAAACCAGTCGGACCTTCGCCGCCACGGCAGACCTCGGTCGGACGTAGAGGGATTCGTGGACCAGGCGTTTAAGGTCGCGGACTCCAGGATAGCGGTGATGTTCGTGGAGGAGGTGGACGGTAACGTCAGCGTGAGCCTCCGTTCAAGGCCAGGCGTTACGGTGAACCACCTCGCCCAGGCGCTCGGAGGCGGCGGGCATCCGATGGCGTCCGGGGCTCGGGTCACGGCCGATCGCGCCACCGCGATGCGGAAGGTCCTCGAAAATTTCGGGGCACCGGAAGATGCACCTGCAGCGGACGTCTAGTCCAGCAGCGTCACGCCGATCAGGGTTCCGATTCCGAAGGTGACCGCGGCCGCGGAGCCGCCTGCCAGCAGCATACGAAGGGCGCCCCAGGCAGCGCTCCGGCTCGTGGCCGCCGCCAGGGTGCCGCCCACAATCAACAGCGCGCCGGCACTCAGACCCGCGCTGAGGGAGAACGCCAGGTCGCCCTTATCGAATATGTAGGGCAGGATCGGCACGAGCGCGCCCAGGATAAACGCAAAGTAGGAGCTGATGGCCGCTGCCCATGGCGACCCCTGCTGAGCGGGATCGAGGCCAAACTCCTCTCTAGCCATCGTGTCCAGCGCGACCTTCGGCCTCGCCATCAATCTCTTGGCAACTCTCTTGGCCTCCCCTTTGGTCAGGCCTTTGGCCCGGTAGAACAGGACCATCTCCTCCTCCTCCTCCTCGGGATGCTCCTCGAGCTCGATCGCCTCGAGACTCAAGTGGTGCTCGTAAAGGTCCCTCTGGGAGCGCACCGAAACGTACTCACCAGCCGCCATTGAAAACGATCCCGCCAGCAGTCCAGCGACACCGGCCAGCAGCACGATCTCGCCTTGATCCGTGCCCCCCGCCACACCCATCACCAGGCTGAAGTTGGATACCAGTCCGTCATTCATGCCAAGCACGGCGGCCCGCAGGCTGGCGCCACGCCGGACGACAGTGCTTTGCGGGATCACGGGGCCTGACCCTGGGACGGTGCCGTCCACCATGCCCTGCAGCACGGCCGTGTGGCGGCGCTCCTCATCCAATATGTCCTCGGCCTCAGGGTCGCCGGCGTACGTGTCCATCTCCTTCGCTTCCAGCCTCAGCAACACCGGCAAGACCCGGTTAGTGCCAAAAGTCCTGGCGCCCAAACTTAGGAGCCTCGTCTTCAGGCCGCGAGGCCCTATCTCCAGGGAAGACGAATCGATGCCCAGCTTCTCCGCCCACCTGGCGGCGTGGCGCATCTCGATCTCGACCAGGCCTTCGAAGATCTCGACCCTTTCGGAGTCCTTCTCCGCCTCGGCGAGGGATTTGTACATGGCGGCCGCCTCAAGCTCCGACTCGAGGTACATCCTGTACCTGTCGGTCGCGGATTTTTCCGAGGCGTCACCCAATGGTTCTCACCTGAGGCCTGTGCCGTGCGGTATGAACAGTTGTCGACATGCCAGCTTCCACGAATACGATTATACCCGATTGCAGCGGGAGGTACCCGGCTCGCGGAGGCCGTGGATACGGCAGTGGTCCCATATATAGCCCTTGGGGTTAGGGCGCGATGTCCTCAATCACGGTCCGGGGTGGGCCCAGAGAGCAGGCTACAAACTCGTCAGGGGGAGGAATGGTGACGCTCTACCCGCGTCTATGCGTCAACGCCCACCTTCTTGCGTATGCTCTTTAGGGTCTGCACGTTCCGTTTGTCAGGCCCCTTTTTGTCAAATCCAGGGACCTCCAGCACAAAGGGGACGTCCCGGAACGCGGAGTGGCCCACTATTACCTCAAACCCCGCCAGGCCGATATGTCCTTCCCCGATATTCTCGTGTCGGTCGACGCCAGACCCGAACTCGACCTTAGCGTCGTTTGCGTGAACCACCACCAACCTGGGGAGGCCAATCTCTTTGTCGAGCTCGTCCATGACTGAATCGATGGCCTTGGCGTCCGCCAGGTTATAGCCGGCCGCGAAGGCGTGCTCAGTATCCAGGCACAGCTTCACCCGCGGGCTGCCGATCTCGCCGATCAGACGGCCGATTTCCTTAAACGAGGCACCGATGTGAAAGCCCATCCCTGCGCTGTTCTCGATGATGAGCCACGGCTCTGCAGGGCTACGGGCGAGCACTTCACGCAACGCCTCCGCAGCTCGGCCGAGGACGGCGTCGAACCCAATCCCCTTGTGGCTTCCCCCATGAACTACCACACCCGCGGCCCCGATCTGGCCCGCGACGTTCATGTGGTCCGCTAGAGAGTCGACGGACTTTTCGACCAGGTCCGGGGGGCCGCCCAAGTTTACAAGATAGATCGCGTGCAGGAATGTGGGGGATATGCCGGCCTTCTCCGACTTCTCACGGAACGCGATCACAGTCTCCTCCGAAGGGGGCTTGAAAGCCCACGCCCGAGGCGACGACGCGAATATCTGTATGGTCTCGGCGCCGATGTCCTGGGCCCGATCTATCGCCTTGTCGAGCCCCCCGGCGGTCGAGACGTGGGCTCCAAGTCTCATACGGCTTTCCCCCTCTTGTTAGGGACCCGTAGTGGCGCGAAGCGGCGACCTCAGTCGCCTGTAGAAGCGCCCTATATCCCCGCTCTCCCATACGACCAGCGTCTGGGCGGCTATGGCGATGGAGCTATAAGTACCGGCCACCACGCCGACCAAGAGGGTCAGCAAAAATACCTGGATCGTGGGCCCGCCGAACAGCATCAGCGCCAGCAATGTGAACAGCAGGGTGAGGCTTGTGTTCAGGGAACGCGAGATAGTCTCTGATATGCTCAAGTTTACGTTTGCCGCCAGGGTACGGTTGGGAAATTGGATCACTTTCTCCCTGAGCCTGTCGAACACCACGATGGTGTCGTTGACGCTGTATCCGATCACAGTGAGCAAGGCGACCAGGAACATCCTGTTGACCTCGGTATCGGCCAGCTCACCCAGAATGGCGAAAATCCCAATCACCACGACCGCATCGTGCACCAAGGCCACAATGGCCGCGGCACCGTACCTGAATGGGCTCGGCACGTTACGGAACGCCCACCAAACGTAGAAAAAGATACCCACCGCCGCCGCGAGAACGGCCCATAAGGCTTTGATTATCGTTGCCCTGCCGACAGATGCGGAGACCTGATCGAAGGAGAGCACCTCGATCCCGTTCGGTGATAGGGCGCTTTGAAGCTCGTCTACTAAGGCGTCCTTTTCACCCTCTCTTAGCTCCTTTGTCCGGATGAAATGGCTGCCGTCGTCCAGCCGGTTGACTTGACTATCGGGATGGCCTAGGGCGGTCATCTCACGACTTAGGTCTTCTTCGTCCACTGGATCGGCGAACTTGAGCAAAATGGCGGAACCGCCGGTGAAGTCGATGCCGGGATTGAGTCCAGACGAGATTATCAGGAACACGATGCCCGGTATGATTACGCCCAGCGAGAGCAAGAAGAACCAGTATCTTTTACCAGCGAAGTCCAAGCTCTAGCTCCTGTGTGCTGGGGCCACCGTGGGTTGCTGAGGAAGCTCTGCGGCACCCGATGGCATAAACATGCCGAGATGTCCGCTGAGACGGGTTTCGGCAAGCAACCGAAGGAAGGTCCTGCTTATGATGATGGCCGAGAACATACTGACGCCCACGCCGATGGCGAGTGTGATGGCGAAGCCCTGCACGAATATGGCGCCCAACTGGTCGGCGAACCAGAACAGAATCGCGCACGTAATCAACGTGGAGACGTTCCCGTCTCTTATGGCCGGCCAGGCCCGATTGAATCCGATGTTTATCGCCGATAGCAGGGTACGGCCCGCCCTCAGCTCGTCCTTCATGCGCTCGAAGATCAGGATGTTCGCGTCCACGGCCATGCCTATGGACAGGACGGCGGCGCCGACGCCCGGGAGGTTCAGTGTAACGGGCACCATCTTGAAGATGGCGAGGACGAGCGCGCCGTAGATCACCAGCGCGACGGCCGCCACCATTCCGGGGGCCCGATAGTACATCACCATGAACAGCAGCACCAGTCCAAGCCCCACGCCACCCGCGATAACGCTCTTCCGAAGGGACTCGGCTCCCAGACTGGGACCGACGTCACGCTCGAGAATCGGGGCGCCTATGGTCAGAGGGAGGCGGCCCGACTCCAGCAGAAGGGATATATCCCTCACCCGTTCGATGGTGAAGTCCCTGCCCTGGATAAAGGAGGTGCCACCGGTTATCGCCGTAGTGACCACCGGGGAGATCAGCTCTTCTCCGTCCAGAATGAAGGCCACTTGTTCTGACGTGCCGGCGATCAGCGCTGTCAGCTCGCCGAATTTCCGCGTTCCGCGGTCGTTGAACTCGATGTTGATTATGGGCACTCCCGATCCTTGATGCGTGCCCGGATAAGCCCGCGCAAGATCATCGCCGGTGAGCCCGATGTCTTCGTCCGACTTGCCCTGGATCTCAGTGAAGCCGACCGTCAGGTCATCTCCAAAAGTCTCCCTGGCCACATCCACGGTGGGCGCCACGTCAACGAGTGATATCTGAAACTTGTTGGTGTCCTCGATCCTCCGTACTCCCTCCAGCAACAATACGCCACCACCCGGCACCAGGAGCGCTCGCTCGTAGAGCACCTGGTAAGTTCTCGACTCCAGGCCCCGCAACGTCACCGTGAGGCGGTTGGGGAAAACGCGTTGGCGTCCGTCCTCGGTTTCGGTAGCAGGTGAGGCGGCTTCCTCTCCGGACGCAGGCGTGAGGCTCTGTTCCAGCCGGTCCACGACCACGGCGAACGCCTCGGCTCCGCTTTCGCTGAACTCCACGACCAAGACCGGCGCAAACTCCGGTTCCGGCTCGGGCTCACCTTCCCCTGGATCCTCAGCTCCGACCTCGCCTTCGCCCTCCGCCACCGACTCACTTTGGTCTCCCGGGTCTGGCTCGGCCTCACCCGCCGCTTCAGTAGATGCCTCGGACTCTACCTCCGGCACCTCCACAGTTTCCGCCTCCTCCAGACCGGCAGAAGTCTCTCTGAACGCCTCGACCTGAGCGGGGTCCGGTTCAATGGTGACGCTCAGGATATCCTCATCGGTGATCCCGGCTATATTCTGCAGGACATCGAAGGTGCGGTGCTTGATCTCCAGCCTGGCCGTTTCACCGATGAGGCTCTTGGCCCTCTTCACATCGCGGACGCCGGGTATCTGGACCAGGAGGCGGTCGTCTCCAAGCAGCAGGATAATGGGCTCGCCCAGACCGGATTTATTTACACGGCGCTCGATGGTGGCCTTCAAGGACTCCATCTGGTCTCTGGACGGCGTTATCCTCTCGTCGGTTACAGGGTCCCGAAGATCGGCCCTGTATTCCAGGTGGATACCGCCCTGGAGCTGGAGACCCAGCTTCAACCCCAGAAAGTTGTCGCCGCCTCGCTCGAGTCCCGGGACCTTAACGGGGTTAAATCCGAGGATGAGGCCGGCGACAAGCACCAGCGCTCCAATGAATAAGAGGATCCGAGCGTGCCTACGCACTACGTACCTTCCTCCGTACCCTATCTTCGACCATGGTAAGGGCCTCTTCCCTAGTAGTTATCTCTCCGCTCGCCTGGGCCTCACGCACCATCTCAAGCAATGTCCCGATCAACGGCCCAGGCTCCAGAGAGAAAGTGTCCATGATGTCGTGTCCGCTGATCAGTCCCTTTGAGATCGCGGGCGACCTCAGGGATGCGTCGGTGGTGAGAATGTGGTTAATCACACGGCAGTGTTCCTGCCACTCTTCCTGCCCAAGCTCGGGGCCGCGGGCGGCCATGAAATCGGCCAGATTCAGATAAAGCGTATCGACTGCAACGTCGCCGACGTCCCGATAATAGCGATAGACCGCCCTAGGAGTCGGCATCTCTCCTTCTTGGGCCATCTGGCTTGGGCGCAGGTGGTGCTCCACCATCCACCGCACCATGTCCGTGCTTCGACCGCTGAACCTGAGGTGTTTGAGGGCCTTCTCGGATGTCTCGGCGCCTCTGGTGTGATGACCTAGGAACCGTATGCGGCCCGACTCCTCCACTGTCCTGGTTTCAGGCTTTGCTAGGTCGTGAAGCAGGCCCGCCAGCTTCAAAATCGTCGTCCTACTGTGGCCGTCGCCGGCCTCGGCGGCGAAATACTCCCCCATGCCCTCGAACCTGGGAACCGCCTGCTGAGCAAACCCAGTGTCTTCGGACCGGTCATCCAGCACTCTCTCGACCTGTCCCGCCGCCTCTAGACCATGGCCCAACACGTCCCAATAGTGCTCCTTGGGCTGGGTGACTCCCCGGCCCTCGTCCAGCTCAGGCAATATCCGGCACAGCAGACCCAAGTCATCGAGACGGCGCAGCGAGGCGGTCACCGAGGGCTCCGCCAGTAGCTTCAAAAACTCGTCTCTCACCCGCTCGGGCGCCACACTATTTACGAGACAGGCGTCGCGTCGGATTGCAGCCGCCGTATCATCAGCGATTCGGAACTCCAGTTGGGCCGCCAACCGCGGCGCCCTCATCAGGCGGGCGCCGTCCTCGCGGAAGACTGAAGGCGAAACCGCTCTGATGACGCCGGCCCGCAGGTCCGACTGGCCCCCATGGGGATCAACCACGGAGGGCTCGTGTCCAGGACGCAATACATCTCCAATCGAGACCGCCATAGCGTCCAGCGTGAAGTCTCGCCGGCCAAGGTCAGACACGATCCCGTCTTGTATGGGGCTAAGGTCGATTACGGAACCGCCCCCGTTGACGGGAACAACGATCCTCACGATGTCGCGGGTACTGTCCAGTAGTACGAACCGCCCGCCCAGCGAGGCAGACAGCTCGCGCCCCAGTCCTCGTGTGTTTCCCTCCACACCTAAGTCGATGTCGTGAATCGGCCTACCAAGCAATAAGTCTCTCACCACACCACCCAGCAGGAAAGCTGGGACGCCCCTCGAAGTGCAAAGCTCTCCCACGATGTGCACCAGCGGAGGAAGACGCGACGAATTCAGCGCTGTGATGGAGGTAGTCTTAGAAAAGCGGCTCATGCCCAGCAGAACTCTTCCACTATCCCACCGCAACCCACGCAGAGGATTCTGCCGACTCCGGCTCCATTTTGATCAGGTCCTCGTGGCTTCTGAGGTGGTCGAGGTAAAGAATGCCGTTAAGATGATCGACTTCGTGCTCAAACACCTGGGAGAGCATCCCCTCGGCCTTCAGCCTCACCAGTTTGGTAGACCGGTCCAGGGCCTTGGCCTTCACCCAGATGGCCCGGGGAACCATCCCCGTGTAGCCGGGAACGCTCAGGCATCCTTCCTCAACTATCCTGACGCCCTCTCGGTGCACGATCTCGGGATTTATGTATACCCTGGGCTCTTCGTCCTCGGGAAGCTGGATGACAATCACGCGGCGCAATACGCCGACCTGGTTTGCGGCGAGGCCTGCGCCGAAGGCGGCCCTCATGGTGTCGATCATGTCATCGACAAGGCGCTCGATAGACCGGTCGATTTTCCTGACCTTCTTGGCCTTATACCGCAGTATAGGGTCCGGGTATTCGATTATGGGAAGAACTGCCAACTCGATTCTCTTACACAGCCCTCTCACCCGTTAAGCCGGGTACAGCTGTGATTATATCCGGCGCCTCTACTAACTGTAAAGCTGAAATGGGCGCTGGTCCGTGCGGTCGAACGACGGGGTAGACAGGCCAGTATAGAATGGTTCTCTCGGTAAATTCCCGGCGGCGAGACCTCAGAAAGGAGTGGCGACGGAGATGAGCGAGCGAACGCGGACCACGAAGGGCAATGTGATCCTGATGGTAGGCACGCGGAAGGGTGAGTTCATCCTTTCCAGCGATAAGTCGCGGAAAAGCTGGTCGCTCTCAGGGCCTTTCTTCGAGGGCCACGACAACGGCGACCACTGGGAACTCCTGATCGATTACCTGCCGCCCATCAACTCCGTGGCCTCCGGACTGACGGCATGACTAGAAACGCGGAGGTCAGCCAAGATAGAACACGAGTATGCTGGACGCAATGTATAGCCCTATTAGCAACACCGCCTCCAATCTCCAGAACTTGGCCGGCCTAACCATCAGATGGCCAACCAGAGCTATGGTGACCACCGATGTCATAAGGATCGCCATCACCGCCGTCAGAGCGTGTATCGGTGAGACGTCGGCCCAAAGAGCCCCGCTAGAATAGGCCACGTCGTCCAGGAACAGGATGAACCCCATGTTGAAGAGGTTGCTTCCGAGAACGGCGGTGATCGCCAACTCCGGAGCGTGCAAGCGTATGGCCGCGAACGCGGCCGCGAACTCGGGAAGCGAGGTGCTGAACGCCAGGAACTGAGTGCCGACGAAGCTCTTTTCCCATTCCATCTCGGTGGCGATTCGGTCTCCGGTCTGGGCCAGCCATATAGCCGCCCCCACCACGACTGCAGCCGATGCCAGATACGTGAAGGTCGCCCTGGACAGGCTGGCCGACGTGTACTCGTGGCCTTGACCTTGAGGGGCCTGCTGTTCACCGGCCTGCGTGGCCCGATAGATCATGAACATGGCCCCCACGAAAAATATAAACAGCACCACCGACACCGGGCTGATATACCAGCCGGCCGTGGTCGTGGTCGCGCCGTGGATGAGAACTGCCACGCCTCCCAGCGCTATGCCGACCATTGACAGACCGGCCACCAACACGGCGGTCGTGCCGGCGCTTCTCAAGATGGGGCCATGTCGCCAGTACAGGTCTAGCAGGCCTATAATCAGCAGATTGAAAAGGTTGCTGCCGAAGGCGTCGCCCGCGGCCAGGTCAGGCTCGTCGATAAACGTCACCGAGCTGACCCCGGTGCCCAGTTCCGGCAAAGAGGTGGCCGTAGCCAGTAGGACGACGCCGATGAATGACCGGCCCAGCCCGGTCTTGAAGGCGATGACGTCGGCCGACTTGGCGAGGAAATTGGCGGCGCCAAGGATCAGGGCCGCGGACCCTCCAAGCTGGAGCCACAGGAGAGAAAGGTCCATACCGCTCCTATATTAGATGGGCCTACATGCGGCAGGTGCGCCTGCATCTAGGGAGGTGTCGGAGGCAGCGTAGCATAGCTCGATAGTCGATATCCCTCACGGCGAACTCAAAGATACGTGCGGCTATATGCTCTGTCAATTAGCGCATTAGTGCGGATCGATACCTCAGGACGGTCACTGACGCGGGCGTACCCGGCACCTTGGGCTGGACGGTTGCTAGGCTGATCGAGAGATGTTAGCCGGCTTGGGAGGGTCTGCCGTCGGAGCTATCGACGCCCGAACTCTCGCTCCAGGTGACCTGAACTGAGGTGGATCATGGTCGGACGTCCATGTGGACAGGTGTGAGGCTGTTGACACTCCTCGAGCCGCCTGGTTAGCTCCGCCATCTCCTCGCTGGACAAGACCTTTCCCGCGCGGATGGCGCCGTGGCACGCGATGGAATATGCGGCCCGCTCCTCCCAAGTCTCAAAGCCTCCGCCTTCGGCCATCAGGTCCAGCACATCGCGCAGGGCCCCCGCGGGGTCAGAGCCTCCCAGTGCACCAGGGACACCGCGCAACAAGTACGTCCTGCCGCCGAAAGGCTCTAGGTGAAAGCCGAAGCCCTTCAGCAACTCTCGCTGAGACTCCGCCAGCTCCTGTTGGCGGGCGTCCACCTCCAAGGTCTCGGGCTCCAGTAGCGTCTGCACCGGCGAAGATTTCGCGGCGGCGGCCTCCGTCAGCCCCTCAAATAGGACCCGCTCATGAGCGGCGTGCTGGTCGATTAGATACATCCCATCGGGCCCCTCGGCGGCGATGTACGTGTTGTTCACCTGACCGAGCGCCCTGAGCACCGGCAACGCTTTTTTCGGAGTCAGAGATGGTGAATCCAAAGGAGAGGGGGCATCCTGCACCTCGGTGTGCCGCTCTGTGGAGGGCGAAGCGAGTTGCGTGGGCCAGAAGGCCGGCCCTCTCGATGACACGACTCGCCGGACAGACCTCTCCGCCGCTGCTGGGAACTCATGATGACCCACAGGGTGGGCTTCAGGCACTGGGGCGTGGGCGGTCAACACACCACGCACCGACTGCTGCACCGCCGAGAACGCCAGGCCCTCCTGCCGGAATCGCACCTCAGCCTTAGATGGATGCATGTTGACGTCCACCTGGTCGTAAGGGATGGCGACGTTGACCACCGCCAACGGATGCCGGCGCTCCATCAGGAAGCCATGATACGCCTGCTCCAGCGCCGACCCGAGCATCCGGCTCTGGACCCAGCGTCGGTTCACGAAGAAGCTGACGAACCTGCGATTGGCCCGGTTAACGGAGGGCGGGCTTACCATCCCCCACACCGAGGGTCCATCCTCGGCGCGGGACTCCGGAGACGACGGCATTTCCAGCATCGCTTCCGCCACCTTAAGACCGTAGACGGCCGCGACGGCCTCTCGAATGTCGCCTGAGCCCAGACTGGTGAGTGAGTTAGAGCCGTCCACGGTCAGCCGGAACCTAACCTCGGGATACGCGAGGGCGTAGCGGGCAATTAAGTCCTGTATCCTGGACGTTTCCGAGGCTACAGAGCGAAGGAACTTGCGGCGAGCCGGGAAGTTCCTGAACAGGTGGCTGACCGTTACGGTCGTGCCGGGAGCCGCGCCATGCCGCTCCGTGCGAGCTACTTCTCCCGTCACCACATCGACGCGAGTACCGAAGTCCTCGGCGGCGCTTCTGGTCACAAACGAGACCACGGAAACGGCGGCGATGCTGGGCAGCGCCTCGCCACGAAACCCCAGGGTCGAGATCGCCTCCAGGTCCGCATCCGAGGACACCTTGCTCGTGGCGAACCGCTGGAACGCCAGTGGCACCTCGTCACTAGAGATGCCGCAGCCGTTGTCGGCCACTCGGATCGACTCGATCCCGCCTCCTCTAATCTCGACCGCAATATCGAGCGCGCCGGCGTCGAGCGAGTTCTCCACCAGCTCCTTGACCACCGAGGCGGGGCGTTCGATAACCTCCCCCGCCGCGATCTTGGAAGAGACCTCAGAAGAGAGTAAGCGTATAACCGAATGGGCGCTTTTGGTCGCCATGAGCAAGTCTCATGATTGCGCACGTTAGTTCGACTCGTCAACCCCATGCTATCAGTCGCGCCTATAAAGTCACCAGACCCTAACCGTTTCAAGAAACTCTGTCTCGCCGCAGATGGAAGTTGACACCGTACCGGATTGACACCATACTTGCGAAGATTGCCCGTGGCACCGCCTTTACAAGGTCAAAAAGCTAGGGCAACTCCCAAGGAGTTTTTCTTGCTAACGAGGCCCACAATCAAGGACATCAAAGAGGCCAAACGGAGAATCGCGCCGTACGTGACCCGTACTCCTCTGCACCACTACCTGACCCTGGACAAACTCATCGGTGCCGAAGTGTACGTCAAGCACGAGAACCACCAGAGGCTCGGCGCCTTCAAGATGCGCGGAGGGGTGAACCTGGTCTCGCAGCTCTCCGAGGAAGAAAAGCGGCGCGGCCTGATCTCGGCCTCGTCGGGTAACCACGGCCAGTCCATCTCTTACGCCGCGCAGCTCTTCGGGACGACGGCGACCATCGTGGTGCCGGAGAACTGCAACCCCGGAAAGGTAGAGTCGATGCGTACCCTGGGAGGGAACGTGGTATTCCACGGACGCGACTTCGACGACGCAAGGGAGCACGTCGAACGCCTGACCCAGGAAGAGGGCTACCGGTACATACACTCGTCCAACGAGCCGGGGCTGATCGCGGGCGTGGGCACCTATGCCCTGGAGATCTTGGAGGACCTGCCGGACGTCGACGTCATCATCGTCCCGGTGGGCGGAGGCGGAGGCGCCTGCGGTACCTGCATCGTGGCCAAGAGCATGAGCTCAGCCATTCAGGTGATCGGGGTCCAGGCGGAAAAGGCCCCGGCCGCATACCTCTCCTGGAAGGAAGGGCACATCGTAGAGTCCAAGATGGAGACGGTGGCGGAGGGCCTGGCCACGAGGGTCGGATTCGAACTCACCCTGGGCATCATGCGGGACCTAATGGACGACTTCCTCCTGGTCAGTGAAGAGGAGCTTGAGCAGGCGGTGGTGCTGCACCTTGAGAAGACCCATAACCTGGCGGAGCATGCCGGAGCCGCGCCTCTGGCCGCGGCGCTCAAGATCAAGGACAGGCTTCAGGGGAAAAAGGTGGTCCTTGTGATGAGCGGGGGCAACCTCTCGACAGACCACTTGCGGGCTGCCCTGGGCTGATTCAAGGCGTCGGCCACCCACCACTGGACGGCACCCTATCGGTAAGTGTCGTCAAAACGTTCCATCGCCGGGTGTGGTGATCATCGAGAAGGAGGCAAGGGGATTGAAATAGTTTGCAGGGCTTCGACCCCCTCGCGGTCCATGAGTCGAAGCAGTCCCCGGTGGATCTGGCCTACTATGCCCGGTCCACGGTAAATCAGGCCCGTAAAGATCTGGACTGTGGTTGCGCCCTCTCTGAGCGCCCGCCAAGCGTCCTCGGCGGAGAAGATGCCCCCGCAGGCGTTGATGGCCAGCTTGTCGCCCACCCCGGCCCTGATCTCAGCGACCATCCTGACCATATTGGGGAAGAGCGCCCTCCCGCTGAGCCCACCTCGACCGGTGCCCAGACGCGAGTCCGACACCGGCAGGCTATTGGACACCGTAATGGCGTCGACGCCCAGGTCCAGACACACCTTCACCAGGTCGAACACGTTGCGCCTGAGCTCATCCTGAGACGGCTCGCCCTCGCCGTCGTGGTCACCCACCGCGGGCGCGGGAAGGTCCGGTACCCTGGTAAACAGATACGGTGGTATCTTGACGAACAGCCTTCCTCGGCGCTGTTCGTTGATCCGCCCGAGCAGGCCCGCCAGCGACTTCGGCTCGTGGAACACCTTGAGCCCCTCGGTGTTGGGCGAGCTGATATTGACCTCGACCGCGTCGGCCAGTGGGTCCAGCCGCCCGTGGCAGCGCACGATTTCATCTACCGTGACGCCCGACACGCTGGCGACGGTCGGAGGGTGGCCCGGGGTGTTCCTGGTCCGTTCGATACGTATTGCGGCGTACTCCAGCCCCTTGCTGGGGAAGCCAAGAGAGTTGACCAGCGATTCCTGGTTGACGTAGCGGGCCATGCGGGGTCTGGGGTTGCCCTTCCTCGGCGACTCCGTCACGGTCCCACATACCAGATACCCGAATCCCAGGGCCGCAAGGGAGGGAAGGAACTCGCAGTTCTTGTCATATCCGGCCGCCAATCCGATCGGACTGCTCAGCTTAATGCCACAAAGGTTGGTATGGAGTCGCTCACTTCGGACCTGAAGGGCGGACGCGGCCGCTCTCCACAGGGGCTTTAGCCTTAGAGCGTATTCCGCGGCCCTTTGTGCGGACTCCGGCGGCAGCTTGAACAGCAGTGGCCTGAGGACATGGCGGTAAGCATCTGGGTTCAGGACCAGCATAACTCCAGCAGGTAACTTACAATCCCCGAGGCCGAGGCGACATCTCGCGCGTATACGTACAAGCCCATGGGGCTACCGTCGATTATATCAGGTCAAGCTCGCGGCGCCGTCGATTAACCGGCCCAAAGACGGTCAAAGTCTCCCGGTTGGCCCAGTTCTTTTGACGTGATGGTCTCCATGCAGATGAGCTCTGAAGTATAATGTCTAGTGAACCTCCGGAGTCGAGCTTAGCAGCGATATGGCACTTTCTTTCGAAAAGGGCAGCGAGGAGCGACCAAAAGGTCACGCCCTGCTTTACTTTCGGAGCTCGTCCGACCTTGATGAGATATGGGTAACCTACGTGGTGATCCTGCCCGTATCGGTCGATGTCTCCAAATACGTACCGCCGTTCCTCATGACCCATGTGGGCGAGGTGGGACCTATGGACCTCTCGGCGTTCGCCTTCCCGCCCGCGCCTGAGCAACTCTCAAACTATCAGACTCTTGAAAGCCTGGCATCCGCCAGAGATGATGACATCCTCTACGGCGGTGCCATCAACCCCACCGACGTGCCCTCCGCGATGATGTTAGTAACCGACGTGGTCCAGCAGTACTCCGAACAGTACTCGCAGAAAGTGGGCTCTCCGCATTTGGCGGAAGGCGTGGCGGGCAGCTATGAGGACTCAGACGGCCTAGGGGTCAACGAGGTCCTGTACGCGCTGATGAGCGACGGCGACAAGCTACGCGAATTGACCAAGCTTGTGGGGCAATTGAGGTTCGCGGTGGAGGGCTCCGACGCGGCTCTGGTCAAGGAGACCGAGGAGGACCTGAGTCTGCTGGCCAAGCAGCTTCCGGACAACCACCACGTCGAGCAGCTCATTGAAGCCGTAAAGGCCTCCGGAGAGCGAGGAGTCAGACTGGCCGATCTCTACCTCCAGCGCTGCTATCACCTTGTCCAGCAGGAGTTCGGCAAGTTGGGCGAGAACGAGGAGGAGATCAAGAGCCTGGAGAGCGGCGGCGAGTCCCCCTGAGCCAAAGCACTCACCTCTTCACGCAATGAAAGGAACGGAACCGGCTGAGAGAAGAATTTCAGGTCACCTTTGACGATCGACGAGAACGCCCGGGTTGAGCACCCAGCCGGGGTCCACTAGCTGTTTTGCGGCCCTCAGGACATCCCCGAACAGGTCGGGACGCTGCCGGTCGTACCAGGGGCGGTGCATCCTTCCGACGGCGTGGTGATGGGTGATGGTGCCGCCCGCCGCAATGACCGCGTCCGATGCAGCTTGCTTGATCTCGGCCCACATCTCGACCTCGCCGCCACGCACGCCCAGGCCGGTGAAAGTATAGTACGGGGCAGGGCCGTCGGGGTATACGTGGGTGAAGCGACAGGCGATGGTGCCTCCGCCACATACACGAAGAAGGGCGCCCTGGACCACGGCGCGGATGTGGGCGTCCATCTCCGGCCATCTGTCCCAAGTGATTGACGTCTCGAAAGTATCCTGTATCAGGCCCAGGGCAATGGTCGTGTTTGCGATATAGGGCGCGCGAATAAATGACTCCCGCCATTGCCCCACGGGACCTTGCCGGCCGGCGTCAGACTCGGACTCGTCGGAGACCAGCACCTCGTCATCACTGACGGAGCCGCCGGCCTGTCGCGCCAATTCCACCGCCTGCCGTAGGTTCGGACCCTGCGGTACGTCGGCCGACTCGAACCCAACGATCAGCAGGGCATGTTCTCCATCCATGCCAGCTGCGTCTTGGGCCTCCTCTGGATCAAGAAGCCTCAGGTTGGTGGGCCACAGTTTGCTCTGGACTATGAGCCGCACCGCCTCGTAACCGGCTTCGAAGGTAGGGAACGTGACCCCGGCGGAGGCGCGGTAACGGGGTCGTGCTTGGAGACGCATCCACGCCTCCGTTATTACTCCCAGGGCGCCTTCGCTGCCCAGCACCATCCTATCGGGGCTAGGTCCGGCCCCACTCCCGGGCAGGCGCCTGGACTCCCAGGCCCCCGCGGGAGTGACCATCCGAATGGACTCGGCGAAGTCGTCGATGTGAGTGTGGTTGGTGGCGTAGTGTCCGCCTGACCGGGTGGCGAGCCAACCGCCCAGGGTGGAGTACTCGAAACTTTGCGGGAAATGGCGCAACGTCAAGCCGTGAGGTTTCAGTCGAGCCTCCAGCGATGGCCCCAGTGTTCCGGCCTGGATCCGCGCCGCCCGGGACACCGAGTCTATCTCCAGGATGCGGTCCATTCGCTCGAGGTCTATAGCTACCACGCCGTCGAAATCGGAGGGTGGCTCGACGCCTCCGACTACCGAGGAGCCACCGCCGAAAGGTATGACGGCGTAGCCGTGTTGGGTACACCACTCAAGGATGGATGCCACCGCGGCTTCGGTGCTGGGCCTTGCGACTACGTCGGGAGGGTTGGGAAACTCCAGGTTGAACGCCCTGACCCGGTCTGGAAAGCTCCGGCCGTAGGAGTGGAATGCCCGGTCGTGGGAGTCCACCGAGCAGATCGCTTCCAGATGGGATGGAGGGCTGATGCGAGGCCGTCTGAGACTCAGGTCACCGGCCTTCGGAGGCCGGCGCGGCTCAACCTCGGTCCCGAACCGCTGCGAAAGCGCCGCCGCCGACTCCCGCATTTGAGAGTACGTTGGCTCGTCCGACTCCACGCCCCAGGCCCAGAAACTCCTCCTGGTCAATCATCCCTCCTCTCGCCGCATGCTGTGTCTCTTGTTGCTCCTCTTGAGTAATGGTTTTCTTGGAGCAACGATACCACTTTCCGCGACGTCTATTATCGGTCAGTTCGGCTTATTGACCGGGGTGGGATCGCGGCGCTAGACTACCGTCCGTCCAAGAAGAGACGGCCACCATGCCTTACTAATGTCATTCTGAGTCCACCTGAGGCGGACGAAGAATCCGGGCCAACAGAAACTTATGCAACCAAGGACTACATGGAGGCACCATGAAAGACGAGAAAGGGATTCGTGAAAGCGGCGTTCAAACATGCGACCTGCTTATTCGTAACGCCTACGTCCTCACCATGGACTCCAACCGTACAAAGTATTCCACGGGTGCCGTGGCCATCGATGGGCGCACCATTGCAGCCGTGGGACCAGAAAGCGACATTGCGCCGAGGTTCAAACCGCTTCGGGTGATAGACGCCGGCGGCGCCCCGGTGCATCCCGGTTACATCGATCTTCATTATCATGCCGCCATCCATCTGCTTGGCAAACTGTTCGAGGACACCGGCGCTTCCTCCGAGGAGGCCGGCCGGTGGTCTGCGGAACATCTTTGGCCCTTATTCAATGCAATAGGGGACGAAGAGGAATATGCGAGTTCGTTGCTCGCCGGGCTGGACATGCTCAGAAACGGATTCACGATGTATATGGACCCCGGCACGACCCATAATCCAGACGTGCTCGCCGCAGCTTGCGAAGGGCTGGGCATTCGAGCCACCGTTGCCGAACCATGGTTGATGGATGTGGAAGGCCCTTCAGTGGCCCTCCTCGACCGCGCTCCCATCGATACAAAGCGCTGCTTGAATCTCCTGGGCAGCCAGCTATGGCGGAACAAGGACCCCGACGCCCTGGTTCGCGGCCATGTGTTTATCTACGGTTTGGGTTCCCAGTCGGAAGAGCTGATGCGTGAGGCCAAGGCCTGCGCCGACGAGAATAACGTTCGCTTCAGCATGCACCAGTCCATGTGCGTGGATGACGCCGATTTCGATCTCCAACGCTTCGGGCATCCTCCCTACGTCCATTGGGCTGAGATGGGAGTGCTGGATGACAACTGCGTCTTCGCACACAACAACAGTCTCCGAGACGAGGAATTCCAGATCATTGTCGATTCGGGTATGTCCATCGTGTGGGTGCCTGGTAACTCTTTCTACTACAACACGCGGAAAGATTTCCCTAACCGCATGCCGGAGCTGTACCACAAAGGCGTAAACGTCGCCTTCGGCGTCGATCTCAGGAAGACCTGGACGTTTGGCCACAATACGCTGCTGGCCTATCAAATCGGGCGCGCGGAGGAGCAGTATCTTTTCCCAGACGATTTGCTAGCCATACAAACGATTAACGGCGCAAAGGCGATGGGTCTCGATGACCGTCTGGGGAGTCTGGAACCGGGCAAGCGTGCCGACGTGGTCGTCCGCTCAAACGACAGTCCGGGGGCCTATCCGGTTCACAATATTGAACGTGATTTGACGTTGCACAGCCTCACCAGTACGGTGGACACAGTGATCGTGGACGGTCGCGTCGTCGTGAAAAACGGTCGCCATACGCTCATAGACGAGCAGGTTGTTCACGAGCTGGCACAGAAGGCCACCGAACGCATACTACATAGAGCCGAGACCAAATAAGTCCGCTCTATCCCGATTAGAGGCCGAGGGCGGATGAGTATCTAGTGGATTTGTCTCTGATTCTGAGTCCGCCTCAGGCGGACTCAGAATGACATGAGTGAGGCTTGGTGGGCTCCATATTGGCTATGTCCTACGCCATCGGAGCCAGGTTGCGCCTTCCCACAGAGTACGAATGGTCATGGCTGCAGGAGACTACTTACCCCACAGGAGGTCCCATGGAAGACGAGGAATACAAAGCGAAGCTGACCCCAGAGCAGTACCGGGTCACCCGGGAGAAGAGCACTGAGCGTCCCTACAGTGGCGAGTATTGGGACACCAAAGAGCCCGGTACCTACCGCTGCATCTGCTGTGACGCCCCTCTGTTCGTCTCCACCACGAAGTACGACTCAGGCACCGGTTGGCCCAGCTTCTGGGAGCCGATTGAGACCAGCCAGATCGACACTGAAACTGACGGGAGTCTTGGAATGGCGCGGACCGAGGTGTTGTGTGCCAAGTGCGACGCTCACCTAGGGCATGTCTTCCCGGATGGTCCTGCCCCAACGGGGATGCGCTACTGTATCAACTCGGCCTCGCTACGCCTTGATAAGAGCGAATAGCCCATACCAATTGAGTTCCTCCTTCTAGAAGCTCCGCAGCAGTTCCTCTACTTCAGCCCGACTTGGCATCGCCTCTTGAGCTCCCCGCTTGGCAACGGCGGCCGACCCAGCAGCCACGCCAAAACGCACCGCCTCTGGCAAGGACATCCCTTCTGCGAATGCCACGGCCAGCGCCCCCGCGAAGGCGTCCCCCGCCGCCACCGTGTCAACCACCTCCACGCTGGGCGCGGCAATGTGGCCACTCTCGCCAGGAGTAGCATAGTAGGCTCCCTGCTCTCCCAGCTTCACGACTACCGTTGGGACGCCTCTCTCCAACAATACCCCCGCCGCCTTGCAAGCTGAGGTCACGTCGGTGACGCGAACGGCGGATAGGGCCTCGGCTTCGGTCTGGTTGGGAGTCAGGATGCTCACGGAGTCAAACGTCTCCGGAGGCATCTCGGCCGCCGGCGCCGGGTCCCATAAAACCGTGACGCCTCGCTCCATGGCATACCTTGCGGCGGCCAGGGATACCTCAAGGGGAATCTCCGACTGGAGCATCAGCACGTCGGCTCCGTCCAGGGCCGACTTCGCCGCGTCCAGCTGGTTGGAGTCGCAGGCCATATTAGCCCCGTATACGGCCACGATGTGGTTCTCCCGCCGCGCGTCCAGCAAGATTACCGCGACCCCCGAGATATTCGCCGGATCTTCCTCCACGCCGGACACGTCGATACCATCTCGTCTCAGGTTGCTAAGGAGCGTGGCCCCAAACTCGTCACGCCCTACCCTGCCCACCATCCGTACCCTGGCCCCCAGCCTGGCCGCGGCCACGCCCTGGTTGGCGCCTTTGCCTCCCGGTGCCGTGTAGAACCGCTGTCCCGCCACCGTCTCACCAGGCGCCGGGAGCCGGGGTGCGACGGCCACGAGATCCATATTGAGTCCACCGAGGACGACGATAGTTGGCTTCCCGATTCGCGTCATAGTAAGCCCTACTGTTGCCTGCGCTCCGAGGTGGCCGTCACACGGCGCCCGCATGTAAACCTGAACACAGCATCGACGCCGTGAGTATCGGGTCGGCAAAGGACCGGGACAGTGGGAAGATGAGGGTAGGTTCCCTAACCTATGAGTCCCCGCTCAAGAAGCCCCTCCAGGACCTGGGCGGCTCCATCTTCCTCCATGTTGGGGGCCACTTGAGCCGCCACTGCAAGGACCTCGGACACCGCGCCGCCAACCGCTACTCCGAGACCCGCCCAGCGCACCATGGGAACGTCGTTGAAGCCGTTGCCGAAGGAGACGGTCTCGTCCTGACCGATTCCAAGGTGGGTACAGAGCCAGGACAAGGCCTTGTCTTTGCCGCCGTCGGGGTGCAGAATCTCGCAGAAATGAGGCAGAGACCTGGTGACGTAGAGTCCACCCTCGAAGGCGGCGTTCAGCGAGAGGTCGAGCCTGCGAATTTCCCCCTCGTCTCCCACGGCCAGCAGACGTGTTAGCCCCCTGCCGGCGTATTGCCTGAGGTCGTCAACTATCTCCACCTGCACTCCGTTCCACTGGCCGTAAGATGCCACCCACTCCGTCTTCTCAGTGGCGTATACCTGGTCGTCCAAATAGCCCACGACCTCCATCCCCCACGGCTCCAGTGCCTCCAGCGCCGTCATCGCCATGGGCTCGGTCAAGGGCAGGTGCCGGAGCACCTCCTGAGTGATTGGGTCGGCGACGTGGGCCCCCTGGGACGACGCTATGGGAGCGGTTATGTTCACATCCACGGCGAACCGACGAGCGGAACGGAACATCCTTCCGGTGGCCAGGGTCACCACCGCGCCCGATTCCATGACCCGGGCCAGGGCCCTGCGTGTCTTGCCTGTTAGCGCGTGCTCCCTGCTCTGGAGGGTCCCGTCTATGTCCAGGACTATCAGCCGGTAACCCATCCCTAACGTGCGCCTTCCGCCACCGAGCAATGATAGAATAGGCGTTGAGTCCGGCCAAAGAGGTGGCCCAGGGTGAAGTTATCTCCCAGAAGAGTCTTGTGGATGATCATAATCCCGATTCTGATAGCCTTACTGATCGAGGCGGCCCGAAACTCATGATATCAGGCCCTTCTGAATCAGGGCCATCTGGTTCGGGCTGGCCGCCGGGCGGCTGCGATAGGCGACCCGGCATATCCTACCAGGCATAGTCGCCGCGCACACCGAGGAGTCCAAATGAGGCCGATTGGCGAAATCGCCGAAAAGCTGGGACTGGACTCGCACTTGGTCGTTCCCTACGGCCATTATCAGGCTAAGGTTGGCCTCGACGCGATCCGCAGCGAGGGCTCCCACGGCAAGGTGATACTCGTCACCGGCATAACTCCGACGCCCGCAGGCGAAGGAAAGACCACGACCGCGGTGGGCCTGACTGACGGTCTGGCGAAGATTGGCAAACGTGCGTGCGTGAACCTCCGCGAGCCTTCCTTCGGCCTCGTGTTCGGTATCAAGGGCGGAGGCACCGGCGGAGGCAAGGCCACGGTGGAGCCACAGGACGAGATCAATCTCCACTTCACCGGCGACGAGCACGCCGTAAGCGCCGCCCACAATCTACTGGCCGCCCTCACCGATAACGCCGCCAATCGCGGCAAGATCCTGGGATTCGATCCCAGCCGGATCACCTGGCGCCGCGTTACCGACGTGGAGGACCGGGCGCTACGCACCATAGTCACTGGAATAGGAGGGCCCACCAACGCACCCGTCCGCGAGACGGGCTTCGACATGGTGACCGCTTCCGAGATCATGGCGATCCTCGCGCTGTCAGATGGCATAGAGGACCTGAGGCGAAGATTAAGCAGGATAGTTGTGGGGTTCACAGGCGACAGCAAGCCGGTCACGGCCCAGGACATCGAGGCCGTGGGGTCGATGATGGCACTTCTACGTCACGCCATGCAGCCCAACCTCGTGCAGACCTGCGAGGGCCAACCCGCCCTAGTCCACACGGGTCCCTTCGGAAACATCGCCCACGGCTGTAGCTCGGTGATAGCCGATCGGCTGGCGATGAAGTACGTGGACTACGTGGTGACCGAGGCCGGGTTCGGAGCGGACCTGGGCTTCGAGAAGTTCATGCACATCAAGGCGAGGGACAGGGGACTGGAGCCCAGCGCGGTAGTCCTGGTGTCATCGACACGGGCCCTCAAGGTACATGGAGGAGTAAAACCGCGTGAACTCGAGGCGCCCAACGAGAAGGCGGTGACTGAGGGCGTTGCCAACCTTGAGCACATGGTAGGCGTGATCCGCTCCTTCGGCCTTCCCGTGGTGGTGGCCGTCAACCGGTTTCCTTTCGACACGGAGGGCGAGTTGGCCATATTGAAGCGTGGAGCCGAGGCTGCCGGGGCCCATGCGGCGGTGGAGAGCCGCGCGTTCGAAGAGGGGGGGGACGGGGCCATCGAACTGGCCGAGGCAGTGGCGGACGTCGCCGATGGTGGTCCGCCCGACGTCCAGTACCTGTACCCGCAAGACGCCAGTGTAGAAGACAAAGTGCTAGCCCTGGCCCAGAAGGTCTACAACGCGGACTCGGTCTGGTGGAGCCAGGCGGCCCAAACAAGGCTACGGACCTATGAGGAGCTGGGCTGGGGAACCCTGCCGGTGTGCATGGCCAAGACGCATCTATCCCTGTCCCACGACCGGACCCGCAAAGGGAGGCCGAGCGACTACACCTTCGAGATCACGGACGTTCGCGCGTCCGTCGGCGCGGGGTTCATCTACCCCATCGCCGGCAACATCGCCACCATGCCCGGACTGCCGAGCACACCGCATGCCCTGGAGGTAGACGCCGCTGGCAACGTATTGGGACTTTAAATACGCGCCCTGAGAATCCTTACTTAGAAGTGTGGGCTCGTACATACCCAGGTCGTTATGGCCTAGGGTCGATGCCTCACCCCAAGGAAGCCTGACATGCCTACTTGGCCGTGAGCCCACCGTCCATGAAGAGTATCTGACCCGTCATATAATCGCTGGCTGGGCTTGCGAGATATACGGCCAGCACCCCCAACTCCCTCAAGTCGCCCCACTTCCCCATCGGAACGATGTCTTTGCCGATCTGGTAGAGCTCGGTGTCAGACGTCTCGATTTCAGTCATGGGCGTCTCATAATACCCAGGTGCAAGGGCGTTCACGCAGACGTTGTAAGGGGCCCAGTCCAGGGCCAGCGCCTTGGTCATGATGTTAACCGACGCCTTGGTGACGTTATACACCACTCCACGACCAGAGGCCTGGATAGAGCTGTTGGAGCTGATGTTGATTATCTTTCCGTACCCCCTGTCTATCATGTGAGGGGCTATGGCACGGCAACAATAGAACACTCCGCTGATATTGGTTTCGATCATGGCGTGCCACTCTTCGTCGGTGGTGCGGGAGGTGGACTCCCTATCGACCACAGGCGGACGGAGCGTGACATCGGGATATGGGACGGTGGGTTGCCTCAGCCACTTTCCGGCGTTGTTGACGATGATGTCTATCTTTCCGAATTTCTCCACCGCACGCTCCACCAACGCATCGCAGTCAGCAGACTTGGTCACGTCAGTGGTGACGGCTATAGCGTCCTTGCCCATAGCTCTGACATCGGCCGCCGTGGTTTCGATGTCGGCCGTCGTCCTGGCCGCCACCACGATGTCGGCGCCCGCCTCGGCAAGCACAAGGGCTATCTCACGTCCGATGCCCTTGCCGGCCCCCGTAACTATCGCCGTTCTGCCCTCAAGGCTCCACTCTGGAAGCATCCGTTGACCTCCTTCCGGAACTGTCCTAGATATCCCGTATCGCAATTGCGATGCCCTAGCCGATTTGACCCCACGACGGACGCGAGTGTAGTCAGGGCACCGTCCGCTGTCAACGTTGTTGTCTCACGAGTACGTTCCTTTCTCCCAAATTGCTGATTACCCGTACGCCGCCGTATAATGGGATAACCAACGGTGAGACACAGGATCGATGTCCGAGTTTTTCAACGTCCTTGCGCCCGACGAAGCCCTTCAGGTGCTCAGAAAGCACTTGTCTCTCAACGCGGAAGTGGAACTTGTTCCCACCGCAGAGGCGCTGGGACGCGTGACCGCCGAGCAGATAAGCTCCCCCGAAGACCTGCCCGCGTTCCCCCGCTCCACCATGGACGGCTACTCCGTTCGCTCGCGCGATACGTCCGGCGCGTCGGAGGGGCTCCCCGCATACCTGGAGGTTCTGGGAGAGGTGCCGATGGGCAGGGCTCCCGACATAACCCTGTCAGAGGGGCAGGCGGCCAAGGCCTACACCGGTGGGATGCTGGCACACGGCGCCGACGCGGTGATAATGGTGGAAAACACCCAGCCGGTGGACGACACGACCTTAGAAGCGGTCCGTGCGGTGGCCCCAGGAGAGAACGTCATTCAGGTCGGCGAGGACACGCGTCGCGGCGACTTGATATTGGAGGCGGGCCACCTTCTGCGGCCCCAGGACGTCGGCGGTCTGATGGCGCTGGGGATAACGACCGTCTCGGTGGGCAGGCGCCCACGGGTCGCCATCGTGTCGACGGGAGACGAGGTGGTCTCGCCCGACGTGACTCCCGCCCCTGGCCAGATACGCGACATCAACACCTACTCGATCTCGGGACTGGTCACAAAGTCCGGAGGCATACCGGTGCCAGTCGCGGTGGTCGAGGACGACTACGAGGCGCAGCGGACCGCCGCCCAGCAGGCCATGGAACTGGGCGACATCCTCCTGTTCTCGGCCGGCAGCTCAGTCAGCAGCCGCGATCTGACGGCGGATGTTATAGGCAGCCTGGGCAAGCCGGGAGTACTGGTACATGGGATCTCTCTGAAGCCAGGGAAACCTACTATCGTGGGGATAGTAGAGGGCAAACCGGCCTTTGGCCTCCCGGGCAACCCGGTCTCGGCCATGGTGGTCTTCGACCTGCTGGTCCGGCCGACGATCTTCCTGCTGAGCGGGTGCACGAATCCGCCCGAGCCGGCGGTGCTCCGCGCCCGGTTGCTGCGCGATATCGCCTCGATACCCGGCCGGGAGGACTACGTGCAGGTCCGGCTGGTGCATCAAAACGGCGACCTGTGCGCCGAGCCCATCTTTGGGAAGTCCAATCTGATTTACACACTGGTCCGGGCCTCCGGCACCGTGAGGGTGCCCCTCGACACGGGAGGGTTGTATGAGGGTGAAGAGGTCTCCGTCACGTTGTACTGAGGATATGTGAAGTGGCGTCCTCATCCCCGTCCTCCCACCACAAACGCGGCAGACGGTACTACCTGCACGACATCCCTCTCGATGAGGCCATCGCGAAGTTCGACGCCGCCCTCGAATCCGTAGGCGCGCTCACATTTTCTCCGGGCGAAAGCGTCTCTTTATCCGAAGCCCGAGGGAGAGTTACCGCCGAGCCGGTCTGGGCGAAGGTCACGTCTCCACACTACGACTCCGCGGCCATGGACGGCGTGGCTGTCAGGTCGCGCGACACCGTGGGAGCGACCGAGACCGCGCCTCTACGCCTGAAGGTCGGCGAGCAGGCCATATGGCTGGACACCGGCGATCCGATGCCGCCCGGCTACGACGCTGTCATCATGATCGAGGCGGTGCACGAGACCGACGACTCCGCCATCGAGATCACATCCCCGGCCGCGCCCTATCAGCACGTCAGGCCGTTGGGCGAGGACATCGTCGCCACGGAGCTGGTGCTGCCGGAGAACCACAGGCTCCGGCCGGTAGACCTGGGGGCATGTGCCGCCGCCGGCATCACCGAGATCAGCGTAAGGAAACGACCTACAGTAGCTGTCATTCCCACCGGCACCGAGCTGGTCCCGGCCGGTAGCGTGCTGAAGCCAGGTGACGTCGTCGAGTTCAACTCCCTGACCTTGGCCGGAATGGTCGAGGAGTCGGGTGGTGAGGCCGACAGATGGCCATCCGTGCCGGACGACTACGACGAGATCAAGGCCGCTGTATCTCACGGGGCCCAGGAACACGACATCGTGGTCATCAACGCGGGGTCCTCGGCGGGCTCGGAGGACTACACCGCAAAGGTCGTAGAGGAACTGGGACAACTCCTGGTCCATGGCGTCGCTCTGCGGCCCGGCCATCCCGTGGTGCTGGGCGTGGTCGACGACACCCCCGTTCTTGGTATCCCAGGATACGCCGTTTCGGCGGCGCTGACCTGTGAGATATTCGTAAAGCCTCTGATCGAGCGCAAGCTGGGTGTGGTGACGGCCGAGCGACACAAGATAAACGCGACCATGACCCGTAAGGTGCTCTCGCCCATCGGCGAGGACGAGTTCCTCCGAGTGAGGCTGGGACGTGTGGGCGACAAGCTGGTGGCCACGCCTGTCCAGCGCGGCGCGGGAGTAATCATGTCGCTGGTCCGCGCCGACGGCCTGGTGACCATACCCAGGTTCTCGGAGGGCGTGAGCGACGGTCAGGAGGTCACCGTAGAACTGCTGCGACCCGAGAACGAGATTGAGGGCACCATAGTGGCCATTGGCAGCCACGACCCCACGCTGGACCTGCTGACCAGCCACCTCAATCGCATCCACTCAGACCGGAGCCTGGCATCCTCCAACATCGGAAGCCTGGGCGGCCTCATGGCGCTGAATCGGGGCGAGGCCCACCTGGCCGGGTCCCACCTTTTGGACGAGGAGACCGGCGAATACAACCTTACTTACGTGCGCCGCTACGTGAAAAGCCGTGCAGTTGTCGTTATGAACCTGGTGCAGCGCACCCAGGGGCTGATGGTTCCGAAAGGAAACCCCGCAAAAGTAACTTCGCTGGCCGACTTGAGAGAAGATGGGGTGAAATTCATCAACCGGCAGCGCGGCTCGGGAACCCGAATGCTCCTGGACTACATGCTGAAGCAAGAGGACATTCCCGCCGAGAGGATATCGGGCTACGACCGGGAGGAGTACACCCACATGGCGGTGGCCGCGGCCGTGGCAGGAGGCCGGGCTGATGCAGGCCTTGGAGTCCTCTCCGCCGCAAGGGCGTTGGACCTGGATTTCGTGCCGCTGCAGACCGAGCAGTACGACCTTGTGGTCCCTCTCGAATACTACCAAGGCGATTTCCTCAAGCCTCTTCTCGACATCATACGCGGCGGCGAATTTCAACGGGAGGTCCAGGCGATGGGCGGCTACGACACGTCGCTAACGGGTCAGGTGGTCGCCGAAGTCGTTGGCGACCCTGAGTGAACTATGCTAACCTTGGCTCAAGGGGACGGACCACAGGTGTTGGTGTGGACGTAACGGGAATCATCCTGGCCGGTGGCATGAGCCGCAGGCTGGGGCGAGACAAGGCCATCGAGCCGGTGGGCGGTGAGCCTCTGATCAAGCGGGTCCTCGATCGGATGTCACAGATATCGGGTCAGACAGTTGTAGTGGTGGCGGACGAGGAGCGCGCGTCGGTCCTGCCCCTGCCGAAGTCGGCCAAGGTGGCCGTGGACATCTATCCAGACAGCGGCTCGCTGGGCGGCATCTTCACCGGCCTGACCGCCGCGGATATGCCCTGGGGCATCGTAGTAGCCTGCGACATGCCCTTCCTGAATGTAGAACTTTTCCAGCATATGCTTTGCCTCAGGGAAGGCTACGACGCAGTAGTGCCGGTGCTGGGCGGCCGTCCGGAGCCGACTCACTCCATCTACGGCAAGGCCTGCCTGCCTCACATGGAGCGCAGGCTGCAAAACCGCCAGCTCAAGATAGCCGGCTTCTTCGACGACGTACGAGTCAAGCTCGTACCCGAGGAGGTGGTGGACACCTTCGACCCAGACGGTCTAAGCTTCTTCAACATCAACACCCAGGAGGACCTGGACCGCGCCCTGGCCCTGGCCGAGGAGGGACGATAGGGCCAGGAGTATGTCTGCCCTCAGGGCTGTAAAGCCCAAGGTCAACCCTCCACCTGCTCCCGCCAGACAAACAGTTTGAACTAGCTTCTAATAGACCGGGGTATCGCAATTGGCCAAAGCACAAAGGACAGCGCCGCCGCTGATCGACATCAAGGTTGAGCTCTTCGGAATCGCCAGGCTGGCGACCGGCCGCCGGCTTGTGGAGCTAGCTGTGCCGGACGATGCAGACCCCGGCGACCTGGTGGCGGCCCTGGCGCAAAGCTGTCCCGAGCTTCTGGGCAAGGTCGTCCGGGAAGACGGCTCCAGCCTGCTGGAAAGCTATACCTTCAACCTGAACGGGACCAGGTTCGTCTCCGACCAGCGGCTTCAGCTGAAGCCGGGAGACACGGTCCTGCTGTTCTCAAGCCAGGCGGGGGGCTGACGCGACGATGCTCGGTTACCACGGCAAATCCCTGATAGTGGACCTGACAACCCAGCAGGCCTGGTGGGAACCGCTGAGCAAGGATGTCCTGCACCACTTCATCGGCGGCACCGGCCTGACGGCCTACCTTCTGTACACCCACTGCCCTCCCGGGGCCGACCCGTTGGGCCCCGAGAACCCGCTGATCTTCGCCTGCAGCCCGCTGGTGGGGAGCAGGCTGACCACCTCCAGCAAGTTCGCCGTGGCGGCCAAGTCTCCGCTGACGGGCTTCATCGGTGACTCCCTCTCGTCCAGCTTCCTGGCGACGGAGCTGAAGAAAACCGGTTGCGACGCGCTGATCATCAAGGGTAAGAGCTCTTTTCCGACTCTTCTCAGCATAAACGATGGCGCCGTCGAATACCTGGACGCCGGCGACCTCATGGGCCTAGGCACCGCCGAGACCGAGAAGGCGGTCAAGGAGCGGCTGGGGCGCAGCGCACGGGTGGCGTGCATCGGGCCGGCGGGCGAAAGGCTGGTCCTTTACGCCAGCATCAGCAACGACGGCGGCCGCCAGGCAGGGCGCACCGGTCCAGGGGCGGTGATGGGCTCGAAGAACCTGAAGGCCATCGCCCTACGGGGCAGCCAGAAGATGTCCGTCAAGGAGCCGGAAAAACTACACGAGATCGGCGTCGACCTGGCGCGTCGCAGCCTGGGGCCGGCAACGGAAAAGTACCGCACGCTGGGCACCGTGGCCAATGTTCTGGTGTTCAACCGCCTGGGGACTCTGCCGACGCGGAACTTTCAGCAGTCCACCTTCGACGAGGCCGAGCAGGTCAGCGGCGAGGAGCTACACGAGTCCCATTTCGTGAAGAACGCTCACTGTGCCAACTGCACGATAGGCTGCGAGCAGATTGTTGAGACCAAAGACGGCGGGCCTGAGTCCAAGGGCCGCATGGAGTACGAGAGCAGCTTCGCGCTGGGCCCGCTGGTGGGTGTATCGGATCTCAACGCCGTGATTCGCGCCTCCCACTTCTGCGACGATGTTGGGATAGACACCATCAGCGCGGGGGCGACCATCGCGTGGGCCATGGAGTGCTTCGAGAAGGGTCTCCTCACCCCTGAGGACACAGGGGGCCTCGACCTGCGCTTCGGCAACGAGGAAGCGGTGATGGCCTGCCTGAAGCTGATCGCATCACGGCAGGGTCTCGGAGACCTCCTGGCCGAAGGCAGCCGAAGGGCCTCGGAAGCCGTCGGAAGGGGCTCCGATGAGTGGGCCATGCACGTCAAGGGCCTCGAGATGCCTGGGTACGAGCCGCGCGGCCTCAAGACGATGGCCCTGGGTCTGGCCGTCAGCACCCGCGGTGCCTGCCACAACCGCTCGTCCGCCTACGAGGCGGACTTCTCGTCCAGAGTAGACCGGCTAAAGGTGGATGAGAAGCGGGGGCACATCGCCATGGACGGAGAAGACTTCTCGGCCGTGCTGGACTCCCTGATCTGGTGCAAGTTCCTCCGTAAGGCGTTCCACGATCTATATGAGGAGTCGGCGGAAATCTACGAGCACGTGACGGGCTGGCCGATGACGCCGGAGCAGCTAAAAAAGGCCGGGGAACGAATCAACAATCTCAAGAAGCTGTTCAACATCCGCGAGGGCTGGGAGCGCAAGGACGATACCCTACCCCACAGAGCCCTTCAAGAGGTCCTCCCGACCGGGCCGGCAGAGGGTGTTGGCCTTACTAGAGAAGAGCTGGACCTTATGGTCCAGAGCTACTACCGGGCCCGCGGCTGGACCGAAGACGGCCTCATACCCGACGAGAAGCTCAGGGAGCTGGGCCTGGCGGACATGGTCGTCGAATCCGCCGCGGTGTCTGCGTAAGTCCAAGAACATAAACGGCCGAAAGGGAACCTCCACCCTGGAGTGGGGGTCCACAGCAGGCCGACAGTTGTCTCGATTGAGCTTTTGATCGCGGTCCTTGAAGTCGGGAGGTTGACTTGACAACCGACAGGCAATCTCTCCGAAAGGCGCTCAAAGAGCGATTCCCGAGGGACCACGGCCAGCTGCTCCCCGCCCTGCACTTCCTTCAACACCAGTTCGGGCACCTACCCGACTGGGGCATGGAGGTAGTGAGCTGGCACCTTGGCATCCCGGCCAGCGAGGTATACGGCGCCGCGACCAGCTACACTGAGCTCAGGATTGACGAGCCCGGTGCCCATGTCTTGCGCGTCTGTACCGGCCTTGCCTGCCAGCTGCAGGGCGGGCGAAAGCTCCTGGACGCCATCGGCTCCGAGCTGGGCGTCGTCCCCGGACAGACTACCGCCGACGGCCGGATAACCTTTGAAGAGACCCCCTGCGGCTTCCTGTGCGGGATGGCCCCGGCGACGGAGTTCGACGGAAAGTGGCTGGGCCGGATGACCATCGAGTCCGCCAAGAGGCTCATCGAGAACGGGGTGAAGCCGTGAGTGAAGGCAAGCCGGCAGCCACCCTAGATAGCCTGAAGGCATCGGCTCAGGAGCGCCTGGAGTCCGAGCGCGCCGGCAGGACGCGTGTGGCCGTCCAGGTCGGGCACTGCTCTCGGTCCGTGGGCGCGCAGGAAGTCGCATCGGCGCTTTCTAACGCCCTGCCACAAACCGCGTACCTGGTGGAAACCGGCTGCGACGGCGCCTGCTTCAACGCGCCACAGGTCCTGGTAACCGACCCCTCCGGATTGCAGACCCGGTTCGCGCATATCACCCCGGACTCCACGGAGGATATCTCCGAGAGTATCTCCACCGGCGGTCCGTTTGGCGGCTCCAACGAGGCCGCTTTCTTTGACGGCCAGCACAGATTGGCGATGGACCTGTCAGGTGAAATCGATGCTGCCGACGTGGACGAATATATTCTCCACGGTGGATACAACGGCCTGGCGCGGGCCCTGGCCATGACGCCCGAAGAAGCCATTGAGGAAGTGGAGGCATCGGGGCTGCGAGGGAGAGGCGGCGCCTACTTCCCCGCCGCGCTCAAATGGAAGGGCGTCCGCGGCATAGACAAATCCCCCAAGTATCTCGTTGTGAACTCCGAAGAGGGGGAGCCGTGCGTATTCAAGGACCGTCACTTGATGGAAGGGGTCCCCCACCGCATATTAGAGGGCACAGCGATCGCCGCTTATGCCGCCGGCACCGAGAAGGCCTACATCTATATCAACGCCGAGGCGAACCTCTCGGCCGAGCGGATCGAGCAGGCTATCGAGCAGGCCTGTAGAAATGGGCTGTTGGGCGACAACATACTGGGGTCAGGGTTCAGCCTTGATATAGAAGTCCGGCGTGGGGCCGGAGGCTACGTCTGCGGCGAGGAGACCACCCTGCTCAACACTATGGAGGGCTACCGCCGCGAGCCGCGAATCAGGCCTCCCTTTCCAACCGAGTCGGGGCTGTGGGCGAAACCCACTGTCATCAATAATCCCGAGACTCTGTGCAGCGTTCCTTTCATCCTGTCCAACGGCGCCTCTGCCTTTGCGGCGGTGGGTACCGACTCCGACAAAGGCACCAAGCTCATCAGCCTGAGCGGCGCAGTGCAACGGCCGGGAGTCGCCGAGGTGCCGATGGGAACCACGATACGGGATATAATCTTCGACATCGGCGGCGGTCCGCAGGCCGGACACGAGTTGACGGCCATCGCCGTGGGCGGACCTTCCAGCGGCGTGTTTCCCGTTGGGATGCTGGACACTGCCATCAAGCCTGGAATGCTCCATGAAAGCGGCGTCATGCTGGGCGCGGGCGGGGTGGTGGCACTGGACGAGCGCATGACTACGCTTGAGGTGCTCAGGAACCTCGCGGGCTACAACGCCGACGAGTCGTGCGGTAAGTGCACTCCGTGCCGAGAGGGCACGCCGCGCATGGTAGTGACCATAGACAAGCTGATGGGTGGACGGGGCAGGCCCGGGGACCTAGACGAGCTTAGATATCTGGCCCGGGTGATCGGGCTGGCCTCCCTGTGCGGCCTGGGTCAGGCTGCGGGTGGGCCGGTGAATAGCGTCCTGCACTTCTTCGGCGACGAACTGGCGGAGAAGGCAGGGGTAGCATGATATACGACCCTGCCAGTTGGGTGGTCCTTCTTGGGAAGGATCGGACACGGCCCAGGGCGGTCCGGGTGGGAATAATCACCTTGGGGTGGGGGACTCACCTGTCATTCTGAGTCCACCTCGGGCGGACGAAGAATCTCACGGTTTGGGCCAGACCCTTCGCTATCACTCAGGGTGACAGTTGTGAGGTGCGTTATACTTAAAACTGCCCGGCCTCACAAAACGAGAAGGTTATTATGAGCGTCAAGCTATCGATCAATGGGCACAAAGCGGAAGTGCCCGAAGGAGCCTCGGTCCTGGACGCCATCAACGCGTCGGGCGCCTACGTCTCCCAGCTATGCAAGGACCCGGACATGGAGCCCATCGGGGCCTGCCGGACCTGCCTGGTGCAGATCGACGGAGTGAGGGGCTTCCCCGCATCTTGCTCGGTGCCCGCGGCGGACGACATGGAGGTGTGGACCGATACACCCGAGGTCCACGAGGTCCGGCGAGGCGTCCTGGAGCTGACGATGGCGATGCTCTCCGAGAACGGCTCGCGGGACCACCGGGAGCTGGCTGTCGCCGCCGAGCACCACGACCTCACCGCCCCCAGGTGGGCCGGGAGGCAACGGGAGCCGGTGGACACCAGCAACCCTATCTTCGACATCGCAATGGCCGACTGCATCCTCTGCGGCCGCTGCGCCCAGGCGTGCCAGGACGGACACCAGTTCATCGGCGCCATCGACTTCCTGGGCAGCGGCGAGACGAGCCGAATCGGAACCTTCATGGACAAGCCCCTGGTCGAGTCGGTGTGTACCACCTGCGGCCAGTGCCTCTCAGTCTGCCCCACGGGCGCGATTGATCTCAAGGCGCCGGCGCAGAACCCCGTCAAGACCGTTACCACGACCTGCCCCTACTGCGGCGTGGGCTGCGGCATCAAGGCGCAGGTGGACGAGAACGACCGCATCATCCAGATGCTGGACGACCCCGACAACCAGTCCAGCGTCGGGATGCTGTGCGTCAAAGGGCGGTTCGGCTACACCTTCGTCCACCATGAAGACAGGCTCAAGACACCTTTGATCAAGGAGAACGGCAAGTTCCGTCCAGCCTCATGGGACGAGGCCTTGGACTACGTGGTCGAGCGGCTGGCCGAGTACCGTGGCGACTCATTTGCCACCTTCTGCTCGGCGAAGGCCACCAACGAGGACGGGTACATCCAGCAGAAGTTCGCCCGGCTACTGATGCAGACCAACCACATCGACCACTGCACGCGGCTGTGCCATGCACCCTCGGTGGAGGCGATGCTGACCGCCCTGGGGAGCGGCGCCACGAGTAACTCGTATGTCGACTACGAAGAGGCGGGCTGCCTGGTAATAGTCGGCTCGGACGCCAACTCCAACCACCCGGTGGCCGCGTCCAGGATGCGACGAGCCGTCGTGGAGCGCGGCGCTAAGCTGATCGTAATCAACCCCCGCCGCATAGAGATGTGCGACTTCGCAGACCTGTGGCTCCGCCCTCGCCCCGGCACCGACGTGGCCCTTTTCAATGGCATGGCCAAGGTGGTCCTGGACGAGGGGCTGTGGGACAAGGAATTCGTAGGGACCCGCACCGAGGAGTTCGAGGAGTGGCGTCGGGTGGTCGACAATTACGGTCTCGACCACGCCTCCCAGATCACAGGGGTGCCCGCCGAGGACATCGCCGAGGCGGCGAGGATGTACGCCAGGCCCCCCTTCAGCGGCTCCTGTCTCATATGGGGCATGGGAATCACGCAGCACACCAACGGCACCGCCAACGCTCACGGACTGCTGAACCTGGCGCTGGTGACCGGCCAACTGGGAAGGCCCGGCTGTGGCATCTCGCCGCTACGGGGTCAGAACAACGTCCAGGGCTGCGGGGACGCGGGCTGCTTGCCCAACTCCTTCCCCGGTTACCAGACCATCGGCGACGCCACCGTCGCCAAGTTCCAGGAAGCCTGGGGCAACCATCCCCTCGTGGCGGAGAAGGGCCTGGTGGCCACCGAGATGACCGGCGCCATGCTGAGCGGCAGGATCAGGGCCATGTACATCACCGGCGAGAACCCATTGCTCAGCGAGCCAGACCTGCACCACGCGGAGAAGGCGTTCAAGAAGCTTGAGTTTTTGGTGGTCCAGGACATCTTCATGCACGAGACGGCGGAAATCGCCGACGTTGTCCTGCCGGCCACGAGCTTCGCCGAAAAAGACGGCACATTTACCAACAGCGAAAGGCGCGTTCAGCGGGTGAGGAAGGCGGTCGAACCCATCGGCCAGAGTCGGCCAGACTGGGAGATCATCTGCGACCTAGGGCGAAGGATGAACGGCCACCTCGGACTGGACCTGGAGCGCGAGTTCACCTACGGTCACGCATCGGAGATATGGGAGGAGATGGCCCGCCTGACGCCTATTGTGTCGGGTATTTCATACCAACGGCTGGAACAAGAGGGAGGGATACAGTGGCCTTGCCCCACACCGGACCACCCGGGCACCCGGTACCTGTATGAGACGGACTTTCCACGTGGTCCCAAGGCGAAGTTCGTAGCTTTCGAGCAGGGTCCGGTGGCGGATGAGCTCCCCACCAAACGGTTTCCCCTGATACTCAACACGGGCCGCATCCTGTACCACTGGCACGGCGGGACGATCACCCGCCGCTCCGCAGGGCTGCTGGCGCGGGCCCCCGAGCTCCAAATCTCCATAAGCCCCCCTGACGGTGAGAAATACGGGGTGGCCGATGGTGAGTGGATTCGCCTCAGGTCCAGGCGAGGCGACCTGGAGGGTCGGGCGCTGTACTCCGAGAAGATGCGGGCCGGTGAGGTCTTCGTACCCTTCGTGAAGCTGCAAAAGCACGCGGCGAACTTTCTGACAAACGCGGCGCTGGACCCCAACTCAAAGATACCGGAGTACAAGGTCTGCGCCGTCCGTATCGACAAGCTCGGCGAGGGCGACAAGAAAGGCTCCAACGGCCGGACGGGCAGCGGGTAGCCCTGGGCCTTCCTGCACACAACATGCGGAATCGCCTCGTTGCGCCTTGGGCCGACCTGGCTGTAGAATCTCCGTGCTATGACCACCCTTGGCAAGATGCCTAAGCCGGACGCCGAGCAGTACAAAGGCCGGCGCAAGCTGTTCCTTGTTCCGATCTTCATGCTCCCATCGAACATGCCCGAGGAGGGCCAGAAGCTCCTCGACCGCTACTGGTCCGAGGTGCGGGACCACGTCCACAATCTCGAACGGTCGCTGGGCTCCGTCTCGCATATCTTCCACGAGGCCCTATTCAGCGACGACGATGAGGGGATAAAACTGCTGGAGAGCGTCAACCCCAAGGGCTATCAGTTCATTCAGGCTATGTGCCAGTCTACTGCACGCCTGGAGGCAACCGATGACAAGGCCGTAGTAGAGGAGGGCGCCGACTGGCAGCGATGCCTCGGGATGGGCCTAATCAGCGAGAAGGTGCGCTCCACCGCCCTGGAGGGTTACCAGGAAGCCATCCGACGGCGGTACGAGCACATCACCGCACGCCTGGACGAGGTGTTGAAGGAAGACGAGGTCGGCGTGCTCTTTATTCACGAGGATCACCGCGTCCAGTTCCCCTCGGACATCCAGGTGTTCTTCGTCGCCCCTCCGGCCCTGGAGGCCCTTAAACGCTGGTTCGATGAGCAGATGCGCGCGGTTGTCGAGAGAGTCCAGAAGGAACCGGGCCCAGACGAGCCTGATAAGGACAAAGAAGACGAAGAGGAGCAACACGGACCGAGTGAAGACAGCGATAAGCACGACGAGTAGCAAGCGATCAGGATTACTTGAGGAGAGACGACACCGATGAGCAAGCTTACCGACAAGCTGGAGGGAGTTGAGCAACGTTTTCCCAGCCCAATGGGGTTCGGTGCCGCAGGCCGACATAAGAGCGCTCCACCCATCATCCTGGTAGGACACGTGACGTCCGATGAGCTCAAAAAGAGCCCTGGGCTGGCTGAGGCGCCGGTGGACGCGTTCCTGGTGACGGTGGATTCTTGCACGGACCGAGTGATCGCCGGCGTCGCAAAAGTCGCCGGAGACCGAGTCTGGGGGATACAGTCCAAGAGGCTCGAAGTAGAGCAGCTAGGCACCCTCAAGAAGAAGGGCTGCGACTTCATCGCTTTCGAGGCCGAGGGCACGCCGGCCGGAATTCTCAGCGACGAGAACTTCGGAAAGGTCATAGCTGTCGGGTCAGGCCTCGGAGAGGACGCCGGCCGAGCCATCCAGGAGTTGCCGATAGACGCAGCTCTGTTCACTCCTGAAGAGGAGCTGCTGCCGCTAACTGTTCAACGGCTGATCGAGATCCAGCTGGTAAGGGGGCTCGTGGACAAACCCTTCGTCATGGCCTCCCAAATCCCTCTCGGCAAGGAAGAGCTGGAGGCCTTAAGAAACGCCGGCGTATCGGGGCTGCTGGTCGGCCTGTCCTCCCCGGACTCGGTGGCCAGCACCAAAGAAGCGATCGACGATCTGCCCCGGCTGAAGTCACACGAGGGCCGTTTGACTCCAGTCGTCCCCAACAACCCGGACGAGGCGGCCCCACACATTCACGAGGAAGAGGAAGACGAAGAGGAGGGGCTCTGACCCAACTACCGGCCGCGGGGGAGGCGGTCGATCAGGTACTGAGGAAGGCCGCGCTCCTCCATCTTGGCCTGCGTTTTTGGTATGTCGTACTCCGCCCTGTGGTGGTACAGGTGGGATGAATCCGAGTCGTAGATGGCGTAGCTCGCTCGAGGGTCCCCGTCCCGGGGCTGGCCCACGCTGCCGGGGTTTATGATCGTCCGGTCGGACCCCAGCGCCACAGGGGTATCCAGGGGAAACTCCAGGAACGCCGCACTCCCTTCCACCGCCTGACATATGAACGGAATGTGGGAGTGTCCAACGAGGCACCATGTGGTGTCGAAGTGCAGGAAGCTGGCCACCGCCGCGGACGTTGAGACGACGTACTCCCATACCGGGTCCCGGGGACTGCCGTGCGCCACCGTGAAGTCTTCCAGCTCCAGTTTCAGGGGTTGCCCGCCCAGATACTCGATATGCTCGCTGCTTAGCTGTTGGCCCGTCCACTCGTTCGCTGCCTTAGCATGGGGATTGAACGCCTCCAGGCTCAGCTTACCGATGGAGGCCAGGTCGTGATTGCCCGCCACGCCCTGGTGGTCAAACTGCCGCATCAAGTCAATGCACGGTACAGGGTCGGGTCCATATCCCACGAGGTCTCCAAGAGACCAGACCTGGTCGAACCCTCCCCGAGCCTCGGCGTCCTCTATCACGCTCTGGAACGCCTCGATGTTGCTGTGGACATCGGAAACGATCAGGTACCGCAACGCCTATCCTTCTTCTTGAGCCTGAAGCTAAGATGCCCTTATAATACATGGGTCGCCCGCAGCATAGCTATGTCAATCCCGGTCCCATATGGCCAGAATCCTTGAGACCGGACGTGGTGTCCATCGAAGTAGTCAGCCACTCTCCCGAAGAGACCCAGTCCATGGGCAGGACGATGGGCGAGACCGCCGGCCCGGGCGACGTGTTTCTGCTCACCGGTGAGCTAGGGGCGGGCAAGACAACACTGACCCAGGGCGTGCTCTGGGGGCTGGGCGTCTCCGATTTCGCGCGAAGTCCCACTTTCGTGTTGGTCTCCGAGCACCAGGGTCGCCTGCCCCTCTTCCACGTGGACCTTTACCGCCTGGACGCCCCAAGCGACATCCTAGACCTGGGCCTCGAGGAATACCTGCACGGCGAGGGCGTGTGCGTCGTCGAGTGGGCGGACAAGGCGGCGGGAATTTTCGCCGGGGCGCACCTTGAAGTACGCATCGAGTACGTGAGTGAATCGGAGCGGTCCCTGGCCTTCTCCAGCGAAAATGCGCGGTACGACGAAGTGTTGACCGCAGTCGCCGCTTTGCAGGCCGGGCGCTGACTAATGGAGCTATCAATCGACACATCCACCAGGTACGCCTCGGTCGGTCTCTCACGAGAGGGTGAGATCGCCGTCGAGCTGTCCTGGCGCTCCGAGCAGAACCACTCAGTGGAGCTTGTGCCCACCATACGGGACGTTATGGAGCGTGCCAAAGTCGAGGTCGGTCAACTGGAGGCCATCTTCGTCACGAAGGGGCCCGGCGGATTCAGCGCGCTGAGGGTCGGCATGAGCACCGCCAAGGCGTTGGCCATGGCCAACGAGCTGCCGCTCGTAGGGATCGGCACTCTGGACATCGAGGCCCATCCGTACCTGGGGCTGGGGCTGCCCGTCTGTGCTCTGATCGAGGCCGGTCGCAATAACCTGTACGTCGGAAGATTCGCGCAGTCAGGAGGACCGCAGGAGGTGGCCGGGCAAGACTACTCGGTCGTCACCTTCGATGAGCTGGTCTCGTCGATCGAGCGCACGACCCTGTTCTGCGGGGAGGCCGCTCGGCCGCTGGAGGGTCGACTACGCGAGAGGCTTGGGCCGCAGGGGCTGGTCGCGGGCGCGGCACCGCCCACCAGGCGGGCCACCGTCCTGGCGCGTCTCGGGCATCGGCGTCTCAGCGAGGGGGAGCCGGACGACTTGGAGACACTGCAGCCGATATACATGCGGGGCTCTCAGTTCGATGTGGCCCAGCGCCGGCGGGCCACCACCAGGTAACTTCAGAGGTGGATATGCAGAGGACTATGGTTTTCTTGAAGCCCGACGCGGTCCAGCGGGGACTCCTGGGCGAGATAATCTCGCGGCTGGAACGCCGTGGCCTCAAGCTGGTGGGGATGAAGATGATGTCCATCAGCAAAGACCTGGCGCGCCAACACTATGCCGCCCACGTCGATAAGGCCTTCTACAAAGGTCTCGAAGCCCTTATAACCTCCGGCCCCATCGTCGCGATGGTGTGGGAAGGCAGGGACGCCGTCGATGTCGTCCGCGTCACGATGGGGGCGACTGATCCGGCCGACGCGGCCCCCGGGACCATCCGAGGCGACCTGGGTATGGACGTGGGCCGCAACCTGATCCACGGGTCCGATTCGAAGGAAGCGGCCAGGCGGGAGATCGAGCTCTTCTTCTCTCCAGGCGAGCTGTTCGACTACCGGAGGGACGTGGACGGCTGGATTACTGAATCCTGACGACCTCGGTGGCCTTGGACCACGCCCCCTGGATGTGGTAGTAGTCGCGCTCCTCCTGCCCGAACAGGTGGACGATGACGTCCTCGAAGTCCAGTAGCATCCAGCCGCCGTTGGGTGTTCCCTCTCTGTGGTGTAAGGTCGCGCCCTGGGCTTCCAGGGCGTATTCGATGTCCTCCACCAGGGTCCTTAGCTGGCGCGTGGAGTCCGCGGTAAGGATTACGAAGTAGTCGGCGAAATCGCTGATGCCGCTGATGTCCAGCAGGACGACGTCAACGGCCAGCTTGTCGGAGGCGACCTCGGCCGCAAGGTGAGCGTACTCGACAGGCTGTAGCAGGACTTTCTGCACCATCGCCCCGATTATAGTCACGCTCCGCGCGCCCCGTCAAACGCGCGTACCCGGTGCGCCGGACACCATCATCTCAGGCGGCCAGGCTGAATGGTGAGCTCAAGCAACCACAAGCGGAGCGGGCGCCCTCCACCGGAAAAGCCCTGGGAATCCCTCGGAAACGCCGCTCGCCGCCGTTGGACGATGCGACCGCCTTATGTTAGGCTCTCTGCCATGAGCAAGGGCCGGGTGATCGTGGCCATGAGCGGAGGAGTGGACTCCTCCGTGGCCGCGCTGCTGCTGAAGGAGCAGGGGTACGACGTCGTAGGCCTCACCATGCGCCTCTGGACGGTCGAACGCGACGACCTTCCAACGCTGAGCAAGCGATGCTGCTCAGTGGAGGACGTGGAAGACGCCCGAAGGGTCTGCCAGATGATCGGCGTCCCCCACTACTTCCAGAACTTCGAGCGAGAGTTCCAGACGCACGTAATCGACTACTTCGTCCAGGAGTACGACCGCGGCCGTACTCCTCATCCCTGCCTGGCCTGCAACGACAAGATCAAGTTCGACTTCCTCCTGCGCAGGGCCATGTTCGTGGAGGCGGACTACATCGCCACCGGCCACTACGCCCGCATCCGTCCGAACGGCAGCGGCCTCAAGCTGCTCACCGGAGTGGACGGGGGCAAGGATCAGTCCTACGTGCTGTTCACCCTCAAGCAGAGGGAGCTGTCCCACCTGCTGCTGCCGGTGGGCGAGTACGGCAAGGACGAGATCAGGCGACGCGCAGCCGAGGCGGGCCTCCCCGTGGCCGACAAGCCGGACAGCCAGGAGATATGCTTCATCCCCGACGGCGACTACCGCAAGTTCGTGGGAGAGCGCGTGAAGCCCAGGCCGGGAGAGATCATGGACGCCGAGGGCAACGTCCTCGGTAGGCACCCAGGCGTCCAGTTCTTCACCGTCGGCCAGCGCAAGAAGCTGGGGCTGAACGGCAACACGGGCAGGCCCATGTACGTGGTCGGGATCGACCCCGACGAGAACCGGGTGGTGGTGGGGCCTGAGGAGGAGCTGCTACGCACCGACCTGTGGGCCTCGCGGGTCAACTTCACGTCGGGTGAGGCGCCCGAACGCGCCATCGAGGTCAACGCGAAGATTCGATACAAGTCGTCGCAATCGCCCGCGACGGTCACCCCTCACGGCGAGTGGGCCGAGGTCCGGTTCCACAAGCCGCAGCGGGCGGTGACGCCGGGCCAGGCCGTCGTTTTCTATCGCGGCGAGGAGATGATTGGCGGCGGATACATCGAGCTAAAGGGCCCATCGCCCGATGGAAAGCGGCCAGAGGTTTCCATCGGCGCACAGTCTCAAACATAAAACTACAAAGGGAGGCGGGTATGGACTTCAAGGAAATCGTCACAATGGCCCTGGAGGAGTGCGACTCCGATCTTATGAAGGCCCTTAACAGCCTGACGGCCGAGGAGCGCAGGCACCAGCCCACCCCCGAATGCAACCACATAGACTTCATCGTCTGGCACATGGCGATCGTGGAGGACGGCTGGATTCAGCTGTTCGCCCGGGGCATTCCGCTGGTTTGGGAGCGGGACGGCTGGGGCAAGAAGCTGGGGCTTCCCGACACCGACTGGGACTACGAGTTCACGGCCGAGGAGGCGGCGAACCTCCCCCGGTTCGATTTCGACGACCTGCTGGCGTACTACGACGCCGTCCGCGCGGAGAGGCGTACATATCTTGCTCAAATCACGGCGTCCGACCTGGACGTGTGCCCTAACCGGGGCGGCGTGATGGACTACACCGTGGGCAACATGTTCAGCCACCTGATCGTCGAGGAGAGCCAGCACCTCGGCCAGATCGCCTACCTGCGAGGGATTCACCGAGGCATTAACAAGTAAGCCCGATGGCTAAACACCCCCCGTCCGGTCCGGCGCCAACTTACGATGAGGAGGCACGGCTCCTGAGCGAGGGGTATTCTTTCGTCGCCGGACTGGACGAGGCCGGCCGGGGGCCATTGGCGGGGCCGGTCGCCGCAGGCGTCGCCGTGCTCCCGCCCAACCCAACAGGCCACTGGGTCGGCCTGGTGCGCGACAGCAAGCAGCTGACGCCCGCCCAGAGGGAGGACGCCCTCTCTCACATGCGAGAGGCGGCGCTGACGCTGGAGGTTGGGACCGCGTCGTCCGATGAGATCGACGAGATAGGCATCGTGGGCGCGACGCGCCTGGCGATGAGGCGGGCTCTCGATCGGCTGAGCTTTCAGGCCGATTTCCTGCTGCTGGACGCATTTCCATTGCCCGGGGAATACACGCCGCAGAAGGCCATCGTTCGGGGCGACTCCCTCTGCCTGTCCATCGCCGCAGCCTCCATCGCGGCCAAGGTCCACCGCGACCAGATCATGCGCGAGGCGGACGAAACTTATCCAGGCTACGGGTTCGCCAGCAACAAGGGCTACTCTACGCCGGAGCACATCAGGAATTTGGCGCGGTTGGGCCCCTGCGCGATACACCGCTACTCCTACGCCCCGGTCAGGGATGTCGTCAGGGGAGATGCCCTGTTTTATCCACCGCTGCCCGTTAGTCGAGCGGCAGCCAGTAGATGGGCCGGCTCTCCCGAGGAAGCAACCGCTGGGCGGGCGTATGACCGATGACCAAACAGCTCCAGCGACTGGGGCGACGCGGTGAGGCGCTGGCCAAGAGCCACCTCTCCTCTCTCGGCTACTCCATCCTCCACACCAACTACCGCACGGCCTCCGGCGAGATCGACCTGGTGACGCAAAAGGACGGCACGATGGTATTCGTGGAGGTCAGGACCAAGAGCGGCGGTGAATTCGGGTCTCCCGAGGAGTCGATAACCTCAACCAAACGGGCCAGGCTTGTTTTGGCGGTCGAAGAGTACCTTCAGACCCAGAACGCCGACCACTCGAACTGGCGCATCGACGTCGTAGCCGTCGAGCTACGGCATGGGAGCGGGCCCACCAGAGTGGAGGTGATCGAGAACGCGGTGGAGCTGTAGAGGTTGTTTCATATTCATGTCGTGGTTGGAGAGGAGCGCCCCACCCCACGGTGGTTATTCCCACCCACCCACCCTGGACTGCGTCCTGCAACTGCCACCCCGCCAACTCGGCTCTAATTAAGTACTCTTTAGAAGGTTCAGGCAGGAGGTCTCCCAGGACTCTTCCACAGGAACGGCCCTCCGAGGACGGGCGAGGTCGTTGACGCGGTTACGCCGCTGTTGGATAATTGCGGCGATCCCTGGACATCTTATCGAAGGAGCGGACGGACATGCTTGACACAACTGCGTACTTCAACGGCGAGTGGGTCCCTTTCAGCGAGGTCAAGATTTCGCCGCTGGACCGGGGCTTCGACATGGGCGACGTGGTCTTCGACGTCGCACGAACCTTCGGCGGCAAACCGTTCATGCTGAAGGAGCACGTGGACCGGCTGTACCGCTCTCTCAAGCATTTTCGCATCGATCCCGACCTGTCTCACGACGAGATGATGGAGATCAGCCTCGAGGTGCTCCGACGCAACGATCCACTGAGAGAGGAAGCCGGCGACTTCGCCATTACCCAGTTCGTGACACGCGGCCCGACTCCCTTCGGGCACGGCTTCGTGCAGACCGCCGGGCCGCCGACGGTGTGCGTCAACGCAAGGCCCATCGCCTTTGGCGCGTTCGCGCACTACTACGACGAGGGCGCCCACGGCGTCATCACCAAGACCAGGACTTACCCGACCCAGGTCCTCGACCCCAAGGTCAAGAGCTTCAGCCGCGGGAACTTCGTGCTTGCGGAGCTGGACACGGCCGACGTGGACCCGGGCGCCTACCCCATCCTCCTGGACGAGTACGGTAACGTAGCGGAGGGAATCACCAACAACATCTTCCTGGTGAAAGACGGCGTCATCAGAACGCCCACCGAGCGGAGCATCCTCCAGGGCGTGACCCGGCAGGCGGTGATGGAGATCGCCGAACAACTGGAGCTTCCGCTGGTAGAGGAAGACCTGCAGCCGTACCACCTCCTCACGGCGGACGAGGTCTTCTTCAGTCGCACCAGCCCAGTCATCGTGCCCGTCAGCCAGGTCAACCTCCAGCCGATCGGAGACGAGGTCCCGGGGCAGATAACCAAACAGCTCATTGCGGCCTTCTCCGAAAAGGTCGGAGTGGATATCGAGGGGCAGGCCAAGGGCTTCGCCCGCGCGTGATCCGGGCGGATGCAACGCATAGAACCCGCCGCTTTTGCGCCCCATGATCCCATTCGTCGCAGTTCAAATCCAGGCCCTGGTAGAAAGTATACGGCTGCTCGAGGCGTTTGTCACGGCGCCCCTGGGGCTATACTCGGACATAAAGATGCTCAGGGAGTCGCTGCCTTTCCCCGAGGCGGCGGAGCTTTCCACGGCCGAGATAGGAGAGAGGCGTCTTGGCTTGAGAGGTCTTACGGACGACCCACCCCGGATGGCACTCGACTCCATCTCACAGACCAGAACCTCGCTGGCGATTCTGGAGCGGTCCAGGGGAGACGAAGGGCCCCCGCTGGACCCGGAGTGGGTCGCTCAGGCCCGCAGGGTGCTGGACCGGGCCGAACGGAGCGTGGCCGGGGAGATGCGGGCCAAGACGGCTGAACGGATAAAGGGGCTGTATGTTATCGTCGACCCGGAGGCGACCAACGACCGCCCGGTCCTGGACGTAGCGGCGGCCGCGCTCAGGGGCGGAGCCGAGGTCATCCAGCTCAGGGACAAGAAAAGCGACAAGGGGCTTGTCCTGTCCGTCGCCCGTGAGCTGAAAGCGGTGTGCGACGAGCACAACGCCCTATTCATTGTGAACGACTACTCCGACGTTACGCTCTCCAGCGAGGCCCACGGCCTCCACGTGGGGCAAAGCGACATGCCCGTGGGTGAGGCGAGACGCGTCCTCGCCCACACGCAGCTTGTGGGGCGGTCCAACAACTCGGTGGAGGAGGCGATGGAGTCCCAGTCGCAGGGGGCCGACTATCTGGCGGTGGGCGCGATGTACCCCACGGCAACGATGGGCAAAGCCGATAGAAAAGCGGTAGGGCCTGAGATGGTCGAGAAGGTCAAGGGTATGGTGGACGCGCCGGTGGTGGCCATCGGCGGCATCACCGCCGACAACATCGGGGAAGTGACGAGGGCCGGCGCGGATAGCGTTTGCGTGGTGAGCGCGGTCACTCAGGCCGACGATGTCGAGGCTGCCGCGCGCCGGATGGTGGAGGCCATACACAGCGCCGCCGGGTAGGGCTTGGCTATGCATATGGGTCAGTGGAGTGGGGCTTTCAAAAAAGCGCTCCGGGGCGGGTCGGGTGGGAACAACCACCTCGGGGTGGGGACGGGGATACCGTCCGACAAGCTTCCTGAAATAACCTTGATAAAGTATCGGCCGCAGTCGAATCGTATCTCGCGGTATGTTCCAGGTGGAGGATAAGATTGACACCCCCATCAAGCCCGGAAACCCCCGATGAAACAAAGCTCCGCTTGAGGCAAATCGGCGACCTGGCCCAGGCCAGCTTCGCGGACACCCACGCCGCACGGGAGAAGCTGCTACACGTGTCGAGGGAGGTGGTGCGGAACTCGGCCAACTCCATCAGGGCCACGCACCGCGGAGAGTTTGACCAGGCGAGAAAGCTGCTCGATACGACCGCCGGGCTGCTCAAGCAGCTGGAAGTCCTTCGCGACCGGCATCCGAGGGTCTACTACGCGGGCGCCGTGGAGGACGCACAGAAGGAGTTCGCGGAGGCCCACGCCACGCTGGCGTTCACCCAACGCACCCCGCTTCCCGGCCCGGACGACCTGGACGTGGGCGCCGCACCATACCTCAACGGGCTGGCGGAGGCCATCGGGGAGCTGAGGCGTTTCATCCTGGACTCGCTGCGCCGCGACGACTTCAGCCGATGCGAGGAGTTGTTGGACCTGATGGACGAGGTCTATACCATTCTGGTGACCATGGATTACCCCGACGCCGTGACCAGAGGGCTCCGGCGAAACACCGACATGATGAGAGGGGTGCTGGAGCGCACGAGGGGCGACCTCACGGTCGCGCTGCGCCAGCGGATGCTGGAGGAGAAGCTGGCGGCATTCCAAAAGTCCATCGGTGACAAGCAGTAGAGCGCATGTTCTCGCGGCTCAAGGAACGGCACGCCCTGAATCATATGACGGTGCGAGGGTAGCGCAAGATCCCCATACACTGCTACCTCTCCCTGATAGCAATGCAAGCCTGCTTTTAACAGCCGCCCTTCACCGCATGCACCGTCTCTATCAGACCGCTGGGGTGCACGTTCCAGGCTCCATGGAATTCCGTGCCTACAGCTTCGACTTGCCAGTAGTCTGACGATTTCTTCGTTAGCCACGAGTTCGTGTTTTCCAGGGCGTAACGGCGGCAATTTACCCGATACCTCGATTTGGGAGGAACTAAACTCTTTGTGTCGAGCCATTCCTGGACAAGTGCTATGGCTTCGCCCGAAGAATAGCCCGGCGTGGGCGTGGCAACGACAAGCTTCTCCGTCGTACCACAAGCAACAAGTATTAGAACGGCAGCCGCTAACGATAGCAGGCGCATGGTAAGCCCCCTCATGGCGATACAGGCTTTGTACTAGCTTCGGCTTTGTAGGTCTCCATGTCCGCCTTGCGCCACCACCGAAGCCTGATTGCCTGCTCAGGGAGAAGCAACGCTTCCAGCCGGTGACGCCCAGCCCCTAAATCCTGTAGTTCCCCCTGATTTGGGTTGGCGAAAGTCACCTCATAATCCAGTTCCAGCGGTACCTGCACACGGACAAACGGGTTCTTTGATGGCAGCGTGAAAAAGGAATAACTTTGATCGTTCCACTCCCTGACTTCTTCGGTGACCCAAACCAAAGTGGCCTTCCGTTCCTTTGTAACCCCAACGGTATGTTTGGTATCCGCATGAAGGATTGGCAAATCCCGATGATTAGGGTGTAAGTCAAAATCGCCGCCCTCAAGAGTCAATCTCTTATCGCCCACACTACACGTCACGCTCAATATCGATGACCGGTGTACATGAAACCATTCCTGGATACCAAGTGATGGCTCATACGACTCTTCTTGTTCTGTTAACGACTCGACCGTTCGCGTAATGGTTTCCTTCACCAGCAGTTTATTTGGGTCTTCGGGAAGCGCGCTTAATTCGTACTCATGTTTATATTCAGAAGCGATACACCGTATTGAGTATATCCACCGCACTTCGTTCCTAAGATCAGGGTGCAACAAGTAACCGAACGCAACTTCGAAAACATTCTGAGCAATGCGGTGCGTGAACGTGGTCTCGATTGTGACCCCTATGACAGCAGCAACTATGAACGCAAAGCCGACGGTTTCTACGAAGCGCTGTGGCCAAGAACCACTTATCAACTCATCAGTCACCCACAGAGTCATGGACACACCAATGAGACCAAAGACCACTAAAAGACCACTAAAGGAGCTGTATACCCAAGCCACCTTATGAGCAATCGAAAGCCAGATCGTAGAGAAGTCTTTGCTGCCCTCACGTCAGGTTCACCCCCTTGAGACTCAGGGGGCCATGTGCTGAACCAAGGCTCATGCATGGCGCGCCCCACTCACGGGATTGTACCATTGGGGATGCTGGATTCTCCGAAATATGCAACAGGCTAACTTGACTGCCCTACCCGCCTGTGCTAGCTTTTCGGCATCAGTCCAACCGCTCGTACTAGGGATACTCTGAACAAGTCCGTGGATTATGGTGGCATAGTACCATGACAAGTGGAGACGAACTGACTAAGGACGGGAGCAAGAGTAGATGAACCAGCCGACATTTGCGGACCTGGAGTACGAGTGTAAGAAGCGCAAGACTCGGCGGGAGCTGTTTCTGGAGCGCATGGACGGTCTGATACCGTGGGGACAGTTGGAGAGTCGCATTCGACCATACTATCCCGAGGCTGGCCGAGGCCGGCATCCGTATGAGCTGTCGGCGATGCTTCGCATACACTGCGTGCAGCTGTTCTACAACCTGAGCGACCCTGGGATGGAAGACATGCTATACGAGGTCGAGTCGGTGAGGCGATTCGTGGGCCTGAGGCTGTCGGGCCCTCTGCCTGACGAGACGACGATCCTGAACTTCCGCCACTTGCTGGAGGAGCACGATCTTGGCGAAGGTCTGTTCAAGACCATCAACGTCCACCTGGAGACTCAGGGGCTTCGTCTTCGGGAGGGGACTATAGTGGACGCGAGCATCATCGAGGCGCCGTCGTCGACTAAGAACCGTGCCCGGGAGCGTGACCCAGAGATGCACCAGACCAAGAAGGGCAACAAGTGGAGCTTCGGTATGAAGGTGCACATCGGGGCGGACGAAGAGACAGGGGTGGTGCATAGTGTAGCTATGACATCAGCGAACGTGCATGACGTGACCGAAACTCACCGGTTACTACACGGTGGAGAGACGCGGGTGTGGGGCGATGCGGGGTATCAGGGAGTCGATAAGCGGGAGGAGAACCGAGAGTTGGATGTGGAGTGGCGCGTGGCGATGAAGCCCGGTCGGCGTCGGCAGCTAGCACCTGAAAGCGAGGAGGCGTTGGCGGAGAAGCGCAAGGCGTCGGTCAGGGCGAAGGTGGAGCATCCGTTCCTGTATGTGAAGCGTCACTTTGGCTACGCCAAGGTGCGGTATCGTGGACTGGCCAAGAACACGCAACGGCTGGCGTTGCTGCTGGGGTTTGCCAACTTGATGACAGCCGAGCGCCACTTGGCGGTGTGACGAGAGAGAAGTGCGCCCAAATCAGGTTGATAGCGGCGACACGCCCCCGGCAGAGCCCGCTTTCGAAGCCCAAACAGACCCGATTTAGGGCCGCAACAGCCTGATGGGCCATCGCAAAGAATTGAACATCTTCGAACTACCCCTGCAATCAATTCAATCCAGCATATGAAGGGTTATTCAGAGGTTCCCTAGGTCCAGGTCTTCCCATTGGGGGAGACTTTTTTGTGGAGTCTAACCTTGGTCATCCTGTACATCGCACTCGCCGCCGGGGTGGTAGCCCTCGGATTCGCCGCGGTTCTGACGGTGAGCATCTTACGTCAGGACCGCGGCGACGAGACGATCCAGTTCATCGGGCGGGCCATCCAGGAGGGCGCCATGGCCTTCCTGTCCAGAGAGTACAGGGTGCTCGCCATTTTCGTCCTGGCGATGTTCTTCGTCCTGGCCGTCCTCATCGACTGGGACGTGCTGGACAAGACCGGCACCGATCGCGATGTGCCGAAGACCGCGATCGCGTACCTCGCGGGAGCGCTGGGCTCAGGGCTGGCCGGCCTGATCGGGATGAGCATCGCGGTGAGGGCCAACACGCGCACCACGGTACAGGCCATGCGTGGACTCAACCCCGCGCTGCGCATCGCCTTCAACAGCGGCACCGTCATGGGCGTCTCAGTCGTGGGCATCGGGCTGCTTGGGATCTCCATCAGCTACTGGGTATTCAAGGACCCTCAGATCATCGCCGGCTTCGGTTTCGGCGCCTCGTCCATCGCCCTGTTCGCCAGGGTCGGCGGTGGGATATACACCAAGGCCGCCGACGTGGGCGCCGACCTGGTGGGCAAGGTAGAGCTGGGCATTCCCGAGGATGACCCGCGCAACCCCGCCACGGTGGCCGACAACGTGGGCGACAACGTGGGCGACGTTGCGGGAATGGGGGCCGACCTGTTCGAGTCTTACGTGGGCTCGATGGTGGCGACCATCGCATTAGCCACCGTCGGGGCCCTGGCCCTGGACACCGCAGCGCCGGAAGAGTTCGACCACAGCCTGTTCCTGCTGCCGATCCTCGTGGCGGCGACGGGGATTTTCGCGGCCATTCTAGGCACGTTCATGGTCCGCACCGGCGAGGGCGCCAGCATGGGACGCCTGCTGTGGGCGCTGCGAACCGGGATATTCGTGGCCGGAGGGCTGGTGCTGGTGGGCGTGGGAATAGCCATCAACGCCCTCGATCTGGACTTCAACCTCTTCTGGGTAATAGTGGTGGGACTGGTGGCCGGACAGATCATCGGCACCTCGTCGGAATACACCACCTCGTATGAGTTCGGCCCTACCAGGGGGCTGGCCGAACAGGCGAAGACCGGCCCCGCCACGGTGATAATCGGCGGCATCGGGCTGGGCATGTTGAGCACTTTAGTGCCGGGGGTCGTGGTCGTGGTGGCCATCTGGATGGCCAACGAGCTGGCCGGCACGTATGGGGTTGCTCTGGCGGCGGTGGGCATGCTCTCGACCCTAGGCATTACCCTAGCCACCGACGCCTACGGCCCCGTGGCCGACAACGCCGGAGGCATTGCGGAGCAGGCCCACCTGGACCCACAGGTGCGTGAGCGGACCGACGCCCTCGACTCCCTGGGCAACACCACGGCCGCGACGGGGAAGGGGTTCGCCATCGGGTCGGCGGTGCTGACGGCCCTGGCGCTGCTGGCCGCGTATTCCGAGGTCTCGGGAATCGAAGCCTTCGACCTCCTTGAGACGGACGTACTCCTGGGCCTGCTGGTAGGAGCCATGATGCCCTTCCTGTTCGCGGCCCTGACCATGCAGGCGGTTGGACGCGCGGCCAACGCGATGGTGATCGAGGTGCGACGCCAGTTCCGCGAAATCACCGGCCTCCTGGAGGGAACCGCCAAGGCCGACTACGCCCGCGCCGTGGACATCAGCACCAGGGGCGCCATGCGCGAGATGGTGCTGCCCGGCCTGCTGGCGGTGATCGCCCCCATCGCCGTAGGGCTGATCCTGGGAGCGGAGGCCCTCGGAGGCCTGCTCATAGGGGCCATTGGGACCGGATTCCTGCTGGCGATCATGATGGCAAACGCCGGGGGCGCTTGGGACAACGCCAAGAAATACATCGAGGCGGGCCATCTCGGCGGAAAGGGCTCGGAGCCGCACGCCGCAGCCGTGGTGGGCGATACGGTAGGAGACCCCTTCAAGGACACCTCCGGCCCGGCCCTGAACATCCTGATTAAGCTGATGTCCATCGTGGCCCTGGTGTTCGCGCCCATCTTCCTCTAAGGGCTATTTCGAAAGCTACGGGACCAGATCGGGCGCCCGCACTTGCACTCCCGCCAGCTCCTCCTGGAGTAGAAAGGTAATCTGGTCGTCCTTATCTCCCCAGCCCCGCTCCACGGCCTGGACCTTTCGCCGCTCGGCCAACTCCGCGATTGGGATGGGCACATCGTACTCATGGGCCAGCTCGACGGCCAGCCCTATGTCTTTGCGCGCTAGCTTAAGGGCAAAGCTTGGGGGCTCGAAGCTACCCTTGAACACCGTCCTTGGAAACCCCTCGTGAATATCGCGAAGCCGCCCAACACCACCGCGACGCACGCACTCCCAAATAGATTCCGGGTCTACCCCGGCCTTTACCCCGACGGTAAACCCTTCAGCAAAAGCCTCCCGGACCGAGTGGGCGATCATCTCGTGGACCAGCTTGCAGATACTTCCCGCCCCAATTGTCCCGGCATAGAACGCCTTGTCTCCGATGGTATCCAGCATCGGCTTCACCCTGTTGTAAACCTCCGGGTCGCCGCCTACTATCACGGCCAGAGTGCCCGAATCGGCCCCTTTCTTGCCGCCGCTCACCGGTGCATCCAGAACGTATGCTCCCTTGGTTCGGAACTTCGGCTCGAGCTGGCGAATAAGCGTTGGGCTGCTTGTGGAGAGGTCTATGTAGACGCCGCCTTCTTTGATCCCTTGGAGCAATCCCTCCGACCCACTAGCCACCTCCTCCACCTCTTTGGGCCCAGGCAGGGACGTAAACACAACGTCGCTGAGGCGTGCGACCTCCGCAGGACTACCGGCCAGCCGGGCTCCCTTGTCTAGGAAAGGCCTTGTCGCCTCTTCGCGAACATCGTAGACCACAAGGGGATAGCCTGCCTTCTGAATGTTGGCCGCCATCCCAGACCCCATGATGCCAAGGCCGATAAAACCTACGGTCTCCATATCACTCACCTCCTACGAGACTGGCTCAGAAAATCAAGGCCTGGCCCCTGAGCTTTCGCTGGAAGCAGCCGTCGGGGCCAAGTGACCTGCCCCCCGAAATCTGTTCCAGGTCTAAACCGGAAAAACCTAGGGGCATGCACCTGATGAACTGCTTCCGTCTGTACAAGAAGGCCTTCGAAGCTGAGATGGCAGCCTTAGCGCTCGCCGACGATCGGATTAGGAAGGTCTCCCTGAGATACCGCTGACTTGCCCAAACTTCGGCAAGCGTCTCTCGACGTACTAGGGCGCCACCTTCTGCAGGTCCTTGAGGATGGCGTGCGCCGCGTTATGACCAGGTGCGCCGGTCACCTCGCCCATGGGATGGGTGCCCGCGCTGCACAGGTAGAAGTTTTTTATTGGAGACCGGTAGGACGGTCGTTGGGACAGCATCTGGGTGGGCGCCATGTCCAGATGCCGGATGTTGCCATCGGTAAGGCCCACTCTCCTCTCGAAGTCCAGCGGCGTCTGGAGGGTGTAGTCCACCAGGCTTTCTCGGAAATTGGGCGCGTACTCGGTGAAGGTGTCGATGAGCTTTTCGGCCACTTCCGTTCTGACATCGTCCCAGGTGCCCTCTCTCAAGTGCGGCGGAGTGTACCTCACGCATGTGGACATCACGTGCCCTCCCTTTGGAATGAGGTTGGGCTCGGCAACGGATGTGATGTTGGCGATCATGATCGGGCAGCTCGAGGGCTTCCCACTTTGAGCGTCATCCCAGCTCTGCAGAAAATACTCTACCGATGGCATGATCGTCACGAACTGGATTGAGTTTCGGTCGTAGCCCTGCCCCAGGTACCGAGAGAAGTCCGGTACCTCCTTCATCGCAGACAGGAGCTTGACTTCGACGGCGGCCGTTGTCTTCAGCCGTTTGACGCGCCGTACCATGTCCTCGCCGATGTCTTCCGGCTGGACAAGGGTGGTGTACGTACGCTTGGGGTCCGCATTGGACACGACCAAGAAGCTTCTGATCTCATCGCCGCCATCCAGGCGAACGCCCTTCGCCTCACCGTCCTCCACGATCACCTCCTTTACGGGCGCACCTGTCCGTATCTCGGCGCCGAAACTCGTGGCCGCCTTGGCCATCGCATCGGTAATCGTCCCCATGCTCATTCTTGGAGTGCCCTGGTCCTGCTCCCGGTTAAACTGGCCGATGTTGACCATGGCGGCGCCCAGCATACTCCCCGGGGACCTGGGGTCCGACTCGATGTCCGGGCTCAGGAAGTACGCCTTGACGTGTTCGTCCTCGAAGTGGTCCTCTAGCAGGTCCATGTAGCTCCAGGTGAGCATCTTCTCTAGGACCTCCTCCTGCCTGGTCCCGCGGACGCTGGTCACCAACTCGGCGATGGTGGGCGGCTCGGTGAGGAAGTAGGGGTACAGAATGCCCGATGCCTGCTCCCAGAAGGAGGTCCACTCGAAATAGCTTCGCGCGTCGTGCTCTGAGAACTGGCGAATCTGATTAGCCATGTCGAGGCTGGTTTTGATTCCTGGCCCTCCCATGTACGACCCATCGGGGAACGGGTGGAGGTAGCCGTCGTTGTCGCCCGAGACCCTATGATGGACCAGCTCGAAGCCGTGCTCACGGAGGTTGAGGTCGTCGATTACCTTGCCCTGGAGCAGGTAGCAGCTTTGGGCGCACATGGGGCCGTTGAATCCCGGCGAGAACTCATCGGTAGTGACTGCTCCACCGATCTTGTCCAGGCGCTCCAGCACTAAGACGGAGAGCCCGTCTTTAGCCAGGTAGCCTGCGGTGACGAGTCCGTTGTGGCCCGCCCCGATAATGATGGCGTCGTACTGGTTCTGGACCATCTGTCGTCCTCCTTCACGGCTGTGGTCTCTTTGGACGCCCGCAGTCCGATATGGGAAATCTCGGCCAAGGCTAGAGCCGTCCGTTCTCCCTGACCTCGCGGAAGGACTGTTTGATGGCCTCGATGATCGCGTCGACATCTTCGGGCGAGTGGGCGGCCGAGAGGAAGGACAGGTGGTCGCCGGGCACGAGCACTCCGTGCAGCAGCATGTGCATGTAGAACTCCTCCTCGGCCTCCTTTAGCGACTCGGCCTCACTCGGGCCGCCGGCCAGGTCAGGCCGGAACCGCAGGTAGACCATGGAGAGGGCATTCTCCATCCGCACCGGGATCTCCTCGGCGATGCAGAACCGGTTTACCTCGTCCGTCAGGCGATTGCTCTGTATGGCCAGGTTCTTGTAGATCTCTGGATGGTCTCGCAGGTGGGTGATACACGCGATGCCGGCGGCCATGCTGATGGGATTGCCGACGAAGGTGCCGCCGGTGAATATCTGCCCCGGGCCAAGCTGGCCTACTATTCCCCTCCGCGGGAAGACTTTCATAACCTCGTCGGAGCCGGCTACAGCGGCTATGGGCATACCGCCACCGAGGACCTTGCCGTAAGCGGCGAGGTCGGGCACCACGTCGAAGAACTCCTGAGCGCCGCCGTACGCCAGCCGAAAGCTGGTGATGACCTCATCGAATATCAAGAGCACGCCCGACTCCCGGCACACATCCAGGAGACCCTTCAGGAAATCTCCAACGTCCGTCCGCGGGCCCGAGCCCTGTACCGGTTCGATTATCACCGCCGCCAGCTCGTCTTTGTTCTCTCGGATCAAATCGAAGGCGGCGTCTGTCATGTAGGGGAGCATTATCGTGTTTTGCTGGGTGTCCTGGGGGATACCGATTCCTCTCGGGGAGAACGTAGGCCTGTCGGGAGGACCGTCGGGGTGGGTCACGGTCAGGGTGTAGTCGTGTGTGCCGTGATAGCATCTGGTGAAAATGGCGATCTTGTCCTTGCCAGTATAGGCCCGGGCGGCGCGGAGGGCGTACAAAGTCGCCTCGGTGCCGGTGTTGGCGAACACCACCTTGTCGGCGCAGGGCACCGCCTCCACTATCAGGCGGGCCAACTGCTCCTGCTCGGCGTTGTGAAGCCCCCATTGCAGTCCCCGGCTGGTGGCCTCTTTTACCGCCTCTAGAATGAAATCGGGCGCATGGCCCAGGACATGTACGCCGAATCCCATGGAAATATCGATGTACTCGTTGTCATCCACGTCTGTCATGCGAGAGCCCTTGGCCTCCTTGATGTAGACGGGGTGTGGCACGGCCAGGGTACTCACCACCTCCTGGGCGAGCACCTCTCCAGCGTGCTCGTACATCTTCTTCGATTTGGGGGTTCGCCTCTCCAGTTCGACTCGGACGTCTTCCATGACACTCCTCCTTCTTGCTTGACCATGCGGTGCACGTGTCCTGCTACCGCATCCAGGGGCGGTCGATAAGGCCGTCCGTTTGGTGGATCGCATTTTAGATTATAGAGCTCAATCACGCCAGTATCAGGCGTCGGCGGTATCCGTAATATCCGATGCTCTTCCGTGGGGATACTAGGCCGAAACGCCGAGGCGCGTCGAGTCTACATGGATGGATTTGGCCATTGCCGCATGCTACTATAGGCACTCCAGCCAGGACGCCGTGCGTGAGGTGTTGTATGGCCTCGCTGGACAGCCTGAGTAGCGCTACCTGTGGCGGCAAAAGGAGTCTTGGATGATTATCGACAGTCACCTTTATAGCTTCCCGCCCTATGACTCCCCCGCTGGATACGAGACTCTCCAGGAGAAAATGAGTGTCGTTCAGAGCGAACAGTCTGGGCACCACCAGCCCGTCTGGCGGGTCCGCGACCGGGCTCCGGCGGACAACAGAGCGCTTATCGACCCCGATACCTCTGAGTTGAGGGACGTCAAGTGGACCCGGCACAATAACCAGTTTGCCTGGGAGTATGAAGAAGAGACCTATACGAAGCAGTACTTTCCGCCTATGCTCCACAACCTTGAGGCCCCACCGGAGCTCATCATCGCTGAGATGGACTATGCCGGTGTAGACATGGGTGTGCTACACACGTCAGCGCCCCTGGGCCAGCTGAACGGGTTCCTTCGTGATGTGGTCCGCCGCTTTCCAGACCGGTTGATGAGGCTAATCAGCGTCCGCGAGGCGGCGATTCCTAAAGACCCCGATGCAGCCATTGGGGAGGTAGAGGAGGAGGTTAAGGCTGGAGGACGGACCGGCCTCCAGTTCATGCCCGGCTATTACTACAGTCCCGCTGGTGGGGTACTCACTGGCCAGGAGGAGCCCTGGGACGACGGCCCTTTGCGTCCTTTCTGGCAGGCCATGGCGGCCTTGAAGATACCAGTGTTCTTCACACTGATCGGTGGCAGAGGAAGTCGTGCCTACGAACGGTCCTGGCACGACCGCTACATTGAGGAACAGCGGACCCTGCTGCGGTGGATGGAGCGCTATCCTGACGTGACGGTGGTGATAACCCACGGCCTGCCCTGGAGGGCCTACATGGAGGGCAATCGCATCAGGTTCCCGGAGGCTATCTGGGATGTGTTCAAGGCTCCCCAGTGCCACATGCAGTTGTTGGTCACGATCCAGATGGGGGGCGTCTGGGAGTACCCTTGGAGGGAGGCGGAGCCCACCATGCAGGAGTGTGTGGAGCGGGTAGGTTCGGACCGCCTCATGTGGGGGACGGACCTGCCGATGGTAATGCGCTTCTGCACCTACCGCCAGGCGCTGGACCAGTTCCGCATCCACTGTGAGTTTCTGACCGATAGCCAGCGGGACGACATTCTCAGGGGCACGGTGGCCCGCGTTATGGGGCTTGAGGAGGCCTGACCTGCCCCCGGCATTTGTACCACTCTTTTAGGGCTATCAACGACATAAAGAATCCATTAATCTAAACCCCCATGACCGGTGCACGCACCGCGTCGAACCCGCTCCTGCGGTCACGAACCGGCGGCCTCGCGGCTACCTAGCCCCTGGGTAACCTTGACTGGGCAAACACCATTGGGTACCGTGAGAGGGCCGAGTAACCAACGCAGCGCGGGGAGGCCAGCGAAGCGGCAGTCCGACCTGCCGCGCCGGAGCCCCATCCGTGCATGCCTCAAGGAACACCCTGATAACTAAGGGCCCTCATCCTCGCAGGCCGGCCACTCCGCCTGAGGCGCGACGGCCAACCGCCGACGTCATCCATGGGCGAAACCCCGTGCTTGAGGCGCTGCGAGCAGGCCGGCCCATCAACAAGGTGCTGCTGGCCCAGGGCGTTGGCCGTCCCGCCGCCGTGGTGGAAATCCTGCGCCTGGCACAGGAGGCGAGGGTCGTCATCGAGAGAGTCGACCGACGGGCCGTCGATCGCCTGAGCCCCGGCGGCCACCACCAGGGTGTGGTGGCCCTGGCGGCGGTCAAGGGCTACGCGAACCTGGAGCAGCTGCTGGGGGTCGCCCAGGAGCGCGGCGAGCCACCCCTGCTAGTCGCCCTGGACCACATCGAGGACCCGCACAACTTGGGAGCCATCATCCGCACCGCCGACGCTGCGGGGGTGCACGGCGTCATCATCCCCCAGCGGCGGGCCGCCGCGCTTACGGGGGCGGTGGCCCGGGGCTCGGCCGGGGCCGTGGAGTATGTGCCCGTGGCCCGGCTGGGCAACCTCTCCAACGCCCTGGCGCGGCTCGCTAAAGATAACGTATGGACGGTCGGGATCGACCCCAGCGGCCAGCGCGACTACACGGAGGTAGACTACCGGCAGCCAACGGCCATCGTCATCGGCGCCGAGGGAAAGGGCCTCTCGCGGCTGGTTAAAGAGCGCTGCGACCTGCTGGCCTCGATCCCCATGCGGGGCCGGGTCGCCTCCCTCAACGCTTCCGTCGCCGCGGCTCTCGTCATGTACGAGGCGGCACGCCAGCGAGGTCACTGTCAACGACCTGTGTCGACGGGAGGGAATTAACCCAGTGCGTAACATGTGTGTGACCCGCCCCCAGTATTTGTAACACCCTTTAAGTTAGTCCTACCAGGGCTGCCACGAGCTCGCCGACTAGGACCGCCTCGGGTGCAGGCGGTCTGTAACCTAGCGCACTGTGGGGCCTAATCCGGTCGTAGGTCTATCTCTAGCTGTTCGAGTCGCTCGACCTGGAGGATAGGTGGATCAAGGGCTCCACAAGGGTGTGTCCTTGTGCCGTAGCCACCGTAGACCTAGAATCGCGGGTACCCAAAGGAAATCTTTCTGGTGCATCCGTTCGTAGCCCGCAGCATCCCAGCGCTGTCTTTGTGGAAAGCACGCCGGTCGCCGCGTTCGCACGAGCAGTCCCTACTGGACGTTGCCCGAATCTTCGCCGTAACTGGACAGAATGTGGCTCAGAATCATCCCATTGGTTTCCCTTTGTTTGAAGAAACGATCGTGAGTATACAGCTCCCCACGGTTCGCCATTTCTCGTTTCACAACTTCCCCTATGAGGCTGATAGCTTTCTGTCTTGCGGTCTTTTGATGAACCGCTTCTTCTAGGTTCAGTGACTCCTGTCTCGCGACCAGCTTCATCGAATTTAAGATATGGAATGTAGCTAATGACACGAATGCTTCCTCATCCGTGACTGGCGACATTTTCCTTTTCTTGCGCTGGATCTCCCGTTTAGTATCTTCAATCGGCTTGTACAAGAGCATCGGAAAAAGGAGTTCCTTAGCTGTTCTCTTTGCCTCATCAAAAATGTCGGCGTACTTTTCGCCAAAGACCATAGTCTTCTGATTCTTGGCTTCAGCTGGCATGTCGAGATCAAAGGCGAGAAATACCTGGCCGACGGTCTCTGCATCCAATCGTTCTTTAATCGGCTGATCCGCGTGTTGATTTTTCTTGCGCTCATAGTAATAGCCGAGACTGCGGAACTCCTCTTCAAGCTTCCGTTGTATCCAGTCATTCGCTCGCAGATCCCTAGTTGTCACGGGAGTCTGCCTGTTTGCGCTCTCGCTGATCTTTTCGGATATCGTGCGGTCTCTCGTTTCGATGATACGCAGTAGCACTTCTACGTTGTCCAATTTCTCAGGGTCTTTGCCATGAGCCTGAAATAATGTCCGAGTGGTTTGACCACCGTTGACAATTTGGACGTTCTTTAGGGTGACTCGAGGTGAGCGCGAATTCGGAATGTACTCGCATTCTTCACAGACCAGCGTGACTCCGTTGTTGAGATACCAGAATTCATAATTCGTTTCGGCCAGTGCGCTGTCCAAAATGCTCCGGTTGATGGCATTTCTCGAACCGAGATCAACTCGCACGTTTTCGTTGAATATGTCTTCATTGATCCGATTCTCGTCTTCCGGATCTCTCATCAAGGTTATTAGGTCAGTTGCCGCTATTGCTGCGACCGTGGCTTTCATTGGGCCATCCGCTTTCGGAAAGTAAGCACGGTCGATGAAACTGACTTGTCCGTTTACACGACGCCTCGGGCGCTCTAGGATCAGTGAAACCAGGTCTTCCAGCGAAACGTAGTTGAAACTCACGAAGCGAAAAGGTCTGAGACCATCCTCGAAACGGCGTTTAGCCACGCTAGTTGGGTACTCTTTGTTGGAACAGATGTGGAAGTGGAGGTTCGGGGATCCGACAGCAAGCATGCCCCAGATGTCCTGTATCTTTTCCCATATTGCGTGATTCACATCACCGGGGACAAGCGTCTTAGCCATGATCTTCTGGACGGTGACGAGAAGATTGTCCATTTTGTTTTGAGGAAAATTGTTGCTCGTGTTCTCAAAGGACTCCGTGTAGGTGTAAGTGAAGATATGAACGTCTCGCTCCGACAGGTGAACAGCGTCTATGCCTCCGTCCATTCCGTCGTCCACTATCGTATCGATGATCTCCCCAGCGTTGAGCTTCAAGACAGCTTCTAACACCACCCAGCCAAAAGCCTCCCCGGCGGACTCTAACAGGTAGTCACGACGATATTTTTTAACCCGCTGGTCAACGAGCGAAAAACTCGGGAGATTCGGCATATCTCTTCCTCTTCGCTTTGAGAACCCATGGTTTAAGAGGCGGTAACATGTTCCCTTGGTATGCTTGTGTCAGCGATGGCGAGCGTCCTGCGGACAAGCTTCGCATTGGGAGCTGGCTCTGCGATTGGCGAGTTCAGAAGTGAGCCTGTCTCAGAAGTCTGAGCTGGTAATGGGTATGTCGTTGGGTGTACCTTCGAAGCGACACCAGTTGGGGAGATGGTGATATGCCGCTTCGAGAGATGGGCCGAGAGCAGATGTGGATGTTGCCGCCGACGCTTGACGAGTTGTTGCCGCTGGACCATCCGGCGCGGTTCGTGGCCGAGTTCGTTGACGCTTTGGACCGGGAGGACTGGGGGAAGCTTGAGGTGAAGATAGACGGGGAGGTGCTGGGAGCGCCAGCCTACCATCCACGTGCGCTGTTGAGCGTGTGGCTGTACGGTTTCATGACCGGGGTACGCTCGTGCCGGAAGCTGGAGGCGGCCTGCCGGGACCAGATACCGTACCTGTGGCTGACCGGGTGGCAGCATCCGGACCACAACACCCTGTGGAGGTTCTACAGAGGGCATCGGCAGGCCATGAGGAAGCTGTTCGAGCGTACGGTTCGTACGGCGGTGACGATGAAGTTGGTGGACCTGGCGGTTCAGGCGGTGGATGGTACGAAGGTGGTCGCCAACGCCTCGCTGAACAGGAGCTACGACGCCGAGGGACTGCGAGGGCTCTTGGAGCGGCTGGAGAGTGCGATAACGGACCTTGAGGCACAGAACGAAGCGGGAGAGGATGCCTCTGCCATCCATCTGCCTCGGGAGTTGGCTGACAAGGAGGTCTTGAGAGAGCAGGTGAGGCAGGCGATGGACGATCTCACGAGTCAAAAGCGCCACAAGCGCATCAACCTGACCGACCCAGACGCCAGGCTGATGAAGGGCAGGCAAGGCATCGTGGCTGGCTACAATGCCCAGGCTATGGTCTCACCCACAGAGACGGATGGGGGAGCGACCGGCATGTTGGTCACCGCCGTGGACGTGGTGGATGCGGCCAATGACAATGCCCTGCTGGTTCCGATGCTGGAGCAGGCCGAGGAGACTACGGGGACGAAGTCGCAGATGACGTTGGCCGATGCCGGATACTTCGCCGCGAGTCACTTGGAAGAATGCGCCCGTCGAGATCAGCAGGTGGTAGTGTCGGAGTCGCGGCAACGGTTCCTCAAAGACCCATATCACAAGGACCAATTCACCTACAACGAGCCGAGCGACAGCTTTACGTGTCCGCAGGGACAGACGCTCAAGTTCATTCGTATCCAACATACGAATGGAGTCCCGTTGCGTCTGTACCGGGCCTCTGAGGCCGTCTGCCAGGTGTGCCCAGCCTTCGGAGTCTGTACGAGGGCCAAAGAGATTGGGCGAAGCCTGGCGATAGGTCCGCATGACGCTGTGCTACGCCGTCATCGTGCCTGGATGTCCACCTCAGCAGCTAGAGAGGCGTACAAGCTGAGAAAGCAACTGGTCGAGCCAGTCTTCGGAATCATCAAGGAACAACAGGGGGCACGGAGGTTCCTACTGCGCGGCCTCGTTAACGTGGCGGCCGAGTGGACTATGCTTGCCACAGCCTTCAACTTGCGCACTCTCTGGCGGGTGTGGCGCTCCAGCCCCTTCATCGGTCTATTTAATGGCCCGGAGCCTTGTCCCGTCTCCTGACCTGCAGTGATGACAGCAGCTGACCCATCGCTCCGTCGCCTGTCCTACCCGCTCAAGCCAAGGCCTTTCAGCGAACCCTCTGACTTCTATCTGCTCCCCCTATCCGCAATTTCCACTTCTGGGACAGGCTCAAGTAAGTCCTTTTGGATAGGTCGATTCTAAGCCTCTGGTGGCTAGGTCGCAAGCAACTCCCCTTCTGTAACGGCTGTCAGTATGAGCGCTCCTAGGGACCCCTTAAGGCGCGACCCCGGACGGTCTCAGAGAGTGCCCTACCCCGCATAAACGCTATATAGGCCGAACACACACGCGTGTCCGGCTTTGACTTTTCTGGCGTCGGTTGGTAGCTTTGAACCGGAGGTGTCGGACCAACCGTGTCTACCGAGGTCGGACAGGTAACCCTGGACAAGCTGGTGTCCCTGTGCAAGCGCAGGGGCTTTGTTTATCAGAGCAGCGAGATATACGGCGGACTCGCCAGCACATGGGACTTCGGCCCGCTGGGAGCGGAGCTGAAGCGGAACATCAAGGACGCGTGGTGGCGCGCGATGGTGCTGAACCGCGATGACATCGTGGGGCTGGACTCGGCCGTCCTGATGCACCCGGATGTGTGGCGCGCCAGCGGGCATCTGGAGAGCTTCGCCGACCCTCTGGTGGAGTGTCAACAATGCCACAAGCGCTGGCGAGAGGACGAGCTCGAGGAGCGCAGGTGCCCGGAGTGCGGCGGGGAGTTCACCGAGCCCCGTATGTTCAACCTCATGTTCAAGACCTCCATGGGGCCGGTTGAGGACGACGCGGCCGTGGTATACCTCAGGCCCGAGACCGCGCAGGGCATCTTCGTCAACTTCAACAACGTGCTAAACTCCACACGCCGCAGGCTGCCCTTCGGCATCGCTCAGATCGGAAAGGCCTTCCGAAACGAGATCACCACCGGAAACTTCATCTTCCGCACCCGCGAGTTCGAGATCATGGAGATCGAATACTTCGTACGGCCGGACGAGGCCGATGCGTGGCACCGGCGTTGGATCGACGACTGCTTCCAATGGTACGTAGGTCTGGGGATTCCAAAAGAGCGTCTTAACGACCGGGCCCACGGACCCGAAGAGCTATCCCACTACTCTAAGGCGACCACCGACATCGAATACCATTTCCCCTGGGGATGGGGCGAGGTCCAAGGTATCGCCAACCGCACGGACTACGACCTCAAGGCCCACACCCAGGGGAGCGGCGAGGCGCTGAGCTATTTCGACGAAGAGACGCACCAGCACGTAGTGCCTCATGTCATCGAGCCCTCGGCGGGCGTAGAGCGGTCGGCGTTTGCGTTCCTGGCGGACGCATACACAGAGGAGGATGCGCTCACCGCCAGCGGTGGGACGGAGCGGCGCGTCCTTTTGAAACTCCATCGTACGCTGGCGCCGGTCAAGGTCGCCGTACTCCCCCTCAGCCGCAACGAGAAGCTCGTCCCCCTGGCCCGCGAGGTGCACGGCACCATCCGCAAGTCCAATGCCATCGGCGGCATCGTGCAGTACGACGACTCCCAGAGCATCGGGCGGCGATACCGCCGGCAGGACGAGATCGGCACGCCGCTGTGTGTAACCGTGGATTTCGAGTCCCTGGACGACAAGGCCGTTACCGTCCGGGACCGGGACACGATGGAGCAGGTCCGCGTGAAAATAGCCGACCTGGGGCAGGAGCTGTCCACACGTCTGACCGTGTGAACAGTCCCAGCAGCGGCACAGGCACTTGCGAAACCCCGAGACGCCGACCGGACATCTAACTTATCGGCACATTCGTATCTCTTTTCGTCAGGGAGGAGAAACTGCATGAGTGGATTTATGAGACCCTTTTCACAGGACGGTACTCTAACTCTCGCGGGCCGACCATCACGGCCCACCAGACGTGCGGTAGCCACGCTTCTGTTGGCGGTGGTCGGGGCCTTCCTGTTTGCAGCGTGCTCTGGTGGCTCCTCTGATAGCAAAGACGCCGAGGCGCCCGTCACGACCGTAGCGCTGGACCCGGCGCCGGATTTCGAGTTCGTGGCCATGGAGACCTCCAACTACGCCAAAGGCGAAACCGTTCGACTGTCACAGTTCGATGGCAACCCTGTGGTCGTGAACTTCTGGTTTCCATCCTGTCCGCCGTGCCGGGCCGAAATGCCAGACCTGCAGGCGTCATTCGAATCGCACCGGGCCGACGGCGTTGAGTTCGTCGGGGTGATGGTGCTGGGCCTGGACACGGTCGAAGACGGCCAGGAGTTCATCGAAGAGGTGGGCTCTTCCTATGCTATAGGCCCCGACGAGGACAGTAGCATTGTCAGGGCGTACAATGTTCGCAACTTTCCCACCACCTTTTTCCTCAACGGGGACCACGACATAGTCGAGAAGTGGAGCGGCTTTCTCACCGAAGAGAAGCTGGAAGAGCTAATAGAGGAACTGCTACAATAGCCCCGCGCTGGGACATCGATCACGAAGATCTCCCACGCACTAGCGAAGGACATCGCACGGGACCGGCTCCCCCAGCGGAAGACTCACCTCCGCCCCTGAGGTCCAATGAGCGCTGGCGAAGTATTCCTGCTGGTAGTCAGATGGTTTCACCTGATAGCGGCTGCCGCTTGGATTGGAGGCAGCCTCTTCTATCTCCTCGTGCTTCGTCCCGCGTCGCGCAAGGCTCCCAATTCATCGAGAGCACTGAACGTCGCCGTTGAGTTTCGAGGACTCGTCGACACCTCCATCATCGTGCTGGTGGCCACCGGAGTAGTACTCACCTTCGACCGGCTGAACGAAGGGATCGTAGGCGCTCCATATGTGGTGACACTGGGCATAAAGATCGCCTTGTCGGCCTGGATGTTTCAGCTGGCCCGCGCCCGGCTGCGCACTGCGACAGTAGGCGACTCAGACGGCGAAGGGTCACCGACGACGCTTACGCGGACGCGGCGGATCGTCCGCCTGGTCACCAGGTACAACACGCTAATAATATTGGGGATCGTGGTATTCCTCATGTCCGACCTCCTCAAAGTGCTCTTCGAGCTGGCCCTCGAGCGCAACTAATAGTTATCTGGCTTTGTTGAAATCCTGTCTTTTAATCCCACCCGCCCGCCCTTTGGAAAGGTATGGGGTGTACCCCATGCCCCTAACAGAGTGGGCGATGCCCCCTCTGTACTCCCCTTTTCTTCAGGAAGTCACCACAGCCGAGTTATTTCAAAAGACTCGCGGCCTGCACGCCACCCCCCACCCCGAGGTGGTTGTTCCCACCTACCCTCCCCGGATGGCATTCTGCCATGTCCTCCCCGCAGGCAGGCACGAATCAGTCTCTATGAGATTTCGACACACCCCTAACGATGTCGCGATTGACTTTACACATTTAGACCATGAGTGGAGACTGACGCTGGCCCTGAATCACGCTATAATCGTATCCGGCACACTTGGTGAACCTGAGGATAAAAGGGAATGAAACAAGACCTGATGGACATACTGGCGTGTCCGATGTGTAAGGGCACGCTGGCCCTCACCGTCACAAAGGAAGAGGGCGACGAGATCGTAGAGGGTAGTCTCAGGTGCGAGGCCTGCGACGAGACCTACCCCATCGAGGACTCGATCCCAAACCTGCTGCCGCCCTCAAGCCGGGAGTAGGCGGCGCCCAAAAGACGACCTACGGGGTCCATGGCCTGACGCCCAGAGGAGTTGGAAGGCGCTGGATCAGCGAGCGCACCGACTCCTTAGTGGCGGGGTGCACAAACTCGGGGGCGATCTCGGCCAGGGGCACGAGGACAAAGGCCCGCTCCGCCATCCTGGGGTGAGGGATGGTAATGTGCGGCGCTTCCAGAACAGTCCTCCCGTGGGTCAGGATGTCTATGTCCCGGTATCTGGGCGCGTTGATGAAGGGGCGATGGGGACCACCAACTGCTTCAACCTCCTCGACCTGCGCCATCAGCTGAAACGGGTCCAGGCGTGTCCAGACACGGCATACCGCGTTGAGGAACGGCGGCTGGGCCGCAAAACCCTGGGGATCGGTCTCGTATATCGTGGACGTGTTCGCGACCGTGCACACGCGGCTCAGATGCTCCAACGCGCTAAGAATGTTGAACCGGCGGTCTCCGAGATTGGACCCCAGGCCTAGATAAGCCTCGTAGAGCATCAGCCCCGGCTCCAGCCGCGAATGATCGCGTCGCTCATACGCGCGACCCGCGTCATCTCCTTCACGTCATGCACCCGCACGATATCAGCTCCTCCAGCGATGGACAGGGCCACGGTGGCCGCCGTGCCTTCCATGCGCTGGTCTGCGGGAAGGTCTAGCACGTATCCAATGGTGGACTTGCGCGACGTCCCGATAAGTATGGGCCTCTCCAGCACCTGGAACTCGTCGAGCCTGCGTATGATATCCAGGTTATGCTCGGGCGTCTTGCCGCCGAACCCGATTCCAGGGTCCACGATGATATTCTCTGACGATATCTCCGCTCGTAGCGCACAGTCCATGGCCCGCCTCAGGTCATCAATGACGTCGGCGACCACGTCTGGGCCATAGCCGCCCGCCTCCTTGTTGTGCGTGATAACCACCGGTACCGCCCGTTGAGATGCGACCGCGGCCATGTCGGGATCGCGCTGAAGGCCCCACACGTCGTTTATCATGGAGGCACCGGCGGACAGCGCCTCATCCGCCACACGGGCCTTATATGTGTCGATGCTGATTGGGGTCGTTAGACGGGTCGCCATGGCCTCGATCAAGGGAATCACCCGCGAAAGCTCCTCCTCTCTGGAGATCAGCTTAGACCCGGCGTAACGCGACGATGGCCGCGTTGACTCGCCGCCCACGTCGATAATGTCGGCGCCCCACTCCTGGAATTGAAGCGCCCTCTGTACGGCAGCGTCAACGTCTTCAGCCAGGCCATCGCCCGAGAAGGAGTCGGGTGTGACGTTGATCACACCCATGACGTACGTCCGAAGGCCCCAGCGGAACGGCCTCCCGGCCAATATCGTTTCGCCGCGACTCGCCTTTGCAAACCCCATCCGTCGCCTTTATCTGCCCCTCGGGAGAGTGTTGTACTCTCTAGAGGAAGCCCTCCGGCGGCGCGCTCCTTGCGGGCGTCCCGCCGATCTGATACCTTTGGATTCGATTATTCCACGAGTTAAAGACAAGTTCAAACATGGTGACTCGAAGAACCGTAGACGAGAAACTGGAACAGCTACGCGAACGCCGCGAACAGGGCCGTCAGGGTGGTGGCACCAAGCGGATCGAGGCGCAGCACAGCAAGGGAAAGCTCACCGCCAGGGAGCGCATCGCGCTGCTGCTGGACGAAGGGACCTTCCAAGAGCTTGATCCTTTCATACAGCACCGGGCCACCGAGTTCGGGTTGGCCGAGCAGAAGTATCCGGGCGACGCCGTCGTGACGGGCTACGGTGACGTAAACGGTCGCCCCACTTTCGTTTATTCACAGGACTTCACCGTATTGGGAGGATCACTGTCGGAGGTGGTAGGCCAGAAGATCTGCAAGGCCATGGACCTCGCGCTTAATAGCGGCGCCCCAATGGTGGGGCTCATCGACTCTGGAGGAGCACGGATCCAAGAGGGGATCGACAGCCTGTCAGGATATGCGTCCATCTTCCTACGCAACACCCTGGCTTCGGGCGTCATACCGCAGATATCGGTAATCCTGGGCCCCGCCGCGGGCGGAGCCACTTACTCACCCGCTCTAACCGACTTCGTCTTCATGGTCAGGGGACAGGGACAGATGTACATAACCGGCCCCGAGGTCATCAGGGCCGTAACTGCTGAGGATGTGACCCACGAGGAGCTTGGAGGCGCGGTCCCTCATACATCCCAGAGCGGCGTCGCCCACTTCGCTCCCTCCTCGGAGGAGGAGTGCCTCCAAGAGGTCCGAAGGCTCCTGAGCTTCATCCCACAAAACAACTCGGGGGATACACTGACCCAGCAGTCCAGCGACGATCCCACGAGGGCCGATGAGGCCCTCAACCATATAGTGCCCGACCACTCCAACAAGGCCTATGACATGCTGGACCTCCTGACGCGAGTGGTGGATGACGGTGACTTCATGCAGGTTCAAGAGGCCTACGCGCGAAACGTCATCGTGGGTTTCGCCAGGATGGACGGTCAGTCGGTGGGGGTCGTGGCGCAGCAGCCAGAGCACCTGGCCGGCGTACTGGACATCAACGCCTCGTGCAAGGCGGCCAGATTCGTCCGGTTCTGCGACGCATTCAACATACCGCTGGTCACTTTTGTGGACGTACCTGGTTTCATGCCGGGCGTCTCACAGGAGCTCGGTGGGATTATCAGACACGGGGCCAAGCTCATCTACGCCTACGCCGAGGCAACGGTGCCCAAGATTAGCGTGGTGGTCCGAAAGGCGTACGGCGGCGCCTACATCGTGATGAGCAGCAAAGGCCTGAGAGGAGACATAAACTACGCCTGGCCTACCGGTGAGATTGCGGTGATGGGCGCCGAGGGGGCCGTGAATGTAATTCAAAGGAGAGAGATCAAGGCCTCCGACAAGCCAGAGGAAACTCGCGCCAGCCTGATCAAAGACTATGAGGACAAGTTTATGAATCCGTATGTCGCGGCCAGCCGGGGAATGATCGACGACGTTATAGAGCCATCTGAGACCAGGCCCAAGATTATCAAAGCGCTGGCGATGCTATCCAACAAGCGAGAGACCCTACCGCCCAAGAAGCACGGGAGCATCCCTCTTTGAGCCTGGGCGACACCGTGCGGCCCGAGACACTGGCAGCCGCTATCGCCGCCGTTCAGGTCTACTTAGACGAAGAGGACCAGGCCTTACGGCGCCGTTCTAAACGGAGCACCGGGACACGAAAAGGGGCTACCTGGCAGGCCCCTATGGATGTCGGTCTCCGGCGACGTAGCTCCTGGCTCGATAGGTACTGGAAGTAGCGGACGCGAAGTCCCAAAGGGCCTGGAAACAGGCCCGCCCCCCGCACCGGACTTATGCCTCCTGGACCGAGTGAGAGACAGGTATTGGCAGAAACAGCTATCAAAATCACCGACACAACCTTCAGGGACGGCCATCAGAGTCTGATTGCGACCCGCCTACGCACCGAGGACATGGTTCCGATAGCCGAGGACATGGACTCGGTCGGCTTCTACTCCATGGAGGTATGGGGCGGCGCCACGTTCGACTCGGCCACCCGCTTTCTCGCCGAAGACCCCTGGGAACGGCTGCGGATCCTCAAAAAGCTAATGCCCAACACGCCTTTGACGATGCTCCTCAGGGGCCAATCTTTGGTGGGCTACCGGCCATACCCCAACGATGTTGTGGAAGCGTTTGTCCAGCGCTCGGCCGAGGTCGGCATCGACATCTTCCGAGTGTTCGACGGCCTTAACGATGAGTGGAACCTGGAGGCGGCGGTAAAAGCGGTCAAAAAGTCCGGTAAACACCTCCAACTGGCCATCTGCTATTCGATTACGGAGGAGGGACGGCTGGGAGGGCCCATCTACAACCTGGACTACTTTTCGCAGAAAGCCGAGCTGTTCCAGGAGATGGGCGCCGACAGCATCTGTCTGAAGGACATGGGAGGCCTGATGGCCCCGTATGACGCCCACGAACTGGTCTCCACGCTAAAGCGACTCCTCCACATTCCGTTACAGTTTCACGCCCACTACACCAGCGGGATGGCGTCCATGAGTTACCTGAAAGCCATCGAGGCCGGGGCCGACGTGGTTGACACCTGCCTCGCGCCCCTGGCGCTCCGTACAGCACAGCCCGCTATCGAGCCCTTGGTGGCTTCGCTTCGGGGCAAACCCAGAGACAGCGGGCTCGACCTCGACAAGCTGCTCGAGATGGGCGACTACCTGGAGTCTATATTGCCCAAGTACCGAGACCACATGCAGAGCCCACGGGCGGCCGTAATCGACACCAGGGTCCTTAGCCACCAGATCCCCGGCGGAATGGCCAGCAACCTCATCTCTCAGCTCCGTGAGGCAGACGCTCTCGACCGGCTGGACGAAGTGTTGGAGGAGATCCCTCGAGTGAGGAAAGAGATGGGGTATCCTCCGCTGGTAACGCCCATGAGTCAGATGGTGGGCACCCAGGCGGTGAGCAACGTGTTGATGGGTAGGTACCATATGGTCTCCAGTCAGCTTAAGGACTACGTTTACGGCCTGTATGGCCGGCCCCCGGCACGCATTGACACCGAAATCGCCCGGCAGATCCTTAAAGACGACGAGCGGGGCCAGTCCCCCAATACCACGCATCCTGCAGACCACCTAGAGCCTGAGCTAGACAAGGCTAGAGACGATGTCAAGGATCTTTCTACGGACATCGAGGATGTCCTAACCTACGCCCTGTATCCGACCACCGGCCTTCGGTTCCTGCGGATGAAGTATGGACTGGAACCTGTACCCGATGAGATGAAGCCCAAGACCCTAGAGCAGGTGAGGCAGGAAGATGAGGTCAAGGTCAGGACACCTCACGCCCCACCCAAAAGCCCCCGGACTCGGACGTTCAACGTCTATGTCGGCGGCCAATACGTTCAGGTGGAGGTTGACCCTGTTCAGGGGCCGGCCGTGTCTGCCTCCTCACTGTCGCCTGCACCGGCAGACACGGCGTCCGAACCCGATGCCCCTCCAACTGCTAAGGCATCTTCCCACATGGTTGGGCCTGGAGAAGTTACCCTAGTCGCGCCAGTGCCCGGCATCGTGGTGCGATATCTTGTGGGGATCGGCCAGCACGTGAACAAAGGCGATCCGGCGGTGGTGCTGGAGGCTATGAAGATGGAGAACTCCCTGCCGTCCCCCACGACAGGTACGATCAGGGCGCTGGCGACCACTCCCGGGTCAACGGTTGTCAAAGACGACATACTGGTCATAATCGCAGAGTGAAAGCCGCGGTCCAGAGGAAAAAGAGCACAATGGCCAGTTCGACACCAATAAAGGCCGCCACCCAACACTTTGCGACCATCCTGGAACAAGAGCTCCAGCGAGTCGAGCGCCTGAAGCGGGAAGGCGGCTGGATGGACTACGCCGCTATCAAACCCATCGTCATAGGAGTCATCGGTGGAGACGGGATCGGGCCTACCATCAGCCATGAGACCCAAACCATCTTGGAGTACCTGCTCCGCGACTATCTCGCAAGCGGAGAGGTGGAATTCAGGGTAATCGAGGGGCTCACGATCGAAAACCGGGCCGCCAAAAGGCAGTCGGTCCCCGAAGATGTGATGGCCGAGATCAAGAAGTGTCACGTTCTGCTAAAGGGTCCAACCCACACGCCTGAGCTCGGGGACAACTGGCCCAACCTGGAAAGCGCCAACGTGGTCCTCAGAAAAGAGTTAGATCTTTTCGCTAACGTCCGTCCCATACGCATCCCTCAGGACGGCATCGACTGGACTTTTTTCCGAGAAAATACGGAGGACCTCTACGCGCTGGGCAGCCAGGGGATAGAGGTCACACCCGACCTTGCCATCGACTTCAGAGTCATAACCGCCCCAGGGTCCGAGCGTATAATCGACGCCGCCTTCGCCTATGCCGAGCGGTTGGGCAAGACCAAGGTTACTGTGGTGACCAAGGCCAATGTGGTGAAGACCACCGACGGCAAGTTCCTCGAGATGGCGCGGATGGTGTCGCAACGCTATCCGGAAATAGAATGGGACGGGTGGTACATCGACATCATGACGGCCAAGCTCCTGGACGTAAAACGGAGGACTGAATTCCAGGTGCTGGTCCTGCCGAACCTATACGGTGACATTCTCACCGACGAGGCCGCCGAAATCCAGGGTGGCGTCGGCACGGCCGGAAGCGCTAACGTGGGCAAACGGTACGGGATGTTCGAGGCGATCCACGGGAGCGCCCCCAGGATGGTCGAGGAAGGCAGGGCACAGTACGCCGACGCCAGCTCCCTCATTCGCGCCGCCACAATGATGTTGGAGCACATCGGCTTCGCCGACCAGAGCTCCAGGCTCCGCAAGGCCCTCGACATCTGCGGGCAGTACGAGCGTAAGGTCGTTGTCACGGGGCGTAGCACCGGGGCCACCAGCAGAGAGTTCGGCGAGTACCTCATGAAGACTTTGGAGGACTCCGCCGTCGAACAGCGTTGGGCGGACTACGTAGGATCAGTGGAGATGAGCGGAGATGCGCAGTAAGGTTACCGTCGTCGGAGCGGGCAACGTAGGCGCGACAACGGCGCAGCGTATCTACGACAGGGGCTACGCCGATATCGCGCTGGTGGACATCATCGAAGGCCTGCCGCAAGGGAAGGCCCTGGATTTGCTGGAATCGGGCCCTGTCCTGGGCAGCGATGCGTCCGTCGTCGGGACTAACGGCTACGATGAAACGGCGGGCTCAGACATCGTCGTCATCACCTCGGGCGTCGCCCGGCGCCCCGGCATGAGCCGGGATGACCTGCTACTCACCAACATGAAGATCGTGACAGAGGTCGTGAAGGAGACGGTTCAGAAATCGCCCGACTGTATCCTGCTGATCGTCACCAACCCTCTGGACGCCATGGCCCAACGCGCCTTCGATGTCAGCGGCTTCCCCAAGAGTCGGGTCGTGGGCATGGCCGGCATCCTGGACACGTCTCGTTTTCGCGCTTTCCTGGCCAAGGAGCTGGGCGTTTCGGTGGAGGCGGTCTCAACCTTCGTTCTCGGCGGACACGGTGACACTATGGTGCCCGTGGTAGGCAGCACTACCGTTAGCGGCGTGCCCATCACCAGGCTGCTCTCGAAGGAACGGCTAGGTGAGCTGGTACAGCGCACCCGGGACGGCGGCGCTGAGATCATCAGCCTGCTGAAAACAGGCAGCGCCTTCTACGCGCCGTCCGCGGCCATAACCCAGATGGTTGAGGCGGTCCTGTTCGACAAGAAGCAAGTCCTGCCCTGCGCCGCCTTCCTGGAAGGTGAATATGGATTGAACGGCCTGTTCGCAGGCGTGCCGGTCAAGCTGGGCGCCGGCGGCGTGGAAGAGGTCATCGAGTTCGACCTGACCGGGGAGGAGAAGGCCGCTCTAAAGAAGTCCGCCGACTCAGTTCAGGAGATGGTCGAAGTAATGCGCTCCGCCGGCTGAGGCGTCCTTCGACAAGCTCAGGCAGGTCACTTCCCGACTCATGGTCCGGCCGGCTCAGTCGTCCGACGGCTCCACAATGGGTTGCCCGGTCCCCTCAAACTTGATCTCGGGCAGCCAATCAAGCGCCGAGGGCAACCACCAGTTGCGATCGCCCAGCAGCTTCATGCTCGCCGGCACCAGTACCGAGCGAACGATGGTGGCGTCCAGGAACACCGCAACGGCCAGCCCGAAGCCCATCTGCTGGAACATGACCAGCTGTCCCATTGCGAATCCCCCGAACACTGCGATCATGATGAGAGCCGCGCCTGTAATCAGGCCCCCCGTCGAACGGAGTCCGTAGGCCACCGACTCCGTATTGTCCTGGGTCTGGGCATAGCGCTCCCGGATGCGGCTCAGCATGAAGACGTGATAGTCCATCGACAGGCCGAACAACACTGAGAACAGGAACAGCGGTACCCACGCCGCGATGGAGTCCGACTGCTGGAATCCAAGCAGATCGGCCCCAACGCCATGCTGGAATACCAGCACCATCAACCCGTAGGCAGCTCCCACCGACAGCAGGTTCATGATTATCGCTTTGATGGGCACCACCAGCGACCGGAAGACCACCGTCAGCAGCACGAAGCTCATCGCCAGGACGAACCCGATGACTATGGGAAGATAGCGGTCCGCCAGGTTGAAGAAGTCGATGTTGCCCGCCGTCTCTCCTTGCGTCAGGGCCTCTGCCGGCACGCCCGCGAAGGTCTGGGGAATGTAGTCGTCGCGGAGCCGCCGCATGGCCTCTACGACCTCCTCGGCCGCGGGGTCGCCGTCCATCCTGGTAGTGATGACGGCTAGCTTGTCCCCTGGCTGAAAGACGACATCAGAGCCGCTGAAGGCGTCGTCGGCCTCAAGCCTCTGCTGAAGATTATCGATGGCACCCCTGACCGACTGGTCCTCCACCTGGCCATCGATCACGATGCGAGTCGGTTCCACGAGCCCAAAGGAGAAGTCCTCCTCCAGTACCTCAAACCCCTGCTTAGATATAGCATCTTCAGGGAAGGTGGCAAGCGAGGGGAACCCGAGGTTGATGTCAAAGTACGGGACGGCCGCCGCGATCATAATGGAGGCGCACACCAAGAGGCTCACAATAGGACGCTTCATCACCACCCGCGCCGCCAGGTCCCAAAAACCACCGCTCTCCGATCGCCCTGACCCCGCCTTGAAACCGATTAGCGGTATGCGGAGCGAGTTCACCTTGTCGCCCATTATGCTAAGGACCGCGGGCAACAGAGTCAGCGACGCGAGTACGGCCGCAATGGTCACGAATATCGCCCCAGCGCCCACGCTACGAAAGATGCTATATGGAATGATCAACATCCCTACCAGCGCCACCACCACGGTCATTCCACTGAAGAATACGGCGCGGCCCGCCGTAGGCGCGGCAACCGAAATCGCCTCCATCTTGTCCAGTCCACGACTCCGCTCCTCCCGGTAACGCGACACGATAAAGAGGGAGTAGTCCACGCCGACCGCCAGACCAATCATCGCGATCACGTTGGTCACGAAGAAGGAGAACTGCCATATCTGTCCGACCAGCGCGGACATGGCCACCGCCAGGACGATGGACACCAGGGCGAGCATCACAGGAACGCCGGTAACGAGGAGCGCCCCAAACACCACGACCATGATGATGATAGCCGCGGGGATGCCGATCAGGAACTCGACCCCCAGATCCTCTTGGGCGATCTCCTCGAAGTCCTTGTCGAACGACTCCTCACCGGTGATCAGGACCTGGAACCCCTCGTCGGTTTTATCGGCCTGAGCGACCGTGGTTTGCACGCGATCTATGTCAGGTACGAACTCGAAGGGAATGATGGTCGTGCGTCTGTCCTCGGAGACCAGAGACTCATCATCGACCTGGTAATAGTGGATTCCTCCTTCGGTGACATCCTCCCCCAGGGCCTTCAGGTCTGTGAATAGGGTCTCGACAAACTGCCGGTATTCGGCGTCGTCCACACGGTCAGGTCCTGGGACCTGACGATCACGATCTCCGACGCTCCAGGCCCGAAATCGAACTCGCGCTCGTGCAACAGGTCCTCGGCCCGATCGGATTCGGGATTGTTGGTGAAGTAGTCGTCGGTGGTAAGTGCGTCCCCGAGGAGTGTGGCGATCACGCCCACTGCGGCGATGAGCACTACTACCCATATAGCTACCGTCCTCCAGGGATGCTTCGCGCTAGAGAGCGCTAGGCCCTCGATGGAAAGATTAAGTAACATGATCCACGTCCTTTATGCTTGCAATGGGACTCGATAATTCAAAGGGCGATCGCACTTAGCTCGTACGCTGCTGGACGACACCATGTGTGCCATTTTGCTCCTGGGGCGGCCACGCGCCATCGGTCGGACTATCGAAACCGACCCAGACATAGGGCCTATAGAGCCATGGGCCGTCCGACCGATGGCGCTATCCCCCATTAGTCTGACCTGGGGATAGAGATTGCCTGCGGGACAGTCGTGGCCGGATGGACGACGCCCGAGAAACCAGCCAGGGCAAACTCAAGGGGCAACGGCGAGCTCAGACAGTACCTTCCGGGTCGAGATGATGTGCCGGTTGAGGCGCATGGCCTTGGGGTCGATACCCAGCGCGAGGCCGATCATCTGGGGAAGGTGGATTATAGGGAGGTCGATGGAGGTGCGTCGCATGGCGGACGCCTTGGGCTGATACCCGTCCAGGTTCAGGTGGCACAACGGGCACGGGGTTACCATAGCGGTGGCACCTCGGTCTTTGGCGTCGATGGTGTGGTTGGCCACCATGCTCAGTGAGGCGGTCTCGTTGATGGTCAGTATGGGAAAGCCGCAGCACAGGGTTTTGCCCGGAAAGTCCACTACCTCAGCGCCCACCGCCTCGATAACCCGCTCGAGGGAGTCCTCCCGCTCAGGATGGTCATCAAACCCCAGGGCCGATGTGGGGCGCACTATGTAGCAACCGTAGAATGGAGCCGCCTTGAATCCAGTCAGGGGACGGACGACCTTGGCCTTCAACGCGTCCAGCCCGACGTCTTCGATCAGTACCCAGAGCAGGTGCCTAGGATCGGCGGTGCCCTTGTACTCCAACCCCTCCTCGGCCAGATCGGCGTTCACCTCCGCCAGATACTCGTCATTCTCCGTCAGGCGTTTGTTGGCCTGCGACATCACGCCCTGGCAGGTGCTGCATATGGTCAGGAGGGGCAGTCCGGTACGCTCCGCCATGGCGAAGGTCCGGGCGTTCAGGGTGTCGGCCAGACGCTCATTTTTCTCCTGGAGCACCCCGGCACCAGTGCACGACGCGCCCCGCATGGCCTCGATCTCAAGCTCGATCCCCAGCCTCTCGCACACCTCCAGAGTGGCCGAGTACAGCTCGGGACACGCCCCACGGGACACGCATCCGGGGTAGAAAGCGTATTTCATCGTCTGCCCTCTACTTTCTCAAATATCCGACGGACGTTCTTGGCGCCCGGAATGCTCTTGTGAAACACAGGAGGCATTTTCCCCCTGAGCTGGGCACGAATCCCTACGGGGAGCAGCTTAAGCATCTCCTTTATATTGAAGAGCCCGAACGTCTTTATGGGAAGCCACAGCTCGTCCAGCCAGCCGCTATGCTCAACCGAATCGGAAAACGCCATGGCATGGCGGGCCCCGTAAGTGCTGGTCAGGCCCGACTCCATGGCGTCGTCTCGGAGCGCCATGATACGGCCCATGGGGTCCACGTCCTTGGGACAGACTTCCACGCACTGCATACAGCGGGTGCAGTCCCAGACGCCGCCGTACTCGTTCAGCTTCTCTAGCCTCGAAGCGTCGGCGTCGTCCCGTGGGTCCGCCACGAAGCGGTACGCCTTAGCCAGTGCGGCCGGGCCGAGGAAGTTGGAGTCCACCTCCAGCACGGTGCAGTCTGACACACACGCACCGCACATGATGCAGTCCATGACGCCGGCCAGGTGAAGCATGGCATCGTTGGAGACTACGTACTCCCTTTCGGGAGACTCTCCCCCAGGCTGAAGCCAGGGATCGACACCTCTGACCTTGTCCCAGAAGGGCTCAAAGTCGACGACCAGGTCCTTGATCACCGGCATGTTGCCCGCCGGCTCCACCAGAATGGGCCGGTCTCGGCCACGAAGCGCGTCTACGACATTAGTGTTGCAGGCCAGGCCCGCCTGACCGTTGATGCGCATGGTGCACGACCCGCAGATGGCACTCCGGCACGAGCAGCGCAAGGCGAGAGTCCCGTCGATCTCCTCGCGGATCTTGATAAGCCCGTCCAGTACCGTGTTGGTCTCCTGGAGCTCCAGGCGATACTCCTGAATGTGGGAGGTCTGCTGCGTACTGTCGGGGTTAAACCGTCTTACGCTGAAAGTCACGTCCATAGACTGTATTTCCTCGCTTACTAGGCGCGGGCTGAGGGGCCGACAACAAAGTCAGTACGTCCTGACCTGGGGCTGCCACTCGGTAATCACGACGGGTTGGTATGCGATGTCCGGTCCTTCGGGGCCACGGTTGACCAGGATGTGTTTGAGCCAGTTCTCATCGACTCTTTCGGTCATGTCCGTCCTGTAATGTGCGCCCCGGCTCTCCGTTCGCTCCAGCGCGCTGACCACGATGGCCTCGCCGCAGTCGAGCATAAAGTCCAACTCCAGCGTGAAGATGAGGTTGGTGTTGAAGGTCTTCCCCTTGTCCGGGACCGACACCCGGCTGTAACGGTCTCGCAGCTCCGCGACCTGGTGGAGAGCCGTTTCCATGCCCTGCTGGTCGCGGAACACGGCAAGGTGCCGGTTCATGGCACCACCCAGGTCCGCTCGTATCTTGCCGAACATCTCGCCGGTCCCATCGTGACCCAGAAGCTCCTGGATCGTCCGACGGTCGGTATCGGCCGCGGCGTCGGTGATAGGCTTATGGGACTGGCTTCGAGTCGCCTCCGCGGCGTGCTCGCCGGAGCGCCGACCGAACACCAGCGTATCCAGCAGCGAGTTGGCGCCGAGCCGGTTGCCTCCGTGAACGCTCACGCAGGCGCACTCTCCAGCGGCGTAGATACCCGGCAGCGGCGTCTGGCCGTTTACATCGGTCTTGATACCCCCCATCTGGTAGTGCATCCCCGGCCTAATGGGGATGGGGTCGGTCATGAGGTCGACGCCGGCGAAATCCAGGCCCAGCTGCCATATCTGGGAGAGCTTCTCCTTGACGGTCTTCTCGTCGAGGTGGCGGCAGTCTAGGAACACGCAGTCGTCCGCTCCCCTACCCTCGTTGATCTCCGTCTGCCCGGACCTGGAGACCACGTCACGCGAGGCGAGTTCCATCATGTTGGGAGCGTACCTTTCCATGAAGCGCTCGCCCTCTGAGTTGATCAGGTACGCGCCTTCACCGCGGGCCGCCTCGCTAACCAGGACCCCGGTGCCCTTGAGAGTCGTAGGATGGTACTGGACCATCTCCATGTCCATGAGAGGCACGCCGGCACGCCATGCCAGCGCCATGCCGTCGCCGGTGCAGATGAGGGCGTTGGTGCTGGGCTCGAAGACTCTCCCAAGACCCCCAGTGGCGATAATCACCGCCTTGGCACGAACCACGTGGATGTCCCCACTGCGCATCTCCATCAGCACCGCGCCGGCACACTCTCCACCCTCGACGATCAGCGACAGGGCGAACCACTCCTCATACACTCGGACGTCCGCCTTCAGCACCTGCTCGTACAGGACCTGCAGCAGCGCCTGACCGGTGAAGTCGGCCACGAAGAAGGTGCGCGCCTGACGCTGGCCACCAAAGGCGCGGGTGCCGAGGTGGCCCTTCTCATCCCGGTTGAAGATCACCCCCATGTTTTCCATGTAGATGACCTCGTCGCCGGCCTCGCGACACATGACCTCGATGGCGTCCTGGTCGCCCAGGTAGTCGCTGCCCTTGATGGTGTCGTAGGCGTGGTCTCTCCAGTCGTCGCCCCGGTCGGTCAGCGCGGCGTTGATCCCACCCTGGGCCGCGTTTGAGTGGCTCCGCACGGGGTGCACCTTGCTGACCACGGCCACATCGGCCCCATTGTTGATGGCAGCCAGGGCCGCCCGCATCCCAGCCAGGCCCGCCCCAATTATGAGAACGTCGTGGTCGAACACGCCGACTACCTCTGCGCTCCGGATCGCTCCTTGGAATATAACAAATGGCGGGAGGAGGTACAAGGAAGCTCGGCCTCTTGGGGAGGACGCCGAGAGGACCAACGCCGTGCATTGGGTTTCTAGGGCCCTGATGCAATGCCAGGGGAGAGACTCTTCCCTTGAGCGAAGCGAGGCCCCCAGAGTGACAATCATCCGTTGCGCCTGGCGTCACAGCCTTGACCCTCCGGCTCGCCGCACCTATAATCCCGTCGCCCCCGGCTCCATAGAACCACAAATATTATCGCAGGCCCGCGAGGGGATCAGCGGATGGCCCAGAACCATTACGACGCAGTCATCATCGGCGCCGGCCACAACGGCCTAGTCACGGCCGCCTACCTGGCCAAGGATGGACTGTCGGTCCTGGTGCTGGAGCGCCTGGACAAGATCGGCGGCCAGGTCACCACCGACGAGTTCTCCGCCGGATTCAGCGGCCCCATGTGCTCCGACGTCACCCACTTGCTCCAGGGCAAGGTTATCGACGACCTCAACCTTCGCGAGCACGGATTCGAGATCGTCCATCCAGGTACCCTTGTCGATAAGCTGAACTGTATCCACCCTTTTCCCGACGGGACGTATCTTGGGGGGCCGGAAGTCAAAGACCACCTGGATAGAGCCAACCAGATTCGCCAGTTCTCAGAACACGACGCGCGAAGCTATTTCGAGTGGACCTCTTTCTGGGAACAGGCCTCTGGCATTCTGCATCCCTACTTCCTGACCGAGCCGCCTACCATCGCCGACCTGGTGGACTCAGTTCGCGGAACAAGGCAGGAAGCGGTCCTGGAGAAGCTGCTCACGTGGAGCTACATAGACTTAATCGACGACCACTTTGAGGACGAGCATGTCAAGGCGTTCTTCATGGACGGGATGATGGAGGCGGACCCCAGCTCTCCCGGGAGCATGCTGGGCACCGCCATGGTCTTGTGCAATCAGTTCACGCGGGAGAGGGACCGGGGCACTCCCAGGATGAGCATGGGCACGGTATCGAAGGCCATGGCCGAGGCGGCCAAGAGCTTCGGGGCCGAGATCAGGACCAACGCACCCGTAAAGGAAATAATCGTGGAGAACGGCGAGGCTAAAGGTGTGCGCCTCGCCAGTGGCGAGGAGGTTAGAAGCTTCCTGGTGGTGTCCAACGCGGACCCCAAACGCACCTTCACCACTCTTTTCCGCCCGGAACAGGTAGGCGAGGAAACGCTTAGACGGGTCAGGCGTTGGAAGACGAAGTCCGGCTCCGCCAAGTTACTTGCCGCGACGCGGGAACTCCCGGACCTCTCACGGTACCTGGGACCGGACTACGACCGGAACTTCGTCCAAGAATTCACGGTCCTGCCGTCGGTCGAGTACTTCCAGCAGAGCTGGAACGATGCTGAAAGAGGCAAGCCCACCTCATGTCCAGTCATGGACGTGATCTTTTCCACGTTGGCCGAGCCCAATCTCGTTCCCAAAGGCGGTCACGTCCTGTCGGCCTGGATCGTGTACGAACCGCCTGAGCTGAAGGAAGGCACCTGGGACGACGAGAGAGAGGGAGTTGGTGAGCTCGTTATCGACACGATCACTCAGTACGCCCCCAACTTCCGGGAAAGTCTGATCGACTGGACGGTCCAGACGCCTCAGGACTTCGAGACCAGAGTGGGTATGACTGACGGCCAGATACACCATCTGGACATGATTCCCAGCCAGATGCTGTCGCAGCGCCAGTCTTATCGGACCCCCATAAAGAACTTCTACATGTGCGGCTCAGGGACCCACCCCATGGGCGAGGTGACCGGCGCTCCCGGCCACAACGCGGCCCACGCAATTCTCAAAGACCTGCAAAGGAAGGCCTCATAGCCCGACGCGCGCGGACATTGACCCTACGCCCCTCCGCACCTATAATCGCGGTCGTACTCCTCTTCTCTACTCGCATTCATACCTGAAGACCCCACCGTGAATGGCTTGGCGTGAGGAGAGATGACTCGCTATCCTGCAAGCCTTTTGAAATCACTTCCAGGTCCGAGGGAGGATGACAGATGGTCCAGAACCAGTACGACGCCATCATTATCGGGGCAGGCCACAACGGACTCGTCACCGCAGGCTACCTGGCCAAAGACGGGCTCTCCGTCTTAGTGCTGGAGCGCCTGGAGAAGATCGGTGGGGCAGTCACTACCGATGAGTTCTCGCCGGGATTCAATGGTCCCATGTGTGCCGACATCTGCTACCTGCTCCAGGGCAAGGTCATCGACGACCTTAACCTCCGTGAGCACGGCTTCGAGCTGGTCCATCATAGGATCGGGGGCGACAACGACGGCTACCTCCACCCGTTCCCCGATGGGGCGTACATGGGAGGGCCAGGAATCAAAACCAGCCTCGACATGGCTAACCAGATTCGCCAGTTCTCAGAGCACGACGCGCGAAGCTATTTCGAGTGGACCTCCTTCTGGGAGCAGGCATCGGGCATTCTGTACCCCTACTTCCTCACCGAGCCGCCCACCATCGCCGAGTTGGTGACCAGCGTCCGCGGGACCAGGCAGGAGGAGGTCCTAGAGAAGATGCTCACCTGGAGCTACATGGACCTGCTAGAGGACCACTTCGAGGACGAACACGTCAAGGCGTACTTCCTGAGCCCGGACATCGAGTCGGACCCCAGGTCCCCGGGGAGTATGCTGGGCGCCGCCATGGTCAACATCGGCCAGTTTAACCGGGAGCAGGACCAGGGCACTCCAAGAATGAGCATGGGGACGATTACCGATGCGATGGCCAAGGCGGCCACGAGTTTCGGCGCCGAGATACGGACAGGTGCGCCCGTAAAGGAGGTGATCGTGGAGGACGGTGAGGCGAAGGGCGTTCGCCTGGATGGCGGCGATGAGATCAGAAGCTTCTTGGTCGTGTCCAATGCGGACCCCAAGCGTACGTACACCACCCTTGTCCAGCCGGAAGACATCGGCGAGGACATGGTACGGCGCGTCAAACGGCTGAAGACAACGGCCGCCGTCGAAGTCAAGCTCCTGTCTGCGATGAAGGAGGTACCGGACTTCTCTCGGTACCTGGGGCAGGGCTACGACCGAAACTCAATCCAGTTCGTGACGATCATGCCATCGGTAGAGTATTTTCTGCAGAGCTGGGATGACGCTCAAAGTGGGAAGCCCTCGAGCTGCCCGATCATGATCGCCAACATCACATCCGTTGCCGAGCCCAACCTCATTCCAAAGGGAGGGCACGTGATGTCCACATGCGTGAGGTACACTCCGCCGCACTTGAGAGAGGGCACCTGGGACGAGGTCAGAGAGGAAGTCGGGGAGCAGCTCATCGACACGCTCACCGAGTACGCGCCCAATTTCCGAGAAAGCCTGGTGGACTACACCCTCCAGACGCCACTGGACTTCGAGAGGAGGGTCGGCTTCACCGACGGCAACATCCGGCATCTGGACATGGCGCCCACCCAGATGCTGTCCCAGCGACCGTCCTACCGGTCTCCAATCAAAAACTTCTACCTATGCAGCGCGGGCACCCATCCCATGGGCGAAGTGACCGGCGCGCCTGGGCATAACGCGGCGCACGCCATCCTCAAGGACCTGCAGAAGGTGGCGCCCTAGTCCGGCGAGGGACGCCCGCCACAAGTGTTTTAGCCAACCGCTCTTTACACTAGAGGCTGAGGTGCTATCTGATACCGACCGGGGCGGGTCGAGCAACTCTTTCGAGGCGGGGAGTGACACTCCACCTCGTGAGATTCTTCCGTCCCTCAGGCCCCGCAAGGAACTCGACACATGATCGATAACGAGTACGACGCCATCATCATTGGTGCCGGCCACAACGGCCTCGTGACCGCGGGCTACCTGGCCAAAGACGGGCTCTCCGTCTTAGTCCTGGAGCGTCTAGACAAGATAGGTGGTGCCGCCACTACCGACGAGTTCTCGCCGGGATTCAGCGGTCCCATGTGCTCCTACATCTGCCACCTGCTGCAGGGCAAGGTCATAGATGACCTGCACCTGAGAGAACACGGCTTTGAGGTGATCAAAGTGGGCGCGGAGAGTGATACCTCGCGGAGCATCCACCCATTCCCGGACGGGAGATTTCTGGGAGGCCCAGGGATAAACGATCATTTCGACACGGCCAACCAGATCCGCGAGTTCTCAGAGCACGACTCCGGGAGGTATTTCGACTGGGTCAGGTTTTGGGAGGAGGCCTCAGGTATTTTGTACCCCTACTTTTTGACCGAGCCTCCCACCTTAGCTGAACTGGTGGACAGCGTCCGGGGCACCCGGCGGGAGGAGGTTCTCGAGAAGATGCTCACCTGGAGCTACATCGACCTGATCGAGGACCACTTCGAGGACGAACATGTCCAGACCCACTTCCTGGACATCACGGAGATGAATCCCGGCTCCGCCGGAAGCATCCTGGGCTACGCCATGCTCCGATGTGACCAGTTCAGCCGGGACCAGGACCGTGGCATTCCCAAGATGAGCATGGGCACCATTACACAGTCAATGGCGGAGGCAGCCAGGAGCTTTGGGGCCGAAATCAGAACCCTCGCACCGGTAAAAGATGTGATCGTGGAAGACGGCGAGGCAAAGGGCGTGCGCCTCGCAAGCGGACAGGAGATCAGGAGCTCGATCGTAGCGTCCAACGCGGACCCTAAACGCACCTTCACCACGCTATTTCATTCGGAGGACATAGGAGAAGATACCATCAGGCGGGTAAAGCGGATGAAAACGAAGTCAGGCTGTGTCAAGTTTCTGGCCGCTATCAAGGAACTCCCGGATCTCTCTCGTTATCTAGGGCCAAACTATGACCGAGGCGCCATACTGAACATCAAGATCGTACCGTCGGTGGAGTACTTTCAGCAGAGTTGGGTCGATGCCGAAAGCGGCAAACCGACCACCTGTCCCATCATGGACATTCAACTGACCTCAACAGCGGAGCCCAGCCTTGTGCCGAAAGGCGGGCACGTCATGTCCAACTGGGTTTTGTACGAGGCCCCAGACCTGAAGGACGGTACCTGGGACGATATCAGAGATGAGGTTGGAGAGCAGATCATCGACGTGATTACCCAGTACGCACCCAACTTCCGCGACAGCCTAATCGACTACACAGTCCAGACGCCGGTAGACATCGAGACGAGGGTCGGCATGACCGACGGCAACATAGGCCATCTGGACACGATGCCCAGCCAGCTGCTTACACAGCGCCAGCCCTATCGCACGCACATAAAGAGCTTCTACATGTGCGGTGCGGGCACTCATCCCATGGGCGAGGTGACCGGCGCGCCAGGGCACAACGCGGCGCACGCCATCCTCAAGGACCTGCAGAAGGTGGCGCCCTAGTCCGGCGAGAGACGCCCGCCACACGTTACTGCCCTGCCCTCGGTATTTGTACCACTCCGTGAGTTAGTCCCTGCCAGGACTCTCGGTGGCTCCCCGACTATAATTACTCGTGTGCTTACCGGCCATGGGACGAAGTCGTCCCTGCCTCCAGGAGCATATTGATTGAGTTTCCGATGAAGTTATCGCCTGCGCGACCGCATCATTATTAATCGGAAACAGCGCTCTCACTAATAGCGCTATCACTCTCCACCTGCAAGTGAGGCAGCCAGCTGAGAAAGCCGGGCAGGTACCAGTTCCAATCGCCCAGTAGCTTCATGGTGGATGGGACGAGCACAGACCGGACTATCGTCGCGTCCAGCAGGATCGCAACGGCCATACCGAACCCGAACTGAGCCGTGGGCACCAGGTCGCCTGCCGCGAATCCTGCGAATATCGCCACCATGATCAACGCCGCTCCGGTGATAAGCCCGGCGGTAGACCGCAGTCCGTAAGCCACGGCCTCGTCGTTGTCGCCGGTCTGAAGGTACCGCTCGCGGATGCGGCTTATCAGGAACACCTGATAGTCCATCGACAACCCAAACAGGATGGCGAACATCAGGATCGGCAGCCATGCCTGGATCACGTCCACCTGTGGGAAGCCGAAGATCTCGTTGCCAACCCCTTTCTGCCAGACCAGGACCAGGATGCCGTAGGCCGCACCGACCGACAGCAGATTCATGACGATCGCCTTGGCGGGTACCACAATAGACCTGAACACCACCGTCAGCAGTATGAAGCTGAGCGCGAGTACCAGCACGATCACGATTGGTAGGAAACGTCTCGACATGTCAATGGAGTCGATTTCCTTGGCGGTGGTCCCGGTGACGAGCACGTCGCCGGCTACGCCGGAGAAGGCCTGCGGGATGTACTCGTCACGCAGCTTCCGGATGGAATCGATACCCTCTTCGGTCGACGGCCCCGCAAGCAGAGGCACCGATAGCAATACCAGGTCTCCAGCTTCGTTGCCGTCGAGCGTGGACGGCCCAAAGCCCGGGTCTGACTCGAGGCTCGCCGTAAGTTCCGCGATCGCTTCCTGAACGGCGCCGGACTCGATATCGGCGTCTATCACGATCTCCGCCGGGGCGTTCAGCCCGAAGCCGAACTCCGCACGAAGGACCTCGAATCCCTGCTTGGCTCGAAAGTCATCGGGAAGCTCGCTCACGCCAGAGGTACCGGTGTTGATGTCGAAGTAAGGAACGGCGGCGGCGATGAGAAGTCCGCCCGCCAACACCAGGCTGATTACCGGCCGACGCATGACGGCGTATGTAACCCGGTCCCAGAAGCCTCCCTGTCGGTCAGCAGATGAGGCCCGGCGCCTGTGCACCAACGGGACCCTAAACCTATCGACCCGGTCGCCCATCAGACTCAAGATCGCGGGTAGGAGGGTCAGAGAGGCTATCACGGCCACCGTAACCACCGTTATCATACCCAACCCTATGCTGAAGTAGACCCTGTCTGGCACGATCATCACGGCGAGCACCGCAATCACCACCGTCATCCCGCTGAACAGCACAGCCCGACTCGCCGTGCCGCCGGCTTTGGAGATCGCGTCCAGCTTCTCCAGGCCGCGGGCCCGCTCCTCGCGATAACGCGAAACGATGAACAGCGAATAGTCGATCCCCACCGCCAGGCCGATGATGGTGATAAGGTTCTGGGCGAACGATTGTATCTGGATAGCCTGGCCGATCAGCAGCACGGCTCCGAAGGCGATGACTATCGAGGTGACCGCGAGCAGCACGGGGAGTATCGCCGCCGCCAGGGCCCCGAACAAAACCGCCAGAATTACCAAGGCTATCGGCACTCCGAAGGCCTCGCCCCTCTCCGCATCCTTCTGGTTCCCATCGACAAAATCCTTGGAGAACGTGGACTCGCCGGTTATGAACACCTCGATCTCACCGGCGCTGTCCACGTCGTCGACTATGTCAAGAACCGATTTGATGTTAGACTCAGCCTCCTTGAACCCTCCCGCCATCACAAGCGGTAGGATGGCAGTATGGCGGTCCAGCGACACCAGAGACTCGTCACCCGTCTCGTAGTAGCTGGTGATGGACGCCACAAAGCTTTCGCCAAGTCCCGCGATCTGGCCATGGAGATCGCCGACGACCTGCTCGTACGCGGCATCATCGACCGTCAAGTCGGCGGACCTGACTATAATCACCTCGTTGACGTCGGCCGGCCCTCTTAGGCGCTCTTCTAGAAGCGTGTCGGCCCGCTTGGACTCTGGGTTACCGTAAAAGAAGAACTCGGTGGTCATCGTCCCTTCGACGAACGTCGCTATGGCCCCGAAGCTGTACGTCGTCAAAACAAGTGGGACAAAAGGGGAGCCTTTAAAGCGTGCAACTTGGACGCTAACCGGCTCAGGCAGTTCTCAGATTTGCCAACCTCCGTTCGGCTAGACTCTTTTGCTTCACCTCCTGTCTCGTCGCCAGTATGGCGTCTTGGCGTCCGTGGTACATATCCGCCGGCGTGATGTTCCCCAAAGCCTCGTGATAGCGCTCGTAGTTGTAGTACCTTACGAAGCCCTCCATAGCCGCTACAAGCTCTTCCAGGCTGTGGTGGACAAAGACGTTGACCTTAGCCTTGGCTGTGCGATGGTACCGCTCCAACTTGCCGTTGGTCTGGGGATGGAAAGGTGAGGCGAAGATGTGTTTCATGAACCTGGCCCTTAGGAACTCGTCCAACGCCCTAGACAGAAAGCCTGGACCGTTGTCGCTCAGAAGGGCTGGACCTGGCTCTACAGGCGCCGTCGGTTGACCGGTGAACTCCACCGCATCCTGGACCACGTCGATGATGTCGGCACTGCTCATGCTGGTCTGCACCCTCCAGCCCACGATCATCCTGGAATAGTCATCCAGCACGCTGATCAGGTAGTAGTAGCCCCAACCCACCACGAAGAAGTAGCTGGCATCGGTCTGCCATAGCTCATTGGGCCTGGCAGTCTTGGTGTGAAACTCCTTTCCTGCTGGGAAGCCCTTGGTCTCGGGCGGCTTGATGAGCCCCGCTCCCTTCAGTATCCGGTATACGGTGGACTCGGAGACGTACATGACCTGTTCGTCCACCAGGGTGGTCGCCACCTCTCTCGGGCTCAACGATGGGTGCTCCAACGCATACCTGACCACGTACCGTCTTTGCTTTGTAGCCAACCGGTTCCACACTCGCCTGGGCTCTGGTGGCCGGTCTACCAGACCGTTAAACCCCTTGTCTCGATACCTGCTCTTCCAGCGGTAGTAGGTCGAGGGTGCTATCTGCAACTCTTGGAGGGTCTGCCTGACCGGCAGAGGAGACCTCTCGACGATCTGAAGGACCTCCGCCTTGAGCTGGGCCTCCCTTCTCACATAGGGCTTGCCCATGGGCTCTAACCGAGGCTTTTTTTCAGGACCAGGTTCTCCACCGACAGCTGAGCAACAAGTTCCTTGAGCCGCTCGTTCTCGCGCTTCAAGGCATCGACCTCCGCCTTGTTCGCCTCCCGTAGCGTGTCACCCTTCAGCCTCGACTTGCCCGCCTCCATGTAGTCCTTGAGCCACTTGTAATAGACCCCGGGGTTGATTCCCTCTCGCCTGCACAAGGCGCTGACTGATATCTCCCCGCGGATCCCCTCTATGACGATCCGTACCTTCTCCTCAGGTGTGTACTTGCGACGTGTAACGTTTCTGGTCCGTCGGACCACCTGCCTCGCGTTCTCGTCGGCTTGATCGTAGCTTCGACTGACTTCCTGCATCCTGGCTCCTTTCACTTCCGTGAATCTACTCTCCTACCTGAGCCAGGACAATCGCCTTAATTGTCGCTTCTCAATTCCCCATCAGCTGTCCCAAATGTGCTGACGATACACATCAGCGCCACGAGCCAGATTAAGATGGTCCTCTTAGGCCGGTTCGCGCTGGCCCGTGCGAGGTATTCTGTCGAAAACCGCTTCCACATTTTGGTATCCTTTACCTCCAACTCTAGCTCGACCTATGCGAAGAGCCTAGAGACTTAACAATCGGGCGGCGTTGGCCCAGTATTTGTACCACTCTTTAAGTTAGTCCTGCTAGAGATGGCAGGGGCTCACCGACTAGAATTGCCTCGGTTGCTGATGGCCTGTAGCCCGGCGTACGCCATCAGCAATGGCGCCGGCCTCAAGGCATAGCGAGAGGGGCCTCGTGCATCGAGGCCCCTCTCGTTTTTCGGGTTAACCGACCGCCAGTACCCGGCCGTCCCAGATCAACCGCCGGGTGATTTTGGCTAAGCGCCGTTCTCTTTCAAGATCGTCTCCGTTATGGCGATAGGGTTCATGGGCAGGCGATCCATCCGCACGCCGACCGCGTGGTAGATCGCGTTGGCCAGGGCCGCAGGAGGCGGCACGATGGAGACCTCTCCAACGCCCCTTACTCCAAAGGGATGCCCCGGGTTCGGCACCTCGACGATGACCGTGTCGATCATCGGAAGATCGAGGCTGATGGGCATACGGTAATCCAGGAAAGTGCTGTTGGTCATCACGCCATCATCGTTGTAGAAGTACTCCTCGTTGAGGCCCCACCCGATTCCCTGGACGGCTCCACCCTGCATCTGCCCCTCGACGTAGCTGGGGTGGATGGCCTTGCCCGCATCCTGGACCATCGTAGCTCGCAGGATGTCCACCTTTCCGGTCTCAGGATCGACCTCTACGTCGAACATGCAGCCGGCGTACGCGCCTCCAACCCCTGCCGGGTTTACGGCGGCCCGACCCACTACCGGGCCCCCAGTGTCGTTCAACTGCTTAGACAGTTCCTTGAACGACATGTTGAGCTCAGGGTCGGCCTTTGACTGAAATACCCCATTCTTGAGCTCGATGTCATTCGGGTCGATGTCCCAAATTCTGGCCGCCCGTTCGATCATCTGCTGCTTCACATGCTGAGCAGCCTCGTAGGCGGCCCACCCGGTGGCGAAGGTGACACGGCTTCCGCCGGTACCAGCCGTGAAGCCAACGGAGTCGGTGTCCACCACCGACGGTCTGACCTCCTCGGCGGTGATGCCCAGCACCTCGGCGGCCTGCATTGCAATAGAGGCCCTGGTGCCGCCGATGTCGGGGGAACCCTCGATGAGGGTAATGGTGCCATCGTTGTTGACGTTGATGGTGCAGCTTGACGGTTCGCCGGCGTTGAACCAGAACCCGACCGCGACACCCCGGCCACGGTTGGGCCCTTCCAACGGTGCGCTGTAGTGGGGATGGTCCCTCATGGCCTCCAAGACCTCTACGCAGCCGATGCGAGGGTTGACCGGCCCATCGGCCCGACGCGTACCCTCCTTGGCCGCGTTCTTCAGTCGGAGCTCGATTGGGTCGAATCCAAGCTTCTCCGCCAGCTCGTCCACCACGGTCTCGACGGCGAATGCGGTATTGGTCGCGCCCGGCGCTCGATAGGCCGCCGTCTTGGGCTTGTTCACCACTACGTCGTAACCATCGATAACCACGTTGGGAATGTCATACGCCGTGAAGACGCACATTGCGCCGGCACCAACCGGCGATCCAGGGAAGGCGCCAGCCTCATAAGCCAGGTACGCCTGGCCGGCAACGATCTTGCCTTCCTTTGTGGCCCCGATCTTGACCTTCATGTAGGAGCCCGAGGTGGGACCCGTACCCTCGAAGACCTCCTGCCGGCTCATTATGATTTTGACGGCATGTCCCGTCTTTTTAGATAGAAGGGCCGCGATTGGATCGTGGTAGAGCGGGAACTTTCCTCCGAAGCCACCACCGATCTCCATCGGCGTGACCCTGACCTGCGACACAGCCATGTCCAGCGCCGCCGCCACGGAGCCTCGTACGTCGAACGGGCCCTGGGTGCTGGTCCAGATGTGCAGCCTGCCGTCGTTGTTCCACAGTGCGCTGACGTTCTGGGGCTCGATGTAGCCCTGGTGGACCGTCACGGTATTGAACTCCCGTTCGATAATGAGGTCCGCCTCCTCGAACCCTTTGTCGATGTCGCCCAGCCTGTGCTGAAAGTGCTCCGCAACATTGGTGGGCTTGTCCAGTGTTTTGCCGAACTCATCGGTCCTCAGGTCGTCAAGGAGAATCGAAGCACCATCTTTCATGCCGTCCGGCGCCGTCAACACGGGAGGGAGGAGCTCATACTCGATATCGATCAGCCCCAGCGCCTCCTCAGCGACGTGGGGGCTGACCGCAGCGACCCCTGCTATGGCGTGTCCCCTGTACAACACCTTGCCGCGGGCCATGACGTTGGCCCTCGTGTAGCCCACGTCCGACATGCCCTCGACGTGGTCCAGAAGTACGTCAGGGTCGGTGTCAGGCATGTCTTTAGAGGTCACGACCGCCCGAACGCCGGGAAGAGCCTCGGCCTTGCTGGTATCGATAGACTTTATCCTGGCGTGAGCGTGTGGGCTTCGCAGCACCTTGCCGTGAAACAGGCCCGCGGTCTGAAAATCGCCGCCGTAGAGGGCGCGGCCCGTTACTTTGTCGTGGCCATCGTGGCGGATTGGACGCGTGCCGACTACATTATATTTCTCGGTGGCCAGAACAACGTTAGGCTCATAGGTTTCTACCATTGTCTATGCCTTCACCTTTCTCATCTCGTCGGCAGCATTAATGACCGCGCGCACTATCTTGTCGTACCCGGTGCACCGGCACAGGTTGCCGGCCAGCCAGAACCGGATCTCATGCTCCGTGGGATTAGGGTTCTGCTCCAGCAGCGCCTTCGACGCTACGATGAACCCAGGCGTGCATATGCCGCACTGCAGCGCCGCGTTCTCCAAAAACGCCTGCTGCACAGGGTGCAACCCCGCGGGTGTCGCTATCCCCTCTATCGTCGTTATCTCCTTCCCCTCTGCCTCCACTCCCAGCACCAAGCACGAGTCCACTATCCTGTCGTCCAGCTTCACCGTGCACGCCCCGCAGTTGCCGTCGTTGCAGCCCTCCTTGCTCCCCGTCAGCTGAAGCACATCCCTCAGACACTCCAGCAGGCTCTGGCGGGGCTCGCAGAGGAGCTCGACATCTTCCCCGTTAATCCGGGTCTGTACATAGGTCTTCGCCGGCATGAACAACCCTCCTTCGATCAGTCAACGGCGCGGCGCTGCGCCGCGCCCGAATCAATACGCATTGTAACTGCGCTTTCACTACGTGGCAAGCCATTCTTTTGCGGCCTGGCAGACCGCCAAGGCTCAAAATGCCGGGGGTAGGTTCTAGTCCTCGGCCACGTCGATCTCGGTTGTCATCTCGGGACCTCCCTCCAGGGTTCGGTGCATAGGACACCGGTTGGCGATCTCAAGCAGCCTCGCCACCTGGGCATCATCCAGGTCCCCCGTCACCAGTATGCGACGGTGAATATGGTCGACCATGACATCTTCCTGGGTCTCGCAATCGACGCCATCGCGGGCATGAATCCGCTCGTGACTCAACCCGACCTTGACGGCCTTGAGGGGCCATCCCTTTCTGTCGGCGTACAGCCGAAGTGTCATGGCCGTTCAAGAGCCCAGCGCGGCCAGCAGTAGCTCATAGGGATCGGGGCCGAGGCCATCTCCCACGTCCGGAGGCTCGTCGGCCACCAAAGCGTGCCGCCCGGCGACCACCAGGTGCTGGAGCCGCTGCAGGCTTCTTATTTCAACCGCACCCATATACCCTCCTTATAGAAGCTGGTTAGATCAGAGGACCGCGCTGATAGGGATGACTGTTATGTTATCGTAGCATCAGCTTCTTGCCCATTAAGGAGGATCAAAAGTCATGAGTAATGGAGAACCCGTTGGGGTGCTCGACCAGGTCGGAATCGACGTACAGGACCTGGACCGGTCTGCTAAGTTCTGGCAGAAACTCCTGGGGCTAAAGGTGTCCAGACGAGGCGACAACTACCTGGAGTTCGAGAGGCAGGGGAACGGTCCGCAAATCTACATACAGAAGGTGCCGGAGAAAAAGACGTCTAAGACTCGAGTGCATCTGGACATATCGGTGAAGGACCTCGACGCTTCAGTGGCCAAGGCCGAGGACCTGGGCGCAACAACGATTAAGGCCTACTTTGAGGATGGTAAACACTGGGTATGGATGGAGGACCCGGATGGAAACGAGTTCTGCCTATGTCTGGTCCAAGCGTCGAACATACCCTAGACCATCCGGTCCTCATATCGGACGCACATGAGACCTACCTCCGGTCTGGGTATCCCAGTGAGCCAATTGTTCTCGTTCGAAGAGCTCTGGCCTTGAATGGCGTTCTGGGATAGTCGCACTAGCCATCCGCAACCTTGTAATAACCCGCTCGGGCGTTTAATTCCTTCTAGCTATGAATCCCTTTCGTCGAGGTCCAGGTACTGACTTTAGACCTGGACCAGTTTTCGGGGGCAGGTCACGGGCACATCTTGTTACTTACGCGAGCGTGGCTATACTAAGGCTATGCTTAAAGGCATATGGTGGCCGTCCTTTTTGGCGCTGATCGGGTTGCTCTTGGTGGCCTGCGCCCAACCTGAAGTGCCCGCCACCCCCACGCCTATTGTCACACCCACGCAGCCACCAACGCTAACCTCTACACAGACGACCATTGCGACACTGGCACCTACGCCCACGCCCACTGGCGCGCCGACACTAGCAGCCACCACAACCCCCACGCCCTCTCCCACTCCCACGAGGGCGCCAACCAGTACTCCAGCTACTGCGTTTGAAATCCCGGCTTGTATCCCATCAGGCGATCACACAAGCATACAGGGTGCGCTCACTGGTCCTGGAGCGCAGGCCGTTCTGTGTCCCGGCGCTGTGTTTGAGTTGAGCGATACCGTTTTCTTCACGCACGACAATCAGGAGATCTACACTCAGGGCTTCCCCAGGGATGATTCGAGGGCCCTTCTACGGGTCGTTGGCAAGGACGTTGCGACGGCCGTTTCCGCCGAAAGCAGCGACTATGTAGCCCTTCGGAACGTGATTATTGACGGCAACCGTCCCCAGCTTGGCTTTGCAGAGGGCGCGTTGATCAACTTTGGCCGTGGCGTTGAAGGCCGCGATGCAGAAGGCCACGTGGTGGAGTGGGTCAAGGCCTACGAGCCTCGAGGCTGGACTGTCATATACCTCGGCGGTCCGTGCAGAGAGGCCGTGGCGAGGAACAACGAGGTCGGTCCGGCGGGGCGGGCAGAATTCCTTGTGGCAGACGGCATCTCACTGGAATGCCACGACGCTGTCGTGGAGAACAACACGATCATCGACGTCACCGATGGTGGGATCGTCATCTTCCAGTCACCGGGGGCCCTTATCGCAAACAACACCATCCGGGCCGAAACCCGCGTCATGCTCTACGGCATCTCCATGGAGGATTACTGGCCCCTCGAAGGCGATTTCACAGGCACACGGGTCACCGGCAATGTCATTGATGCGGCGGGTGCCATGATCCATGAAGGGATCGGCATGGGGCCTCATATCGGCTGCGTCCCTGAAGGGGAACGCATCCTGAGGAGTCGGGGAGCGGTCGTCACAGGTAACACTCTGATGGGAGACCGCATGGCCTATGGATTTGTGGTTAGTGGGGTGGAGGACTGGACCGTGACCGGCAACGTTGATCTCTCCACGCACCTTACCCCTGTGGTGGTAGCAGACTGTTTTGGCAACGTTGTCGATCCTCCCGCTGGGTTTCAGTTCGATCCCATGACCTCAAGCGGCACCTTTCAGGCGGAGTTTGAAACGGTCGTCCTGGGAGGTACGAGGGATATGTGGCCGATTCAGTTCATTGTTTCTGAATCGTGCATACGTGATCTTATCGGAGCTGAAGCGTTCGAGGACATAAAGGCAGGCAACGGGGGAGAGATCGGTTCGGCCCTGGAGGCTGCTCCAAACGGCGAACGCCTCGGCCAGTGCTTCAGCATATACACACCGCCTGATTTCTCGGATTTCGCCGGCAATGTTGGGCTGGAGGTTCTCCCGTGCGCGCCTCTCTGCGCCGAATTGAGGCTTTCCAACGAATCCGAGACCGACACCGCAGACCTACGGAGGGCGGAGTTTCTTCTGGATGACTTTCTCGTCCCATGTCACGGTCTTCCGGCATCCCTCGATCCTGGGGAGGAGATCCACTGCACGATTGAGGATTTCGTGCTACCTGGCCTCCACGTCCTCAACTGGTATGGATTCCCATCAGGGGGCGGGAACTGGTTCTTCACGTATCCATTCGAGGAGGAGGAGTAGGCTTATTCTCTGTCATGAATCCACAGGTTGCGCTGAGTTGTCCTGGAAAGTTCACACCTGAGCCTGTCTCAGAAGTCTGAGCTGGTAATGGGTATGTCGTTGGGTGTACCTTCGAAGCGACACCAGTTGGGGAGATGGTGATATGCCGCTTCGAGAGATGGGCCGAGAGCAGATGTGGATGTTGCCGCCGACGCTTGACGAGTTGTTGCCGCTGGACCATCCGGCGCGGTTCGTGGCCGAGTTCGTTGACGCTTTGGACCGGGAGGACTGGGGGAAGCTTGAGGTGAAGATAGACGGGGAGGTGCTGGGAGCGCCAGCCTACCATCCACGTGCGCTGTTGAGCGTGTGGCTGTACGGTTTCATGACCGGGGTACGCTCGTGCCGGAAGCTGGAGGCGGCCTGCCGGGACCAGATACCGTACCTGTGGCTGACCGGGTGGCAGCATCCGGACCACAACACCCTGTGGAGGTTCTACAGAGGGCATCGGCAGGCCATGAGGAAGCTGTTCGAGCGTACGGTTCGTACGGCGGTGACGATGAAGTTGGTGGACCTGGCGGTTCAGGCGGTGGATGGTACGAAGGTGGTCGCCAACGCCTCGCTGAACAGGAGCTACGACGCCGAGGGACTGCGAGGGCTCTTGGAGCGGCTGGAGAGTGCGATAACGGACCTTGAGGCACAGAACGAAGCGGGAGAGGATGCCTCTGCCATCCATCTGCCTCGGGAGTTGGCTGACAAGGAGGTCTTGAGTGTACGTCGTCAAAACAAGTGGGACAAAAGGGGAGCCTTTAAAGCGTGCAACTTGGACGCTAACCGGCTCAGGCAGTTCTCAGATTTGCCAACCTCCGTTCGGCTAGACTCTTTTGCTTCACCTCCTGTCTCGTCGCCAGTATGGCGTCTTGGCGTCCGTGGTACATATCCGCCGGCGTGATGTTCCCCAAAGCCTCGTGATAGCGCTCGTAGTTGTAGTACCTTACGAAGCCCTCCATAGCCGCTACAAGCTCTTCCAGGCTGTGGTGGACAAAGACGTTGACCTTAGCCTTGGCTGTGCGATGGTACCGCTCCAACTTGCCGTTGGTCTGGGGATGGAAAGGTGAGGCGAAGATGTGTTTCATGAACCTGGCCCTTAGGAACTCGTCCAACGCCCTAGACAGAAAGCCTGGACCGTTGTCGCTCAGAAGGGCTGGACCTGGCTCTACAGGCGCCGTCGGTTGACCGGTGAACTCCACCGCATCCTGGACCACGTCGATGATGTCGGCACTGCTCATGCTGGTCTGCACCCTCCAGCCCACGATCATCCTGGAATAGTCATCCAGCACGCTGATCAGGTAGTAGTAGCCCCAACCCACCACGAAGAAGTAGCTGGCATCGGTCTGCCATAGCTCATTGGGCCTGGCAGTCTTGGTGTGAAACTCCTTTCCTGCTGGGAAGCCCTTGGTCTCGGGCGGCTTGATGAGCCCCGCTTCCTTCAGTATCCGGTATACGGTGGACTCGGAGACGTACATGACCTGTTCGTCCACCAGGGTGGTCGCCACCTCTCTCGGGCTCAACGATGGGTGCTCCAACGCATACCTGACCACGTACCGTCTTTGCTTTGTAGCCAACCGGTTCCACACTCGCCTGGGCTCTGGTGGCCGGTCTACCAGACCGTTAAACCCCTTGTCTCGATACCTGCTCTTCCAGCGGTAGTAGGTCGAGGGTGCTATCTGCAACTCTTGGAGGGTCTGCCTGACCGGCAGAGGAGACCTCTCGACGATCTGAAGGACCTCCGCCTTGAGCTGGGCCTCCCTTCTCACATAGGGCTTGCCCATGGGCTCTAACCGAGGCTTTTTTTCAGGACCAGGTTCTCCACCGACAGCTGAGCAACAAGTTCCTTGAGCCGCTCGTTCTCGCGCTTCAAGGCATCGACCTCCGCCTTGTTCGCCTCCCGTAGCGTGTCACCCTTCAGCCTCGACTTGCTCGCCTCCATGTAGTCCTTGAGCCACTTGTAATAGACCCCGGGGTTGATTCCCTCTCGCCTGCACAAGGCGCTGACTGATATCTCCCCGCGGATCCCCTCTATGACGATCCGTACCTTCTCCTCAGGTGTGTACTTGCGACGTGTAACGTTTCTGGTCCGTCGGACCACCTGCCTCGCGTTCTCGTCGGCTTGATCGTAGCTTCGACTGACTTCCTGCATCCTGGCTCCTTTCACTTCCGTGAATCTACTCTCCTACCTGAGCCAGGACAATCGCCTTAATTGTCGCTTCTCAATTCCCCATCAGCTGTCCCAAATGTGCTGACGATACACAGTCTTGAGAGAGCAGGTGAGGCAGGCGATGGACGATCTCACGAGTCAAAAGCGCCACAAGCGCATCAACCTGACCGACCCAGACGCCAGGCTGATGAAGGGCAGGCAAGGCATCGTGGCTGGCTACAATGCCCAGGCTATGGTCTCACCCACAGAGACGGATGGGGGAGCGACCGGCATGTTGGTCACCGCCGTGGACGTGGTGGATGCGGCCAATGACAATGCCCTGCTGGTTCCGATGCTGGAGCAGGCCGAGGAGACTACGGGGACGAAGTCGCAGATGACGTTGGCCGATGCCGGATACTTCGCCGCGAGTCACTTGGAAGAATGCGCCCGTCGAGATCAGCAGGTGGTAGTGTCGGAGTCGCGGCAACGGTTCCTCAAAGACCCATATCACAAGGACCAATTCACCTACAACGAGCCGAGCGACAGCTTTACGTGTCCGCAGGGACAGACGCTCAAGTTCATTCGTATCCAACATACGAATGGAGTCCCGTTGCGTCTGTACCGGGCCTCTGAGGCCGTCTGCCAGGTGTGCCCAGCCTTCGGAGTCTGTACGAGGGCCAAAGAGATTGGGCGAAGCCTGGCGATAGGTCCGCATGACGCTGTGCTACGCCGTCATCGTGCCTGGATGTCCACCTCAGCAGCTAGAGAGGCGTACAAGCTGAGAAAGCAACTGGTCGAGCCAGTCTTCGGAATCATCAAGGAACAACAGGGGGCACGGAGGTTCCTACTGCGCGGCCTCGTTAACGTGGCGGCCGAGTGGACTATGCTTGCCACAGCCTTCAACTTGCGCACTCTCTGGCGGGTGTGGCGCTCCAGCCCCTTCATCGGTCTATTTAATGGCCCGGAGCCTTGTCCCGTCTCCTGACCTGCAGTGATGACAGCAGCTGACCCATCGCTCCGTCGCCTGTCCTACCCGCTCAAGCCAAGGCCTTTCAGCGAACCCTCTGACTTCTATCTGCTCCCCCTATCCGCAATTTCCACTTCTGGGACAGGCTCAGCTTTGAGCGTCGGGACGATGGTGAAGGTTACAAAAGTTCGTAATTCCCCCCCGCCCGGGGAGCCAAGAGTTATCACTGGGTAGTGGTTAACAATCTTAGCTATACTTGGGGTGCTCCAGGCGCGATAGCTTGAGGTCCCGATGAAACGCTTCATATATCTGGCGACACCTTTAGCGTCCATTCTCATCGTCGCGGCATGTGCAGGAGAGGATGACACCCCCACCTCTGCGCCGACCCCCACTCCAACGCTGACGGTGTCGCCTGCCCCGACACCATCAGCGTCGCCAACTCCTGCGGCCACAGCCACCCCTACACCAACGTCCAGAACACCAGAGCATCCAAGCATCACACCCGGGCCAACTCATACACCAATCCCGATTCAGCCGACTTCGGCACCGGTCACAAAGACGTGTGACTACGAATACCCCAGCGAACCTGACTCTCCACGCACACACCTCTTGTCTGCCGTCGGCAACGCTCGTTTCTACATAGCGCCCAATCCACAGATGATCTCCCTTGACTTCGACCCTACGGCAGACCTGGGACTGGTACGCGTCACAGCGGTGCCCGGAGCCGTGCAACCATGTGACGCGGTTTTTGTCGGCAACCTCGAGCTTGGCGACTATGTCCACGTTTATGCAGATGCCGAGGGTGCGTTTGAGGCAGAGGTTGACGGTGTACCGGGGACACATATAATGATCGGACGCCAGCCCGGCTGGGGAACTACCTGGGGCATTCACAGCGCCGAGAGTTCGTCTACACTTCTCCTCCGCCTCCCTGTCCAAGATGCGGGTGACGGGCTCAGGATCAGTAGCGCTTACCGATTTGACCAGGTCGATGCTCCGTGGGTCATCAGCGGCTCACTGGTTAGTGACACGCTGACCGCCGGTCAGGAAGCGCCCATTTCCGGGCGGGTGTTCCTTCCGTTTCCTGTGGATGCGCCGCCACCCACGGCCAGTCTAAAATTCAGCGCGCTGCTGATAGGCGATGCTGAAGGGCATCAGGTCGGCCGGGCACAGGATTTCGTTATGCCCTTCCTCACCCCCACCGGCCTTCCCATTGAGGTTGCGGTAACCTCGTTGTTAAATTTCAACAACCGTGTTTTGGGAAGGGCTGATCTGGCCTGGAATCTAGAGGGGGACCGTTGGGCGGCCGCCTTCACCACCACCATTAACATACCCACAACATATCGAGTCGGCCTCTACAGACTGACAGCAAGACTAGCATTTGATGAGTACTGGCCTCTTGAGCTAGACATAGAGCGCATGGGTACGCTAGATGAGGCCTCGCTGGTCAACTTCACTATCGGCCAACCGGCGCCTATGCGGCTGGCCACCAGCTTGTTGGCCGATGTTCTAAGCGAGGGCACCCGCGGTGGGATTCTAGCCCGCGAGGACGTAGGGGCATTCGACATAAGCCCGCGTGTGCTCACACGCCACGATCCGGTGATCCCGCGACTAGACGGCTACGGCCTACCGTGGACCTACCGCCTGGAACCCTACCTGCCGATGTTCTTCGCGTTGGAGCGTACGCCACCGGCAGTGCCGCCGATTCCTCTGGATCTCTCCGACAGCGAGCTGAAGGTAACCATCGCCCGCCCTGATGGTCAGACCCAGGTCCTTGGCCCCGCACCTCTGATCCGCTATGTGTTCCTATACCCAAGGTTACCTGCATGCTTCGGTGGAGGCACAACCACTGGCGCGAACCCCTCTGGAATGCCCCAGTTGCAGGGAGATGATGCTACCTTCGCCTACCAATTCCCCCTTGATGGCGACTACGTCATCACCCTAGATGGACACGTGGCCGACGTGGCTGGTCGAGTATATGAGATCAGCGGAACGTATGACGTTACCGTTGCCAATGTGCTCGACATCGAGACGTCAATGTTGCCCGGGACCCCCTTTGAGGTGGGCGACAGCATCGCTCCCACGCTGACGATCATGCCGGGAGTCCCGGCGGAGGTCACCTTTAAGGTGACACACGTAGCGGCGGATGGCCAGGAGACTACCAGGACCTTCTCGGGCCGCGCCAATAAATACGGTTGGTGGGATGGCAAAGGCGAGGTGTTCACCTTCGATCGCGACGGCGAATACCGGATTGATGTGGAGGCCCGGTACACCGACCAGGACGGTCACATGTGGGCCGGGCGGCTGACCTTTGGTAGCGCCGTTGCCACCCCCGACGCGCCGATCATCGTCCACGGGAGACGCGGCTCCCACAGCTTCGAAGTGATGCCTCCACCCTGGTTCTTCAGGCCCAATTTCGTCCCCGACAGAAAAGGCCACCTGTGGCCTCCCTTTTTCACGGGAGATATCCAGTGGGGTGTTACAGAGGAAAGGGGTGACGACGCGATAGAGATGGCGAACAGCGTCCAGATCGTGGACAACAATCATCCACTGATCCAGCGTGCATGGGAGTTTGAGTCATTTCAACAGGCTGGCGGAGTGTCGTCCACCTACCTCGGATCAGGATCGATCGAAGAGTACGTGAAAGCGGGACAATTGGCGCTTGTTACCAACCCCGATCCAGAGCTTGCGCTCCCCGGTACGCATCCTGAAGATTACACCCTGTGGGCCTACATGTACGGATCAGCCCAACGCCCCGGCGTGCGCGTACGCGAAATTGTCCAAGCGGCCGATATGGCTGGTCCCTACTGGTTCTTCCATGACCCTTACAATTTGCAATCGGGCAATGGACCGGCTGGCGACGAACCGGGCGACTTCAAGTTCCAATACGCGGCCGCCGTGATACGGGATGACAACACCGGCGAAGGGGTATATGCCATCTATGGCTCAGGCTGGGTGCTCACACCCCATGACGATACCCTGGGGGCACGGGTGATGCCGCCCTTCCAGGGAGCCGCTGGTGGCCCCAGCGGTGGTCCGCTCTTCACGGTCCACGGCCGTGACATTGACATGTTCTTCCTTCCCCTCGGAGTGCGGTCTGGCGCAGTGCTGGAAATGGGGGACATCTTTCGAATGGCAGGACCGATAATGCCTACCCTGCCTAGTCGAATCGAGTACACCGTCACTGGGCCAGATGGCGCCACCCGCACCTTCGACGGGCGCGCCAACGCCATCGGTTACTTCTACGACCCGAAAGACGACTTTGTCCTCGACCAGCCAGGTCTTTGGAGGGTGGACCTGACGGTAACCCACGATGGGATGACCAGCGCTGGTCCGGTCCAGCCGCCCTACCCTATCGGTGGGCCACTCACTCCTGACGGCACCACCTTCACCTTCGTTGTCGTGGACTCTGAGACACACCCACTTGAGATCAAAACCGATCTGGCGGAAATGCTTCCGGACCAGTGGTACTGCAGCGCCCCTCCCATCCTCAAGGCTTCGTTCGCGACTGTGCTACCGGATATTTGGGGAGGCGAAACCGCCCGGGTGATCGTAACCATGCCGGGAATCGTTCTGATCGACGAGGACATCCCGGTTCACGAGGGGATCATCAAGTGGGACCTTGACGGTCCCACACTAACCGAATTGGCGAGCAACTTCGACTCGTCTGGTCCTGACTCTGACCCGGGCATCGCCGATACTATCAATGTCACGTTTTTGGCCAAAGACGGAGAGGCCCAGGCGGTCGGGACGATCGTCACGCATGGCGCACGTGTGCCGCTAGTCGCTAGCACACGTTAAGTTGCCAACGAATCATTCCGCTATGGTCAGGCGCTTTTAGGAATAAGCCGGCGAGCAGTTTCGACTACGCTGTGCCTAATGCGACGACGCACTCTCGATGTCGGATTCCGGATCTCTGGTGGAGACGGGGGAGGGTGGACCTACATCCCACCGAAATCATCCTGGAAAGCTTGAGGAAGCGTCGTGCTCTGGTTATCAGCCTTAACTCAGACGGGAATATCGAGATGAGGCGTGATCCGAGGGCACCCTCAGAAAAGTCCAGGGAACCTGGCATCGAGCACTATCTGACTCGTAGCGTTCCTTGAATACCATGCGGTTGCGGTTTATGGGTCCATTCCAATAGTGAGCAGGATCTAACTTCTAAGTTTTATCTCTCGTACTGTTCTCAATATGACGCAAGCTAACCACTACGTGTTCGCCTGATCCATATCAAAGTCCCAACAAGGACGATAGCCACTACAACGATAGCGCCGATCTCCACCGTGTAGTTAGTCTGATCGAAGTAAGGATCATTTGACACGATTTTCCCCTGAACCAGGCAAGGTGGGATGGTGGCTGCGCCGTCACTAGGCGCTCCACAGGTTGCCGAGGATTCGTCTTGACGCGTGATCATGCCGGTCGAGTCCCAGCAGTAGTAACAAGTTGTATCGGGGTCTCGCAGGTACATTGGATTCAGCGGGCTCGTGCCTGTACCTGTTGGATTGTCGATCCACGAATTGGTCGAGTGAGTGCTTGGTGTAACGCTTGTGACTTTCCTGTCCGCCATCATCACGTTCATACCGGCCTGGACAAGGTCCGCCTCCAGCGTATTTGGGACTAGGTCACGTTCCTCCGAACAGGCCACAAGTAATAACGCGACTGAGGCTGACAAGACCGACCAACGTAATGCTGCGGCCATGTTACCGATTATAAGACCCAGCAGTTTCTGTCGAAAGTAAGGAACCACTCAATTTCAGCGGTGAGAGACCTCGACGCTTCAGTGGCCAAGGCCGAGGACCTGGGCGCAACAACGATTAAGGCCTACTTGTGTATCGTCAGCACATTTGGGACAGCTGATGGGGAATTGAGAAGCGACAATTAAGGCGATTGTCCTGGCTCAGGTAGGAGAGTAGATTCACGGAAGTGAAAGGAGCCAGGATGCAGGAAGTCAGTCGAAGCTACGATCAAGCCGACGAGAACGCGAGGCAGGTGGTCCGACGGACCAGAAACGTTACACGTCGCAAGTACACACCTGAGGAGAAGGTACGGATCGTCATAGAGGGGATCCGCGGGGAGATATCAGTCAGCGCCTTGTGCAGGCGAGAGGGAATCAACCCCGGGGTCTATTACAAGTGGCTCAAGGACTACATGGAGGCGGGCAAGTCGAGGCTGAAGGGTGACACGCTACGGGAGGCGAACAAGGCGGAGGTCGATGCCTTGAAGCGCGAGAACGAGCGGCTCAAGGAACTTGTTGCTCAGCTGTCGGTGGAGAACCTGGTCCTGAAAAAAAGCCTCGGTTAGAGCCCATGGGCAAGCCCTATGTGAGAAGGGAGGCCCAGCTCAAGGCGGAGGTCCTTCAGATCGTCGAGAGGTCTCCTCTGCCGGTCAGGCAGACCCTCCAAGAGTTGCAGATAGCACCCTCGACCTACTACCGCTGGAAGAGCAGGTATCGAGACAAGGGGTTTAACGGTCTGGTAGACCGGCCACCAGAGCCCAGGCGAGTGTGGAACCGGTTGGCTACAAAGCAAAGACGGTACGTGGTCAGGTATGCGTTGGAGCACCCATCGTTGAGCCCGAGAGAGGTGGCGACCACCCTGGTGGACGAACAGGTCATGTACGTCTCCGAGTCCACCGTATACCGGATACTGAAGGAAGCGGGGCTCATCAAGCCGCCCGAGACCAAGGGCTTCCCAGCAGGAAAGGAGTTTCACACCAAGACTGCCAGGCCCAATGAGCTATGGCAGACCGATGCCAGCTACTTCTTCGTGGTGGGTTGGGGCTACTACTACCTGATCAGCGTGCTGGATGACTATTCCAGGATGATCGTGGGCTGGAGGGTGCAGACCAGCATGAGCAGTGCCGACATCATCGACGTGGTCCAGGATGCGGTGGAGTTCACCGGTCAACCGACGGCGCCTGTAGAGCCAGGTCCAGCCCTTCTGAGCGACAACGGTCCAGGCTTTCTGTCTAGGGCGTTGGACGAGTTCCTAAGGGCCAGGTTCATGAAACACATCTTCGCCTCACCTTTCCATCCCCAGACCAACGGCAAGTTGGAGCGGTACCATCGCACAGCCAAGGCTAAGGTCAACGTCTTTGTCCACCACAGCCTGGAAGAGCTTGTAGCGGCTATGGAGGGCTTCGTAAGGTACTACAACTACGAGCGCTATCACGAGGCTTTGGGGAACATCACGCCGGCGGATATGTACCACGGACGCCAAGACGCCATACTGGCGACGAGACAGGAGGTGAAGCAAAAGAGTCTAGCCGAACGGAGGTTGGCAAATCTGAGAACTGCCTGAGCCGGTTAGCGTCCAAGTTGCACGCTTTAAAGGCTCCCCTTTTGTCCCACTTGTTTTGACGACGTACAGATGTTCACGCACGGCAGGGAGAGAGGGGGCGCTGCACTATGCAGCGCCCCCTCTTGTCTTCCTTTAAATATATATGGGGCCTTCTTTTGTTTCGGAAGGGCTATTTCTCCCATCCATATGTGTGGGACTTTCTTGTTGGCCTCAAATCCCGTCGTGTGGTCGGCGAGCGGAAGAGATAGCGGGCCTGCTCTCGTAGGCTGGGGTCGCCGTGGCCCTGTAGATCGCCCGTTCGCCCAGCTTCTTACGCAGTATCTGGTACCCAGTGACTGTAGGATCGCCAGGTGCGTCCCACGTCAGAGTGATTGAGGTCGGTGTCGATGTAGCTGTCAGGTTTTTAGGGCGCGGGTGCCGGTCCGGGTCGTGGGGTGTCAACTTGCGTGGGAGTGAGACCGCATAGGATGTTTCCCGGCTGATTTGGGGTGCCATACGTGGGCGGCGCGGTTGGGAGCGATCCACTGTATCTCGGCAATTCAATGTTGTCGCATGAAGGCAAGTCTCTTACCGTGATCGCCGGAGCGTTGTCGGGATTCGGATCGTCATGGATATCAGAATCGCCTGGTGGGTCTCCCGGTCCCTGTCCGGACGGTGGCGTGTCGCCAATAGTTCCACCTCCATCGACGTAAGTGGCACCGGTCAATACTCCCACCATCAGACCCACGGCCATGATAGCTACAGCAAACAAGAGTATCGGTTTTCTCATCGTCCAATCTGTACCTTCCAAGCGCGGAAATCAAACAGTCCCACTCTATTTACTCCGGTAGCGATAGAGGAAGTGGGTATGTGAGATGCCGTGGACTCTCCTGCCCGCAAATATGTGCTCGTCTTGCTTGGTGTCTGAGTGTACCGTTGGGCGCTAATCGTAGCACGCATCGCCCGACACCGACTTCCTACCTCTGATCCTACGGTGAGTCGACTATACGAACAGTCCGATCTCCCAGCGGCTCTCGAAGATGGCCCTGAACGGTATCCAGGCAGTCCATGCCACCTCGTAAGGGAGTGGAGAAGGAAATCACCTTAATCCGCACATCGACGTCCGTCTCCTCCAGGGACACTCGTGGTACCCCGTGGCAGGAGGCGACAATGAATTCGAGCCTGTCTGGGGAAAGCAGCAACGCGCTCTTCACACTCACATCGCTGCGCCAGGCACCTCCACCGAGGTGATGCCAAACTAAGAGACAGGCCACAAAGACCACCAGCCCAGTTATCACAACTGCTACAATTGTCGTTCCGAGACGACCGGATAAGAATCCCCTTGAATCGGAGCTGCTTGCCATTAGGTCTCTTGGTTGGCTTTGTCCTGCCATTCTATTGTCATCTGCCAGCGTAATGACTTTCCCCATGGGCGAGTGGGCGCTAACCGAAACAGGGATGGGCAAAGAAGCCAGCTTTGACCCGGGGCGCCGAGGATTATTATGATGCGGGAGGTCCCTCGGCTTTGGAGCTTACGTTCGTCGGTGTCCAGCGTGCTAACTACATCAACCCAAGCAAGACGTATCCTTCCTTATTCGGATGAATGGGCTCCTATCCTTGGAGATCGGAGTATCCCTCACGGTGCTTCGACCGCTTTGGAGAACTCAGGTGCCGAATTTGGCACCCAGCCACATCAATTCAGCGAGCATGTATTCCGGCGAGGTTGCGGGAGACCTTCAAGCCCGTCCCGGCTACAACTAATGTGAGGGGAGCAGCGTACAGCAAGAACACTGCCCCAAAAACCGTTGGGATCACAGCGCACAAAAGACAGAGACTCGCTGTGACCAGCCACTTGAATCTATTATGGCCGAGAATCAGGCCGATGCCCCCGGCAGACGCGAGCACCAGCGTCGCTATGTTTAGGAAGTTTATCTCCGCCGTGGGTCGGATTAGCAGCGAGACTAAGAGTCCTAGGCTAACGGTTAGTGCTAGCGCTCCACCGCCTACGAGCGTCAATTGCTCGAAGTATGCGATGAATCTAGTCAACGCAACTCGGTCCGCTCAGATTGTCTAAGGTTGTTCAACCTTCCCACCCCGACAGACCTCTTCCCACAATATGGGTAGGGCTCCTTCGGTCAAGTCGCATCTATACGAATAGCCGTGTGCAGTGCCATACTGAGTATAGTCGATGTTCAGGTCGTTGTGAAACTCCCCTTCGACTTCGATCCACACGTAATCCGGCCCGTGCGGATAGTATGTGGACGTACAGTCTTCAATCGTCCACCCCGGGAACCATGAGTTCCAGCAGTCAGAGAGCCTTCCCTTCGTCAGGAACAAACGGCGTTCCGCAGCTTGCCGACTTGCGCGAGTACGAGCGGATGGTGGGCGAGTACCGGGTCATGGGCATCTACCCCAGAGGGCATGTCATGGAGTTCGTGCGACCTACTCTGAGCGCCGAGGTGCTGCCCGCCGCAGCAGTGGAGGGGCTGGTGGATGGAGAGAAGGTCCTGGTGGCGGGATGGCCCGTGGCCCGTCAGCATCCCAGGGGCCAGGACGGGGCGGTGTTCGTGACCATCGAGGACGAGACGGGGGACGTGCAGCTCATCCTCTGGCCGCAGGTGTTCGCCCGGTGCCGCAGGGTGCTGGGAAACCAGGTGATCCTTGCCAGGGGAAGGGTCTCCCGGTGGGACGGCGCCACCAACGTGGTCGTGTCAGAAGTGGAGCGCATCGGCGCGAAGGTCGCCATGCCAACTGCCCATGATTGGCACTAGACGTGAAGGTATTTGGGGAAGTGCAACCGAGGTCTATTCTTGGCGGAGATGCCGCCAAAGTGGGATAATTGAGAGGAACAATGAAAGGAATGGAACGGCGATTCTGCTCCGCTAATTTAGTGGAATTGGGACGTGCAATCGTCGTTCCCAACTGAACGCAGATGTGTGGAAGATACAGCCTGATAGCGGGCATAGGAGAGCTGCAAGAGCGGTTCGACTTCGACGGCTCTGAACTGACCCACGTTCCCCGCTACAACATAGCCCCTACCCAGATGGCCCTCTCCGTGACTAACGGCGGCAGAAGGCGGGGCTCCTACATGCGGTGGGGACTGATACCCTCCTGGGCCAAAAGCGCATCGGTGGGTAGCCGCATGATAAACGCTCGCGCCGAGACCCTGGCCCAGCGGTCCAGCTTGCGCACTGCGTTACAGAGACGACGGTGCCTGGTCCTCGCCGACGGGTTCTACGAGTGGCAGGGGAAAGGCTCCAGCAGGAGGCCCATGCGGATCGTGATGGCGTCGGGTGAGCCCTTTGCCTTCGCGGGTCTCTGGGATGGATGGCGGGACCCGAAGGGCGAGGTCGTCCGATCCTGCGCCATCATCACCACGTCGGCCAACGAGTTGCTTAGCCCCATCCACGACCGGATGCCGGTCATCCTACCGAGGGAACTGGAGTCCCTCTGGCTGGACCATGACATCCAGGGCTACGCCGCCCTCGCCGGAATCCTGACTCCTTACATCACCGACGAGATGGAGGCATACGAAGTCTCCTCCCTGGTCAACAGCCCCGCCAACGACGGACCGGAAATGGTCGTTCCTCTAGGGCAGGTCAGGCCGTGCGACGGCCCTGCTCTGAGGTTGCCATTATGAGGGAGACGCCGTGACGATTGCTCTCCCCAAAGGCCACCCCGTGGTGACGGCTGGACTGGCCGCTATCACAGGCACGGGTGTCGCATTGGGCTTCACGGAGCTTGGTAGCTCCACGAGCACCTGGCTTCTCATCCTTGCCACGGCAATCCCGCTAGCAGTGTCGTCCCCCTTCGTTGCAGGTTGGCTATCGCCAGAGCTAAAGCATGCCTGGTTCTTCCCGGTCGGCGTACTGGCGAGCCTCTCCATCGCGATGGCCATCTATGGGAACCTCTCTCTAGATTCCCACCCCGTCGCGTTCGTCTTCGCCCTCACAGTCATCTATGGTGGAGGGGCATCTGTGGCATTCTGTGTGAGCTGGATAGCGAGGCAGTACCTCCGCCGGTTACGAGGCCACAGGATGCCCGTGAGCCACCTTGCCATTGCGTCGTTGGCAGCTGCTTGCTGCTCGATAGCCCTAAGTGCGCTCTTCATCGCCATACCGCTTGGTTCATCGCCTCCACCACACGCCCCGTACTGGTCAGCCGTCCTGGCGCCGATTGGATTGATAGGGGTCGCTGCGGGGTCTGCGATCATCTGGAGCGATCGCAGCAGAGGGCGTTGGGGTTTTCTGGGGCTGGGACTGTCCTTGCTGTACCTGGGGGCATCCCTTGCCCCGCCGGTATTCCTGACAACTGCGCACTGGTATGGCCCGGTCGCGCTGGTCCTTGTAGGGCTTGCGATATGGAACATTCTCAAATGGAGACAGGATGGCGAAAGATACGTGTTGGGTGATTCATAGTCGATGACAGTGTTGCTGTGGCTTCTCGCAATGGTCCCGCCTTCCGCGTTATTCCTGATCGCAGGAATCTGGGTGTTCAAGAGGAGGTGCTGTGGTGTAGGTCACGCGCTCTGCGAGGCAGCGAATCCCGTCAAGCCGGAAGGACCGATGTGTATGCTCAGGCCCGCAAGAAGGTTGCCAGATAAGTCCGGTCACCACCTGCGCCGACCCCGCCGGATCGGTTCCGTAAGGGAACGCTTTCTTGGTTTGAAACGTACTATCAAGTATGGGCTCACGCGAACAATCCTGGTTCGCTGGCATCGCAGGGGCTTCGTTGTTATCAGGGAACTTTTGCTTGAGCCGATACGTCCTATTCACTATAGGCTCACTTCCACGCAATGGGTGAGCTGTGCGGCAGGACAGAGGGACGGTCTATGCGATGAGGTTCCACGGCAGGGAATTAGGATTAGGACGGAGGCTCGGGGTCACGACCCGGACTATCATTGGGGGACTGTTGGTTCTCTTGGTGGTGGTCGCAGTCGCTTGCGAAGACGCTGAGCCTAATGCCATGGTCGAGCCCACGTTGCCCGGGCCGCTTGTCGAGGCTACGGACGTAGATGTCGTCTACGCGTCACGTGGGCGCCAACCCCCAATTCTGTTGACGGGGGACTACGACCCTCTATGGGGAGACCTCGACTCCGATGTACCGATAATCGAAGAGTTGCTCAACTCTATAGTGATGGGCACTCCTGTGGACCTCAAGGCAAGCACCGGAGCCTCGAAGCGCGAAATAGTGACAATAAAAAGGGGATGGGGAAGGGATGAGGTAGAAGTTGAGACATTTGATGGAAGAACCTGGCTTTCGGACTACAGCATGGCAATTAACATCGCGTTTCGGGACGAGACGATCTGGTCTGTCCGGCAAGTGATAGGATGCGATGTCATACCAGAAGGACGAGTTACCAACTGCCTGGGTGTGCCGGACCATTGGGAGCTGCTCCACCGCAACGGGGCGGTCGTGTCGACGGCGCTGACGGAGTGGTTCGAGCGCGTCGAAGAATACATGCCCAGTGTCGAACACTACGGTGTGCCCGACCAGATACGCCTGGGTGAACCGCTTTCAATCTCCGGGGCAGGCTATCACGAAGGCGATAGAGTCGAGCTGAGCATTGAGTTCATAGATCAAAGTATGCTGCCTCTTGGCGAGGCGCCACTGGACCATGGCGCCTTCCGTTGGGACGGGGAGTTCCCGAAGACGGCCCCCACTGGCTACGCCATCGTTTCCATGCGGGTCTTTGAGGGCACTGAAGAGGTGGGGGGCTTGTCTGTGTCAACCACCGTCGCAAGATCGACTGCCACGGCCCCATCAACCACGCCGGCAGAGGCGGAGTACAGCGAGGCCGATCTGGCTAGGTGGTATGAGCGCCTAGTAGATGTCAAGAAGGTCCCCGGCCTTGCGTGGACCGACCTAAACGAAGCTAGGAACCGCATTGAAATGGGGGTGTACCCAGTGCGCGGGGTTCGGGAGGAGTGGGAGGCTGCCCTGGCGACACTGGATGCCCCACGGGGAGCCTTTGTCATCGAGGTTGGATGTGAGGGGATTCACTCATGGCCTCTTGACCTCGGGGAGCCTCCAGACGAGGCGTTCCTCAGGGCCGTCGACTACTCGCTTGAGGTGGCGCCCCAAGCCTCTTACGGAGAGACGGTGGAGATTAAGCTGATATTGCGGAACGTCAGTGATGAGCCGGTGCGCTTAGTACTCGGTGGCAGACCTCCCCTTGACTTCGAGGTCTCGACGCCTGGCGGAGAGCAGGTATGGCATTGGAAGTGCGCCAAGATTACCAATCAACCGCTGGATAGCAAAACTCTGGAACCGGGTGAGGAGCTGGAGTTCGTTGGCGAGTGGGAGCAAGTGGACAACCGAGGAGAGCCCGTTCCTCCTGGCACCTATCTTATGCGGGGTGTTTTAAATGTTGGACGGCCTAACGCAGGGCCGGCTGGCGTGCTTATTACGACGGCCCACGCGCTGGAAGTGCTCAAGTGAGATGCGCCGCCCTCATCGGAGCGCTGGGCGTCGTCCTGATCCTCATCGCCGCCTGCTCCACGGCAACGCCATCTCCCACGCCGGAAGGTACCGAGAGCGCAGGCCCTGAGTTGCAGGGGGGTGCCCTATCGGCAATCGATGCGGAACGGTCGCCGGACTGGAGGTTACTAGAAGTTCCAGCCTGGGAAGGCGTACCGGGCTTCTCCCTACGCTTACCTCCTGGATGGAAGCTGAATGAACTCCAGGGCATTGACTCATACGTCGGCGAAGTAGTAGGGGACGGCGTAAGGCTCACTTTTGACTATGGCGCCTACTCACCTCCGCTGAACTATGGGAACGACCCGGAGGCCCCTTATTCTGTGTTCTACGACACCATAGGTGGCGTTGAAGCGAAGCTGGTTACCCCCACCGGCGAATCAGGTGGCATCACCGGAGTGTACTTCAAGCACTTGGGCGGACCGAAGCTGACTATGTGGGGGGAAGACCTGGCTCCAGCGCAACAGCAGGTCGCCTCTGCTATCTTCAGGAGCATTCGCAGTCTCGGCCAGTCAGGCTCCACTAAGGGCCTTGATGATGTAACGCTGGAAGGGCCGGGTGTTATCAGACACGATTGGGATCACGCTCCCCTCATCAATGGTGTTCGTAAGATCATTCAGGGGACTCGTTTGGACGGCGTGTGTGTTTACACATACAGGATGTTTAGGGGTCCCAACGATCCACCCAAAATTCAAAGGACGTTGGCCTCCAACCCAGATACGTGTGAAGAGCTTGTCGAAGAAGGGACATTGGCTTACTCAGCAGGTAACGAACCGGAAGATGCAGCTATGGAATCAGTTACCCCCATACCCAGAGACCAGGCTACGTCTCTTGGAGTCGAGTTGGTAGCTAATAATAGCCATGGGGACAACAACGGTATTGCTCTATGGTGGGAAGGTATTGACATAGAGGTTTCTCATTGGATTGTGGAGCGCTCTACCGATGCAGACGGGCCGTGGGAAGTAGTAACAATCAGAACGCCTAGCGAGCTGCTACCTGAAGATGACCCTCTCAAGTATGCAAGAGTCTGGGATTCTAAGCTGCCTCCCGGCCACCACTACTATTACCGACTTTTTGCGTGCACCAATGAAGGTAGCACTGGCTACTCAAATGTTGTTGAAGCGACCGTGCCCGACTTCATGCCTGGCTTGGTACCGCCCATAGAGGAAAGAGTGAAATTGACCGCGCCCTGCTGAAGTAAGCGACCTCTAGCTACTGGCAATAGGTGGTTGAGGTGGACCCAATCCTTTGGACAGGAATCGGGGCTTGTTAAGCTACAGTCTGGCACTCCAATCCATTGTCAGGCGGGCACCAGTTCCAGGGTGACGCTCACCTCAGGCCGGCGGACCTGGTTCCTTGCTTCCTCGAACACCTGGGCCGGAGTTGTGTAGTCGAGGGCCTGGTGAGGCCGCTCGCTGTTGTAGAAACTCAGATAGGCTCCGATCCCTGCTCTGGCCTGTGCAACGCTGTCGTACGCCTTCAGGTACACCTCCTCGTACTTCACGCTCCTCCACAACCGTTCCACGAACACGTTGTCCATGTAGCTGCCCGCTGAGTCCATGCTGATCTGGACACCACGGTTCAACAGCACCGATGTGAACGCCTCGGACGTGAATTGGCTGCCTTGGTCCGTGTTGAATATCCTGGGCACCTCGTGGCTCAGTGCCTCCTCCAATGCGTCCACACAGAAATCGGCTTCCAGGGTGTTGGACAGCCTCCACGAGAGCACGTACCGACTGTGCCAGTCCATCACGCACACCAGGTACATGAATCCACGGGCCATCGGGATGTAGGTGATATCCGTCGCCCACACCTGGTTCACCTTGTCAATCTGAAGGCTGTCAAGGGCGGTGTGAAAACGTACCAGCGGGGCGGAGCAAAACTGTACCACTGAACGCCGTAGAATGGGCATCAAGGTTCGTGGGGCGTTGGAGATCAGGCTCAGTCAGATAGCTGGCGGCCAGAAGTCTTCTTGCTGTGCTTGAGTCGGTAGCTGTCCCCGTTCATCTCCAGGATGTCGACATGGTGGGTGAGGCGGTCGAGGAGAGCTCCGGTCAGCCGTTCAGAGCCGAACACCTCGGTCCACTCGACGAAGGGCAGGTTGGAGGTCACCAGGACCGATCCACGCTCGTAACGCTGGCTGAACACCTCGAAGAGCAGCTCGGCGCCAGTCTTGGACAAGGGCACGAAGCCCAGTTCGTCGATGATCAGCAGCTTGAGTCGTGCGAGCCTTCTCTGCAGGTTGAGCAGACGCCGTTCGTCCCTGGCCTCGATCAGCTCGTGAACCAGAGCAGCGGCGGTGGTGAAGCCCACGGACAGTCCCCTCTGACACGCAGCCAGACCGAGACCGAGGGCGATATGGGTCTTGCCGGTGCCACTGTTGCCGAGAGCGATGACGTTGTGGGGGCGCTCGATGTACTCGCATCGTGCCAGCTCCAGAACCAGAGCCTTGTTCAGGGACGGCATAGACAGGAAGTCGAAGGTGTCGAGGCTCTTGGTCGTCGGAAAGCGGGCTGCTTTGATCCGACGTTCCACCATGCGATGGTGACGGTCGATCAGCTCCAACTCCGATAGTCGCAGCAGGTAGTCCGGATGGTCAGCTCCCTCACTGGCACACTGGGATGCCAGCTTGTCGTACTCCCTCAGGAACGTGGGGAGCTTGAGTTGCTTGAGGTTGTGTTCGAGCAACATCGTGGACTTGTTGGTCATGACCGGCTCCCCGCCAGGAGAGCCATGTAGTCCCTGGTCGAGGTTGTTGCAACGTTGGTACTGGGCAGATACGGGTACAACTCCATGTCGAGTCTAGGCGGTCGACCCTCGATCCTGCACAGCACCAGGTGCTTGACAGCATCGAAGCTCACAGCCCCGAGTCGAATGGCGTCTCGTACGGCGTCGTGGACTTCTTCCGGCTGGAAGTTCTCCATCAGTCTGAGCACCTGCACGAACTCCCTCTTTCCTCGCTTGCCCATCCGAGACTCCAGCAACCGCCGCAACACTCCGAACTCCTCGGGCAACTCCCATCCAACCAGCGGCGCCGCCTGATCCAATGCCCTCGTCTTCTTCTCAAGGAGCGGCAGGTAATGGAGAGGGTCGAAGACGAAGTCGTCTCGATCGTAGGACCGCCGATGGCGGGCGATGACTTCAGCGCCACAGCTGATCACAACCTCATGTACATATCCGCGGACCAGAACGTCCCGATGACCGTAGGCCACCGGGACCGAATAGTCATTGGTCCGGTATCTGACCAGGGACAGAGAACTGACCCTCGTCGCGTGCTTGTCGCTGGCGTCGTACGGTACGGCCGGCAGAGGCAGCAACTTCTCCAGGTCCCGCTCCAGCCGTTCTCCTATCGTCTCGTTGTGGCCGCGGAGTCGATCTTCGAACCGTCTGAGGCAGTGTTGCTCCAGATGAGCATTGAGGGCATCGAAGCTCTCGAACGATGGAATGGGCACCAGGAAGTTCCGGCGGACATAGCCGACCAGACCTTCTACTTTGCCCTTATCGTTCCCTTTGCCTGGACGGCCAAACCGGTCCTCGAACAGGTAGTGGGACTGAAGCTCGGAGAACACCCTGGTCCGCTGCCGGCGACCATCTCCCAGGATTCTGGCTACCGCGAGCGTGGTGTTGTCGTAGAGGATGCTCTGAGGCACTCCGCCCAGGAACGCGAAGGCGGAGACGTGTCCGTCGCAGAATGACTCCGTCGTCTCGGCGGGATACGCCTTCACATAGCACCCGTCGCTGTGAGGGAGGTCCAGGGCGAAGTAGTGGGCTTTGCGTTCCACTCCGCCGATGATCACTCGAGCTTCGCCAAAGTCACACTGGGCATGTCCCGGGGAATGGGACAGTGGTACGAACATCTCTCGGGTCCGACGACGGCGTTCCCGGACGTAGTCCTTGACGATTGTGTACTTGCCCGGAAACCCGTGCTCGTCCCTCAACCGCTCATAGATACGCTTGGCGGTGTGACGCTGCTTCTTCGGTGAGGTCAGGTCCTGCTCCAGGATCTGGTCGATCACTCCCTTGTATGGGTCCAGCTTCGGTCGACGAGGCGGTCGGTCTCGTTGATACCCTGGAGGTACCGAGTACTTGAGCATCTTGCGCACCGTGTCCCGGTGTAGCCCGAACACTCGGGCCGCCTCTCGGACGCTCATCCCTTCGACGAAACAAGCCTTGCGAACACGGAGGTAAATACCCACCTTGTACATCCAATCCACCTTCAGTCAGGTTCGGTCGTTCCTGATTGAAGGCGACAGGCGGTACGCTTTTCAAGCGCCACATCTCAGCTCTTGAGCCGCCCAGGTGGTACATTATCTCTCCGCCCTTCACAGTTAGCCGCCAATTATGGTCGTTGTCAGGCTGAAGAAAGCATGGCGCGGCCTGGGCGACTGGGCTGAGTCGCCTTCATCCGATGTTCTGGACAGGACCGCCTATGCTCGGTAGGGCTCGGCAGCCAGCGCCAATATGTTCTGCCGAGCCCTGAGCAACAACTCGTATGAGGGATTGTCCCGCGACAGCCGGATGATCAGCCTCCTGGCGTGCCGCATCACCCGTCCCGGAAGGGCTATCAGCGCGAAGCGCACTGCCTTGAGTCGTCTGCTCACCCACTGTCCACCCAACACCAGACGCTTCATCGCAGAGCTCAAGTTGAACGCCAGCACCGCTATGGCCCACCATGCAGCGTTGGCTCCGAACAGCCTCGACGGGAGCCTGCCCCCTGCAAGGTCACTCTTGAGAACGCTATGGACCTCCTCGCCCTTGCCGCATCTCTGCCTTGACCACCAGATCACCTCATCTCCCGCAAGAGTCCGGTTCGTCACCACTCCGAAGACCTTGAACCAACCCCTGTTGGACAACTCCATCGCGGGGAAGGGCATCTTCATCTGCCCCTCCATTGCTGGCAGCGGCTGTTCGATCAACCGCTCCCTGGTGGCCATGAACCGGTACTCAGGGCTGTTCTTGGAGTGGCCTATCCAGTTGGGTACGAAGTTCACCTCCGCCCACTCCTGACCCGTCTCGACCCGGTTGGAGCCCGGCTTGTGCAGCACGTGCCAGTCTTCCTCGGCAACCTCGGACACCGCACGGCGGAACTCAGCCGTCACGTCAACCCCTACCGCAAACTCGATCACTCCGAACCTCTCGTCTCTGCCCTCGGCGCAGTACCGCAGCAACTCCTGCTGATACCCCGCCGTGTCAGACCTCAGCATGACCTGGGCCACCCCAACAGGCAGATGTCCCAGAGCCTCCTTCAACACTCGAAGCTGCTGATGGCCCGCAGGCACGTTGCCGTCTCGAAACTCCGAGTGCACCACCAGGTCGGCCTCTGCCCAGTAGGTCGTGAGCGGCTGATACGCCCTGTACTTCTTGTAGCTGTACAGCGCCTCCTTCTTGTGGCTCTCCACCAGGCAGGCGTCCATGTCCAGCGTGGCCTGGGTATGAGGCGAACGGCTCTGTACGAAGTCCACCAGTCCGGCGTTCACCTTCCCCAGCCCCTTCAAAGCGTCGTTGGGGGAAGGGATGAATGCTCTGTGCGCCTCCCGTTTGGCCTCCTCACCTGCGTCGTGGAAACTCTCCAGATACCGGAACACCACCGAGTCTGACGGCACGCTCCGCCAACGCTCTCCGCGCCATCTCGCCTTCAGCGCCCTGCGCTCCCTGCGACGCATCCCATGGGTCTCGGCATGTCGAAGTACCCTGCACAAACCTGCGTCCTTCTCCAGTACCTCCAGGTCCATCACCGACTCACCCGCCTGCCAGGTTCAGCAGTATCAGCGACGTGATTATCTGGCTGTCCGTCCAGCCCTGACCACCTCCCCGCAGACCCACGCGGCGCTCCACCGACGACCTCAAACCCGCTACGTGCATCAACTCTACGTACGTCATCAGCCCCGACAATGCTGTCATACCCGTCGTACTCTTCTCCTCTTCGTACTGGAACGCCAGTAAGCCTTGCTTCATAATAGGTGCACCTCGTTGGTGATGGTTTGTCCGTACAACAAAACATCTTAGCCCGCATCGCGTCGGGCTCCAACGAGGTCTTCCTCTTATCTAGGTGGGGAATCTTGGATTCGTTGAGTCCCAAACCGTTGACCCATTTCTCGCACTCGCCGAACTAGATTGGACAGTTTTCGCGGAATCTGTAACACGCGACACGCTAGGATGGTCACACGAGGAAATCGCTCGCCCTTTGGTCAAAGTAGTACGCGGCAGCTCCAGCTCTGACATCCTCAAAAAGGCTGCAGCCGACATCCACGGCGTCGATGTGACCTCGTTACTGTCGGAGGTTAGTACGCCAACCCTCGTTTTCCAGCATCGCAATCTGAAATACCCCGACCTTGCCGTTGCGCGGCTCCTTGTGACTCGGATACCAAGGGCCCAGATGGTCATCGTGGATGGTGACCTCGGGTTACCGCTGAGCGCAGATGACGTGACGGCCGAGTTTGTGGAGAGCTTTCTCGCCACTCCCGGGGGGCCGTTGAAGTCACGGACGGAACCCGACAGTGAATTGGAGGGTCTACGCGGTCTGCTAACAGAGAGAGAGAGTTTGAGGTTCTCAAGCTCATCGATGCCGGCCTGTCGAACCGCGAGATCTGTGACAAGCTTTACATTACCCTGAACACCCTGAGGTCGCACACACGAGGGCTCTATCGGAAGCTGGACGTCCACAGCCGGACCCAGGCGGTCTCGAAGGCCCGAGAGCAGGGACTTTTAGCCACCTAGAGCACCGTTCAGTCGGCAGCCGTCCTTCTCCACCCCTCCTTTCTGCCTCCTTTTCGGCCAGCCGATTTCTGTCCTCGACCCGCCTCGGCGGGCTGCGATGCCGATAGCAACTTTGTGCGATAAGTCTCTGTTGAGACTCATGTCTTTCACCGATGGACCTCACCCCGACAACCGCATGAATATGCGGCGACGGACCCTGGGATTGTTCATAGACTAGAGGGGAGACGATAGTCCGGGGCCCTGGTCTGCTGCAGGTGCTCGACAGGCCCAACCCCGCCCGGAGGCACCCAGCATGGTTCGAGCGAAAACATCAACCAACGGACAGCTTCAGCCCAGCTCGCGGTCCGAGCCGGACCTCGTGACGTCGGACCACCGAAACCCCCACCTCAACGATGGGCCATCGACAACCGACGATGGGTTCCGTGAGGTCGGACGTAAATAGTGGACACCAAACCTTTCATGCTGCTGGTAGTCCGGCATAGAATCTCTGCTCATACGCCGCGGGTGACAGGAACCCCAGCCTGGCCTGGTGGCGCTGGCGGTTATAGAAGAGCTCGATATATTCCGTGATCTCTCGAGCTGCCTCCTGCCTGCTTCTGTAATGACGGTGGTGGACCAACTCCTGCTTGAGTGTGCCCCAGAAGCTCTCCATAGGAGCATTATCAAAGCAGTTCCCCTTCCCGCTCATGGAAGATCGCAGGCCAGACCGCTCGAGAAGACCTCTGTATTCCTGGGAGCAATACTGACTGCCTCGGTCAGAGTGATGCATCAGGCCCCTCGCTGGACGTTTGGCTCTCAGCGCCCGGAATAGAGACTGACTAACCAGGTTCTTGGTCATCCGCTCTCCCATGGCATAGCCCACAATCTCTCCGGTGAACAGGTCCTTGTGACCCGCCAGATATAGCCAGCCCTCATCGGTCGGTATATAGGTGATGTCACTCACCCACACAGTGTTCGGCCTCCAGACCTTGAACTGCTGGCCCAATATGTTATCCGCAACCGGTAGTCTGTGCCCGGAGTCGGTGGTGGCCTTGAATCTCCTCTTCTGCCTGCAGCGTATGCCAAGCTTCTTTCGGATACGCTTGATGCGACAGATGCCCACCCGAACGCCATGCTCCGCCAGGTCGCGCTGTAACCGTTCCGGGCCATAGGTCTGTCTCGTCCGCTTGTGGGCTGCCCTGATCTCCAGCTCCAGCCGCACTTCCTCCTGTGCTCGCCTGGACGATGGCCGGTCCACCCAGGCATAGTAGCCACTGGCCGATACGTTCAACAACCGGCCCAAGACACATTTGGGGTAGTCGAGCCGCAGTTCTTTCATCATCGCGTACCGGGCAGCGACTCCCTGGCAAAGTACGCGGCTGCTTTTTTAGTATGTCCCGCTCCATCTTCACTTCCGCCAGTTCCTTCTTCGTCCGGGCAAGGTCCATCTCTACTTCTGTCATGGGCCTGTACGTCTTGCCCACATCTCCCAGTTTGCCAGCCCTATGTGCCTTCATCCAGTACCCTAATGTCGATGGCGGCAAGGACAGCCGGCGGCCTGCCTCTGGCAATGATAGCTTCTTTTCTGTTACCAGCCTCACTGCTTCCTGCCGGAATTCCCTGCTGTACCTTCCTTGTGGAACCCTTTTCATTCTGACACCTCCGTCGTATTATCCTACTCCGACTTTGGTGTCCATTTTTTCCATCCTACCTCACCGCCACTTGGCCGAGCATGCCGGTGATTCGCTCTTCGTCGCTGATCTGGAGGGCGGACTCGTCTACGTGAACCGCGCAGCCTGTAACAGCCTGGGCTACACCCGAGAAGAGCTGATGAGACTGTCTCTGTCGGATGTCGCGGTGACGTCAAGCCCTGGAAGGCTAGAGGCGCAACGGAGCGAGCTGACTCGCAGAGGGAGCCTCACCGTGGATGGCGTGCACCGCCGCAAAGACGGATACACGTTTCCGGTGGAGGTCCGAGTTGGAGAGGTGCGGTTTGGTGGGCAGGAGTGTTTCTTCGGAGCGGCCCGCGATGTGAGCGAGCGAGAGCGAGCGGAGCAAGCGTCAAACGAGCTGGCGGTGCTTGAGGAGAGGAATCGGCTGGCCCGCGAGATACATGACACCGTCGTCCAGTCACTTGCCGCATTGGCGATTCAGCTGGATGCGGCCGGCGAACTGATCGTTGAAGATCCTGAAGGCGCGGCGCAAGAAGTGCAGGCGTCGCGCAAGCTTGCGCGGGACACGCTAGAAGAGGCCCGGCGTTCGGTATGGGACTTGACGCCGCGAGACTTAAGTGGATGCACACTTACCGAGGCGATCCGGGAAGAGCTCGAGCTAGCAAAGGCAGACGGAATTCAGGCGTCCCTCGAGGTAGATGGGGCGGAGTGTGGCGCGGCCGACTGTCCCCAACAGCTCGTTGCGCTGCGCATCATCCAGGAAGCCCTGCGCAACGTTCGGCGCCATTCTCATGCTGAGACTGTGTCGGCAACGGTGACCTTTGAGCTCACCGAACTACGGCTCCAGATCGTCGATGACGGGGTAGGCTTCGAGACGGCAGCCGAGAATGCAGCTCCAACTGCAAGCGGTCAAGGGTTCGGTCTCCGGTTCATGCAGGAGCGGGCCAGACAAGCAAACGGCAGCCTGGACGTGCGCAGCACCCCCAATCAGGGTACTCAGATTGAGGCGCGAATACCCGTTGGCGCCGGCCATGAGACAGACCTCCACAAACTAGAAACAACGTCGGGCACAGACCGTGTCGCCGAGCAGCCACAGGAGGAAGTACGCGTGCTTGTCGTGGACGACCACGAGCTCGTACGCCGGGGCATCACGAACATGCTGGAACGGAGTGACGGAGTGACCGTCGTCGGTGAAGCCGGCGACGGCGAGGAGGCAATCGAAAAAATCCGAAGACTTGCGCCGGACGTGACTCTGTTGGACGTTCAGATGCCGAAGCTGGACGGTGTCGAGACGTTGAAGCGGCTCAAGGAGCTGGGCGTCGGAGCCCGGACCATACTCCTCTCCGCCTACGCGAAGGACGAGTATGTTTTTGAGGGCCTGCGAGGGGGCGCCCGGGGTTATCTCCTCAAGGATGCAGCGCGTGATGAATTGGTGTCTGCAATTCGCCTGGTGCACCAGGGCGGGATGATGCTGCCGCCCGCGATAGCCACTCGGCTGGCCGATCGGATCGACGGACGGGTGGATATCCAGCTTACAGACAAAGAGCGTGAGGTACCAAGTATTCTGGCATCAGGCGGCAGAAACAGAGAGATCGCCGAGCAATTGGGCGTGAGCGTTCGCACCGTGAAATACCACGTGGAGAACATATATCAGAAACTGGACGTCGAAACTCGTACGCAAGCTGTCAAGACGGCAACGGACCGTGGCCTGCTGAATCCCTAACCAAACCGCTTGCCACGTCGGTCGATAGGCCAGGCACTTGCCTGGCCTTTTTCCTGTCCGAAAACTGGGCTGAAGTCCGTTGCTCGGGTGTACTGCGTCATTTATTGTGGAGATATCCCACAGTAGCGGTCCGGATGACGATTTATGGACGAGCGAACGGGTTGGTTGAGCTCAAAGAGGGGTCTGCGATGACAAGGCCCGTTAGAAACGGCGGATCGAGCAATGGAACGTGGCGCCTGACCGAGGCCTGCAAGTACAGGTTGACCCGAGATCATGGAAACTGACGCTTTTTCAATGGAGTCGCTCTACGCAAGGGTGATTGAGAGATTGCCTCTCGGGCTAACTGTGTGGAAGCTAGAAGATGTCCAGTACCCCGGCTCGTTCCGATTGATCGCCAGTAACCCGCAAATTGACGACGCGACGGGTATCCGATTCGCGACGTTCATCGGGACTACGGTGCGGGAGAGCTTCCCTACATCGCTGGAAACCGATGGGCCGCATATTTACGCCGAGGCGGTGCGCACAGGCCAAGTGCAGCGTCTCCCTGACTTAGAGCGGTACGGCGATGAGATAGAGCGAGAGGGGGCGGTTTTCGCAGTCACGGCGGTCCCGCTCGGCGGCCCCTTGGTGGCTATTTTCGCCGAGAATGTCACCGAACGCAACCGCTCCGAGGAAGAATTGCACCGGTTGGCTCTGGCCATCGATACGATCCATGAATCAGTAGTAATCGCGGGAATGGATGGAAAGCTCTTGTACGTCAACTCGGGTGCTGAGCGGTTATTCGGTTACTCGCGGGGTGAAATGGTCGGTATTAACGTGTTCGATCTTCACCAGCGGGTCTCACGTGGGACCGAAGCGAAGGATATATTCGAGGCGACCGTGAGAGACGGTTCCTGGTCTGGGGAGGTCGTTCAACAAAGAAAGAGCGGAGAAGAGTTCCCCACCAGACTGAGCACAGCTCTCGTGCGGCAGGAAGACGGGCGACCTACCGGAATGATCGGCATCTCCGCCGACCTGACCGAACAGCAGCAGCTTGAAGCTCAGCTCCTGCAGGCGCAAAAGATGGAGGCAGTTGGTTTGCTGGCTGGGGACATAGCACACGATCTGAACAATCTCCTCACGGTGATACTGAGCTATCCGCAACTAGGAATGCGGGGAGAGATCAAGGGAGGCCAGGTATTTCAATACCAGCAAGAAGTGTTTCAAGCAGGCGAACGAGCCACTCTCCTCACAAACCAACTGCTCGCCTTTTCGCGGCAACAGCTGATAGAGCCCAAGGTCCTCAACCTGAATGACCTTATTCTCAACGTCGACAGCCTGCTTCGCCGAGTCATCGGCACAGACATCGAACTAGTGACGCTCCCCTCCGCGGACCTGGGCATGGTGCGGGCGGATCCAGGCCAGATGGAACAGGTCTTGGTCAATCTTGCGATCAACGCCAGTGACGCCATGCCGCAGGGCGGCAAGCCGCTGGTCCGGACAAGCAATCTCACCGTTGATGACGACTATGCTAGGGAGGTCCCCTGCCTTGAAACCGGAAGCTACATTCTCGTCCAGGTAGCCGATACGGGGGTGGGGATGCACGGAGACGTAGCAGTGCGCGCGTTTGACCCCTTCTTCACGACCAAGGACAAGGAAGGTAGGAGTAGGCTCGGTTTGTCGACCTGCCACGGGATCATCTCGCAAAATGGGGGACATATCTCAGTCGATAGCCACCCCGGCCAAGGGACAACGTTCAGGATACTACTTCCACGAAGTGAAGAGCAGGCCAGCAGACTGTACCCCCCCGGGGAAGACCATGGCCCGTTGCCGTCCGGTAACGAGACTGTGCTCCTGGTCGATGATGAGCCCTCTGTGCTGGCGGTCGTATCTCAAGTGCTGAGGGAGCGGGGCTACACGGTTCTCGAGGCAGCTAACGGCATCGACGCCTTGGGGCTGGCGGAAGAGTACTCAAGCGGAGACATTCATCTTCTCTTCGCAGATATCGTCATGCCCCTCATGAGCGGCAGCGAGCTAGCCGACCGGATCGCCGAGCGACATCCCGAAACGAAGCTGCTCTTCACATCCGGCTACGGATACCACCCGGCCGACCGGCCGGCCGTTTCGTCGCTGGCTGGCAACTTCATACAGAAGCCTTTCACGCCGGCGACCCTGGTTCGCAAGGTCCGAGAGACGCTGGACTCGAATTAGGGGGTGATTTCGGCCGCGTCCGGGAGCTCGGCGGCACGGATGCGCAGCTCTTTCCCGCGCCACTCAAGGCGGCGGGACGTCACGACCATACCCAGGGGGATGACTTCTCGTGCGCGGTCAACTACGGCTTGGGGCCATGTCGAGCGGGACGTAGGGTGAAAGCGACTCAGGGCCCTTGCCCCTACCAGGAGGGCTCGGTGTCTTGTAGCGTGTTGTTCGTAAGCCGCGTCTGATTGGACCCGTCGGCGTCCATCACGATGATCTCGGCGTCCCCGTCTACGTACGAGACGAACGCGATCCTCCCCCCGTCCGAGGACCAGACCGGCTGGACGTCTGCGACCTCGTTTTGGGAGAGCCTCTTCTGGTCGCCTCCCTCCGCATCGGTTGTGTAGATCTCCGGGTTGCCGTCTCGGTCGGAGACGAACAGCAGTCTCTTTCCGTTTGGCGACCAGGAGACGGAGTACTCATTGGCCTCGTTCTCGGTTAGCCTAATCTGCTCGCTTCCGTCTTCCTTCATCATGTAAATCTCCGGATTCCCGTCCCTATGCGATACCATGGCCACACGCTTGGAACCGGGGGACCAGATGGGGCTGACGTCCGGAGTCTCGGTTAGCCGGATTTCGTTCACCCCATCCGGATTCCGCGTGTAAACTCCCTGCGCCGGGCCCTGACTAACGGCGAAGATCACTGAAACACCGTCAGGGGACCAGCCCCCCACCACGTCTGCCGGGACCGACGTTAGCTGCGTTGGTATCGGCTCGTCAACCGTCACCACGAAGACGCGGGACTCGGCCTCCTTCTTTTCGACATAGGCAATGCGGGTGCTATCCGGTGACCACCGGTGGTGGGAGCGTACGCCCGCGCCCGCGGTCAGCACCCGTCGCTCGGTGCCGTCAATCTTCATGACCTCCAGCGCGACGGTCTCACCGGACCCCGACAGGAACGCGACAAGCCTGCCGTCCGGGGAGACTCGGGGAGAGTACTCGTCCCCCGGCGTATTCGTCAGGTTTGTCTCTTGCCCGTCGTCGAGGGTCGCTGCGTATAGCTCCAGGTTCCCGTCTCTGTCCGACGTAAAGACGACCGGGGAGGGACCGCCGCCGCACGCCGCCGACGCCCAAATGGTGAGGCAGGTCCATCCAACGATGAGAGGCCGGTGCGAGCGGTGTAAGCGCCCCGAGCGTAGGGTACGCGCCAACCGTGACCACCGGGCCGAGACGTTGCGTTTCATCGCCGTCATCAGAGTTCGTGGCCCTCAACCTGTGTGACCGGGGAGTCCGAGGTGCTTGTCTCTCCCGAGGCCTTTCTGTCGCGCCCGATATCCTAACACAGCTCGATACCGCGTTGGCCGCGGTTTGGGTATCGGGGGCAGCGCGTGCCCGCTGCGGCTCGATCCCTGCGCGTTGCTGCAATGGGCGTCTACCCGCTCAACACACCCCGTATTTTCCAGGGTTGACACTGTTTGCCAGCCGTCGCTATGATGGCTCTCAAGGCAACTCTTTCTCTACGCCATCAAGACGGCGTAGGGAGCCTTAAGCATGCGGTGGGAAATCGGTTCGAACCCCGAACGTGCTCCTGGGCTATCCTGTCGCGGCCCGGCTCGGCCCGAGCGCGCGGCGCCGGCTCCAACAATGACGGACGTCCGCTAGAGGGGGGTACAGGCGGGGATAATGGCCATGCCAACTTTGGGGGCTATGCTCCTGACGCGCGGCGGTCCAGACGAGGGGAACTCGATCTCGCTTTCCATGGGGATGTTGATGATCGGCCGAGCCCCATTGAATGACATCGTTCTGGACGAGAGCGGGGTATCACGTCAGCACGCCGGCATCCGGGGAGACTCTGAAGGTTACTGGGTGTCAGACCTCGGCAGCCGCAACGGGACATTTGTCAATGGGGAGAAGCTGGGCTCAGAGCCCCGGCAGTTGCGCAACTTCGACCGCATCGAGCTGGGCGGCATCAACACCCCGGTCCATTGGGTCTTCATGGAGTCACAGGCCACGGTGGACATGCCGGTTGTAAAGCCGGACGAGTCCTGAATCGGGAGACTGCCCTGGCGCTCGGCGGCCACCCGGCCAACCGTGACGTCACCGGCCCTCCGCGTCCGCAGTCCCGCTGCCTGACCCCCAGACCCGCGCCCTCCTGCCCATCAGCTCTGCTTCCCGAGTGCGGCCTCGCGCTCACCCGTATGTCTGATCCCGTCCCCGCCTTGTTGCGCCCGCGCTTCTGATGGCTTCGGTTGCACCCGGTCCAACCGAGAGCAGGGCCTTGCGCCCGTTTTGTGTTCCAGGCTACCATCCTATCCGTGACGTCGGTTCCGCGGGGCGAAACACCGGTGGGAGAGGTCGTCCATTCTACACCGTCCGTCCTGAGAGACACCGGCCGGGAGAGGTGGTCCCCGCTTCCCGCCGTTCGTCCTGGGCAGATTATGTCCCGATGCGCCATCGGGACCGAGCATGGGGAAGTAGCTTCGGCGCATATCGTAGGGGCGGGCCTGCGTGTCCGTCCTCGTGCCCCGACAAACCAAGAGCACCATAGCACGAGCAGTTGCTTGAAAGCTCGTCGGGGGACGTGTGTGCAACGCGAGGGGGCATCCTGGGGCTGAGCCTCGTGATCCAATGTTAGGCCTGTTCGTCTTTGCCATAGGCTCCTCGGTAGGCAGCTTCCTCAACGTGGTGGCTGACCGACTGCCGGCGGGACGGTCGCTGGTAAGCCCCAGGTCTTCCTGCCCGTCCTGCGAACGGCCCCTGCCCAACAGAGAGATGGTCCCCATACTGAGCTATCTCTTGCTACGGGGCAAGTGTAGCCAGTGTGGTGCGGCCATACCGGCCAGACTCTTCGCGGTGGACCTCCTCACCGGCCTACTGTTCACTGCCGCATACTGGAGGTACGGCCTCGGGATTGAGCTCGCCTATGTCTGCGCAAGTGTCGCGTTGTTCCTTGCCGTCGCGATTATCGACCTGGAGCATCAGAGAATCCCCGACCGCATCGTTTTCCCTAGCCTGGCCATCACGTTGCTCGCGGCCCCCTTCTGGACAGAGTTGGGGTTGCCCCGGATTTTTTTCGGCAACGCCGACATGATCGGTTCTTTTCTCAACTCGCTCGCGTCCGGGCTCGGGGCCTTCCTTCTCTTCTTTCCTGTACTCGTAGCGTTCCCACAGGGATTCGGCTTCGGGGACGTGAAGCTGGCCGGGCTGATGGGGATGCTGCTCGGATTTCCTGCCGTGGCAATGGCGCTATGGGGCGGCATAGTCAGCGGAGGAGTCCTCGCGATCGTCCTACTTGCCTTGCGCAAGAAGGGCAGGAAGGATACGCTGCCGTTCGGCCTGTTCCTGTCATTGGGCGGCATCGCGGTATTGTTGGTTGGGAGTGAGCCGATCGTATCCGCCTACGTCGACCTCGTCTACAGGTTTGCTGGCGTTTAGGACGTAGCGGTAGGACGTAGGGGCGGTGCCCGCGAGCCCGCCCTGTCCTTCCGCTCGACGGACGCGACAAGCGTCATTCCCGCGCGCGGCGATCCGTGTCTACTGGCCCGCGACGGAGTGAAAGCCCTTGTGCCTCCAGCCACGCAGTCGAGGCGCTGCCACATCGACGGTGCGGTCCGAGTCCTCGGTGACATGTCCGATCGTGAATGCTTCGGCGCCGCACCCCTCTGCCGTTGCCAATGCAGCACTCTCGTCACTGGCGGGAACGATGACACAAAAGCCGATCCCCATATTGAACACCTCGAACATCTCCGAGTCCGAGACCGACCCGGTACGCTGGATAAGCCCGAATACGGCCTGTGGCTCCGGTAGCGAGTCGATGACGTAGCCGACGTCGGCATTCAGCCGCGGCAGATTGAGGAAGCCATCGCCCGTTATGTGGGCCAGGCCCCTGACGTCCACGCCATCTTTGATCATCTGCAGGACCTCGGAAACGTAGATCCGCGTCGGCCGCAGCAGGGCCTCCCCGAGAGTCTCGCCCAGCTCGTCGTTGTATTCGGCAAGAGTCCTGATTCTCTCTGCCCTAGGCGATTCGCTGGTTATCCCAAAGACGGTCCTGGCTAGCGACAACCCATTGCTGTGGACCCCCGAGCTCCGCAGGCCGACGATCAAGTCACCGGGCCGGACCGCCCGGCCGGTCATTATCGCGTCCGGGTCGACCGTGCCTATACAGGTCCCCGAGAGGTCGAGTCCGGTACCAGGACCCTCCCCTCGGACGATCTCGGGCACCTGCGCCAGCTCTCCGCCAACGATGGTTATGTTCGCCAGTCTCGCGCCTTCCTCCAGCCCCTTGGCGATCTGGTCTACGACTCTCGCCGCGACGTGCTCAACGGCGATATAGTCGACCATGGTCTGAGGCTCTGCCCCGACGCAGAGGATGTCATTCACGTTAACCGCCACGCAGTCGATCCCGATCGTGTCGTACTTGTCCATCAACTGCGCGATCAAGACCTTGGTGCCAACGTTGTCGGTCGACACGGCGATACCGAGGCTGCCGAGCCGAACGACGTTGGCGAAGTGGCCGAATGGCAGCAGCGCATGGCCGCGATGAAGCAACGTTCGCGAAAGGCGGTCTACCATTGGTCGCAGGGCTGAGTCCGCCTCGCGCGTATCAACCCCGGCCGCGGCGTAAACGGACAATGGAGCAGAACCCCCTTGTACCTCAGACCTGCCCGGAGTCATCCTGAGTGCCTCCTAGTACCGCAACAGACGACGTGTTGGGCGACGGAATGCGCACTCCCCAAACGGTTTGCTGACCATGCGCTAGTAACCCGAGCTGTCTCGCCCGATACCGAGATTGTATTGGCTACCTCGTGTTTTGTCACCGCTCCACTCGTCTCGGGCACCGCTCAAGGCCCATCCGGCACGTTCCTCGAACGCCATCGGCTACACTCGTAACCGCCCCCAGTCGCGCTCGAACCGCTCCTTGACGCGGTAGGCCCGCGCTGTAGCCGGCTGCAGCCTCACGTTGGGCTTGCCGGGGGCGAGAAACTCCCCCTTGACCAACCCCGCCTGAGTGCCGCTGTACGCGATGAAGCAGTGGCCGTTCCCCGGGAATGTCACCGGCTCCGTGCCGTTGACGGACGCTGCGATGTTACGCCCCACCGTCTCGCCCTCCGCCGAGGCGAACACCCCTGCCTTGGGCAGCGGGCGGCCGTTGGCCATTGGCACGGCGTTGACGTCGCCCACAGCGTAGACGCCGGTCTGCCGCGTCTCCAGGGTTTCGGCTGATACCGGGACCCACCCTGACTCGCCCGCGAGCCCCGCCTCGGCCACCACCGGGGGCGCGCGGTGGACCGGCACAGTGATCATCAGGTCGCACTCCATCGAGGTGCCGTCGCTGAATTCGGCTTCCCGGCCGTTCGAGGCGACCTCGGTGACGCCCGCCCCCGCATGCAGCACAATTCCCTTGCGCTCAAGGCTTCTCGTCAGGCGCGTGCCGGCCTCGGGCCCGGCTACCGGCAGCGGTGCGGGCTCCGGAGTGCAGACATGGAGCTCGATGTCCCCTCGGACCCCACGCTGTCTGAACGCCCAGTCGAGGACCATCGCCGCCTCGAAGGGGGCGGGCGGGCATTTGTATGGCAGGCCGGACACCGCAACAACGATGCGGCCCTTGCGGAACGAACGCAACTTGCGGCGGAGACGCCTGGCGTTGGCTATGTCGTAGAACGAGTACGCCGCCGAGGACCCCGGCACGGCGGCCCAGTCATAGACCGCGCCTGGCGCGACAACCAGGAAGTCGTACTCCAGGGTCCCGGCCGAGGTCAGAACCGTCCTGGACGCGAGGTCCAGCGCCTGCACCTCAGCCTCGACATACCGGACTCCGCGGTTCGTCAACGACCCCAGAGATCGGCTGACGCCCGCGGCCGCGCGTTCGCCAACGATGAGCAGCGGGAGCGCCCCGCACAGGTAGGTCCGCCTGCTCCGGTCGACCAGAGTTACGTCGTGTTGGCGGTCCAGCAGTGCGCGCGCAGTCCGGGCCGCGGCCACACCACCGAACCCACCCCCGACGACCACGATCTTCTGATTCATGCCGACTTCTCCTTCCATCGAGCCGACCCTGAGCTCGCGCGTGCAGCACGGTCCAAGGCACTTCGTTGCTGCATCGTGATCGCTATTTCATCGTATCGGGTCGTGCTCGAGACGACATCCCTGCGCGCCTCGGCTAGAGAAGGGTGTTGTCCAAGATCGCCACGAGGCCACCGTAGTGGGGATGAAGGTTCCGGTCGATTGCAAAGCGCAAGCTCTTGAATAGACTAATCGACGTGGCGTCGTCCGCATCCACGTGATTGACAATCCGAGCCAACTTCATCTTCCTAAACGCATAGTCGATCATTGCCTCACACGCTTCCCTGTCGTATCCCTTGCCGCTGGATGGCTCTCTCAAGACACATACCAGGTCAACCTCCCACCGGACATAAGGAGAATCGGCCTCCTCCGGAAACACAATCCAGTATGTGCGAGCAGCGGGCCCCAGGCTGATATGGCCCACCAACGAATCATCCGCCTTCTGGACGACAGCCCATGAACCAAGGCCGTCGTACGCCCATCCGAACCGCGTTCTGGTTCCTAGCGGAGACTCTTGGGCGAACCAGAGAGCGCGTTCAAAAACGTCGAAAGAGTGAATCCTACCGAAGAACTTCGAGTTATGGGGGTTCCCGTTCGTCAGGCTTGAAATCGCTTCTATGTCATCAGACTTGATGCCACGAAGCGATAGACGCTCGGTCTCAATCGAGTCCGGAGCCTTCAGGTCGTTGACTTGACCAACCTCCATCTGTGGAGGTTCGGTTACGAGCGAGTCGCCGACATCCGGTGTCGGGGATGTGGCCAATGGAGGTAGGTCGGATATATTATTGTCCATGGTGAGCAGAATGTCGTGTTCCTTGACGTCTACTTCGTCCTTGATGTCGAATCCGAGCCTGCGGTACACGCTAAACGAGCGAGGATTCCGGGGACCTTTGTACCAAGGAATCTCAAAGCGGCTCACCCGCAGCTCCCCGAATGCGTATTCGAGCACGCGGCTGGCGGCTTCGGTGGCGTACCCCTGTCCCCAGTAGGCCCGTCCGAACGCGTAGCCAATCTCCGTGAAGAGCGGCGTGTAAGGTGACTCCCTGTACGAGTCCGGCAAGTCCGTGCTCCAGTAAATCCGTTCTGGATGGCCGAAGATCATCAACCCTATTAGCTGGTGATCTTCCCGTAGCATGACGGACCAATATCCCCATCCCTGCCCGCCGCTGTGCTGGTTTAGCCATATCTTGTAGCGCAGGCGTTCCCTTGATTCTTCGAGCGTGGACACCTTGCCCGCAAAATGGGGTGCAACTTCTGGGTCCTCATAGAGAAGGCGATGGGCTTCCTCCAAGTCATCCATGGTGTGGAGCTTCAGAAGCAGCCGGTCTGTTTCGAGATCCCTTAGCAGCGCCAACCTTGCCTCGCGTCCCAGTCAGGAACTGATGTCAGCTAAGGTGCTTTCCGTGGACCTCTGAGGACAGCTGAGGTCGTGGGTCGTCCTAGTCGGCCTCGAGTGTCTGGCCCGGGTAGACAGACCCACGGGAAAGCGGAGTCAGCCCACGGTTAGCTTTGGCCGCTTCAGGTAGCCGTGGTACGGGGGCTCCAGCAACGCGCGCTGGTTGGGGGTCAGCTCGTCCAGGATGTCCCCTACGCCGTCCGGAAGATGCCGGCGTTCCCAGCTCAGCGGGGCGGGCGAGTACTTGTACAGGACCGACCGGCGCTCATGATCGGCAGTCCAGGGCAATGTCCCGTGGGCCAGCGCCTCGGTGAATATGATGGCCGAGCCCGCCTTTGCTTCGACCTGCCGCACGACTCCTATGTCCTGTTCGAGCCCGACCAGATCCTCGGGCACCGGGTAATTGGACTTGTGGCTGCCGGGGATGCACATCAAGCCGCCATCCCCCGGGCCGCAGTCGGTCAGCGCCCACGACACCACCGTAAGCCCGCACCGCATCCTGCCGTTGTGGAACTGGTAGAACGCGGTGAGGTCGTCCTTCGTGCCGCCGCCGTGGAGTTGCAGCCCCTCGGCCCCCTTCGTCATCACGATGCCGTAGACGTGGTCGAGGCGGAGGCCCTCTCTCAGCAGCTCGGTCAGGTACGGCAGGATCCTCGGATGGGCCAGAAGGTCCCGGAAAGGCTGGCACCACGGACCGGGCCACGTCAGTATGTCCCATATATCACCACGCACCCTCGTTCCCGTCAGTGCTGCGTGCCCTCGGAGATGACTCTCCTCTTCAGTGATGCGGTCCGCATTGCGGTCGATGGCTTCGTTGCAAGCCGCCAAGTCCTCGTCAGTGAGGACATCCTCCACGACGAGGTAGCCGTTTAGGTCGAAAAAGAACTTCTCGTGGTCGTTCATCCCGGCCTCCGCATGGCGCGTGCCGCCACCGCGTCCCGCATCGTAGCAAACGGCTCTTCGCACCGCAACAAGGCTGCCGAGGACACGGCCCTGGGAGAGGCTGAGCTATGCCCTCAACCATGCTTATCCATGCCGTTGGACTCAGGTCCTCCACGGAGCATCAACCCAAGGGAGCGTGGGCCCGCGCAGGTCTCCAGATTGACAGGCCCATGCTACGTGCTTAGAATGCGAGCACCCAGACAGGCGTGATTTGTAAGGCCCCAGCGAGGCGTGGCCTGGCACACTCATGACGACAGACAGGAGGTATTCATGGCGACCAAGGCGTACATACTGATCGAGACTGCGGTAGGCAAGTCCCGCACCGTCGCCGGCGAGTTGCGGGGCCTGACCGGCGTGGAGACCGTCGATGCGGTCACCGGTCCCTACGACATCATCGCGGTCGTAAGTGCTCCCGATCTGAACGCAGTGGGAGACCTGGTTACCAGCCAGATCCACGTCATCGGCGGAATCGATCGAACGGTCACCTGTCTATCGGTGGGTAGTTCCTGATAATCGGGCAGGCCTCGTGCACATGTATTGGGGCAGGAGGTTAACCCTGAGAAGGCTGGGGACCCTTGGCCCTTGAGACCGCCTTTGCGATAGATACGTCGAGCATCAAGTTCGGCCCCGGCGTGACCCGAGAGGTGGGTTACGAGATGAAGCGGCTCGGGGCGCGACGGGTCATGGTGCTGACCGACAGTCGAATGGCGGGCAGCGAGCCTGTGTCCGTTGCGCTGGGGGCCCTCGGCGAAAGCGGGATCGACGCCGTATTATTTCAGGCTGTCCACGTCGAGCCGACCGACCTGTCCTTCAGGGAGGCCGCGGATTTCGCGACCGAGGGCCGGTTCGACGGGTACGTCGCCGTGGGCGGCGGCTCCACCATCGATACCGCCAAGGCCGCCGACCTCTACGCCACGCATCCTGCCCAGTTCCTCACTTACGTCAACGCCCCCGTAGGAGACGGGCGGCCTGTCCCAGGCCCTCTCGCTCCCCTCATCGCCGTCCCAACCACTTCCGGCACCGGCAGCGAGACCACCGGCGTGGCCATCTTCGATTACCTGAAGATGCGCGCCAAAACAGGAATCTCTCACCGCTACCTGCGTCCGACGATGGGCCTGGTTGATCCCGAAAATACGCGCACGCTCCCACAGACGGTTATTGCGTGCAGCGGACTTGACGTGCTCAGCCACGGGCTCGAGTCGTTCACCGCGTTGCCCTTCAACCGACGCGAGGCCCCGAAGGACCCCGGCATGAGGCCGGGCTACCAGGGCTCCAACCCCATCAGCGACGTGTGGGCTACGAAGGCGATCGAGATGGTGTCACGGAGCATCGTTCGCGCCGTGCACGACCCCACCGACGAGGACGCCCGTGGCAGGATGCTGCTGGCGGCAACATTCGCCGGTGTGGGTTTCGGGAACGCCGGCTGTCACCTGCCGCACGGCATGTCGTACCCGGTCTCCGGCAAGGTCAGAGGCTACGCGCCTGAGGGGTATCCGGAGGACGAGCCGATCATCCCCCACGGCATGTCCGTGATCCTGAACGCGCCTGCCGTCTTCCGCTTCACCGGCCCCGCGAACCCGGAGCGCCATCTGCATGCGGCGCGGCTGATGGGCGCCGAAGTCTCAAATGCGCGCCTGGAGGAAGCGGGAGATCTGCTGGCGGATGCGATCATCGGCCTTATGCGCCAGATCGACATGCCCAGCGGGCTTGAGGCGGTCGGCTACGGACCTGAAGACGTGGACCAGTTGGTCGCCGGCACGCTACCACAGCACCGCGTCACAAAACTCTCCCCCCGTCCGGCTGACGCAGATGACCTCAAGCGGTTGTTCCTGGACTCGATGAAGCTGTGGTAGGCTCCACCCCCCAACGAACAACGGCGAAGTCGGGTCTGCTCAAGAGTCCCCGTGGATGTCCAGCCAACCCAGCCTGACTGCAGTGACCACGGCGTGCGTCCGATCGGAGGCGCGTAGCTTCCCCATCGTGGTGGTCAGGTGGTTCTTGACCGTACGCTCGGATATGCCCAGCTCAGCGCTGATGAGCTTGTTGGAGTAGCCCTCCGCCACAAGGGATAGTACCTCCGACTCCCTCTGGCTCACGGGCTCGGCATCGATATTCGCCATCCCCGGCAGCCGGTGGCGCAGAGAGGGACCGTCATTCATGCGAGGGGCGCTCGTCTGGCCCGGCGCCGCGACGGCGGCGGCAGTGAGGGGTTGAGCCTCTGCTTCACCTTGGGAGGCGCCATCATCGCCGACTATCGAGCCGTATCTGTCGGCAATCGGGCCCCTAGCAGATGACCGGTCAAGGTTGGCAGCCAGGAATCCGAACGCCAAGGCCGAGGCGGCCAGCAATGCGCCGGCCCCCGTCTCCTCTCCGCCTACGAGCGAGAAGCCCGCCATGACGATGCCGGTGACCCCAGTCACCAGCGCACCGCCAACGGCCAGCCATCTCGCCGTTGACGCGCCCTGGGACCTGGACTCTTCAGCCATCGCCCCGCCCCCTGAGCTTTGGAACGATTGTCAAATGGGCTACCGGGCCATCGACCCGCGCGGTGCACTGTTTCTGCTGAGAGCCGCCGGCAGGGCCGATCCGGGTTTCTGAGCTACTTCGTCGGCCACACTCTCGTGCGGGAAGTAGCGGCGACGCGGCTACATATTACCAGATTGCAGATGCGCTGCCTACTCAGTTTGAGGCAGCTTTCGCTAGGTAGAAATACGGAGTACTCGCTGAGAGAGGCCCCGCTCTAGGCATGAGTGGTGCACAGCGGCTATCCCTTTTCAATCGGGCCTTCACCACCGACGGCAACGGCGGTCCCGGACGTCGGCCGGTGCTCGGCCCCTTGCGTCGCTTGACCGGCAAAGCCGGCCCTGATAGACTCCCGCCAGCGAGAGACCCGTTGCGGCGCCGCCGCGTCCCGAACGGCGGGAGCGTAGCGATCCCTCATCCTAGAATTCTCCCGCATCTCACCGTGCCGTTCAACGTCCCAGCCAACTGAATTCAACTTCTTGACGCTGCCTTGTGGAGCGCAGGGGTCCCTTCCCCCCTTTTGAAAAAGGGGGAATAGGGAAATTTCGAGTGAGTCGAGGTACCAGAGCGTTGGAATCTATTCCCGATAGCGCTAGCGGGAGGTCGGCGGCCGAGGTCGCCCGATTTGCCGCACTCAAAGCGGGTGAGATCCTGGTCGACAGGTTCCACCGCGTCAAGAAAGTATCCTACAAAGGCCGCGGAAACATCGTCACCGACGTTGACGAGGAGGTGGAGAGGGAGGTCCTGGCGATCCTCCGAACCGAGTACCCCACGTTCGGTCTCCTGGGCGAGGAGTCCGAGGGCGCACGTGCCGGCGCCGGGTACGTGTGGATCGTCGACCCCCTCGACGGTACCCGCAACTACGCCTCGGGCAATCCCTTCTACTCGGTGGTCGTCGGCCTCGCCCTCGACGGGGAGACCCTGGTGGGTGTCAACTACGACCCGGCTCGGAACGAGATGTTCGAGGCCCGCAGGGGCCAGGGCGCCACGCTCAACGGGCAGCCCATCCGCGTGTCGGAAAAGTCCTCGCTCGAGGAATCGGTCCTGGGAATGGACCTGAGCTACAACAACGAGGGCGCGGTGAACGGTCTGGACGTGATACGCTCGATCTGGCCCGGGATGCAGACCGCGCGCATAATGGGGTCCTCGGCCCTCGGGATCGCCTACGCCGCGGCTGGCCGTACCGATCTGTACTTCCACCACCAGCTCGAGCCGTGGGACCAGGTGGCCGGCCTGCTTCTGGTCGAGGAGGCGGGAGGGATCATCACCGACCGCGCCGGTAGGCGAGCTGGCCTCTACAGCGACGGCCTCATCGCCTCAAACCCTGCCCTGCATGCCGAGTTCATGCGAAAGACGGCGGGTATGGCCTGGAGTCGACCCACCTGGAGCAGGGCGTAGCCACGTCACCGGTCGCAGCGTGCACACTGCTTTCCGGCGCCCGCTTATGCCCCTGAGCCGGCAACATACCTGCGTAGTGCGCTGATTCCTCACGACCGGTTGGCAAGCACACGGACCGTCACCGGCTCGCTCTTCCCCTTTAGCTCGAGCGACCGCGTTTCCAGGTCGGGGTCCAGCCCCGCGCTCGCGTAGGCATCTTCGCTTACCAGGATTTCGCCTGGACCAGCTACCGAGGAGAGGCGAGCCGCCACGTTGGGCGCGTCGCCGAGAACGGTGATGTCAGTCGCCGCGTCAATGGACCCCACCGTGCCTACGAACGCGGTCCCCGAGTGCACACCCACACCCAACGGGATCCACGGGCCATCCGGGTCTTGGTGGCCCGTCATTCGTAGCAGGTGCTGGGCGCTGTCAATCGCCACACGCTGGTGATCATGGCCGACGTAGAAAGGCAGGTACATCCCCACGACCTGATCGCCGACGAGCCTGTCCACCCAGGCCCGGCTCCCCAGCAGGACCTTGCTCGTCACGGCGAAGAAGCGGCTGATCAGCAGGCTAAACTCAGAGGCGCTCATCTGCTCGGCCAGGCTCGTCGAACCGCGCACGTCGGCGAACAGAAGCGAAAGCTCGATCTCCACCCCACCTATGAACTGGCTGGAGGTCACCTGGCACTGCTGGCAGAACTGGGACGTCAGCCTAGACGGTCCCCTGCCGAGCACACGCATCGCGGGCGCCCCAAAACCATCGAACGGGGAGTTGCAGAACTTGCAGCGCGCGTGCGAAGGAAGAAGCCTGAGCAGGTGGCGCATATTGCGCAGGGGTATTCTCAAGCCCCCACCCGTCAAACCTTCACCCGTCAGCAGCGCCCGCCACCACTCTTCTGCCTCTGGATTAGTGGTCATTTCTCATCCCCCCTTGAACAGGTCACGCTCCAAGCAGCGAGGCTATGTCACCGGCCCGAACTAACAGAGGACTCTCCCTGGGAAGTTTCCACTTCCAGCATTGTCTTCCCGTAGATCCCCTCGCGAACGCCTTCATACCAGTCCGTGGACCTTTCGCTGACCTCAGTGATTGTCCAGAGCACACCGTGAACGACGGCTGAAGGTTCTGCTACTACCATGGCAACGTGCTGTTGATCATGAAACGATGCTACGCCAGTGACGTTGGCGACACCGGCGTAGCTCCGGGACCTCTGTCGGCCATCTGCTCTCATCCCTTTTTGAACCATATGCGAAGCGCAGGCGCGTTCCCATTGAATGCCTATTGTCACCAACGGCGCGGGTCGCATCCGCCGTATAGATCACCAGCCTAACGAATTTGACACAGAGTGCAGGTTTTGATGTTCCTCGGTCTTGGAGCAGCGCTAGATGTCAAGGACGATAAGATGCAGGCCGAAGCCATGACTTGCCCCAAATGCGGAGGCGTGGCGCAGGGTTGGAAAAGCGCGATTTGCGGGTCTCCTTCAGATGAACATACCCCGCACCATCTCGCGAAGGATCAGGTCGCTGCTGCGCGATGAGATGCAAGGCCTATGGTGAGGCGGACGTGTTGTGTACGTGCTCTTAGAGCCTTCGGTTACCGCTTCCAAGTGACGTAGGCAGTGAAGGGTTCGCTCTTCCCTTTCAAATCGAGAACTCGTTTCTCACTACCCCCTACGTCCAATCGTGCCGCCTCAGAGGCGGCCTCGCTGACAAGGATCTCACCCACTGCCGCACTCGAAGAGAGTCGAGCGGCGGTATTGGGTGCATCGCCGAGAACGGTGATGTCGGTTGTACCTTCCTGCGACCCGACCGCGCCTACGTATGCCGACCCCGTGTGAACCCCGACACCCAGTGGAATCCAGGGACCACCGCGGTCACCATGGCCAGTAACCTGCAAAATCTCCTTGGCCGCCTCAATCGCCCGCTCTGCATGGTCGCTTCCAGCGAATCCGGGCACATACATACCAGCCGCCTGATCGCCGATCAACTTGTCGATAAGTGCATCTGTCCGAATCAGTACTTTGGTGACAGCCTTGTAGAATCTGTTTATGAGTTGGCTGAATTCGCCGGTACTCATGCTTTCGGCCAGGGTGGTTGACCCTCGCACATCGGCAAACAACAGCGACAATTCGATTTCAGCTCCCCCCTGATATTCCGTTGCAAAGTTTTCGCAGGCGTTACACATCACTGGATTAAGTTTAGATCTACGTTTGTCATAGATGATCTTCATGAGAGTCCCGCCGAGGCCGTGAAACGGAGCGTTACAAAACCGACAACGGGGATTGGAGGGCAGCATAGCGAAAAGGTGACGGAACTTAAACTCTTTGGTATGCTGACCCTCCGTCAGGAACATGCGCCAAGTATCCTCCACCATTTGGTCGCGCTCCCGATGCTCCGACATAATTGACCTCCCCTCGTATTCGCACAGATTCTAGACCAGTTGAGAGGTCTACGGGCCCCAGTAAGGGTTCGCGTCCTGGATGGTATCGTCGGTTGGCTCAGTCAGACCGACGGCGTTCATGATGTATATCTCCGAACACCCGCCTCCACTCTTCTGCCGTTGGCTTAGTTGTCATTTCTCATCCCCCCTTGAACGCGTCACGCTCCAAGCAGCGAGGCTATGTCACCGGTCGGGACACCATCGTCCGCACTTCACCTGGCTCACCGTGGCTTCTCTTGTAGGGTCAGTGTGCCGCTTATCTTCTGGGTTCCCCTAATGAAGACTACGTCCACTGTCTCCCCAGGGGGATGCTCCAACAAGAACTTCGAGAGCTGGCCCGTGTTGACGATGGGCTCGTCGCCTAGCTGGACTATGACGTCACCTTGCTGCAGGCCCATCCTTCCAGCCGCTGTGGTTTCGCCCACCGCCCAGACGAGGATGCCCTCCGTGACCTGAAGCTGCAACTGGCCTGCTATCGCCGGGGTCAGGTTGACGGGCCCGATTCCCAGATAGCCGCGCCGGACGAAACCGTTCTCGATGAGATGGGCCACCACCGGCTTGGCGTCGTCGATGTTGATCGCGAATCCGATGCCCTGGCTCCCTTCCCTGATGGCCGTGTTTATGCCGATCACCTCCGCCCTCAGGTTGACTAGGGGCCCTCCGCTGTTGCCCGGGTTGATAGACGCGTCGGTCTGGATCAGGTCCACCAGCGTAACCTGAGCGTCTGTGTTTATGGAGCGTCCCAGCGCGCTGACCACGCCCTTACTTACCGTAGGCCCGCCTGCCAGGCCCAGCGCGTGTCCGATGGCTATCACATCTTCGCCGACCTGCGCGTCCCCGGAGATCCCCAGTTTCGCCGGCTGCAGGCCCTGGGCGTCTATGCGGACCACTGCCGTATCCGTACCCGGGTCGCGGCCAACAAGCTGGGCTACGAAGCTTTCGCCTGTGCTCAGGGTCACCACTATCCGCTCGGCGCCCTCGACCACGTGATTGTTTGTCAGGATGTTTCCTCGATCGTCCAGGACCACCCCGGTCCCAACACCCGAAGGGACCGGCTCGTTGAACATCCCCATGGGTACCGTCTCGGTGCCGATGTGCACCACGGAAGGGGTGAGGCGCTTGACTACCTCCACCGCCGTGAGCTCTTGCGCAGCTTCAGTCTGGAAGGCCACCTCGGCTCGGGGCGCGGCCCCTTCACGGCGGGTGGGTGGCTGAGGCGTTTCGGTTGTCGGTGCGGCCGGCTCGGCGGCGGCCGCGGCAGGGGCGGCCGTTGGGGGCAACACAATAGCGGCCGAGGGCGTCGCTAAGCCCGCTGCGGGCTCGGGCGCCCCCGGGTCGCCGCAGGCGCTCAGGACGAGTACGAGGGCTACCGACACGGCGGCTACTGGACTGAATCGTCGGAACACTTGCCTGTACTCCTTTCCCGAAGCCGGCCTTGAGCGGCTCTTCAGTCAACCGCGGGGGCCGCCCCGGGTCGGCCGAGCATCCCAGTCACGACCAGACGGCACCAGCAGCCAACTGGCCGCAGGCTCCGCAGGTCCGACAGTGGACATCTTAACAAAATCATATGCTCATCGTTCGACCGCTGCACCTGTTCCCCACAAACCACGACTAGTACAATGATCGCCGCCACACCCAATCCAAAATGTGTCACCCGGGGCCTCTGAGTCTCTTCAGATACCAAGATGCCGCTCACCGCACAGTTTCGGCGTTACAAGAAGTCTATATATACAAAACACCAACATAAGGAGGCCAGAATGAGAGTCATCACGACGGTTCGAGGAACGATGAAGGAGTCGGACCCCGAAAAGGCGAAAGAGGTGCACAACTCCATATTTGGCAGGCTCAACCCTGTGGGCCAGGCGCTTGGCAGTATTGGGCACCAAACGTACCTGAACCCGGAGAACGGGAGGGAGTTCCTCGCCGTCGACACATGGCCTGACATGGAGTCGTTGCAGAAGTTCATGGGCGACCCCGCGAACCCTGCGGCGGGCATCGTGGAGATGTTTGACGGACAGCCGGATATCACGGTCTGGGTCGAGTCGGATTACGACGGGTTCTTCAAGGGGTAGCCAGACGCGGTCTACCGGGTCAGCTCGCGAGGCAACCCGAACTTGACGACCAGCGTCGGCCGCATGAACGCCATGATTTCCGAGATCAGCAGGCTGTCGCCAGATAACGTGAGTATCTGGACCGCGACCGGTCTATACAGCCCGTTTGGCCGATCGGCCTCATAGAAGCCGAAGGCGGGCTGCATGTTGCCGGACGCCGGTCGGAGGCGCCAGCGGTCGGCCCGGCGGTCTCCGAACGCGACGTTGGCTAGAACGGCAAGTATTGCATCTCGGCCCTGGTACCAGGACGGTATAGGCGGCATCGCTAGCACCGCGTCCTCCGCCAGCAGTGTGACCAGGCCGGTTACGTCGGCCGACTCCCAGGCCGTTACGTATCCGTCCAGCAGGTCCCGTGCTTTTGGGCCCAGCTCTGCAGGGTCCTGCCGGTCAGCTCCGCTCCTATGGTGACGGCCCAGTGTGGTACGCGCCCGATGCAGCATGCTGTTTACCGCTGATACGGACGTGTCCAGAAGCGTTGCGACCTCCCCAGCTTTCCAGTCTAGAACGTCCCTGAGCACAAGGACCGCCCTCTGCCGGGCCGGCAAAAGTTGCAGCGCGACCTGGAAGGCGAGGGAGATGCTTTCCCGGGTGGCGTAGAGTCCCGCGGGGTCGCCCAACGAATCAGGCAGCCATTCGTCAGGGTATGGGTCAATCCAGACAGCTTCCGGGGTTACAGGCTCAAATGGAGCGCCCGGTTCCGCGCGCGGGTATGCAACGGTTGGCAGGGAGCGTCTGGACCTCTTCTCTAGAGCGTCCAGGCAGGCGTGGGTCGCGATCTTGTAGAGCCAAGTTCGGAGCGAGGAGCGGCCTTCGAACGACCCTCTCGACTTCCAGGCACGTACCATGGTCTCTTGGACAAGGTCCTCGGCCTCGTCCAGAGAACCGAGCATGCGGTAGCAGTGCGCCTGCAGCTCGCGTCGATAGGGCTCGAGGCTGGCCGAAAACTCATCCGAGAGTTGGCCGGCTTGCTGAAGTGGACCTGTCGTCAGGTTGAGAGTCCTGGCATCGGGTCAGTGTTAATAGCGGGAATAGCTTTGACCGCGGCCGCTACGGGATTTTGGAGAGGCTCACAGAGGGAATTACAAACCCGAGATGCGCCCCTCGGGGACTGGTGGATAGCCGAGCGACTACCGGTTGCGGCGGCGGCGAAGCCGGCGAAGACTGCGAGCCTTGTCCAGCCTGGCCTGCTCCCCCTTGGAGCGGAAGTACCGCCGGTTCCTCAGCTCGCGCAGTATCCCGGACCTCTGCATCGTAGACTGAAACCGCTTGAGCAGGTTCTCGCCGTCCTCGCCATCACGAATCGTCACATATGCCAATGGGCCCTCCTCAGAGCTCACGGTCGGCACCTGAGTTCGCGGCTGCCGGGTGCCACCGCCGTGGTGACGGTAGTATAGCATGGGGTAAGATGCGCCACAACGGAAACTCGTCTACAGCTCGGGCCTTTCAAGGTCGACGGTGAAGAGTCCTTCGACGGGCTCAGGACGAACGAATGAGCGCTTTCCGCTCGTGGTGAGCTTGTCGAACCACCTTTGAGCGCAGCCAAACACGGACTTTGAAAAGGCCCTGGTCTACAGGCCGGCGCGTTAAGCTTGTCATTCTTGCGCATCATCGCCGATGTAGCGTGGCTTGCCGCCTCAGTGCTCCCTAACGTGTGGGACCTAATCGACTTCTCAGGCCTGGAGGATAACGATGGGAGACTTTGATAATCGAGTGGTTATCGTAGCGGGAGGAGCGATGGGCATGGGCGGTGCAACGGCCCTGGAGTTCGCCCGGGAAGGGGCGAGCGTGGCTGTCGCGGACATCGACCGCGAGGCCGCCGCCGAGACTGTGTCTCGCATGAAGGCTGGCGGCTCGCAGGCGTTATACGTGGAGGCCAACGTCGCCCTAAACGACGACTGCCGGCGCGTAGTCTCGGAGACCGTAGACGCCCTTGGCGGCGTAGACATCTTATTCAACAACGTCGGCATTCAGCCGCCCACCTCCTACCTTAACGTGGAGGATACCCCGGAAGAGCTCTGGGACCGTATTCTCGAAGTCAACCTGAAGAGCCACTTCCTGATGGCCAAGCATGCGATTCCAGAGATGAGGCGGAGAGGCGGGGGCGTCATCATCAACAACGCCAGCGTCCAGGGCCTCCAGTCGCAGCGGCTGATTCCTGCGTACGCGGCCAGCAAGGGCGGCGTTCTCTCCCTCACACGCCAGATGGCGCTGGACTACGCATCCGAAGGCATCAGGGTCCTGGCAATCTGTCCGGGGACGATAGACACGCCGTTGGTGAGAGCAATTGCAGCGCAGGAGCCGGGAGACGTGGAGGACACCCTCCGGCGATACGGCGGTTCTCACCCCATCGGCCGCATCGGCACGGGACAGGACATCGCCAACGTGGTCCTGTTCCTGGCCAGCGACAAAGCCTCGTTCATGACGGGCGAGTACGTCTGCGTCGACGGGGGCTACATGGCCCTCGGGGCCTGGGCCGGCGGGGCCGGGGCCGCCGCTGCCGAGGGCTAGCATCCCACCCTCCCACGAAGTCCACATCGGTGGTAGAATGAGGGTTGGCCTCTGTCAGGGCCCGCCGTTTGGTCTCGGCCGTCAATCCCCCGGAGTGGTCCCGCAAAAGATGCCGCTGGAGAACATCGTCGTCCGTGGCGCTCGTGAGCACAACCTCAAGAGCATAAACGTCACGATCCCCCGGGACAAGCTGGTCGTGATCACCGGCGTTTCAGGCTCAGGCAAGAGCTCGCTAGCCTTCGACACTATATACGCCGAGGGCCAGCGCCGCTACGTCGAGTCTCTTTCCGCCTACGCCAGGCAGTTCCTCGGGCGCATGGAAAAGCCTGACGTCGACTACATCGAGGGCCTTTCCCCGGCTATCTCCATCGACCAGAAGGGCGTATCCCACAACCCGCGTTCCACCGTGGGTACGGTCACCGAGGTATACGACTACCTGCGCCTCCTTTTCGCCAGGGCCGGGCGCCCTCACTGCTACAACTGTGGGAGACCCGTCCAGAAGCAGACCGTCCAGCAGATCGTTGACGCAATTCTGGCCCTTCCCGAGGGGAGCCGCATCCAGGTCCTGGCGCCTATGGTGAAGCGGCGCAAGGGGGAGCACAAAGAGGTCTTCGAGGACGCGCGCAAGGCCGGGTACGTCCGAGTTCGCCTGAATGGAGACGTGCACGACCTTTCCGAGAGCTTCGAGCTCGACAAACAGAAGTGGCACACCATCGAGGTCATCGTCGACCGCCTGGTGATCGGCGACAGCGCGGAGCCCGCTCGGGTTGCCGACTCGGTGGAGAGCGCCCTGAAGATGGCGGGGGGGACCGTCCTGGTAACCGGCGCCGGCGGCGATGAGCTGCTGTTCTCCGAGCATTTCGCCTGCGTACACTGCAACATCAGCCTCGGAGAGCTGGAGCCCCGCACCTTCAGCTTCAACAATCCCCACGGCGCCTGCTCGACCTGCACGGGCCTGGGCTACAAGCTAGAGGTCGATCCAGAGCAGGTCATCCCAAACAAAGACCTCTCTCTGGCCGAAGGCGCTATCCAGCCCTGGGTCCGCGCAGGCTCCCAGTCGCCCTGGTTCGGAAGCCTTCTCGAGTCAATCGCCAGGGCCTACCGGTTCTCCACCAAAGTGCCAGTCAGGAAGCTCAGCCGAAAGAACCTGGACATCATCCTCCACGGGAACAAGGGCAAACCCGTAAAGTTGAGACACACCAGTGGCAGGGGCGATGCTTACAAGTGGACCTCCACCTTCGAGGGGGTGATAAACAACCTGGAGAGACGGTATCGGGAGACCGAGTCGGATTACGTTCGCTCTGAGATCGAGCGGTATATGGCGTCGCGGCCGTGCCAGTCGTGCGGCGGCCAGCGACTAAAGCCCGAGGCGCTGGCCGTGACCGTGGCAGGCCTCAACGTGATGGACGTCACCGGCAAGTCTATCGCGCAGGCCCTGGAGTGGACCGGGTCCATCGGTTTGGAGCATTCCGGCCTGCCGCCAAACTCCCCCCCTACGCCACCGCAGACTTCCCCGGTTCTTCCACCCTCTCCGCCGGCGGAGAAGGGGCCGGGGGGCGAGGTCTCCTCCACCAACGGCGCCTCACCCGACGAAACGCTCACCGACAGGGAGAAGGCTATCGCCTCGCGGATCCTGAAGGAGATCGATTCGCGTCTGCGCTTCCTTGTGGAAATCGGCCTGGACTATCTGACGCTGGAGCGCTCGGCGTCCACACTGAGCGGCGGCGAGGCCCAAAGGATACGGCTGGCCACGCAGATCGGCTCCGGGCTTATCGGCGTGCTATATATATGCGACGAGCCGTCGGTTGGCCTCCACCCGGCGGACGACTCCCGGCTCATCGAGACCCTCAAGCGACTACGAGATCTGGGAAATACGGTCATCATAGTCGAGCACGACGAGGCTATCATGAGGGCCGCCGACCACATCATCGACCTCGGCCCCGGAGCGGGCGAGCACGGCGGCGAAGTGATCGCCACCGGCCCCATCGATAAAATAATCGACACTCCGGAGTCCATCACCGGCCAGTATCTGGGCGACCGCCGTCGGATCCCGGTGCCTCTTTCCAGAAGGCCGGCAACGGAATCGGCACTCGTCGTCAGGGGTGCCCGAGAGAACAACCTCAAGAACATCGACGTGTCGATCCCGCTCGGCCAGTTCGTGTGCATAACCGGCGTATCGGGGTCGGGAAAGAGCACGCTTATCTACGAGGTGCTGTTCAAGAAACTGGCCCACGAGCTCTACCGCGCAAAGGACCGGCCGGGGGACTGCGACGCTATCGCCGGGACCAGTGACATCGACAAGGTAGTCAACATAGACCAGTCGCCCATAGGGCGCACGCCTCGCAGCAATCCGGCGACCTACACGGGCACCTTTACGCCCATACGGGAGCTGTTCGCCACCGTACCCGAGGCCAGGACGCGAGGCTACAGGCCGGGTCGCTTCTCGTTCAACGTCAAGGGTGGCCGGTGCGAGGCATGCTCAGGCGACGGCTACATTCAGATCGAGATGCAGTTCCTGCCCGACGTCACCGTGCCTTGCGAGGTGTGCAAGGGCAAGCGTTACAATCGGGAAGCGCTGGAGATCACGTTCAAGGGCAAGAACATCGCCGAGGTGCTGGACATGACGGTGTCCGAGGCGGTGGAGTTCTTCGCCAACATTCCCAGAATCAAGAACAAGCTTCAGACCATGAACGACGTGGGGCTGGGCTACATCCGCCTGGGTCAGCCCGCCACCCACCTGAGCGGAGGCGAGGCCCAGAGGGTTAAGCTCGCCACCGAGCTCTCCAAACGGGCCACTGGCAGCACGCTCTATATCCTTGACGAGCCCACGACAGGCCTGTCCTTCGAGGACTGCGCCTATCTCCTCCGGGTGTTGCAGCGACTGGTGGACGCGGGCAACACCGTGGTCCTGATCGAGCACCACCTTGACCTGATCAAGAGCGCCGATTGGATCATAGACCTGGGGCCGGGTGCGGGAGACGACGGAGGATACGTTATCGCCGAGGGCACACCCGAGCAGATGGCCGAGATCGACCACTCCCATACGGGCCAGTACCTGAAGCGGCACCTGGCGCGCGGCGAGGCCGTGCAAGCTGCGGACTAGCCCCTTGTCCCTTCTCGTTCTTCCCCTTAAGAGAGGGAGAGTTGGACTGGAGATTCGTGTGACCGGTCCCCCCTTTGCGAAAGGGGGGTTAGGGGGGATTTGTTGAGGGCCCTACGATGAAGCCAATCGAGCCTGTCACCCTCGACGAAATCCGGGCCGCCCGGGACCGTGCCGCCGGCGCGGCGGTCCGCACTCCCCTTGTCCGCCTGAACATCGACGACGCCCCCGCCGAGATATACCTCAAGCTCGAGAACCTTCAGCCCATCGGCTCCTTCAAGCTCCGTGGCGCCGCCAACGCCATGCGACTGGTCCCCGAGTCCCAGCTCGAAGGAGGCGTGTGGACCGTCAGCTCCGGCAACATGGCCCAGGGGGTGGCGTGGTGCGCCCGCCAGATGGGCGTGCCCTGCTCGGTGGTGGTCGACGACGGCGCCCCCGAGGCAAAGCTAGCCGCCATTGCGCGGCTGGGCGCCCGCATCGTCAAGCTGCCCTTTGCCGAATGGTTCGAGGTCGTCCGCACCGGCACCCGGGAGGAGATGGACGGGCTGTTCATCCACCCCGTCTTTGATTCGGGCGTAATGGCCGGCCACGGTGTCATCGCCCTGGAGGTCCTGGAGTACCTCCCTGACGTGGACGCCGTCGTGATCCCCTACGGCGGCGGCGGCCTGAGCTGCGGGATGGCGGTCGCCTTGCGCGAGCTGAGACCCGAGGCCAAAGTGTTCGCCTCCGAGGTCGAGACCGGCACGCCGTTCGCATCCTCCCTGGACGCGGGGCGGCCCGTGGAGGTCGACCTAACGCCAAGCTTCGTGACCGGCATCGGCGGCACCCCCATGTTGGAGCCGATGTGGCCGATGACCAGCAGCCTGCTGGACGGCTCCCTCGTCGCGTCCGTAGAGGAGATCGCCGCCGCGATCAGGCTCATGGCCGAGCGAAACAACATTGTCGCCGAGGGCGCCGGGGCCACGCCCGTAGCCGCCGCACTAGCGGGAAAGGCCGGCTCAGGCAAGGTCGTCTGCGTGGTCTCGGGCGGCAACATCGACGCCGCCAAGCTGGCCGTTATCCTTCAGGGCAGCATACCGTAAGCGGCCGCTCGGGAGCGACCCGGTCGAGCCCGCCCCAGCCCCTAGTCCCCAGTCCCCTTCCGGGTACCATGTCAGCTTCTAACACTACCGAAAGCGAACGGCCCGAGTATCTCGTAATAGTGCCGGGACAGGCCAGGTCCAAATACGCCCGGTCCGCTCCAAAGTACGAGAGAACGGTGAGGGATGCTGCGCTCCAAGTATTCGGTGCGCCTTTGACGGAAAGGAATCTCGCGGTCGAGGTCCATCACTTCTACACCTCCGGACACACTGTAGACTTAGATAACCTCCTGAAGAGCGTTCTTGACGGCTTGAAAGGAGCCGCCTACGAGGACGACTCGCAAATTGAGAAGCTGACGGCGCAACGGTATAATGTTAGTCAGAGGTTCTCACTCGGTGACCCGCGTCCGGAATGGCTGGCCCTGGTCCCACCCCGGGCGCCAGCCAGCGACTTCGTATCGGTGATCGTGTCACACACGGGATAGTGGCACAAAGGGAATCGCTCATGGCCAAAGCCAAAGCGTCAGGACGAATGTCTACTCACGACCGGAAGGTCCGTGAGATAGTGCGGGCCCTGGAAGGGCAGGGTTATAGGGTCCGCGCTGACGTTCGGGGCCGAGAGCGGCCCTCCTCGGTTGGGACGAATAGGTTCGTCCCGGATATTGATGCCGTTAGAGACGGCCATAGGCTCATCGTAGAGGTCGAAACGCCCTCTGACTACGAAAAGGACACAGAGCAATTAAAGGCGGTCGCCACGTACGCCCGTCAAAGGCCCGACACGACGTTCAGGCTTGTGGTCACAAGACCCCGGAAGCGACGCACCGCGCAACACGCTGCCGCGTAGTGCCCCCACTACCCCAGCCCCTAACCCCTGACCCCTGTTCCCTTCCGATAGTGTCTGTCCAGCGCCGAAACATACCTGTGTCCCAGAAGGGCCGCGTTCTGCTTCAGCCACTCGCTGAAGCGGGTACTGGCCGTGGTCGGACCCTCGTCGACGGCCAGGAGTCCGGCCATCAGGCCCTCTATCTCGTCTGGGGTTAGCACCACGTCCCTCATGACGTACCCGACCAGGCGGGTCAGCACGAGCGCCAGGGCCGGCGGCACGTGCACGAGCCTGGCACGGGAGCCAGCCTCCCGGGCGAGGAGCCGCACCAGGCCCTCGTACGTGTACGTCTCCGGCCCGAACGCGTCTATGACCCTGTCGCTCTCTTCGCGGCCGGCGCGCACCGCGATCTCGGCCAGATCCTCCACGTAGACCGGCTGCAGCCGGTAGTCGCCCGCCCCGAAGATCGGGAACACGGGGAATCGACGCAGCGCCCAGACGATGTTGTTTATGAGAACGTCCTCCACGCCGAAGACCTCGGTGGGCCTGATGATGGCGTGAGACATGCGAGAGGCGGAGACGGCCTCCTCCGCCAGGCCTTTCCCGCGAAAGTACGGCAGCGGCGAGTCAGACGACGCGTTGCTGATGCTGATGTGGACGATTCTGCGCACACCGGCGTCCTCAGCCGCCCTGATGAGCACGCGAGTGTTCTCCACCGCCTTCTCGAACGTGACCTCGCGCCAGGCGAAGCGTATCCAGTAGGTGTTGTACAGGGTGGACGCCCCCTCCAGGTCATGCGCCAGACGCCCGGCGTCGTCGAACTGGAGTGACGCCACCTCCAGGCGGTCGCCGAAGGGGTTCGGGCGGTCGGGGTGGCCGGTGAGCGTCTTGACCCGCCCGCCTTCGGAGAGCAGGCGCCCGGCGATGTACCTTCCCGTGTACCCCAGCGCGCCGGTGACCACGCTCAGCTCAGGGGATTTCACGGCCTTCTTCTCGGTATGCTCAGCCTGGCGCGACACAGTCTAAGGCTCGAAAAGCGCCGAGGTCGGCTGGGTCGCCAGCAGGAAGTACCCGGACGTCGAGTCAACGCCAAAGACGTTGGCTTCAGGCGAGGCAGCACTCCAGAGCAAGAACCGCTGAGACCCGACGTCCCACTGGATGATCTGGGCCACCTGGCCGCCCTGGTCCTGGACCGCCTGCGCCAGGGTCACCGTGTCGTACCCCTGGGCTGGTGTTTGGAACGGAACGCCAACGAGATTCAGCCCGGCGACCAGTCCTATGGGCACGCTCTGTATGAACGGAAGCCCCTCTGCTGTCCACACCTGGCCGCCCGGAGGCGTGACAACGAGGACGAAGTAGCCTCGGCCTTCCCGCAAATCGAAGTCGTTAGCCTCCGGGGAGGACGCGCTCCATAGCACATAGCCCTGCGAATCGGGGTCCCACCGCACGACCTGCGCGGCCTGACCCCCTTGCTCTCTGAATTGCTGGGCCAGGTCTGCGGCGGTCATTGGTGCTGGAAGGTTTACGGGGACTCCTACGAGGTTCAGCCCTGCCAGAACCGGGACCGGGACAATCATCTCCTCCCGCACGACTAGGTCCATGTTCTGGTACTCGCTGACCGTCGTACCCACGATCAACTTGTCGGCGTCTGCCGTCGTCCTGGAGATTGTCCCCGAGTTCTTGGGGTCACAAAGAGCCTTCACAAAGAGTGTGGCGTCAGCGCTGTTGGCGTCGAAGATGAGCGGCTGATCGAACTGTCCTTCAAGCCGGATGTTCTTGATATCCGCAGCATAGCCGCCTCCGTCCGTCATGGTACTGATTGGGAGGGACCTCAGGGTCTGGCCGAAGAACAACTGCTCAACCTGGATGAAAACCAGACACTCTCGGCCTGGAGTTCCGTCCTCGTAGGCGACTCCTCCGGTTATGCCGACTGGAGCTGCGTTCAACGGAACGGAAGGGATGGTGGCCTGGTAGGGTCCGTTGGGGTCGGTGACCCCGCCGGAGACGATGTTGTAGTGGATAGTGGAGCCGCCGGGAATTCCCGTCACGGCAACGCGGTGTGTGTGGAAGTTAGCCCTGATGGCGAACTCCCGCTTGTCAGTGGCCACGTTTGGGCTGGCGGTCAGATCAGCGGAGTTGAGGGCCCACCTCACCTCACCGTCGATTGCAGCTCCCGTCACCCAGGCTGCGACGATACCGCCGGCGTTCAACTGCACGTCCCGGGCCGGGTAAAACAACGGCTCTGCTGGTGTACATCCGCTGGGCAGCACCTGTACCTCTAACGGACTCTCAATGCTCTCTCCCGTCCGAATCGGGTGAGAAGAGCGAACGAAAACCTGGTCGCCCTCTTGCAGGTCATCTATCGTTATCGGTTCACGCGCTGGGGTAAACGTAGCGTCTCCAGGAGGGTTACATATATCGAAGGGGAACACCAGCCGTATGAACTCAGTGTGCTCCCCCGTCCTCACCGTGAACTCCCTTTCCTCTTTCGGCTGCAAAAGCACGAAGGAGTTCTCCAGGACATTCACGACGGTGACCCGGCCCGCGATGCTTGAGATGGGTGGTAGCGTAGCTGTAGCCGACGGTGTCGGTGATGGCGTGCCAGTGACCGAGGGTGTCGGTGTTGGTGTAGCCGAGCCAGGCGTAGGAGTTGGCGTTGAGGTGGGTGTGGCCGCTGCGGTGCTGCGGAAGACCCCTCGACCGCGGGTGCCTGCAAAAAGCGTGCCCTCGGTGGAGAAGAGGGGGGAAAAGGCCAGGGCAGAGGAAAAGGCGTTCGTCAGCCCCTCATTGACCGGCTCCCAGGAGGTCCCGGCGTCAGTGGAGCGGAGCACGCCGCCGTCGATGCCGGCGAAGGCGGTGTGATCGCTGGCGAAGGTAGGAGAGAGGCCGAGGCTGCCGACATACTTGCCGCCCAGGTTGACCTCCTGCCAGGAGGCGCCCCCGTCTGTGGAGCGGATCCAAGTCCAGCCGTTGCTGACGACAAAGAGGGTACGGTCGGTGGCGTAAGAGGGGGAGACGACTAGCATATCGACACTGACGTTGGTGGGCAGGCCCTGGTTGACGGGCTGCCAAGAGGTGCCGGCGTCAATGGAATGAAACACGCCGCCGCCAATACAGCAGTGGAAAGCACCGTCTTTGAAGTAGCTATGGCTCGTGGAGCCGGCAAATAGGGTACGGTCACTGGCAAAGTTGGGGGAGATAGCCAGAGTTGCGACAAATTTGCTGGCGAGGTCTACGCTCAACTCCTGCCAGGAGTCGCCGGCATCGGTGGAGCGGAACACGCCACGAATGACACCGACGGCGAAGACTGTATGGTCGCTGGCGAAGGCCGGAGAGATGACCAGAGACTGAATTTGGTTGTTAGCTAGATTGGGGGGCATGCCCTGGTTGACGGGCTGCCAGGAATCGCCGCCGTCGGTGGAGCGAAACACACCGCGGCCGGTGCCAGCGAAGATGGTATGGTCAGTAGCGAAGCCAGGGGAGAGGGCCAGAGCCCCAACGCTAGTGTTCGTCAAGCCGTTGTTGACTGCTAGCCAAGAGGCACCCCTATCAGTCGAGCGGAACACGCCACTGCCATACGTGCCAGCGAAGAGGGTTTCGTCGGTGCCGAAGGCAGGGGAAACGGCCAAGTCGCCGACGTTAATGTTCATCAAACCCTGGTTCACTGCCGTCCAAGAGACGCCGCTGTCAGTGGAACGGAACACGCCATGCCCAGTGCCAGCGAAAAGGGTGCGGTCCGTGGCGTAGGCGGGAGAAATGGCCAGGACACCTCCCAAGGGGCCGGGCAAGTTGGATGAGACTTGGCTCACCACCTGCCAAGAGGGCACTGCCGTCGGTGGAGCGAAAAATCTGGCCGTCGCCGCTGCTGACGAAGAGGGTGTGATCGCCGGAGAAGGCGGGGGAGACGGCCGGGGCAGAGATGAAACCGCTAAAACTGAGGCCGTGATTAGCGGAATCCCAAGAGGCACCGCCATTGATGGAGCGGAAGATAACGCTGCCATTGGTGACAGCAAAGAGGGTACCATCGTCGGAGAAGTTGGGGGAGATAGCCAGTGCACTGACGTTAGAAGGACTCAAACCCTGGCTGATTGGTTGCCAGGAGGTGCCTCTGTCTGTGGAGCGAAAGACACCGCCAAGAGTGCCAGCGAAAACGGTGCCATCGCTGGCAAAGGCTGGAGAGAAGACCAAGGCCCGCACAGCGGTGTTGGTGAGGCCCTGGTTGACGGGCTCCCAGGAATCTCCCGCATCGGTGGATCGGAAGATGCCTCCTCCACCTCTGGTGCCAGTGAAGAGAGTGTGGTCGGTAACAAAGGCGGGGGAGATGGCGAGAGCCTCAACATAGGTATCGCTCAAGCCCTGGTTGACGGGTTGCCAGGTATTACCAGCGTCTGTGGAGCGAAAGACGCCGCCGACGGTGGTGTGGCCGCCAAAGGCACCAGCGAACAGGGTGCGGTCGGTGGCGAAGCCGGGAGAGAGGGCCAGAATCCCGAACGCGACAGTTGTGACGCCCTCACTCATTGATTGCCAAGAAGCGCCACCGTCGGGAGAGCGGAATACGCCGCCTACAGCCCCCACGAACATCGTATAGTCGCTGGGGAATGTGGGGGAGAGTGCCAGCGTGTCAACGGGGCCGCCATACAGCCCGTTGTTGGCTGAGGTCCAAACGACGGAAGGGGACTGAGTCGGCCTAGGCGTTGTGGTTGGCGTGGGAGTGGCGGTCGGTGTGGGCGTCGCAGTGCCCGCAGATGTCGGTGTGGCGGTCGGTGTGGGTGTGGGTGTGGTGGTTGGCGTGGGAGTGGCGGTCGGTGGGGGCGTGGCGGTAGGCGGCAAGGGCGTGGGCGTAGGTGTGGCCGCAGGTGTCGGCGTGGGCGTGGGCGTGGCGGTCGGCGTACGCGTGGCGGTCGGCGTCGGGGTGGCGGTCGAGCTCGGGGAGGGTGTAAGAGTCGGTGTTGGGGTCAGGGCAGGCGATGGTGTTGGTGTAGGCGTGGGCGTGGGCGTGACTGTAGGCACAGGGGTAGGTGTTGGAGAGGATGGAAGTGAGCCGGCTCTTTCAAGAAGGCTAGCATTGAACGAGACAAGGCCCCCAAGGTTGTTGGACCCCGTATAGACAACGAAGTGCAGGTGGTTTGAGATTGGATTTGGGCTAGTGTTCGAGATGTAGCCTAGAACAGTATTCTCCGTGATAGCCTGTCCGGTGGTTACCTGGATGTCCTTTAGATGGAGGTAGCCACTCCACCACTCGCTCCCTTGATAGGAGTGTTCGATAAGGACCTGGCCGTAAGAGCCACCAGCGTTGATCCTACTTCCAAAGGATGAGGCAACCTCGCCGGAAGCCACCGCATATACGGGCTCACCCGCATCTGCATCAAAACTAGGGTGATTCAAGTTCACGTCCCACGCGAGAGTATCGTCGGCTTGACCAATCCCCCCACCGGGGGCGTGTCCACCTGTCCTATGCTGGTTGAAACACCACTTCGTGTTCGAGCAAGTACCAAGCGTGGTTACAACTTCAAGAGGGCCAACGACTGGTGAAACGACTTGGGATGGCGGTGCTCCCTCCACAGTGATGCGTACAGAGTTGATCACACCACTCTCTGTAGGAAGGTTCCAGTGCCATTCACCGTTGGCCAGATAGAACACCTGAAACTCATAGCTGCCTGGCTGAGCAGGGACGAATGATCCTTCGTAAGGATACGAGGCCCCCGGATTCAGCGTACGGTCGTACACTTTTGTGAAGTCCGGGCAGACACCGCCGGTGTTTGGACAGCAGATGCCATTGGGGCAATCGTAGACGCCGTCAAGTCTGCCGCCAGCCGTCAATTCGGCAAAGGTGATTGCCACGGCACCTTTGTTCTGGATAGTGAACCGAGCGGTGAGAGTCTGCCCCACGTAGTACGGGGGCGACTCCACAATCGTGAGGCGGGACGTAATCGTTGGAGCCGCCCGCGCATTGTAGAGGAAAGGTGCAGCGAAATCGGTTGGCCCACTGGGACCTAGAAGGGTTGTCCAGTCAACAGGACGAGTGCTTGTATCCGTAACGTTCTTGTACAAAACGATGTGAAGGTGGGAAGCGGTTACGTTACCGCTATTCCCTACCTTTCCAATCGGAGACCCAGCGGAGACTACTTGCCCGTCGGCTACCAAGATTTCGCTAAGGTGGGCATTTCTGAGGGCGACCTTCGATTCTGAATCGTACAGGATGACATCATTACCGTAGTCCCCGTGGTTTGGTTTGACGATCGCGGTCCCAGAAATCCCTGCATATACAGCTTGCCCAAATGTGCGCTGTTCTCCCGTTAGCCCACCTGATGAAGACAGGGCCCAGTCATCTGCATAGTAGTCGTCACGCAGGTGGCCCCCACATCCGAGGGAGCACGTATTCTGCCACTCCTGAGCGCTTTTTGGGAGGTCGAACATCCACGATATGTATGAAAGGCCATCTGGGCTGAGCTCGACTCCCGGTGGCTGGCCTGCGGCTACTGCATCCACGCTCACAAGCAGAATGGTGCCGGCTAGGGCCATCAGGAGCAAGATAAGGCGGAAGTGCAGACCCATAACGGCGTCCCTAATCCTAAGCTAACCAGTCAGCGGCAATTGTCTCAGTCTACCTCATTCGGTGCGCGGGAGAGATTGAAGAGGACGCTTGCAGGTACGGCCAGAAGTCGACTTAAGTCGGCTTCCTCACGGAGGCCGTCGCTCCCTGGCCAAACGGTCTAGCTCCAGGCAACAGAAACCAGATGACCCCTACCCTACACCACCTCAAATGTGGACCCCGCGCCCGTCTTGGTGACCTCGATGCGGACGGGGAAGGCGTCCTTCACCTGCTCGACGTGCGTGATGACGATGATCTTCTCGAAGTCGGACTGGATGGACTGGATCGCCTCCTTGAGGCGCTCCTGGCCGCTTGCGTCCTGGGTGCCGAAGCCCTCGTCGATGAACAGGATAGGCAGCGGCGCCCCCGACCTGCGGGCCAGCAGCTTGGACAGCGCGATCCGCAGGGCGAAGTTGATACGGAACGCCTCGCCCCCGCTGAAGGTCTCGTAGCTCCGGGTGCCGACCTCGTCGGCTATGCGGATCTGAAGCTCCTCCGATGCCAGCCCCATGCGCCTCTCTCGCCTGCCCTCCGCAAGCTGCAACTTCAGGGTCATTCGGTGGTCCGTGAGACGCCCAAGCAGCTCGTTGGCGTCGTCCTGGAGCCGCGGTATGACCTGCTCTATGATCAGCGCCTGCACGCCGTTCTTGCCGAAGGCCACGGTCAGCTCGTCCCAGATAGCTTTTTCGTCCACGAGCCCGGCACGCCTCTTATCGAGCTCGCCGAGCTCCGATTCCAGCCTTGCGAGCCGGTCGAGCTGCTGGGTCAGGACCCCCTGCTCCACCATCGCCGCCTGCCGCTGCGCCTCCACCGACCGATGGGCCGATTCGGCGGCTCGTAGCTCCGCCTCCAGAGAGGGTAGCGATTCAAGCTCACGCGAGAGGGCCTCTCGCCGCCTCTCGTCCTCCTCGGTCTCCTGCCTCCGGCGCTCCAGCATCCGCTCCGCAGCCTGGAGGGCCTGGCGCTCTCCGGGCACCGCCTCGACGGCCTCCAGGAGCCTGCGGTGCCGCTCGGCGAAGGGCTCCAGCCCCTTGACGCTCTCCTGGACACGGCGGTGCTTCTCGTCGTCGTATCCGAGGGCCGATATCTCACCTTCCAACTCGCCGAGCCTGCGCTGCGCTGCCTCCGCATACCTCTTCTGCGCGAGCCCGGCCCGCAGCTTTTCGAGCTCGCTCCGGGCAGGGCCTAGGGCTTCCTGCGCCGTCCGGCACTCCTGCAGACCGCGCTCCAGGGAGGCCGCCTTCGACTGGAGACTGCGCCGCTCGCGTTCGAGGTCCGCCTCTTGCCTGGTGGTCTCGTCCAGCAGCCTCCGATGCTCCGCGTTGGCCCCCTTTTTTTCGGCCTCGTTCTCCTGATAGCGGCGCTTCGCCTCACGGCCCTCGGCCTCGTATTCCCGACGCAGGTGCTCCTGGCCCTCGCTGCCCAGGGGCTTCTGGCATAGCGGACAGAGGGGATCGTCCTCCCTCAGCATGTCGAACTTCCTTCGCGTCTCCTCCATCCCGGCGTGAAGGCTGGCGTTGGCCTCCTCCAGGTAGCGCAGCCTGCCCGCGACGGACTGGGCCTCCTCGCGACGCAAGCGCACCGACCCATCCAGCTCGTCGAGCTTCGACCCTTCCTCGGTGGTCTGCCGGACCTGCTCCTCGATTCGCGGGAGGTCTCTAGCCCGAGGCTCGAGCTCATCGGCTATCCTGCTTTGGAGCTGCGCGGCCTGCCACGACAGGGCCTCTCGCTCTACGGCGATTGTCTTGCCAAGCTCAGCCCTCTCCCGGTCCAGCCCCATCGCGTGGAACGAGGCCCTCTCAAGCCGGTCCAGCTCGGCCCTGGCCTCTTCCAGGGAAGCGAACTGCCAGCGGGTCTCCGATTCGTCGTGCAGCGCGGCCTCGTAGTCTCTGACCCTCTCCTGATGCGCGCGCACCTGCCTGTCGAGCTCGGATATTTCTGTCCCGGTGGCCCCCAAACGCCGCTCCAGCGCGTTCAGCTCGTCTCGTCGCGCCCGAAGCGAATCGACCGAACCGCGAAGCTCCTCCACCTTCGCCTGCAGAGCATCCGCCTCGGGGCCTATGCCGCTCAACATGGTCCGCACCGCGGTTAGCTTCGTCTGGTAGTCAGGCTTTTCGGACACCTCCTGCCGTCGCACTCCGATGGCCCCGTCGGTGTCTCTGACGCCGTCTTGGGCGCCGCGGCTGCGCTCTTTAGCACGATCCTCCATCGCCTGGTAGTACGAGAGGTCCAGCACCTCGGCCAGACGCTCCTTGCGCTGCGCGGGGGTGCTCCTGGTGAACAGGTCCGCCTGCCCCTGAAGGAGGAATGCGGTGTTGATGAACGTGTCGTAGTCCATGTGCAGGAGCTCTCGGATCTGCTTCTCCGTTTCGCCAATGGTGTTCCCGGTGATGGGCCGGACCCCGTTTTCGGACACTACTTGGAGCTCCAGGCTCGTCTTCCCGCGACTGCCTCGGCCGGAGAGCGAGTACCTACGGTTCGCCCGGTACCGCTGGCCACGTGCGAGGAACTCCAGCTCGACGGCCATGTCCTGGCGGCCCTGGTGGATTAGCTCTTCCTGGGTCCGCGCCCTCGCCTGTCCCCAAAGCGCCCATGTGATGGCGTCCAGCAGCGCGGTCTTGCCGTTGCCGTTGTCGCCGCACAGACATGCCACGTGGATCCCGTCCAGCTCCAGCGGAGGGACATTGTCCCGGTAACACATGAAGTTCTTGACGGTCAGTCTTTGGGGAATCACGGCCTTGGCCCGATCACAGTGATATCACAATTCATATCATGGGGCGCGGTGGTCGTTGCCCTGTCATGCTGAGCCTGCCGAAGCATCTGGGGTGGTGGGGCGTGTGCCGTCTGCGCCAGAGCCACCCCCGCCCCAGGTCCCTCCTCCCCCGACGTGTCGGGGTCCTCGGGACGACATTGCGGTGCCGGTGGTACCCTGCGGAAGCTCGTAAAAGCATGTGCAGAAGGACTGAAAAAGGCCCTACTCGAGGAGGCGTCACTTTGACAACGATGCCGCGCCCGAGGCCTGCGGCCCGTCATGCCAGAAAGGGCCGTCCTGGGCAGGGCTATGTTCGTGATGGGAGCGTGAATTCCACGGTGGCGCCGAGCTCTCTAAAGACCCAGTGCACGGAGTCGGCCCCGCCCAGCTCGATCCGGTCCATGTCCCGAAGTCTTCTGCCCTCTCCCGCCAGCGGATCGCCGTTCACGAAAGTGCCGTTGCGGCTGCCCAGGTCCTCTATCCAGTAGCCATTTGCGTAGCTGCGAATCCCCGCATGCTGGCGCGACACGTTCGGTTCCTCCACAACGATGTCGTTATCGAGGGCTCGGCCCATCAGCATAGTGCCCTCGCGCAGGTTGATGGATCCCCCGTCGTCGGGGCCTCCCCGGACCCACAATATCGCCTTGGACGCATCCCCCATCGGTCACACCGTAGTTCTCGGTCTGCTAGCCAGGTTCTCCGGCGTTCGGCCCCTCTCGAAGCGATTATATGGCGCTAGGTAACGGTGGTCAACAACTCGGTTTCTCGGGAGAACTTGAGACCCCTGGCAAAGGGTCTCTAGGCCGGACGAGTCGCATCTCGCTACCCTTTGAGGCGCCTACCCTCAGACAGCATCTCCAGCGCCTTCTCGATTCGCCGGGCGCGTGTCTCCGGTCGCTTGGCCGACTCGATCCAGTCCACGTACTCCTTCTTATGCGAATACGGGAGCCTCTCAAACCCGGTCTCGGCCTCGGGGTTTCCGGCCAATGCCTCCGAAAGGTCGCCAGGAACGTCGACCGTCCTCGGCGAGGTGTCCCGCTGCAGCGCGAAGTGCGCCGTGCCACCGGCCTTGAGCCCCGTCCCCTGCTGCATACCCTTGTTCACCATCATGAAATGGGTGCCATCGCCCATCGGGAAGACCGAGCTCTTGAACTCAAGTCCGGCAATGGTCCCTGTGACCGAGACCCGCGCCCTGCTCCCAAAGGCCTTCTGCACGTCGAACGGTATCCTGATGCAGGTCCAAGCGCCGCCTGGCCCCATTTCTTCCAGCGTGGCTTCGAACTCCTCTCGCCCTACCGGCCCGCCTTCCGTTCCCATGCCGTGCCCTCCTCGCCACTCGTGATGCTAGACGAGGCTATTGCCAGGACCCGAATAGGGCCCCGAGTACGGCTGCCATTATGACCGGGTAGCCTCCGTTGATGAGGTACAGCTTCAGCGGCCGGGCCTCGAAGACGTAGTTCGCCGCCATCGCTGTGGCCACGAACCCGAGACCCGCCAGCAGACCCAACACCAGCCCGTCGACCACCGTGTCCGCCTTTGCGGCGAGGACGATAATCGCCAGAGCCAGAGCGATAACGATGGATGCGACGATGCTGACCACGTAGCCCTTCCACGCCACGCCTCGCGCCTCGACGTCCTCCTTCGTCCAGCCGTTCAACGCCAGCTACTGGTTGGCGAACAACACCGGTGAGTACCACAACGCGCCCCGGGCCATGTTCAGAATCACCCCAACGACAACCGCGATATAGTTGAGGCCACCCAGGTCAAGGTCCATGACAAAGCGCTCCCTTCACGCATTGTTAGCACGTTGCAACGCCACGGTTCAACGGCGTAGATTATAGCAAAGAGCCTGGCCGGCCCCGGGCTCTTTGCTCCCCCGCGAGACTCGCCCGTGGAGGTCACTGCGCCTGCGTCTCGTCGTCCTCGCTCTCGCTCTCGCCTCCAACGAACAGGTCGATGATGCGCTGCCGCGCGGCCATTCGCGAAACTTCCTTTTCTGCCTTGGCGACCTCCTTGGACCCGTGCCGGCCCGCCTTCGTCTGCTCCTCGAGCTCGCTGGCGATGCGGTCGATCCCCTTGCCGAGCGGCATGAGCTCGCCGGCCTCGTCGGGGATGGTGGCTCCTCCTTTCCGCATGACCTCCTCGGCCACGTAGATGGGGCTGCCGGTGATCACCGCCAGCGCCATGGCGTCACTGGGCCTGGCGTCCACCTCCCTCAAGTCGTCACCGCTCCGAAGCTTAGCCACGGCGTAGAACGTGTCGTCTATCAGCTCCTCCACCCGCACCTCCTGCAACTCGGCCCCGACGGCTACAAGAAGGCTGGCCGTGAAGCTGTGTGTCAATGGTCTCGGCAGCGGGACCTGCTTCAGGGCTAATGCTATGGCCTGTGCCTCTGTTTGCCCAATCCATAACGGCAGAACACGCCGCCCTTTGGCGTCGAGCAGCAGCACAACGTTAAGCGGGTAGTTTCGACCGGTCTTCTCGTCGGTGCTTCCCTTGGAAGCCATGATATCCGCAATGGTGACTTCGATCATTTCTGGCTCCTCCTGTTTCTGTGGTACGGGGCCTCGAATCTCTCGGAACGCCGGCTGGAGTAGCTCTCGCAGCCTCCCTCTAGACTTATGCAGCCGGACCCTGACCGCGCCCGTCGATATCCCCAAAGTAGCGGCGACCTCTCTGACGCTGAGCTGGTCATAGTAGAACAGGAGCGTAGCTGCCCTCTGCTTCGGCGACAGGGCGTTCACGGCGTCCAGCACGACCCGGTGCAGCTGCTGGGCCTCGGCCACCTCCTGCGGGTCCGGCTCGAACCCCATGAAAGGCACCGCGTCGAAGCGGAGCCCGCCGGTGAGTGCCTCCAGCGACACCACGCTTGCCTCGCGGCTCTTCAGATAGCCCCTGCACACATTGAGCACAATGCCGTAGAGCCAGCTCTGGAACCGCTCCGGGTCGCGTAGGCGGTCGAGGGAGAGGTACGCCTGCAGGACCGCCTCGCCGGCGAGCTCGCGGGCGATATCCTCGTCGGGCAGCAATCCGCGCGCGACACGCCGGGCCATGGCAAGATGACTCATGGCCAGCGCGCCGAAAGCCTCCTTGTCTCCGGAACGGGCCAGGGCCACCAGCTCCGCGTCGGACAGCTTGTCCACGATGTCTACTCTGCTGGGCATCTCTACATAGTAGTGGGGATAGCAGGCCAAAAGGTTAGCATGATTTGCGACCGATCTCAGATCGGACGTGGGGTTGGCCCCACATGGGCATCACCATGCACCAGCCGCCCCAGACCTTCTGTCCCGACCCGTCGGGGACTCATGGCTACTTTCACCCGCGCGCAACGGTTGACACCGCTCTCGGTCGAAAATACAATGCGGTTCTCTCGCTGTTTGTCTCAGCTAACATTCCGCTCAGAGGGTGGGCGGGCCGCGAGAGCGCGATCAAGAGTCACAGCCGCATCAAGGAGGTGCACCCATGAGGGCCGTCGTATACAAGGAACCGTTCAGTGTCGCCGTGGAGAACGTGCCGGACCCGGAGATAAAGCATCCCAACGACGCTATAGTCAAGATCACGTCCTCCTGTATCTGCGGCTCTGACCTCCACATGTACGAGGGGCGCACAGCCGCCGAGCCGGGTATCGTCTTCGGCCACGAGAACATGGGCGTCATCCAGGAGGTGGGCGGCGCCGTCAAGGAGCGGAAGGTCGGCGACCGGGTCGTCATGCCGTTCAACGTGGCCTGCGGCTTCTGCAAGAACTGCCTCGGCGGCTTCACGGGCTTCTGCACGACGGTGAACCCCGGATTCGCGGGCGGCGCCTACGGCTACGTTGCCATGGGGCCGTGGGTTGGGGGTCAGGCCGAGTACATGCAAGTGCCATTCGCCGACTTCAACTGCCTTCCCCTGCCCCAGGGCACCGAGCACGAGGCGGACTTCGCGCTGCTAGCCGATATCTTCCCGACCGGCTACCACGGAGCGGAGCTGGCCGGCGTGAAGCCGGGCGAGTCGGTGGCCGTCTTCGGGGCCGGCCCAGTGGGACTCATGGCCGCCTATAGCAGCGTCCTCAGGGGCGCCGCCGAGGTCTACTCCGTGGACCACGTCAAGGAGCGGCTGGACAAGGCCGCGGGCGTCGGCGCGATTCCGATCAACTACGACGAGTCTGACCCTGTGCAGCAGATAAAAGACCTCCGCAGCGGCAACGGTGTTGACAAGGCCATCGACGCCGTGGGCTACCAGGCGACCAGCGCCGGCTCGTCGGCGGCTGGCGGCGAGCAGGACGAGGTGCCGAACATCGTCCTGAACCAGCTCATCGAAGTGACTAACCCCACCGGGGCTCTCGGAATACCGGGCCTCTACGTGCCGTCGGACCCCGGCGGTGTGGACGAGAACGCAAAGAAAGGCGCGCTGGCCATCAACTTCGGCCGGCTATTCGAGAAGGGGCTGCGTCTCGGCACGGGCCAGTGCAACGTCAAGCAATACAACGCCTATCTGCGCGACCTGATCATCGCCGGTAGGGCCGAGCCCAGCTTCGTGGTCTCTCACGAGGTACCCCTCGACGATGCGCCGGACGCGTACACCAAGTTCGACCGTCGGGAGGACGGATACACCAAGGTTATCCTGAATCCGTAGGGGGACCCCACGGATGTGTCTGCCGATTCTTACATGTGGAGCGCAGTACAATAGGCGCCGGCGAAGGATGACGCCAACGCCCTAAACTGAAATGTGTTCGAATCGAGTTAGTGATTCAGGCCGGATGCCCTAGATAGCAACGCTGTCTAGCATCCGGCCGGACCACTGTTAGCACGTGACTGAGGGGCTAACCTGACTCGCCGGGCGCGGGGATGACCCCAAGCTGCTGCATCATCCCCATCTGGTCGAACATCTCCCACTGCTCGGCGATCCTGCCGCCGCTCATGCGAAATATGTCAATCGCCGAGATTGTCATGCTCTTGCCCGTCGGGGGGATCCCCTGGAGGTCGCCCGTGTGGGTCCCACGTCCCGTCGACCTGAGCACGACCTTGTCCCCTTCGGCGACAACGTCGTCAACCGTAACGGCAAGGTCTGGAAACGCGCCCAGGAACACGTTCAAGAGCTCGGTGATCGCTTCGGGCCCCTTTAGCTCCCCATCCGTGCCCTGGTAGGCCACGTCATCGGCGTAGTTCCTTGCGAAACCGTCCACGTCCTTGTTGTTGATTGCCTCGATGTGCCGCCTGGCCAGGGCCTTGTTCTCTTCCGACATGGTGATCTCCTCCCTTTCAAAGGTTGGCTTGAGCCTAACCTGGGACAGAGGTCACGCCATCGGGAGTTCACCCTATTCTTGAGGAAAAGAGAGCGGAGCCCGTAGCAAGCCATTCTGCATGGCAAATAGGGCTGCGGCCGCGCGGGTGGAGATGCCGATCTTGCTGTAGATGTGCTGGATATGATGATCGACCGTCTTCTTTGAGATTACCAGGCGCTGGGCGATCTGCTTCATCGTGAGCCCCGAGGCCAAAAGGGTCAGCACCTCCACCTCTCGCCTGCTTAGCCCGCCCGGCCATTCCCGCGGCTCTGGCGTCACCTCGTGACCAGCGACGGAGAGGATCGCGGCAACGGCGTCAGGGTCCAGCCGGCCTCCGCGCGCCTCGCCCTGAAGCCACTCGGCTGCACCGCTCGGGGAAAGGGCCGTTCGATGCGGCCGCGGCTCCAGCTTGGTCCGATATGCATCGGCTGCGCTCAGGATCCGAGCGGGGGTGGAGAGGGTAGCCGCTGTGGCGCCGCGGTGGTAACCGGACCCATCCAGCCGCTCGTGGTGTAAAGCCGCCAGCGCCGCGACGGGCTTTTGGGACTCCACCTTTCCGATAACGCGCTCGGTGTAGTAGGGGTATAGGCGGACTCGCTCGCGCTCCCCCTCGCTAAGCGGTCCTGGCTTGGCCCAGATGCGTGCGGAAACACCTATTCGGCCGACATCGTGGATCAGCGCCGCCCGCCGAAGGACCCGGCCCTCGTCGTCGGAGAGGTGGAGCGACCGGCCGGCGCCAGCCGCAAGCCCTGCTACCGCTTCCCGAGTGGCCGAGCATGAAAGAAAGCGTCATGTCACCGTCCTGGCCACCCAGGCGGTACATGTCATCAAGCTCCGCCTCGGAGAGCGTCGGCTGGGAGCCCGGTTCGCTATCCAAGGCCAACTCCCACGATTTCTCGGTGTCCAACCCGCTGAGAAGGCTGGGTGCTCGGGCATGCAAGACATCGGCCACCCTCGGGTCGTAGCCCTTGCCGGAGCGCTTGCGGGCCATAGCCATCGCAGCCTCCACGCCGCCCATACGCCAGAAGTACTCGGCATCCTGCGCCACGTGCACAACGCGCGTCGTGACTTCAATCTCCTCACCTTTAGCCTTGGCTATGCCGTTACCATTCCAGTGTTCGTAAATCTGGCTAAGCGCGCGCATGAACCGCGGCCCGAAACCCATTCTCGCTGCGATTTGATCGCCTGTCTGGCAGTGGCCGGGGAGGGCGGCGATATACTTCGGCATGCGAAAGAAAGCCGTGGCCACCTGTCCTACACGCTCAACTGCCGGCCTGCCGTTGCCCACATGCTGGACCATGTTCCAGATGAAATCCCTAGTTTCGCCATGAGCAGCAGGACCGACCCACTCCCTGGCAGCCAGCTCGTCCCCAAACACCGATGCGTCCATCTCCGGGTCCCCGGTGCACCCGACGCAGCGAATCAGAGCAAGGTAGTAGGCGTCAGTAAGCTCTTGCTCGCTCAGACCTATCGCCTCGCCAAGACGCACTGCCAGCACGGCGGTACGTAGACTGTGCTCCATCGGCTGCCCTATCCCCAGGTCGATAGCTAACGACAAACAAGCTACTATTTCAGCCTTGCGAACGCCGGAGTCACGTAAGTTGAGCATAGCTCCTTCATTATAAGGTGTCCCGTTCAGTTTCTCTAAGCATATGTCCGCCCCCACTGCGCACAGCGGGGCTCAATGCTCGGCAGACACACGATGTCGTTGGCTTTGTTCTCCCTCCTTCCCACGATGTGACCTATGAGCGGAAGTGACGGCAGAGATACACCAGGGCTGGACCGTTGAGACCACCTACTGACCAATAGCTTCGGCTACCCTGAAATGTGGAGTCGGGGGAGCCCGGTAGCGCGACGCCGAAACCCGCCCCGCGCGCATCTACATCTAATTACTGTCCCCTGAAGCGCGCGGGATAGGCATGCTCTTGATCGCCCCGCGAACGAGGCCGGGGAAATCTTCCCTGAGGCCCGTGGCCGGTGCGCCTGCGCGAATCTCATCGGGCGATACTCTTATCGGGGCTGCTGGTCCTGGTGCTGGCGTGCTCGCGCCAGGAGACAGAGGTCACACCGGGCCCTGCGTCCCCACCGGAGCCTCCCACCGGCGCTGCCGTTCAGGAGCCGCCGGCACAGAGCGTGCCGGCACGTGATACTGGTCCGAGACCAACGCAGCGCCAGGCGCTGCCTCCGCTCAAGGGTGCCGCCACAGCGCGCGTAGAGGAGCGGCTGTCGCCGGCAACCGCTGCGCCCGCAGAGGCCTCCGCCGCCGAGGTCGCGGCGGGGGCGATACCCTACACGCCCGTCGGGGCCCCTCCACCGGTAGACACCAGCATCGCTAGCGTTGACCTGCGGGATGTCGTCTTCGACACGTTCCGCGGGGGATTCATCCGGCTCTCCAACGCCCATCCGGACGACATCGAGTTTCTGAGGGACAAGATCGCGCCCATCTACGAGCCCCTCTACGGTTCAGTCGACGCCGGGGACTGGCTCGGCGACGACGACCTCGTCATCGGGTACGAGTCCCCCGCGGGGGCCTTTGCGTACCCAATCAACATCCTCAGCGCCCATGAGATCGTCCACGACTTCATCGACGACGTGCCCCTGGTGGTGACGTACTGCCCTCTCTGCCACAGTGGCGTCGTCTACAGCAGAGACCTGGAAGGCCGGATGCTGCTCTTCGGCAACACCAGCGCCCTGTACGAGTCGGATATGGTGATGTACGACCACCAGACAGGCTCCTACTGGTTTCAGGTGCTCGGGGAAGCCATTGTCGGCCCGCTTACCGGCAAGAGGCTCACCATGCTCCCTTCGCGGACCATAACCTGGAGCGCCTGGAAGGAGCTGCATCCCGACACGAGCGTGTTGAGGCCACCTCTGGGGAATCCGATACAGGCATACATGGGCGGTTCGTTCGCCGGCCTAGCCGAAGGGATTAACCAGGGGTATTTCGCGTTCCCCGTAAATGAAGACAAGCTGGACGGGCGGCTGCGGCCCGGAGACGTGGCGTATGCCGTGCAAGTCGGCGACGCTCACAAGGCCTTCGCCTTGACCGGCGCCTCGGACTGGCTTCTCAACGATACCGTGGGCAACCAGGACATGGTCGTGGTCGCCAGGCCCGACGGACCGACTGCGGCAGCCTACTTCCGCAGCGTGAACGGCCGCACACTCACCTTCGCCCTTGATGGAGGCGCTGCCCAGGACGAGCAGACCGGTAGCAAATGGAGTGACAGCGGCAAGGCGGTCTCGGGCCCGCTGGCAGGCGCCCAGCTAACCCCGGTGCCATCCCGCACCAGCTTCTGGTTCTCGCTCACGACCGCGTTGCCGGACATAGAGCTCCACACGCCGGAGTAGCTTGAGCATCGGACCCGCGTCAGCCAACGCGTCGTCACCACCATGATCCCGAACGGGGCAGGTTTCAAACCCGCCCTGCCCAACCCCAGCATGCTGCTTCAGCGGCCAACTGCCCAAGACTCCCCCTGGGCGTGGATCGAGTCCGGCGGCATACACTAGAACCCTGGGACCAGGGCCTCCGCAAAGTCGAGACCGAGTTCGGCCCATTTTGAAAGGCCCTGCCCTCGGACTACCCCCCTTCGCTTGCCTGCGGCTATAATCTAGCTGCCGGCCATTTCCAGAATAGGAGGCGTCCTTGCCCGAATCCCACGCTAAGGTCTCGGACTACGCCGACGAGGTGATGGCAACCCCTCGGGCGCACCTGTCGCTGGAGCTGCGGCAGGACGAGGACGGCCTCAAGCTCCTGTACCAGGGCCGCACGCTCGTGGAGTGCTATCTCACCAAAGAGGGGATGGCGGCGGGGGCCTACATGGCCAAAGCCCTTGGGGCGAAGATCCCTCCTCTCGGTGAGTCCATCTCTGCGAGGGTGTCCACCGGCGTCCTCTTCAGGGCGTTGTCCATCTCGGCGCTGGACTTCAGCAAAGAGGAGTCCTTCATACTCCTGGACAGGCTGCTCGAGGAGGCCGAGATGCAGCGCGGCGGGTCCAGCGACCTCACCTGACCCCCGCTGCCGTGGTCGGTTGCCGCATCCGAACGTTCTTAGCAGCCGCACGCTCCGATGGCATCCGGACCCTACGTATCGTGTACCCGCCCGCCTGCTACCCCCTCGGTGCCCAGGGAGGTCCGTTCTGAGCGTCGGAGAAGCTTTCACCTGCCTCGGAGGACTGCACGGCGTCGGCACGGCCCTTCCTAAAACGAGCTCCTTCCATATATAATCGTCCCCGGAGTCTGACACTCCCGTATGACGAATTCGCCCGTAGACCACTCCGCTCTGGAGCCTGGCCAGATAATCTCGGATCATACCTACCGGCTGGACGGCGAAACGGTGGCCGGATACGTCGATGCCGTGGATGACCGGTCCGGGCCTTTGCGCCAGGGCGATGGGCCCGGCTTGGCGCCGCCGATGGCGGTGGCCGCTCTGGGACTTCGTGGCGTGATGGATGCCCTCGCGGTACCCCCCGGCACCCTGCACGTGGGGCAGGACCTGGAGTTTGTCGGCGCCGTCCGCATTGGCGAGCGTTTGGAATGCAGAGCGACCGTGCTCCAGAACTCGGTGCGCGGCGGGCGAAGGTTCTTCGTGGTGGCGCTGTCGACGCAGAACGGCGAGGGCCGGCAGGTCATGCGCGGCAAGAGCACGCTGCTGATGCCCGCCTAGAGGCCGCCGGTCATGCCAATACAACAGATGATTGAGGGCGACAAGCTGCCAACCGTAGAGAAGGTGGTCAGCCAGGACCGCATCGAAAGATACGCAAAGGCCTCCGGAGACTTCAATCCGATCCACGTCAACCGTGAGGTCGGGGCCCGGTCTCAGTTCGGTACCACCATCGCTCACGGAATGATGGTAGCGGCGGCTATCTCGGAGGTGATGACGGCGGCCTTCAGCGAGGCCTGGCTCGAGGGGGGACGCCTCAAATTGCGCTTCAGGGCACCGGTGCTCTCGGGTGAGACCGTGGCCGCCTTCGGCGCCGTGAAGAGGGTCCGCCAGCAAGAGGACGGGCGTGAATTCGTCTGCTCCGTGGGGGTGCGGAAACAGGATGGAGAGGCCGCCATTACCGGCGAGGCCACCGTGTTGGTCCCTGCGGAAAAATAGGATAGCGCGAGCGAGAGGGAGTACCCCTTGACCGCGACAGACAGGCCTATCCGAGTTGCCGTTGACGTTATGGGTGGCGATAACGCCCCCGGCGAGCCCGTGGCGGGGGCCGTCCAGGCCGCCCGATCGGGCGGTGTCCACGTTAGCCTGGTCGGCGATCCCGATGCGCTCCAGGCGGAGATGGCGAAGCACGACCTCGGCGACTTGCCCGTTACGGCCGTGCCGTCCGAAGGCGTAATCCTTGAGGGCGACCAGCCCGCCATGGCTCTTCGCCAGAAGCCGCGTGCGTCCATCCTGGTGTCCACCGGGATGGTCAAGAAGGGTCTGGCCGACGCCTCGGTAACGATGGGGTCTACCGGGGCAGCGATGGCGGCAGCGGCGGTGGTCCTGGGTGTCATCGAGGGGATCGACCGGCCGGCGCTGGGCGGGCCCATCATTGGCCTGGCCCCTCGCACCGCGGTGATAGACCTCGGTACAAACGTGGACTGCCGGCCCGCCCAGCTCCTCAGCTTCGCTGTTATCGGACACGTCTTCGCCAGGCAGTTCTGGGGAATCGAGCGCCCCCGGGTTGCTCTGCTCAGCGTCGGCGCCGAGGCGGGCAAGGGTAACCGCCAGGTCAGGGAGGCCACGGAGCTCATCGCGAATAGCGGCCTCAATTTCATCGGCAACCTGGAGGCTAACGATCTCCCCCATGGCAAGGCCGAGGTGGCCGTTTGTGACGGTTTCGTCGGCAATATCGTGATGAAGCTCACAGAGGCACTCGGAAGCGCCACGGCGGACCACGTTCGAGAACGCTTGAAAGGGAAGCTCCCGGACGACGACGTGGAGAGTCTGGCGAGTGAGCTATACGAGATCAGTAACCTCGTGGAGACCCTCGGCGGCGGCCCGCTGCTGGGAGTAAACGGCGTCAGCGTCGTGGGACATGGCCGGGGCAAGGCCGACTCGGTACGGCGCGCCATAGGAACGGCCAAGCGGGCGGTTGACGTCGGTTTCGTGACCGGACTGAACCAGGAGCTCGCCGCGATGAGAGACAGGGCCGGCGAGTGACAGCCGAGGCACGCACGATAACCGGAATAAACATTGTCTAAGTCAGCGATAGAGGGTAAGGCCGCCCTGGTTACCGGGGCCTCCAAGGGCATCGGACGGGCCATCGCTCTGGGCCTGGGCGAGATGGGTGTCAGGGTTGCCGTCAACTACAACTCATCCGCTGAGGCGGCGGCGGAGGTCACCGATTCTATAACCCGGGGCGGCGTAGAGGCGTTCGCCGTCAAGGCCGATGTCTCCAACCTTGAGCAGGTTACCGACATGGTCAAGAAGGTAGGCGAGGAATGGGGGCAGGTCGACATCCTGGTGAACAACGCTGGCATTATCCAGGACCAGCTCCTGGTCAGGATGTCTGATGAGGCGTGGCACAGGGTGATCGATATCAACCTCAACGGCACCTTCTACTGCTCTCGCGCTGTGTTGAGGAGCATGCTGCGGAAGCGATGGGGACGGATAATCAACATAGGCTCGGTCGTGGGGTTGAGGGGAAACCCGGCCCAGGCCAACTACACTGCATCGAAGGCCGCCATCATCGGCTTCACCAAGGCGCTGGCCAAAGAGGTCGCCACGAGAAACATCACCGTCAACGCCGTAGCGCCCGGTTACTTCGAGACCGAAACAACCGCCGTTCTCACCGAAGAGCAGAGAGAGCGTTGGCTGAGCGTCATCCCTCAGGGCCACTTCGGGGACGTCGAGGACGTAGCACACCTGGTGGCCTTCCTGGCCGACGAGAAGGCCAGCTACATCACCGGGCAGGTCATCAGCGTCGACGGCGGCATGGCCGTGTAACGGAGTTCCACTACTTGATGCCCCTTTCGGAGCGGTGGGGCTTGGGGCCGTTCCCCCTCTTTGATGGAATTTAGCAATCGGTGCCTCCTTTCGGAGGAGGGGCGGGCCCGGTTCCCCCCTTTGAAAAAGGGGGGTTAGGGGGGATTTCAATCGTGGCGCGTGCCCCGCAGACGCCCTCCGCACCTGGCGCGAAGCTCGGCGAAAGATGACCCCCACACCCCCCGACCGCCAGGCCAACGCCCGCGACGACCTCCAAGGGTAGTCTATCCATGACATTCAAAGGCAAAGTGGCCCTCATTACCGGGGGCTCTCGCGGCATAGGCAAGGCTATCGCCCTGGAGCTCGCGCGGCGAGGGGCCGACATCGCCTTCAACTACTTTCGCAGCTATCAGGCCGCCGCCGAGACGCAGAGGGAGATCGAATCTCTCGGCGTTCGCTGCCTTCGCGTCCGAGCCCACCTCGGTGACTCCGAGAAGATCAAGAAGCTCTTCGCCGAGGTCGGAGCGGTCTACCCCAGGCTGGACATCCTCGTAAACAACGCCGCGTCAGGGGTGCAGCGTCCGGCGGCCCAGCTAGAGGAGAAGCACTGGGACTGGACCATGAACATCAACGCCAGGGCGCCGTGGCTGTGCGCCATCGAGGCGTCGCGGCTGATGACCGGGGGCGGGAGCATCGTCAACATCACGAGCCTCGGCTCCCAGCGCGTTCTGCCAGGCTACTTCTCGGTAGGCACGTCCAAAGCGGCGCTCGAGGCCGTCACCCGCTACCTTGCGGTCGAGCTGGCGCCAAGGGGCATCTCGGTCAACGCCGTCTCGGGCGGGTACGTGAACACCGAGGCGCTGGACCACTTCCCCAACCGTGAGGCGATGCTGGCCGCAGGCAAGCGGAACCCGGTGGGGCGCATGCTGGAGGGCGAGGACATAGCCAGGGTGGTCGCCTTCCTGTGCACCGGCGAGGCCGATATGATACGGGGTCAGGTGATCATCGTGGACGGCGGGGCGTCCCTGAGAGGCGATCTCGGGAATGTACAGGCTTAGGCTGGCGACGGGACCAAGGCGGGCCTGAGCGGCAACTCGGCGACTTCAACCGTGAGATATCCCTCGTCCAACTCGGCTACCAGCTCTGTCCCCGGCTCAACGTAGGCCTTCCTCACGTACCCGAGGCCTATACCTCGCCCGAGGTGCTGCGATCGCGCGACGGACGTGACCACGCCCACCTGCTTGCCCTCGTTCATTAGTCTCGCGCTGGGGAGTGAGTACGCTTTGGAGGTCCCAGAGCAGGCCTACCAGCCTCTTCTGGACCTTGTCGTATGTGTTCAGGCGCGCCACAACCTCTTGGCCGACGTAGCACCCCTTGCTGAAGCTGACGTACTCGATTAGGTTGGCCTCCAGAGGGTTGTAGTCCTCGCCGAGCTCGCTGCCATAGGCGGGGACCCCCTGCTCCACGCGGACGGCCTCCATAGCCTCCGCGCTCGTGGGGCGGGCCCCGGCCTGGACCAGATCCGTCCATAGGCCCTGGCCGCTGTCCGCCGGGACCACCACGTCGTAGGCGCGCAGCCCGAGGAAGTCCGTCCGGATGACCGTGGCCTCGACGCCTCCAAGGTTCACGCCCGCGGACTCGTGGAGACCTAGGGACGAGACGTCCTGGCCCGCTTTGCCGCCGAGCACGCTTCCCGCATTGGGCCCGACCAGGGAGAGCATCGCCGTCTTTTCGGTCACGTCATCGACCGTGACGTCCTCGATGATGGTGT
>CBDFLT010000007.1:0-270848 GCA_965249225.1 Dehalococcoidia bacterium | reverse complement strand
AGTGTATCGTACATTCCGGAGGCGAGGCCCACCAGCTTAGACAGGGGCATGTCCTGGCTTAGGGCATCGAGAACCCCCTGGAGCGCCACGTCCATGTATGCCCGCCCATACCGGTCGGTACCCTTCTCCAAGACCGACAGGAGATTCCTCGGAGTTATCGGCTCGCCGTCCACTGGGGCGGGTATGCTTCCCAGCGCTTCGACAAGACGTAACAGCGACCATTGGTTGATGGCTATGACCCCATCGACCTCACGCCTTTGGCCCAGCCTGTACATGTTCTCGGCCGTACGTGCCGTGGTCGGGAAATCGGGGTCCCATGATACGTCCCTAAAGAGCCATACCCACGCATTCATGTGCTCCTCAAGCCCACCGGGGGCTTTCGGATACAGCACCAAGCGCTCCCAGTCGTCGACGCGCACGGCGTCATGATACTCGATATCTTGCAGCTCTCCACCCTCCACCGTCACCACCCACACGGACGACACGAAGCCGCCTGTTGCCCGAAGCTCATCCGACGACTGCCCCAGCACCAGGTAACGTTGGATCTCGTCAGCTCCTAGTAGCTTGTCCCCCACCGGAGCCAGCCCACGAATTAGTTGAAGCCCTCCACGAAGTTTGGATACGTACCTTGCGAGCGTAGAGGGTCCTGGACCCAATAGGGCCTCAGACCCGAGCTCGTTCAGCGCTTCCTCCGCCTTGTGGAGATAAGATATCGCCTCGTCGACGTCGCTCCCGCGGGCGTTAAGGGCATCGAAGACCCTCAGGAGTAGCCCATCCCCTCCCAGCAGCCCAGCGCCCGAGCCTCGGACGCCGTCCAGCGCCGGATCAAGGGCCAGGAGACCCAGGCTATTTGCCCGGTTAACCAGGACAAGCGCGTCAAGAAACTGCTGGAGGGCCTCGATCTTCGGCAAGAGGGTCGAGGCTTCTCCTGTGGAGGATATCAGGTCAGCCACGCCGTCGGCCCGGTGGATAGCTGTGTTTGTGTAGAAGCTGATGTCGGCCAGGTCACCTCTCAGTCCGTCGCTTGACCACGGCTCCGCACTATAACCATCAACTGCAAGCTGGCCGATTAAAGGCTGGGCCCGATCGGCGATTTCCAGAAGCTGTCCCAGAAGGATGGAGACCTGCTCGCCGATCTGAGAGGCCGCGACCAACCGGCCTTCGACCTCAGATACCGACGTCATCGCCTTGCGAACAAAGGGAAACTCGAGACCAACACCATACAGCCCGTCGATGCCGGCGGCGTCCGTGCCCAACTCCGCGGCGGAAGCGAAGATGGGGACCATGCCCTCAACCTGAGACTTCAAGGCCGCAGGAGATGCCTGAGAACCTGGAACGATGAACGAGGTCTGAGCGCTGTCAAATACGTCAAGAATCTCCTCAGAGACGTTGAGCAGGCTCCAGGCCGCCTCTGTGTCCCTACGTACTCGATCGGTCTGCCCTGCCCAGGCCGCAACCTCTTGAGGAGCTATCGGGACCCACGACAGTGCGGGAGAAAAGCTCCCTACCCACCGCATCGTTCGAGCGGCGGGACTCACATCAGTCCTTAGGAGACCGACACTGTTCCGCAGTTCCTGGAGTTTCTCGCCACGGCCCGCAACAAGCTCACCTGCCGATAGCTGGCGGAGCTGGGAGAGGGTCGCCTCCGCACCGGTAGCCAAAGGTAAGACATAAGCGACTACGCCCCAGGACGCGATGACGAGGCCAATCAGGCCCAAACCTGCCGCTGCGCGCCACAACACGCCTGAAGGACTCACAGAGATCGGTGGGATGTGGAAGAAGGTCATGGCGTCGGGCGCGAAGGGATTCTAGGGTACTCCATTATACACACCTAGCCACAGCCTATACGGTATTCTAAACCGCCTCTTGCCCGCATCGGATCACCCTGTTGGCGGACGCTTTCGAATTCACGACCAGTGCGGGGAAAGAAGAGAGCCCCGGCCAAGCCGGGGCTCTCTTAAGAAACAGCGTGGGGTCTTTGCCCTAGTAGTCCATGGGAGGCGCAGCCGGCATGGCCGGCTCCTTTTCCTTGATATCCGTTATCAGGGACTCGGTAGTCAGGACCATGGCGGCGACACTGGCCGCGTTGTCAACGGCCGCCTTCGTCACCTTAGTCGGGTCCATTATCCCCTGTTCCATCAGCTGGGTAAACTCGCCGACCTCGGCGTCATAACCCCAGTCGCCCTCACCTTTCTCGCTTTCGGCCAGGATGACCTCACCGGACACGCCGGTGTTCTCCGCGATGAGTTTGAGGGGCTCCTCCAGGGCACGTCTGAGCACGCTAACACCGGTCGCCTCGTCCTCCGGCAGTTTCTTCACGGAGTCCAGGGCGGTCCTTGAGCGGATGAGAGCGATCCCTCCACCGGGAACGATGCCCTCCTCCACGGCGGCCCGGGTAGCGGACAGCGCGTCCTCCATTCTCTGCTTCTTCTCTTTCAATTCCACCTCGGTGGCCGCACCAACCTTGATGATGGCCACGCCGCCCGAGAGCTTGGCCAGGCGCTCCTGGAGCTTCTCACGGTCGAAATCGGAGGTCGTGTCCTCGATTTGGGCCTTGATCTGGTTGATCCGGCCCTGAATCGCCTCCTCGGATCCGGCGCCATCGACAAAGGTGGTATCGTCTTTGGTCGATACCACCCGGCGCGCCCGACCCATATCATCCAGAGAGGCGGAATCGAGCTTTCGCCCCACATCTTCACTGATCACGTTGCCGCCGGTCAGGATGGCTATGTCCTCAAGCATCGCCTTGCGACGGTCACCGAACCCCGGCGCCTTCACGGCGGTGACGCTGAGTGTGCCACGAAGCTTGTTGACCACCAGCGTGGCAAGGGCTTCACCCTCCAAGTCCTCCCCCACAACCACCACGCTCTTGCCGGCTTGCAGGATCTTCTCCAATGTGGGCAGCAAGTCGTTGACCGCCGAAACTTTCTTGTCGGTAATGAGGATATACGGGTCCTCCACCACCGCCTCCATGCGCTCCTGGTTGGTGATGAAGTAAGGCGATATGTAGCCCCGGTCTATCTGCATCCCCTCCACGAACTCCTGCTCGTAGCTGATGCCTTTGGACTCCTCAACGGTAATCACCCCATCCTTGCCAACCTTCTCCATGACTTCGGCTATGATCCCCCCCATCTCCTCGTCATGAGCCGATAGAGATGCTACCTGGGCGATCTGGTCCCTCCCCGCAACCTGGGTGGACATTTTCTCGATGGATTTTCTGACGACCTCTACGCCCTTCTCGATCCCACGCTTAAGGGCCATGGGATTGGCACCGGCCGCGATGTTCTTGAACCCCTCGTGGATGATGGCCTGGGCCAGCACAGTCGCCGTGGTCGTCCCATCACCGGCAACGTCGTTGGTCTTGCTGGCAGCCTCCTTCAAGAGCTGGGCTCCCATATTCTCGAAGGGCTCCTCCAGCTCGATCTCCTTGGCGATAGTGACTCCGTCGCTGCACACCTGGGGAGGCCCGAATTTCTTGTCCAGCACCACATTTCGGCCCTTGGGACCCAGCGTGACCCCGACGGTGTCCGCCATCATGTCGATGCCGCGCTTCATCGCGGCCCTAGCGTCCTCACTGAAAATCAACTGCTTAGCCACTATTCACAAGCTCCTATTAGAATTCCTCGTGTGTATGAGCACCCGGGCGTGTCCAGGCACCTACTTCTTGAACAGGACGTCGTCTTCCCGCAGGACCAAGTACTCCTTGCCCCCATCCTTGTACTCCGTCCCCGAATACTTGGAATAGACTATGGTATCGCCCACCTTGAGCTCCATGGCAATCCGCTCGCCGCTGTCTGAAACTCTGCCGGGGCCAACGGCCACTACTTTCCCCTCTTGGGGTTTCTCTTTAGCGGTGTCGGGGATGTAAATGCCACCGGAACTCATTTGCTCATCGCTATCGGTGGGCTCAACGACGATACGGTTCCCCAACGGTTTATATGAGGCCATTCTTGGACACCTCCCGTACAAAGACGAAAATGCGGTTTCACGCAAAAACTAGGGAACCTCTGAATAACCCTTCATATGCTGGATTGAATTGATTGCAGGGGTAGTTCGAAGATGTTCAATTCTTTGCGATGGCCCATCAGGCTGTTGCAGCCCTAAATCGGGTCTGTTTGGGCTTCGAAAGCGGGCTCTGCCGGGGGCGTGTCGCCGCTATCAACCTGATTTGGGCGCACTTCTCTCTCGTCACACCGCCAAGTGGCGCTCGGCTGTCATCAAGTTGGCAAACCCCAGCAGCAACGCCAGCTGTTGCGTGTTCTTGGCCAGTCCACGATACCGCACCTTGGCGTAGCCAAAGTGACGCTTCACATACAGGAACGGATGCTCCACCTTCGCCCTGACCGACGCCTTGCGCTTCTCCGCCAACGCCTCCTCGCTTTCAGGTGCTAGCTGCCGACGCCGACCGGGCTTCATCGCCACGCGCCACTCCACATCCAACTCTCGGTTCTCCTCCCGCTTATCGACTCCCTGATACCCCGCATCGCCCCACACCCGCGTCTCTCCACCGTGTAGTAACCGGTGAGTTTCGGTCACGTCATGCACGTTCGCTGATGTCATAGCTACACTATGCACCACCCCTGTCTCTTCGTCCGCCCCGATGTGCACCTTCATACCGAAGCTCCACTTGTTGCCCTTCTTGGTCTGGTGCATCTCTGGGTCACGCTCCCGGGCACGGTTCTTAGTCGACGACGGCGCCTCGATGATGCTCGCGTCCACTATAGTCCCCTCCCGAAGACGAAGCCCCTGAGTCTCCAGGTGGACGTTGATGGTCTTGAACAGACCTTCGCCAAGATCGTGCTCCTCCAGCAAGTGGCGGAAGTTCAGGATCGTCGTCTCGTCAGGCAGAGGGCCCGACAGCCTCAGGCCCACGAATCGCCTCACCGACTCGACCTCGTATAGCATGTCTTCCATCCCAGGGTCGCTCAGGTTGTAGAACAGCTGCACGCAGTGTATGCGAAGCATCGCCGACAGCTCATACGGATGCCGGCCTCGGCCAGCCTCGGGATAGTATGGTCGAATGCGACTCTCCAACTGTCCCCACGGTATCAGACCGTCCATGCGCTCCAGAAACAGCTCCCGCCGAGTCTTGCGCTTCTTACACTCGTACTCCAGGTCCGCAAATGTCGGCTGGTTCATCTACTCTTGCTCCCGTCCTTAGTCAGTTCGTCTCCACTTGTCATGGTACTATGCCACCATAATCCACGGACTTGTTCAGAGTATCCCTAGCAGTCATCACATGAGACCGCCAATCCATGGTAGTTGAGCCGATAGGTGTTGTCAACAGATCGAATCAGTACGCAACCGCCGTGACAGGGTCAGTCCACAGCCGCTGCGAAAAGTCACTGGCATTCTCTGGAACAGCCACCGGAGGCCGCGCCGTTGGCCTCGGTCAACCAGATTCCGGTGGACTCGTCTGGTGGATGGCCGTTGACGGCCTACACAGCCGTACGTATCATCAAAACATGGAGTATTCGAAGGACCGCGTGGGCTCGGTCGGGCATCTGGCCACGACCAGGGCTCTAATCATCTCCACTCGCCCGAAGCAGTGGACCAAGAACCTCATCATCTACTTCGCCCTGTTTTTCACCATTGACGAAGCGTGGAGACTGGGCGATGCCGGCGACATCACTTCGTTTCTGGGAAAGACCACAGCGGCCTTCGTACTATTCTCCGCTATATCGGGCGCCGTCTACCTGGTTAACGATATCTCCGATGTGGAGGAGGACCGCCGACACCCTAAGAAGAGATATCGCCCAATAGCCTCTGGCCAGCTTCCCATTCCCTTAGCATGGACCACCGCGACGGTCCTGATAATCACGGCGTTGTCCCTGTCCTTCGCCCTGGAACCGGCGTTCGGCGTGGTATGTTCGATCTACCTGGGCACGATGGGCGCGTACACGCTGCTTCTGAAGAGGCTATTGCTACTCGACGTGTTCTCGATTAGCGCCGGTTTCGTTCTGCGGGCGGTGGCTGGAGCCGCGGTCATCGCGGTCCCAATATCGCCGTGGCTTTACACCTGTACGGGTCTCGGGGCGCTCTTTATAGCACTGACGAAGCGCAGGAGCGAACTGTCCCAGGCAGGTGAACATGCCGGCCAGCAACGCGATACCCTGGAACAGTACACGGCCACTCTGCTGAACCAGTTGATCGCGGTCGTGGCGACGGCCACGTTAATCGCATACATCCTGTACGCCTTCACCGCCGACAATCTGCCAGACAACCACGCGATGATGTTCACCATCCCCTTTGTGGTGTACGGCCTTTTCAGGTACATGTTCCTGGTGCACTCCCGGAGGCTCGGAGAAAATCCCGAGGATATACTGATCACCGACATCCCTCTCATCGCGTCCATCATCCTCTGGCTGACGACCGCCTTTTCCATCCTCGTTGTATTCCGTTAGAAAAATTCTCTGAATCCCATCCTCCTTTAAGGAGTCCAGGACCGACTCTAGTTTCTTTGCCGAGAGAAAAGACGCCCAGTTCAGGTGTCTCCCCGGTCTAGATGGTCAGTGAGCCAACTCCTAAGGTCAGGGGCCAGGTCTTCCCTACCCAGCGCGGCATAGATGGAGGCCTTGAGCAGTCCCAACGGCGTCCCCACGTCGATATGGACGCCTGGAAAGTGGTACGCATAGACTCTGTGGGCGGAGAGCAACCCGGCGATGGCGTCGGTAAGCTGGATCTCCCCAACTGCGCCGGGCTTAACCCGTTCAATCGCATCGAAGACATCCGCAGCGAGGACATAGCGGCCTATGATGGCAAGATTGGAGGGGGCCTCATCCAGGCTCGGTTTCTCCACCATTCCAAAGACCTGCGACACCCTCTCGTCGATCGGCTTTGGATCGATGATACCCAGACTGGGAACCCTCTCATCCTCCACCTCTTCGACGGCGATTACACTCCCCTCATACCGATTGAAAACCTCGATCATACGGCCTATGGTGGGAGCATCGCTCCAGATAAGATCATCGGGGAGCAATACGGCGAAGGGTTCGCCGTCCACAAACTCCTTTGTCATAAGTACCGCGTGGCCCAGCCCAAGCTGCTGAGGCTGGTACACTACCCTGACCTCCACCATCTCGGAAATGGCGGTCATGCGCTCCAGCAGGGCGGAATCACCTCTTTTTTGAAGCGCCCGCTCCAAATCGGAAAGCCGCCCGAAGTAGTTGCCGATGGCGTCCTGCTGCTGAGAGATGACCACGGCCACCTGCTCGATGCCGGCCTGAACAGCCTCCTCAACAACAAGGTGGAGGGCGGGGGTGTCGAGCGCCGGGAGCATGACCTTCGGCACCGTCCTAGTGGCCGGCAAGAATCGAGTCCCAAAACCCGCGGCCGGGACCACAGCCTTTCTTATATTCACGGACTACTACACCTCGATAAGACCGCAATCGGTTCGATTAGTAGCATCTTACTGCGAAGCGCCATTGGGACCAGGGCATTAGCAGTCTGGCCACCTCAGCGCATAGCACTCCCAATGACCGTTCACACTAACTACAGCTAATTCGCGGTCAAGTCGGCGTATGGCAACGAAGCCACCTACGGGCTCGCCACCGCCACCTCGCCCGTGCGGTAGACCTGCCGGAGAATAGGCTGGCGAGCTCCGAGGCCGAGCATTACAACGACAAAGAGCAGCCCGCCGACAAAGAAGATAGGCGGCGTGGAGAAGGCGTCGGCGATGAAGCCGTAGCCCAGAGTGGCGAAGGCCATTATGCCCCCGGCGTGCAGTGAGTACAGGCTCATGATGCGCCCCCGTAGCCTGTCAGGCGCCAGGGATTGTACATAGGTATTGGTGAGGGCCATGAACGTCGCCTGGGTGCCGCCCATAGCCGCGCCCACGACGACGGCCAGAGGGATCACTCCGGAGGCCGCCATGATCATGGGCGTTAAGCCGCTGGCAAGCCCGGTCAAAAGGAGGACCCGGCCCTTGATCTTCTCGGTGTCCACACCCGCTAGCAAGAACGTCCCAACCAGGGCGCCAACGCCAAAGGCCATCACAATGTAGCCAAGCACCGACCCATCCGTGGCGCCCAGCTCTTCGCGGGAGAATATGGGTAGGATGGAGTCAAAGGACATTACTAGGGAACAGTGAAAGAAAATGAGAAGGATAAAAAGGGCAATGGTTTGGTTTGTGTAAATGAAGACCAGGCCTTCCACCATGCTGCGAACAAGCCCTTGCTCTCGCTGGGTCTCCCCTCGCGACACCGTACCGACGCGGGTCATCTGTAACACGGCCAACATGTTAAACGAGGCGCTCAAAACCAGGACGCCCTCGATCCCGACGAAGTCAATCGCCAGCAGTGGGGCCGCCACAGCCAGGCCGAAGAACCGGGCCCCATGCGAGGTTGCTGCGTTCAGGGTGACGGCGTTAAGCAGGTGTTTACCGGGTACCTGGTTGGGTATGAGGGCCTGGGTGGTGGGTTCCTGAATCGCCTCGGACGAGCCAACGATGAAGGCCAACGCCGCTATGTGCCACAGCTGGACCGCGTCGGTTATCGTCAAGACCGCGAGCGCAGCGCCCGCCATCCCACTAAAAGCGAACATGGCCATGGCCAGCCTGCGGCGGTCGATAAGGTCCGCCATGAGGCCTCCAATGGGAGAGACCAGCAAGAAGGGGATCATCCAGGCGAAGAAGATTACTCCCACCCAGCCAGAGGAGTCGGACTTCTCCAGCGTCAGCCAGGAGGCCGCGACGATCAGCGTCCACGTCGCGGCGCCGGAGAGCATGTTGGCGGTCCACGTCCTCCGGTAGTCCACGTAATGGAATGAGGCAAAGTGTGGGGCTTGAGCGAGATTCGGAAACCGCAAGTGACCAGCCTATTGCCCAAGCGATGGGCGCTGTTGCGATTATAGCAGAGCGCGTCGCCGTCCCCGCACTGAAACAGAGAATTTTTGATGGGACGATGTCTCCGGGGAGAAAAGCCCTCTGAGTGCTGTGAGACAGAGGGTGGTGGGATACGCCTCTCCGCAGGGTGCAGCCACAAGCCGTATGGGGTGACCCAATCAGGGAGATAGAGGGCCTTGTGAGGCGCTACCGCGTCGTGTATCGTCAAGAATCTCTCGTACCCTGCGCCCCAAGGTCACCGGGGTAAACGGCTTCTGAAGGAACTCCGTTCCTTCCTCGAGAACCCCATGGTGAACTATGGCGTCATCGGTGTAGCCGGACATGTAGAGGACCTTGGTCTCAGGGTGAATGGCCACCAGACCATCGACAAGCTCTCTGCCACCCATGGCAGGCATGACCACGTCGGTAACCAGAAGATGTATGTCGGTGCCAGTCCGAGCTTTGGCCAGCTTTAGGGCCTGTTGACCGTCGGCGGCCTCCAGCACGCTGTATCCATAGGTGCGGAGGGCGGATGTGGCGAGTTGGCGCACCGATGGCTCATCCTCTACGAGCAAGACCGTCTCGCTTCCGGTAAGCAAGTCGTCTTCCTCGCTCAGAGCCTGGTCCAATGATGGTCGCTCGCCGATGGAGGGCAGATAAACCTTGAAAGTGGCCCCTTGGCCCGGCTCACTATAGACAGAGATATGGCCTCCGTTCTGCTTCACGATACCGTAGCAGGTTGACAGACCGAGCCCCGTACCTTTACCACGCTCCTTCGTTGTGAAAAATGGCTCGAATATCCGGGCCTTAATGTCCGACGCTATCCCGACGCCGTTGTCACTCACGGCTATAACGACGTATTCACCGGGGAGGGCCTCAGGATTTTGGGAAGCGTAAGACTCGCCGAGGGTCACACGCGCCGTTTCGATGGTAAGGGCGCCGCCTTGGGGCATGGCGTCCCTGGCGTTTACAGCCAGGTTGACTATCACCTGTTCTACCTGGCCCGGGTCCACCTTTACCACCGGCATATCCGCCCCCGGCACCGTGATCAACTCTATATTCTCGCCGATCAAGCGCCGTAGCATGCCGTCCAACTTGAGGATCAGGTCGTTCAGGTCCACAATCTGCGGCTCTATGATCTGCCGGCGAGAAAAAGCAAGCAGCTGCCTTGTGAGGTCGGCGGCCCGCTCACCTGCACGCGTGATTTCTTGGAGGGCCACACCGAGCCTGCCGTCAGCGGCAGCTTCCTTGGCACCCAACTGAGCGTAGCCTAGGATGGCCGTCAACAGGTTGTTGAAATCGTGTGCCACCCCACCCGCGAGCCTGCCAACCGCCTCCATTTTCTGAGATTGAAGGAGCTGCGCCTCCAGCTCCTTCCGCTCAGACATCTCCCGTAACAACTGCTCGTTGGCACCACTCAACTCGGTAGCCCGACTCTCCAGCTCGACTCTGGACTCCCCAAGCTCGCGGGACATCTCGGCCAAGGCCACCGTCAGGTCTCCGATCTCATCATCTCTACGGTAGGCTATGGGAACTCGGAACTCGCCCATGGCGATCGCCTCAGTGGACAGTGCGAGCTGTGTGATTGGCCGTACAAAGCGCCGCGCCATCACATAAGAGGCCGCCACGGCCACAACCAGCAGGACCGCCGACTGCCAGAGCTTCTCGACCGTGATTCTTCTTGTCGCGGCCTCGGTACGGTCGTTGGCCAACGTAAAGTGGATGCCACCGATCACATCGTCGCCGGACGTGATGGGCGCCGTCACGTGCATGATTCGGCCCTCCAGCCGGCTGATCATCCGTCTGGAGCCGACCGACTCCAGCGCGAATTCATGGCGCACTTTGCCCACGGCGTAGTAATGCACGCTAGGGTCCACGATGAGGTCTCCACTCGGCTCGAAGACCTGCACATCGACAACATCGGGCTGGCCCCTGATTAGCTCCGCCAGGTCGTTCAGCTTGTCTATGTCCAGAAAGTACAGGGCGTCGGCAAGCACGTCGTTCAAGGCATTGGCCAGCAGGAAGCCTCGCTCCTCAAGCTGGTCCTTCGAGAACGAATGGACGCGTCGAATATCGAGCATCGTCGTGACGGCCATTAGCGACGCGACAAGCATCACCATGCCCATCATGAGAACGGTGAACATCCCCAGCCTGATGCGGGGTCTGACACGGAGGATGCTCACGCCGGACAAACCTCTCACGGGATCAGTAGATCGATGAGATGTTTGAGCTCGCCCAAGGACTGATGAGCGTCGGCTGGCAACGCATCAAACTTGGTGGTCTTTTTCAGGGCTTCCAAAACCTGACGCCCCTCATCGGTCTCGTTTAGACCTGTCAGCAACCCGACAATCTCATCTACCAACTCACGCTGCAGCCCCGGGCGTACCGACACAAGCTGCCTTGGGACCTCGATGGTCCGATCGAAGACGACTAGCTCACCCTTGATCTCGTCCGGAAGCTCCTCGTAGTCCTGGTTCGATAAGCCCGCGCCGGCCACTACACCCTGCAACACCATTTCGATCGAGTTCTCCTCGTCCCTCGAGAACAGGTAGCCGATCTCATGCGGGGGAATGGCTTCATCGGCGCTGGAAACCTGTTTCAGGGTGAACCCGCGTTGCACTAGGGTGCCCCCAGGTAACACGAACCCAGAGGTGGAATGAGGTTTTTCGAAGGCAAGAACCTTCCCGATAAAATCTTCGACTCCGTTGATACCGGCATCCTGCCGGGCGATATAGACGCTCCAGTAGGCGGGAGCCTCGTCTTTCCAGCGGCGCAGGACGATCTCGGTGTCCGCCAACTGCTGCACGTTCATCGTTGGAAAGGCACTGTCGAAATACACATCGACTATCCCCTCCGTGAGAAAGCGAGCCATCTCCTCAAAGTCGCGGGCGATCACCACCTCTCCCTCGAGTATGCCGTGCTCATGGAGGTTGTCGGCCAGATACTGGGCCAGGGGCGTAAACCTCTTAACCTTCTTTGTGGGCTCGTCCGGTTCGATATCGCCCAGACTTATCCTCTGAAAGGCCGACGCGGACGGCTGAACAACGGCCTCCGCCTTCACCGCACGCTCCGCGATATCACATCCGATCGCCAGAAGAATCAGCACCCCAAGCAAACCGGCAAGTCCTGCCGTTAGCCATCCAATCCAATGGGCCTTGACCAATGATTTCACCTGTGCAGTTACCTCCCACGTAGACCTTCGCATCCAGTATCTCGGCACAGTGGAGAGCACAGTACGGTGCTAGCCCGCATTAAGGTGTAGGGGCACCTCAACCATTCCACCGCTATATACCAGTCATCAAACTGCGGGTTATATGTCTCCCAGAGGCCCACAGAAAGGCAACCGGAAAGGCCCATCTAGCGGTCCGGTTCAACGGGTCACCCGCGGCGTTTGCCCAAGGGCACCGTCACGCGAGTGTGTTAGCATTGAGGAGAAAATCAGGCGGTCCTCCACCTTGCTGAGGCCGTGGCCGAACTCCGCAAAGTGGTATGGCGCCTTACTAAAAACGCCGGCCTATTTCAACCCGAGCCTCAGAGGACGCGACGATGACGTTGGCAAAGGAAAGGTGTGTAGCCTGTCGGGCCGACTCCCCTCAGGTAACATCGGAAGAGATGGCTGAGCTCCACCCGATCGTCCATGAGTGGGAGCTCTCCGAGACCGGCGGCATCAAGCGTCTTGAGCGCAGCTTCCGATTACGGAACTTCGCGCAAGCTATTGGCTTCGCGATGCAGGTTGGAGAAGCTGCCGAAGAGGAGGGCCATCACCCTCGGATGACCGTAGAGTGGGGCCGGGTGAAGGTCGAGTGGTGGACCCATAAGATCAAGGGCCTGCACCGCAACGACTTCGTAATGGCAGCCAAGACCGACGAAATCTTCCAGGGTCTGCCGGAACCCCCCGTTAGCTAAAAGCGCCCGCCGGTGTCCTGCGGATTTTGGGGCGAGGCAGTGCGTCTAACTCATCCCAGTCAACGCGAGTGACGCCATCCACCCGGACCAGCCACTGCGCGGCATCTTGTAATAGCGAGTCAGTCCGAACGCCCAGGAACTGTGGCTGGAGCAGCCTGAGCAGGCGGACGCCGTCCGAGAGTTTTGCCCGCGCCCCGTTACGGTTGTGGCGGCCCATGTGATGGAAACCCACGGCTACCTTGATAACGGAGTGGTAGAAGAAGCGAAGCGGGTACGAGGTGCCTCGCCAGACATCCTCCAGAGTCTCATGGCAGTCCCAGAAGCGTCCGCCGTTAAACTCATCTATGGCCTGATGAAGCTCGCGCGGGGCCTCCAAAGGCACCTCCATGAGATGCGGTATCAGACCATCCCTCTCCAGTACCGCCAGCCATTCCTCCTCCAACCGGCGGCGGTTACCTTTGGAAGGCCATCGATCCAGATCGACTCTCTTTCTAGCCAACTCGTTTCCTCCAGACCGAGACCCGCCGACCCAAGGCCGGATCAGACCCATCTGACTCGGTCAAATTTATCTTACCTCCACGTAAGATCGGCACGCTCCGCCACCTGATCGGACGAGATGCCTCCGAGCTCGGTGATTATCGAAGAGACCAGCGTCAAAGGGACCCTGTCGTAGCCAGGCTCCGTGGACACGTCCGAGGCGAACTTCACCGTCTCACACACGACGTGTATCGGCGCACGTTCACGGGTCGCCCGGGCGAGTTTGAGGCTCGGCGCGCCGTTGACGATGTGCAGGGGAGTTACGGCGTCGGCCCCCACCAGAGCCAGGTCCGCACTACGGATGGCCTCCTCCAGGTCGGAAAGTGCAACCACCTCCGTCGCAATCCCGGATTCGGCAAGCTCCAGAGCGAGCCGACCGCCCGGTGATTCGGGCCGGGCGACCACATCGAAGACCAAAACCCGTAGAGTGCCCGCGGTCTCGCACACGCGCAGACATACGCGTGTTACCGCCGAGCTATAGCTGCAAGTGAGCAGTGTGGCACTCTCGGGCACCAGGCTCGCCGCATTGTCGGCAGCCTGCTCCGCGGCCGCTCCCAACTCCGACAGCAGCCTTTCAGCACGGTCACTGGCACCTCGACCGCCATCCTTCGGCCCAATCTGCACCAGCTCGTGCAGCAGCCGGCCGGTCGCATTCCGGATCGCGGCCATCGCGGGCTTGGCATCGGCCAGCCGCCCAGCGACCTCTCCGAGATACCCCACCCAGTTGGCCTCGTCGGGACTGGCATACGTGGCCGCAGCCAGGGTGCGCACCGCCTCCATGGTGAGAAAGGTCGACCCATGCCGCCGGTCGCGTGCTATCGCGTCTATACGGCCGTCTATGCTTTCCAAAGCAGTTCCCACGTCTCCTTCAGTTTGGGGACTGTATCCAGGTCTTCCAACTCGGACGGATCGATCCACCTGCTGCACACATGCTCCCAGTCCAGACGGATGCTCGAGGGGTCTTCGACCTCGAACAGAAAGGGGTGCACCCGCTAGACCACCTGGTTCTCCGGATCGGAGATTTCCATAGGTCCACCTTGTCGGAGGAACCGGACCTGAGATGGCGCTAGGCCCGTCTCCTCCAGTATCTCCTTGTAAGCCTGCTGCAATGGGGTGGAAGCCTCAACAGTCCCGCTGACGCCCGCCCACTTTCCGCGGTGGGCGCGCACCTTCCCGCTCCGCTTGAGAGCAAGGATGCGCTCCCTGTGGCGAAAAAAGCAGGTTACGACCTCACGGACGCGCGTTTGGAAGAGCGCCTCTTCCCCCATCTCAGCTTAGCCTCCTTTAACTCACATAAACGTTCCGAGGTTGTCGTCAGGGTAGTTGCCACCGCAGGAATGTTAGGATAATATTGCAAAAGTTTGAGAAAATGCCAGAAGTAGTCAAATTCCTAAGTGTCGGCCAGCCTTTAGGCTAAGGCCCCGAACATCGAGTTGCATATCAGCAGGAGGCCTTCCACTTGCATGACGTCATCGTAATAGGAGCCGGGCCAGCGGGCAACATGGCCGCCCACAGACTATCGAGCCTTGGACACAGCGTCACGGTCTTGGACTCTCGGAGAAAAGTCGGGGACAAACTGTGCACCGGCATAATAGGCAGAGAGTGCTTCGAGCGTTTCCCCCCCGATCAAAGGGATATCCTGGCGCCGGCCAGCTCCGCCACCCTTGTGTCGCCATTTGGAAAGAGCTTCAAAATCGCCAAGGGGCAGCCCCAGGCCTATATCATCAATCGGGTTGCATTTGTGGAGTCGCTGGCGAACCAGGCCCTAGACGCCGGAGCGGACTACCGACTTGGCGTCCGTGTCACCAGCATCAGCTTATCGGGCACCGATGTGGAGGTGCGTTGCTCGGGCGAAGACGGCCACCAGTCACTCAAGGCGAGAATGGTAATACTGGCCTCCGGGTTCGGCTCCCCTCTAGTCCGAATGGTAGGACTCCGAAACCGCGGCAACCTCGATTTCATGATGGGATCTCAAGCCATGGTCGCCGCTCACGAGCTGGTCGACACGGAAGTGTACCTAGGACAGTCGATTTCTCCGGGCTCCTTCGGCTGGCTTGTGCCGCTGCCGGATTCGCGCGCTCTAATGGGACTGGTTACACGACAAAAGCTCAACGGCCACGGCCACATTGACAGCTTCCAGCGTACGCTTCAATCGAAAGGCAAGGTACGGGACCTGGTGGAGAAGCCAAAGCAGTGGGGCATTCCACTAAAGCCCCTCCCAAAGACCTACGGAGACAGAGTCCTGGTGGTTGGCGATGCAGCGGGGTTCGTCAAGCCCACCACGGGCGGAGGCATCTACTATGCCCTCATCTCAGGGGAAATTGCGGCGGAAAGTGCGGGCGAGGCGTTGCGCTCGGACGACCTGTCGGCCAGACAGCTCAAACGGTATGAGTCACAGTGGAAGGCGGCGATAGGTAAAGAGCTTTGGATAGGCTACTACGCCCGCAGACTCTACGAAGTGCTAGGAGACCAGCAGATCGAACGCCTTCTCAGCGCGTTCCTCACTGAAGAGGTACAAGAGGAGCTAGTTAACGCCCAGGACTTCTCTTTCGACTGGCACAGCGCCTTCATTCTCAAGGCTGTACGCCACAAGATGCTTGGACCGGTACTTAGGTCGCTCAGTCCAGCGGTAGTACCGTTCCTGGCACGTATGGCGGGTGTCAGGGCCTCTTGAGCATCGCGGGCCACCTTGGCACCAGGGTAGGACCAAGCCCTTCGGTGAAACCGCAGCGTCAGGTCTAACCCGCCAGCATCTGGTTCAGCACCGCCATTCTGACATACAAAGCGTTCTCCGCCTGGCGATAGAATGCCAGACGATCGTCCCGCACATCCACGTCGAAGTCTCCGCTCCTCTGCATCGGGTCCAGGATGACGCAGTGAGGCTTGAGGGCTGACATGAACTCCTCGTCGATCCGCAGGTTAAACGCGTTCCGGGACTTCAGCAGCTGAACGTGGGCCAACGTGCGTGGGCTGTTGAGGTATATGGCATCGACGTCCGCCAGAGCGTCTACGGCCTCGGCGACGACCAACTCTAAGCCCCTGCCCTCGCAGTAGTTCGCCACATCCGGGTCCACCTGGCCGCTGAACGGGACCAGGAGCACCTTGACGTTTTTGAACATGGTCAGCGCCTTCAGCAAAGCGCTGACGTTGCGGTGTTCAAGCCGTCCAACGATGGCAATCCGGATCGCATCCACCCCACCCAGCTCCCGCTGAAGGGTGTAAATATCCGCCAAGGCCTGCGTTGGATGATCGTCCAGACTGCCTCCGTTGATGACCGGAAGCGCGTCGGCCTTCTCGGCCGTCTGGATTACGCCGTGGTCGCTGCTGCGGAGCACAACCAGGTCGATATGGAGGCTGGCCAGGATAGAGATGATGTTGTCGACGTAGTTGGGCGTCGTTACCGGGAAGAACTGGGACGCATCCTCCGTGTGATATGCTTCGCCACCGAGAAGCCCGATGGCGCGCTCGAAAGAGGTCCGCGTTAGGAAGCTGGGTTCATAGAAGAGGCAGTACAGCGCCCGCCCACTCAGGACAGGCTCCAGCTTCTTGGCCTCCTGAAGCCGCTGACATCTTGGGAACAGCTCCGATTCCATCCAGGCCCTGTCTAGCTGCGCGGTACTGATCAGGTGGCGGTATTTCGGCATCGACGGCATTTTCCTCTGTGGCCCCACGGCGCCGGATCGGCCTCGGACCACACCGGTTCTGGACCCGGTATCGAGTGTACATCACATCCGGTCACCCACGCCATTCGCCCGCATCGTCACGATCGGGAGGGTGGACCACAACGAAGGCGTTGCCCGCGCAGCTTTTATCCGAACAAGACGCCGTTCGACAAATTGACACAAAATCAGCGGCGTCTATATAATCGGGTTAAGCTCCTGACGTGGGGATATAGCTCAACTGGGAGAGCGCGGCGTTCGCAATGCCGAGGTTGGGGGTTCGAGTCCCCCTATCTCCACCAATCAACCGCCTCCAGATACCTCACTCCACTAGGGTCTCTTTGCAGGGGATGGTCCAGATCATTTAGAATAAGAGTCAGTCTTTAATCATTCTGAGGATTTCCGGTCAATCCCATAACTAGGGGTATGGATGGCCAACAGGATTGTCGTATATACCCACCCGGACTGCTCGTACTCTGCTGCTCTTCAAGGTGAGTTGGATGAGGCGGAAACGGAGTACGACGCCATCGACCTCTCCCTCAATCCCGAAGAATGGGCCACGGTTGAGAAGCTGACCGACGGCGAGAGGATTACGCCGGTCATGGTCGAGGGAGACCAGGTCACCGTCGGCTTTCACGGGGTCGGTTGAAGCTTCTAGCCGGGGCCGTTGGCTCCGGTCGGACCGGAATCTGGACCGCAAGCGAGGTATGAAATAACGACACTTATATCGGGCGTTGTAAACGTAGGCGACGAGGCCCCCGACTTCACCCTTCCCTCTCTCAACGGAGACCGGGTGAGCCTCTCGGACTACCGGGGCAAGAGAGTGGTCCTCTTTACATGGGCCTCCTGGTGAAGCTGCCGCGAGCAGCTGCCTGTATGGCAGCAGTTTTACGAGAAGCACAAGGACAGCGGCGTTGAGGTCCTCTCGGTGGCCGTAGACGCCCAGGGCGCCGACAGAGCACGGCCATACGTTGAGAGGGCTGGAGTCACCTTCACCACCGTCGTAGACGAGGAGAACCTGCTGGGCCGGCTTTATGGCTTCAAGGCCGTACCCAACGGCTTTCTGATCGACGAGCGCGGGACCGTTCAGTACAAGGAGCTGGCCTCGTTCGAGGTCTGGAACGCCGACACCAAGGCGGTTGTGGAGAACTGGGCCACCGGCGGCAGCCTGGACGGGACCAACGGCCAAGAGAGTACGGACCTGGGACCCAACCACTCCCAGTCGAATACCTTCTACCAGAAGGGACTCGATCTCTATCGGGCCGGCAAGTTGGATGAGGCCATGGCCGAGTGGCGCAAGGGCGTCAAGCTGGACCCCGACAACTACATCATCCGCGTGCAGATGATGTCGGTCGAGCACCCCGAAAGGTTCTACGCCGGGGACGTGGACAACGAATGGGAGGAGGAGCAGCTCAGTAAGCCTGTGTAGTCCTCCAACCGCACTCCGATCGGCAACCTCCCTTATCCGTTAACCTGGCTCTGGGGCCGTCCCACCAGAACCATGCTTGGGTGTTGTCTACGACCCCCCATTCAGCAGCCTCACGACCCTTATCATTACACCCGACTCCCGGTCATGGGTCCGCCGCCGTGGCTCAACTTGAGCATGCGATTGATGTGGCGCCCATTCATCGCCTGTGGGATCATCGTTGCCTAACCTCGGCCTCTGGGCTAAAGTAGAAACCATGATCTGGATTCGCAGGCTAATTACTATCCCGCTGGGCCTGGTCTTCTTCGTGCTGCTATTCGCGGCGCTGGCCATCTTGGAAGCTAACAACACGTTTCTGGATCCCGACTTCTACACCGAAGAGCTGGATAAAGCCGACGCCTATGAGTTCGTCCTCGTGGACCTCCTGACGTCGGCCATCGACGACGCGCGTAAGGTGAGACCCGGCGAGGGCGTATTCGAGGACTTGGACATCAACCCCATCGTCGAATCGCGGCTCACCACAGAGGAGATCGTCGCCTCAATAAACCGCGCCATACCCCCCGAATGGTTGCAAGAGCTAGCGGAACAGGCATCCGACCAACTCGGACGGTTCTTGACCGCAGAGCGGGACGAGTTCCAGTTCAACGTGCGCGCCGGCGACCGGGCGGAGATACTGGTGGATGAGATAAAGGCGCTTCTACTGAAGGCCGACGCCTACAACATCCTGTACGAGGAGGTCGTAACTCCGTTCATCGACGAGGCTGTGACCGAAAGTCTCCCGCTGGGCGTGGAGGTATCCATTGAGCGTCTGGTGTCGTCCGCGAGAATAGTTGCTCCACCCGAATGGGTGCGGGAACAAGTGGAGAGCGCCTTAGACGAAGGGACAGCCTACATGGTGGGGAGGCAGGACTCCATGGAGATCTCCGTACAGCTCGCCGATCGCGTGGAGATCGCCCTGGAGGAAATCAAGGCCCTCCTCAGAGAGACCAATGCCTACGACCTGTTGTACGACGAAGTAGTAGGGCCTGTGCTCTTTGAGGTGGTCGGTGGGGCGGTCGACCTGCCGTCGGGCATCTCCGTAAGGGAAGAGGACCTTGTGTCGGCCTTGCGGGAGGTGGCGCCCGTCGAGTGGGTGCAGGAGCAAGCCGAGGGAATCATCGACAATGCCGGCCCATACCTGACCGGCAAGGTGGAGAGCTTCACCATCGACATCTCCCTGGAAGAAAACAGGACACTGGCCAGCAGGCTCATAGCGGACCTGGTAGCCACCGGGTTCGAGGAGGCCGTCAGCGCGCTGCCAGAGTGCGGCGCCGATCTCACCCTGAGTGACCTGTCCGCTTTCCAGGAGCAAATTCGCGTACTCGGGCTTCCGCTTTGCGTCCCTTCAATCATCGACCGAGACCGTGTCCTTAGCGAGCTCATGTTTCGAGTTGGCACGGACGTGGACCATATCATCCATGGATTGATCCCCAGCCGCATCAGCTTCACCAGCGACGACCTGCGGGAAACGCTCGTGGTGAGCGGTGCCGTGGACAATATCGATAGGATCGACGACGTCAGAGAGCTGCTCAGGGACGGCTGGACCTACACCGACCAGGACCTCCGCGAAGACCTTCGGGGCCTGGACGGAGAGGATAACGTGGAAATCCTCGATGATGTCCGGGCGTTCCTCGCCAACGGATGGACTTACACGGACGGGGACCTGAGAGAGGATATCCCCGCGTTTCGTAAATCGGATGGTGGAGGGGATGTCATCGAGGTTCGCAAATCAGGAGACTTGGAACGAGGACGAGGGTATTTCGACCGCGCTCGCACGTTCCGTTGGGTGGTTTACGCACCCGCGGTCCTGCTGCTGGTGATAATCGGGTTTCTGGGCGGCAGGGGCTGGCGAGGCCGCACCATTTGGGCCTCCATACTCCTGTCGATTTCGTCGGTGCTGATCCTGATAGGTTCCGGCCCGGTTTACGGCGCGTTCGCCGATGACGCTATTGAGGATGCCCGCGAGGAACTCAACGACAACATCGACTTCGATCCCGAGTTCCAGGACACTAAGAAGCTGCTCATCGACAAAGTGGCGGACGTGACGGAGTCCGTGGCCGACAGATTCGCATCGGGCATCGTCGCTTCGAGCCGCAATCTATTGATCGTCGGCCTGCTGGTCCTGGCGGGCGCGTTAGTCTGGCCGATGATTAGCAGGTCAAGACGCCGACCCGAGCCGGAGCCCTAGCTCTGACCCCTCGACATCAAGTCTATCCGATTGGCTCCCGCCTGGCGACCAGAAATCCATCTTCGCAGGATATGGCCACTGCGAAGGGCATACTGTCGATCTGGAGAGCCATCTCCCTGTCGCTCGGCGGAAAGTGGGGCCGTGCCGGATCACCGTACTTCTGAGACTCCTCCCCTACAAGCACCAGCTTGCGCACCGCGTCGCGGTCTGGCCGCCGTCCTCGCAAGATGTTCTTCAAGTAGAGGGCGCATTGCTCGTCTTCGTCTGAGCGCACCTTTCCCTCGGCCCCCATCGCTACGATAGTTACCAGCTCAGGGTTGCGGCGCTCCACCGCCCGTGCTGTGGCCTCGGCAATCACCAGAGCGGCTCCGTAAATCCGGTCGGCGTTGCGGACGGCGGTAATCCCCACGGTTCCCGCGCGCGTCGACTGTATTAGCGTCTTGCCCTCGACATCGGCGTGTGAAAGCTCGGTCGGTGAGTTGCCGTAGTCAAACCCTTCCGGCCGCATTCCGCCCACCTCGCCCATGCACAGCTCACCAACACCCCGCCGGCGGAGCTCCAGCGCCTCGTCCACCTCGGCCACCATGACAATCTTGTCGGCGCCACGGGCAAAGGCCACGGCCGCGGTAGTAAAGCACCTGAATACATCAACGACGATGACTGTGCCGGACGCCTCGCGCGCGCCTTCCACAAGGCTGCGCAAAACTACTTCCATCTAAGAACTCTCCACGGGCTATAGCAAAATCCCTGTCTGTCTGGAGATGAGCACCCTAGCCCGATGCCAAAATGAATATCGAAACGACCCTTGAGGGTAAACAGCTTGAATCCCGCTAAGAGGGATGTCGAGGAGCAATGGGGCCTTGAGGCGGGTATGATGCACCAGATGTTGGGCCGACGCCGGGAAACGCGACCGTGGAGGCGCCTCTCACCTATGCCGGGTACTCCCGAGGAAGAACCGCTCCGGCGGGGCCGGGTCTCGCAGGCCGGCCTTACGCTGTAGGCTCGGCGTGGTCCGCACTAGATCGGAGACGAACTCCACGACCGTCCAGATCAACCCAAACCTTCCTCTGATTCCCCAGTACGTCTGTGTGCCGAGCAGGAGGTTGCGGACGCCTTTCCATAGGATCGAAGTTCTTCGTTCGATCCCGATGAACAGGCCCGGACTAAGGTGAAACAGATCATGAAGCTTACGTGAGACCGCGAGGTCGGGCAGTACTTCTCGTTCAAGGCCGCGGGCATACCCCTGAAGGTCCCTAGCCCCGTTGGATAGATAGTCAGCCAGGTGCTCAGCGGCTATACGTCCACTCTTGAAAGCCATGGTGATACCCTCGCCTGTCATCGGGTCGATCAGGCCGGCAGCATCACCAACGACCAGTACGTTGCCGTCAACGAACGCCGAGTCCTGATATCGAATCGGCAGGTGGTAACCCCGCAGGCCCCACAGGCCCTTCGGATCGTAGCCGTAGGAGTCAACCAACCCGTCCAGGCGTTCACGGAGCTTGGGCGCCACGTATCGCCAACCGCCGATTCCGATATTGAGATGGTCCCCTTTGGGGAATATCCAGCCGTACCCGCCGGGAAGGTCTCCCAGGTCTAGGCCGATGGCCTGTTCCCACTTCTCGGGAAAGCCATTGGGCGGCGTAATGTTCCCCTCAAGAGCGATTCCATGGCAAATGTTCATCGTCAAGCCAGACAACTTAGCGGTCATCCCATTGGCTCCATCAGCGGCCACAAGGGTACTCCCCTCGAACGATTCACGTCCCGCCCGGACGACCACGTGTGACGGGTACCGCAGGACCTCCCGGACGGGCGCACGCTGGCGAAAGGTAACAGCGGACTCGATAGCACGCTCCACAAGGAAAGTATCCAGGCGTGAGCGTTGCGTGAGCAACACCAAGTGCTCTGGCGAGTATCGCGTGAATTCCTGCCCCCGGCGCAAACTTATACACATGCTCGACACCTCTCGCTCCACCACCGGCCCAAGGTCAAACGGCAGCAGACGTGCCGCATTGATGGTGACAGCTCCCCCGCAGGGCTTGTCTCTGGGGAACTCCGCCTTGTCGAGCAGCAACACGTCCAGCCCGCGGTCGGCACACTCTCGGGCCGCGGTGCTTCCTGCGGGGCCAGCTCCAACAACTATAACGTCGTAGCGCATGTCACACGGTCGAGACTTAGATCGTCCATCCAAAGGTGTGTGGCCGGATGCCTCCACACGGTCCCACCACAAAAGATCAAGTGATCAGCTACCTCAGCTCCACAGGGAGCACAAAGCTGACGTCTTCATTGATCCCTTCTATGGCAACCACTTCGTCGGCCCCGACGGCCCGAATTACGTCCTGAACCAGCAGCTCGGGCGTGGACGCGCCAGAGGTGATGCCGACCGCTTCCAGGCCGTCAAGCCATCGGGGCTCCATCTCCTCGGGCCCGTTAATGAGATAGGCGGTCGCGCCGCTGGCCTCCGCAACATCACGCAGACGCATGCAGTTGGAGCTGTTGGGGGCGCCGATGACAAGGACCAGGTCGACCCACCGGCACAACTCCTTTACGGCGGCCTGGCGATTCGTGGTCGCATAGCAAAGGTCGTTGCGCACGACGACATTGCCGAAGCGCTCGCGGAGCTGATCGATCGAGTCCTGGGTATCGTCCACCGAAAGAGTCGTCTGCGTCAGTACGGCGATCGGGGTGTCGGGCTCCCAATCGGGCAGCTCCTTCGACGCCCTGTCATCCACCAGGAACATGGGTGCTTGCCCCATGGAACCTTTTACCTCCTGGTGTCCACGGTGGCCCACCAGGACTAGGTTCCGCCCATCCTTGGCGTACTTTTTTGCCTCGTTGTGTACCTTGGTCACCAGCGGACAGGTGGCGTCTATTACGCGCAGGCCTCTGTTCTCCGCCTTCCTAAAGTCTTCGGGAGGCGAGCCGTGCGCCGAAAAGACCACGGTTGAGCCTTCAGGCACCTCCTCCACATCCTCCACGGTGATGGCGCCCTTGTCCTCAAGCGACTTCACGACATAAGGGTTGTGGACGATCTGATGTTTTACATAGATCGGTGCGCCGAACTTCTTCAGCGCCAGTTCGACGACATCTATCGCCCTTACTACCCCCGCGCAGAAGCCCCGCGGGACGCCGAGAAAGACTTTCATAAACCGGTTCTCCGAAGAAACCCGAGATTTCCCCTGAGTGCGATTTTATCACACATCACCCGGTGTAAGGCGCGCCGAGGCGGAACCCATCCACCATCTGTTCCGAAAGCCGGCACGTCAGTGTATACTACCCACCGGCCACCGAGCCTTTTGAAATACCTTCCAGGGGAGCGAGCAATGAAGTTGGCTGAGCGTATGAGTCGCCTGGGAACGGAGACGGCCTTCGAAGTCCTGGTCAAGGCTAAGGCCCTGGAGGCACAGGGTATGGACGTGGTCCATTTGGAGATCGGCGAGCCCGATTTCGACACCCCCAACAATATCATACAGGCGGCCAAGGATGCGCTGAGCAACGGCTACACCCACTACAACCCCTCGCCGGGTTATCCCGAGGTCCGTAATCGCATCGCCCAGGAGGTCGCCCGTACGAGGAATATATCGGTGTCGGGCGACAACGTGGTCATCACGCCAGGGGGCAAGCCGATCATGTTCTTCGCCATCCTCGCCCTGGTAGACGAGGGCGACGAGGTGCTCTACCCCAACCCCGGTTTTCCGATCTACGAGTCGATGATCCGATTCGTGGGGGGAGTGCCTGTTCCCATGAAGCTCTACGAGTCCAAGGACTTCGGCGTAGACATCGAGGAGGTCACCAGCCAGGTATCGCCCAAGACCAAGCTGATGATTGTAAACTCGCCCCACAACCCCTGCGGAAGCATAATGGGACTAGACTCCCTCGAGGCGCTGGCGGAGCTCGCGCACAAGAACGACGTCGTTGTCCTGTCGGACGAGATTTACAGCCGTTTTCTATACGAGGGGCAGCATGAGAGCATCACCCAGTTTCCGGGTCTTGCCGAGCGGACTATTATCCTGGACGGCTTCTCCAAGACGTACGCCATGACCGGCTGGCGCGCGGGTTACGGTGTGATGCCCCAGGAGCTCGTGGAGCCCATCAGCCGCCTGATCACCAACAGCGCTTCCTGTACCGCCAGCTTCACCCAGATGGCCTGCCTGGAAGCGCTGAACGGCCCGCAGGAGGACGCTCACCAGATAGTCGCGGAGTTCAAGAAGCGGCGCGACCTTATCGTAAACGGGCTAAACAGCATCGGTGGAATACGCTGCCAGATGCCGGGAGGAGCCTTCTACGTCTTCCCTAACATCGAGGAAACGGGTATGACCAGCCGTGAGTTCGCCGATGATCTCCTGCAGCAGGCGGGGGTCGCATCCCTCGCGGGCGAGGCGTTCGGGGAGTTCGGCCGTGGCTACGTGCGTTTCTCGTTCGCCAACTCGGCAGAGAACATCGAGAAGGCCCTGGAGCGGATCAACCAGTTCGTGGCAAACAGGTCTTAGAGCCTGTCTCTCAGATGACGGCCTAGGCGGTCCCTTCACGACTGACGGCGTATTAGTGTGGCCGAAAGGCCAGCACGGCGACGAATGAAATCCCTCCCACCCAGGTGTCCACGGCCCTGGTAGGCCGCCTATGTTATACTTGGCTCAACCCACTCGGTGAGCGGAACCCAGTGTCGATGCGCACCTTAAGACTGGCGATGGCCCAGCTCAATGTCACCGTCGGAGACCTTGAGGGCAACACCAGGAAGATACTGGAATACATCGACGACGCACGTTCCCTCCAGGCCGACCTCATTACCTTCCCCGAGCTGGCCATCACCGGCTACCCGCCTGAAGACCTCCTGTTCAAGCCCCAGTTCCTACGCGAAAACATGGACCGGATGCAGGAAGTCGTCAAGGCTTCCAAAGGCATCGGGGTGATCGTGGGGTTCGCCGACGCCGACTCACACACCTACAACGCCGCGGCCGTAGCGTACGATGGAGAACTGGTGGGCGTTTACCACAAGATACGCCTGCCGAACTACGGCGTATTCGACGAGGAGCGGTACTTCACGTCGGGCGCCGAGTGCCCCGTGTTCGTGCTGAACGGCACGCCTGTCGGCGTCAACATCTGCGAGGACATCTGGTCCGCGACTGGACCGGCTGTGGTCCAGCGGGCGGCGGGCGCCGAGGTCATCGCCAACATCAACGGCTCGCCGTATCATACGGGTAAACGCGGCGAACGGCAGAGAATGCTGGCGACTCGCGCGTCTGGAAACGATCTCTTCGTGGCATACGTCAACCTGGTGGGCGGTCAGGACGAGCTGGTGTTCGACGGGGGGAGCATGGTCCTGAATCCCGCCGGAGAGGTCGTCGCCCAAGGAAGCCAGTTCGAGGAAGAACTGATAGTCGAGGACCTGGAGGTGGAGCGGGACACCCGCTCCAGACCCCCGGTGGCACAGCGACGTAAGGAGAGACCGATCGCCGCCCAACAGATAGGCGATTCGAAGGTAGTCTCGGTTTCCTCTTACTCCTCAAACTCCGAGAGGCCCCCAATCCCCAAGCGACGGTTGAGCATCTACAGCGGCGCGGGCGAAGTGTACACAGCATTGGTGGTGGGAACGCGCGACTACGTGGGCAAGAGCGGCTTCGACAAGGTGATCCTCGCCCTTTCGGGCGGCATCGACTCCAGCCTCGTCGCGGCCGTGGCCGCCGATGCACTCGGTGGACAAAACGTCCTGGGCATCGCCATGCCGTCCCGGTTCTCCTCCGAGGGCAGCCTTCTGGACGCCAGGGAAGTGGCGGACAACCTGGGCATGGAGCTTTGGACGGTCCCCATCGAGGACGCCTTTTCCGCTTACCTCGACAGCCTCTCCTCTCAGTTCGAGGGCACCGAGTCCGGGGTCGCGGAGGAGAATATCCAGTCGCGTATTCGAGGAAACCTGATCATGGCCGTATCCAACAAGTTCGGCTGGCTGGTGCTCGCCACGGGCAATAAGAGCGAGATGGCAACCGGATACGCCACGCTGTATGGAGACATGTCCGGCGGATTCGCGGTCATCAAGGACGTGCCGAAGACGATGGTCTACGAGCTGGCGGAGTACCGGAACTCATTGGGCCCAAAGGCCGTCATCCCCCGCAGTGTCATCGAGAAGGCGCCGAGCGCGGAGCTGAGGCCCGACCAGAAGGATGAGGACTCGTTGCCGCCTTACGAGGTCCTCGACCCCATACTCAAGGCATACGTAGAGGAGGACAAGAGCGTCAAAGAGATCGTGGCGATGGGATTTGACGAGGAGGTCGTCAAACGCGCCGCGGGTATGGTGGACCGCAATGAGTACAAGCGCCGCCAGGCCCCGCCCGGGATCAAGATCACGCCCCGTAACTTCGGCAGGGACCGGCGCATGCCCATCGCCAACCGCTACCGGCCTTATTAGGTATGGTATAAACTTGTCCTTAACTTGAGTACCCTACTGAGAGAACGTATTTGATCCGCCACTTGCTTGACGGAGTAGCTGAGTGCAAATCGGCGTTATCTTCCCGCAAACCGAAATAGGCACAGACCCCATCGCCATCAGAGACTATGCGCAGGCCGCAGAGGCGTTGGGCTACTCCCACTTACAGACCTACGACCACGTGATCGGCGCCAACCCCGCCAGCCGGCCAGGCTGGAGCGGCGACTACAACTATACCCACATGTTCCACGAGCCCTTGGTGCTGTTTGGCTACCTGGCGGCTGCAACCACCAAGCTCGAGCTGGTCTTGGGCATCCTCATCGTATCCCAGAGGCAGACGGCGCTGGTGGCGAAACAGGCGGCGGAGGTAGACGTGCTCAGCGGCGGGCGCTTAAGGCTGGGCGTGGGCACCGGATGGAACGACATCGAGTATGAGGCCCTAGGCCAGGACTTCCATAACCGAGGACGCAGGTCTGAGGAGCAGATCGAGGTGATGCGGGCCCTGTGGACCAACGAGCTGGTCACGTACGAAGGGCGGTGGCACAAGATTACCGACGCCGGACTCAACCCCCTGCCGGTCCAGCGCCCAATTCCAGTCTGGCTGGGCGGGTTTCTGGACCGAGCGCTGGAGAGAACGGTCCGACTCGGCGACGGCTGGCTCGGAACGGACTACCCCGGAGAAGATGCGAGGCAGATCGTCGAGAAGCTGCGGTATTACGCCCAGCAGGCCGGACGAGACCTCGCCAGTCTAGGCATCGATGGCGGGATAATGATAGCGGATCGAAGCGAAGAAGAATGGGCCAGGGATATTGAGGCCTGGAGAGAGATGGGGACCACCCACGTGTCCGTCAACACCATGGGTGCCGGACTGTCCACCCCCACAGATCACATCGACGCGATCACACGGTTTAAGGACGTAGCCGGTAGCTGACACACCGCTGATCCGACGGCCCGGAGAGCTTCCCGAAAGGATGGCAGAATGCAGATAGGCGTTGTCTTTCCGCAAATGGAGATAGGTCCGGACCCGGTGGCCATTAGAGACTACGTGCAGGCCGCCGAATCGCTAGGTTACTCCCACCTTCTGGCCTTCGACCACGTGCTGGGCGCCAACAGCGCCAGCCGGCCCGGGTGGGACGGCTACTACGACCAAAATGACATGTTCCACGAGATATTCGTGCTGTTCGGCTATCTGGCGAGCATAACGACCGATATCGAGCTGGTCACAGGAATCGTCATTTTGCCCCAGCGGCAGACGGTTCTGGTGGCGAAACAGGCTGCGGAAATCGACGTCCTCAGCGGCGGACGGCTCAGGCTCGGCGTGGCCAACGGATGGAATGACGTCGAGTTCGAGGCTCTGGGGGAGAACTTCCACAACCGAGGGCGCCGCATCGAGGAGCAGATCGAGGTGATGCGGGCCCTGTGGACCAACGAGCTGGTCACTTACAACGGACGGTGGCACCACATCACCGATGCCGGACTCAACCCCCTGCCGGTCCAGCGGCCCATCCCCGTGTGGTTCGGTGGTGACGTCGACCGCGTCCTGGAGCGGACGGCGCGGCTGGGGGACGGCTGGTTTCCCACGGAAAGGCCCAACGACAACAGCCGGGGGATGGTCGATAAGCTAAGAAACTACGCCATCCAGGCAGGCCGTGATCCGAGGGACATCGGGATCGACGCAGACCTCCCCATAGCGGGCTTGGACGAGGAGGATGTGGCCAAGGACATCGAGGCATGGCGAGAGATGGGGGCCACCCATGCGTACATCAATACCCTGGGGGCGGGACTGTCCTCGCCCACGGACCACATTGAAGCGATCACACGGTTCAAGGAGATAGTTGGGAACTGACCCTGGTGGTTAGGTTAGTCCGCGGGCGCCGCGTCGGGAACACTGGGCGACGGCGATTTGAACATGCTCTGGAGCTCATCACCCTCTAGGGTCTCATTCTTAATGAGATATTTGGCGAGCTCCTCTAGCTTGGATTTGTGCTTGACCAGAATGTCTCTCGCTCTCTGGTAAGCCCCTTCCACGAGCCGATGGACCTCCTCGTCGATGATCTGGGCCACGCTATCGCTGTAGTCTCGCTGCTCGGAGATCTCCTTACCAAGGAAAACGAGCTCCTCTCGCTTTCCAAACGTGCGCGGACCTAGCTTTTCGCTCATCCCGTACCGGGTGATCATAGACCGCGCGATATTGGTCGCCTGCTCGAGGTCGTTGCTGGCTCCGGTAGTCCTCTGATTAAAGATCGTCTCCTCGGCCGCACGGCCTCCCATTGCCGCGGCCAGCATATCCTCGAACTGAAGATTGGTCCAGAGGTTGCGGTCCTCCTCTGGCAGGTAGCGAGTGTATCCGGCCATCTGACCGCGGGACACTATCGTCACCTTGAATACCGGGTCAGCGTGGGGAAGCATGTGGGCGACCAGTGCATGACCGGCCTCATGGTACGCGGTAAGCTCCTTCTCCCGCTCGCTAATGACCCTGCTCTTGCGAGCGGGCCCGGCGATAACCCTGTCGATGGACTCGGCGAACTCGTTGAAGCCGATTTCGGTCTTGCCTCGGCGGGCGGCCAGGATCGCGGCCTCGTTGACCAGGTTGGCCAGGTCGGCCCCGGTGAACCCCGGGGTCTGCTTCGCTACACTCCCCAGGTCAAAGTCCCCTGGCATGGGCTTACCTTTTATGTGTACCTTGAGTATCTCCGTCCGCCCCTTTATGTCGGGATTGTCCAGCGTTACTCTCCGGTCGAAGCGACCGGGACGCAACAGCGCCGGGTCGAGGATGTCAGGGCGGTTGGTGGCCGCTATCACGATAACGTTAACGCTGGTGTCGAAGCCGTCCATCTCCACCAGAATCTGATTCAGGGTCTGCTCACGCTCGTCATGCCCTCCGCCTAGACCCGCGCCGCGGTGCCGGCCCACGGCATCGATCTCGTCCACGAACACGATGCACGGCGAGTTGCGCTTGGCCTGGTCGAACAGATCCCTTACCCGAGATGCACCCACCCCGACGAACATCTCGACGAACTCGCTGCCGCTGATGGAGAAGAAGGGTACGCTAGCCTCCCCCGCCACCGCGCGAGCCAGTAGCGTCTTACCCGTCCCGGGCGGGCCTACAAGTAGGACTCCTCTGGGAATCCGGGCTCCCAGGGACTGGACCTTCTCGGGGTACTGGAGGAATTCCACCACTTCCTCGAGCTCTTCCTTCGCCTCATCCACCCCCGCCACGTCAGAGAAGCTGATCTCTGGGGTATTGCCCATAAGCATGCGGGCACGGCTCTTACCGAAACTGAAGGTCTGGCTCGTATTGCCCTGCGCCTGTCTCATCATGAAGATCAGGACGGCGCCGAAGAAGATCAGAGGCAAGAAGTTCAGGATAAGCCCAAAGAGGCTGCCCAGGCCGCCGGACCCTTTCACTATGACCTTCACCTTGCTCAACGCAGGGTCCACCCCCGACCTTTCAAGGGTCTCAACGATGCTAGCCCCCTCTTCTTTGCGGGAAGTGAAGGAATCCCCACCGATAGTCCTTGCCGTAAGTTTGTCACCCCTCACCTCAATGGAATCAAGCTCCCCTTTTAAGGCCATGGTGACCACCTGGCTGACGGGAATCTCCTCGGAGCCACCAAGAGAATTGGGCAGAAGGGTGAACAGAATCGCGATCACCGCGACGATAATTAGCAGATATATTAAGCTATTACGCATTCTCAACCGCTCATTCGGCCTCTAAGACGACGAAGCAGGAACCCCGGACACCTCAAGCTCGGCTCTACAGGACATAGGCGACAGGCAAACCCGCGCATGACCTTTTATGGGGGCAATCCGAAAGTTTTAACTCGCCGAGGATTCCCTCCTCCTCCTCGCCAAGAAGGTCAATAGTACCATATGAAATTATATCAGATTCTACCCTGTGTAGTCTGCAACAGACGCTGTCTCCAGTTAGATGCTCCCGAGACGCACTCGGAGAGAAGGCAGCCTGCAAATACTAGTACGATAAACATGCGAGAAGAGACTCTCGGCCTCGCTCACAGTGACAATGCGGTCTCCCCTCTATCCTGAGTTTGTCCCGAGCAAACGAAGAACCCAAACGGCTCCCAGACAACCTAAAGGCCCCAAGAGTAGGGATTGAATCGTTGACAGTCCGACAGCGGGCAATTACGATTGGCGTGGTGTTACCGCAGCGCGCGGCTCCTCAGCCCCGTCTGGTGGTTGCCGTCTGGGCGACGCCGTAGGCGCATGAGCAGCGAGAAACACATGACGAGCCCAGGAAATCTAAAACACACCGCCCTGCACCACGTCCACCTATCATTGGACGCTCGCATGATGCCTTTCGGCGGATGGGACATGCCTATCCAGTACGCCAGCATCCTCGATGAGGCCAGGTCTGTTCGGTCGAGGGCGGGCATTTTCGACGTGTCCCACATGGGCCGTGTGGACATCCGGGGACCCGGCGCCCCTGGCTTCCTCGACCGCATCTTCAGCACGGCCGTCAGCCAGATGAAGGTGGCGCGAGCGCGATACGGGGTGATCTGCAACGAGCAAGGCGGGATCATCGATGACTGCATCGTTTACCGGTGTGGGGAGGAGAGCTTCCTTCTGGTGCCCAACGCCGCCAATACGCCCGCGGCCCTGGAATGGCTATCCAGATGGGCCCCGAAAACCCCCGACGTCCGCATAGAGGAGATAACGTCCCAGTACTCCATGGTGGCGCTTCAGGGCCCAAAGGCCTTATCGATTCTGGATGACCTCACTCCCGCGCCGCTGGAGTCTCTCAGGTTTTTCGCCACCGTCGATACGCAGGTTGCGGGCACAGACGCCTTTGTGGCGCACACAGGCTACACCGGCGAGGACGGGTTCGAGCTGATCTTCCCCCAGGAAAAGGCCGCCGAGATTTGGGGCGTGTTATCTGAGAAGGGAGCGGAACCTTGCGGACTGGGAGCAAGGGATGTCTTGAGATTGGAGGCAGGGCTGTTGCTCCACGGTAACGATATGGACGCCTCGATCAACCCCTACGAGGCCGGGCTCGACAGATTCGTGGACCCGGACCGCGAAGGTTACGTCGCGGGCGAGGTCCTCCGCCGCGTACGCGAGGCGGGACCGGAGCGACGGTTGGTGGGGTTCAATATGATCGGCCGCGGCGTTGCCAGGCACGGTCATCCACTGACCGACGGCTCCAAAGAGCTAGGCCACGTAACCAGCGGCGGTTATTCGCCCACCCTTGACAGGAACATAGGTTTGGGCTATGTTCCCCCCGGCTACACGGCGTCAGGCTCCAAGTTCCAGGTGGACATCAGAGGCCGCCCCGTGGACGCCGAGGTGACCACCCTCCCCTTCTACTCGAGGAGAAAAAGCGCATGAACCCAGCCGATCTGAAATACTCAAAGGAACACGAGTGGGTGAGGATAGAATCGGAAGGTGTAGCCATAATCGGCATCACGGAGTACGCTACCGAAAGCCTTGGAGACGTGGTGTTTTTGGACCTTCCCGACGTGGAGGCTGAGCTGACCCAATCTGAGAAGCTGGGTGAGGTTGAGTCGGTCAAGGCGGTCTCCGATATCTACTCACCCATCAGCGGGCGCGTCCTGGAGCGCAACGAGCAGGCGATCGAAAAGCCTGAAATGGTTAACGATGGCCCGTATGAGTCAGGATGGCTCCTCAAAATGACGGTCAGCAACATGTCGGATCTCGACAGCCTGATGACGGCCGCGGAGTACGACAGCTTCCTATCTTCCCAAGAGCACTAGAGGGAGCCGGTCGATGACAACCCGCGATTTCGTATCTCCATACGTCCCCAACACCGATCGAGACCGGCGCGCGATGCTGGATGCCATCGGCGTGGACTCGGTGGCGGAGCTTTTCGATGCCCTTCCCGCCGAATACCGTGACCCACCCCTCAACCTGCCGGCGCCTCGCTCCGAGTTCGAGCTTCGAAACGACATCGAGGCCATGGCGAGGCAGAATATGGTGCCAGGGGAGTACGCCTGCTTTTTGGGAGCCGGCGTCTACCGTCACCACATTCCCGCCGTGGTGCGCCAGATAGCCGGCCGCGGCGAATTCATGACCTCTTACACCCCGTATCAACCCGAGATTTCCCAGGGTACGCTGCAGGCCACCTACGAGTTCCAGTCGCTGGTCTGCCTGCTGACGGGAATGGAGGCTGCAAACGCCGGGATGTACGACGGCAGCAGCTCGCTGGCCGAGGCATCCCTTATGGCGGCGCGCCTCACAAAAGCCGACCGTATCGCGGTCCTGGATTCGGTATCCCCCGCCTACAAAGAGGTGATTCGTGCCTACGCCCAGGCCCCGGGGCTCGACATTTTAGATGTGCCCAGAGAAAACGTCGCCATCACCGAAGGCACCGCTTGCCTCATAGTGCAGCAGCCCAACTTCTTCGGCTACATGGAGGACCTAGCGGACCTGTCCGAGAGAGCACATGCGCATGGTGCCATGCTGGTCGTGTACTCAGACCTCACGTCTCTGGGTATGTTCAAACCACCAGGTGAGTACGACGCCGACATCGTGGCCGCCGAGGGGCAAGCCATAGGCGTCCCGCCCTCATACGGCGGGCCTTACGTCGGCATCTTCGCTTGCAAGGAGCGCTTCTTACGCCAGATGCCGGGCCGCATCGTAGGCAAGACCGTCGATACCAGAGGGCGCACGGGGTATGTGTTAACGCTCCAGGCCAGGGAGCAGCACATCCGCCGCGAGAGGGCCACGTCGAATATCTGCACCAGCGTCGCTCTCATCGCCCTTAATACCACAGCCTACATGGCGGCCTTGGGCAAACAGGGGACCAGGCAAGTAGCCGAGCTCTGCTACCACAAGGCCCACTACGCAGCGGACCTCATCTCAAAAATCCCCGGGTTCTCTCTTCCCATCGAAGGCACCTTCTTCCGAGAGTTCGTAGTTAAGTGTCCCCTGCCCCCCACTGAGCTCAACGAGATGCTCTTGGACTACCGGATCATCGGCGGGCTGGACGTAAGCTCCTCGATCCAGGACGGTACCCTTCTCTGCTTCACGGAAGTAAATACGCGCGAGGAGATCGACGCCCTGGCCGTGGCCATGCGCGAGATAGGTGAGGCGGCGTGACGAGCGTCATGACAACCACACAGATTGAGATCGACGACGGTCGTCGCAGGCTACTCATGGACCGCAGTGTGCCTGGGCGCATAGGAACCACACTGCCTCCACTGGATGTGCCGAAGCACGTATTGCCGCCGGCGGAGCTTTTGCGTCACGAGTTCGACTTTGTGGAGGTGACCGAAGGGGAGCTGGTCAGATACTTCTCACAGCTCAGCCAGCTCAACTTCTCAATAGATACCAACTACTACCCGCTGGGCAGCTGTACCATGAAGTACAATCCCAAGCTGCACGACGAGATGGCCAGCGTACCAGGGATGTCCCAGATACACCCCCTCCAGCCGGCGTCCACGGTACAGGGCGCTCTCAAGCTCATGTTCCAGTTGCAGGACTACCTGGCGGAGATAACTGGAATGGCCGCGACCAGCCTGGCTCCGATGGCGGGGGCGGCCGGAGAGCTGACAGGGATGCTGATGGTCAGGGCCTTTCACCTGGCCAACGGAGACTCCCACCGAAAGAACGTTCTGATCCCTGACAGCGCTCATGGGACTAACCCGGCGTCCGCCGACATGGCTGGGTTCGAGGTAGTTACGCTTCCATCCGACGCCCAGGGCAACGCGGACTTGGACGCGCTCAGAGAGGCGGCCGACCGCGACCTGGCGGGGATAATGCTGACCCTCCCCAGCACCTTGGGTCTGTTCGATACCAACATCCTGGAGGTGTGCCGCATCGTGCGAGAGGCTGGCGGCATCGTGTACGGCGACGGGGCCAACTTGAACGCGCTGCTCGGCCGCGTCAAGCTGGGGGACCTGGGATTCGACGTGGTGCACTCTAACCTGCACAAGACCTTCAGCACCCCCCACGGCGGAGGAGGGCCCGGGGCGGGGCCGGTTATGGTGGCAGATAGGTTGAAGCCGTTCCTCCCCACCCCCGTAGTGGTGCAGCGGCAGTCAGAGGATGGCCGGGAACATTACAACCTCGAAGCACCTCCTAAGACTATCGGCAGATTGGGCGCCTACCAGGGCAATTTCGGGGTTCTGGTGCGCGCCTACACGTACATAAGCCTTCTAGGCGATAAGGGCATCTCGCAGATCAGCGAGGACGCGGTAATCAACGCCAACTACATCCTGAGTCAGCTAAAGGGCTATTACGACCTGCCCTACGACCGGGTCTGCATGCACGAGGTGGTCTTCTCGGCGAAGAACCTACAGCGAGGCCACGGCGTAAGCGCGCTGGATGTGGCAAAGCGACTCATCGACTACGGCATCCACCCTCCCACCATGTACTTCCCGCTAATCGTGGCCGAGGCGCTAATGATCGAGCCCACGGAGACCGAGTCGAAGGAGACGCTGGACGGCTTCATTGCCGTGATGAAGAGGATCGCGGAGGAGGCCAGAGAAAGTCCCGAACTGCTTCACGAGGCACCACACGACACACCCAACACCAGGTTGGACGAGGCACGCGCGGCACGCCAGCCCGATCTCCGCTGGAAACGAGTGTAACGGAACGCCCGGAAGAGGGTTCCATCGTGTCCTGCCGGTGGTGTATCTTGGCCGCAGGGAGCGGCCTTGGTTCGCCATCGATAGAGTAATTCCTCGGCCCCTCAAATTACCGTCGCGCTCTTAGAAGGAGGAATCTTATGGTCGACGTAGGAGAACCGGCGCCCGACTTCACGGTGCCCTCGCACACTAACAAAGACGTGTCCCTCAGCCAATTCCAAGGCGACAAGAACGTCGTCCTTTCGTTCCACATCTCGTCGTTTACAAGCGGCTGAACGGACCAGGTCTCCTTGTTCCGAGCGGCGAACCGGAAGTTCAAGGAGAAGGATGCCCAGGTCCTGGGTATAAGCACAGACCCACAGCCGGTACAGGCCGCCTATGCGACCTCCCTGGGCAGCCTGCCCTACCCTCTTCTGTCCGACTTCTACCCTCACGGTCAGGTGGCCCAGCTTTACGACATATTTGACCAGGAAACCGGCGTGTCCAAGCGGGCCGTGTTCATTATCGACAGGGATGGCATCGTGCGCTTCAGAAGGGTCTATCGCTCAGCGTCCTATCTCGACGTCGCCGATGTCCTGGCCCGCGTCAGCGGTTTGTAGGACCCGTTGTGCGACCACGTTTGAGTGTCTAGAAGCGGTCCCGAAATGTCCTCCAGACACATCTTCAAGGAGGGTGACTTCGCCCTGATAATTGACCGCCGAGGGCGGAGATACCTGGTCCAACTTAAGTCCTCAGGCGCCTTCCACTCACACCTAGGCAACTTTCCTCACACCGACCTCATCGGCCGAGACGTGGGGTCGAGAGTGAAGACCGCGCAGGGCCACCGGCTGCTGGCGCTGAAGCCTACGTTGGGGGACTTTACGAGGGACATGCCCCGCATCGCCACCGTCGTATACCCTAAGGACCTGGGGGCGATCCTCATTTATGGGGACATCTTTCCCGGAGCCAGGGTGCTGGAGGCCGGAACCGGCTCAGGGGCGGTGACCATCACTCTGCTGCGCGCCGTGGGCGACCGAGGATCGGTCACTTCCTACGATGTGCGTAGCGACATGATCGACCGGGCTATGAGCAATATCAGCGCCATGCACCCGGAGCATCAGAACCTCACCGTCAAGCTTGGGGACGTGTATGAGGGCTTCGAGGAAAGGGACCTGGACAGGATCGTGCTCGATCTAGCCGAGCCGTGGCACGTTGTCCCCCACGCGTCGGAGGCGCTGGTGCCGGGTGGAATAATCCTGGGATTCCTGCCAACGGTGATGCAGGTGCGCGACTTTACCCTCGCCCTGAAGGAGCAGGCCTTCGACGTGATCGAGACTCACGAGGTCTTGATGCGGCCATGGACGGTGGGTGCCCGCACCATTCGGCCGAACCACCGTATGGTAGGACACACGGGGTTCATCACCACGGCGCGAAAGTGTGAGCCGACGCACCCGGCGGAAGAGGCCGACAACGGAGACGATAGCGAGGCCGCCTAGGACATACCGCAGATCCCGACTACACTAGTGAGCCTTCTTTCTTAAGGAAGGACCGGATGCGGTCCGGGGCGGGCGGGAACGACTACGCTCATTTCCCAGGCCAGTCCTCTTCCGGTGGCCACAGATGCTCCAGCTCCCACGCCGTGCGAGGGAAACGCCCCTCCATCAGAGGCAGGTGATCTGGACCCAACAGGGGGACCTCGAGGGCAGCAACATCGCCGCTAGCAGGCGCGATCTGTTCGGCGGCTTCCACACCGGTGTCCCGCTCCTGGACCAGCACTTTGAATCCACCGAGACCCTCTGGCTTGATGATTTCCAGCATGGCCTCGCGGTTCGCGGAGAATTCGACGGATTCGAGCTGCCGCTGTCCCAGGCGTTCCAGCATTCGGTCGAATCCCAGGCTTCTTAGAAAACGGGCCTGGCTCATCAGCGCTATGGGCCGGAGTCCCACGGACTCGCCTTCTGTAACGATCTCTGAAAAGTCGACGAAGGCGGTGATGTCCTGGCGGCCTACGCGTTGGTACGGACTGCCCCCAGGCGTGTGGCGGAAGTACGTTTGGATAGTTCCTTTCGACCTTTCCGGCGAGTACAGGTCTCGCGCCTCGAAGCCGTAGTCGACCGTGATAACGAAGCCCCTTCCCAGAGAGCTCGCCACTTCGCTCATCCAAGGTTTGATGCCCAGGTTTACCTCTCCACGGGAACCCTCGGGTAGCTCAAAGTTAAGCCGCTCCAGGCGCCTCTCAAGAAGCGGCGTGGACGGCTCGCCCAGCACCTCGGTGAACCCGGCGCCCTGAGCGGTCACATAGACCTCCCTCACCGTACCGTCCTGGATCTCAAAGCGATGGACCGGAAACGCGTCCACCAGTTCGTTGGAGAAAACGCACCCCACGACCCTATTCAACGGTACGGTTTCGGCCACTATGCGCTGCGGGATTGGCGTCTGCCGGACGGAGAAGCCGTCGACACTGTATCTTTCCAGCCCGATGTACCGAAGCGAATCGCAGAACGCAGCATCCAGCGTGGAGGCGTAGTTCTGCAGGTCTCGCGCCATGAGGCCGCCACCCGCGCCTATTTCAACGAGAGTGAAAGGAGAGGGCCGCCCCAGGAGTTGCCACATGCGTCGGGCCTGTACGGCCATCAGCGCACTGAAGGCTGGGTGCGCGGTTGGACTGGTAAAGTAATCGCCTTCAGCGCCCACCGCGCGCTGAGCCGCGTAGTACCCGCCGTTCGGGTGATACAGGGCCAGTTCCTGGAACTCGGCGAAGGTTATCCTGCCTGACGAGGCGATCCTAGCCCTGATCTCATCTTCTGCAGCGGTGTTTACGGTGCGGTGCTGTGTCGACATGGGGCGAGGATCATGGAGCAGGCGGCCACAAGCTGTTCTTGCAGCTGCTTCCAGTGTCTGTTCTGGGCTCGGTCAGCAGAGCTATCCGACGCTCACTTTCGGACCTGCCCCACGCGCCTGCGATGCGCGCCGTTTCCGTCCCAGCCGGTCTCCGCGAACGAGTTATTGAAATTCGCATGCTGACCGCACAGCTTGCACCGTCCCTGGCTGGTGGGCCCGTTGGGGCTCGCGATCAGCCAGTGATGATTACATTCCAAGTCCATTGCATCCTGTTCGCTCACGGCCGGTCCCTTTTCAAAAGAGTAAGCCATTGAGGTCCTCCGACAATCCTACAGTCAGGAGCGCTGCTCAATCGGTTTGTATTCGAGGTCCATGGGGCCCACGTAAAGCAACCTGGGCCGCAGGAGGATGTTGTTCTGAAACTGCTCGGTGACCTGCACGGTCCACCCCGGTATGCGTCCCATCGCGAAGATAGAGATGAAGATGTCGTCGGGAATTCCCAGAAGGTAGTACATGGCACCAGACCAGAAGTCCACGTTCTCGTAGATGCCACGCTCCTCGTACGGCTCCATCACCCTGGCGACAGCCTGGAGAATGGAAAACCACCCAGGCTGGTTTTTGCGCTCTCCCAGCGCCTTGGTCCCTTCCTTCAAATGCTTGGCCCTGGGGTCGGCGGACTTGTAGACCCGGTGTCCGAATCCCATCACTCTGCCGCCGTTCTTCAGAAGGTTTTTTACGTACGGCTCAGCATTGGCCTCATCACCGATCTGCAGCGCCATCTTCATCACTCCCTCGGCGGAGCCTCCGTGAGATGGCCCCTTGAGGACTGCGATAGCTGCGGCGACGGCGCTATGAAGATCGGCCAGAGTGGATGCGGCGACGCGCGCGGCAAAAGACGAAGCGTTTACCCCATGCTCGGCGTGAAGTACAAAGTCCTTGTCCATCAGCGCAGCATCCTCAGGGTCCGGGGCCTCTCCGAGAAGCATATTCAAAAAATTGGCCGCATGCCCGAGGCTTCCGTCGGGCGCGATCGTCTCCTGGCCGTCGCGTATCCTGGCGTGAGCGGCAACCACCGTGGGAGCCTTGGCTGTTAGACGGATTCCCTTGCTACGGGTGGCTTCCAACGAGTTATCGGACACATCGGGATCGAAGGCGGAGAGGGCTGAGACGGCGGTACGCAGGACATCCATTGGATGCGCGTCCTTGACTAGGTGGATTACCTCGAAGACCTGGGCCGGCAGCTCTCTATTAGCTTTCAGCTCGGCATCAAATCGCTCGAGCTGGCTGGTAGTCGGAAGAGAGCCGTAAAGCAGTAGGTAGACGACCTCTTCGAAGGTAGAGTTTTGAGCGAGGTCGTGGATAGTGTACCCACGATAGAGGAGCTTGCCCGACGCACCGTCTATGTGGCTGGACTCAGTCCGATCGATATAGATATCTCGAAGGCCCCGATGGAGCTCGACCTTCTCTTCTCCCGCCATCTTCCTGCTCTCCGTCCTGATTCGGTGCCTCTCCCTGCGCCATCTGGACAGTTGAAAGAAGGTACGAACTACCCACAGGCCAGCTTTAACGTGGAAGCTCGACGATGCTCCCCCAGTTACCTAGCAACGGCGAGGGCGTGGCAATATTAGCATTTTGGGCAGGGGCGTGTCAACCAAGCAGCACGGTGCGGCGAGGGCCTTGGGATTATCGCCGCAGGTTCGACGGACAAGACGCCTTGCCCTTCGGCCTAACGATGCGCATCGGCGGTCTCCTAATCACGGCGGCGTGGCACCAGGTAGTTACAAGCTTCACACAAAATTGACGCAGTGATTTCCAACAACTAAAATAGCCACGCCTTCTCCCCTAAAGTGGGTTCGAGGTGGCGGCTTCATCGAGTAGAGGCCCAAAGCACTCACAGGTAAAGCGTGGTAGTAGAGGAGGTCAATGGCTCGCGTCGAAGTCCCTCAAGTGGTTGTTCTCAGGCTGCCTCTATATGTTAGGGCCCTGACACAGCTTCTCTCAGAGGGAGACCAAGTGGTTAGCTCCCAGCAGCTTGGGAAGCGACTCCAGATGACCTCTGCTCAGATCAGGAAAGACCTGAGCTACTTCGGAAGATTCGGCAAGCAGGGCAGAGGTTACAACGTTCAGTTTCTGAAGGAGGAGCTAAGGCGTATCCTGGCCCTGGACCGTGAGTGGTATGCGTGCCTTGTGGGAGTGGGGCGCCTAGGTAGAGCCATCATCAACTACCCCGGCTTCTCCCCGGAGGGATTCAGGATCGTCGCCGCTTTCGACAGCGATCCAAAACAGGTAAACAGCACCATTGGCAGCCTGCGGGTTCAACCTATGTCGGAACTCAACCAAACGGCCGTGGAGAAAAACATCAGCATCGGCATCATTGCGGTCCCCTCCTCGGAGGCGCAGACAGTAATAGACCGGCTGGCCGAAAGTCAGATTCGCGGTATTCTGAATTACGCCCCTATCGCGCCGAACCTACCAGAAAACTTCATCATGAGGAACATCGATCCGGTCCTGTCCCTACAGTCCATGACCTTCTACCTAGCGCGGTAGAATTGAAACGGAAAGCCCCGCGTTGGCGGGGCTAGCAGATGCTGATCCGATTCTGGCGATCTGTCATCCCGGAGGTGCGGGTCCCGGCCCTCTCTCCCTCCTAGGTCCCCTGCGTCGGGCCACCGCCACCCGTGCCTGGGACCTCCTGAGCGACGCCATTGCCTGCTCGAGGTCCTCATCTGCGGAAGCCGAGGCCAGCTGCTCCTGGGCATGCTGCACCGCCTCCTCGGCACGCTGGAGGTTGATCTCATCGACGCGCTCGGCGGTGTTGGCGAGAATGACCACCTTGTTTCCCAAAACCTCCAGGAACCCGCCGCTTACGGCCATGAAGGTCTCTTCACCGTCTTTGACCACGCGAATTTCGCCCGGCTTGAGAACGGTGAGAAGCGGGGCGTGACGCGGCAGAATCGCTAGCTCACCATCGATGCCGGGCGCCACGAGAACGTTGATGTCATCGGAGTAAACAACCCTCTCCGCAGTGACTATCTCAAATTTCATGGTGGGCATCGTTGATCCTGCATCACGCTAGTAGGTCGACTCGCTATCCTGAGGCTTACTTTCTTTGAAAGCCAACTGCCGCTCCACAGCTACATTAGATAGAGATTCTAAGTTGTCTGGACGACCGATCCGGTCTCTGTGATTCAACTCCAAGCCCATGGAAATATCAGAAAGTGCAGACTTCAACTCTCTCGATTCATGTAATGCAATCCCTCCTTCATTTATGAGTGTGCGATTTCCTGGAGCCGTCTTTCCTGGCGTAGATCGCTCTACAACTAGGAGCGGTTTACGCTGCTCAATACATTCCCTCCCGGCCGCAAGAGTTCCGCCGCGAGCACCGGCTTCGACAACAACCAAGGCTTCAGAAAGACCACATATGGTTCTGTTCCTGGTCATCGCCCTTGAAACTTGCCATATGTTTTTGGGATAGAACTCCGATATCACCACTGCTCGATCATAAAAATCGCCCAGTGTATTAAACGGTTTCTTCAATCGGAAATTGCTTATACCTTCCGCCAGTACAATTATAGTTCTCCCGTTCGACCCCAGGGCACCCAAGTGAGCAGCGGTATCTACGCCACTTGCAAAACCACTCACCACAACTAAGTTAAGTTCCGCTGCGAGAGAGCCAAAAGATTTAGCAAACTCTAGCCCCTCTTCAGATACGTGTCTTGAACCACATATGCTGATGGCACGTTGGTTCGAGAACGAAAGATTACCTAGCACATAAATGATGGGAGGGGAACTTGGCATTTCCCTTAGCTTCTCGGGATATCTGGCATCGGTAATCGGGACGACTTGCACACCTTTCTCTTTGAGCTCTTCCCAATCATTAGTTGCCTCTTCCACCCGAGCAAGAGCTGACTCTATCTTAGTGGCATCCTCCCCGAACAATTCGTCTAGCTCCGCTCCAGTGAATTCAGCCAGACGAGTAACGTCACTCTCGCATGCGATGCCTACCATATGCAGAAGGGCCGGATGTGGAGAGAGTGCTTTATGCAGGCCCAGCCAGAATAGTTTCTGATCTATCCCCATGGCCACTCCGTTAGATCCATCCCCTGGGTGAACGTAGCATTCTTAGTCACAGTCAGACCCAGCACAGACATTGCGCCAGCTTCGCGACACGCCCGAGCGACCTCTTTAAGGGTCTCACCTGAATCATAAAGGTCGTCGATGATGATGGCGTGGCTACCTTGCATGGACTCTGCGATGTCCACTGTGCCTTTCTGCACTTCTGAACGAGGAACTCCAGACGTACCCTCTTCATAGTCTTTCTGCGGTGGTATCGGCTTTAGACGTACGGGTGTGACAAGACGTTTCTCTAGACGCTTGGAGATGGCCTTTGACAATGCTAATGACAGCGTTTTAGTCCTTGCTGGATTCGATGACGGAGCAGGTACCAGAATATCTGCCCTCCGGTAGCGCGGATGGCTATTAATAAAATTGAGAAGGAGCATACAAATCTCTTTGGCGGCTTGTTTGTCTTTGTAAGCTGCCTCACCGTAATAAGATTTAGCTTTTTTAACCAGCTTCCCCATGCTAGTACGATTCCATTCTTCACCTTCGGGGGGAAGACTGTGGGGAGCCAGCGCGTGGCTCTCATCCAAGGAGTCATCAATGGCAATGTGTCTCTTGAGCAGATCTAGGAATTTCGTAAAGGTTTCGCGGTCTAAATCCTCAGACTGTGTTATCCGAAAAGTCTCCTCCAAATCTAAGATCAGGGCCACTGCACTAGCCCCAGACTCAGGCCATACTTCAATTTGAGGAAAGGCCGCTCTGACTAGCTGAGAGAACGGAAACCGAATATTACCTGCATAGGTGATATTCACTCTCAGCCAGCCCTGGTGCCGGTCCAATTGGTATTCCTTTATGAAAGTACAGGGCGGCATATAGGATTCGCAGTTTGTGAGAACGTTTGTTCCAAATTAAAGTGTTGGAACATGATTTGTCAAGTTTTCCGGTGTAGGCTGGACCTACTCGATTGGATTCTCTGAACATCAACCCTCACTTCCCTCAATTGCCAGCAAGGTACTTGCTAGACTAACCACCGATCAAGAATCACAGCCTACGTATTGACTCAGCCTACTCCTCCGCCCGCATTCGCTCCGCCTTCTCCACGGCCTCCTCGATGGGTCCCACCATGTAGAAGGCCTGCTCGGGCACATCGTCGTGCTTGCCCTCAAGGATCTCATTGAACCCACGCACCGTGTCCTTGATGGGGACGTATCGGCCCTCCTGTCCGGTGAAGGCCTCAGCCACGAACATGGGTTGGGACAGGAACCTCTGTACCTTGCGGGCGCGGCCGACCGTGAGCCGGTCGTCTTCTGAAAGCTCCTCGATTCCCAGGATCGCGATGATATCCTGAAGGTCGCGGTAGCGCTGAAGCACTTGCTGAACCCCGCGGGCGACATCGTAGTGATCCTGGCCGACTATGGCCGGCTCGAGAATGCGTGAGGTGGATGACAGCGGGTCCACGGCTGGATACAGCCCCTGCTCCGCAATGGCACGCTCGAGGGCGACCACCGCGTCGAGGTGTCCAAACGTGGTCACGATGCCGGGGTCGGTGTAGTCGTCGGCGGGCACGTAGATGGCCTGGAAAGAGGTAATAGAGCCCGCTTTGCTGGAGGTGATCCTCTCCTCCAGCGCACCCATCTCTGTCGCTAGCGTCGGCTGGTAGCCGACCGCCGAGGGCATCCTGCCCAGCAGCGCCGAGACCTCCATTCCAGCCAGGATGTAACGATAGATATTGTCGATAAACAGGAGCACGTCCTGGTGGCGGGTCTCCTTAAAGTATTCGGCCATGGTAAGGCCGGTGAGGCCCACCCTGGCGCGAATGCCCGGAGGCTCGTTCATCTGTCCGAACACGAGGACGGTGCTGTTCAGAACCCCTGACTCCTGCATCTCGTGCCAGAGGTCGTTGCCCTCTCTGGACCGCTCACCGACGCCGGCAAACACGGAGACCCCTTTGTGCTCCGCACCGATGTTGCGGATAAGCTCCTGGATGATTACGGTTTTGCCTACCCCAGCGCCTCCGTAAGCCCCAATCTTGCCACCTTTGGTGAAGGGAGTTACCAGGTCCATCACCTTGAGGCCTGTTTCGAGGATCTCAACCTGAGTGGCCTGCTCTTCGAAGCCCGGAGGAGGGCGATGAATCGGCCAGGACTCCTCGGCCTTCACCTCTCCCAGGTCGTCCAGGGTCTCGCCCAGGGCGTTGAACAGACGCCCCAGCGTAGACTCACCTACTGGAACCGTGATGGGTTTTCCCGTGTCGGACGCCTCCACACCCCTGGCAAGCCCCTCAGTGGGGCCCATGGCAAGGCACCTGACCCAGTTATTGCCCACATGCTGCTCAGCCTCGAGTACCAGCCTCTGTCCGCGCACCTCTGTCTCAATGGCGTTGTAGATGGCGGGCATCTCTTCGGACGGGAACTCGACATCCACCACCGTCCCGATCACCTGAGCTACTTTTCCTGTGGCCATTGCTCCTCCCGAATCCCCGTGCACGGGGAAAGTCTAACACAGGGTGTTTTCGTCCCTTATTCGAGCGCCGCCACTCCCCCGATGATGTCAAGGAGATCACTGGTTATCGTCTCCTGGCGGATTTTGTTCATCTCCAGCGTCAGGTCATCGACCATGACGCTGGCGTTGTCGGTGGCGTTGCGCATGGCGACCATCCTGGCCGACTGCTCACTAGCGATCCCCTCGAGAACCAGGTGATACAGCTGCATCTCGACGAATCTGGGAAGCAGCGCCGAGAGCACCGGTAGGCTGTCGGGTTCGTATATGTAGCCTACGGCCTCCTGGGGCCTCAAATCCGCAGGCTTGACCGGGAGAAGCTGCACCACCTCAGGCCTCTGCACCGTGGTATTGATGAAGTTCGCGAAGGTAACGTAAACGGCATCCACGCGCCGCTCGGTATATTCCTCGATGACGAGGTGGGCTATGGGGGTCATGTCGGCGAGCGTAGGCCGGTCCCCCAGGTCTATGAATACGGCCCGCACATCTCGACGGTACCTGACCATAAAGTCCCGCCCTTTTCGGCCAACCGCCACAACACTCACCTTGCCGTCGTGGTCGAGGATAAACTGCCCGGAACGACGATTCAGGTTGGAGTTCAGGCCGCCGGTCAGGCCTCGATCAGGAGTGATATGCACCAGCTCCACCCTTTTAACCTCACGCCGCTGAAGAAGTGGATGGGCATTTTCCTCCTCCTGTGGCTGGGCCGCCAGGTCCGCCAGAAGCTCCCGCATCCGATCGTGGTAGGGACGGCCCATCAGGGCCATCTCCTGGGCGCGACGCATCTTCGAGGCGGCGATCATGGACATGGCCTTAGTGATTTTGGCTGTGTTTTGGACGCTGCGAATACGGCGTCTGATCTGTCTCTCGCTGGGCATATTTAGTCCTGGCTACATTTGTCCGTTCATTGAGCCCCACCCCCAAGTGGATGAAGACCCCTGACCGCGAAGCAAGTCTAGTGTGGAATGCTGGCCTTGAACTCCTTCAGCGCCTCCTTGAGCAAGGCGTCTGTGTCCGAGGTGATTTCCCCCTCCTCCGCGATCTTCTTCAGCGTCTCCGGCCGGTTGGTGCTCATGTAACCCCTTAGGCCCTCTTCGAACGCCCTGACCTTCGAGATCTCAACATCGTCTAAGTGCCCATTAACCAGAGCGTACAGGATGCAGGCCTGCTGCTCCATGGGCAAGGGAGCGTTCTGCCCCTGCTTGAGGACTTCCATGGCGCGCTGTCCTCGTTCGAGCTGGGCCCGCGTTGCACGATCCAGGTCGGCGGTGCCGAACTGGGCGAAGGTAACCAGCTCGCGGTACTGGGCAAGGGACAGCCGCAACTGACCTGCCACCTGTCTCATGGCCCGTGTCTGAGCCGCGCCTCCTACTCTCGATACCGACAGCCCAGCGTTAACCGCAGGCCTGATGCCGGAGTTGAACAGCTCGGTCTCGAGATAGATCTGGCCGTCGGTGATGGAGATCACGTTGGTGGGGACGTAAGCTGATACGTCGCCCGCCAGGGTCTCGATGATTGGCAGGGCCGTCAAGGAGCCGCCGCCATGGGCATCGTCCAGCCTGGCGGCCCGCTCCAGCAGCCGGCTGTGAAGGTAGAACACATCACCAGGGTAGGCCTCGCGCCCCGGGGGGCGCCGCAGAAGCAGGGACATCTGCCGGTAGGCCCAGGCGTGCTTGGAGAGATCATCGTACACGATGAGAGCGTCGTTGCCCTGGTGCATGACCTCCTCACCCATGGAACAGCCGGCATAAGGGGCCAGGTACTGAATGGGCGCGGGGTCGGCGGCAGTGGCCGCAACGACGATGGTGTGCTCCATTGCGCCGTGCTCCTCGAACAAGGCCACCGTTTGCGCCACCTTCCCCACCTTCTGGCCAATAGCCACGTAGATGCAAAGCAGGTCGCCGCCTTTCTGATTGATGATGGCGTCGATGGCGAGCATGCTCTTACCCGTCGACCGGTCGCCGATTATCAACTCTCGCTGTCCCCGGCCGATGGGAATCATGGCGTCGATGGCTTTGACGCCCGTCTGCACCGGAGTGTTCACGGAACTCCTAGTGGCTACCCCGGGCGCCACTACCTCCACCGGACGCACCTTGTCGGTCTTGATCGGGCCTTTCCCATCCAGGGGCCTTCCAAGAGCGTCCACCACCCGACCTACAAGCGCGTCTCCAACCGGTACCTGGACGATCCGGCCGGTGGCCCTGACCTCGCTGCCCGCCTTGATTTCCAGGGGGTCACCAAGGATGACGGCGCCCACCTGGTCCTCTTCCAGGTTAAGCGCCATACCTATGACACCCCCCGTAAACTCCAGCAGCTCGCTGTAGCTGACGCCCGAAAGGCCGTGGATGCGAGCAATGCCATCGCCCACTTCGACCACCACACCGACGTCCACCATCGTGAGCGGCTGGCCGAACTCCTCTATCTGCTTCTTGATTACGGACGCTATGTCCTGTCCACCGACTGCCATGCCTACCTCCCTAGCTCATGCCACCGGCGGGCCTGCAACGGAATGCCCATCACGCACGACCAGACCGAATAGAACGGTATTTTAGTTTTAGACACCATATTGAAGTCTATCTGCACTCTACAATTAGGAGACCGGCCCACCAAGGCTCTGGCGAAGTCCCTCCAGCCTCGATCTGGTGCTGCCGTCGATTATCCGGTCGCCGACGCGCGCAACCAGTCCACCGAGAACCTGGGGGTCCACGCGGGACGTCAGCCGTATCTCCTTACCGACGATCTCCCTCAAAAGGTCCGCAACCTTCTCTCGCTGGACATCACTCAGCTCCACGGCCGACACGACCTCGGCGCGCTCGATCGCACGATGGGCGTCGAGCAATGCAGAATAACGATCGAGGATGGCAGGTACCAGATGCGACCTGTTTCGCGACGCCAGAAGCGAGAGCATGTTTCGAGGCAACGTGCCTACGGAATCGTCCAGCACCCGGCCGACGGTGTCCAGCTTCCGCTCGATGGGCACGTGGGGGGCGTCCAGCAACTGGGTCAGCTCCTCGTCTTGAAGCGCCCGCGCCATGACACCCAGGTCGTCCCTCCACGCGTCCAGTTCATCTCTCTCAAACGCCAACTGGAAGACCGCCTGCGCGTATCGGCGGGCGGAGCCACCCTTGGGCATTGTTATGTCCTATCCCGTATCCCTTATGACCTCTTAACGACCTGCGAGCCCTCGTCCAGGACTTTCTCGATGAGGTCGCGATGCGACGACTCGTCGAGCGAGCGCTCTACTATGCGCTCCGCCGCCGAAATCGCCAGCCCTGCGAACTCACGCCGGAGCTCCTCTATGGCCGCGTCCCTCTCGCTCTGTATATCGGCCTCGGCCCGCGCCCTAGCCGCCCCGATCTCGGCCCTCGCCTTGGTCAGCTCCTCCTCCCGATACTTTTCCCCCACCTCCTTGGCCTGGGAGATCATCGCCTGGCCTTCCGCCCGCGCCGCCTCGATCTGCTGCTGCAACTCCTCTTGAGATCGGACGGCTTCCTCCCGCACCCTGTCGGCGGTCTCGAGACTCTCTTTGATTCGAGCAGACCGCGTGTCGAGCATGCGCAGGATAGGCTTGTAGAGGAGCTTGTACAGGACCGCGAACAGGATCAGAAAACTGACGACCTGAGTAACCAGGCCTGTCAAGTTGATTCCCAAGGCGTGCATACTCTCTCCTTACCTCGCCAATATATAAGACCCCAACAAATGGGCTATATGGCCGAAACCCCGCGTAACCGAACTAAATGAACTTGATTATTACCGCGACCACCAGGGCGTAAATCGCGACGGCCTCAGCGAACGCTATGGCCAGGATCATGTTCTGCTGAATAACCCCAGCGGCCTCGGGATTGCGCCCCAGCGCCTCCATGGCCTTGGCCGCCAGGAGCCCAATGCCTATGCCGGGTCCTAAGGCGCCCAGTCCTATGGCCAGCCCCGCTCCAATGTCCTGTATGTTACCTTCTATCATGCTATAACCATCCTTGGCATCTACATTTTGTAAACGCTACTTCTCAATCATTCTCCGTGTCAACATGAACACCTCAGTGGATTACCCACTCACAGCGGATCTAATCCTGCCCCTAGTGCCCCTCCGCACCATGGCTGACCTCCGTGGTTGCCGTCGTGGCGAACACCAGTGTGAGCATCGAGAATATAAACGCCTGGATCAAACCCACGAAAAGCTCCAGGCCCAGGAACGGGATGATACCGACCAAGGGCACCATAAAGGCCATCGCCACCAGCAGAACCTCGCCGGCAAAGATATTGCCGAAGAGACGAAAGCTGAAGCTGATGATCCGGGCAAACTCGCTGATACCCTCCAGGATCCCCACGAATATCCAAACAGGGCCCGCTTTGAGGTTGATGAACTTGCCCACGTGACTAAAGATACCCAGGGTCCTGATAGCCCACCAGTGGACCATGAACATGGCGACAAGCGCGATGGCGAGGGTCGTGTTAATGTCGGTATTGGCGCTGCGCAGGAAAGGCGCCAGCCGGCCGGCCTGCTTGCCCTCTTCCACGCCGTCGCGCTCCCATTCCTCAGCGGTGATCACGTCGTCAACGGTTCCAAACTGCACCAGGGCGAGCGAGCCCTCGCCGTCAAACAGCTGGAGCCTAAGATCAGCGAGGTCGACATTCTCATCGCCTTCCCGGGCGTGATGGATGACCTCCTCAGGTGCCTCCACCCTCCCTATGGTCCCGAACCCAGGAAGGATTCCCACCCAGTTGGCCGACACGATGAAGATGAAGATGGTCATAACCAGGGGAAAGAACCGCCGGGCCCTGGCGGGTCCGGCCACGCTCTCAGCCAAGTTCAGGAAGAACTCGATAATTACTTCAAAGAGGTTCTGGAGACCTCTGGGAACCTCCTTCATTCTGCGTGTGGCTGAGAAAGAGAGGACCACCAGTATCAAGATGGTGAGCCATGTTGCCACCATGGTATTGGTGAGCTCGAAACCGGGGAACAGCTCTTCGGAAGTGATCGACTCTGCTGCTAGCTGAAGGTGGGGGATGGGGGAGCCGATGAATCCGCCGCCGAACTCGTTCCCGAGCGCTCCACCGGCGAGGCCGACGAGAAAGAGAATCCCCAGAACGACGAAGACCGTTACGATTCTGGGGTTACGGAGCAGATTCGACACTATTCTTTGCTCTCACCACCGGGATTGGAGTCAGCCCTCAGAAACGCCATGAGCATCCTGTACGTTCCAATGCCGGCGACAATTAACCCGGCCGCCAATCCAAGAAGGGTGAGCAATGGGCTTAAGTCAAGCCAGCGATCCAGAGCGTAACCGCCGTACACCCCTCCGAAAATACAGATCACCACATACCAACCGATGCCCAGGAGCCGGAGTGCGGTGCCCATCCTATCGGGGTTCATCAGTGGGCCCTTCAGCGATTGCGTATTATATCACTATCGAATTCCAGCTTGTCAATTTCGGCAGGCGCGTCCCGCACCGGGATGAACTATCCGAAGGGGTCAAACCACCCCGAGCACGAATAAGGCCCCGCAGATTTGCGGGGCCTTATCGAACGGTTAATCTTTAGCCGCCAGTGCGGTCATGACTTGCTTTCAGATGGTGGTTCAGACGGTGGCGGTGGCTTTCCTTCGCTCCCCAGGCCTTCCAGGTCCAGCGTGTCCACAAAATCCGTGAACGCCGAGAGCCTCTTCAACTCCTCTTCATCGACGGGGCGCCGGTCGCCGTCGGTCGGGACCTGAGGCGTGCCGGTCTCCTCATCCATTATCACACCCGCCTTGTCCAGCACGGAGTCATCGGCGAAGATGGGGGCATCCGTCCGGACGGCCAGGGCGATCGCATCGCTCGGCCGTGAGTCGATCTCCATGGTGGACCCATTAGACTGCAGCACGACCTTCGCGTAAAAGGTATCGTCTGTCAGATCGGACACGACCACCTTGCTCACCGTGGCGCCCAGGGTCGCGATGATGGAACGCAGCAGATCATGGGTAAGTGGGCGAGGAACAGATACATCTTGCAGACGCAACGCGATGGCGTCCGCCTCAGTCGGGCCAATCCAGATGGGAAGATAGCGATTGGTGTCCTTCGCGCGGAGGATTACCACCCTCTGATAGTTCATGAGACTGACCCGTATGCTGTCTATGACCATCTCATTCATAGACCCGTTCCTCCTTGCCAAATGGGTATTGCCATTTTAGGCCCAACCCCAAAGGGTGTCAACGAAGACGGCGACCCCTCGGGGGGAGAATTTCCGGCGGGAGGGCGACGCATCCACCGCGCCGCGGCACCTCAACATCACGTAGCCACGGGCGGAAGTCTCACCGCCTCGGGACGCTAATTCCCGTCCAAAATTGCCGGCCCACCTAACGGGTTAAACCGGGTTGGTGGGCTTCAAACTCTTGATCCTCTTCTGCAGTGTCCACCGCGACATCAGAACCCGTCGGCCGCAGGTGAGGCACCGAACCCCGATATCGGCACCCAATCGAACGACTTCCCACTCGTACCCGCCACAAGGGTGCACCTTCCTGAGCCGCACCACGTCGCCCAAGCGCAGCTCGGTTACCAACCCCTCCCCTCCTCGCTAAGGATACGGTTGATCCGGCGGCGCAGGTCCTCCGCAGCGCCGCGAGCGGCCACCGCGAAATCGGCAGGGTCTTCGGACGCGTAAATTACCCCACTAGACGAGTTGATTAAGGCCCCCCGACCGCGAGGGTTCACTCCAAACTTGACGGCCGCCGATAGGTCTCCTCCCTGCTTGCCGACACCTGGGATCAGCAGTGGGACCTCAGGCCACCGAGAGCGGATTAACTTCAGCTCTTCTGGATAGGTAGCGCCCACCACCAGTCCAACGTTTCCCGTTTTGATGTCCCATTCGGCCGCGCGACGGGCCACCCACTGGTACAGTACCTCCGTCTCACCGCCCGACGATAGACTCAGGTCCTGGAACTCCCGTGCGCCTGGGTTGGAGGACCGGCACCAGACGAACACGCCCCGGTCCTTGTACTGGAGAAACGGCTCCAGGGATTCGCCACCGCCGTAGCAGTTAACCGTGGTGGCGTCGAAGCCCCACACCTCGAACATGGCCCTGGCATAGCGCGCGTTGGAGGAGGCGATGTCGCCGCGCTTGGCGTCACCGATCACCATAACGGCCGGTGCCTGCTCTCGCACGTAGGCCACCGTCCCCTCTAGGGCGTCCAGCCCCGATCGACCCAAGGCCTCGTAGAACGCCAGGTTCGGCTTGTAGGCGCACACCAAGTCCTTTGTGGCATCAATGATCGCTTTGTTGAACGCCAAAACATCTGAGACCGGCATCCGGTCCGGATCGGGATCGAGGCCGACGCACACCAGGCTCTGGCTTGCCTCACAGGCCTCTAGTAATTTCTGTAAAAAGGTCTTCACCGGACTCCGCGCCTCTTTTGACGTTCTCGTAATGAAAGTTTAAGGGGGAGGCGAGCGCGATTCAAGTTGTTGGAAAACGGGCGCTGATGCTAGGATGAGCTCCGTCGCGATGCTCAGTCAATTTGACCGACCAGCTATGAGAACCCTAGCCCTCAGATCCGACTTGGACGGCAGCAAGGAAATTCGGCAAAGTCTTCTGGAAATCTACCAACGGCTGGCCCATAGGTACGGGCCTCAGCGTTGGTGGCCAGGGGAGACCGCCTTCGAAATCATGGTCGGCGCCGTGCTCACGCAGGCGGCGGCCTGGGTCAACGTGGAGAAGGCCATCACCAACCTCAAGGCCGCCGGCGCCTTATCCCCACAGGCGATTCGACGCATCCCCGAGGAGAGGCTGGCCGCTCTGCTGTATCCAACGGTGTACTACAACGTCAAGGCCCGGAAGCTGAAGGCGCTAGCCGAGTTTCTGGGCCGGCGGTTCGACGACGATCTGGACGCCATGTCGCAGGAAAATGCTGGCTCGCTAAGGGAGGAGCTGTTGGGCGTTTATGGCATCGGCGAGGAGACCGCCGACGATATTCTGCTATACGTCGGCGGTCAGCCGGTCTTCGTCGTGGACTCTTACACCCGGCGCATCTTCGCCAGGCTCGGACTGGCCCCTCAGAAAGGAATGTACTCGGAATACCAGGGCCTGTTCACGCGCCATCTGCCGGCCGATCCGGGTCTGTACGGCGAGTACCACGCCCTGATCGTGCGTCACGGCAGGGAGGTCTGCCGAAAGCGGCCGGAGTGCGCGGGCTGCTGCCTTCTCGAAGTCTGCCCAACGGGCAAAGGCATCGTTCGGGGCGAGGAGGCATAACCGCTGGCCCGCTAATCCGTCGACTCGTCCGAATCTAACCCACGTCTCGCAGCGGCGCTACGCTGAAGATCACGTGGAAGGGCGCGCAGTAGATAACAACGCTTCCCTGGATCGTCACGTCGACATCAGCGGGAATAGGACGATTTTGATTCCCCTTGTTACCTTTGAGCTTGCCAAGATCGACGTACCCGGGGGTCTTCACGGTATCCCGTTTCTTGGGGTTGGGAACCGGCGAGAGGATGACGTGCAGGTCAGGACCGTTGGTGACGTCGAGGTCCTCAAGCCTGAGCAGATGGGAGCCATCCGGCCCAAGGCGGTTGCGGGTTGCGCACATCTCTTCTAAGCCTCAGGCCCGCGATTCGGCGCGTCCAACACCATGATGCCGTTGGTCTTGACGATCAGGTGGACCTGCTGCCCCTCACGCAGCTCCAGGTCTTCGAGCGCGCCGAGCGTTATTTCCACGACAATATCGCAGCCGACGTCGGCGTAGACGAGGACACGGGGACCGGAGACGTGTATCTCTCTGACGGTGGCCGGTAGAATGTTGCGCGCGCTCAGCTTCGACGGTGCATCCCGTGCCAGGATGATGTCTCCGGCCCGAATCGACACCGTCACCTCCTCACCCGGTTCCCTGTACACGTCGGACACCAGCAGCCGGACGTCACCGACCCTCAGCTCGGCCAGCCCACCATCGCCGGCCCGCGAGACCACCTGAGCGTCCAGCAGGTTCTCCAGTGTCGCGTAGTCGGCGATGGTCGAAACACCGGGATGGAACAGCAAACTCGACGGCCTGTCCTGGACAACCGGTTTCCCATCGGACAATACGAGCGCAGATTCGGCAAGCGCCATTACTTCCGATATGGAGTGGGAGACGTAAATCATAGGTGTGCGCAGCTCACGCCAGATGCGTTTGAGATACCGGATTATGACGCCACGAAACCCCATATCCAGCGATGCCAGTGGTTCATCCAGAAGCAGAAGGTCGGGTGACGTGGCAAGCGCCCGCGCCAAGGCCACTCTCTCGCGCTCGCCCCCCGAGAGATTGGCTACGCCTCTGTCCAGCAGCGGAGACAGCTGGAACAGGTCTATCAGTTGCCCGGGCTCGATCTCGCGGAAGGGCACCGGCGTCAGTTTATAGCCGTACATAATATTGTCCAGCACGCTCATGTGGGGAAACAGGGCCATGTCCTGAAACACGTAGCCTATCCGGCGTTTCTCCGCCGGGACGTTCACACCGTCCTCTATGGAGAAGATAGTCCGTCCCAGCAGCTCAATCTCGCCCCCGGTTGGGCTATCCATCCCGGAAATACAGTTGAGTAAGGTGGTCTTGCCACTGCCCGAATGCCCGAAGACGGCCGTAACCCCGCAATCGAACGTGGCCTCGCACTCCAGGGCGAAATCCCGGAACCGCTTGGTGATGTTGAAGGTCAGCAGAGGGCCTTTGGACTTTGACACTGTATTCAAATCTAGCCTTCGCGACTCCATCAGACCCTGCTGTACGTCGCCTTCCCCAGCAGCCAGTTGTGTGCGGCCAGCGTCGCAACCGCCAGCACCAGTGAGGCGGCCACAAGTCTCAGCGCTGCCTGGTCGTCGCCCAACTGTACCTCGGTAAAGATCGCCAACGGGAGCGTCTGGGTCCGACCCACGATATTGCCAGCCACCACGATGGTCGCACCGAACTCGCTCAGAGCACGAACGAAACCCAGCAGCGTCCCGGCAAGGATACCCCGGTAAGCCAGCGGTATGGTGACGGTAAAGACCACCCTCCATGGTCGGGCGCCCAGGCTGCGGGCAGACTGCTCCAGCCGCTCGTCCACACCGCCCATGGCCACCATTATGGCCCTGGCCACAAGGGGGAACGAGACCAGCGCCGAAGCGAGCACCGCAGCAACCCAGGTGAACACCACGTCCACTCCAAATACGGCGTGGACCGCGGTGCCAACCGGACCGTCACGCCCCAACAATAGAAGGAGAAAGTAGCCTACCACTACCGGTGGAAGCGCCAGAGGCAAGGCCACCAGCAGGTCGATGATAAACCGGCCCCGCACCCTCTTCTTGACCACCAGCCAGCTAATCAGCAGTGCCAATGGCACGTTGATGGCGGTAGCAACCACGGCAACCCGAAGGGTAAGCGACAGCAGCGAAACGTACTCGGATAAGGACACGTGTGCTCAATCCCTCAAGTGGAGGCGCACAGCCGTGCGCTCCCACGTCCATGGCAACCGGGGACCGCCTTCGTCCAACACGGCGGACGGGAACGAGAAGTCATGGCTATTCACTAGGCGCAAAGCCGTGAGACCGAAAGATTTCATCCGCCTTTTCTCCCGTCAGGAACTTCAGGAACGTCTGCGCCTGCTCCAGGTTGTCACCGTTGAGGACCACCGCTGCCGGGTAGACGATGCGGGAGTAGCTGTCAGGCGGAACGATGTCAAGGACCGTTACGTTGTCGGCCACACGTGCATCAGTCTCATACACAAGGACCGCGTCAACGTTCCCACCTTCCAGGTAGGCCAGCGTAACCCGGACGTCGCTTCCGAACACCAGCTTGCTTTGCAGTCCATCCCACAGGCCCAGGCTTTGTAACGACTCCCTGGCGTAGCGACCTGCTGGAGCAAGTTCCGGGGTGGCGATGGCTATCCGCTCCACCTGAGGGGAGGCTAGTTGCTCGACAGACGCCCAGCCCTCAAGCGAGTCTGACTCCACGACCACAACCAGCTTGTTGGTCAGGATGTTTGTGCTCTCAGCGGAGACCAGGCCCCTTTCTTCAAGGAAATCCATGGGAAACGCTCCTGCGGATATGAACACATCCGCAGGAGCGCCCCGCGAGATCTGCTGGGCTAAGGCCTGCGACCCGTCATAGCTGACGGTGACGGTAGTGCCGTGCTGGCGTTCGAATGAGTCCACTACCTGATTCATGACATCCGCCAGGCTGGCCGCCGCGAACACCAGGATATCCCGCGAATCCTGCCCTTGCGATGAGCATCCAGCGGCCACAACAACCAGCCACAGTGCGCAACCAGCAACCAGCAACCAGCCTAGCAGACCCAGGCGCCCTATTTTCCCCTGCGACTCTCCTGTCCGCAAATCAATGCTCCTCCAATCGCCATATGCGACTCAGCGTCGTTAAAGCGAAATTTAAGAAACATTATCAAGGCCAGATGATTACCATGCAATCAACATGTGCAACACTGGTTGGTCGCATATCGGCGACACTGCTTAATTGTGACTCCTAAGGTGGCCCGAAAGCTTACGCTAGAAAATACTCACTAGTAAAGGCTGCCCACGAACGGCTTCGCCAAGGCGTGAATTGGCATCTCTAACGGGCCGTCGCGGCGGCCCGTCTCGCTTGAACCGAAGCGTTAAAACTGCTATACTCACTGTGCACTTTTGTGCCTTACGGTGAAAGTGGGGCGGGCCCCACTTTCTTTAATTATGGCGGGGTTACATTAGACTCCAAGGAGGTGCCTGAATTGAAGAGCGATTTCATAATCGCCCTAACCCAATTGGCCTCCGAGCGCAATCTCCCGAGGGAGACAGTGCTGTCAGCCATCGAAGCCGCCCTGGTGTCCGCATATCGGAGGGACAGCGTCCTCGGCGGGCACAATATCTCCGTCAAACTGGACCCCGGATCCGGGGACGTGAGCGTTTATATTGTCAAAACCGTTGTGGATGAGGTGGCCGATCCACTCTTGGAGCTCTCTCTCCCTGACGCAAAGCAGATCAAGCCCGATGCCGAGGTGGGTGAAAGCATAGCCACCGAAAGCCTCCCCCATAGCGCCGGCCGAATCGCGGCCCAGACCGCGAAGCAGGTGGTGATGCAGCGGCTAAGGGAGGCCGAGCGCGAGCTAGTATACGACGAGTACGCCGATAGAGAAGGCGAGGTCTTCTCGGTTACCATTCAACGCATCGAGCCTAAGCAGATAATCGTTGAGCTGGGACGCGCAGAGTCCATCCTGCCGGCCTCAGAACAGGTGCCGTACGAGCGATACCGGGTTGGCATGAGGATGAAGGTGCTTCTCCAGTCGATCCGGCGCTCCACCAAAGGCCCGGAGCTAATCGTGTCCAGAACCGACAAACAGCTCTTGATACGCTTGTTCGAGATGGAGGTTCCAGAGATATATAACGGTGCCGTGGAGATAATGGCTATCGCCCGAGAGGCTGGCGCACGCAGCAAGGTTGCGGTGTTCGCCCGACAAGACGGCGTTGATCCTGTTGGATCATGTGTCGGCCTCAGAGGCATACGAATTCAGAACATCGTAAACGAGCTCGACGGCGAAAAGATCGATGTCGTGGCTTGGAACAAGGACCCCAAGGTCTTCATCGCCAATGCCCTCAGTCCCTCCCAGGTGCTGAGGGTGGATATGGACGAAGAAACCGGATCAGCAGCGGCGGTGGTGCCAGACAGGCAACTGTCCCTGGCTATTGGGAAGGAAGGGCAGAACGCCCGACTGGCGGCCAAATTGACCGGCTGGAAAGTTGACATCAGAAGCCACATAGATTCTACGGCCGAGGCCAAGCCCACGCCTGTGGCTGCCGGGGCCGACGCTCTCTCAGAGAAACAACTGGCCGTCATGGCGGCGGTCGGCGAAGTCTGCGGCCGGTCAGAGACCGCGACCGCGTCTATTCGCGCGGTGGCGGAAGAGCTCGGAGTGGCTTCATCCACCGCCTCACGCCAGCTGCGCTCTCTGGCGGCCGATGGCCACCTCGTTAACGCCGCCGAGGGGCAGAAGGGCAAAACGGCCGCATATACGATAAGTGCTCCCCCAGTCGACGAAAAAGCCGAAGAGCTTCCCGCGGTGGCGGAAGAGGTTGTTGTTGAGGCGCCCAAGGAGGAGCCCGCGCCGGAAGAAGCCGTGGCAGAAAAAGAGGTCGCCGTTAGCGAGCCGGCAACCGAAATCCAGGAGGCTGAGGCGGAGCCGGCCGTGGAGGTCGAAGCAGAGCCTCATGTCGCGCCAGAGCCCTCTGCCGTGCCCGCGGGCGAGGCCGTGGCCGCAGCTGCGCCCGCCGTGGGAGACGGGGTTACGCCTGAACCTGTTGTTCCTGAGGCGTTGGAACTCGAGACTCAGGAGAAGAAGGAAGAAGAGGCCGTCCCAGCCCTCTCAGTCGGCGCCTCCCTTGCCGACCTGCCGGAAGGCATATGGTCGCTTCAAAGGGGACGGCTGGAACCGGAACCAGGCCAAATCCGCTTCGCCGAGGATATCGCCGGACTAAAGGGAGGGGTGACCGCCAGGCGCGAAAAACGGGGGCAAAGGCGGGGAGTGGGAACCGGACAGCGAAAAAGAAAATCCAAAGCCCGTAGAAGATAAATATAAGGTACTCAATTGAGTAATGTGCGCCTCTGCCAAACGACGTGTGCCACTAAGGAGTTGTGTTATCTGTCGCAACAGATCGGCTAAGACCGAACTGCTGCGGATCGTGGCGACTCCCGCCGGGGCGGTTGAGGTGGACCCAACGGGTAAGTCCCCAGGGCGAGGAGCATACGTATGCAAAAGGCTCGATTGTGAGAGCAAGGGTCTACAACGCGGGCGTCTTGAGTACGCCCTCCGTACCAAGGTGACAGATGACAACTGGAAGAGGCTGACGACGACACTAACAACGGCATCGCCGGTTGTCTGACATCTCTACTACCACCGTCAGCACGAAGAATTCGGAGTGTTATGGCTAACAGGGCTACAAAGCATGAAGACCCACAACAGGGAGCCGTGAGCACCGACCCTGCGCCCCAGCCAGCTCAGGTTGCTGCAACAGGCGACGTGGCTGGCACGGCGGTCCTGGAAATCCCCGCCGCCCTCACAGTGTCCGACCTTGCCACGATCATGCACGTTGACGTCGTTGAGCTGATCAAGGTCTTCATGCGGCAAGGCCACATGTATACGATCAACGAGGTGGTAGAGCACGATACTGCCGCGCTGATAGCCCAGTCGCTAGGTTACCAAGTGCAGCCGCTTGCCGACCAGAATATCGGACCCGCCTCGCTCGTGGTCTCCACTAAGGAGGAGGACCAGGAGGCTCTCGAGCCTCGGCCCCCCGTCGTGACCATCCTGGGCCATGTCGACCACGGCAAGACGACTCTTCTCGACACCATACGTAAGGCCAATGTGGCCGCCGCTGAGAGCGGTGGGATAACCCAGCACATAGGCGCTTACCAGGTGGAACACGACGGCAATTTAATCACCTTTATCGACACGCCTGGCCACGAGGCGTTTACCGCCATGCGAGCGCGGGGCGCCCAGGTAACCGACGTGGCGATCCTGGTCGTTGCCGCCGACGACGGGATCATGCCACAGACCGAGGAAGCCATCGACCATGTTAAAGCCGCCGGCGTCCCAATCATCGTCGCCATTAACAAGATCGACAAGCCCAACGCCGACCAGGAAAAGGTCAAGAGGCAGTTGTCTGAGCATGAGCTGCTCATCGAGGAGTGGGGTGGCGACGTCATAGCGGCTCCGGTGTCAGCATTGGCAGGAGATGGAGTCGACGATCTGCTGGCGAACATCCAAGTGGTGGCCGAGGTTAACGAGCTCAAGGCCAACCCGAATCGGTCGGTACAGGCCGTGGTCATCGAAGCACGTCTGGACAAGAGCAAGGGTCCGGTAACGACGGTGCTGGTACAGACTGGCACCCTGCGTATCGGCGACAACGTGGTAGCGGGGGAGCGTCACGGCCGGGTGAGGGCCATGTTCAACGACCGCGGCCAGCGTATTAAGGAAGCGGGGCCCTCACAGCCCGTGGAGGTCCTGGGCCTCGGGGACATTCCACAAGCAGGAGACCTTCTGTACGCCGTCCCTGATGAGAAGACCGCAAAAAAGATGGTGGAGGACCGCGAGCGGCAGAGGCGGCATGAGCTGAGCGCCCGAGGGGGTGTTACTTTAGAGGACGTACACTCCAGGATGGAGTCCGGTGAGGTCAAGTCCCTCAACCTGATCGTCAAGACGGACGTACAGGGCAGTGTCGACGCGGTGCGCAGCGCACTCGAGGGACTCAACACCGATCAGACAAGGGTTAACCTGGTACACATCGCCACCGCTAGTATCACTGAGAGCGACGTAATGCTGGCGGTCGCCTCCAACGCCATCGTCATAGGGTTCAACACGAAGCCGGAGCCCGGCGCTCTGGCAATGGCCAATCAAGAGAGCGTGGAGATACGCTTCTACGACGTCATCTACGCCCTCACCGAGGACATCGAAAAGGCCCTTGAAGGTCTTCTCGAGCCGGTCCAGCAAGACATCGTCGAAGGGGTCGCAACGGTGAGAGCCATATTCGGCCTTGGTCGGAGGACCAGGGCCGCAGGCTTCTACGTCAATGATGGCCACATAACTCGAAACTCCATTATCCACGTTCTGCGAAACGGCGAATCTCTGTACGTTGGGACAGTGGTCAGCCTCAAGCACTTCAAGGACGACGTCAGAGAGGTCACCAATGGGTTCGAAGGTGGCTTAGTCCTCGAAGGCTATCAAGGCTACGAAGAAGGCGACGTCCTAGAGGCGCATCGAATCGAGTAGGCGTCTCTAGTTGACCACCGGTCGCCTGTCCCTCTGTCAGCACCCAGCAAGAGGTTCCTCATATGAGCCGCCGGATGGACCGCGTTAACGTCTTGTTGCGCCAAGAGATCAGCAGCATGTTGACCTTCAAGCTCAAAGATCCGCGTCTGCATCCGATGGTGAGCATCACCCGGGTCGAGACCTCTTCCGACCTGAGATTGGCTAAAGTCTTCGTCAGCGTGCTTGGCGACGAGCAGGAGAAGCGTAAAACACTAAAGGCGCTCAAGTCGGCGTCGGGCTTTATTCGCAGAAGCCTGCGGCCGTACGTTAGCCTCAAGACGGTCCCATCTCTGAACTTCTTTATCGATCATTCGATTGAACAGGGCGATGAGCTCCTTCGGATCATCAAAAAGGTAGCCCCTGGGCCTGAGGCAGACCCAGCACCGTAGATGGTCGGGAAATTAACCCAGCTCCAGGGCGGATCGGTTACGGCTCCGAGTGGATGTGAATAGCTGCATGGGGCCTGGATATGTTACGTAAGGACAAATAAGGTTTTCGAAACGGCTTATTGAAAAGCCGATCAGGCGGTGCGGTGGAAGGCATTCTCAACATAAACAAGCCTCATGGCATAACGTCCATGGCCGTGGTGCGCCGCATGAAGCGCTCAAGCAGGCAGAAGCGCGTGGGGCACGGGGGCGCCCTTGATCCTGCGGCCTCCGGAGTCGTGCCCATATTCTTCGGCCAGGCCACACGAGTCATGGATTATGTGATCGAAGGGACCAAAGCCTACGACAGCGTGGTTGAACTGGGCGTAACCACCGATACCTACGACTCGGAAGGCCAGGTAACCGATCGGTCGGACGCCTCCCATATAACCCGCCACGATGTCGAACAAGCGCTCGAGCCGTTCAAGGGGTCGATCAAGCAGGTGCCGCCCATGTACAGCGCGCTCAAGCGAGAGGGCAAGCGGCTGTACGAATTGGCCCGTGCGGGGATAGAAGTGGAGAGAAAGGCCCGCGCCGTAGAGGTATTTAGCATCGATCTCCTGGACTGGAAGCCGTCGCTCGCCACTATAAAGGTTAGCTGCGGCCGAGGCTTTTACATGCGCTCTTTCGCCCACGACCTGGGTCAGAATCTAGGCTGCGGCGGCCACCTGAAGAGTCTCGTCCGGCTCCGGAGCGGACCGTTCCACATATCGGATTCGCTGTCCCCGGACGATGCCGAGCAAAAGATCTCCGACGGCACATGGGAAGAGGCGCTTTATGGCCCCGACGCCGCACTTCAGCACCTTCGAGTGGTCATAGTGGGCAAACGGCACGAAGACCTGATCACTCATGGGCGCCCTCTCCCCGCTGGGATGAGCGTCCCTCTCTCCCAGCCGTCCGATCCGGACGAGGAGTGTCGGGCATACACCGTGGATGGAAGGTTCCTGGCCATCCTGTCTTTCAACTCCTCAACTGGGCAGTGGCAGCCCCACAGAGTGTTCTTGTTGAAGTACTCTGACGGAGAAAACCCACTCTAGATGGCCTCATGCGGGGATTGACGGGCCGGTCACTCCTTTCCCACTTTAGAAGCAGCTCACTCTGTTGACAGGCCCTTCAAGCCCAGTATATTGTGTAGCTGCAATAGCAGCCGACTTACACTGGCCATCTTAAAGAGCGATCTTCAGCCGGTGCGAAAGGTTCCGAGAAAGCGCCAGGCAATCAGGAGGTTCCCCGATGCAGGCTTACTGCTTCAAGTGCAAGGCCAAGCGGGATATCAAGAATCCGAAGAACGTCACGCTGAAAAACAAGCGGCCGGCGGTAGAGGGCACCTGCCCCAAATGCGGCACAAGGGTCTTCCGCATCGGTAAAGGATAGTTCCGACACCGTCTAGCTCGCTCTGAACTCCCGGGCCCGCGAGAGTGCGACACACCGTCAGCGCACCCTCGTGTTTGTCTGGAGTCAGCACGTTCTCTCCACCGCCCGACAGGGCGTAATGGCGTCTAGGCACCGTTTCACACGCACAGTCTCCCACCTGTTGGCCCTCCGTGACCGTAGATGAAAGTCGGCGTGTGAGTGGTTAGTTTACTGGCCAATTAATGGCGACGCCAACGGGCACGTTTCATTCTTCCTCGTCAAGGAGTCTGAGGCTTCCCTGGGGACATGTTCACCTTGACCACCATGGCGACGGGGGCTACAATTATCGTTTGGCGAGGTAGCGAGAGTTGGCCGACTACGCGATAGTTCAAACAGGGGGAAAGCAGTACAGGGTCCAGCCCGGCGGAACGATTCGCGTGGAAACGCTCCCAGGCGACGAGGGCGCCAAGGTGGACCTCACCGATGTGGTGATGCTGTCCCACAATGGTGATGTTACCCTTGGAAATCCCACCGTCGCTGGCGCAAAGGTGGTTGCCGAGGTCCTCGGGCGTGGCCGGGGCAAGAAGATCATCGTCTTCAAATACAAAGCCAAGACCCGCTATCGCAGGAAGGCCGGCCACCGTCAGTCTTACACCGATCTGAAAATCGTTGACATCCAGCTAAACGGAAGAAGCACGCTGCCAGCGCAGCGCGCGGCCAAGGCGCCCACGGGACGCACGAAGCAGGACGACGCAGCCACAACGCCGGCCAAACGTGTGGCTAAGGGCACGGCCAAAGCGCCCACGGGACGCACGAAGCAGGACACAGCCACAACGCCGGCCAAACGTGCGGCTAAGGGCACGGCCAAAGCGGCCACGGGACGCGCGAAGCAGGACGCGGCCACGACGCCGGCCAAACGTGCGACCAAGGGCACGGCCAAAGCGACACCGGGACGCGCAAAGCAGGGCGCAGCCACGACGCCGGCCAAACGTGCGGCTAAAGGCGCGGCCAAAGCGACACCGGGACGCACGAGCAAGAGAACCTCCACGCGTACGACCAAGAGCACAGCCAAAACGTCGACACGGCGGTCCTCGACCAGCACCCGGTCTTAGGGAGAATTAGAATGGCACACAAGACGGGCGGAGGAAGCACAAGAAACGGTCGAGACAGCCGCGGCCGACGACTCGGCGTCAAGCGCTACGATAGCCAGTGGGTCAACGCGGGATCGATAATCGTCCGGCAGCGTGGGACCAAAATACACCCGGGCCAAAACGTCGGTCTGGGGCGGGACCATACCCTCTTTTCGTTGATCGACGGAACAGTCAAATTCGAGCACTTCACGAAGGGGCGAAAGCGGGCCAGCGTTTACCCCGCGTCAGGAGACGATTAAACCCTATGAAAGCGGACATCCACCCGAAATACTATCCCGAGGCCGTGGTCACCTGCTCCTGCGGCAATACGTACACGACGGGCTCGACCAAACCGACTTTGCAGACGGAGCTGTGCAGTGTGTGCCACCCGTTCTTCACGGGCGAGCAGCGAATCGTCGACACGGAAGGAAGGGTAGATAGACTTAAGCGCCGGTACAACTTGAAGTAGATTTCATCGATTCGACGACCTGCACGAGGGGTGAGAGGTCTCACCCCTCGTTTTGTATTACCGGCCAAGAGTCTAAATAAGGGGAAGCCTTGGAAAGAAAGGCCACCTACGGCGGCCAGGCGGTGCTGGAAGGGGTGATGATCCGGGGACAGTGTAACGCCTCCATAGCGGTACGCCGCCCAGGCGGGACCATCGCCCTCCGGTGCCGGCCCATCAACGCGTTTTTCACGGGAAGGTTGCGTCGCATCCCGCTGGTCCGCGGATTCGTCGTATTGATCGAGACGGTGTCGTTAGGCATGGAGGCTCTCATCTACTCGGCCAACGTCAACGTAGAGGCCGAGGGCGAGGAGATCGGAAAGGGCGCCATGGCCGCCATGATGATCGTGTCGCTCTTGCTGGCCGTCGGGATTTTCTTCTTGGCCCCCCTGTTCGCCAGCAGACCGCTTGAGGGTGCCTTCGGGTCGGACGTCACCAGCAACATCGCGGAGGGGGCCATACGGCTGGCCATATTCCTCGGCTACCTCCTGCTCATCGGGCGCATGGAGGACATCAGACGCGTCTTCATGTACCACGGCGCCGAGCACATGACGGTTCACGCGCAGGAGCACGGCGACCCGCTGGAGGTGGAGGAGATTCGGAAGTACCCGACGGCCCATCCAAGGTGCGGGACGGCGTTCCTGTTCGTGGTGATGGTTGTGGCGGTCGCGGTGTTTGTTTTCATCGGTAGAGACCCTCTGTGGTGGCTCATCACCTCGCGGATCGTTCTGGTTCCCGGCATAGCCGCCATCAGCTATGAGGCGATTCGATTCACGGGCTTCCACGGGAACAATCCCCTGGTGCGGACGATCGCCGCACCCAGCCTGGCGCTCCAGACACTGACCACAAGGCAGCCCGACGACGACCAAATCCAGGTCGCCATTGCGGCGATGAAGCAGGCTGTGGAAGCGGACGGTGGAGCCGGCCAGGAAGAACCGCCCAAGCTGAGAAGCTGATTGGCAAACAGCTCCCGGGAGAGGAGAGGCTACTTGCGGCGCTCCCTCAAACGCTCCCACACGTCGTCGGGTTTAAGGTCACACGCAGACAGTAGGACCAGAGTGTGGTAGAAGAGGTCCGCCGCCTCCTCAACGAGCTGCGATTGGTTCTCCGTCGCGCCGGCGATGGCCACCTCACCGGCCTCTTCAACTACCTTCTGGCTGATCCGCTGAACGCCCTGCTCAAATAACTCCGCCGTGTAGCTGCCCTCAGGCCTCTCCTGTTTCCGGTCCTGAATCACGGAGTACAGCTGCTCGAGGATACCCGGCCCTTTGTCGGAATGCTCGAACTCCGGCAGTTCGCTAAACGGGGTGAAAAAGCAGGTGGAGTTGCCTGTATGGCATATGGGCCCATCGGGCTCAACCTGAAGCAGAATTACATCTCCATCGCAGTCGAGGGATGCCACTTTGAAGTGCATATAGTTGCCCGAGACCTCGCCCTTGTGCCACAGGTCAGCCCGGCTGCGACTGTAGAACCAAACATCTCCACCTTCGAGGGTCCGTTTCAGAGCGCCGGGGGTCATGTACCCCAGCATGAGCACCTCACCGGTAGCGGCGTTCTGCGCTATGGCGGGCACCAGGCCCTTTTCGTCTAAGCGGATCATCATTTCCCCTTCAACTTCTCGGCATACGACATCTCGGCGGCGCCTACGAACCATGTGTGGGGCGCACGGGCACCCCCTTGCTTGAGAGGTACTTTTTTGCGTCGTTTACCCGGAAGGTGCCGTAGTGGAATATGCTTGCGGCAAGCACGGCGTCCGCCTTGCCGATCGCCAGCGCCTGTCGCAGATGCTCCAGCTCTCCCGCGCCACCGCTGGCGATCACGGGAATGGGTACGCTCTCTGAGACCGCGCGTGTGAGATCCAAGTCGTACCCGGTCTGATGTCCGTCGGTGTCCATACTGGTGACGAGCAACTCACCCGCTCCCAGCTCGGCCGCACACCTGGCCCACTTGAGGGCGTCCAACCCAGTTGGGGTCCGACCTCCGTGTGTGAAAACCTCCCATCGAGAGCCCGAGTCGAGCCCGAGCTGAGAGTCCACATCGGCAACCCTGCGTCGGACCGGACCATCATCCCCCGCCGACTTTATGGCCTTCGCGTCGATGGCGACGACAATACACTGGTTGCCGAAGAAGTCCGATGCACCGGCAACGACATCAGGGTTCTGGACGGCGGCGGTGTTAAGCGATACCTTATCGGCGCCAGCCTCCAGCATCAGCCGGACATCTTCCACCTTCCTGATACCCCCTCCCACGGTCAAAGGTATGAAGACCTTTTCGGATACGCGGCTGACCACGTCGACCATGATATCCCGACCATCCGAGGTGGCGGTAATGTCCAGGAACACCAACTCATCGGCACCCTCACGGTCGTAGAACGAGGCCAACTCGGTGGGGTCGCCGGCGTCTCTCAGATTGACGAAGCTGATGCCTTTGACCACCCTTCCGGCGGTAACGTCTAGACAGGGAATGATTCGCTTGGCCAGCATGTCCGTACGCTCGCTTGCTAAAGCTACTTCCTCATTACGAGCATGTACTGCTTAGGGTTGAGGTCCTGCCGGGAAGTGAACCTGAACCCCAGCTTATCGGTCATCTTACGCATCCCCTCCTCGGCTATGCGGCGCTTCGCTGGTGGGCCCTCTTCCATCTCCTCTTTGTACCACTCGAGAATCGCCAGCCAGCCACTCTTGCGCAAACAGCGCTTAACCTCTTTGAGCAGCGCCGTCGGGCTGTTGGCCTCCTGAAGAACAAACGCAATCAGCGCACCATCCAGGCTATCGTCTTCCAGGGGGAACTTGTTTTCCTTAGAGCGCACCAAGTCCACGTTGGTGAGGTGTACCTTTTCCAGGGCCTCGTTAGTGGCATCCAGCATCTTCTGCTGGACATCGAGGGCGTAAACCCGACCGTCGAACAAATACTTAGCCAGGGGAATCGTAAAGAAGCCAGGCCCACAGCCAACATCAGCCACCACATGGTAGGTGAGGATGGGGATGGTGGCCAGCACTCGATGAACGTCAATATTCGTGTACCTGTCAGTAGCCATCAGGATATCTTTGCTGTCCGCGTCGAACTTCTTCGGCATCTATCAGACCTTTCCAACGACCGCTAGTTAGGATCCATCCCCAACGGCCGCAATTGCTTCGCGCAGGTCAATATGTCCAGTATACAGAGCCGTCCCGATGATCGCTGCCTCCACTCCAATCCGCGAGAGCCGAACGATATGCTCAACCGACGAGATGCCTCCCGCCGCCATAATGGGTAGATCGGATCCAGTGGTAAGGGCTTCGATGGCGTCAAAGTTGGGCTCGGTGAGTGTGCCGTCCCGCACCACGTCAGTGTACATGAACCGTCGGACCCCGGTATCCGCCATCCGTTGTACGAGGTCTGACGCCAGAATCCTTGTGTTCTCCGTCCATCCGCGCACCGCCACGTATCCATCCCTGGCGTCCACGCTGACCACCAGCAGTTCAGGGCCAACCTCTCCGTACAACGCCTCGATTAGCTTCGGGTCTTCTACGGCCGCGGTTCCTATGATGACTCTGTCGATTCCCGCCGAGACCACCTCTTTCGCAGTCTCGACCGTGCGAATTCCGCCTCCCATCTGTACGGCCGCCTGGCACGAGGATGTAATGGACGTGACCACGTCCAGGTTCGCCAGCGCACCCCGCCTGGCGCCGTCCAGGTCCACCACATGCAGCCGTGATGCGCCCAGATCAACCCAACGCTGTGCCATTCGCAGCGGCTGCTCTGAGTACACCGTCTCCCTGCCGTAGTCCCCCTGGTACAACCGCACACACCTACCCTCCCTGATGTCTATGGCCGGGATTACCTGCATGTGCTACTCCGGCCCGACTCTCCGACAAGGCGCACGAAGTTTTCATAGATTCGGAGGCCAACGGCCCCGCTCTTTTCAGGATGGAATTGGGTGGCCGCAACATTGTTCCAGACGACTGCACTACAGAACTCGGTCCCGTAAACGGTCGTGCCTACCACTAGTTCCTTGTTCGCAGGGTCCGCGTAGTAGCTGTGGACGAAGTAAAAATACGAGCCGCTGGCTATGCCCTCAAAAACGGGATAGCCGCCGCGAAACTCGACCTGGTTCCAGCCCATGTGGGGAATCTTCTGATCCTGAGGAAGATGCCGTACCCGTCCGGCCAGCACGCCGAGTCCCGGCTCCACGCCCTCGTCGGAACCCTCAAGCAGCAGCTGTAGACCCAGGCATACCCCAAGAAAGGGCCTGCCGCTTGCCACGAAATCCCTGATCGAGCCGACCAGGTTCCTAGCCTTCAATTCCCGCATGGACGGATCGCTGGCGCCCTGGCCAGGAAACACCACCCCGTCTGCACCCGCAATCCGCCCCGGATCGTCGGTGATATGCGCTATAGCCCCATATCGCTCCAGCGCCTTCTGCACGCTGCGCACGTTGCCCGCCTGGTAGTCAACTATCGCTATGTCGGGCCCGCTCACGCAGCTACGCCTGTTCGCCGGTAGTAAGTTCGAATGGCATCTCGCGGTCTTCATACCGGGCCATCATGAACAGAAGATCGGAGAGCCGGTTAAGGTACCTGAGCACCTCAGGGTTAGCCGGCAGCCCCGCCCGCTGGATGTCCACTACCCGCCGCTCTCCCGCGCGCAGCATGGCCCTGGCGAGGTCAAGCGCCCCAGATCCCACGGAAGCGCCAGGGACGACAAACGCCCGTGGGAGGTCTACCTGCGCGTCCAGCTCGTCGATGAAAGCCTCCAGCCGGTCGACCATGTCAGACGTGACGGTGCCGAAGTTTTCCTGTAGAAGCTGGTAGTTCTCAGGATCGGTGGCCAGCTCGGCGCCGACGGTGAACATCTCGCGCTGGACGTGCAGCAGCATCTCCCCGACGCGTCGCTCTTTGGACAGAGCACGGGCCAGGCCCATTGCAGACACCGCCTGGTCGATGGTCCCATACGCCTCACACCGAGGATCGGCCTTAGAGACCCGTCCGCCGAACAGGAGACTCGTCTCTCCTGCATCACCTTTCTTGGTGTAAATGCGCATGACCGATGTTCCCTCCGGGCCGGCGATCGCTAATGTTCAGGGGAAGACAGCCGATGTGGCGAAAATACGCCGAGAGAATTATAGCAACAAATGCAAAAAGAGAGGGTCCGGCATCTCAAGAGCCGGGCCCCTTTCCAGCATGAAAGCGGTGAGTCGAACCGTGAGAGGTCCGGCTCACCCAGCTACGAAGCCAACCTACGCTGCCTTGACCTCAAGGCGCTTGGCCTTTAAGGCGCTTGGCCTTTTTGGCTTCAACCTTGGGGAGGGTGACCGTCAGCACACCGTGCTCGTAACGGCTCTCGGCCTTATCGACGTCCACCGTGTCAGGCAGACGAAGAGCACGGTGGAAACCGCCGGTTCGACGCTCTCGCATCAAGTAGTCCCCATCCTTTTTCACGTGCTCCTCGCTGGTCTCCCCCTTAATGGTAAGGACGTGGTTCTCTATGGTGACCTGTATCTCCTCAGGCTTGGCGCCTGGTATTGTTGCCCGGACGATGATATCGCCGTCGTTCTCGACTACGTCCAAAGGCATCGCCGATCGACCTCGGTCCCTATACGGAACGCCGTTCCAGAGGCGGTCCATGGCCTCGTCAAACCTACGAATCTCGTTGAAAGGCTCCCATCGCCGTAATAGCATTCTGCTACCTCCTCTATACTGGGTTAGTTGTGCTTCCTAATCGGGAGGCGCCTCTCCAACCCGACTATCCCCATTACAGCAACGGTGCAGCATATTTGTCAATAGATATATAGTAAATATAATAATTATAAGTATCTCATAATTCAACATATGCTAAAATATATATGAGATGAAGGCGCTGACTCAGTATAACCAAAATGGCTAGTTACTACGACATACTCGGTGTCTCGAAAGACGCCAGTGACAAGGAGATCCGGCAGGCGTACAGACGGCTTGCCCGCAAGTACCACCCCGACTTGAACTCTGGCGATAAAGAGGCTGAAGAGCAGTTCAAGAAGATCAACGAATCCTATGAAGTCCTCTCAGACCAGGGCAAGCGGAAAAAGTACGACATGTACGGGGACCAGTGGAAGCACGCCGATCAGATTGAATCCCAGTTCGGAACCGGCGCCGGTGCTCCAGTCGACTGGTCATTCAGGCGTGGCGAGCCCGGCGATACTCTCGGGGCCGACTTATTCGGCGGGTGGGAGGACCTGCGCAGCGGCTTCGGTCTGGGCTCCGGGCGCCAGGGGAGAACCACGACCGCCACTCATATGCAATCGCAGGTATCGGTGACTCTGGAAGAGGCGCTGGCCGGAGCGAAGCGCCTCGTAACCATCTCCAGGCCATCCGGTGGACGCCGGATAGAGGTAAGCATACCGCCAGGCGTCGACACCGGCTCAACCGTGCGTATCAGGCTCGGCCGAGGCCGGGACCTGTTCATCAACGTTACGGTCCTGCCCCACCCAGGATTTCAGCGCAAGGGGGCCGACCTTTACACAGAGGTGGAAGTGCCATTGGCCGACGCGATCCTGGGTGGCGAAGTGGCTGTCAAAACCCTCAAAGGCAAGGTAAAAATGAAGGTGCCGGCCGAGAGCCAAAACGGCCAGCGGATTCGACTTTCCGGACAGGGGATGCCCACGCTGGGCAAACCGGACGTCAAGGGTGACCTGTTCGTCACTCTACGCCCAAGGCTGCCCAAAAAGCTGACCGAGGAGGAGCGCGATCTGGTCCGCAAGCTGAGGGAGACCCGAGAGCAGAAGGGGTAATAAATATGTCGATGAACGAAATGATAAGCGGCGACGAGCCCGTCTTCGTAATCAGTGTCGCAGCGCGAATGCTGGGCGTTCGAACCCAGACGCTCAGGTACTATGAGCGCCTCGGACTCATATCACCCGCCCGCTCCAGGGGCAACCAGCGCGTCTTCTCCCGCAGGGACGTTGAGAAGGTTCAACGCATAAGGGGCCTCATGGAAGACCTCGGCGTCAACCTGGCGGGCGTCGAGGTGGTCATACGGCTCCTAGCCCGGCTGCAGGAGGTAGAGGCCGAGAAGGAAAGGCTAGAAGAGGACAACAAGCGCCTGCGGGCCATGCTCAACGTCAGACGCAAAACATAGACCCGTGGGAGAAGCACCCGCCGTCGACATCGTGTGAGGCCACTGGGACCCGATGGTGGAACACCGGCCGTCATCCTCTACCGCCGCTCAATTACCAGCCCCTGGGTGTATACTATGCTGGTCACCGGCACATCGTTCGAAGGCACTTCCAGCATGGACCCCAAGGAAACATCGCCCGAGCGGCAGGTAAGTATCCCCGAAGATGCGTCCGTGGTCAGACAGTCACGCTGGGTCTGGCTCTGGGCTCTTACCCCCTGGGTAGTCCTCGGAGCCATCGAGATTTATATAGGCGATTTACTTTTCCTGGGCTTATCCGTGGTGCTGGCGGCCATCACCGCCGGACCCAGATACCTGGGATGGCGAAAGACGGCGTTTATTCTTACCGAGGACCACCTGGTGATCATCCAGGGCACGCTCTCGGGACAACGCAAAAACGAACTCCCCATTGCCTTGATCGACGACATACGCGCAAGCCCCGGCCTCTTCGGAGGAGGCCTCGGATACCGAACGGTGGACTTCGCGCTAAAGGACGGCGCCTCCGCCAGGCTCCACTTCGTTCCGGCCAACTCATCGATGGTGACGCAAATCAGCGAACGCATCGTCTCCTCGAGAGCGCAGGGACACGCGACGCCGGACTAGAGGTGGTTTCGAGGGTGCGTGGTACTTGAGGATCGTTGGTCTATAGCCAGGAGACATGTATGGCCCAGGATAGTGCAAAGCTCAAGCTCATCACAGCGGCCCGCCTCATCGACGGCAAGGGAGGCCCTCCCCTGGAAAGGGGCGCCCTTCTCATCGAAGGCGACATCATCAGGGCCGTGGGCACCGAGGAGAGCGTCGTGCCCCCCGAAGCTGCAGACGTCCAGGTGCTCCACTACGAGGACAAGACCGTCCTCCCTGGCCTCATCGACTGCCACGTCCACCTCAACGGCTTCGGCGACGGCCGCATGGGCGATGACCTCGCCACCCTCCCCGACGAGGTCCTCACACTACAGGCGGCGCACAACGCCAGGAAGCACCTCTTCTCGGGCGTCACCACCGTGCGCGACTGCGGTGCCAAGCACCGGACAACCCTCATGCTGCGCGAGGCGGCGATGATGGGCATCACCCCCGCGCCCAGGCTGGTGCTGGCGGGCAGGCCCCTCGCCATCATCGGCGGACACCTGAGCTACTTCGGCGTCCAGGCCACCGGGCCCGACGAGTGCCGAGCCGCCGTACGCCAACTCGTAAAAGAGGGCGCCGACTTCATCAAGATCACCGCCACCGGCGGCTCTACCCGCACATCCTTCACCAAGCGGCCCTCTTTCAACGTAGACGAGCTCAAGGCGATCGTTGAGGAGGTGCACAAGTTCGGCAAGCACACCGTGGCCCACTGTGTCTCGTCGCAGGGCATAATCAACTGCCTGGACGCCGGAGTCGACACTATCGTCCATGGGTTCCACAGGGACCCGGACGGCACCATGCGCTATCAGCCACGAATAGCCGAGCGTATGGCCGAGCAGGGCGTCTTCCTCAACCCGACCATCTATAACGTGCCAAAGGACATATCGGTCCTGGAGGCCAAGATGGACGCAGGAACGCTTGGCGAACACGAGCAGGCCGACATAGAGGAATTCCGCGTGCTCTACGACTACTTACTCGAGAGCTTCGCAAAAAACAGAGAGGCGGGCGTCACCCAGGTGTGCGGCTCCGACTCTGCCTGGGACACCTACCCCATGGGCGGTTTCCAGCACGAGGTCGGCGAACACGTCAAGGCCGGCATGTCTCCCATGGAGGCCATAGTCTCCGCCACGGCCGACTCGGCCAGGTCCTGCTGGACCGATGAACAGGTGGGCACCCTCGAAGAGGGCAAGCAGGCGGATGTCCTGGTAGTGGACGGCGATCCGTCTGAGGACATCGGGGCGTTGCACAATGTGGTGGACGTGTTCCAGGCCGGCGACATAGTGGACCGGGGAAATTACGTCTGAGTCCGGACCTGACTCAGAATACCAACTTGCCCTAGACATCCCGACCAGTCCGAGGCAACCTCAGTCTACGACCTAGTGGGGCAGCCGCCCAGCAGAGACAACGAGCCCATGAGCGATTTCTGGAAGGGGATTATCGCGGTGGCGTGGACGGCCTCGGTCCTAGTGTTCCTTAGGGCCTACGGGGAGACCGACGCCCCCGTCGCTTTTTTGGCTACGATCCTGGGCATAGGCGTATCCATGGTCGCCATGAGCACCTTGATATGTATCTTTCTTTTCAGGAGCCGCCAACTCGCCCTGGGCATTTTGAGCGCTCTTCCGGTAGGAGTTATGGCCCTGGCGCTATCGTAATCCACTAAGCCGCCGACTCGCCCGACTCCAGGGGCAGGTCGGCGTCTTTCCAGGCTCCAGTGCCGCCCAGTACCAGCGCCACATCATTGAAGCCCTCCCGGTCGAGGATGCTGACGGCGGTGCTCGCGCGTACCCCCCTGGCGCACAACACGGCGTACAAGCCATCCCTGGAAAGGGAGTCCAATCGTCCCTGCAAGTCACCCAGCTCTATATTCATCGCGCCAGGCACGTGCCCTGTCCGCCACTCGTAGCCGAATCTGACGTCCAGCGGAACAGGCGGGCCGAAGCCATCCAGCCGCCGGTGCAGCTCTTGGACGGTCATAGCCTCGATGCTCGACGTCGGTAAACGAGCGTCCGTCCACGCCTCCATGCCCCTGTCCAGGTAGCCGTCCAGCGTGTCGTACCCGATGCGGATAAGCTGACGGACCATCTGCTCCGTGTCCACTTCTTTGTCGGAGACTATCACGATGGGGCTACCCTCTTCTATGAGCCAGCCGGCCCACGTGCCGAAAGAGCCCTCGATGGGTATGCTGTATGCGCCCGGAATATGAGAGGCGGCGTAGTCCTCACCGGAGCGCGAGTCGATGGCAATGGCGTCCCTCTGAGTCCGGACCCACACCTCGCTGGGCGACAGGGGATAGAGTACCGGCACCCCACCTAAGATGCGCGGCCCGCGGACGTTGATGGCCGCCATACGCCCGTAATATGTGGGGAATGCCGGAAGCTCAGAGAGGGCCAGGTCAAGAAACTCGCTCTCGCTCTCGGCCCGAAAAAACGGATTGGTAGCCCGCTCTTGGCCGATTGTCGTGGTAGTCCCGGCCGAGGACGATGGCGTCGCGAGGCAGAACGAACCGCCCCCGTGGGTCGGATAGACCACAACGGAGTCGTCCAGCCCATGCAGCTCCCTCTTGATAGTCCGGTGGAGCCAGCGTCCCAGGAAGGGCGCGACGTCCTTGCCCAGCATGTCGCTGCGGGCGACGCCGCCTACCAGCAACGCTCCTCCGCTGAACAACGCATGCGGCCCACCTCCCTTGGCGGTATCCGTCGCCAGGTACGAGATGTGCTCCGGGGTGTGACCGGGCGTGGCGATGACGTCGAGCCGGACCTCTCCAAGGGTGATGGAGTCGCCCTCCTTCAGCGACCGGTGGTCGAAGACCAGACCCCCGGCGCCGCTGGCGCACACCTTCGCTCCGGTGCGGGCGGATAGCTCCCGGCTCCCGGATATGAAGTCGTTGTGAACGTGGCTCTCCAGCGAGTAGGCGATTTCGACGCCCAGCGCCTCGGCCTCGCGTATATAGATGTCCACGTCGCGGACCGGGTCCACCACCGCACAGACCTTGGCGTCTTCAGAGCCTACGAGGTATGAGGAGTTGCCCAGGCTCTCGATTCTGATCTGCTTAACGAACACCGTGGCGACCTCACTCGGCGGCTTTTGTTGCGCGCCGAAGGTGCGACCTCCGGACAACGGACGGCATGGCGCACCTGCAAGCTAATTCAAAACGCTTACCGGGCGGTGCCTGTTAGTCCTACCCAGTCGAGGGCTTTACCCCTATCTCTCGATGGGCGCACCTACGATGCTGCCGTATTCCGTCCAGGACCCATCGTAGTTTCGCACCTTGTTGTACCCGAGGATCTGGGTGAGGGCGAACCAGGTGTGGGCCGAGCGCTCCCCGATCCGGCAGTAAGCGATGACCTCCTTGTCGCCGGTGACGCCTCTCCCGCCATATATCTTCCGCAGGTCCTCCACCGACTTGAAGGTGCCGTCGGCATCGTTAACGGCGGTCGCCCACGGGATGTTGGCCGCGCCTGGGATATGGCCACCGCGCTGGGAGCCCTCCTGGGGAAGATTAGGCGGAGCCAGGAGCTCGCCGCTGAACTCGGCCGGAGACCTTACGTCCACGAGGGCGATGTTGTTGCGGGTGTTGGCCACGTCAAGCACGAAGTCGCGGGTGGCGCGAATACTGGGGTCGGGGTTGGGCGCCCGGTAGACCCGGCGCGCGGGCTTGGGCACAGTGGTCGTCGTGGCGCGGCCCTCGGTGATCCACTTCTGTCGCCCGCCGTTCATGATCTTCAGCCGCCTGTGGCCGAACATCTTGATCTGCCAGAAGGCGTAGGCCGCGAACCAGTTGTTGTTATCGCCGTACAGAACGACCGTCGTGTTCCGGCCTATTCCCGACTCACCCAGCAGGCGCTGCATCTGTTCCCTGGTCAGCACGTCTCTGCGAAGAGTGTCGTTAAGCTGAGTTGTCCAGTTCCATCCGACGGCGCCCTCGATGTGGCCCTGCTCATACGCCGATGTGTCGACGTCCACCTCCACCATCGCCAGGTTCTTGTCCATCCGGTGCTGGGCAACCCAGTCGGTTTCCACAATTGATTCCGGGTGTGCAACTCGCGCTGGCATTGGTAATCCCTCCTTCTAGATTTCCAAATATCACCACCAGATTCTGCCTTCAACGTCCTCTCTCAACTCTCCCCAGTCCTTGGTCCACAGACGAGTGCTGAGGTATTTCCATCCGCCGTCGGCCAAAAGGCACACGAGCTTGCCGGTTTCCATGCGCGTAGCAATCCGCTGGGCGCAGGCAACCACGGAGCCCGACGAGACGCCGGCGAAAATGCCCTCCTTATCCATCAGCAGTTTTGTATAGGCGAAGGCCTCATCGCCTTCAATGAGCACCCTCATGTCCAGCACCGACAGGTCTATGATGGGAGGCGTGAACCCCTCTTCCAGGCTTCTGAGGCCGTGGATGATGTCGTCCGGGTGCGGCGCCACCGCGACGATCTTAACAGAGGGGTTATGCTCCTTGAGCCGCCGGCCGACGCCCATGAGCGTGCCACCCGTGCCGAGGCCGGCGATGAAAACGTCGACGTCCGGCAGGTCACGAATGATCTCCGCCGCCGTGGTCTCGAAGTGGGCCCTGGGATTGGCGTCATTGCCGTACTGGTACGGCATGTAGTACTGGCCGTCGTTGGCGGCCATCTCCTGCGCCATCAGCGCGGCGCCGTTGCTACCCTCGTCTCCGGGAGAAAACTGTATTTCGGTCCCATAGGCCTCCAACAGCTGAACACGCTCGGGGCTCACGTTCTCCGGCATCACCACCTTGAGCCTGTAGCCCTTGACCTTTGCCACCATGGCCAGAGAGATGCCGGTGTTTCCGCTGGTAGGCTCCAGGATGGTCTTGTCGGGGGTTAGGCAGCCGTCGGCCTCCGCCTGTTCGATCATGTACTTCGCGATGCGGTCTTTAAGGCTACCGGTGGGATTGTCACCCTCCAGCTTGCCGTAAACCTCGACCCCGGGCTTGGGGCTCATCCGGGTCAGCTGCACCAACGGCGTATCGCCGATAGCTTCCAGGATGCCCTTGTACTTCATTCGCTGAACACATCTCCCACGGCGCCGTCTCGCAGCCGGCCATTCGACCCGGAGGCCGAGGTCACCTACGTCGTAACCGCAGGGACTCCGCAGAAGGCCTCGTAGTCGATCAGCTCTTTGATGGTGGGGTTATCGCCGCACAGCGGGCACTCAGGGTTCCGACGCATTTTGACCGTCCGGAACTCCATGTCCAGCGCGTCGATGAGGATGAGGCGGCCGGCCAGGGACTCCCCGATACCCATGATGAGCTTCACGGTTTCGGTGGCCTGGATGGTCCCGACCATCCCCGGCAGCATGCCCAGCACACCCGCCTCTGCGCAGCTAGGCACCTCGCCGGGCGGAGGCGGCTCGGGGAAGAGGCACCGATAGCAGCCACGCCCGGGCATGAAGACGGTAGCCTGGCCGTCGAACAGCAGGATGCTGCCGTCCACCAAAGGCTTGCCGGAAAGATAGGACGCGTCATTTACCAGGTATCGGGCCGGAAAGTTGTCGGCCCCGTTGATGATAATGTCGTACTGAGAGATCACCTCCAGCGCGTTGGCCGACGTCAGCGGCTCCTCGTACGCCACCACGTTAACATCGGGGTTGTACTCCTTTAGGGTCTCGATGGCCGACTCCACCTTCGAACGCCCCACGTCGTGGTTGTGATGCAGGATCTGCCGCTGGAGGTTCGTAAGATCGACCTTGTCGAAGTCCACGATCCCTATTGTGCCCACCCCGGCAAGGGCAAGGTAAATGGATATAGGAGAACCCAGCCCTCCAGCACCTATGATGAGGACCTTGGCGTCCAATAGCTTGCGCTGACCCTTGCTCCCCACCTGGGGCATTATGATATGTCGGCTGTACCGCTCCACCTGGTATGGGGTAAGCGGTCTGGGCTTAGCAGTCGTTTGGGTATCCACCATTATCTGCGATCCTCCGCGGCCTCATTCTATCAGCCTACGTATACGATTAGATAGCTTAGGCGCTTCTGCCGATGCACCTAACCGGACAAAAAACTCCACCGCCTTACGCAATGTCGAGGCGGTGGAGTAACAAACAGGACCTGGATTGATGGGAGGTGGTACTAAGCCCTGTTCACAGTTTCTACGTCCGGCCGTCAGACCTCGCGCTGGTCAAACCGGGTGCTACCGTTTGGTACACGCGCACGGCCCATTAAAGCAAACCAGATGAACCGAGAGACCGTTCACACTTTCCATTCTTTCTTAACTCTGCCTCTGTGAAGGGTTTCCCAAAACCTCAGCGTCAACCGTAAATGGCGCCATCCGGCCCTTCCCCTCCACATAAGGCAGTATAGCATGGGCATTTGGACGCATCAACAATCGCTGCGACTGGGCCGCATGCCATCGGAGCCGCGGCCCTGGCAGAAGGACATCCACGCCCAGGCGGCGCATAGGAACACCCTGCGCTGGGCCTCAATTTCTTGACCTGTGACGCGGGAGCGCGTAGGCTTGGCCATAGCGGGAAGATCCGCTTCAATACCGAGAGGACATCAGGTCAAGTTTGAGACAACTATGCTGCTGGCCCTGGATATCGGGAATACCAACATCAATCTTGGGGTCTTCGAGGGCGAGAACCTCAAGGCCACCTGGCGCACGTCCACCGACCAAGGGCGATTGGCCGACGAGTACGGCCTGATCCTCAACCATCTTCTGCCGCTCAAAGACATATCCCTTTCCGACATCACCGCGGTCGCTCTGTGCAGCGTCGTACCTCCGCTTACGGACACTTTCGTGGAGGTTTCCCGAAGCTATTTTCACATCGAGCCGCTGGTCGCCGGAACGGGGGTAAAGTCTGGAATACGGATACTATACGACACCCCTCGTGATGTGGGCGCCGACCGCATAGCGGACGCTGCGGCGGCACTGAATCTGTACGGTGGTCCAGTCATCGTGGTGGACTTCGGCACAGCGACCGTATTCGACGGCATATCGAAAGACGGCGAATACCTGGGTGGCGCCATAGCCCCGGGAATATCCGTGGCGGCCGACGCCCTCTTCCACAGTACCTCACAGCTCCGACGCGTTGAGCTACATCCACCGGATACCGCCATCGGACGCAACACCGTACATGCCCTCCAATCGGGCCTCGTTCTGGGTTACACTGAACTGGTGAAAGGAATGGTCTCCAGGTTCGACAGCGAGATGGGCGGCGGCTGTAAGGTAGTGGCCACGGGAGGCCTGGCCACGCTGTTCGAGCAGCACGTCGACATCTTTGACGCCGTGGACCCAAACCTGACCCTGTCGGGACTTCGCATCATCCATAGACTGAACACAGAGTAGGTATCCCGCCCGCCGAGGTGTGGCGTCCCGGACGCGGTTCGGGCAGGGGTATTCGCACACGGACCAATACCCATTTTGAAGTAGTCCTGGGACATACAAGACGCTAGTAACCTGCAAAACGGGTGAGGGGACGGGCAGTGCCAAACCCTCTGGAAAATAGAAACGTTGTCATGGGCGTCACCGGCAGCATCGCCTGCTATAAGGCGGCCGACCTTGCCAGCAAGCTGACCCAGGAGGGCGCCCAGGTGGTGGTGATCATGACCGAAGGCGCAACCGAGTTTCTGACGCCGCTGACCTTCCGCGCGATCACACACAGTCCCGTGGTCACCAGCGCCTTCGACCCCCAGTCCGAGATGAGCATCAACCACGTGGCCCTGGCCGAACGGGCCGAGGTGGTCGTCGTGGCTCCCGCTACCGCCAACACCATGGCGAAGATCGCCTGGGGAATGGCCGACGATGCGCTCACCGCCACTGTACTGGCCACCCAGGCTCCCATCATCGTGGCGCCGGCGATGGATGGCCACATGTACGAAAACCCGGCGACTCAGGAGAACATCGCGCGGCTTCGGTCGAGGGGATACACCATCGCTGGGCCTGCCGAGGGGAGACTCGCCTCAGGCCTCGTGGGAACGGGCCGGCTCCTGGAAACGGACGAGCTGATGGGCCACATACGGATGGTGCTCGGACGCGACGGCAACCTGGCAAACCGCAAGATCGTCGTGAGCGCCGGAGGGACGCAGGAGCCCATCGACGCGGTAAGGTTCATATCCAACCGGTCGTCGGGCAAGATGGCCTACGCCGTGGCCGAGGCCGCCCGTGACCGAGGCGCAAAGGCCGTCCTAGTCGCCGCGCCCACCGCCCTACCCGACCCGGTGGGCGTGAGGGTCGTCCGCGTCGATACGGCTCTGTGTATGCACGACGTGCTGGCAAAGGAGTGCGGAGATGCCGACGCGCTCATCATGGCCGCCGCCGTCGCCGACTGGCGCGCGTCAGAAGTGGTCGCGCGTAAGGCCAAGAAAGGCAACGCGGACAACAGGACCCTGGAGCTGACTAAGAACCCAGACATCATCGCCGGGATCCAGGGTGATCGGCTGGTCAAGGTGGGCTTCGCCGCGGAAAGCGAGGACCTGGTCCCCAGCGCCCGGGCCAAGCTTAAGGACAAGGGACTCGACCTGATAGTCGCCAACGACATCACCGCCGAGGGTGGCGCATTCGGGGCAGACTCCAACAAGGTGGTCATCGTAGACGGGAACGACGGCGTCGAGGACGTGCCGCTGATGTCCAAGTACGAGGTGGGTCACCGCATCCTCGATCGAGTTGTGAAGCTGCTGCGGTAGCGAGGCTGGCGGCTTCACCCCTGACCTCTTGGCAACCAAGCCTTACTCGACTGTCGACACCTCATATGGAGGTCTTCGAATGAATATCCCGGACCTGCTCAAGGACATTTCAGAGCGTATTTCGACCAGCGCCGGCGTAAAGGTTATCTACGGAGAACCTATTGCCGCCGAAGGTAAGACGATTATCCCGGTGGCAAGGGTATCCTATGGCTTTGGCGGAGGTGGTGGAATTCAGCAGGGTAACACCACCTCCACAGAGGCAGATGTGCCCAGTTCAACCGGTGGTGGAGGCGGTGGAGGAGCATCCGTGAGTCCGGTAGGGGTTCATCGAGATCACACCGGATGATACCCGGTTCGTCTCGTTTGAGGACAAACGCAGGATCATTAGAGCAATCTTAATCGGCTCTTTGGTCGCAATGTTCCTATGGAGGAGAGGCCGCCGGAGCTAGAGTTACGGAGTGAGGGCATACCCGGCAACTTACAGAAGTGCAGATCGTATTGCCAGTTAGCCCACTGGCCGAGAAACGAGGCCCATGACGAAGGTCGCCTCTAGACCAGACATCCCCAAGGCGTACGACCCCAAGGCCGTTGAGCGGCGCATCTACGACATGTGGCTCGACGGCGGCTATTTCACGCCGAAGATCGACCGGTCCAAGCAGCCGTTCGTAATCATCATGCCGCCTCCCAACGTGACCGGCGAGCTGCACATGGGCCACGCCCTAACCGCGGCCCTGGAAGACCTGATGGTCCGCTGGCACCGCATGAGGGGCGAGCCCACCCTATACCTCCCAGGCACCGACCACGCCGGCATCGCCACCCAGGTGGTGGTGGAGCGCGGGCTAGCCGACGAGGGACTGACCCGACATGACCTGGGCCGCGAGAAGTTCGTCGAGCGGGTCTGGGAGTGGGTCCGGCAGTACGGTGATCGGATCTACGACCAGACCAAGCGCCTGGGCGCCTCCTGCGACTGGACGCGCAAAAGCTTCACGCTGGATGAGACGCCCAGCAAGGCGGTCCGAACCACCTTCGTCAATCTCTACAAGAAGGGCCTCATTTACCGGGGAGAGCGCATCACCAACTGGTGCCCGCGGTGCGCCACCGCCCTCTCCGACCTGGAGGTGCAACACAAGCAAGAGGCCGCCAGCCTGTATTACATCCGCTACGTCCTGGAAGATGGAGACGGCGCACTCACCGTCGCCACCACACGGCCGGAAACGCTGCTGGGCGACACCGCCGTGGCCGTCAATCCCAACGACGGACGCCACAGGGACCTTGTGGGAAAGAACGCGGTGCTGCCGGTGTTGAAGCGCTTGATCCCCATAATCGCCGATGATGCGGTCGACCCGGAGTTCGGCACCGGCGCCCTCAAGGTCACTCCGGGACACGATCCCTCCGACTTCGAGATCGGCGAGCGCCACGAGCTGCCCATCGTAAACGCGATGAACCTGGACGGCACCATGAACGAAAACGCCGGCCACTACCAGGGCCAAGACCGGTTCGAAGCCAGAAACAACATAGTCAAGGAACTGGAGCGGGATGGTCTCCTGGAGAAGGTCGAGCCTTACGACCACTCGGTGGGACACTGCAACCGCTGCGATGAGATTGTGGAGCCTATCGTCACCAAGCAGTGGTTCGTGAAGATGGCGCCCCTGGCCAAGCCGGCTAGAGACGCCGTGGCCGACGGCCGCATCAAGATGGTGCCGGAGCGCTTCGCAAAGGTCTACTTCAACTGGATGGACAACATCCGGGACTGGTGCGTCAGTCGCCAGCTCTGGTGGGGGCACCGCATACCTGTGTGGTACTGCGAAGACTGCGACAGCGTCATGGTCGAGTACGAAGACCCCACTTCCTGTGATAGCTGCGACTCCGGTAAGCTCGTCCAGGACCCGGATGTCCTCGACACGTGGTTCAGCTCGGCCCTGTGGCCCCACTCGACGCTGGGGTGGCCAGGCCAGACCGAGGACCTTGGCTACTTCTATCCTGGGAGCGTCCTCGAGACTGGATACGACATACTGTTTTTCTGGGTCGCCCGTATGATCTTCACGGGCCTGGAGAACGTCGGAAATGTCCCTTTTCACACAGTGTATCTGCACGGTCTGATCAGAGACACTGAGGGCGTGAAGATGAGCAAGACCCGCGGCAACGTGATGGACCCCTTGGAGCTCATCGACGTGTACGGCGCAGATGCCCTCCGATTCGCCCTGACCACCGGCAACTCCCCCGGCAACGACATGCGTCTCAACGAGCAGAGGCTGGAGGCCAGCCGCAACTTCGCCAACAAGCTGTGGAACGCGGCCCGGTTCGTGATGTCCATCCTCGACGGCGCATCAGGCCTGGAGCAGTGGGACAATCCGACGCCGGTCGCACACCGGCACGACCGCTGGATACTTAGCCGGATGCATCGCACGACCGCCCAAGTCCAGCGCTTCATGGAAGATTACCAGTTCGGCGAGGCCCAGCGGGTTCTCCACGACTTCCTGTGGGGTGAATACTGTGACTGGTACATCGAGATGGCGAAGGTGCGCAAGCGCGACGGCGACACGGGTCAATCGCCGGTACCCGTGCTGGTTCACGTCTTGGAGCGGGTGCTGAGATTGCTGCACCCCTTCATGCCCTTCATAACCGAGGAGATTTGGCAGACGCTGAAGGACCGCCTGCCACGCGCCTCCGGCCGGCCGGAGGCGTTGATCGTAGCCCAGTACCCGGAAGCGGACCCCGCGCTCTACGACGATGCGGCAGAGGCGGAGGTCGGCGGGGTCGTGGAGATAGTCCACGCCATCCGTAACCTCAGGGCCGAGCTCCGCATACAGCCCAGCGTCAGCCTGGCCGCCACTGTTGACGCGTCCGACGTCGTCACGGTCCTAAAAGCGGAGGCCCCCGTGATTAAAACGCTCGCCCGGGTCGAGCCGCTGACGTTTGCCACGGAGGCGGGCCGCTCCGCCGCAACGGACCACCAGACAAGGGACCGAGTCTCGCTTGTCCTCAGCAACGGTACTGTGACCGTACCCATCGGCGGCCTTGTGGACCTGGACCGCGAACGAGAAAGGCTCAAAAAGGAGCTGATGGACTACGAAGGCAACGCAGGCCGTCTGAAGGAGCGTCTAAAAGATGCTCACTTCCTGGAGCGCGCGCCCGATGAGGTGGTGGAGCGGGAGCGGGAGCGGCTAGACAGCATCGAGGAGCGCCGCACCAGGCTCACCGAGGTCCTCAGCAGGCTCGGCGATTAACGGCCCATAGGAGTAGAGACGACCCTGGGCCAGGGGGTGTGTTAGTGTCATTCTGAGTTCGCCCGATGCGAACGAAGAATCCAGGCGTGGCGAAGGCTCTCTACGCACCCTTTGTCGCCCTGAGTCCTTCGCGTCGCTCAAGAGAAGGGTCTGAGAAGGGTGCCGCTCCCGGCAGTGACTTCTATGTCAATGACGGATGACTCGTGGATGCCGAGCCCATCCGTTGGAGATGTTCCAGGCCCTTTGTGGTGTCGCTGGCTATTCTCGCCTTGTCCGAGTTTTTGAGCCGGTACTTGAAAAGCCAGTAGGTGAACTCCTTGACCTCGCTCAGGCTAAGGGAGTCTTGGGGGCCATAGCCTTTCTCGTCGAGGAACTGCTTGAGCAGATCGCTCCTGGAAGCATGGTAAATCTTCACGAACGCCTCTTCAGAGGCGTCCTCCTTGTAGCGCATGCCCTTGCTGGCGTAGCGCTTGTGGACCTCTTGCTCCGTCGCCAGCTGCAGGGCCTGCTCTACGATCACGCCGTAGTGGTAGTTGAGATGGCCTCTGTACTTGTCCACCCCCAGCAGCTTTTTGAATAGGGCCTTGTCAACGCCACCGGGGAAACGGCCGGTGAACAGCAGCTCCTCTTTTTCTTCCTCCGGCACCAGGCCGTCGACTTCAGAAAGCATTCTCTCCGCCAGAAGCAACCAGTCAAATGCTTCACCCCCTATGAAGTAGTTAAGAGGGCGCCCATCACGGGTCTCCTGAGGCGAGGTCCAGAGGGCCATGGCCTCCAGCAGAGCCGTGGGCCAAGGTCGTCCCCGTTGCAGGGAGTTACGCAGGTGGTCAACGGCCTCGTTAGGCGAGGCGGATGTCGAGTCAGCTACTTTGCGGTTACGATTACTCACGGCTGACAAGGACCTTGGTACGCTCGGGCTTCGGACTCTTAAGAAAAGATATGAACTCCGCCATCGACATGGTGTTGACGATGTGTTTGGCCTCGCACCAACCCCGGCGGGCGACAGTGACTCCGTACTCCATGGAGTCGAGCGACTCCTCCATGTGGGCATCGGTGCTGATAACCAAGGGTACACCCAACTCTCGAGCCCTGTAAACGTGCGAGTCCTTCAGGTCGAGCCGCTCGGGCGAGGCGTTGATCTCAAGGGCGGTCCCGGTCTCGGCCGCGGCCCTGAACAGCGCCTCATAGTCGGCGCTGACCGGCGGCCGCTGCCCGATGAGGCGGGTTGTCAGGTGCCCTATCACGGTAACGTGCGGGTTGCGCATCGCCTTGATAATCCGCGCGGTCATCTTCTCGGGTTCCTGACCCATGGCGGAGTGTACGGACCCGATCACCCAGTCCAGGTCCTTGAGGACTTCATCGGGGTAGTCGAGGCTTCCGTCGGCCCGTATGTCCATCTCGGTGCCACAGAGCACCCTGATGCCGCCGATGCGCTGTTCCAGCTCCCGGGCCTGCTCCATGTGGCGCCGCAGCCGTTCCTCGCTAAGCCCGTTGGCGATCCCTCTGCCGACCGAGTGGTCGGTAATCGCCACGTATTCGAGTCCTTTCGCCTTCGCGGCGGCGATCATGGCCTCCATGGGATCGCGGCCATCGCTCCAGTCGGTGTGGACGTGAAGGTCCCCCTTGATTTCCACCGTTTCTACCAGGCGGGGGACCTCATGCTTGAGCGCCGCCTCCACCTCATACATGCCCTGGCGTATTTCGGGCGGGATATACTGAAGGCCCAGACGAGCGTAAAGGGCCTCTTCGTCGGCGAACTCCTCCAGCTCACCGGACTCTACCGCCGTGAGCCCGTACTCGTTCAGGGAGAGCCCAATCTTGGTGGCGAGGTCTCGAACGAGGATGTTGTGCTGCTGATTGCCGGTGAAGTACTGGAGCAGCGCCCCGAAGCGGCCATCCTCGACGACACGCAGGTCCACCTGGATGCGCTCGTTGAGCACCACCGCCGCCTTGGTGTCGCCGTGCGCCAGCACCTCGGCCACGTTGGGCTGCTGAACGAGGGCATCCAGCACTTCCCGTGGGTTGCCAGCAGTGCAGACCAGGTCGATGTCGCCGATGGTCTCTTCGAACCGGCGAAGGCTCCCAGCCGCCTCCAGCTTGCTCACGCTCGGACACTGTGCACGAAGGGCGGCGATCAGGCGGCCGGACACGCGCATCGCTCGCCCCACGGGCATCCGCTGGTCCTTGGTGCGGGTCATCTCGATGTGACGCAGGATATTTTCCGCGGCCTTTTCGCCAAGCCTGGGAAGCGAGGCCACCCTGCCATCCTTAATACCCTCCGTGAGTTCGGGGATGGTGGTTATGTCCAGTTCCTTCCAGAGCCTCACAATGGTCTTAGGTCCCAGGCCTGGCACGTTGATCAGGTCCAGTACGCCCTCTGGAAGCTCACCTTTGAGCCTCTCCAAGTAGCCCAGCTTCCCGGTATCCACCAGCTCCTTGATCTTCTCTGAGATCGCCTTTCCGATCCCAGGTATCTCAGTCAGGTCTTGCCCCTCATCAATCATCCGCTCGAGCTCCACTGGAAAGCGTCCGATTGTGCGCGCGGCGCGCTGATAGGCACGGACGGTGAAAGAGGACTCCTCCTTAACTTCAAGAAGGGCCGCAATGGTCTCGAAAACCTCAGATATCTGTTCGTTATCCATGATCTTCAGGAAACTGTTTCAGACTTGTTTGCCTGTTGGCCAGCACCCTCCAAACCCGCCACTGATCCTTCCGCAGAAGGACCACCTCGATGGCAGGTTATCTTGAGGCCCCATCTAAAGCTATAACAGATGGCGTTGCTGATGGGATATCAGGCTAGGCGATGTGGGGAGGCGACAAGCGTATGACCGACGCCAGACTCGGTGGTTAGGCGCCGTGGCACTTCTTGTACTTCTTGCCGCTCCCACACGGGCACTGGTCATTTCGGCCCACCTTGCGCGCCCCCGCGGCAACGGGCTCTCGGGAGCGCCCTCCCGTTGCGCGCGCCATCACGCTTTCTTGCGGCTTGCCGGCGGCAGCCTTACCACCCCGCTGCCGACCATCCCGAACTATGTTAGTGCGGAAGATCGTGTGCACGATATCGTGCTGAATACGGGCCAGGAGGGCCTGGAACATCTGGTGGCCCTCCTTCTTATACATAACCAGCGGGTCTCGCTGGCCATATGCGTAAAGACCGATGCCCTGCCGCAGGTTCTCCATCGAGGTTAGATGCTGGACCCAGTGCACGTCCATAATTCGCAGCATCACCTGGCGCTCGACGGTGCGCATCAGCTCCGGAGTTATCTCACGCTCGTGTTGCTCATAGAGATCGCGAGCGTGGCCAAGCAATTTCTCCTCGATCTCTTCGGACGCCATGCTGTGGACGACATCGGGATTCGCGAGATCAAGGGGTAGCGGGAATATGGCCGAAACCTCCCCGATGAAGGACTCGACGTCCCAGTCCTGGACAGTCCCATCGCCAACGTACCCGTGCAGGATTTCTTCCACTTCCCGCTCTATCATGGACTGAATGTTGGTCTTCAGATCGGCGCCCTCGAGCATCTTGTCCCGCTCGGCGTAGATCACGTCCCGGTGGGTGTTGACGACGTCGTCGTAGTCAACCAGGTGCTTGCGGATGTCAAAGTGGTACGCTTCGACCTTTACCTGGGCGTTCTCAATGGACTTGCTGACCATCCTGTTTTCAATGGGAACGCCCTCATCGAGGCCCGCCTTGTCCATCACCCACCCGATTCTTTCGCCGCCGAACCTTCGCATTAGGTCGTCATCGACGGCGACAAAAAAGCGCGAGCTGCCCGGGTCTCCCTGCCGGCCCGACCTGCCGCGCAACTGGTTGTCTATTCGCCGGGCATCATGCCGCTCGGTGCCGATTATGTGGAGCCCCCCTGCCTCGACAACCTTCCGATGATCCGCCTCCTGTTGCTCACGGTCGATCTCCAACCCCTCAGGGTTCCCACCGAGGATTATGTCGGTGCCACGCCCCGCCATGTTGGTGGCGACGGTCACGGCTCCGGGGCGACCCGCCTGCACGATTATTAACGCCTCGCGCTCGTGCTGCTTGGCGTTAAGCACCTCGTGGGGGATGCCCCTCCGTTTCAGTATATCGCTGAGCGTCTCGGACTTGGATATATCCGTCGTTCCCACCAGCACGGGCTGGCTCTTCTTGTGCCGCTCTTCGATGTCTCGCGCCACGGCTTCGTACTTGGCTTTCTGGTCGCGGTAGATCAAATCCGTCTCGTTCCGCCGGACCATGGGCTTGTTGGTGGGAATGACCAGGACCTCAAGCTTGTAGATCTTGTAGAACTCTTCGGCCTCCGTCACGGCCGTGCCCGTCATACCAGCCAGCGTGGAGTACATACGGAAGTAGTTTTGCAGGGTGATGGTGGCGTAAGTGATGCTCTCACGCTGGACCGCCAGGCCCTCCTTGGCCTCCAGCGCCTGATGGAGTCCGTCCGAATATCTCCGGCCGTACATCAGGCGGCCGGTGAACTCGTCCACGATGATCACTTCACCGTCCTTGACCACGTATTCGCGGTCCCGATCAAAGACGACCTGTGCCTTAACGGCGTTCTCAGCGAAGTGCACCAGGGAAAAATTCTCGGGGTCGTAAAGGTTCTTCACATCGAGAAGCTTCTCTAGCTTGCTCATGCCCTCGGCGGACAATGCCACGGCGCGGTGCTTCTCATCTACCGTGTAGTCCGTCTCGTGACTCAACTGGGTGATCAGCCGGGCGAAGCGCTGATACTCCTTCGGGGAGGCCTCGGCAGGACCGCTGATGATAAGCGGTGTCCTGGCCTCGTCGATGAGGATATTGTCGACCTCGTCGACGATGGCATAGGTGAGGGTACGCTGGACTCGTTGAGAGAGGTCCGAGACCATGTTGTCTCTCAGGTAGTCGAAGCCGAACTCGTTGTTGGTCCCGTAGGTGATATCCGCCTGGTACGCCTCCCGACGCGACGCGGGACGCAACTTCTCGAAGCTGTGTTGCTCACCCTTGGCGTCCGGATCGTAGAGGTAGGCAGTGTCGTGCTGGAGCACACCCACCGACAAACCGAGCAGGTGATAGATGGCGCCCATCCACTGAGCGTCTCGCCGAGCGAGGTAGTCGTTGACCGTGACCACGTGGACGCCCTCGGCGGTCAGGCCGTTGAGATACGCCGGCAGCGTCGCGACAAGCGTCTTGCCCTCGCCCGTCTTCATCTCGGCGATCTTGCCCTGGTGAAGCACGATCCCCCCGACGAGCTGGACGTCGAAGTGGCGTTGCTCGAGGGTACGCTTTGCCGCCTCCCGGACGGCGGCAAAGGCCTCGGGCATCAGGCCGTCGAGTTTTTCGCCCTGCTGAAATCTCGTCCTCAACTCGTCGGTTTTGGCCCTGAGACCCTCGTCGTCCAGCCGTTGGTACTCAGGCTCCAACGCGTTGACATCTTCGACCTCGGTCATCAAATTCTTGATGATCCGCTCGTTGGAGCCACCGAAGAGCTTTCCCACTCCTTCAAGGATCGGCATCCACATCCTCCATTAGCCGGGCCTCCACCTCTCTATCACCATCGGCATCACTAAGACAATTATACCAGCCGCTAGGGTTAGCCCTGGGTGATGGGGATCGCCCAGGGTTTCCATCTTGGTGTAGGTAATAACCCAAAGTGGCGATGGCAGGGTGTGTATCGTCAGCACATTTGGGACAGCTGATGGGGAATTGAGAAGCGACAATTAAGGCGATTGTCCTGGCTCAGGTAGGAGAGTAGATTCACGGAAGTGAAAGGAGCCAGGATGCAGGAAGTCAGTCGAAGCTACGATCAAGCCGACGAGAACGCGAGGCAGGTGGTCCGACGGACCAGAAACGTTACACGTCGCAAGTACACACCTGAGGAGAAGGTACGGATCGTCATAGAGGGGATCCGCGGGGAGATATCAGTCAGCGCCTTGTGCAGGCGAGAGGGAATCAACCCCGGGGTCTATTACAAGTGGCTCAAGGACTACATGGAGGCGGGCAAGTCGAGGCTGAAGGGTGACACGCTACGGGAGGCGAACAAGGCGGAGGTCGATGCCTTGAAGCGCGAGAACGAGCGGCTCAAGGAACTTGTTGCTCAGCTGTCGGTGGAGAACCTGGTCCTGAAAAAAAGCCTCGGTTAGAGCCCATGGGCAAGCCCTATGTGAGAAGGGAGGCCCAGCTCAAGGCGGAGGTCCTTCAGATCGTCGAGAGGTCTCCTCTGCCGGTCAGGCAGACCCTCCAAGAGTTGCAGATAGCACCCTCGACCTACTACCGCTGGAAGAGCAGGTATCGAGACAAGGGGTTTAACGGTCTGGTAGACCGGCCACCAGAGCCCAGGCGAGTGTGGAACCGGTTGGCTACAAAGCAAAGACGGTACGTGGTCAGGTATGCGTTGGAGCACCCATCGTTGAGCCCGAGAGAGGTGGCGACCACCCTGGTGGACGAACAGGTCATGTACGTCTCCGAGTCCACCGTATACCGGATACTGAAGGAAGCGGGGCTCATCAAGCCGCCCGAGACCAAGGGCTTCCCAGCAGGAAAGGAGTTTCACACCAAGACTGCCAGGCCCAATGAGCTATGGCAGACCGATGCCAGCTACTTCTTCGTGGTGGGTTGGGGCTACTACTACCTGATCAGCGTGCTGGATGACTATTCCAGGATGATCGTGGGCTGGAGGGTGCAGACCAGCATGAGCAGTGCCGACATCATCGACGTGGTCCAGGATGCGGTGGAGTTCACCGGTCAACCGACGGCGCCTGTAGAGCCAGGTCCAGCCCTTCTGAGCGACAACGGTCCAGGCTTTCTGTCTAGGGCGTTGGACGAGTTCCTAAGGACCAGGTTCATGAAACACATCTTCGCCTCACCTTTCCATCCCCAGACCAACGGCAAGTTGGAGCGGTACCATCGCACAGCCAAGGCTAAGGTCAACGTCTTTGTCCACCACAGCCTGGAAGAGCTTGTAGCGGCTATGGAGGGCTTCGTAAGGTACTACAACTACGAGCGCTATCACGAGGCTTTGGGGAACATCACGCCGGCGGATATGTACCACGGACGCCAAGACGCCATACTGGCGACGAGACAGGAGGTGAAGCAAAAGAGTCTAGCCGAACGGAGGTTGGCAAATCTGAGAACTGCCTGAGCCGGTTAGCGTCCAAGTTGCACGCTTTAAAGGCTCCCCTTTTGTCCCACTTGTTTTGACGACGTACACTCTTCGGCCTCTCCATGGACTATCACATGTTGCTGCTCAGCCGCATCAAGGAGGCCTATGACGAGGGGCTCAGTAATGAGGAGTCGGTCTCCGAGGGCATCAAGGTTACCGCCGGACAGATCACCAGCGCCGCGGCCATTATGGTAGGGGTCTTCGGCGCATTCGCCCTGGGTCGGCAAATCGAGCTGAAGCAGATGGGCCTCGGGCTGGGCATTGCGATACTGATCGACGCCACCGTGATTCGGTCTGTGCTGCTGCCCGCCTCCATGAAGCTGTTGGGCGACCGGAACTGGTACCTGCCCAGATGGCTGGAGTGGCTGCCCAAGTTTGGCGTGGAGGGCAAGCACGAGGAGGTCGAGTCGGCCCCTGAGCCCGGATACGGATACCAACCCGTTCCCGAGGGCACGGACGACTAAACGACACACGCATATCGGGTGTATGAGGCCCCCGTTGAGACAGACGGGGGCCTTGTGTTGCCGCGCTTGCCAGCCCGGCCTTCCCTGGAAAGACCCCCAGTTGGAGGACCCGCGCTAGCTCACCTCTCTGAGGACGTCGATAGCCGTGCGGAAGGACGCCTGCGACATCAGATATAGGCCGGCCCAGCCCTGTTCTCTGACCCATCGCACCTGTTCCACCGCGATCTCCCTTCCCAGCTTCGCCTGGTCTTCGACACGCGAGTAAGCGCCCATTCGCTCGTATACCGCCTGCGGAACGACGACGCCGGGAATCTCCCCTACCCTTCGGGCGTGCTCCAGCCCGCCGAGGATCATCACCCCTGCCAGCACCGGCACCTGGGAGCGGAAAGGCTCCAGCACATCTAGCGCCTCGAATCGGAAGACCGGCTGGGTCATTATGTAGTCTGCGTCGCCGTCGATCTTGCGTCGCAGCTTATCCAGCTCTCGCTCCAGGTTGACCGCCTCCGGCTCGAAGCCGCTGCCGATGGTGAAATGGGTACGTGGGTCGAGGTGCCTACCCAGCGGCTGGCCGCCGAAGTCGACGCCGGAGTTGAGGCAAGAATGGGTGTAGCGGATTATATCTACCGTATCCAGGTCGAAGACGGCCGTGGATCGGGGATAACCCGGCGACATCTTGGGCGGGTCGCCGATGATGAATAGAACGTTGTGGATCCGACGGGCGTGATAGCCGATAAGGCGACTCTGCAGGGCCATGACGTTCAGGTCCCGAGCCGCGAAATGGGGGATGAACTCCAGGCCGTCCCCCGTGTCCGGCACCCACCCAAGGCGCTCACGAATAACACCTATGAAGTCCCCAGGCGGCATCAGCGGAATTCCGCGGGAACCGTCGGTGATGTCCAACGCATCGGCCAGGCCAGAGGCCGCCAGCTCCGCGATGAGGTCGACCTTGGTCTGAAGGTTCTTAGGGCCGGTACCACGCGGCGGAAGCACTTCGACGCTGACCGCGAATTCGCCCTCCTTGACCTTGCGGGAGAAGGGACCGTTGGCCTTCTTCGTCTCGTCTCCAACGGGCTCTCTATCCCGAGCCGAGACCCGTGGTGCAGCCTTACGCCCGACCCCGATGCCGCGGAGGTAGTTGTCCATTTCGCTGATATGAGGCGGGTGGACCTCGCAGCAGCCGCCCACCAATTGCACGCCGCGCTCAGAGAACGTGCGCGCCAGCTTGCCCATGTACTCGGGGTTGACGTGGGTCATGTAGCGACGGCCGATGCGCTGATAGCCACCCGCATTTGGCATGGCCGAGAGCAGCACCCGCCCGTCCTTTACCACATCCATGTCCTGGACCGCGTCGAGGAAGGCCAACACCTCCCATGGAGCACAGCAGTTCACCCCCACCACCTGGGCGCCCATGTCGGCGGCGGTCTGGACGAAGGAAACGGGGTCCTGGTCCCAGGCGGACTCGACACCTCGATAGTGCAACGCCATCTGGACGACGACCGGCGGACGATCCTCATATCTCCCTACGATATCCAGTACAGCTTTCACGTGGGCCAGGGAGGCGAAGGTCTCAAACAGGAGGGCATCCACGCCCTCGGCCAGGAGGGCGTCAATTTGCTCGCGATAGATCGAGCCGGCTTCGTCGGGGGACTCGCTCGCGGTCAGCGTAGGGCCGACGGAGCCCAGCACGTAGTGCGGGCCGTCGGCATGCGTCTGGCGGCGGAAGGCGGCGATGGCATCACAGGCCAAGCGCACCCCCGCGCGGTTGATTTCATCAACGTGTCCGCCTTCGCCAAGGGGTCCGAGCTGGGTAGCGTTCGCCCCAAAGGTGTTGGTCGTCAGGCAGCGCGCACCGGCCTGCAAGTAAGTGAGGTGGACCTCACGTACTATCTCGGGGTTGTGGAGATTGAGCGCTTCGTAAACGTGGTTCGTCTCCGATGGCCTCGCCGTACGCTCGAAGAGGTACGACCCCGTGGCCCCATCCACCAGAAGCGTGGTGGCCCGGAGCGTCTCCAGAAAATCAGTCACGGTGTCGAGGGCGAGCCCGCGCGCCTAGCTGACGCCCCTTTCGCGCCTGACTTCTCGCGCCGCCTCAACTATCACCTTCAGCTTGGAGATGGTCTCGTCCTCTGTCCGGGTCTTCAGACCGCAATCTGGGTCCACCCAAACCCTCTCCGGCGGCAGTTTCTCAAGTATGCGCAGAATCCCTCTCTTCACCTGGTCCTTCGATTCGATCTCATGGGAATGAGAATCGACGACCCCGGCCGATACCGTCTTCTCGAACCCGTGTTTCTCCAGAACATCAAGCAGTGCGTAATCGCTGTTGGCCATCTCCAGGTCGATGTTATCAACCGGCAGGCTGACCAGCTCGTCCCCCACGGCCGCGAAGTCACCGTAGCACATGTGAGTTAACGTGTACGCGGACACACCCTCAGTGAGAGTTTGTAGGGCCTTCTTGGCCAGAGGCATCTCGCCGGGCAGCACAGAGATGGCAGGCTCGTCTATCTGGATGTACTCGCAGCCAGCCTCTTGCAAGGCGAGGACTTCCTTACGCAGCGCCCTGGCCAGGTCCATCACGAACGTCTCGCGGGACGAATAGTGCTCGTCGAACGACCAGTCGGCGATGGTGTACGGGCCCGTGATCATCCCCTTCACAGGCTTCTTAGTGAGGCCCTGCGCATATTTCCACCGCTCGACAGTGATAGGCTCTTGCAAACCTATGGCTCCGATGGCGATTGGCTTGCGGTAGTAGCGGTTTCCATAGGACCGCACCAGGCCACCGATGCGGAAGCCGTCCATGTTCTCGGCGAAGTACGTGGCCATGTCGCCCCGGTACATCTCGCCGTCGACCAGCACATCGATTCCGATCTCCTCCTGTACCCGGATCCAGTGCTCAGTCGCCTTGCGCTCCAGCGCGCTCAGCTCCTCGGCGCTTATCTGTTGACGAGCGTACTGGGCCCTGGCCCTGCGAAGGTAATCGGGCTTGGGAAAGCTTCCAACCGAGGTTGTAAGTAAACTCTGTGGCATCCGGCTCTATCTATTCTCCAGGTGTTCTAAGGGCGGCTAGTCAGGCGACGGCGGCCACCGCCTCGGTCATCCGGCGGACCTTCGCGCGGGCGTTCTCTCGGGGCAGGAATTCCAGGCCCGCGCTCGGATTCAGATAAATACGTTCCAGCGGAACCCACGGAGCCACCCGCTCCACCGCGGCGTTTATCTCCTCGATAGATTCCAGGCGGGTATTGCGAGCATCTATTGCTCCCAGACCCAGCTCCCGGTCGGAGGGCAGCTCACGAACCGCCTCGTAATTCCGCGGACCCATCACGAAGTCGAGCCCAAACACCTGGAAAGGTAGGCTTAAAAAGTCTCTGGCGATTCCAGCCACATCCCCAAAGTAGGTGTATAGCGCCGTCTTAGTCTTCACGCCCAGGGTTAGTCGCTCCATCGCCCGCTGAAACAGCGGTAAATCGTGTGTGTTCTGGATTATGGCGGGCTCATCGAACTGGATGATAGTCGCCCCGGCCCGCTCTAGGGCCGCGGCTTCATGGTTCAACGCCTCGGCCAAGTCCATGACCAGGTCCTCGAACGACCCGTAGGTACCCGGTTGCGAGAGCCGGGCGATGGTGTAGGGCCCCGTAATCACCGGCTTTACCGGCCTCGCCGAGTTCGCGCAGGCGAACTCGTAGTCGCCTACGGCAATTGGCTCCCGCCAGGCGATCTTCCCGGTGGCGACCGGCTGGCGGTAGTAGGTGTTGGTGTCGAAGTACCTGGCGAGACCGGTGATCTCGAACCCGTCCAGCTTCCGGGCGAAGTACGTCTGACCGTCGTCCCACCGGATCTGGCCGTCGGTAACCAGGTCCAGCCCGGCCTCGACCTGCTCCTGGATGGCCTCCGCGGTCACTTCATCCTGGACCTGCTGGAACTCATCGGGACTTATCTCTTCACGGTCGAGCTTCGAGATGGCCGTCCGAACGCTCGGTGCTTTCAGCCCCGGACCGATCCTTGGATAGTTGCCGACGACGGTGGTAATCACGTCTCCCTCCTAACCGCCGGCTTGTATGGGGTGGTCCGCACCGTCGCCAGAAGCGGAGAGGGACGTTTCCTGTACGGCTCAATCATAAGTCCATTATACATGGCGCGGTGGGGTTTACACACCGAAAGACCGCCGGGGCCGCACAACTGGTTTCGAGTATGGTACGGTTTGTCCAAAGAGTAGTTGAGGGTTGCCCGAGTCTGCACACCAGCTACCGCGCACGAGGAGAAGGGTGTCGAAGCTAAACTGGTATGGCAGAGTGCACGCTCAGGCGGAGGGCCTCGAACCCTCATACCGGCCGCATGGTGACGAGGGTTACATCAGGGCCACGGTGACATCTTCCGCGGGCACAAAAGCATGGACACAGCCGGTGTTCCCAGGATAGGGATTTGAAATCCACCCCTCAGACCGGCGACCAGACCCCCAGACAGCCGTGTGCCAGGACCCTGGGTTTGGCCTGGCCCGTCACGTCAACCACGTAAACGCCTGACTCCCCACCTGTTAGCTCCTCGGCCGTTTCCAACTGGTCCCTTACAAAACCAGCCGTCACCAGGTGCAGTCCATCAGGTGACCAGAACCGATGGGACTGGGTGTACTGATCGAAGAACATGAACGCGGTCAGTTGCTCCCTCGAGGGCTGGAAGTTGGCCAGGAATGTCGTCTCCCCGCCTTCCGTATCCAGCAGCGCCCAGCGTAGTCCCCCTTCGGAGCCCTCCAACGGGGTGACATAGGCGATCTTTCCGCCGTCGGGGGACCAGAAGAAGGAGAGCACCGGGTCGTCTGTGAGTGGGACTGGGCCTTGCCCCTCTGGCTCCAGCAGCCATATCCCCCGGTAGAACCCCGAGCGCCCGAGTGGATCACGGACCAGGGCTATGGAGCTGCTGTCAGGCCTCCATGCGAATGCGCCGGGACCTTCCAACTCAGTCAGGGTCCTCAAGTCCCCGTCCGGGCCTACCTCCACTAACTCCTGCCGCTCGCCCTCCATATATTGGAGAAGCCCGATACGCTTGCCGTCCGGCGACCAAGATGGAGTCATAGACATCGCTGATCGACCCGCAATCGGGATGACTTCGATATCCCCCTCAACGCTCACGAGATAGTAATCCTGCCGACAGTGCACCAACAGCGTTCGAGAGTCTGGGGACCATGAGGCGTACAACGGGGCGCCCTCCATCACGTAGGACGCTTCATCAGACCAGGGCTCGAAGCAAACGAAAAGCGTCAGTCCGCCCGTGTGGGTCTGTGCAATGAAGGCGATCTTTCGACCGTCGGGAGACCAGACCACGTAATGGGGCGTACGGTGGGCGATGGCATCGGTCCCAGGCTCGTTTGAATAGAGCAGGCGCGGCCGACCACCGTCCACCGGTTTCAAGTATAGTCCGAGACGTCCGTGGCCGTTGTTCCCCGAGGAGTAGGCGGAGTATGCAATGCCTCGCCCGTCTGGGGACCAGGTAGGCCAGGTGTAGGCACGGCCCTGCTCGGTGACAAGCTGCTTGTTGCCGCCATCGTGGTCGATGGTGCAGATCTCGTCCTTGTCACTTACGTAAGCTATCCGGCCCACCCTGAACCCCCTGGTAGCGTCTAAGGGGCCGCGGCGGCCGCCCGCATGTCGCCAAGGCGGCGAACCACTCCAGTATCGTAGGGCAGGTCCAACGCCGGTCGCGGCAACGGGGTGAGCGGCCTTGGAGCAAGCCAGAGTTTCGCGGCCAGTTGGTTATAGGCAATGTCGGCCAGTGCGACCAGCGAAGCCACATCCTCGGCATTATATCGGATCAGGGTATCTCTCGCCCCTCCATCACCCGACTCCCACATTCTCCAGAGCAGCACCGCGTCGAACCCGGTCAGCCCCGAAAGCTCTGAGCTCCGGCCCACCTTGAGGCTGCGTTCGATGGCCTTCAGTCCACCGCGGTATCCCAAACGGCGCAGCGGTATCCGCAGGTCGATGTGGGCCATGTGCTTGAACACGCCTCCGAAGAAGTACTCTATATAAGGAAGATCGAACGCAGCGCCATTATAGGTCACGACAAGGGCGTACTTTTCCAGAGCCTCCCTCAAGTCCTTTAAGTTCTCACCCCTCACGTAAGCCGTATAGCCCTTGGAGTCCAGCACCCCGACCACGGTAATGTAGCTACAATATGGCGACAGCCCCGTGGTCTCGATGTCGAGAAACGCGGCGCCGTGGCGGAAGTCGGGATAAAGCCTCCACCGATCCCGCGCAGCGAGGCACCGGTTGAAGAACGCCGCGTCGGTCTCCCTCAACCGCACGATGCAGCGCTCCAGAAAGCGAGACAGCTCCTGATGGTTGTTCCGGACCCTCCCGAGCGGAGGTGGGTCTTCCAGGAAGCGCTCCCATGTGGTGACCCCTGCCTCCCACAGCTGGCGCTCAGTGACAGGGCCTATCCCGGGCAGATGTATAAACGTATGCCGTAGCAACGGGAACGCGCCTCAGAGTGTGTATCGTCAGCACATATGGGACAGCTGATGGGGAATTGAGAAGCGACAATTAAGGCGATTATCCTGGCTCAGGTAGGAGAGTAGATTCACGGAAGTGAAAGGAGCCAGGATGCAGGAAGTCAGTCGAAGCTACGATCAAGCCGACGAGAACGCGAGGCAGGTGGTCCGACGGACCAGAAACGTTACACGTCGCAAGTACACACCTGAGGAGAAGGTACGGATCGTCATAGAGGGGATCCGCGGGGAGATATCAGTCAGCGCCTTGTGCAGGCGAGAGGGAATCAACCCCGGGGTCTATTACAAGTGGCTCAAGGACTACATGGAGGCGGGCAAGTCGAGGCTGAAGGGTGACACGCTACGGGAGGCGAACAAGGCGGAGGTCGATGCCTTGAAGCGCGAGAACGAGCGGCTCAAGGAACTTGTTGCTCAGCTGTCGGTGGAGAACCTGGTCCTGAAAAAAAGCCTCGGTTAGAGCCCATGGGCAAGCCCTATGTGAGAAGGGAGGCCCAGCTCAAGGCGGAGGTCCTTCAGATCGTCGAGAGGTCTCCTCTGCCGGTCAGGCAGACCCTCCAAGAGTTGCAGATAGCACCCTCGACCTACTACCGCTGGAAGAGCAGGTATCGAGACAAGGGGTTTAACGGTCTGGTAGACCGGCCACCAGAGCCCAGGCGAGTGTGGAACCGGTTGGCTACAAAGCAAAGACGGTACGTGGTCAGGTATGCGTTGGAGCACCCATCGTTGAGCCCGAGAGAGGTGGCGACCACCCTGGTGGACGAACAGGTCATGTACGTCTCCGAGTCCACCGTATACCGGATACTGAAGGAAGCGGGGCTCATCAAGCCGCCCGAGACCAAGGGCTTCCCAGCAGGAAAGGAGTTTCACACCAAGACTGCCAGGCCCAATGAGCTATGGCAGACCGATGCCAGCTATTTCTTCGTGGTGGGTTGGGGCTACTACTACCTGATCAGCGTGCTGGATGACTATTCCAGGATGATCGTGGGCTGGAGGGTGCAGACCAGCATGAGCAGTGCCGACATCATCGACGTGGTCCAGGATGCGGTGGAGTTCACCGGTCAACCGACGGCGCCTGTAGAGCCAGGTCCAGCCCTTCTGAGCGACAACGGTCCAGGCTTTCTGTCTAGGGCGTTGGACGAGTTCCTAAGGGCCAGGTTCATGAAACACATCTTCGCCTCACCTTTCCATCCCCAGACCAACGGCAAGTTGGAGCGGTACCATCGCACAGCCAAGGCTAAGGTCAACGTCTTTGTCCACCACAGCCTGGAAGAGCTTGTAGCGGCTATGGAGGGCTTCGTAAGGTACTACAACTACGAGCGCTATCACGAGGCTTTGGGGAACATCACGCCGGCGGATATGTACCACGGACGCCAAGACGCCATACTGGCGACGAGACAGGAGGTGAAGCAAAAGAGTCTAGCCGAACGGAGGTTGGCAAATCTGAGAACTGCCTGAGCCGGTTAGCGTCCAAGTTGCACGCTTTAAAGGCTCCCCTTTTGTCCCACTTGTTTTGACGACGTACACTCGGGTCTATATAGCGGCGGGAGTAATCCTGGCGGCGGGCCTCATCGCGGCGTGCGGTGGAGACGATGAGCCGGCGCCCCCGTCTGCACAACCGACGGCCACACAGGCTGCGCCGACAGCGACCTCCGAACCGACGCAGGAACCTGCCGCTGAGCCCACGGCGGGGAACGTCGAATCAGCCGACATCAGAAACTCCACCCACCAGGACCTGACCGTAACGGTCGGCACCACAGTCACGTGGACCAGCAGAGACCGGGTCCCACACACCACCACCTCCGGGACACCTAGCGACCCCACCGGAGTCTGGGACAGCCCAACGCTATCGCAAGACGACTCCTTCCCATTCACATTCAACGAGGTTGGGACATTCCAGTATTTCTGCCGGATCCACCCGACCACCATGCAGGCCACCGTCACGGTTGTCGCGGCCGATTCCACTTCGGAAGAGCCCACGCCTACCGCAACCGCCGTACCGCCAGAACCCACAGCCACCTCCGTGGCGGTAGCGCCACCGTCAACCCCGACACCGGCGCCTCCCCCACCCACCGAGACGCCCATGCCGGAAGCGACCGAAGCACCTACTGGGCCGGAGCCGGTGACAGTCGACATCCAGTACTTCGAGCACCAGGACGTGACTATATCCGTGGGCGACACGGTCATGTGGGTCCAGAAAGACCGGACGACCCATACCACCACATCCGGGACGCCCGAGGCCCCGACAGGAGTATGGGACAGCGGCAATCTAAATCAGGGCGGCGTATTTTCGTTCACGTTCAACGAGCCGGGCGTCTTCGAGTACTTCTGCAGTATTCATAACACGATGACGGCCACGGTCACCGTTACCGAAGGAGAGGGCGCGGCGACCGCGCCCACGGCGACGGAAACGCCAACTCCCATACCTACCCCGACTACGACGCCGGAGGCCGAGCCGGTCAGCTCCAGCATCCAGGGCTTCAAGCTATTCGACCTGGATGTCCCGGTGGGCACCACGGTCACCTGGGTCAATAAAGACTCGGCGCCCCACACCACCACGTCTGGGGAACCCCCCGACTCCCCCTCGGGAGTGTGGGACAGCGGCATCCTAACCAAGAATGGCGAGTTCTCGTTCACCTTCACCGAGGAGGGTGTCTTCGAGTACTACTGCGATGTACATGGGGCATCCATGACCGCCAGGGTAGTAGTAGGCGACGCAGCGGTCTCATCCAGCAGCGGGGGCTCGTCCGGCGGAGGCGGCAACCCATACGGATACGGCAATTGACGGAGGTCGTTATTGCGCCGTGAGGCCACCGTCGATGACCAGCTCGGCGCCGGTCATGTACGACGACTCGTCTGAGGCCAGGAACAGCGCGCCGTAGGCCACGTCCTCAACGGTGCCAACGCGTCCCAGGGGCACCCTGCCGATTACCTCGGCGCTGCCCTCCGGAGTCGCCAGGTTGGCGGCAATCATCTCCGTATCAATCGGCCCAGGACGGACTGAATTCGCCCGAATCCCATCCTTAGCATGCTGAATCGCGGTCGCTTTCGTCAGCAGACTCACCGCAGCCTTGGCGGCGCCGTAGACGCTCCCACGATGGTAGCCCACCACGCCGGCGATCGACGAGATGTTCACTATTGAGCCGGCGCCGGCCTCGCGCATGACGGATACGACGCTCTTGGTGCCCAGGAATGCTCCCTTGGCATTGACCTCCATCACGCGGCGCCACTCGTCCTCAGTGGCGTCCTCGACTGGAGTGTTGTTGTAGATCCCCGCGTTGTTGACCAGCACATCGAGTTTGCCGAACCGGAGGACGGTGTCCTGGACCACGCGCTGCCAGTCGGGTTCACGAGTAACATCGAGCCCGAGGAAAAGGGCCTGACCGCCGGCCTCGTTTATCTCGGCCTCAACCCGCTTTCCCTCCTCCTCCAGCACGTCGCCGATCACGACGCTGGCCCCCTCACGCGCGAAGAGCCGCGCCTGGCACGCCCCGATTCCCTTGGAGCCTCCGCTGATCAGCGCCACCTTTCCGGTAAGCCTCATAACGCCTGATTCTAGCATCTGCACCTGGGAGGGTAAAAGACGCGTCGTATCACAACGAACGTCTCCGCGCATAACACCTCAACCGGAGGTGCCACAGAGCAAATAAGCAGGGGAACACTTGACAAGTACATATGTTCTGTTCTAAAGTGTTCTAAAAGGGGCATGCAACGTGGTTAGAGTCAGCGAACAAATAAGGACGACAAACAACACACCGAAGGCCCAACTTTCCCTGCCGGGTATGCCCGAGTCTCCATCGTCTGAGATGGGTGCGAGCTGCTGCAGTATCGCCCCTGGTCAGATGGTCCTATACCGAGGCAGGATAAGACACGGCCCGCGATACGGCTCCCGTGGTGTGGTTAAGCAGACGCTGCGTAGAAAAGCTATCGTGGACATGGGACGCTCCGGCACGTGGCACATCCCCTACTATTTCCTGACCGTTCCACGACAAGCGGCCTGAACGCCGAAGCGCACAAGATAAGATCAGGAGCCGTGACCATGAACAACACCACTCATTCCCAGGCACGCTTGCTGGTGGTCGGAGTAGGAGGCGCCGGGTGCAACGCGGTCCTGAGGATGGCGAAGCGGAAACTTCGCGGCGTCGATTTGCTGGCGATCAACACCGACGTTCAGGCGTTGACGCGGACCAAGGACGTCGCCACCTTGGCCATAGGGCCTAACATCACCGGCGGAATGGGCTCAGGGGGCAACCCAATCGTAGGCCGCAAAGCGATAAAAGAGAGCCACGAACAGGTCTCGGAAATGATGGCCGGTTCAGACCTGGTCTTCATAACCGCCGGCATGGGCGGTGGCACGGGGACGGGCGCGGCGGCCACCATCGCGGACATCGCCAGAAAGCAGGGTGCCTTGACCATCGGCGTCGTCACCCGGCCGTTCTCCTTCGAAGGGCCCGCGCGCAGGGCCCTCGCCGAGGTAAGCCTGGAGGTGCTGCAACAGAAAGTGGACACCCTTATCGCCGTCGACAACGACAGACTCCTCTCATCGTTGGACGGCAAGGCATCTCTGGATAAAGCGTTCCAGCTGGCCGACGAGGTCCTGAGACAAGGGGTACAGGGAATCTCCGACATCATCACGGCGCCCGGCCTGATCAACGTGGATTTCGCCGACGTCAGGTCCATAACGAGCCACGGAGGGCCATCTTTCATGGCCATGGGCGAGGGAAGGGGCAGGAACGCCGGCTCCGACGCTGTCCAAGCGGCCCTGGCCAATCCCCTGTTCGATACTCCGCTGGAGGGAGCCAGGGGAGTCCTGCTCAACGTCACGGGCGGTAAGGACCTTACCCTCCGTCAGGTCCACAAGATAGCGGACACGATACGGGACGCCTGCAACGCCGATGCAAACATGGTGTTCGGCGTGGTACAGGAGCCCAAGTGGTGCAGGCGGGTGAGCATCACCCTGGTGGCCACCGGACTGAAGAGCGCCGATGACCCGGCATCGACCAAGGCCATCGCGAAGTCGGCCGTCAACGGTCAGGTACCCGTTACATCGGCCCCCGAAGGGAGTATAGCGACCAACGGCCACGCGAGGCCCACCGCACTCGGCGTCCAGCGACTGATCTAGCGGCCATCAAGTTTTCTCGGCCCCGTTCTCACCAGACCAACTCCTACCGGGACTGATTCTCGGTGGTGTGGCACGTCCAGACGCCGTCCAGAGCGGCAGGGTGGGATAAGCCACCCTGGGATGAGAGGCCGAACAGCCTCGTCCTCACAAGCTGTCGATCTGCAGCAACCGGCGGGCGATGACCAGGCGCTGGATCTCGTTGGTGCCCTCACCGATGATCATGAGGGGCGCGTCCCTGTAGTAGCGCTCGACGGGATAGCCCTTGATGTAGCCATACCCGCCATGGATGCGCATGGCCTCCAGAGTCACCTCGGCGCATATCTCGCTGGCGAAAAGCTTTGCCATCCCCGCCTCCAGGTCCACGCGGGCCCCCTCGTCCTTCTTTGCCGCGGCGTCGTACGTGAGCAAACGGGCCGCCCGGACCTTGGTGGCCATGTCCGCGATCTTAATCTGGATGGCCTGATGCTTGGCGATGGGGACGCCGAAGGTCTTGCGCTGTTTGGCGTATTTCATGGCGGCGTCCAGCGCCGCCTCGGCCACGCCCACCGCGCGGGCGGCGATGTTTATGCGACCCGTCTCGAGACCGCTCATGACCTGACGGAATCCATGGCCCTCCTCCCCACCCACCAGGTTTTCGGCCGGGACACGACAGTCCCCGAAGACCAGCTCCGCCGACTCGAGGCCGCGGTACCCCAGCTTGTCCAGCTTCGGGCCTACGGTAAGCCCGGGATTGGGCTTCTCCACGATGAAACACGACATCCCCTTGTACGGAGGGTCGGCGTCCTTGTCGGTTTTAGTGAGGACGGCGAAGGCGTTGCCGTTTTCGGCATTGGTGATGAACATCTTGCTGCCGTTGAGCACGTAGTCCTCGCCGTCTCTGACCGCCGCCGTCTGAATATTCTGGACGTCGCTCCCCGCCTCAGGCTCAGTGAGGGCCAGCCCACCTCTTATCTCCGCCCGCGCCATCATGGGTAGAAAACGGCCCTTCTGGTCCTCGGTGCCGAAGCTGTCGATGACGTAGCTCATGACGTGGTGGGTGCCTATGATGCCGCTCACGCTCATCCAGCCCTTGCTGAGCTCCTCGAAGATCAGGGCGAAGGTGGTGTAGTCCAGGCCGAGGCCGCCATACTCCTCTGGGATGGTAATGCCGAAGAGACCCATGTCCCTCATCTTCGGCACCAGGTGGTCCGGATAGAGATCCTGGGCATCGTAGTCGGCGGCAATCGGCTCGACATCTCGCCGAACGAAGTCGCGGACCAAGTCCACGATCTGGCGTCGCGTCTCAGAGGAGGTCTTGACGGTCACGTCGTTGTACCCTATCCCAGGCCGTCGTTGGTGGCTGCCAGATGTAAAACGGCCAGGGTCTTGGCGTCCTCGATGGTGCCGTCACGGGCTAGTTGCATCACCCGGGCCAAGGGCATCCGCTCAACCTGTATGTTCTCGTCGGGGTCCTGATTTCGGTCGCTGGGCACCAGGTCCTTGGCCAGGTAGGCGTAGATGTACTCGTCGCAAAACCCTGGGCCGGTCCAAAAGCCACCCAGGGCGTGAAGGTCCCGCGACAGGTAACCCGTCTCCTCCTGCAACTCCCTCTGGGCAGTATCCTGTGGGGCTTCCGACTCTTCCATAAGGCCGGCAGGGGCCTCGAGAAGCACTTTACCAACGGCGTAGCGATATTGACGGACCAGCAAGACGTTCCCCTGGGCATCTATAGGCAACACCACCGCCGCGGGGCGGTGACGCACTACCTCCCGGACGGCCTCGCGTCCGTCGGGAAGCTTTACGGTATCGACCCGTACTTTGAATATTTTGCCGTCGAATATCTGTGCGCTGCGAACCAGCTCCTCGGGCTGAATCCCAGCTTCCGTCACTGTTCGAGTCCCTTGTGTTGAGTCGGATCCACAAGGCCCAGCCGGCTGGTCAGGTTGGCGTAGAAATCGGACGGAGGGCCGGCACGGAGGAACCGAGCAATGTGTGGGCTGCGCCGGATGACAACCCTGTCGCCGGTACCGAGGCTAGCGTCGGTGAAGCCGTCGGCGCTTAGGATGGCCTCAGCGCTGCCCCTAACGCGCAGCTCCACCACTGAATCCACAGGCAGGACGAGGGATGTTCTTAAACCCAGATGGGCGGCAACCGGATGCATCAGTATCACCTTCGCACCTGGGGAGACTATAGGCCCCCCAATCGACATCGTATAGGCTGTGCTTCCGGTAGCCGTAGCGACGACCACTCCATCGGCGCGGTACGTGGTCATCGGGACGTTGTCGACCGTGGCCTCCACATTGAGGAGCTTTGCCACAGCCGCGCGGCCTACAACGATATCGTTGAGCACATGAAGCGTAAGCCTTGGCTCTTCCTCATTCTCTGAGACTACTGAGGCCTGAAGCATCATACGCTCCTCCACCCTGGCCTCGCCGTTGAGGTAGGTGGGGACCTTTTGCAGGGCCTCCTCGACCGAAATCTCGGTCATGAACCCGACTCGACCCATGTTGATACCCAGGATAGGAACGGAGTGGGGCGCCGCAACCCTCACGGTACGCAGGATAGTTCCGTCGCCTCCAACGGTGATTATTGTGGACGTTCTCCTGATCTCGTTTTCAAGGCCGGCGAGATCGCCGGCGGCGCTGATCCACGCCCTCTCTCGGAGTTCCAGCGCCTCCTGCAACGAACCGGCCAGGCGGGCCGCTTCCGGCACCTTTGCGTTGTAGACCAGTCCAACTATGTTTCGCGTGGCCATCTTGAACAAGGCTTCCAGTGAGGGGATATATGGCACCAGAGAGCCAAGCTGTAGTACTTGGTTCCGTAAAGATTCTCGCACCGGGTAGATGACGTGTCAACGAACGCAGGTGCGGGACGGAGGACGGGGAGGCGACTATAGCAGGACCTGAGCGGCGGTCCTGGCAAAGTTGAGCAACGGAGTGGGATAGGCCCCAAAAAACAGTACCGCAGCCGCGGTCGTCGTCAGCGCCAGCTGCATGGGCACCGGGGAAGACACCCGCTCTTCGGTCGTCGGAGGCAACATGTACATGACTTTGACAACCCTCAGGTAGTAGTAAGCGGATATGGCGCTGTTGATCACGCCCACTACCACCAGCCACTCCAGGCCGCTGTTGACCGCCGCTCCGAATATGTACACCTTGGCCATGAAGCCTACGGTGGGGGGGATGCCAATGAGTGAGATCATGCCGAACAGCAACACCGCCGCCAGGAAAGGTGAGCGTCGCCCCATACCGGCGAAATCATCTATCTTGTCGCTGCCTATGCGGTTCGATATGGCGATGACGGCCGAGAAAACCGCCAGATTCGTGGCCGCGTAGCCGCCGAGATAGAAAAGCACGCCCGATGGACCCATAAGGGCCTGGTCCAAGGGCGCACGGGCGGTCACGGCCGCCAGTCCCACCAGCAGGTAGCCGGCGTGCGCGACCGTGCTGTAAGCCAGCATCCGCTTGATGTTGTTCTGCGCCATGGCAACCAGGTTGCCCAATGTCATGGACAGGGCGCTGAGCACCGCGAATATGGCGCTCCACTCGATGCTGAGTAGATCGAGCGGGAAGGCAATATAAAACACCCTGAGAATCACCGCGAAGCCCGCCGCCTTGCTGGCAACCGACAGGAACGCGGTTATGGGGGTCGGGGAACCCTCGTACACGTCGGGCGCCCACATCTGGAACGGTACTATCGCTATCTTGAAACCGAAGCCTGCGATTATCAGGACAATCCCGAGCAGAATAGCGTAGCTCCCAAACGGCAGGTCCTCGTCCAGGCCGATGTCCCGAATCCGCTCCGCCACCTCCGCCAGCACGGTGGCCCCGGTGAAACCATAGATCAGGACCATGCCGTACAGCAGCACCGCCGAGCTGATGGCGCTCAGGATCAAGAACTTCATTCCCGACTCCGACGAGCGGCTATCCCTGAGGAACGCGGCCAGAGCGGCAATGGGCAGGGCCGTAAGCTCCAAGGCGAGGTAGATCGAAATCAGCTCGACGGTCGAGGCCAGCAGCATCATGCCGCAGACCGAGAATAGGACAAGGGCGTAGTACTCGGCCTGGAACCGATGGAACCTTCTGACGTAGTCCGACGATATCAGGACCACCAGGCCCGCCACGCCGATAAACAGGAACTTGAAGAAGAGGCTGAACCTGTCAACCGCCAGGGTATTGAAAATCCCCTGCATCTGGGCACCATCGCCGTCCAGGTCTCGCCACAGGATGATGCTGAACGCCAGGGGCACGGCCAGGCCAATGACGGCCAGTGCGGGGAGAACGCCCTTTCGCGAGACCACCAGATCGAGCAGAACGAGCGCGATGGCCAGTCCAGCCACGCTCAGCTCGGGCGATAGCAGGTACAGATCGTGCTGAGTCATCTAGGGAGCCCTCGCCAGGGCGGCCTGCTGCAGAGAGTCCACCAGCGGTTCGATCCCATTGGTGAAAACGTCGGATATAAAAGCGGGGTATATGCCCACGACCATGATCGCCGCAATGAGCACGGCCACCGGGACAAGCTCCAGGGCCGTCGCGTCCTTGACCAAGTCGAATCGCTCGATCCTTGGGCCGAACAACGCCCGCTGGACCATCCAAAGGATGTAGCCCGCGGTTAGTATTATCCCGAAAGCGGCCAGGGCCGTGGCCCAGCTCCACACCGGGAATGTGCCCAGGAAGACCAGAACTTCAGATACGAAGCCGCTGGTACCGGGCAGACCCAAGGCGGCCAGTCCGGCTAACAGGAACGCGGCCGCCAATACGGGCATTCGCTGCGCCAGGCCACCCAGGTCGGGTATATACCGGGTATGAACCTTGTCGTACATCAGCCCCACAAGCAGGAACAAAAGCCCGGTGATGGTGCCGTGCGTGAACATCTGCATTGAGGCCCCGGTAAGGCCCACGGGCGATACCGCGCCCGCGACGCCGGCAACGGAGGAAACGCCAACCAGCACGTAACCCATGTGGCTGATGCTGCTAAAGGCCACCAGTCGCTTGAGGTCGGTCTGCCGCATCGTGACCACGGCTCCGTACAGTATGTTGATGACGCCGACGGTAGCCAGCAACCAGGCAACGTCAACGATCACCCCGGGGAACATCCCTGTGGAGACGCGCAGAATGCCGTAGGCCCCCATTTTTAAGAGGACCCCGGCAAGCATCACACTGACCGCGGTGGGCGCATCGGTGTGGGCGTCGGGAAGCCAAGTGTGCAGAGGCCAGATGGGCAGCTTGACCGCGAATCCGATGAACAATAACGCGAATATCCAGCCTATAGGAATAACCAGTGCGCTGTCCTTGATCGCCTGGGGCATCTCCGTCATGTCGAAGGTGCCGGTCGAGAAGAACAGGGCGAGAATGCCCACCAGCATGAACCCGCTGCCGACCAGAGTAAAGATGAGGAATTTCATGGCCGAGTACTCTTTGCGACCACTTCCCCAGATGGAGATGAGGAAGAACATTGGGACCAGCTCCAGCTCCCACATCACGAAGAACATGAGGAAGTCCTGTGCCGCGAAGACCCCCATCACGGCGGTCTGGAGGGCCAGGAGCCAGATGAAGTACTCCCGAACGCGGAGCTTGATGCCCCATGAGGCGAATATCGCCGCCATTCCCAGCAACCCTGTCAGCAGGACGAGAGGGGCGCTCAGGCCATCGACAGCCAGGAAGTACTGGACCTCAAAGGAACTGACCGGGACCCAGTCGACGACTCTGTCGACGAGCTGCAGGCCCCCTTTGTCCAGGTCGTACCTGACAAATACCAGAATGCTCAGCGCCAGGTCGGCGAGTGCAATCGCACCAGCGAAATAGCGCACGCGCCGATCACCCCGGATGAACAGGGCCAGCAGAGCGGCCCCCGCCATGGGCAGGAACACGGTCGCGGTCAGCCAGCCTGAGAACTCCAAACCTACCTCGCTACCGCCAGAACAGATATATGCCGAAGATCACCAAAATCCCTACTGAGATAGCCACGCCATAGCCCTGAAGCTGTCCGGTCTGCGCCAGTGCTATCCCTCGCCCGATGTTACGACCGATCTTGTCGACCAGACGAACCACGCCATCGATGATGGATTTATCGATCCAGTCCGTCGCGTAGGCAAACTTCCGGTAGAAAAAGCGGGTCGTCAGAATGTCCTCGTAGAGGTCGTCGAAATAGTACTTACGCGACAGAAGAACATAGGCCGGCCTGAACCGTTGGCCCAGCCGTTGCGCCGAGACCCTCTTGGGCACGTACATCAGATACGCCAGGCCAATGCCGGCCACTGCGACCGCACTGGAAACGGCCGCCAGACCAACGTTGAACTCCTCGACCTCAGCGTGCAGGAACTCGCTTAGCCAGTGAATGGGAACGAAACCCAGGCCGGTGGTGGGATTGACGATGAACCCGATGGCTAAGGCGGCGGCGGCCAGAACCAGTACCGGCCCTAGCATGGCCCAGGGCGACTCAGCCAGGTGAACGCCATGCCCCTGTGCCCGTGGCGCGCCGTCGGCATCCCCACCACCTCTGAACTCTCCCTCGAACGTCATGAACAACGCCCGGAACATGTAGAACGCCGTCATGAATACGGCGATGAGGGCCAGCCAGAAGACGAGCTGACTCACCGCCGCGCCATTGCTCCACGCGTGAGCCAGGATCTCGTCTTTGCTCCAGAACCCCGCCAACGGAAAAATACCGGCCAGGCTCAAGGCGCCGATGAGGAACGCGACGTAAGTGAGGGGCATCACCCTTCGGAGGCCGCCCATATAGCGCATGTCGAAGGTGTCCGTCGCGTGGCTCACGTTACCGGAACCCAGGAATAGCAGGGCCTTGAAGAAGGCGTGCGTAAACAGGTGGAACACGGCCGCACCATAGGCGCCCACTCCCAGGGCGAGCATCATGTAGCCCAGCTGGCTAATGGTGGAGTAAGCCAGCACGCGTTTGATGTCGTTCATCACTAAGCCCATCGATGCGGCGAAGACGGCGGTGAACCCACCGATGACGGCCACGGTCTTCATAGCGGCGGAGGACGCCTCGAAGACGTCGAAGAACCTGGCTACCAGGAACACCCCCGCGGTTACCATGGTGGCCGCGTGAATAAGGGCGCTGACCGGAGTCGGGCCCTCCATCGCATCGGGAAGCCACGTGTGCAACGGGAACTGGCCCGACTTCCCAATGGCGCCGGCAAAGATTCCAACGGCTATCCAGGTGACGACCCCGGTAGCGAGCAGGCCACCCTTGGCGGCCTCGTTGATATCCGAGACCTCCAACGCGTTCAGCCCACTACCCGCGAAGCTGTCCGCATTGAAGAACAGGTACATAATCGCCAGCAGCAGGCCGAAGTCACCAATGCGGGTTACGATGAAGGCTTTCTTGGCCGCCGCAGCGGCAGCGGGCTTGTGGAACCAGAAGCCGATGAGGAGGTAAGAACAGAGGCCTACCAGCTCCCAGAACACGTAGAGCTGGACTATGTTACTGGCGATGATAAGCCCGATCATGGAGGCGGTGAAGAGCGACATGTAGGCGAAGTAGCGCGCGTAGCCCGAGTCCCGCTGCATGTAGCCCATGCTGTATATCTGGATCAGGAGGCTTACCCCGGTAACCACGACCAGCATGATGGCCGTAAGAGGGTCCATCAGGATACCGATGGAGATGTCGAGGCCGCCGACCGTGAGCCACTCGTGTGCGGGCCAGTCGAAGTCGGACGCGGGTCCATCGATTACACTGAACAGCGCCCAGACTGCCAGCGCGAACGCTATGCCGATGGCGAGGACGGTGACGAAACCCGTCAGCCGGGAGAAGCGGTTAAGGAAAGGCCGCATAAGGAACGAGATGAGAACAAAGGAGCCGAGCGGCAGAAAGAATATCAGCCACACTCCCAGCTCGGAAATCATCTACAGCTTCCTCAGGATCTCATCGGCTACGTGCTCGCGGCCTCGGGGCACCAGCACCCTGAAAGGCACCCTCTCACCCCAGGTGAGGATGTCGCCTTCCGGGAGAATCTTGGTTGGCAGACCCTCGCCTTCCAGGATGTCTTTCCACATCTCGGCCATCATCAAGTTGGGCGCTTTGCGATACTCTACCCACATGGCCTAACCTTAGTGCCTCATCTCGCTGGCGTCGGTGACGAAGATGGTCTCCCTGTTCCGGTACATAGCCATGACGATGGCGAGGCCCAATACCACCTCTGCCGCAGCCACTGTGATAATGAAGATGGCGAAGATCTGGCCGGTAAGGAAAAACTGGAAAACGTCCGCCAACTGGGTCGCAATGGCGGTGGGGTCCTCGGCAAGTCCCGCAGGAATGACAGACCGGGACAGGGCCACCGCCGTGATGTTGACGGCGTTAAACATCAGCTCGAGGGACATCAGAACGGTGATGGCGTTACGTCGAGACAGTGCGCCGTAGAGCCCGATGGCGAAGATGATCGCCCCAACTATCAGGAACTTTTCCAGGGTCAAGTGGCTACCTCTCCCGGATCAACGCCAGCGCGCCAAGGACGGCGGCCAACAACAGCACGGAGGCCACCTCGAAGGCGAGAACGAAATTGCGGACCAGGAGCTCTCCAATGGACGAGACTGAACCGGAGTACAGGCCTGAAGCGTCAATCGCCTGAAGTTGCGCCGCCACCTCAGGTGTATCTGCCGAGGCCGCAGCGGCTTCGACCACGCTCCCGGTGAGGTTCCAATCGGTTTCGAGGGCGACAAAGGCGGCTGCGGCGAAGAAGAGCGCGGCGAGTACCAGAGCAGGCACCTGGAGGCGGTTCGGCGGACTACCCTGGTTTACATCCCTCGTCATCACGATGGCGAAGACGATCAGGACCGAGATGGCGCCCACGTAAATCAGTATCTGGACGACGGCAAGAAACTCGGCGCGGAGCAGGACGAACATACCCGCCACACCCAGGAACGACACCACGAGGAACAGGGCGGCGCGGAAGAGGTCCCTCAACTGGACGACAGCGATCGCCGCAACGATGCTGGATACGGCTATTACCCAGAATGCGATCTCGGTTAATAGGCTAGACTCTGTACCCGTGCCAAGGGTCATCGCTTAGCCCATCTCTCCTCTAGCTCTTGAACGGTCGGCTGTTCATGGCGACCCGCGTCCCGCGATGACAGCTCTTCTCCCTTCAACGCATTGTACTTTCGTTTTTCCATCTGGGGCCGGAACCAGTTGCTCGGTCGCTTAGGCGCCTGCCGGAGCCTGTCGATTGAGATCACCAGGTCGCCTCGGTGGTAGCTCCCTTCCTCAAATCCGCTGCCCATGTGAATGGCATCGTACGGACAGGCCTCAACGCAAAGCCCGCAAAACATGCAGCGCCCTATGTCGATGTCGAAGACGTCCACCCGGTACTTCTCACCCTCTTGGACAGACTGGCCGCTTGGCTCGGTGACGATGCGAATGATGCCGAGGGGACAGTACTTGGCACAGCTGGCGCAGCCGGTACACCTATCCTCGTACCAAGAGAACTCTTCCCCACGAAAGCGCGGGTGTTGACGCACCCTGACGGGGACCTTCTCCATTCCTACCATCGCTCTGGCGGCCCTGCCAGGCTGCTTCAGAACGTAGGCGAAAACGTTGGTTTGGGCCTCCTTGGCAAGACCGAGCAGCCCAACGCTCCGGTCGGGGTACTGCTGAGCGAACTGCCGGCTCGGCAGCAGCATGTTCTTCATCGTGACGACGAGGCCCTTGGCCAGACCGAGTCCGTACATACCTAGTCTGCCTCCGCTTCCATGTTTGCAAGTGGTGAAGGCACTGGCGTTTGTTGCTGTAGCCCTCTTTGGCCCAGGACATTGGCCAGCAGCATCACCGAGGCAATTGTAATCGCCCAGTTGATAGCCGCCATAACCCATAGCTCGTTGGTTGATATGCTCCCGGTGGAGTCCCGTAGTACCTGAATCTCTATGGCGATGGCGAACAGGTTGACCATCGCAAGGGGGAGCAGGCCCTTCCAGGCGAACTCCATCATCTGATCCACTCTGAGCCTCGGCCAGGTGGCCCGGACCCATATCAAGAGGAAGAGGACCAAGAAGGCTTTTAGGAGGAACCAGATCTGTCCCGGCACGGGATCGAAGCCGCGCCAACCGCCGAGGAATATCGTCGTGACGATCACCGCGGTAACCAGCGGCGCTGCAAACTCCGCAAGCTGGAAGAGGGAGAACTTCACACCGCTGTATTCCGTGTGGTATCCACCTCCCAATTCCTGCTCCGCCTCGGCCAGGTCGAAGGGGGTGCGGTTCATCTCCGCGGATGCCGCCACCAAGAACACCAGAAACCCCAGGGGCTGCACAAGGAAAAAGGGAAGCGCCTGGCTGGTCACGACCTCGAACAGAGACAGCGAGCCCGCAAGCAGGGCAACCCCCACGATGGACAGGGCCATAGGCACCTCGTAGCTTAGAAGCATCGCGACGCTGCGGGTCGCTCCGAGCATTGCGTACTTGTTACGCGAAGCCCAACCGCCCATGAAAATCGCCAGTGTGTTCAGGGACGTGATGGCGATAATGAAAACCACGCCAACGTTGAGTCGCCCCAGAAAGGAGTGCGCTCCGAAGGGAATGACGGAGAACACCAGCAGAGCGGGCACAACCAAAAGAACAGGCGCCACATTGAAGACTGGATGGTCGGCGTCCTCCGGAACGGTGTCCTCCTTGGTGAGGAGCTTTATGACGTCGGCAAAGGGCTGAAGAAGGCCAAAAGGCCCCCAGCGGTTGGGCCCCAGCCTCGAGGTGAACCGGCCAAGCATCCGCCGCTCGAACCAGGTGTATATGGCGACGCTCATAATCACGGCGTTTACGACGATAAACGCGAGAGAGAACCCCGCAAGCCCGTACGCCAGCCAGTTGAACCGATCCGGGATGAAGCCGTCGAAAAACCGGTAGATACTGCAAAAGTCCAGGATGCCGCCCACAAGGGAGTCACACATTACCGGTCCACCTCGCCCAACACGATGTCAATGCTGCCAAAGATGACTACCAAGTCCGCTATCTTCCATCCGACCAGCATGTCCCGAAGAACCGTCAGGTTAATAAAGGAAGGGGACCTGATCTTACAGCGATAGGGCGAGATTCCCCCGTCGCTCACCAGGTAGAACCCCAGCTCGCCCTTGGGGGCCTCGACCGCCGCGTAGGCGTCTCCGATGGGGGCCCTGATGAAGAAAGGGGCCTCGCTTCTGACCAGCCCTTCGGGTATCTGCTCGACGCACTGCTTAACGATCTTGACGCTTTCGCGCATCTCCTGAATGCGGACCAGGTACCTGTCGAAGGTATCTCCACTGGCCCCGATGGGAACCTCAAAGTCGAGCCTGTCGTAGATCTCGTACGGGTCCGCCCTGCGCAGGTCCCACTTCACGGTACTTGCCCTGAGCACTGGGCCGGTCACCGAGGCGTTGATGGCCTGCTCGTCTGTGAGGATGCCCACGTTTCTGATCCTGGAGAGCACGATCTCGTTACCGGTAAGCAGACCCTCCAACTCGTCGATGTAACCGGGCATATCTTCAAGAAGTTGGTCGAGGGCAGGCCAGAACTCCTCGGGCGCATCCTGCAACACCCCTCCGGGACGCATGTAGCTCACGGTAATACGAGCGCCGCACAGCATCTCGAACAGGTCTAGAATCCGCTCCCGCTCCCGGAAGCAGTACATAAGGGGTGTGCCTCCGAACGTACCAAGCTCAAGCGCCAGGAAACCGGTCGCTATGAGGTGGCTGGCGATCCGCTGGAGCTCGGCCGTGATCACCCTCAGGTACATGGCCCGCTCGGGGACCTCGATGTGCGCCAGCCTCTCCACCGCCCTGACGTACGCCAGGTTGTTGGACATGGCGGCCGCATAGTCCAGCCTGTCGGTCAGGGTCACGATCTGCACATAGGTCCTGCCCTCTGCCAGCTTCTCAGTGCCCCGGTGCAGGTAGCCCATGACCGGCTCTACATCGATGACCTGCTCGCCGTCGAAAGTCACCCTCATCCTGAACACCCCGTGGGTGCTGGGATGCTGTGGGCCAACGTTGATGGTGACGGGTTCGGTGCGTATGGCCATAAGGCTTCTTCGTGTGTCCCCTATTCGAGGTGGTCCTTCCTAAGGGGATGGCCCGGGAACTCCTCCCAAAGCAGGATCCGCTTCATGTTGGGGTGACCGTCAAACCGTATCCCCATCAGGTCCCAGATCTCACGCTCCTGGAAGTCGGCGCCTTTCCACAGACCTATTACCGAGGGGACCGAGGGCTCGTCTCTTCCATAGCGCCGTGTTTTGAGAATTGCGCTGTGGTTGCGCCTCATTGAGAGGAAGTGGTAAACGATCTCGAAGTACTCCACGAAATCGACGGCGCTGATGGAGGTCAGAAATGCGAAATCGAGGTCCGGGGTCTCCTTCAGGAAGCGCGCGACTTCCAGGAGGTTGTCCACTTCGACCCAAACGTCACTCTCGTTCCAGCGGATGGCTACGTCGGGATGCGCCTCGTTGATGCGGCGGGCGATGTCTTCACCGGCGAGCTGCTTGGTCATCACGCACCCGCAGCGGTGCCTCGCAGAGAGTATCTCTTGATCTTCTCGTGGAGTTGCATTATGCCGTAAAGAAGAGCGTCGGGACGAGGCGGGCATCCGGGGACGTACACGTCTACAGGCACGATGTGGTTCACGCCGGGCACAACGCTATAAGAGCCGTAGTATGGGCCTCCGCTGGTGGCGCAGACCCCCATGGATATCACCCATCTAGGCTCGGCCATCTGCTCATACACCCGCTCAATGGCGGGGGCCATCTTCCAGGTAACCGTGCCCGCGACGATCATCAGGTCCGCCTGACGCGGAGAAGCGCGAAAGGCCTCCATTCCGAAGCGCGCGATGTCAAACCGCGACATCGCGCTTGCCATCATCTCGAAAGCGCAGCAAGCAAGACCGAAGGAGAGCGGCCAAACGGCCGACTTCCTGCCCCAGTTAAGCAGTGCGTCGATCGAGGTAACGGCTAGGTTCCGCTTCAAGTCCTCCGGCACCTCGATCATGGGATCGACTATGGGATCGGTGTGTGTGGCCTTTAGCTCATTTACGTAGCTACCCTCGTCCCGGTCAAGCTCCCAGGTCGTGGTGTGTAGCGGCACCATACCCTCGTCTACACCCATTGCAGCGCTCCCTTGCGCCAGGCGTACAGCCACCCGACAACCAGAATCCCTATGAAGACCAACATCTCGATGAGCACGAAGGCCCCAAACTGCGCGGACAGCACGCCGAAGCTAGCGGCCCATGGAAAGAGGAAGACGACCTCAACGTCGAATATGACGAATATCAGGGCGAAGGCGTAATACCTGATATTGAACCGACTCCACTTCCCCGAAAGGGTCTCGAAGCCGCACTCGTAGATGCTCTTCTTTATGGGATTGGGCTTGCTGGGGCGTATCTTGACAAAAGTAAGCAGTCTTGACCCGACGAGCATTCCAGTGGGAACGCCCACAGCCAGAGCGGAGAAAATGGCGATCAGCCCGTACTGACGGAAGTAGTCGTCTACCATCGGGTCACGGAGGATTCGGCGTCCATATCGCGTGAAATATAGCACAGGGATTCTGCGTTTTGCAAGTGAAAAAAAACACAATCACACCTCGCAAAATGTGTGGAAACCACGTCCAGCAAGCCGCTCTTGAATATTGACACGAGATGTCCACAATGCTAGGATTGACCCTCGGAACGCTATGTAGTGCTGGCCCCGATACACAAACCCTGGCTACCGCGTGCCCACGCAGTTGACAGCCCTCTTAATGACACCGTGGGCAGTACCCACGGACCTGACGCAGAAGCTTTTAGCGGAGGCGGTCGGTTGACCCACCCTGCTGTAGACTTCGCGAAAAGGCACACCACCTTACTCCCAGCGATTTTCCAGCGCTATCGGCCGGATATTAGCGCCGCTCTACGAAACGGCCTGGCTCAAGACGACGTAACAGCATACGAAATGTTACGCTTTTACATGGGATGGGTCGATGTGAACGGCATGCCTTGCGTGGCCACCGAGGGCAAGGCAGTGAGACCCACCCTGTGCCTCTTAGCATGCGAAGCCACGGGCGGTCATGCACGGCAAGCGCTTCCGGCGGCAGTGGCCCTGGAGTTCATCCACAACTTTTCACTTATTCACGACGACATCCAGGACCGCGACGAGACGAGGCACCATCGCCCGACCCTCTGGGCACAGTGGGGCCTGCCCAAGGCCTTGGTTGCCGGCAATATCCTCAGGATCCTTGCCGATAAGTCGTTAGATGGGTTAGTCGAGCAGGGGACGAACATCGAGCTCGCTCTCGCGGTGAACAGGCTTCTCACTGAGGCGTATCTTGAAATGATCGAGGGCCAGTACCTGGACCTCACCTATGAGGGTCGCCCTGACATCGGCCTCGACGACTATCTCAGCATGATCTCAAAGAAGACCGGCGCACTGATCCGATGCTCTTTCAACCTGGGCGCAACGATTGGAACGGATGATGAGGCGACCGTCACCGCGTTCCGTGAAAGCGGAGAGGCGCTCGGCTACCTGTTCCAGATCAGAGACGATGTCCTGGGCATCTGGGGAGATGAGGAAACGACGGGAAAGCCGGTTGGTGCCGACATCCGGCGCAAGAAAAACTCCTTACCGGTAGTTTATACGATGTCTCAGGCCACCGGCCAGTCCAAGAGGGCCCTCATGGACATTTACAAAAAGGAGAGCGTCACCGACTCCGACGTCGACGACGTTCTGGATATCATGCGCCGCTTTAAAGCCAGAGAGTACGCTCATGAGCTGGCAACCGAACACCGAGATAGGGCCGTGGCGGCGCTGGAAAGCGTCGAGTTGGACGCGGCGGCGCACCACGACATTAAGGACCTGGCCGACTTTTTGTTGACCAGAGATCACTAGCGGCTCGACCAGAGTATCAAGAGGTAAACATCATGGGCAGACCGCTCGAACTGGCACTGCGACTTGGCTGGTACATCCTCAAAAACAAGCTGGCGAGACGAAAACGTTTCCCGATAGTTACCATGCTGGAGCCTCTGGAGGCGTGTAACCTGGCCTGCGAAGGGTGCGGTCGGATACGGGAGTACGAGCACGTCCTCAACCGCAGACTGTCCGTTGAGCAGTGCCTCGCCGCGGTGGAGGAATCGGGTGCGCCCATCGTCTCCATCGCCGGAGGCGAACCCACGATCCACGAGCAGATCCACGAGATCGTCAACGGCATCACCGCTAAGAAGAAGTTCGTATTCATGTGCACAAACGCCATCCTGATGGAGCGCGTGATGAAAAAGATCCCACCGTCCAAGTACTTCTGCTTCGTGATCCACTTGGACGGCATGGAGGAGGCACACGACCGATCCGTGTACAGGAAAGGCGTCTTCAAGATCGCGATGAGGGGAATCGAGTCGGCCCTGGAGAAGGGCTACCGCATAACCACCAATACGACGGTCTTCAACGGCTGCGACGAGGACGACTTGATCAAGATGTTCACCATGGTCACCGACATGGGAGTAGAAGGCTGCATGGTGTCCCCCGGTTACAAGTTCGAGTCGGTACCCAAGCAGGAGTTGTTCCTGTCCAGGCAAAAGGCGCGCAAGATCTTTAAGAACGTCCTGGACCCCAAGAGGAAGCTACGTTTCTACAACAACCCCCTTTACCTCGACTTTCTACGTGGCAACCGGGAGTACCAGTGTACGGCCTATTCAAACCCCACCTACACGGTGATGGGCTGGAGAGAGCCCTGTTACCTGCTGGGCGACAGGCACACCCAGAACGTCGACGACCTGTTCACTGACGAACTGTGGGATAAGTACGGCGTGGGTAAAGACCCCCGCTGCGCCAGCTGCATGATGCACTGCGGCTTTGAATCGGCGTCCCTTTTCGAGGCGCTCTCCAATCCGCGAGACGCAATAAAGATGATCAGAGAAGGGGCGATCCAGAACAGCGGCATAGGAGCATCCTGAGGAAGTGATGGCCTGCCCTCATCTTTACAGGACCGGACGTTCACGATGTTAGCGATAGTCACGGCTTTGAGAGAGGAGCTTAAAGACTACCTATCGGAGGGAAAATTCAAGAGAACGACCCGGGAAGGAGCGATCAGCTACTACCAGTCCGCTTCTGTGCCAAATGTAGTCGTAGCCGAAGGCGGTGCGGGGAGGAAGCGCGCCGAGGCGGCAACTGAGCAGACGGTCGAGAAGTTCAAGCCCGAACTCATCATCTCAGCGGGATTCGCGGGGGCGGTGCGGCGCAACATGGAGGCAGGAAGCCTAGTCCTATGCAATGCACTGATGTCCATCGAGGGCCCACCGGCCCTCTGGGAGCGTGACCAGACCCACCCGATGCGGACCATTGACAGCGACCTCCTGGACAGGGTGGTTACCAATATCGATGACTTTGACGGCGGATACGCTCAAGATGGCTGTCTTTCGGTGTCCATGTTCGTGCCAAACAGCTCCATGAAGGCCTGGATCGGCGAAACCTTCCCGGTCAGCATCATCGATATGGAGAGCTACTGGGTGAACCAGGCCGCAACACAACACCACATACCCACGCTGGTAGTGCGCTCGGTCCTGGATACCGTGGACCAGGACCTGCCAGCCTTCGTTGGACAGGAAATCAACGGCAACGGTCCTGACCGCTGGCAGCGTGCGGTCCGGTACATTATCACCAGGCCCGCGGAGACCCCAAGGCTACTTCACCTCAGGCGCCAGGCCAATGTCGCCAGCGCTTCGCTGTCGAGGTTCCTTAGGTCTGCGGTGTCCGCCTTGTAGAGACCGCCAAACTCGTCGGAGTACTATCCCCAGATACTATGCTCGATATTAGAGACAAGGAAATAACCCAAGAGGAACTGACGGAGCTGGACGCGACAATCAAGCACGCCCAAGGCTACCTGCTGAGCGTTCAACATCCGGAGGGCTACTGGTGGGGAGAGCTGGAGTCCAACGCGACTATGGAAGCCGAGTTTCTCATGCTGACCCACTTCCTTGGCATCGGAGATGAGGAACGGTGGCGGAAGCTGGCGAACCACATACGAAGCCGTCAGAGGGACGATGGAACGTGGGGACAGTTCTACGGGTCCGAGGGCGATCTTAGCACCTCCACAGAGTGCTACTTCGCCCTGAAACTCGCCGGGACCTCCGCCGATGAGCCGTCCATGAAGAAGGCGAGAGAGTTCATCCTCTCCAAGGGAGGCGTTCCCAACACCCGTATTTTTACCAGGATATGGCTGGCGCTGTTCGACCAGTGGGACTGGAAGGGCATCCCGGTGATGCCACCCGAGATCATGCTGCTTCCCAACTGGTTCCCCGTTACCATCTACGACTTCGCCAGTTGGGCTAGGGCGACCATTGTGCCTCTGCTTATCATACTGGACCGAAAACCCGTTCGTTCCATACCTGAGTCAGCCTATATCGATGAGCTCTATCCGGTGCCGCGCTCAGAAGTAGATTACTCGATAGAACGCCCCCGCCGGCTTGTAGGCTGGGAGACGTTCTTCTATACGGGCGACGCTGTGCTGAGGCAACTAGAGAGGCTGCCATGGAAACCGGCGCGGTCCCTAGCCATCAATCGGGCGGAGCAGTGGATCTTAGAGCACCAAGAGGCCGACGGTAGCTGGGGGGGTATACAACCGCCATGGGTGTACTCATTGATGGCCTTCCACACCCTGGGCTATCCCTTGAACCACCCGGTTATCCAGAAGGGGCTCGCCGGGTTTGAGACCTTCTCCATAGAGGAGCGAGACACCCTCCGAGTGCAGGCGTGTCTGTCGCCGGTATGGGATACGGGCCTCGCAATGATCGGGCTGGCGGACTCAGGCTTACCAGCTGATCATCCTGCCTTGGTTAACGCGGCCCAGTGGCTGCTCAAAGAGCAGGTGCTACAAGGCGGTGACTGGCAGGTGAAGGTCAAGGACTTGCCGCCCGGTGGCTGGTCCTTCGAGTTTGAAAATGACCTCTACCCTGACCTGGACGACTCGTCAGAGGTCATTATGGCCCTCGACAAGACCGAAGTGCCCAACGCAACCGAACTGCAAGAGTCCATCGAGCGGGGCACCCAGTGGCTTCTGGGTATGCAAAGCGCCAACGGAGGATGGGGCGCCTTCGACAAGGACAATGACAAGATCCCCCTGGCGAAAATCCCGTTCTCAGACTTCGGTGAGACCATCGACCCGCCTAGCGTCGACGTCACGGCCCACATCCTCGAGATGATGGCCCAGCTCGGCTACCCGGCAAGCCATCCGGCCGCGAAGAGGGCGCTCGAGTACATCCTGTCTGAGCAGGAAGAGGACGGGCCGTGGTTCGGGCGTTGGGGCGTCAACTATATCTACGGAACCGGTGCGGTATTGCCTGCCCTCCAGTCTGTAGGCATGGACATGAACGCCGAGTACGTCCGCCGGGCTGTCAGTTGGGTGGTGGAACACCAAAACCCCGATGGCGGGTGGGGAGAAAGCTGCATCTCATACGTGGACCGTGCCCACGCGGGTCGAGGCCCCAGTACCGCATCGCAGACAGCCTGGGCCTTGATGGCCATGCTTGCCGCGGGGGAGAGCAGCAACCCCGCCACACGTCAGGGCATCGGGTACCTGATACGAACACAGCAGGAGGACGGCTCATGGGATGAGCCGTATTTTACTGGAACGGGATTTCCGGGGTACGGCATTGGACAGCGGCCCGACAAGTTCTATTCCCCCGATGAACCCGAGTTCCAGGGAGCCGAGTTACGCGCGGGTTTCATGATTAATTACCACATGTACAGGAACTACTGGCCCCTGACGGCTCTGGGAAGGTACAGAACGTCTCTGAATGGCGAGGCTGTGGGGAACCAGCGCCAGAGGTCGACAGCCAAGCAAAAACAGGCTATGTCCGAATGAAACAGCAAGCGAAGACGATTGAATTAATTCTCGTCGGTATGTTAATGTTCCACCTTGGGTGCGTCTGGCTCATTTCGCCAGATACACCAGTGAATAGAGAGGTCGTTTAATGCGAGTAAGCGAGGCTTCCGTTAACACCAGCCTATTTACGCTGCACGTGGCAGCCGCGGCGGCCCCGGAATTCGTCGACATCACCGATCGCATCACTGAGTGCGTGCAGGACTCCCGGATTCGCAACGGCCTAGCTGTGGCTTTCTCAAGACACACCACTGCGGCCATCACCATCCAGGAGAATGAGCCTCTTCTTCTGGAGGATATGGCCAACTTCCTTGAGCGTGTCTCGCCACGGTCCGCCCAATACCGGCACAACGACTTCTCCGTACGAACTGTCCACATGCACGAAGACGAGTGCCCTAACGGACACTCTCACTGCCAGCATCTCACCTTGGGCAGCAGCGAGTACATCCCCATCATCGACGGCGCCCTTGCGCTGGGCACGTGGCAGCGGATCTTTATGGTAGAGTTGGACTTCCAGAAGGCGGGCAATGGCGTCGAGCGTGAGATTCTAGTGCAGATATTAGGGGTGTGACTCTCCCATGGAGTCCCTCCTGGCCGGAGCCGCCTCTGGACCCGCTGCAACGGTAAAAGAGGCCTACGCCCGGTGCCAGGACCTGGCCGGAACCCACTACGAGAATTTCACGGTCGTCTCCTGGTTTCTCCCCCGCTTGGCCCGCGATCACATGTACGCCATTTACGCCTTTTGCAGGGGCGTGGACGACCTCGGCGACGAGCACAGAGGCGACAAGTTACACGCGCTTGACCTGTGGGAGCAGGACCTCCTCCGCTGCTACGAGGGGACGCCCCATCACCCATATATGATCGCCCTCCAGCAGACCATCCAGGCCCACGATATACCTAGGGAGCCTTTCCTGAAGTTGATCGAGGCCAACCGCATGGACCAGCGGGTAAAGCGTTTCCCAACCTACGAAGACCTAGGCTGGTACTGCCAGCACTCGGCGAACCCTGTAGGACACCTGGTCCTGTACGTGTTCGGGTACCGGGACACTGAGCGTCAGCACCTCTCCGACTATACCTGCACGGCCCTTCAGCTAGCCAACTTCTGGCAGGACGTGGCAAGGGACTATGCGATGGGCCGGATTTACATTCCCCAGGAGGACATGGAGCGATTCGGCTACTCTGAGGACGAACTGAGTCGAGGCGTCGCGGATGACGCCTTCCGCCGGATGATGGCCTTCGAAGTGGACAGGACCCGCGACCTCTTCCATCGAGGGCTTGAGCTGGTGGGTACTCTGGAGGGACGCTTGAAGCTGGACGTAGCCCTATTCAGCCGGGGGGGGATGAAGGTCTTGGACGCCATCGAACGCCAGAGGTACGATGTGTTGAGCAAGCGGCCAACCCTGTCCAGGGCGTTCAGAATCCGCCTCATGCTGCTTACGGCGCTGAAGCTGAAGCTCCTGGGCAGAGTCTGACCACCAACACAGTGAACCGCCATTCTGCCGGGCTCTCCATGGGAAGCGAACTGCAGCCGGCCTACGATCACTGTCAGCGGGTAGCCAAAGAGTACGCGAAGAACTTCTACTACGCCTTCCGTACACTGCCCTCTCGAAAGCGCCGCGCCATCTACGCCACCTATGCCTTCTGCCGGCTCTGCGACGACATCTCCGACGAGAACAACTCCCTTGAGGAAAAGAGGGCTCTCTTCGCTCAGACCCGCCGGCAGCTGAAGGAGATGGTGAACGGCGGCAAGGCCAAAGACCCCGTGTTTTTAGCTCTCCAGGACACCGTCCGCACCTTCCACATCCCCACTCACTATTTCGAAGAGGTGATCGAAGGAGTGGAGATGGACCTCCTTCAGACCCGGTTCCAGAACTTCGACGAGCTGAGGGGTTACTGCTACAAGGTGGCCTCCGTGGTGGGCCTCATCTGCATCGAAGTGTTCGAGTACGAAGACCCAAAGGCCAGGGAGTACGCAGTCGACTTGGGCCTGGCCATGCAGCTGACCAATATCCTGCGCGACGTCAAAGAGGACGCGGAGCGAGGCAGAATCTACCTGCCGCTGGACGAGATGGCCTCATTCGGCTACTCGGAAGCCGATCTGCTCAACGGTGTGGTAAACGACAACTTCCTGCGTCTCATGAGGTTTCAGGTGGACCGGGCACGAAGATACTTCGCCAGTGGGCGGCGTCTTCTGCCCCTTCTTTCGCCCCGATCACGGGCCTGCCCCGCCGTGCTCCACGGGGTGTACAGCGCCTTGTTGGATCGCATAGAGGCCTCGGGGTTCGACGTGTTCCAGCGGCGCATCGGCTTGAGCAAGAGAGCAAAGCTACTTCTTACGGCTAGGTTATGGACGCAGAGCATGATCCGAGCGGTCCCCCTACTGGGACCGTAGCCGTCCTAGGAGGCGGACTTTCAGGACTGTCGGCGGCCCATCGCCTGCTTGAGCACGGTTACCACGTCACGCTGGTGGAGATGCGCCCCTTCCTCGGCGGCCGCGCATTTTCCTTCATGGACAGTGAAGTCCAGCGGGAGGTCGACAACGGACAGCACGTGTTCACGGGTTGCTTCACCTACTACATCGACTTCCTCAAATGGGCGGGGGCCCAGGACAAGGCGTACCTTCAGGACAGGCTGCACGCCGAAATCGTCCGGAACGGGAAGACGGGCGTTCTCAGCAGCACTCCCCTTCTCGGACCGCTGCACCTGCTGCCGTCGTTTATCCGATATCCACACCTCGGCCTTATAGACAAGCTCCTGGCCATCTACGGCCTTCTCAGCATGAAGCTGACCTCCAGGCGCAAACACGCCCAGGAGCTCGACGGACAGACGGCGTACCAGTGGCTCAAGCGACATCACCAGACCGAGCGAGCCATAGACAACCTGTGGAACCTGATAATCCTCCCCACCCTTAACGATGACGTACGAGACGTGAGCGCCGACATGGCGCTGATGGTATTCCAGGAGGTGCTGCTGAAAAAGCCGTCCAACGCGGCCATGGGCTTCTCGAAGGTGGGACTCACGTCATTGGCCGGAGACCCGGCCAAGTCCATGCTGGAGAAGGGCGGAAGCAAGTTCGTTCTGGGTAAGGCGGTGCGGTCGGTCCAGGTCCGGGACGGCGAGGTCACGGGCGTAGAGCTCTCGGATGGTCACGTGCTGCAGGCGGATGTCTACGTCAGCGCCCTGCCCTACGACGTCCTGCTACAGGTCCTCCCTGCTGAAGTCGCAGATGAGCCGTTCTTCGCCGGGGCGAGAGGGCTAACCTCCTCACCCATCGTGGGCGTACACCTGTGGTACGATAGGCCGGTAATGGACCAGGACTTCGTGGGGTTTCTGGATAGCCCGGTGCAGTGGGTGTTCAACAAGAGCGCCATCCAGCAACTCACTGGCTACCCAGGCCAATACTGCTGCATCTCGCTGAGCGGGGCGTGGCAGTTCGTGGACAAGCCCAAAGACGAGTTGAGGGAGATGTTCGCGAGGGAAATGGAGGCCCTGTTCCCAAAGGCCCGAGAGGCGAAAATCGAGCGGTTCCTGGTCGTCAAACAGCCCAAGGCCACCTTCCGCTCGGTGCCCGGCGCCGCAAGGCATCGATTGCCGCAGAAGACCCCGATACAGAACCTGTTTCTGGCCGGAGAGTGGACCGACACCGGCTGGCCATCTACGATGGAGGGAGCGGTCAGAAGCGGGGTGCTGGCTGCCGACGAGGTGGCCTCCGCATCCACAAGCTGATGGCGCTCTCTCTTATCCTGGCCCCATTTTCTGATCGCCAGCTTGCGGAACTGCGCAAGTCCATGGCGGTCACTTACGAGAGCTGGCTGGAAACCGGGCGCCTTTGGGACCCCGAAGAGTTGGGCACACGGCTTCGGGATGAGTCCATCTCAATTCTGGTCATCGAGTCCGACTTCGTCTTTCAAGAGGTATTCGACCGGGCGGACCAACTCCGGTTCGTAGGCGTCTGCCGCAGCACAACCAGCCACGTCGACGTGGAGAACGCAACCCGGCATGGCGTCCTGGTGGTGAACACTCCGGGCAGAAATGCCCAGGCCGTGGCCGAGCACGTATTGGGGCTCATGCTGTCGCTGGCAAGGCGAATTCCAGAGGCGCATCGATATGTGATAGGGGAACGCTGGATCAATCCTGCTGAGCCCTACATCTCTATGCGCGGCGTCGAACTGGCTGGGCGGACACTGGGCATCATCGGCCTAGGCGCCATTGGGCGAAAGACCGCCACCCTCGCCAGCACCATCGGCATGACTACGATCGCCTACGATCCGTTCGTTGCCGACGCTCCGGAGGACGTGGAGATGACGGGTCTGGACGAGCTTCTATCGAGGTCCGACTTCGTGACCATACACGCCCCGCTGAGCGAGGACACGGAAGGTATCCTGGACGCACGCCGTCTGGCGCTCCTCAAGCACACGGCCTGCCTGGTAAACACGTCCGACGCAGCGCTTGTCGACCAGGACGCCCTCGTCGAGGCGCTGCATCAGAAACGAATCGCCGGGGCGGCCCTGGACGTGTTCGACTCCCACCCCATCTCGCCCGGCAACCCACTTCTGTCGCTTGACAACGTGGTGCTGACGCCTCACCTGGGCGGCGCCACCGCCGAGACGATCGAGCGCCACTCACAAATGATGGCCGCCGACATCCAGCGGTTCCTCGCGGGCCAGCGCCCCGAAAACCTGGTCAACCCCGAAGCATGGAAGCGCCATGGGTAGCGGGTATACCCTGGTCCTCGACGCCGGCACCAGCAGCCCACGGTGCTTCGTCTTCGACGGGAAGGGCGATATCGCAGGGGCAAGCTTGGGGGAGTGGCGCTACTCCGCGATCGAAGACGCCTCTTCCCTATCCCGCGAGTTCGACCCTCAGGCCCTCTGGGCCGACCTCTGCGGTCTCGTCCGTGCAGCGCTGAGCGAGGCCAAGGCGTCTGCAGACGAAGTCGTAGCCATAGGAGTCACAAGCCAGCGTCAGGGAGTCGCCTTCCTCGACCGGTCGGGGCGGGAGTTGTACGTCGGCCCCAACCTCGACATCCGAGCAGTGTTTGAGGGGGCGGCCATCGACGAGGAGTTTGGGGACAAGGTCTACAAGGCCACCGGTCACAGACCCTCCTTCCTCTTCACACCGGCCAAGCTACGCTGGTTCCAAACCCACCGGCCTGAGGCCTATGGTAGAATAGCCACCGTGCTGTCGCTGGCGGACTGGATGGCATGGCGTCTCACGGGCGAGGTGGCCAGCGAGTCCACCCTCGCCGCAGAGGCTGGGCTGCTCGATATCCATCGTCGCCGCTGGGCCACGGAATTGCTGGACGACATGGGGCTGGCGGTAAACGGTGATGTGCCCCTCGTGGAGGCCACGGCCATCGCCGGCCGGGTTTCGGAGTCCGCGGCCGCGGACTCCGGGCTACGACAAGACACACCGGTGGTAACCTGCGGCGCCGATACGCAGTGCGGGCTACTGGGCATGGGCGTAGCACAGACAGGCCAGGTCGGCGTAGTCGCCGGGTGGAGCACCCCCCTTCAGATGGTCACAGACTCTCCTATCCTGTCCCCAGAAGGGAAAACCTGGGCCGGATGCTTTCTTACCACAGACAAGTGGGTCCTGGAAAGCAGCGCCGGGGACGCCGGAAACTCGTACCGGTGGCTGGCGCAGGCGCTCTACGGTGGAGGAGAAGGTGTCCTTGACGCCATGGACGCCGCGGCAAGTGCTGTTACTCCAGGGTCCGAAGGGGCTTCGGCTTTCTTAGGGCCGGCGCAGATGGACATGAGCAAGCTCGGTCTCCGGACGGGTGGGCTTTTGTTCCCCGTTCCACTCACCTATAGCGACGCCGGACGCGGCCACCTGGCCAGGGCCTCTCTGGAAGCCATCGCATTCGCCGTGAGAGCCAATCTCAAGCAGATCGAGGAGCTGGCCGGCATTCAGGCGACAAGTGTACACCTGGGCGGCGGCATGACCAGGACACAAACCTTTGTGAGAATTTTGGTCGATGTCCTGGAACGGGAGATCATGGTGTCCGATACCCCGCACGTTAGCGCCCTAGGCGCATACCTTTGTACGGCTACGGCGCTGGGCGAGTTCGAGTCGCTGGACGAGAGCGCCGCGATCGCTAGTGCCCGGCTCAAATGTTTCAAGCCCGATCCGTTGAGGGCAGCTGAGTACTCAGAGCACTACAACCGCTGGTGTAGGCTTTCCGAGCAGCTCGGCCAGTTCGAGACATGAGGACCACCATGCATACAGCCCTATGGGACGACGGCACAGAGGGGAGCGCCCAGTCATGACCGGCCGCTGGCAGGCCGCCAAGCGCGACGTGGTGCGGGCCGCACAGGAGATGACCGCGCAGGGGCTCGTGACCGGGACCAGCGGCAACATCAGTGTTCGCCTGGAACCAACGGACGAGAGAGAGCTCATGGCGGTGACGCCTTCGGGGAAACGATACTCCGGCCTTCGGGAGGATGACATCGTTGTAGCGGACTTTCAGGTCGAGCCCGTGGAGGGAGACCTGGTGCCGTCCTCAGAGGCATTGCTGCACACAGGCATATACAAGGCCCGCCCGGACGTCAAGGCGGTAATCCATACCCACTCGGTGTTCGCCAGCGTGGCGGCCGTAGCCGGGCTGGATATACCGCCTATAATCGACGAGATGGTGGTGCGCATAGGCGGCCCGGTGCTCGTATCCGAGTACGCGTTTCCCGGCACGGAGGAGGTGGCGAACAACGTGTGCCGCGCCCTGGGGGAACGCAAGGCGGCGCTGATCAGGAACCATGGCGTTGTGGGGGTTGGCGGCGATTTGAACGAGGCGCTGGAGGTCTGTGCGCTCACGGAACGCGTGGCCCAGATCTTCGTGTACTCGTCTCTCCTGGGCAAGGTGAACCCACTACCAAAGGAGATCGTGGATACGGAGATATCCCTCTACCGCATGCGGCAGGATGCCGAGCGGCGTGAATAGCGGACGCCGTCGGTTGGGACAAAGCCGGCCAAGGCTAGGAGACACAACATAGTGGTCACAGTGCCCGGATTCCTATTAAGGCGGCTGTATGTAAAACAGAGCCTGCGAAACACCTCCGAAGGGTTTGAGTTCCAAATAAAAAACTCCCTGGGGTCGGGCTACGCCTACGAGGTACTTCCCCTAACGCTGGACGGGACCGAGATTCCCCTGGAGTCCACCCGCTTCGTGCTGGAGGGCAAGGAGACTCCCTTCAGTGAGGTGAGCAAAGAGAACACCTTCACCCTGGCGATGAACAAGGCGATCACCATACGAGTCGCCGGCCTCACCCTGGAGCCGGGTCCTCGAAAGGTTGGCATGGGCTTCGTCGTGCCCGGCCTGGGCACCCTCAAGTTCGACTTTACCGACGTGGTAGCCGATGAGTGACGCGCCCCGTAGGGTCGCCGTCACCGGCGCCGCCGGATACGTCGGAGGGAGGCTGATCCAACGCCTCGAACATGAGGAGGCCGTCGAGCATATCCTCGCGCTGGATATCCGCCCCCTTGGGCGGGCATACGGCCCGAAGGTCGTCTACCAGCGCCACGACATTACCGAGCCGATCGAGGATCTCCTATCCCACCACGGCGCCAACTCGGTCGTGCATCTGGCGTTTGCGCTGAAACCGAGCCACGATCGGGCGTCAGTCGACCGCGTCAACGTGGAGGCGGCGGAGAGAGTATTCGCCGCGTGCGCCGACGGCCCAGTGAGTCACGTGCTTTACCTCAGCAGCACCACGGTCTACGGCGCCCACCCCGACAACCCGCCGACGCTAACCGAGGAGTCACCCGTGAGGCCAGTGAAGGGATTCCAGTACGGTGAGGCAAAGGCCGAGACCGAACGAACCCTAGCCACCCATGCGGAGCGAAACCCTTCTCTAAGTACCACGGTCCTGAGGGCGTGCCCAGTCCTAGGCCCCAACGCCGATAATTTCATCGCCCAAGCCTTCTCCAAGCCGCTCCTCCTCGGTGTCAGAGGGTTCGACCCTCCCCTTCAACTCCTCCATGAAGACGACCTCGTGGACATCATGGCTCACTGTGTGGTCCATCGAACGCCGGGACTATACAACCTGGCGGGCGAAGGCGAGATCCACTGGAGCGAAATGACGAAGATCATGGGCCGCATGTGCCTGATGGTCCCATCGCCTTTGCTCTATGCAGTGACCGGGGTTACCTGGGCTCTCCGCTTACAGTCGGATTCTCCTCCGCCGGGTCTGGACTTCATACGCTACCGATGGACGGTGAGCACGGAGAGGATTCGACGCGAGCTGGGTGTGACGTTCCGATACTCCTCTCGCGACACATGGGAGTCGTTTGCGCGTCGGAAACGGGCATTAGCGGCGGTGTAGCGGACATGGGACATTGAAGGTCCTAATCGACACCGATCCAGGCACAGACGACGCCCTGGCTATTATGATGGCCCTGAACTCCCCCGAGCTCGAGGTATTGGGGCTGACCACCGTCGGGGGCAATGCATCGCTGACCCATACGACACGCAACACGTTAAGCCTGCTGGAGTATCTTGGTCACCAGGAAGTGCCGGTGGCCAGAGGGGCTTCGAGGCCCCTGAAAGGCAAGTTCCTCTACGGATACTACTACCACGGCCCCGGCGGTCTTACCGTCCGCCTGCCACGGCCGCGTATTCGATCGGTTCGGGTGCGCGCCTGGGACCACATCGTCAGCCTGGCCTCGGCTCTTCGTGGTGGACTGACGGTGATCGCCCTAGGCCCTCTTACCAACCTGGCAAGGGCGATGAACCAGGAACCGCGGGTTACCGACTGGTTAAAGGAGATCGTGGTAATGGGTGGCGCCCTGGCGGTTCCCGGCAACGTGACCCCTCACGCCGAGTTCAATACCTATAACGATCCACACGCAGCACGCGTCGTTTTCGAGTCTGGCGTTCCGGTCACGTTAATAGGGCTGGACGTGTGCAATCAGGCCGTCGAGAGCAGGTCCGAGGCCCCATGGTACTCGGACTCGTCGGACAGCGGGAGGCTGGCGAGTAAGATCCTAAGTAACTGGTTCGAGGCCGACCCCGATCGCAACACCTACAACCTCTGCGATCCCCTGGCCGCAGCCGCCGCCATAAGTCCGGGGCTGCTGTCATATCGGGAAGCAAAGGTGGCTGTCGAGACCGAGGACCCCGAGCGGATGGGCAAGACCACCGCCATCTATGGCCGGGGGAGCGTCAAGGTCGCGGTGGATGGAAATATGGACGAGGCCAGGCAGGTCATCCGGTGCCTCGTGGAGGGGCCCAGCGGATAATGCCGCGAGACTGCGTTGCCAGCTGCTTGTTAATGCCATCTTGAAGATGAATACTGAGGTAGCTCTTAGCGGCGCGTAAGAGGGGCCATGGGTTACGAAAAGATGGAGAGATTCGGTTTAATCACTTTTTATGTCAAAATGCGTGGAAACGCTTGACCCCCTATAACGGCGGGTGCTAGAATTATCACCGAGTGATTCTGGCCGAATCATCGGCGAAATCAGCCCACAAAATCGGGGATTATGACTGCTCCAAAGGTAATTTCACGCACTACGACCTCAGAGGACCTCGAGCGGGACTACAAGTGGGGGTTCGTCACCGAGATCGAGTCGGACTTGGCCCCCAAGGGCCTGAACGAGGACATCGTCCGCCTGATCTCGGCCAAAAAGAATGAGCCCGAGTTCATGCTCGAGTGGCGCCTCAGGGCCTACCGGCACTGGCTCAAGCAGAAGCACCGGGAGCCCAGGTGGTCCATGGTGCGATTTCCGTCCATCGACTACCAGGACATCTACTACTACGCCTCGCCTATCTCCAGCAAGGACAGGCCCAAGAGCCTGGACGAGGTGGACCCCGAGCTCCTGGCGACGTTCGACAAGCTGGGCGTGCCACTGCACGAGCGCGCAAAGCTGGCTGGCGTGGCGGTGGACGCCGTGTTCGACAGCGTCTCCGTCGCCACCACCTACAAGGAACAGCTGGACAAAATGGGTATCGTCTTCTGCTCATTCAGCGAGGCGGTCGAGAACCATCCGGACCTGATCAAAAAGTACCTGGGCTCGATTGTGCCCTACAGCGACAATTTCTTCGCGACTCTAAACTCAGCCGTCTTCAGTGACGGGTCCTTCGCCTACGTGCCCCCAGGTGTGCGCTGTCCCATGGAGTTGATGACGTACTTCCGCATCAACCAGGAGGACTCCGGGCAGTTCGAGCGCACCCTCATAATCGCCGACAAGGGCAGCTACGTCAGCTACCTGGAGGGCTGCACCGCGCCGATGCGAAAAAGCCACCAGCTCCACGCGGCGGTCGTCGAACTAGTTGCACTGGAGGACGCTGAGATCAAGTACTCGACGCTCCAGAACTGGTATCCCGGCGACAAGGAAGGCAATGGCGGGGTGTTCAACTTCGTTACCAAGCGCGGCAAGTGCGTGGGCAACAACTCCAAGATCTCATGGACCCAGGTGGAGACCGGCTCGGCCATCACCTGGAAATACCCCAGCGTGATCCTCCAAGGCGACAACTCCACCGGCGAGTTCTACTCGGTGGCGCTGGTCAACAGGCACCAGCAGGCGGACACCGGGACCAAGATGACCCACATTGGCAAGAACACCAAGAGTACCATCGTGGCCAAGGGCATCTCCGCGGGACATGGAAATAACACCTACCGGGGACAGGTCAAAATACTGCCGTCGGCCACCGGAGCGCAGAACTTTACGCAGTGCGACTCGCTGCTCATCGGCGACAAATGCGGAGCCCACACCGTCCCCTACATTGAGGTGAAGAACCCGACGGCGCGAATCGAGCATGAGGCCTCTACGTCCAAGGTCAGCGACGACCAGCTCTTCTATATCAGGCAACGGGGCATCTCGGAAGAGGACGCCCACCACATGATCATCAACGGGTTCTGTAAAGGCATCTTCCAGGAGCTACCCTTCGAGTTCGCCATGGAGGCCTCGCAACTTCTCAAGGTCAGCCTCGAAGGGGCTGTCGGCTAGATGTCCCCAGCTCCCATGAGCCGCAACGGAACGATGCTGGAAGTGCGCAACCTGCACGTTTCCATCGGAGACACCGAGATACTGAAGGGCGTGAACCTCACCGTTAACATGGGTGAGGTTCATGCCATCATGGGACCTAACGGCAGCGGAAAGAGCACGCTGGCAAACGTGCTTGCAGGTCGTCCCGAGTACAAGATCACTGGAGGCGAGGTAATCTACCAGGGCGAGCCTCTGCTGGAAAAGACTCCGGATCAGCGCGGCCTCGCCGGAATTTTCCTCGCCTTTCAGTATCCCGTCGAGCTCCCAGGAGTCCGCAACCGGCAGTTCCTCAAGTCCGCGGTTGATGCGGTCCGCGCCGCTCGCGGCCTAGAGGAGTTGAGCGTCCGCGATTTCGACAAGCTGTACAAGGAGAAGATTAAGCTGGTCGATATCTCTCCAGAGCTGATGAAGCGATCGGTGAACGAAGGGTTCTCCGGTGGCGAGAAGAAGCGCAGCGAGATACTTCAACTGGCCATACTCGACCCGAAACTCGCCATACTGGACGAGACCGATTCGGGCCTGGACGTCGACGCGCTCAAGACGGTGGCCCATGCCGTAAACCAGCTGCGGGGCCCTTCCAGGGCCATGATCCTGGTGACCCACTACCAGCGTATCCTCAACTATCTGACCCCCGACTACGTGCACGTTTTGGTGGATGGACGGATCATCAGGTCGGGCGGCCCTGAGCTGGCCCGTGAGGTGGAGGAGAAGGGCTATGATTGGGCTCACGCCGCCAGCGCCGAACTGAGCGCGTAGGACGGTACGCCCGACGTATGGCCCAAGTCCCCACGAGGTTTGAGCAGTACCAGGCAGACTTCCAGATTTTGGACAGGAGCCTGCGCGAAAACGGCCCGACATGGTTGGACGAGGTCCGCCGACACGCCTTTTCCCGCTTCTCCGAACTGGGCTTCCCCACCACCAGGCGCGGCAACGAGAATTGGAAGTACACCAACGTTGGCCCCATCGCAAAGGCCACCTTCCACTATCCCCATGCCGCCGGCCCAGAAAGCCTAAAGGCGACGGAGCTGAGGAAGCTGGCCCCATGGGACGACGGATGGATTACTCTCGTCTTCGTGAACGGTCGATTCGCCAAGGCCCTCTCAACTCCACACATCACGGCCAACGGCGTCCGCGTAACGAACCTGGCGGAGGCCATCGCGACTAACGGCGCCGCGGTCAAGAAACACCTGGCCCAGCACGCGCCAATCGAAGATGACGCGTTCACCGCGTTGAACACCGCCTTCCTACAAGACGGCGCTTTCGTCCACGTATCAGACAACCACACGCTGCCGACGCCGCTGCACCTGGTCTACGTCTCCACCAATGGAGGACAGCCCACCGCGTCGTACCCCAGAACGCTGATAGTGGCGGGCAAACACAGCCAGGTAACGGTGGTGGAGGGTTACATAGGCCTTTCCGACTCCTCCTACTTCACCAACGCCACGACGGAGATAGCGGTAGACGACGGGGCCCGAGTTGAGCATTACCGGTACTTGTTGGAGAGCTCCCAGGCATATCACGTCGGGGTCACGCGAGTATACCAGGGGCAGGACAGCACATTTTCGTCCACGTCGCTGGCAAAGGGCGCCGCCCTGGCCAGAAACGATCTCCACGTGATGCTGGACGCGCCGGGGAGCTTCTGCTACCTGAAGGGCTTATACTTGACCGTAGGCAGCCAGCACATCGATAACCACATAAACGTGGACCACCTCAAGCCTCACTGCACCAGCGACCAGTACTTCAAAGGCATTCTCGGCGGCAAGTCCAGGGCGGTATATAGCGGAAGGGTCGTTGTCCACCGGGACGCCCAGAAGACCAACGCGTATCAAAAAGACCTCAACCTTATCCTATCGCACGGGGCCGAGGTGGACACCAAGCCAAGCCTGGAGATCTACGCCGACGACGTGAAGTGCGGCCACGGGGCCACGGCGGGTGCGCTGGCCGAGGACGCGCTGTTCTACATGCGAAGCAGGGGACTGGACCTGGAGACGGCCCGCACCCTGTTAATTCAAGGGTTCGCCAGCGAGATCATTGAGTCCGTGTCCCTTGAACCGCTCAGGACCTACCTGGAGAACACCTTCTCCGGGTCGATACCGACCTCTGAGTTCGGGGGTGCGCGATAATGGCATATCCTGGAATTGTCCGACGGGGAGGCCGTAGCTGAGACGAAAGCCTCAGAATGGCCGGCACGAGTATGCAGGCGTCGCCAACTCCGGCAATCCAGCGAATCACCAACGGTCTACGAGTAATGACTGAGCTTAACGAGCTATACCAGGAACTGGTCATGGACCACTTCAGTAAGCCTCGCAACTTTCGCGAGGTGGAGGGGGCCAACCGGACCGCCGAAGGATTCAACCCTTTCTGCGGCGACAAGATCGCGTTGTATCTGAAAGTGGAGGATGGCACAATCTCGGACATAGGCTTTCAGGGTTCGGGCTGCGCCATCTCTCGGGCTGCGGCATCCCTGATGACCGAGAGCGTAAAAGGCAAAAGCGAGACGGAAGCTGAAGCCATCTTCGAGGCGTTCCACGATATGCTGATGCGAGGCCCGGACGGAGACTTAGGTTCCGAAGAACTGGGCGACCTGGAAGTCCTCTCCGGTGTGGCCCGGTTTCCCGTAAGGGTGAAGTGCGCCAGCCTGTCGTGGCATGCGCTCCGCGCCGCTCTGGCCAGTAAACAAGAACCGATAACCACCGAGTAGCGCCGCACATAGGGCGTTTCCCACCCACTCAGGGTGGGGTGCGAGCGTAAGAACAAAGCAGGATTCCGATAAATGGGAAGCGACATACTAGACACAAAAAGAATTCGCCTGGACTTCCCCATCCTCTCCAGGGAGGTGTACGGTAAACCCCTGGTTTATCTGGACAACGCCGCCACCTCCCAGAAGCCCCGCGCCGTAATCGAGGCGCTTACCCGATACTACGAGGAGTACAACTCCAACGTACACCGGGGCGTCCATGCCCTCAGCATCGAGGCCACGGACAAGTACGAGGAGGCACGTCGCAAGGTAACGAAGTTCATCAACGCCGACGACCCAGAGTCCGTCATCTGGACCCGAAACACCACCGAGGGCATCAACCTCGTAGCGAACACCTGGGCCAAAGCAAACATCCAACAGGGCGACGAGATCGTCGTGACGCAGATGGAGCACCACAGCAACCTCGTGCCCTGGCAAAAGGTGGCGAGAGACACCGGAGCCACACTGAAATTCCTGACGCTGGCCGAAGACGGGACGCTCGACCTGGAAGACGTCGACTCGATCATCACCCCGCAAACCAAGCTGCTCGCTATAGCTCATGTGTCCAACGCTCTGGGGACCATCAACCCCGTGAAGGACCTGACTGCCCGGGCCCGGGCAGTTGGAGCCAGCGTGCTGCTGGACGGTGCGCAGAGCGTTCCGCACATGCCGGTGGACGTAAATGACCTGGACTGCGACTTCCTGGCCTTTTCGGGCCACAAGATGCTTGGACCCACCGGCATAGGCGTCCTATATGTCAAAAGGGACGTGCTGGAAGATATGGACCCCTTCCTCCGTGGCGGCGAGATGGTGTTGGAGGTCTGGTTCGACCGGGCGACCTGGAACGACCTGCCGCTGCGATTTGAGGCAGGGACGCCCAACATCGGCGACGCCATCGCACTGGGGACCGCCATCGACTATCTCGAAACCATCGGCATGGACAACGTCCGCCAGCACGAGAGGGAGATCACCGCGTACGCGCTGGACCGATTCCGGGAGCTAGAGGAGCTGGACGTCTTCGGGCCCAGAGATGTCGACAGACGGGGCGGCATCGTCTCTTTCCACACATCGGACGTTCACCCACACGACATCGGCACCTTCCTGGACAGGGAAGGCATCGCCATTCGCACGGGACACCACTGTACTATGCCCCTCATGCGTACCTTGGACGTCGTCGCCACGGCCAGGGCTAGCTTCTACATCTACAACACCGAGGAGGAAGTGGACCTGCTGGTGGACACTCTCAAGAAGGCTTTGAGATACTTCGTGCATGGCGCTGAACGAACTCGATGACCTCTACCTGGATATCATCCTGGACCACTCCAGGAGCCCCAGAAATCAGGAGCGGCTTCAGAAGGCCGACATCGTGGTGGAGGGCGTCAACCCCTTCTGCGGCGACGAAACGCTCATCCAGATAGCCCTCGACTCCGGGCGAGTCTCCAGAGTGGGCGGAGGTAGCAAAGGGTGCGCCATCAGCCAGGCCTCCCGCTCAATGCTCACCGAGCTGCTGGAAGGAAAGACGTTGGAGGAGATCGAGCACCTGGTCTCGGTCTTTGAGGACATGATGAGCGGCGGCCAGCCCCCGGAAGAGGAACTGGAAAAGCTGGGAGACGTCAGGCTGCTGGAGAGCGTCCGTAAATTCCCCGTCCGAATCAAGTGCGCTCTACTGGCATGGACCGCGCTGGAAGACGGTATCGAGGACTACCACAGCCGGCAAGAGGCGTAGGTCATTTCTATGCGGCGGATCGTCAGGAGCTTATCGAACCTCCCAGGCGACAACATCCGTGGTGCTCCTGATCTCGGTTCTGGCTACCCCGGCGGCCGTACGTTACTCAGCGGCCTGCTTGAGGTTCTGGAGGGTCTTCTCCATGCCGTTGATGATGTCGACACCTCGGGCCTGCTGGTAGGCCTCTGTACCGCCCATCACCTCACGGGCGGCACCGGAATCCACGACATGCTGTTCGGGGCATCGTAGCCAACGACCACGGATTTAGCGGCAAACTCCATGTGCTGGTCACCCAGTTGAATCGACTCGTCCGCCTCGATCATCGAACCGAGACCCGTCGGCCCTTCGGTCAACTTTCGGACGGTGACCAGTTCTCCGCTGCCCGCCAGGTCCTTGTGCCGTGTCAGGTCACTTATGATGTCAAAGACGGCCTGTGGCGACGCGTTTATAACGGTCTCCCTGGTAGCATGAAGATCAATCACGACTGCACCTCCAAATTCACGGGAAGAATGACGGGACGATAACACCAAGACTTTCCACTGTCAACGCATACTGCAGACGGCCAACAGAGCTCCGCGCCGCACTCGGACTGGCCAAGCACGTGGGTTAAGGCGTTCCCTCCAGCCATACCCTGGCCCAGTGGGAGTAGTCGAATCCCGCGAAGTTGGGATGAAAGTTCTGTACCTGGGGCGACCACGTCCATACCGAAACCCGCGTCGCCGGCATGAACCGGTAGGCGTTCTCCAGGGCCCGACGCTGGATGCTCTGGATCAGCTCCTTTCGTTTCTCCGGATCGTGCTCCACGGCTTGAGCTTCGATCAACTCATCCAGGGTCGTATCTCGGTGCCCGGTGGTGTTCAGGCTGCCTTGGCTGTGCAAGATCGAAAAAAGGTACGCGTTCGGCGTCGTCACCGGAGCGATGGGGCCGACGAACATCTGGTAGTTTCCGCCGACCCAAACATCCTCACCAAACGCCCGCTGGCTGACCACGTTGAGGAGGGGCTCGAAGCCGACCGCGCGTAACTCCTCGGCGATGCGTTGCGCGTGCGCAAGGTAGGGTTCCCCAAAGTCACCGACCTCGATGGTTACCGGCACGGGAGTCTCCACGCCCGCCTCGGCCAGCAGGGCGCGCGCCTGGGCCGGGTCGCCGAAGTACAGGTCAAACTCCTCGGGCTGAAGCAGCCAGTCCGCCTCCGCGGCCGGCACACCCTGACTCACGAAGGCCATGCCATGCCACACATCCTCGATCGCGCCCCACGGGTCCATCGCCATGAACGCGGCCTTTCTCACCCGCAGGTCGTCGAACGGGGGAGCCGTCGTCTTCAGGCCCACCTCAAGTCCCGCTCCCAGCTCTTTAATAGCGAGAAAAGGCGTGTCGGGGTGTCGCTGCTGAAAGCTCGTCCACTCCTCGACCTCCACCCGGTGAATGTCGATGATCGCGTTGGCGAATGCGGCCGATCGGGTGAACGAGTCCTCGATTATGTGAATCCTGAGCGTGTCGACCAAGGGCAGACCGGTCTCGAAGTAATCGGGGTTGCGTTCGAACGTGTACGAACCCGGGGTCTGGTCCTCCAGCCATACCCACGGGCCGGTGCCGATGGTGGGGCCGCCCCTCAGATCGCCGTGTAGCTCGACCGCCTCCCTGGCCACGATCTTCGAGCGTGCATCTGCCAGGTAGAACAGGAAGTCGGCATCGGGAGCCGTCAGCGTTATTCGCACCGTGTGGGGGTCTAGGGCCTCTATAAACTCCACCGACCGCAATAAGCCTGAGTTGGGCCACCCCTGCTGGCGCTGGCGCTGATAGCTGAACACGACGTCGTCCGCCACGAAGGGACGGCCATTGACCGGCGGCAGGTCATGCCACCGGACGTCATCCCTGAGATAGAACACGTAGGTCCGGTCGTCCTCCATCTCCCAGCTCACGCACAGCTCACACTCCACCGCCAGGCTGGGCAAAACAACGTCCGGCCCCGACTTGAAGCGCAGCAGCCGGCTATAAGCGATGCCCGGGCCCCAGGTCGAAAGCGCCGGAGACACCTCCTGGTGCACGTCCTGGTGGAGAATAGGCTCTCGACCGGCCACGTTCAGGGTGCCGCCATAGACCGCGCCCTCGATCGGGGTAGCAACGGGGGCCGCGGTCGCCGCCAAGGTGGGAGAGGGGACTGAAGTGGCGGTTGGCGCGGTAGTGGGGGAGGCTGACTTCGAGCAGGCCGCGATGAGCAAACCGGACTGAACGGCCAGCCACAGAAAGAAAAGGGGTCTGCTCACCAACGGTCCGCTTAAGCCCGAGTGTCCGACGCGGGGCTAACGCCCTTGGTCCACAGCCTGCGAATGCGCTGGAAGGACAAGATGCCCTCCCTGGGCAGGAATACGATGGCAATCAATGTGGGCGGTAAAAAGAGGAGGGCGTGGATAAGAACGGCGAACGCAAAGCCGGCCGACCTCTCGACGCCGAAGAAATCCAGGGTGTACACCACGGCAGCCTCAAAAGTGCCAACAGAGCTCGGCAGCGCGGGTATGGCAGTGGCGAAGAAGATGGTGCCCATGATGGCGAGGGTCGCGGTGACGGGGGAAATGGACAGATCGAGAGACTGGGCCGCCAACCATGCGGTCAGGCCAACCAGCATCCAATAGACGGCGCTCACAAGCAGTGAAGCCAACAGGCGCTGCGGCGCACGCTCCAGGTCGCGGACCGCCTTTGTGAACGCGGCCAGAAACGGTATGCGGCGGACGAAGGAGAGGGCCTCGCTACCCCAGGACAAAAATCTCACCAGCCCAACGACCAAGATGGCGAAGCCCAGGGCTCCCCAGACGTAAACGGTGAAGTTCTTCATTTCAGGCACGATGAAGAATGCGATGGTCAGTATCAGCGTGCTGGCCAGCACATCCATGATACGCTCCATCCCAAGCGTGGCCAGGGCGACAGCGCCATCTATGCGGTCTCGAGTGGACAAGACCGCCAGCTGCGTCGCCTCGCTGGCGATGCGGACGGGAATGAGGTTGTTTACGCCAATGCCTTCGTTCTGAATGAGGAACAGGCGCGAAGTGGTTATCTGCTCGCGACCGAAAAGTATCCGCCACCGATAGGCCCTGAGGTAGCTGGCGAACATGAACACTGCCAGCGACAGGACAACCAGCCCTACCGACACATCGCCAAAAGATTCGCCGACCAAGTCCCAGTCGAGCCCCCGGATCGCAAGCCATCCAAGGCCCACGCTGGCCGCGAGGGCGACGAGTATCTTGCCTACATTCAGGACCATGCCTCTCATTTATTGGCCACCAGGAGTTTCACGAGCAGCCTACCTCAACCCGCGCATAACCGCGACAACGCCGCCGGTTCCCACAACCCCATGTAGTATAATTTACCGCACGCCGGCGTAGCCAGGTTACATCTTTCCCCCTTTTGCATCGAACCGGGCAGGGCACGTGCTAGTAGACTGTCACGTCCATCTGGATGCCTTTTCCGACGACGAGGTTGCGCAGATCCTTCAGAGGGCGAGAGCCGCAGGGGTGGGCTTCGTAATCTCTGCGGGAAGCACCCTCGACTCGTCCCGCCGCTCGGTCGCGCTTGCCGGACTGTTCCCCGACTTCTTCGCCGGAGTCGGCGTGCATCCGATGGACATAGTGCACCCCTTCGACGACAAGGTATATGACCAGCTTAGTCGTATGGCCCGCTCCTCCGACAAGGTGGTCGTCGTGAGCGAAATAGGGCTGGACTTTATGGATGGCGCACCGGACCGCGAGCTGCAGTATCAGGCGTTTCGCCGGCAGATCCGCCTGGCGCTTGAACTCAAGCTGCCCATCGTCTTCCACAGCCGGGAGGCACACCCGGAGACGCTCCGCGTGCTGAGAGAGGAGCAGGCGTACCTCGTGGGAGGCGTTATGCACTACTTTCAGGGCGACGAGGAGACGGCGAAGAGCGCAATCGACCTGGGATTTTACATCTCGCTGGCCCGGCCCCTGCTCAGGCTGCCGGAGCTTCAGCAGGTGGCCGCCGGTCTGCCGCTGCAAAGCATCGTCTTGGAAACGGACGCGGCGCCGCAGCCGTTTAAGGCCAAACGCGAGAACTGGACTGAGCCACGGCACGTTCGCGACGTGGCCCGGAAACTCGCCGAGCTGCAGGGCAGGTCGGTAGAAGAGGTGGAGGCCGTAACCGCCCAAAACACCATGGCCCTCCTAGGCGAGCGGGCCGACGCGGTGCGACGGTACATCGGAGCGACGCAATAATCGGTTCTGGCTTTACTCGGCGGGCGGCGGCAGTACCTTCCGCGCATTACGGAGGACGCCGAACAAGATGAGTCCTACAGCCACGGCTGCTACAGCAACTACCACAGGGAGGAGCCAGGGAAATCGCTCGCTGACGGGACGCGACGGTGGCGCCGCTTCCACGAACTGAGGATTGTCGTCATGGGGGCCAAGGCTGGCTTGGGGCAGGTCTTCAGTCGCCAGGTATGGGAGCAGCCGCTCGATATCATATACGGGCCGCCGAGCCTCAAGATTCCCATAGTACAACTCATAGGATTGCCCGGGGGTTGCTAAAAAAAAGACCGTGCGCCGGAGGCCCCACACATCCACACCCTGGAGGTCAAGCGGCGAGTTATCCTCATCGAAAATGGTAAGGCGAAGATAGCGCGTGGTGGTCTCCGGATAATTAAGCACCAGTCCGTTACCGACGAACTTCGGTGTGTCATAAGAGAAGATTGCGGCGTGAGTTACCCTGCTCCATTCCTCCCTGTTGGAGCTGATCTCTAGCCTGACCTCTCGATAGAAGTTGACATCAGGCACTCTGACCGCCAGACGGTGGCTGGGTAGTCCATCAACGCCAAGGTCCACATCCACAACGGTAGTGCGCTTCTCTGTGTCGCGGGTGCTGCTCACCACGGAAGCGGCCCAAGGGACCTCTCGAGCCTTGGTCTCCCTAACAAAGAGGACCCTAGCTCCCGTGATCTCCAACGATCCTCCTCCGTCGTCCACTATCCGCACGCGAAGGTATCGGGCGGTCGTCTCCGAGTACCTTAGCGTGGTGTCGCTGGTGGTGAACGCTCGCTCCTTTACGGTGAAGTCATAGACCGGCTGCTCGGCGATCCTGGCCCACGTTTCTCCATCCGTGCTTGCGTCAACCGTGGCGGTGCGGCGGAAGTTGGTGGCGGGGGTATGTATCTCGATCTGGTTATGGACGATTCCTTCACGCCCGAGGTCAGCAACGAAGGTGTTGTACCCGCCAGGGACGTAGCCCTGTTCCCTGATGGTCGTAGGGAAAGATGCACGCTCACGCTCTCCTTTGCTTACGTCTAGCTTGTAGGGCACCTCTGAGCCATCGCCCGCGATGATCCTGAGGTCAACCAGGCCAGAAGCCGAGTTGGCGAACACCTCAGGGTCTGGGGAGAGCTCTATCAGGCTCTCTTGTCCGAGGTCTGTCGGCAAGACGATGGGCTTGACGTGGCGCCAATCGCTCAGAGAGAAGTCGGCAAACGCCTGTGAAACCACGAGGACCGAGATGGCCAGTCCCGCTACTGCCAGTCCGAGTCTAAAGCTGAGGTGCACTCTTCTGCTCCTCAAAGAGGAAGTCCTTTATAGATGCGCCGTGGCGCTGATAGAGAAAGCCTCCGACCAGCATGATCGCCCCGAGGCCAAGGAATGCGGTGACCCGGTAACCCTGCTCAAGGGCGAAGGAGTCGAAGACAAAAAGCTTGATGACGGTTACCCCGATCACGGCCAGCCCTCCCAGCCGCACCCAGCGCCAGCCCTTGATGATACCCGGTACCAGCACGACGGACCCGTATACCGCCCACAGGAGGCTGAGACTAAGACTTTTCACATGGTCGGCCGTCCGTCCCGTAACGTCGACGATGCCGCTATCGACCGCAGCGATCACCTCGGCGCTGAAGACCCAAAGGGTCAGGAAGTTGGCTCCTACCAGCAACGCCGGGAAGAAGACCGTCCTTTCCCACTCCTGTAGGGTAGCCCACTCTCTTCTCACCAGGTAGGCGGCCGCGTACATGGCTAAGACGCCGGACCCGAAGGCCATCATTCGATAGTTTAGAAAGACGCGAAATTCGTCAAGATCCACCGGGGTGTCGAAGACCAGCAAGCGCACCACCAGGGCGGCGAAGAGGCCTATGCCGAACACCCTGGGCTGCCACATCCGCAGCGTCAAAGAGACCCAGATAAGTACCGCGCCCTCGGCGGCCCACGCCACGCTGACCCAGGGCCCATCCAGCTGGACCGGGACGGCCACGGTCAGGAGGACCAGGGCTATCCCCAGGGCCATGATGCTCAGATAGACGTGCTCCCTGCTCCTCACCAAGACAGCGTAGGCAAGACCGCCGTAGAAGAGGGAAAGGACCAGCGTGAAGCCGCCCATCCATAGCCGGAAGTCGTCCCATAGAAGCCCATAGCTTATCCCGAAGTAGGCGGCGGCGTTGATGGCCATGAGGGACTGGTCGAACGCCTGCGGAGCCCGTCGCCAGACGATGTGGAAGAGGGTGGTCGCCGCCACAAATATGAGGAATATGATGGTCAGGCTCCCCTGTGCGGTCAGTAGGGTGGCCTCATCGCCATATTCGGCGTACCACGACCCAAATGCGATCAGAGACCCGATGAGCGCCAATAGAGTGAACCAGCGCCAGTTGCGGAAGGTGGACAGTATCAGGACGCCGACGTCAACCACCATGACGTACGCCATGAGTTGAATACTCGGGCCCGCGCTAACCACCTGTGAGTCTGAACTTGCGAACCCACCGGTGATGAACGGTGCCGCAAAGGCACCGACGATTCCGATGATGGCCAGGGCCGGCGACTCATATCGAATGGCAAACCCCGCCGACGAAACGCTGATCACGACCAGCAACGCAACGGCTGGATAGAAGTCAATCAAGTCGTAAATGGCAAAGGCGGCGAAGATGGAGAGATACAGAAGAGCAATGCCGCCTCCGGCAAGGGTCTGTGCATATGCCGGATACCGTTTTTGCCAGTACTCGCTGGCGCCCAGGAATGCGACGCCTCCCAGAATCCCCAGGACCACTTGCCCGGTCTCGCCGATCCACTCATTGTCAATGGCGAGCTTCAGGAAGAAGGCCATTCCAATGACCACGGCCAAGACACCGATACGGGCCAGCCAGTTGCCTCCCAGGAGTAGCTCCCAGTCCATCTCACGCCCCCACCACGCGGGGGCCGGAGGCTTGGCACCCCGGGAGGTCCCTCCGCCTAGCGACGGGGCACCCTCGCGGGGGTAGTGGCGAATCCCTATATCGCCGGTCGGATGCGGAGCACCTGCGGCGGTGGAGGCTCGTGCCAGCTCATGGGGAGCCGATGGGCGCATAAGCTCCAAGACTCGCACCACCTCTTCCTCCTCCGGCTCACCTCCCAATCTAAAATACCCCAGGAGCGCGCTTCGCATGTCCTGGACCGCCCTCTGCAGGGCACGCACTTGCCCCTGGAGCTCGGCCAGGGACACCTCTTCGGAGGATGCCTCCACTTTGGTCTCCTTACGAAGACCCTCATCCTCCTGAGGCTCAGGCCTCAGGGCCAAGCCACAGGAGATGCAAAATGAATTGGTCTCGTCGTTTTCTTGCCGGCAGTGAGGGCATCGCATCGTCCGCCTCCTCAGTACCATTTCGGCATTCTCCTCATTACCAGGATGGTAGCCCTTCGACCTTTAATTACAAGGATAACTGACACGGCTCAAAGGCCATAAGTTACAAATGTACCAACTTTATTCGTTAGGGTGTACTACGATTCAGTAGTACGGAGCTGCAGCGCGTCCATGGACGGCGCTCCGTTGGGTGAACATGTCAACGGCTATTTTTCACTTATTACGACGACTCAATTCCGCACGATGACGACATGGGTACCCGCGATATAGTCGTGCCAGCCTCTCTTCCTTGGGTCCCACGCTACCCACAGGTAGCCGAGCAAGAGCACGATCCCTGAGACGAACTTGCCGATGATCTCCCGCAGGGCGGCAAAACCTAATCCCGGTGCGTTGCCATCGCTCCCAATTGAGCCTGTCTCAGAAGTCTGAGCTGGTAATGGGTATGTCGTTGGGTGTACCTTCGAAGCGACACCAGTTGGGGAGATGGTGATATGCCGCTTCGAGAGATGGGCCGAGAGCAGATGTGGATGTTGCCGCCGACGCTTGACGAGTTGTTGCCGCTGGACCATCCGGCGCGGTTCGTGGCCGAGTTCGTTGACGCTTTGGACCGGGAGGACTGGGGGAAGCTTGAGGTGAAGATAGACGGGGAGGTGCTGGGAGCGCCAGCCTACCATCCACGTGCGCTGTTGAGCGTGTGGCTGTACGGTTTCATGACCGGGGTACGCTCGTGCCGGAAGCTGGAGGCGGCCTGCCGGGACCAGATACCGTACCTGTGGCTGACCGGGTGGCAGCATCCGGACCACAACACCCTGTGGAGGTTCTACAGAGGGCATCGGCAGGCCATGAGGAAGCTGTTCGAGCGTACGGTTCGTACGGCGGTGACGATGAAGTTGGTGGACCTGGCGGTTCAGGCGGTGGATGGTACGAAGGTGGTCGCCAACGCCTCGCTGAACAGGAGCTACGACGCCGAGGGACTGCGAGGGCTCTTGGAGCGGCTGGAGAGTGCGATAACGGACCTTGAGGCACAGAACGAAGCGGGAGAGGATGCCTCTGCCATCCATCTGCCTCGGGAGTTGGCTGACAAGGAGGTCTTGAGAGAGCAGGTGAGGCAGGCGATGGACGATCTCACGAGTCAGAAGCGCCACAAGCGCATCAACCTGACCGACCCAGACGCCAGGCTGATGAAGGGCAGGCAAGGCATCGTGGCTGGCTACAATGCCCAGGCTATGGTCTCACCCACAGAGACGGATGGGGGAGCGACCGGCATGTTGGTCACCGCCGTGGACGTGGTGGATGCGGCCAATGACAATGCCCTGCTGGTTCCGATGCTGGAGCAGGCCGAGGAGACTACGGGGACGAAGTCGCAGATGACGTTGGCCGATGCCGGATACTTCGCCGCGAGTCACTTGGAAGAATGCGCCCGTCGAGATCAGCAGGTGGTAGTGTCGGAGTCGCGGCAACGGTTCCTCAAAGACCCATATCACAAGGACCAATTCACCTACAACGAGCCGAGCGACAGCTTTACGTGTCCGCAGGGACAGACGCTCAAGTTCATTCGTATCCAACATACGAATGGAGTCCCGTTGCGTCTGTACCGGGCCTCTGAGGCCGTCTGCCAGGTGTGCCCAGCCTTCGGAGTCTGTACGAGGGCCAAAGAGATTGGGCGAAGCCTGGCGATAGGTCCGCATGACGCTGTGCTACGCCGTCATCGTGCCTGGATGTCCACCTCAGCAGCTAGAGAGGCGTACAAGCTGAGAAAGCAACTGGTCGAGCCAGTCTTCGGAATCATCAAGGAACAACAGGGGGCACGGAGGTTCCTACTGCGCGGCCTCGTTAACGTGGCGGCCGAGTGGACTATGCTTGCCACAGCCTTCAACTTGCGCACTCTCTGGCGGGTGTGGCGCTCCAGCCCCTTCATCGGTCTATTTAATGGCCCGGAGCCTTGTCCCGTCTCCTGACCTGCAGTGATGACAGCAGCTGACCCATCGCTCCGTCGCCTGTCCTACCCGCTCAAGCCAAGGCCTTTCAGCGAACCCTCTGACTTCTATCTGCTCCCCCTATCCGCAATTTCCACTTCTGGGACAGGCTCAATTACCTTGATCCCCAATGCCATCTTGCCCAATGTCTGGCCTCTGAGGCCGGTCAGAAGCACGTAATACAACAAGGGAATCAGAAAGAAAAGGGGGCCGCCCACAACCCACAGGTCAACGAAAGATAGCAATAAGAAGCTGCCTATGCCAAAAAAGAGAAGCCCGAAGAAGACGACCACGAAGTCGATAAGCGCAGCCGCGAGCCGCATCCAGAAGCCGGCATAGCGAACCTCAACAGGAAGTTGGGTCACTGAAGAGGTCAGTGTAGCAGCCGCTTCCAGCGTCGCGCCGCATCCGCCGCAGAAGCGCGCCTCAGCGGGATTCTCTCGTCCGCAGTTGTTGCAGGTCATCGTATCCTCCTTTTCGGACATCCTACCTGCCTATCCCCTTCTTGTGGCGCTCCAACATCAAGGAGATGCCAGGTCGGAAAACAGACGTCATGGATGCCGAATATACCACCGACTCGCTATGACATCGCTAGCTACGAGGCGGGTAGCCGTTCGGCCCTTTGGGCTCTAACTACAAGGGTAACTGACACGGCTCAAAGGCCATAAGTTACAAACGTACCAACTTTATTCGTCAGGGTGTACTACGATTCAGTAGTACGGAGCTGCTGCGAGCCCATGGACGGCGTCCGGACCGCCCGCTGCGGTATCAGGCGTTTCGCGTCAGCCCCTATGATTCGGGGCCAAAGAGCACCGTCGAAACGATCCACACGGAGGGAATCCATCCCGCCATCACCGAGATGAGCGCCTGCACCCAACTGATCCCCTGCGTCTCCCGTATCGCCACCACTCCGGCCGCGAATATCCATAACGTCGCAACCGAGGTTATGTAGAGCCCGACCACGGGGACACCCGTCAATACCATCAGAACGCCCGGTCCGTAGCAAACCCCCAGCGCCCGAAGAATCTGGCGATAGCTCGCCTCGCCGCCCAGCAATCGAGCGCCCACCAGGTAGTTCACCAGACTCCACACGATCCAACCCACGAGGATGGTGACGATGGCGACCGGCACAATGGTGCTCGGGGACTCCTCCAACTCCCTCACCGCCAGTATCCACATCCCGACTCCGAACGCGGCAGCGGTCGCGACGACCGTGCCGAAGGCGTACACGATGGCCATGGGGTCCTGCGTGAACTTGGAGTACACGCGGCGGTCGAGAAGCGCGGCCCGCACGACTACTGAAAGCATTCCATTTTCCCCCGATGGCGTGGGCATTGCGCCGATTCTAGCGCACCGGCCAGCGTTGTCAAGGACGGCTTAACCACGGCCGTGGCCAGCATCCGCCGCGCCAGATGGCTCATCACACCGCTAAAAATCGTCGACCGGTCACGCCCAGAGAAGATATAATGAAGCCAACGAACGCCCTGGCGGCAACCGGAGAGACGAATATTGACGCTACATCCCGCCATCACATCCCTTGGGCTCAAAGAGTGGGCCGTGGCCGTACACGCGCTCGCCCATGGCAAACAGGTCCTGATCATTCGCAAGGGCGGAATTCACCGGGATGACAAGGAGTTCCGGGTTGTCCATCCCGAGTTCCTGCTGTACCCCACATACGAGCACCAGCAGCGAGAATTGCTCAAGCCTGAATTCCACGAGGACCTCGAAATTACGCTGGAGGAGGACGACATCCCCGGCCTGGTAACGCTGAGCTACTGGTGTGAGGTCACCGACGTCTTCGAGACAACGGACCAGGAAGACGTCGACCGCATCTCCGATTCCCATATCTGGACCAACGACTACGCCCAGAAGAGGCTCCACTGGCGGCCCAAGTACCCGCTTACCATCGCCCTCCTGAGGGTGCACGAGCTGGAGCAACCGCAGGCGTTGCCCATCCTCGAGGAGTTCGCCGGGTGCAAGTCCTGGGTGGATCTGCGACAGGAGGTGCCCCTGGGCCGCATGTCGCCGGTTCTATCCGATGAGGAGTACGAGAAACGGGCCGACGAAGTACGACAGAGACTGGGCACGGGCAGAGCGGCCGCCCAGTAACATAAGCTAGAAGGGCCCACCACCGGAGTAAAGAGCGACCGTGAAATACAAAACGCTTGGCAACACAGGGCTCGAGGTCTCAGAGGTAGGGTTCGGAGTCTGGACCATCGGCACCGACTGGTGGGGCAAGATAGACGAGGACACCGGAATCAATCTACTGGTGAAGGCTTTCGGCCTTGGGGTCAACTTCTTCGACACGGCGGACGCGTATGGCGACGGCTACGGCGAGGAGATCCTGGCCAAGGCCATGGGGCGTCAGCGCCACGACATCGTGATCGGGACCAAGTTCGGCTACGACTTCTATAACAACGTAGTCAGAGATGGTCACAAGGAGAGGCCTCAGAACTTCAGCCGCGACTTCGTCAGATTCGCCTGCGAGCGGAGCCTCAAGCGGCTCAAGACGGACTACATCGACCTGTACCAGATACACAACCCAAAGATGGACGCCCTAGAGAGCGACGAGCTTTTCAAAACGCTGGAAGAGCTGGTACAAGAGGGCAAAATCCGCTACTGGGGCGGGGCCATCGGGCCCGACATAGGCTGGTTCGAGGAGGGCGAGGCGTCGATGAGGGAACGACATGCGCCCGTCCTCCAGATCATCTATAGCGTTCTGGAGCAGGAGCCCGCCCGGAGCTTCTTCCCTATCGCGGAGGAGGAGGAAACCGGACTGATAACGAGGGTCCCCCACGCCTCTGGCCTTCTGGACGGCACCTACACCAAAGACACCGTATTCGACCCCAGCGACCACCGCAGCCACCGCCGCAGGGAGTGGCTCGAGCAGGGGCTCAAAAAGTTGGCCACGTTGGACTTCCTAACCGACGGCATGGACTCGACTATTGGGCAGATCGCTATCAAGTACGCCCTGGCGGCGCCCAAGGTCGCCTCCGTCCTCCCCAATATCACCAACATGCCCCAGCTCGAGGAGTTCGCCGCCACCTCGGAGACCGAAGACCTCCCTCACGAGTTCCTGGACCGCCTGCAGGATCTGTACGACGCGAGCTTCTACGTGGAGTCCGCGGAACCATCGCCGGCCGGCTGAGCCGGGATGTCATCCTGGTCTTCGGCCTGCTGAACCTCGGCGTCGCTCTGGTTCGAGACGGGCTGAGCTTCGATGTCTTCTTGGGCCATCTTCGACTCCGAGACCCCATCCACACTACCTCCACGTTCACCCATGGGACGGTCGCCGTCCTTCGCCTTGCGGTGTCGGGACAGGATGCGCTTCATCTCCGCCTCGATCAAGCGGAAGTCCCTTTGAGGGATCAGGTGTAGAGTGTCGAAAAAGGCCAGCGGCCAGTCTTCCGGCAGCCAGCGTTTAACGTACTCGAGGCGCGGTCCCAGCTCCAGTGCGTCAATGTAGTCGTCTTCATCCAGGACGAGAGCCGGCTTCATTTTCACGCGGTATGGGAACTGTTCCCTAGGAGGCACCGGATTCCAAATGCGGTCCCGGCTCTCGAAGTACGAGGAGGTTATAGTAGTAATCGCGCTCCAGATACGCAGCCCCGTGATGTAAAACAACACCCTGTCGTCGGGCTGCATGCGCTGTGCGCGGCGCCGGTGCCGCGCTCTGAGACCGAGCAGGCCAAATCCATTCTCCTTAGTAATGTTGAAGTTCTCGTGTGTTTGAACAACCATCCAGTAGTTCTTTCCCATGCAATGAATACCCCTCTATCGCAATGGTAAGCTTAGAATCGACGTTGAAATACCCATCTTATAGGATGAGCCAGTCGGCGTTCGTTCACATCCTTTTGACAGCTACCGGCGGGAATGCTATTTTGGCTTTGAATCCCATCGTACACGGCGAATCAAGGCACAAAACAAATTCAGGGTCAACTGAAGGCAACCCCATATATCATAGCAAGATACACACTCGACAGCGTATGGCGGCTCCCTCTCTTGCTTCCGAGCCGCTTACTCGCTCTTGGGAGATAGAAGTTGAAAGGTTCCGAGGTGGCCGGGCAGCCTGACCCCCGCCAGATGGTGGGGGCTATTATTGTCGCGGCCGGCCATAGCAAGCGCATGGGGGGATTAGACAAGATTTTCGCACCCCTGATTGACCGGCCTCTTCTCTGGTACAGTCTCAAGGTGTTACACGATTGTCCCCAGGTTGACGCCATCGTTGTCGTCCTGTCACACGTCAACTTGGGCAAGGGCCGGAAACTCGTGGAGGAAAACGGTTGGCACAAGGTAAGAGAGGTGTGCGCCGGAGGAGACCGCCGGCAGGACTCGGTAATGAACGGGCTCGACAGACTACGGGACACCGAGTGGATCGTCGTCCATGACGGCGCCCGACCCTGCCTGACCGCTGACATGATACCCAGAGGTCTCGCTGAAGCCCAGAAGAGCGGAGCCACCGCCGCGGCGGTGCCGGCTAAAGACACTACCAAACTCGCAAACGAAGAGCTTGAGGTAATCGAAACCCTTGCCCGCGACAGGTTGTGGACCGTCCAGACTCCACAGGTTTTCCGCACGCGCCTGCTGGCCGAGGCCCACGAAAAGTCGCGGAGTGAAGCTACCGACGACGCCAGCATGGTCGAAGAAATAGGCGGCACCGTCAGGTTGTTCATGGGGTCCTACAGCAACCTCAAGGTGACCACGACAGAGGACATTCGCATGGCCGAGGTGGTCCTTCAAAGCATAGAGCAAAGCGCTCGGACCGCAGCCACGTAGTACGATGGCCCATCGATCTGGAATCGGGTTCGACGTGCACCCTCTCGCCGAGGGGAGGCCGCTGGTGCTTGGTGGCGTGTCCATACCGTTCACCAAGGGCCTCGCAGGACACAGCGACGGTGATGTGCTGATCCACGCGGTCATCGACGCGCTGTTGGGCGCCGCGGGAATGGGCGATATCGGTACCCACTTCCCCTCATCCGACCCGCGCTACAAGGATATCGACAGCACCGAGCTCCTCCGCCAAACCGTAGGTCTGATCGAAGGCCGTGGATGGCGCCCCTTCAACGTTGATGCTACAATATTGGCCGAACGTCCGGTCCTTCAACCCTTCCTGGGCCAGATCAAAGAACGCCTGTCCGGCTGCCTCGGCCTAGATCCCGACTCCGTCAACGTCAAAGCCAAGACCACCGACGGCCTGGGGTTCGTGGGCAGAGGCGAAGGAGTAGGCAGCTTGGCTACCGCAACCGTCGGTCCTACCGAATGAAGCTCTACAACACCCTCACCGGGCAAAAAGAGGACTTCACAGCCGCGGACGGCAAGGTCAAGATGTACGTCTGCGGCATCACGCCCTATGCTCCCTCCCACCTGGGACATGCCATGAGCTCCGTGATTTTCGACGTGATCCGGCGATATCTGGAGTTCAAAGGGTTTAAGGTCGAGCACGTCCAGAACATCACCGACATAGACGACAAGATGATCCAGGCCGCGACCCAGCAATCAATGCCTATCGAGGAGCTGGCCGAGAGAAACATCACGACCTATCTGACAGACATGGATGCCCTCAACGTGCAACGCGCACACGCATACCCTCGAGCAACGCAGGAGATGCCAAAGATCCTGGAGATGGTGCAGGGGCTATTAGACCGTGGATTCGCTTACTCGGTTAACGGAAGCGTCTACTTTCGCGTGAGGAGGGACGAGGACTACGGTAAGCTCAGCCATCGAAGCCTGGATGGCATGAAGGCCGGAGCCAGGGTACAGGTGGGAGAGGAAAAAGAGGACATCATGGACTTTGCCCTCTGGAAGAGCCAGAAGCCCGGAGAACCCGTCTGGGAGAGTCCTTGGGGCCCCGGCCGACCGGGCTGGCACATCGAGTGCAGCGCCATGTCGATGGGCTATCTGGGAGAGACCGTAGACATCCATGGCGGAGGCCTAGACCTGGTCTTTCCGCACCACGAAAACGAGATCGCACAGTCCGAGTCCTACTCGAACAAGACGCCGTTCGCCAGGTTCTGGGTACACCACGGCCTGCTCAGCCTGGGCGAATCCAAAATGAGCAAGTCCATGGGTAATCTAGTGACGGCCGCGGAAGCCCTGGAAAACTACTCGCCGGATACGCTTCGACTGTTATTCCTCAGCTCCCACTATCGAAGCCCCCTGACATACAACGAGGAGGCCGTGTTAGCACACGAGCGGGCCCTCGAACGGCTGCAAAACGCGCTGAAAGATGAGGGCTCCGCAGGCAAGGGTAACCCACTGGCGGTCCACTCCACACGAGACCAGTTCGTCGAGGCGATGGACGACGACCTCAATACGCCGAGGGCCTTGGCGGTGCTATTCGACCTCGCCAAGGAGGTCAACCGAGGCCGCAAGGAGGGAATGGACGTCAGCGCCGCCCAAGCGACGTTAAAAGAAATGGCCGGCGTGTTGGGCCTGACGCTTCAGGAGCCCGCAGATACATCTGCTATGGACATCGCCCCCTTCATAGAGCTCTTAATCGATACGCGGCTGAGACTGCGCGCCGCAAAACACTACGAGCTTGCCGACCAGATTCGCGACCGGCTTAGCCAGCTTGGAATAATTCTAGAAGATACCCCCCAGGGCACCGAGTGGAAGATAGGGCGAACATAAAAGCGCCTCCAAATTAACAACGAGGGGGGAGACCGCTTCTCAGGCCGTGGCCGGGGCCAAGCTCAGCTAAGCGTCGCCCAGCGAGACGGTCATCCTGGCGCCCAGGCCGATCCCCAGTGTTTCCGCCGCGCTGCCGTTCTCGACGGCGATCTCGATGTAGCCGTGGCTTCCAGCGATCGCCAGCAGCTCCCTACCACCCTCGAAAGACCCGCTCAGCCCGCTAATGCGCCGCCCTCCAACCCGCACCTCGGCCGGGTCGCCAACTATCATTCCCGGCGGTATATTGCTGACCAGGTTTCCGTACCCATCGACGTGAATAATCCGGCCTGTAATCAAGCCCTCGCTTTCCTCCGGCTCCGGGACGCTGAGGCAAACCGCCTCTTCAACAAGATCGCCGAGTTCCTCCGCCGCGACACCCAGGGACAGGTGCGCCGCCACAGGAGCGAAGATATCGCGGCCATGAAAGGTGTTGCTCAACGGACGAAGCCAGAACTCTTCACGGTTCAGCACATATGCCGAGCATGAGTCCGGCACCGGCACAGACCGCGGCTCCATGAATCCCGCTTGTGCACCCGGCCCGCCTTCGTCGGCCAAGGCCCGGTGGTCCATCAGCGCGTAGGTGAGCACGCCATTGTCTGGCGCGACGAACCGACCGGCCGGGGTCTCAAGGAGAAGCGGCCTCCGTGACGTGCCCACACCTGGGTCCACGACGCAAACGTGGATGCCGTCGGGCGGGAAGTAGCGGTACGCGGTCCTAAGGACGAAAGCCGCGTGGACGATGTCCTGTGGTGGAACCTCGTGCGAGATGTCAATCAGGGTGACACCGGGGCTGATGCCCAGGACCACTCCCTTCATGGCACCAACGTAGCCGTCTCGTGCGCCGAAGTCGGTGGTCAGCGTCACAACGGGGTGGGCCATTTAATCGGGAGTGCAGCCAGAGGGGCGTATCGGGCGACTAATTGAAGACCCGAACGCTAATGATGGAAATGGCTATGAAGATGCCAATCAGGACGATGGTGAACTGGAACAGGGCCTTTTCCACTCCCCGACGGGTTCGGTAGGAACCCTCGGCCGAACCGAACAGACCGGTGCCCTGGCCTTTCACCTGTAGAAGCACGGTAACGATCAGAAGAAGGGCCACGAAAATCTGCAACCAGTTAGCTGGCGTCTGCATTTGCGCCTTTCAATAATTCTAGCTCTTGCCACACCATTATAGCCCACTGGGTGACTATAGAAACCAAGTCAGAGCCTTTTTTCGGCCCTGCCCATGATCGACAGGCGAGACAGGACCCCGTTCCGGGACCTCGGCCCGTTCTTGCGACTCCGCTGGTAGATACCCATAAGCACCTTCGCCAGCTTCTCGGAGTCGTGCCGCACCAGGCGGTCCCTGTCAACGAGGTCGGCCGATTCCACCACGGCGTGTTTCAGGGGGTTGCCGTCGCTGACAACAGGATCGCCGAGATACCGTGAGCCAAGCTCGGTCGGCTTGCTGTGGACTACCACGTAGTCGACAACCTCCGGGAACGTATGCGCCTGCAACGCCTCAACGTGGTCGGCGACCGTGTACCCGTCGGTCTCACCCTTCTGTGTCGCCACGTTGCACACATACGCCTTTGGTGCATCCGACACCCTGACCGCGTCCGCGATACCCGAGACCAGCAGATTGGGCAGGACACTGGTGTACAAGCTGCCCGGACCTATCACGATAAACTGAGCCTCTCGTATCGACTCAACCGCCGCTGGATACGCCTCCGCGTTTGCGGGCTCGATACGCAGCCGTTCTATCTTGCCCCCACACTCGCCTATGGTGGACTCGCCATGCACTGTCGCGCCGTCCTTAAGCCGAGCCGAGAGGCTTAGATTGGCCACCGTCGCCGGGAGAATCCGACCGTGGACCGCCAGGACCCTGCTGGATTCCTGGAGAGCGCGCTCGAAGCTGCCGGAGACGTCGGTCATCGCAGCTATGAACAGGTTTCCGAAGCTGTGACCCTCAAGCCCGTCACCGTGGTCGAATCGGTGTTGGAACAGGTCCGTCAACAGCGACTCCGCATCCGACATCGCCACCAGACAGTTGCGGAAGTCGCCTGGAGGCAAAACCCCCAACTCCCTGCGAAGTCGCCCTGAGCTACCTCCGTCGTCAGCCACGGTGACCAGGGCCGTAATGTTGTCCGTGTAGGCCTTAAGGCCTCGGAGGAGGACCGATAGTCCGGTGCCGCCGCCCGCTACAACGATCCTCGGTCCACGGCCGCGTGAACGCCGAGTGTATATGGTGTCGGCCAGGGAGTCGATGCTGTCACTGGCCAGGATCAGAGGGCCTATGGAGCGATAGAGCCCATACACGAACACCAGGATGACGCCCACGCCCACCGCCAACAACAGCACCCCCTCGAAATAGAAGGGCAGGAAATCCGGGAATCCGAGATCCAGTAGCTTCCTCAGCAGAAACGCCAGGCCAATCGAGCAGATCCCAATGCCCAACGCGCCAACAAGCAACCAACGCTTGATACCGATGCCAGGGTAGAGCAGTTTTACAAGCCCAGCCCGCCTAGACTGACGTTGCACGGCACCGTTAGGTATCGCGTCTGGCGGGTCACGGCGAGTCATAGAGTTACCTCATGGAACTCAGCTTCTCTCCAAGAAGCTGGGTCGCCAGTTGTGGATTAGCCTTTCCCCTGGTGATCTTCATTACCTGGCCAACCAGGAACCTCATGGCCGTCTCCTTTCCGTTGAGAAAGTCGGCCACCGGCTTGGGATTGGCGGATATGGCCTCTTCGATCGCCGAGCCGATGGAGTCGGCGTCACTTATCTGAACCATACCACCTGCCTCAACGATCTGACTGGGCGGACTCCCGGTATCGAACATCTCCTCGAAGACGGTGCTGGCCATGGTGCTGCTAAGCGTACCGGCTTCCACAAGCTCAACAAGCTCGACTATGTCTTTAGGAGCGATCTTCACATCGGTGACTTCCTGTCCACGCAGATTCAGAAGCCGCGTCAGCTCACCCAGCATCCAGTTGCTCGCCGACTTGGCCAACTTCGAACGCTGTATTTCGCGTGAAGGTTTGACGGCCATCGCAGACTCGAAGTAGTCCGCCGTGGGCTTAGATACCGTCAGCAAGCCGGCGTCGTAGATCGGAAGGCCGTACTCCTCAATGAAGCGGGCCTTCCTGGCCCGTGGAAGCTCAGGAAGGCTTTCCCGAATCTCCTCGACCCACCCGGGTTCGATCACCAGCGGCGGTAGGTCGGGCTCAGGAAAATAGCGGTAGTCGGATGCGTACTCCTTCGACCGCTGCGTCACGGTTACGCCGCGGCCCTCCACCCAACCACGGGTCTCCTGGGCGATTGACTGCCCCTTCTCCAGTGCCCGTCTCTGCCTCTCCTCCTCGTACTTGAGTGCGCGGTACACAGAGCGAAAGCTGTTCATGTTCTTTACTTCCACCTTGGCTCCCAGCTCGGACGAGCCACGGGGGCGAAGGGAGATATTGGCGTCACATCGGAAGCTGCCTTCCTCCATGTTGGCGGTGCTGACTCCGATGTAGCGGAGGATGGACCGCAGATCGGTAAGATAGGTTCGCGCCTCCTCAGCCGACCTAAGATCAGGCTCGCTGACTATCTCCATCAGGGGGACGCCCGAGCGGTTGATGTCCAGAAGGCTGTAGCCATCGCCGTCGGCATCGGAGCGATGGAGCAGCTTGGCCACGTCCTCCTCCAGGTGGACACGGGTTAAGCCCACCAGCTTCTCGTGGCCGTCGACATCGATAATAAGCTTGCCCTCGGTCGCAATGGGCTGGTCGTATTGCGAAATCTGATAGCCCTTCATCAGGTCCGGATAGGGGTAGTTCTTTCGGTCGAACTTGGTGTTGCTGGCGATCTCGCAATCGAGGGCAAGGCCGGTGCGTACCACGAATTCCACGGCACGCACATTAATCACGGGAAGAACACCGGGCATGCCCATACAAATAGGACACACCACCGAGTTCGGCGGAGCGTCCTGATAGTCCGTGCTGCACGAGCAGAACATCTTGCTGTTGGTCAGAAGCTGGACGTGTACTTCCAGCCCGATTACCGTCTCTTGTTCCACGTTCAGCAGATCGCTGTATTCCCTGTGGCCTGAGGGGGCCGATTCGAGGACGACTCAGTATAGGCTCCCGGTTGCGCTTCTGACAAGCCGAACTCCATCTACGCAAGTGTGGATGTATCCACGCCCTGGGGGAAAGACACGATCCAACGCAATAACATGGTCAACATCGGTGGGCGCACCAATCTAAGACGCCAACGGAAGCGCTACTGGCCGCTCTGAAGAGGCTCGGGCCAGGCCCCCTCCCCGATAAGGGGAACAAACCTGCAAGCTCCCATCGTCCGAACCGAATACGAGTCCGGCGTCTTGAACACTTTCATGAGCTCCTGGGATTCGATGGAGCCCACGGGAACCACTAATCTTCCATCCTCACTCAACTGTTCCATTAAGCTGCGGGGCAGCCTAGGCGCCGCCGCCGCCACAATGATTGCGTCGTAGGGAGCGTCCGCCGGCCAACCCAGCTGCATTTCCGCCGGGAAGACTTTCACGTTGGCGTAACCTAGCCTGGCCAGGCGCTCTCGGGCAGCGTCGGCGAGTGGAGCCAAGCGCTCGACCGTTACAACCTCGCTCGCAAGCTCGGCCAGGATAGCCGCCTGATATCCGCTGCCGGTGCCGATCTCAAGCACCCTATCGGTCCGGCGCGCTTCGAGCATGGATACCATGACCGCCACGATGTAGGGTTGTGAAATCGTTTGCCCTTCGCCTATCGGGAGAGGTATATCCTCATAGGCCCGGTGCATTACGTCTTCTGGGACGAACTCCTCCCTGAGCACCCGGCCCATCGCCTGGACTACCCTCTCGTCGCCTATCTCTTGCCGCAGGCGGTCTAGCAGACGACTCTTCGCATCTTGCAGCGACTCACCCCTTGCCGTTACTCGCACCGAAGGCGAGATGAACATACCATAGCCCTCTAAGCACCACAATGCTATGTAGCCGCGATCGCTCAAGGAGACTCTTCGCTCCTCTCAGAGTGACAGTTGTCAGAGCATCGAGAGACCCTGCTCAATGCACCGATTCGATTGACTGCCAACACACCTCCTGATAGTCTAGTTAATGCGCTACTTATGCGGAATCAACCTGTACCGCAGGCGCGGAAAATTAGCTGTCGACCTCCTATAAGTCGTGTCAAACTAGCCGGTTCACACCCTACACCGTTCCTGACATGAGGTAGTGCATGGCCGCGGACCTAGATCTCACCGACCGGCGGCTCCTGAACACCCTACAGTCGTCGTTCCCTCTGGTAGAGGAGCCTTTCGAGCACCTAGGCCATGAGCTGGGAATCGACACGGCCGAGGTGCTCGAACGCATCAAAAGGCTGAAGGACAAGAACGTCGTCCGCCAGATCAGCGCCATCTTCGATACCAGGCGGCTAGGATACAAGACCACCCTAGTGGCTATGCGCATCGCGCCAGACAGGTTGGATGAGGGGGCCAAAATCGTCAACGAGCATCCGGGAGTAAGCCACAACTACGCCAGGACCGGACGGTTCAACCTGTGGTTCACGATTGCCGTGGCGCCGAACGAAAGCCTAGAGGACGCTATCGCTGAGATGGCCAAGCGAACCGGCGCGGAGACCTACCGAGTGATGCCTACCATCAGGTTTTTCAAGATAGGCGTCAACTTCGACATGGTTACCGGGGAAGGGGCCGCCAACGACTATTACAGCCCCGACGGGTACAACGAAAATGGCGAGAACTGGAACGAGGCCATGCCGGTCACGGAGTTCGACATTCAGGCGATAAGGGAACTCCAGGAAGACCTGCCGATGGTTGCCCGTCCATTCGAGCCAATGGCCAAAAGGCTTGGGATCACGCAGCAGGAGCTATTCCGCCTTGCAGACGATTTCCAGAAAGGCGGCATCTTGCGGCGGTACAGTGCGGTCCTGCACCATCGACGGGCCGGATTCAAGGAAAACTCCATGGCGGTCTGGAAGGTCCCTGAGGAACGGGCGGTAGAAGTGGGTAAGATCATGGCCCAGTCCAGATGGGTCACCCACTGCTACCAGCGTCCCACCTTCCCGGACTGGCAGTACACTCACTTCACCATGATTCACGCGACCACCAGGGAGCAGTGCGAGGACGTTGCGCGCGAGATTTCGGAGGCCACGGGCATAGATGACTACCTGCTGCTCTACAGCACCCGCGAGTACAAAAAGACACGGGTGCGCTACTTCGTTTAGACCTTAAAGGAGGCGATTTGCCGGCTTACTACCCCGCGTTCATTGATGTGCGAGACCGCCTGTGCGTGGTGATCGGCGGTGGAAACATCGGTGAGGAGAAGGTACACAAGCTGCTGGAGTGCGACGCCAAGGTAGCGGTCATAAGCCCAGAGGTGAACGAAAGTGTGCGGAATCTGGCCGAGAATAATCGGATAGCATGGGCTCAACGCTCATACCGGCCCGGAGACCTGGAGGGGGCCTTTATCGCGATCGCCGCCACTGATGACAACCAGACCAACAGATTGATCGCCCGCGAGGCGGAGGAGAGAAACGTCCTCCTCAACGTGGTGGACGTCACTCCCCTGTGCACCTTCATCGCACCGTCGGTAGTAAGGCGCGGCGAGGTCACAATAGCGACATCCACTGGAGGGGCGAGCCCGGCCCTCGCCAGGAAGTTTCGACAGGAGCTGTCCAGGAGCCCTATACTCGAGTACGCGGATTTGGCCCCTCTGCTAAGGGACGCGCGAGCGGAGCTGCGGCGACGAGGCGCAACCATCATCGCCGACCACTGGCAGGCGTCCATAACCGAGGAGGTAATGGAGCTGGTCCGCGAAGGCGCCTCAGAAGAAGCCATGAAGACCATCATATCTAACCTGATGATTGGAGCCGACTGTGACTGCCCGAACGGGACGTGCAAGATGTGGGATGAGGAGACGCTCACCTCGGGCCTGGAAGGGCAGAAGGTCTCGGCTCCAGCGGACTGAAACCGGTAACTGACGTGTTGTCCTCTCCCAAGCGGGTTGTCGTTGGCTCCAGGGCCAGTCCACTCTCCATTGCTCAAACCGAGGAGGTCTTGCGCCCGCTTAGGCGGCGATTTCCTGCGGTCGAGTTCGAGGTGACGCCGGTCACCACGCATGGCGATCGCCACAAGAGCGCGTCCCTTGAGCGGATGAAGCGAGGGATGTTCGTGCACGACATCGAGAAAGCTCTTGTCAGCGGCGAGATCGATCTGGCGGTCCACAGCGCCAAAGACGTACCATCCTCCATACCAGACGGCCTCGTCGTCCGGGCCGCCGGGCGACGCAAGGACCCCCGGGACGTGCAGGTCAACCGGTGGGGGGTGCCCCTGATGGAGCTGCCTCCGGCGGCCCGGATGGGGACCAGCAGCCCAAGGCGTACTGCCTTATTGAAATCGGTCCGCCCGGACTTAGAGATCATTCCCATCAGGGGAAACGTGGGCACTCGGCTCGAGAAGGCCCGTGGCCAGGACTACGATGGCGTCGTCCTGGCGGCCGCCGGCTTGTTGCGGCTTGGGCGGGAGTCGGAGATCACCGAGTACCTGTCGCCTGAGATCTGCACCCCGGACGTGGGACAGGGTACGCTGGCGGCGGAGGCGCGGTCTGAAGACACGGGGTTAATCGGGATGATGTCCGAAGTCGAACACCGGCCAACCGTCCTCACGCTAGAGGCTGAGAGAGCGTTCCTCACGGCCATCGGGGGAAGCTGCGAGTCGCCTGTGGCGGCTTACGCAAGACTGGAGGGCAACCAGCTCCACATCTCCGCTATGGCTGCTTCGCCCGACGGCGACAGGGTCGTCCGGGTGAGCGCAGACCATGACGCCGGCGACCCACAGGCCGCCGGACGCCGGACGGCTGAGGCTCTTCTGGAGGCCGGAGCGAAGGAGGTTGTGACACTTGGGTGAGCTGCAATGAGTGCCGGCAAAGTCTTCCTGGTCGGCGCGGGACCGGGCGACCCCGGGCTCATCACGGTCAAGGGCCTCAAGTGCGTCGAAACGGCCGACGTCATCGTCTGCGACCGACTCGTCGACAGACGCATAGTGGCGCGCGCCCACGATCAAGCCGAGGTGCTCGACGTGGGCAAGGCGCCGGGTGGGACGCACAACCGACAGGAGGAGATCAATACCCTGCTGGTGTCGAAGGCACGGGAGGGCAAGCGGGTCGTGCGCTTAAAGGGAGGCGACCCCTTCGTGTTCGGTCGAGGAGGAGAGGAGGCGGAGTTCCTGGCGGCAAACGGCGTCCCGTTTGAGGTCGTTCCCGGTGTCACGTCTGCGGTCGCCGCGCCCGCGTATGCGGGCATACCCCTGACGCATAGGGAAGTGGGATCACATTTTACCGTTGTTACCGGCAGCGAGTCTCCCGATAAGCCGGAGTCCGGGATAGCATGGGAAAAGCTGGCCCAAGCGGGTGGCACCCTGGTCGTGCTGATGGGATGGGAAAGCCTACCCGGCATCGTCGACTCGCTGACGCGGCACGGCCGGGCCCCCGAGACACCCGCGGCTCTGGTCCGCTGGGGCACGGAGCCGTACCAGCAGACGGTAGTCGGCACCCTCTCGGACATCGTGTCCAAAGGAAAGGACGCGGGCCTCGAGCCACCCGTAGTCGCGGTCATAGGCGAGGCGGTGAGCCTCCGTGAACGGCTGCGTTGGTTCGACAAGCGCCCCCTCTTCGGCAAACGGGTGCTGGTAACGCGGTCCCGAACGCAGGCTGGACAGCTCTCCGAACTCCTGTCGAGCATGGGAGCGCACGCCATAGAGCTGCCCACCATAGAGATCCAGCCGCTGGAGGACTACAGTGAGCTTGACTCGTCGATACGTCAACTAGGCGACTATGAGTGGGTGGTCTTCACCAGCGCCAACGCAGTGGATATCGTGTTCAAGCGGTTGCAGGCCCTAGGCCTGGACTCCAGGGCGTTCCACGGCGCCAAGGTCGCCGCCATCGGACCGGCCACGGCGGCCAGCGTGGAGGAAAGGGGCATCGTCGCCGATTTCGTCCCCGACAGGTTCGTATCCGAGTCGGTGGTTGAAGGCATGGCTGGAAAGAACATCAAGGGCGCCAAAATCCTTATACCCCGCGCACAAGAAGGGCGCGACGTGTTGAGCGAAGGACTCGCCCGCGCGGGTGCGATGGTCCACGAGATAGAGGCGTATCGAACGGTTACCCCTGAAGACTCCAAGTCGCGAGTAGCGGAAATCCTTTCCACGGGAGTGGACGCGGTCACTTTCACCAGCTCTTCTACGGTAACCAACCTCGCCGGGCTTCTGGACGGAAACCTGGATGGGCTTTCCGAGGCGACGATAGCGTGCATAGGGCCCATAACTACCGCGACCGCTAGAGCGCTGGGGTTGAAAGTTGCTATAGTAGCAGAAGAGTACACCACGGCCGGGCTGGTCGATGCTCTGGAGGCATACTTCCAGCAGGAAGGCTTGCGTGATGAGTAGATTCCCTAGAACACGCCTTCGCAGGCTCAGAGAGCTGCCGGCCCTCCGGCATATGGTCCAGGAGACTCGACTCTCGGTGGATGAGCTGATATACCCTCTGTTCGTCACCCACGACCGAGACGTACGCAACGAGATCGACCCGATGCCCGGCATATACCAGCTTTCCCTCGACAACCTGATCTCGGAGATCGGCACGGTGGCGGAGCTGGGTATCCCCGCGGTGCTGCTGTTCGGCATCCCGGCCAGAAAGGATGCCCTGGGCACGGAGGCCTATGAACCCAACGGCATCGTGCCCGAGGCCATTAGGGTGATAAAGCAGACGGCCCCAGAGCTCCTGGTAATGACCGACGTCTGCCTGTGCCAATACACAGACCACGGCCACTGCGGCGTAATGGACGATGGGCGCGTCGACAACGACCGCACGCTGGAGCTACTGACCAAGACCGCTCTGTGCCATGCGGAGGCTGGGGCAGACTTGGTAGCGCCCTCGGCGATGATGGATGGACAGGTGGCGGCCATCCGCGATGCCCTCGATTCCAACGGTCGCGTGGACACGCCAATCATGGCCTACTCGGCAAAGTTCGCCTCGGCCTTCTACGGACCGTTCCGCGTCGCCGCCGAATCAACCCCTGAGTTCGGAGACCGCGCCGGTTATCAGTTGGACCCGGCCAACATACGCCAGGCCCTGCGGGAGATCCAGCAGGACATAGACGAGGGCGCGGATATCGTGATGATCAAACCCGCGTTGGCCTACCTGGATGTCCTGGCGGCCGCACGGGACGCCTTCAATCACCCCATCGCCGCCTACAACGTAAGCGGGGAATACTCTATGGTCAAGTCGGCGGCGGGCAACGAGTGGATAGACGAACGCAGGGTTACGCTGGAGATTCTGACCGCGATCAAGCGGGCCGGCGCAAACATGATCGTCAGCTACCACGCCAAGGATGTCGCCCGATGGTTGAAGTCCGAGACGACAATACCCTCTTCTCGCTCAAGTAGCGCCACCCGAGGCCGCGCAAGAAACACCCTCTCGTCGACATCGGCCTCCAGCAGGGCAAAGCACAGACGGTAGGCCGAATAAAGCAAGAAGGCTAGACGAGTACATTGAGATACGGGCGGAATCTGCCGAGAAGCGGGCATTCAAGGATGCCGCGGAGTTGGCCGGAATCCCTTTATCGACGTGGATTCGTGAGCGACTTAGGCAGGTTGCCATACGAGAATTAGAGGCGGTTGGACATTCAATCTCTTTTCTCGAACCTTCAGCGATGGGTGAAGGAGGAGTAGACCGTGACCACACACCCAAGCACAATTGATTTCGAACAAGCAGGCATTGGTACGGCCCTAGCCCGAAATAGGCTGGCTGTTCCTTTGAACCAGCGGGAATATTCCTGGGAAGAGAGTCACATTCTTGACTTGTTCCATGACCTAGCAAATGCCATTGACTCGGTAAAGTCTACGTACTTCTTAGGCACGATTGTGCTTTCTCAGCGTGAAGATGGGACGTTTGAAGTAGCCGACGGTCAGCAGAGGCTAGCCACAACTACAATTCTGCTAGCAGCAATCCGTGATTATTTTGAGGAGCGTCACGATGCGCTTCTGGTGCAGGACGTGAATGCGTTCCTCTTCACCATTGTGCGCGAAACGCGGGAATTCAACCCCCGTCTCCGGTTGAATGTTGATGACAATGAGTTCTTCAAGAACCACATCCTTGCCAAGAAGGGCGAAGCGGCGAGAAAGGCTGCAAAACCACAGAAACCTTCTCACTTTCGCATCGAAAAAGCTGGAAGCCTGGCTGCGCAGCATGTGGGTCAAATCATTGCACCACATGGTGATCCAAATCGAATTGACCGACTTAATACGTGGGTCACATACATACAGGACTCCGCTCAAGTAATTGTTCTCAAGGTCCCTGACGACCTAAATGCCTACGTAATGTTCGAGACCCTTAATGATCGTGGCCTTCGAACATCTCAGGCTGACCTTGTGAAGAACCACCTATTTGCTCTTGCCGACAATAGACTTTCGGAAGCCCAACATAAATGGGCTTCGATGAACGGCGCTCTAGAAACCCTTGAGCAAGATGACATCACCATCACATATCTCACCCATCTTATTATTTCAAAGTGGGGTCATGTACGCGAACGTGCGGTCTTCGAAGTAGTAAAGGAGAGGATGGCAGCAAAACAGCAGGTAATTGAGTTCCTTGATGCTCTTGCTGAGGGCGCAAACCACTATGTAGCCATTCAGACTCCAACGCACCCCAAGTGGAATGACTATCATCCCCATCTCACCCATCTTATTATTTCAAAGTGGGGTCATGTACGCGAACGTGCGGTCTTCGAAGTAGTAAAGGAGAGGATGGCAGCAAAACAGCAGGTAATTGAGTTCCTTGATGCTCTTGCTGAGGGCGCAAACCACTATGTAGCCATTCAGACTCCAACGCACCCCAAGTGGAATGACTATCATCCCCATATTAGAGAACATATCTCCACGTTGGTTCTGCTTGGTGTGTCCCCGCTAAGACCTCTCGCTCTTGCAATAAGTGGACGGTTCAATAAGAAGCAGGCTGAACTTGCATTCCGGCAGTTGGTCTTTTGGTCAGTTCGCTACCTTGTGGCAGGTATCAGGAGTGGACGGGCAGTAGAACTTATACACAATGTTGCACAAGAAATAAGCTCTGGAAGAGTCGGCACCGCAAGCAAGTTGGCAGATCACATGGCTCCCCTGTTGTTGTCTGACCCAGCATTCAAAGAGCAATTCGCGGCATATAGAGTGTCAAAGAGCGGCCTCGCGCGATATTACCTCAGGGCGCTTGAATACAAATTGCAAGGTAATGCGACACCGGAATTCGTGCCTAACGAAGACATAGTCATTAATCTAGAACACGTTCTGCCCGGACATCTTGGACAAGGATGGCCTGACCTCGATAGTGCCGTTGCGCATACCTACCACAACCGACTTGGCAACATGGTTCTTCTGCGCGCCGATTTAAACTCCGTCATAGGTAATCGTCGGCTTGAGGAGAAGAAACCGACACTAGCGAAGTCTACTTTCCTGCTGACTAAAGAGGTTGCACAGCAGGACGAGTGGGGACCTAAAGAGATAACCAGCAGACAGGAACGAATGGCTGAACTCGCAGTGAAAGTGTGGCCGCTTCGGGCATAATAGTGGTCCAGGTTGTCGTGCAACCTGCTGACTTTCCGTGCAGGGGCCAATTACCGTGCAAAACCGGGTATACCCCATACCCTTAACAGAGGGGGCAACGCCCCCTCTGTACTCCCCCCTTCTTTGGGAACTCAACACAGCCAAATGGCTTCAAAACTAGTTGAGCCAGCGGGAACGTCTCTCCAACAGGCGGGACAGGGCGGATGCTCCTGAGAGGACGGTCTGAAACGACGCCTAGCCCTCTATCGAACCCCATCGTCGAGGCGGCCAGAAACGAAACCACGCTCCGCCTATGATTAGACCCCTGTCTACGGGTCCGAAATGGCGGCTGTCCGTGCTGTGGGCCCTGTTGTCCCCGAGGACCAGGTACTGATCTCGGGCCAGCGTCCACGTCGCCTCGTCCGTGCCCGGAGATGCGGGCAGTCCCCCAAGATATGGCTCGGCTAGGTGGTCGCCGTCGATGAGGAGCAAGCCGTCCTGGATACGCACCACCTCTCCCGGCAGACCCACGATACGCTTCAGAAAAGTACTCGAAGGGCGCCTGGGGTCGCACACTATCACCACCTCCCCCCTGCGGTGGCTCTCTACGCGGTAGGCCAACCGGCTAACCAGCAGGTGGTCACCGTGCCGGAAGCTCGGTTTCATGCTGTCGCCGCGAACCGCATAGAGTCGGCCGGTGAGCAGGCCGGCCATGTGGCGGATAACGGGGGGACCTCTCCTCACGAAATCACCCTACTAAACGAGCTCTTCGAACCACCTGTCTATGTACGTTCCACTGTTGCCAGTGGGTAGCTTACATGCTATCTTGCCACCACGGTGGCCGCTCGCAAGTCCCTAGGTCCCTATCCCAAAGAAGGAGGAACCCATATGCCGTACACACTCGTTCGATCAACCGTTGAGGATTTCGCCAAGTGGAAGGCTGTTTACGACGAGCATGCTTCGGTCCGAAGGGCCGCCGGCTCTATAGGCGCCCAGGTCTTTCAAAACGCCGAGACCCCCAACCAGGTGACGGTCCTAATTGAGTGGGACAGCCTGGAAAACGCTCACAAGTTCGTGCAATCCCAGGACCTGCGGGATGCGATGGAGCGTGCGGGAGTCATCGGGCCACCGGACATTAGCTTCCTCAACCGGGCCGACACCTCGTCCGCATAGCCACCGACAGCCACGCTCCGCCGACAAACGGACAGGTCCAAACCAAGCCACTAGACGGCAATGGGCCTCGCCTGATAATAGCCCTCCGCTCTAATACAGGCCACCCAGTGGTCCTTGGCGACCTCCCTTAGCTCGGGCACCTCGACCCGGCACTCTTTAATCGCGATGGGGCACCTGGTGTGGAACACACAGCCACTGGGCGGGTTCATCGGGCTCGGAACATCGCCCGTAAGGATAATCCGCTCTCGCTCCGCCTCCAGAGTGGGGTCCGGAATGGGGACCGCCGAGAGTAACGCCTTCGTGTAGGGATGAATCGGGTTCTCGTATAGCTCGGTCCGGTCGGCGATCTCTACTATGTGTCCGAGGTACATGACGGCGATGCGGTCGCTTATGTGACGCACCACCGACAGGTCGTGAGCGATAAAGAGGTAGGTCAGGTTGAACTTCTCCTGAAGCTCTTCCAGCAGGTTGATGATCTGGGCCTGAATGGAGACGTCCAGAGCGGACACGGGCTCGTCGCACACAATGAAGTTGGGACTTACGGCGAGTGCTCTCGCTATACCAATCCGCTGCCTCTGACCTCCGCTGAACTCGTGGGGATAACGGTCGGCCATGTAGGGGTTCAGACCAACGAGACTCAGCAGCTCATGGACCCTATCTCGGCGCTCCTCTTTTCCATGCGTCAGCTTGTGGATGATGAGTGGCTCGCCGATGATGTCTCCACACGTCATCCTGGGGTTCAACGAGCCGTAAGGGTCCTGAAAGATGATCTGCATCTTTCGGCGCATGGGCCTCATCTCGGACTCGCTCAGGTCGTTCAACCTCTGTCCCTCGAAAACGACCTCGCCGCCGGTGGGCTTGTACAACCGCAATACGCACCGGCCGGTGGTCGTCTTTCCGGAACCACTTTCCCCCACCAGTCCGAGAGTCTCGCCTTTTTTGATGGATAGGGTAACGTCGTCCACCGCTTTGACGTCGGCAACCTTTTTCTGGAACAGGAGTCCCGAGGTCACCGGGAAATACATTTTTAAGTTCTTGATTTCCACATGGGTTGCCCCGAATTGACGGCCGTCTTGCTGACTGTTTTGTACCTCTGCCATAGCCGCCTTCCCCTAGGTACCCGCCGGAGCCGAAATCTCTGCAAGTTCGTTCATCCTGAAACAGGCTGACGAGTGCCCCACCTCGAATGTCTCAAGCGGAGGGACCTCGCGCCGGCATCTGTCTACGGCGAACTCGCAGCGCGGCGCGAAGGAGCAGCGCTCGGGGATATCGATCAGGTCCGGGGGCAGACCCTCAATCGGGTCCAGCCTTGCCCTGGCATCCTGATCGAGTCGGGGGACTGAGTTCAGCAAGCCCAGAGTGTAGGGGTGTCTCGGATCGTGATATATATCTTTGGCTGTGCCGACCTCGATGATCTTACCGGCATACATCACGACCACACGCTGCGCGTATCGAGCCACAACTCCCAGGTTGTGGGTGATGATGATAAGAGCGGTATGGAACTCTCGCGCCAGAGACTGCATCACCTCCAGGATCTGGGCCTGAATCGTGACGTCGAGGGCGGTAGTAGGCTCGTCGGCAACGATCAGCTTGGGGTTACAGCTCAGCGCTATGGCGATCATAACCCTCTGTCGCATGCCGCCACTGAACTGGTGAGGATAATCCTTGAGCCGGTTCAGGGGGTCGGGAATTCCGACAAGCCCAAGCAACTCGGCAGCTCGCTCCCGCGCACCCGCTTTATCCATATCCTGGTGAAGCTCGAGGGTTTCGGTAATCTGCCTGCCGATGGTCAGCACCGGGTTGAGCGAGGTCATGGGCTCCTGGAAAATCATGGCGATGCGGTTTCCCCGGAGGTGACGCATCGCGGCATTGTCCATCGAGAGGAGGTCTTCTCCCTCGAAGACAATCTCCCCACCCACAATTCGCCCAGGTGGATCGGCTATAAGGCGCATTATGGACAGCGCGGTAACGCTCTTGCCGCAGCCGCTCTCACCAACGATGCCCAGTATTTCCCCTTCGTCCACGTTGAAGCTTATCCCGTCCACCGCTTTCACCACGCCGTCCTGAGTGAAAAATTGAGTCTGGAGGTCCCTGACCTCGAGCAACCTTGCCACACTCTCCCCCTTTTACGGCAACTTTGAGTCCGCCTAGAACCCCTCTTTGTACTTACGTATGGGCCACGCCCGTGGCTCCGTCCGAGGACATCCGTGCCACCTCCGGTACACCTTCGGAGCACTTATTGGCCAGCCACCACATCTGTCCTGTAACACCTACGTCATAAAGCTGGTTACAGATGCTGCTGTCCTCACCGTGGCAACGTTCCTCACCATTCTAGCCGATAGGGGATATGAACCTCAAATTGGACTTGGTGGCGAGGCCAGCCTCACATTTTCGTTACTTGACACCCCACCTCTCAAAGCTACAATGGGACGGTAATTCGGCAGCGCCGTGAGGCGCTGCCACTCACGTCAGAGGGAATAGATGGCAGGGTCGAAAAAGGTTACAGGCAGCCAAATCATCGCCGACTCCCTTAAGCTTGAGGGAGTCCGTAACATCTTCATGATCGCTGGAGACCATTTGCTGCCGACATTTGACCTGATGAGTGAGATGGATTTCAGGTTCATCGACACCCGGCACGAGCAGGCCGCCGTCCACATGGCTGACGCCTGGGGTCGAATAACGGGCGGTCCAGGCGTGGCGATGTACACGACGCCCGGATTCGCCAACGCGGTGCCGGGCCTCGCCTCCGCCCTCCATGCCGAGAGCCCCCTGCTGTCCATAAGTGGCTCCGCCGAGTCGTACGACCTGGGCCGTGGCGCCATGCAGGAGATCGACCAGGTGGGTATGGCGCGTCCCGTCGTCAAGGGAGCGTGGGTGGTCCCGGACGCGCGGCGCATACCCGACATGCTCGCTCACGCTTTGAGGGTCGCATATAGCGGACGGCGCGGGCCGGTGCACCTCACCATCCCCGTGGACATGCAGCAGCAGGAGGTCTCGGAGAGCGAGGTAGTTTTCTACCAGCCCAATGAATACCGCAGCACATCCCCTGCCCTGGCGTCCGAGGACCAGATCGGGGAGGCTATCGCACTGCTCAGCGGCGCCAGCAGGCCCCTGATCATAGCGGGTAGCGCCGCGTCGTACGCCAGGTCGGGCGAGGCCCTCCAGGACTTCATCGAGACGACACGCGTGCCCCTCATGACCGAGGGCGACGCCAGGGGGATGGTGTCCGACGAGCACCCCTACTGCATGGGGTATTTCGACCGGGCCCTCAACGGCGCCGCCCGGCTATCGGGTGAAGCCGACGTGGTCGTGCTGCTGGGCAGGAAGCAGGACCTCGTCCTGGGTTACGCGATGCCCCCTACCATTTCAAAAGACGCCCGGATCATACAGGTCGATCCCTCGGCCGCAGAGATTGGCAGAAACAGGGGTGTCTCGGTCGGCATCGTGGGCGACATCGAGGCGGTGGTGTGTCAGTTCACCAACGGGGCCACCAAACACGCCTGGAGCGACCTTCCGTGGTTGCAGCAACTCAGGGCTGAGCGAGATGCGCACGCCGAGTGGCTCGAGTCCACCGCCGTTTCCCAGGAGCCGATGCACCCCTCACACGTATTCAAAGTAGTCCAGCAGCACCTGGGGCCCGATGACTATCTATCCTTCGACGGCGGCGACTTCTGCGCATTCGGCCGGGCTCGACTGCCCGCCGTCAACCCCAAGAGCTGGTGGTATCTACCGCCCCTGGGTATGCTGGGCTCGGCGTTGCCGGTTGCCCTGGCGGTCAAGCTGGCCCACCCTAAGAGCCGAGTCATCGCGTTCACCGGCGACGGCTCCTTCGGTTTCAACGCGATGGAGTTCGATACGGCGGTGCGGCATAACCTCGCGGTTGTGACGGTGCTGGGCAACGACTCGGCATGGGGCATCGACCGGCAGATACAGCTGGGGGTCTTCGGCAGGTCGGTGGCCACCGACCTCCTACCTTCCCGCTACGACCAGATGGTCAAGGGACTGGGCGGACATGGAGAGCACGTCCAGCACCCGGACGAGCTCTCACCGGCGATCAAGCGGGCCTTTCAGATCGAGCGTCCGGTGCTGATAAATGTCGAGGTGCAGGGGGTAATCAGCCCACGTGCAGAGGCGGCTATCGCTCGCTGGAAGGGCGCCAAGACCCAGGCCTTTTAGCGGCTTCCGCCAGACAGCTCCCCGTACCTGAAACAGTCCACCGTGTGGTCGTTCACCAGGCCCTCCGCCTGCATGAACGCGTAGCAGATGGTCGGGCCTACAAACCTAAATCCCCTGCGCTTTAGGTCCGCACTCATGGCTTCGGACTCGGGCGTCTTTGCTGGGATCTCCTCCCAGGCGCGCCAGGAGTTGACCTTGGGCCGGCCTCCCACAAATGACCAGATATAGGCGTCGAAGCCGCCGTACTCTTCCTGCACGGCCAGAAACGCTTGCGCGTTCTCGATAGCCGCGGCGATCTTCTGCCGGTTGCGAACGATCCCCTCGTCGGTGAGTAGCTCTTCTACCTTACGCTCATCGTATCGGGCGACCCGAGCGGGGTCGAACCCATCGAAGGCCCTTCGAAACGCCTCACGCTTTCGCAGGATCGTCATCCAGCTCAACCCCGCCTGCATCCCATCCAGGACCAGGGCTTCAAAGAGCGCCCGGTCGTCGTGCTGCGGGACACCCCACTCCCGGTCGTGGTAAGACAACTCCAACGGGTCGTCGGACGGCGAAGGCCAAGCGCATCTCTGCATGTTCTTGCGCTCCTATCAGGATTCCGCTCGGACAGCTATACGCGTCTTTGACAAAGAATAAGGCCCCGCCGGAGCGGGGCCTTATATGGAAGGTGCTCCAGGGAACACCTACCCGGAGTACCTCCTACTACTACTGCTATCCAATGACACAGCCTCCTTTCTAGAGACCCTCCACATAAGCTATCAACTTCCCAACTACTGTCTCCATCATTGATTATAAACCCTCGCCGCCGAAACTTGGAACCACCTTTCGACCAATTCAAGACCTTTTCCCTTCTTTACACGGTCTCCCTTCCTACGAAAGCCATCTGATTGACCGGGCACGCTCACCGCCCATAACATGGATGCGACAGGGTAAAGAGTCCGTCCAAAGGAGGCCCTGGAATGATCGATGGGGTGGTCGGCGTCATAATCTGGACCGAGGACATGGAGCGAATGACCGCCTTCTACCGCGACACGCTGGGCCTAACGCCTCACTCGGTCCGCCCGGACTTTGTCGCGTTCAAGTGGGGCGACATCAGGCTCAGCATCGGTAAGCATGCCGAGGTAAAAGGCGATGCAAAGGACCCCTACCGCATAATGGTGAACCTTAGAGTGGGCGACATCCATGGCACGCACAGGTCCCTCGCTGCAAAGGGGGTGAAGTTCATCAGGCCGCCCGAAAAGGAGCACTGGGGCGGCTGGGTCGGCACCTTTCTGGACTCGGACGGCAACGTCCTCCAGCTGATGGAGCTAACGGACGGCGGACACAAACCTAAAGAGACACCCGGCCAGCCCGAATGACACAAAAACGCCCTCGGTGCACCGAGGGCGTTTCCGAAGTATGCGGTTTACGGGTCCCTTAACGCTTGGTGTACTGCTTGGCCTTTCGAGCCCGTTTCAGGCCGTACTTCTTGCTCTCCTTGATTCGCGCATCCCGGGTGAGAAGCCCAGCCTGCTTCAGGGACTGGCGCAGCAAGGGGTCGGCCACCAGAAGGGCCCTGGATATGCCGTGGCGAAGCGCGCCTGCCTGGCTCATAACCCCCCCGCCTGACACCTTAGCGGTTATCCTGTAGTCACCAAAGGTGTTGGTCACCTTGAATGGTTCGAAGATGTGCTGCTGCCACGACGCCCACGCAAACGCCTCCTCCAGGGGCTTGCCATTGACCACCATCGGGCCGTCGTCCTTGTACAGCCTTACCCTGGCGATGGATGTCTTACGCTTACCCGTGGCGTAGTAGTACTCCTGCTGCTGGTTCAACTTAGGCTCCCTCTGTCTTACTCAGCTTCGCCTCCGCGGCCCCTTGAGTGGCCTTCACCTGGGCCTCGTGGGGATGCGTGCCGCCCGCGTACAGCTTCAAACGGGACAGCATCCGCCTTCCAAGCGCGTTCTTGGGCAGCATCCCTTTGACGGCACGCTTCAGCACTTGCGTTGGCTTCCTCTCCAGGACGTCGGACAGGGTCTGCGCCTTGAGTCCGCCGGGATACCCGCTATGGCGATAATACATCTTACTATTGAGCTTGTCGCCGGTAACCCGTACCTTTTCGGCGTTTACCACGATTACAAAGTCTCCCGTGTTCAGATGACGCACGTATATCGGCTTGTGCTTGCCCTGGAGAAGTTGGGCGATCTCAGTGGCGAGCCTGCCCAGGGTCTTTCCCTCGGCATCCATAACATGCCACTCGGGCTTTAGCTCAGACGCCCGCGTTCTGTAAGGTTTATTGTCCATCGTCATTTGAACGACCCTCTCCAGGGGGGAAGTCCGCATAGGTGACGGCCATAAGGCACAACCCTCGCGGGGGCAGGGAGTGTGCCACGGCCTCGCACGGCCCTCCATCGATCATAGCCCTTATGTCATCCATAGTCAGGGCACCACGTCCCAAGTCTACCAGTGCCCCCGTCATCCGGCGCACCTGGTGAGGCAGGAACGAGCTGCCCTCGACGTCGAAGGTGATGACATCACCCTCCTTAGTAACCGATGTGCTATATATCTCGCGCTCGGTGCTAGCGTTCGAGTCCTCCATTGGGCCGGCGAAGCGGGAGAAGTCGTGCCTCCCTACTAGCAACCGGGCAACCCTTTGCATCGCCCCCATGTCCAGGGTGGCTGCTTCGAGGTAAGCCGTCCGTCGGGAGAGGGGCGAGGGCGTCGGACTGTTGAGGATGGTATACCTGTACGTCCGGCTCAACGCTTCCCTCCGTGGATCGAACCCCTCGTGTACCTGATACGCAGCCCTGACGGCGACCTCCTCTGGCAGGTAAAAGTTCAGGGCCTTTACGAAGGTCTCGGGCGGGTACCCTGAGCTGGTCTTGAACGCCGCCACCTGGCCTTTAGCGTGGACCCCAGCATCGGTCCGCCCCGCTCCCACTACCCTCGGTTTTTCTCCTGTCAAACGGGCTATCGCCTTTTCTAACTCCCCCTGTATCGAAGGAGCGTCAACCTGGTACTGAAAACCGTGGTAGTCGGTTCCCTCGTATTCAACGATTAAAGCCAGTCGCATCTGGCCACGCGTTTTGCGGATTCTAGTCCCCAGAATCTATCTAAAAAGGGCCTTTTGCCATCCCAGGACTGCTATCTCCACACACTCTTAGCAAATTAATAGACCGCGCCAACTCCTGCTAGGCCACCAGCTCGATTACAGCCATGGGCGCTGCATCGCCCTTGCGGGGGCCCAGCTTTACCATCCTGGTATATCCACCTCTTCGGGACTCGTATCTCGGCCCCAACTCATCGAACAGTTTCCGCACCACATCCTTGTCATAGAGGATGGCGAGGGCCTGGCGTCGGTCGCTTAGCGTACCCTTCTTGCCCATTGTTATAACCTTATCGGCGATGCGCTTAACCTCTCGCGCCTTGGCGTCGGTCGTTCGAATCGTTTCGTCGCGCAAGAGATCGGTTACCATGCCCCTTAGCATGGACATCCGGTGCCCGGTGGGTCGCGACAGCTTTCGCCCTGAGAGTCGGTGCCTCATCAGTTTTAGCTCCCTGAAAGCCGCTTTAACAATCCCTACTTTTTCACTTATGTAACCGTACTGCTTCAGTAGCAGGCCGGGACCGGTCTACTCCTCGGCCGATTCCTGTACGTCTGGTGCGTCTGGGTCCAGCTCAGGCGGAAATAAGTTCATCTCCCGCAGACGAGAGTAAAGCTCGTTGAGCGACTTCTCCCCGAAGTTTCTGATCTGCAGCAGCTCTGACTTCTTCAGTTCAAGAACCTGGCCAACCTTGTTGATGCTGGCCCGCTTCAGACAATTCAGAGTCCGGGACGACAGCTCCAGCCGTTCGACCAGGACGTTGTAGTTCTCAGGGGAGATCTTTAGGGCAATGGGTGGGCCTTCGGCGCCGTCTGCGACCTCCCTCTGGACGCTGGCGAGCAGGAAGAAATTCTCAACCAGGATGTTGGAGGCCTGCCGTACCGCCTCCACGGGAGTAATGGACCCATCTGTCCACACCTCAAGCACCAGGCGCTCGAGGTCGGCCCTCTGGCCAATCCTGGTCTTCTCGATGTTATAGTTCACCTTTCTGATGGGCGTGAACACAGCGTCCATGGGTAGAACACCGATGGGAAGTCCATCACCATGGCCGGCGGGCAAGTAGCCTCTCCCTTGCTCGACGTTGAGCTCCACCGATAGCTTAGCTTCGTTGGAGTCAAGGATCGCAAGATGCAGCTCGGGGTTCACGACCTCGAAGTCGGAGGACGCCATGATATCTCCCGCACACACCTGACCCTCCCCGGCCACTTCGAGGCGAAGTTTACCGGGCCGGTCCACACTGGACCTAAGCCTGATGCCCCTGATGTTGAGCAGTAGCTCAGCCACCTCTTCTTTGACGTGGGCAATTGTCCCATACTCGTGCAGCACGCCCTCGATTTTGACCCAAGTAACGGCCGTACCAGGAAGCGAACTGTAGAGGACTCGCCGAAGTGGGTTTCCAAGGGTCACCCCGTGCCCCTCCTCCAGCGGCTCCACAGCAAATTTGCCGTAGCGGTCATCGTCGTCGATGACAGTTATACGCGGGCGTGGTACGACCTCTTCACTGGTTTCGGTTTCACTCGGGGCGATTCCTCGGAACTCTAAGACCATGCGGACAGATCCTCCGTTTCACAAATGAAGAAGTTCAAGGTTGCCACTAACTCAGCTTACTTGGAGTAGAGTTCGACGATGAGCCGCACGTCGATACCGGTATCGATATCTGAGGGCGTGGGCATGGTTAATACCTCACCCGTAAGGTTGGACACCTCCAGCTTAAGCCACTCAGGGACCGGACGCTTTGGGATGCCTTCAGTGAGCATATTAACGAACTCAGGGAGAGACCCATTGGCCTTTCCCCAGCCGATCACATCGCCCTGTTTCACATTGTATGAGGGTATGTTCACCCGCTTCCCGTTGACGGCGAAATGGCCGTGCGTTACCAGTTGCCTGGCCTGGCGGCGAGAGTCCGCAAAGGACAGCCTATAGACCACGTTATCGAGCCGACTCTCCAGCAGTTGAAGGAGATTGTCACCCGTAATCCCCGGCCTGTCTTTTGCCGTCTCAAAGTACCGCCTGAACTGACGTTCCAGCACTCCGTATGACCACCTCGCCTTTTGCTTCTCTCTGAGCTGAAGCGCCCAATCTGAGGGCCGACGCCTTCTGGGCGTCTGGTCCCCGGGAGGCTTCCTACGCCTTTCGATAGCACAACGGGGTGTATAGCAGCGCTCCCCCTTCAGGAAGAGCTTCTCTCCGATCCGTCGACACTGGCGGCATACTGGGTCGATGTAGCGAGCCATTGATATTTTTTCTCAAACCTCCAACATCGTCGTTCGGCTAGGGCCTCATCCTCAAGCCAGGGCCAACCCCATCTCAGAAGATAAGACAGAGATATTGTACGACTCCCGCCTCACTCTGAGATCGTAGTATAGAAGCGTACCGCCGATGTAAATGACGGGCGACACGGCCAGCGTAACGGCCACTCCGCTCACGAACTGAAGAACGTCACTGGAGAGCGATCCGGCCACAGGATTGGCGATTCCAACTACTAGAGCGATGGGAAGAGCCACTACAAGACTAAGACCAAATCCAACTAGAAAGAATAGCGCAATAACTCCAAAGACCCGCCACCACCTCCCACGTACCAACAGGTAGCTTCTCCTGAGTGCGTCGAAAGCCTTAGCGTGTTCGACTATCACGACCTGTACCGCCATTGAAAGGTAAACCACGACAGCGATGGCGGCAACTGCTATCAGCGCCACCAGGAAAAGCACCGCGTTGTCGATAACCGTAACCGGCGCAGCGACCGCCACCAGCGCTAGTGCCGCAATTCCGGTCAATATCGACAGCGACGCGATGCGGTCCCAAGCCTTGCGATAACTCCGGCGGACGTCCACGCCCCCGGTGACATAATGCTGGCCCACTGCATCGACTAGCATCGCATAGACGATGATGCTGCCAAAGAGGCCCAGGGCGCCTCCCACCGCGTAGGCGACCATGCCTCCGCCCAGTAGGAGCGACACAATATTTACGGGCACCTGCACGACCGCCACAAGCACTATGAATCGCCTGAGATGTCTGCCAAATATGAGAAATGCCTCATTTACGAGCTCCCCAGCATCTCGCGGGGACAGAGCCTCCGTACGCTGTTCCACCTTAAACACCCTTTTCCACTCCCCTCACTACACGCGCCTTCTCTTTGGCGGACGGCAGCCGTTGTGCGGGATGGGAGTAACGTCGCGGATGCTGGTAATGAAGAGTCCCATCCCGTTCAGGGCGCGTATGGCGGCTTCTCTGCCCGCACCCGGCCCCCTGACAAATACCTCAAGCTGGCGAAGGCCGTGCTCCTTGCCCTTCTTGGCGGCATCTTCGGCCGCCCTTTGAGCGGCGAAGGCCGTCGATTTTCTCGACCCCTTAAAACCAACGGTTCCCGCGCTACCCCATGCGAGAACATTCCCCTGCGAGTCGGTTAGCGTGACGATAGTGTTGTTAAATGTGGACTGGATGTAAGCCCTTCCCACCGGGACGGATTTACGCTCCCGCCGCCTAGCCCTTGGTTTTCTCGCCATTCCTTGCTTCCTTCCGCATTTCTGCCTGGTCGCCTCTACTATCTACTTTGGCCCCACATAAACGCGTCACTCGTCCTAATGTGCCACGATCCGAACACTCTGGGACCGATCATAACGTGTACATTATGCCCGGGGCTACTTCCTGGTAACGGTGTGGCGTCGCCCTGCCACCGGCTTCTTGGGGCCACGCTTTTGCCGTGCGTTGGTGCGCGTTCGCTGGCCCCGGACGGGTAGGTTCCTGCGGTGGCGCAGGCCCCTGTATGAGCCGATGTCGATGAGGCGCCTGATGTTCATGTTTACCTCGCGCCTAAGATCGCCCTCCACTTTTTTTTCACGGTCGATAACCTCGCGAAGGCGGGATAGCTCCGCTTCCGTCAGGTCTTTGACCCGCGGGTTGCCTTCGACGTTCGCCTTCTGAACGACGTCTCGCGCCTGAGAGGCACCTATGCCGAAGATGGCGCGAAGTGAGTATTCGACTTTCCTGTTGTCCGGGATGTTAACTCCGGCGACCAAGGCCATAACTTGCCCCCCTTGAGCCAGGTTCGGTCCTTAACCCTGCCTCTGCTTATGTCTGGGATTGTCACAGATGATAAGGACTCGGCCTTTGCGCCGGACCACCCGACACCTGGCGCACCTAGGCTTAACCGATGCGGAAACCTTCACTTTTGCTCTCCGATTTCTTGCCCTTTATCGCCGTGCGGCCTTAAACCCTTATTCACCAAATGCGCCGATGCTTTACCGTCTAGAACTATATCAGCTCCCTACTTAAACCGGTAAGTGATCCTGCCCCTTGTCAGATCATACGGGGAAAGCTCCACTAGAACTCGGTCGCCGGGCAGGACCCTTATGAAGTGAAGGCGTATTTTGCCGGACACGTAGGCCAGGACCAGATGGCCATTAGCCAACTCGATTCTAAAAGTCGCGTTGGGCAGAGCCTCGGTTACAACCCCCTCTACCTCAATAGCTTCCTTTTGCTTTCTTGCCATCAATCTCCTCGCAAGTTGTTTCAGAAGGCTCGTCGACTCGTGCAGACCTCCCCACACCGACCCGAGAGCTGATTTTGAAACCGCTTCTAGTACACAGGGTCCAAAGTTGTCAGGACCTCGGCGCCGTCTTCCGTTATCGCCACCGTTTCTTCGAAATGCGCAGAGAGGCTCCCATCGACTGTGACAACCGTCCAGCCATCGTCAAGCTGTTCCGCCTCCCACCCCCCGATATTCAGCATAGGCTCGATGGCGATGGCCATACCCTCGCGAAGCAGAGGCCCTCTCTCCGGCACTCCGTAGTTGGGCACCTGGGGCTCCTCATGGAGTGAGCGGCCGACGCCGTGGCCCACGTACTGGCGTACCACGGAATACCCCTGGCTCTCAGCGTAGGCCTGGATGGCCGCCGAGATCCCGCCGACGCGTGTCCCGGCCCTGGCCTGGGCGATGCCGCGCCAAAGGGATTCCCGAGTGGCGTCGATCAGTCGTTGGGCCTCGTTCGATATCCTGCCCACTCCGACGGTGAGCGCGCTGTCGCCATGGAACCCACCGACGATAGCTCCGATGTCTACACTTATGATGTCGCCCTCTCGAACCATCCTGTCTCCAGGAATCCCGTGGACGATCTGCTCGTTTAGCGACGCACAGATGGAAGCGGGAAAGCCCATGTATCCTTTGAAAGAGGGCACGGCCCCCAGCCTTCTGATCTCTTGCTCCGCGATACGGTCGAGCTCGCGGGTCGACACTCCTGGAGCGATGGCATCGACCACCTTGGCTTTGACACAGGCCACCACCTGTCCCGCCTGGCGCATGAAGTCCAGTTCTTTGGGGGACTTGATCGTGATCCCACTCGAGCGGGCCGTGCTCGGCCCAGCGATGCGATTAATGACTCATCCTCAACTTTAAGTTGGCACCCATTATAGTAGCACAAACCGGTTCCGCAGATCGGATAGATGGCGTGCCTGCGGCCCAATCACCGTACCGCGGCGATGAGAGCTCGCCACACCTCCTCAATAGAACCTTCGCCGTCCAGCTCCGCAAGCTTGCCTCCATCCCGGTAATACTGCACCAGCGGCTCGGTCTCCTCCGCATACACGCGGATGCGTTTCTTCACGGCTTCAGCTTTGTCATCGTCGCGCTGATATAGCTCACCTCCGCACTCGTCGCACTTCCCAGGCCTCCCGGGTGGTGAGAATTTTAGATGGTAAGGAGTTTGGCAGTTGCGACAGACGAGCCTGCCGCTCAACCTTGAGACGAGCTCCTGCTCAGATACGTTGATGTAAAGAACTCTGTCCGGTCCTCCCATCTCCTCCAACGCCTCGTCCAGGGCCCGTGCCTGCGGCAGAGTCCTCGGGAATCCATCCATCACGAACCCGCCGGCCTCACGCTGCTCGTCGAGCCACCCCATCACCATCCCGATGGTTACCTCATCTGGAACGAGTACCCCCCTCTCCATGTATGATCGGGCTAGCCGGCCAAGTTCCGTGTCCCGCACCTGATGGTCGCGAAACAGGTCTCCTGAGGAGATGCGGGGAACATGCAGCTCTTCCGCGAGCCTGACGACGTGTGTACCCTTGCCTGAGCCGGGCGGCCCCAACAACACCACCTTCACTCCCGGTAGGTTCCGTGTCCGGCCTCGTGCGCTCTGTGCGTGGGGTCTTGAGAGCGTACCTGCGGTCCGGTCACCTGATGAATCCTTCGTAGTTGCGCATCAGCAGTTGCGCCTCGAGCTGACGCATTGTGTCCAGCGCCACGCCCACCATGATCAAGAGGCTGAAACTGCTCAGCGTCAGAGCGCGCACGTCGGTGGCCTGAGTGACGAAGAAAGGAATAATCGCAACGAACCCCAGGAACAAGGCGCCGCCCCAGGTAATGCGGATCAACACTCGGCTCAGGTACGCCTGGGTCGGTGGGCCCGGACGTATGCCTGGGATGAAGCCTCCATTCCGCTGGAGGTTCTCGGCCAGGTTCTGTTGCTGGAACGTTATCATCGTGTAAAAGAAGGCGAAGACGACCACCAGGACGAAAAACATCGCCCAATAAATCCATCCGGAAGGGTCCAGCGCATTGGACAGGAACCGGGCACCGCTAGCGAGTATGTCGTCACTGAGCGGGTTCCTGAAGTAGCTCGCGATGGTCGCCGGCAGAATGATGATCGAGGAGGCGAAGATGAGTGGGATCATGCCCGCCGAGTTGACTCGGAGCGGCAGGAACGTTGAGCCGCTGGCACGCTGCATGCGGCCTCCTCGGAATACACTTCGCCCGTATTGCACCGGCACGCGGCGCTGAGCCTCGGTGAAAAGCACGATGAGGTATATAATGGCGAAGCCCAACAGACCCAGCAGGAGCAGGCCGCCGGCCTCGTCTCTCTCCAGGAAGCCCTGCCCTATCACCTGTGGGAAGCGGGCCACTATCCCGCCGAATATTATTAGTGATATGCCGTTGCCAAGGCCTCGTTCGGTGATCAGCTCGCCGAGCCAGACGAGGAACATGGTCCCCGCTACCATTGACAACACCATGGCCATGGTCTGAAGGTTAAGGCCGAAGTCCACTGAGGGAAGTACACCCGACTGCCTCAGCAGCGTCAGCTGCCCCCACGATTGCAGTGCGGCCACGGGCACGGTTAGCCAATGGGTGTACTGGTTGATCTTTTGTCGGCCGTACTCACCCTCCTGAGCCAGCGCCTTCAGGCTGGGCACCACGGGCACGAGTATCTGCATCACGATGGATGAGGTGATGTAGGGATACACGCCCAGCGCGGCAACGCTCAGGTTGGCCAGCGCTCCGCCACTAAACAGGTCCAGGAACCCCAGCAACGCCGACTGCTGAAAGGCTTGCGCCAACGCCTGCGAATCTACCCCAGGCACAGGAACGTGGGCCACGAACCGAAACACTACCAGCATGCCCAGGGTAAACAGTATCCGGGTCCGAAGATCCGGGACGCGCATCGCGTCGATCATGGATTGTATTAACTGAGGTCTGGATGCCTCCTGCCCCGCGGCCTGGGCCTGGCGCATCAGCCTATCTCCCTCACACTGCCGCCGGCCGCCTCTATCTTCTGGCGCGCCGACTTGGAGAATTTGTGGGCTTCGACCACCAGCGGTATCCCCAACTCACCACGACCGAGAACTTTCACAGGGCGCTTCAGGTTCTTGACTCCACCCGACTCCACAAGCATTTGAAGTGTCAGCTCAGTGTTGGCCGGAAACCTTGCAAGCCAGTCCAAATTCACCGTGCTGTATTCCGTGTGGAATTTGTTAGTGAAGCCTCGCAAGTGAGGAAGCCGCTTGGTGAGCGGGAGCTGCCCACCCTCGAAGTTGGGACGCACCCCGCCACCGCTTCGACTATTCTGGCCCTTGTTTCCTCGACCCGAATAGCTGCCGTAGCCGCTGCTGTCCCCTCGGCCTACCCGCTTACGCGCTCGTTTTGTGCCTTTCGGCGGTCTCAACTCGTGTTGCTGCATTATCAAACCGTATTGTGATTACGCCGACGACCACGGCCCCGACCGTCTCCATCGCCATCCACGGAGAAGACGCGTACGTCAACCCTCGTCAACTGGCTAAGAGGGATCGGAAGGCGGAACCTGCTTCACCTCAACTAGATGACGAACCTTTTGAACCATGCCCCGGATTGAGGGTACGTCCTCGTGTTCGACGGTCTGCTGAAGCCTTCGCAGTCCCAATCCCGCTATGGTGCGTCTCTGGTCCCGAGAGAAACCTATAGTACTTTTCTTCCAAGTTATCTGAAGTTTGGTCATGTTGATTGATTAAATGATTGGTGTGAGCCCGATCACCGTTCCGGTTGCTCGGTGCTCAGAGACTCCACCAACTGCTTCCTCTTGGCCAACTCTTCTGCAGGGTCTCTGAGCGTAGCAAGGGCATTAACGGTGGCCTTGACAACATTCATGGAATTGGTACTGCGACGGGCCTTGGTGACCACGTCTTTGACCCCGGCTAGCTCGACGACGGCCCTTATGGTACCACCCGCGATCACCCCGGTGCCCGGCGGCGCCGGACGCAGCATTACTTCTGATCCACAGTATTTGGCGGTGACCTCGTGAGGAATGGTATTACCCTTCAGGATCACCGGTATAAGGTTCTTGCGCGCCTCGGTGGCGCCTTTCCTGATCGCATCAGGCACTGTAACGGCCTTCCCCATTCCTACACCCACATTCCCCTCTCCATCTCCCACTACAACGATTGCATTGAAGCTCAGGGTACGCCCCCCCTTGGCAACCTGGGCCACACGAGAGATCCGAACCACCCTTTCCATTAACGGCAACTCTTCTCGGCCCAAGATATCCTTATTAGTTGTCATCAGAACTTCAGTCCTCCCTGTCGTGCCGCCTCGGCAAGGGCGCGCACCCGGCCGTGATACTTGTATCCGCCCCGATCGAATACAACGCCCTCCACGCCCTGCTTTTTGGCCCGTTGGCCAATGAGAGCGCCTACCAACTCGGATACCGCGGTCTTGCGTTTCCCATCGCGCTTCTGCCGTATCGCGCCTTCAAAGCTGGACGCCGCGGCCAGCGTCACGCCTCGATCATCGTCGATTACCTGAGCGTAGATGTGGTTTAGACTTCGAAATACGGCAAGCCTGGGCCGCTCCCCTGTGCCATACACCTTCTTCCGGACTCGGCGGTGCCGGATGGCTCTCCCGAATTTGCGTGTGCGCGCATGAGGCATGACTATAGCCTCCTAGCGCTCTTGCCCGGCTTCAACTTGATCACCTCGCCACGGTATCGAATCCCTTTACCGGTATACGCATTGGGAAGCCTGGCCTTTCGAATATCAGCGGCGATCCGGCCGACCAACTGTTTGTCAATGCCGCGCACGTGAATAAGGTTGGTACCCTCTACCTCCAGGTCAACTCCTTCAATGGGGCTGACCTCGATGGGGTGGCTCAGCATGACGCTCAAGGTGACTCCCTTGCCGTTTTGCAGCGCCCTATACCCAACGCCGACCATCTCAAGGGTCTTCGCGTAGCCCTCGCTGACCCCGGCAACCATGTTGGCCAAGAGGCTACGCGTCAACCCGTGGAGCGCTCGATGACGGCGCTCGTCCGACGGGCGCTCCACTTTCATCACTCCGTTCTCGCGGGTGATCTTCATGTCGAGGTCGAACTTTTGGCTGAGGGAACCCTTAGGCCCCTTGACAGTAACCTCTCCGGGACTGATGTCCACCTCAACTCCTTGCGGTATCGAAATGGGCATGTTCCCTACCCTGGACATGCTGCCCTCTCTACCACACGTAACATAGCAGTTCGCCTCCAATTCCCCCGCGCCACGCGTCCCGGCCGGTCATAATTCCTTTGGATGTGGACAGGATGGTAACTCCCATACCCCCATAGTAGCGCGGGATTTCCCCCTTGCCCACGTAAACCCTGAGACCCGGCCTGCTAACGCGCTTGAGCCCTTTGATGGCGGGTTCGCCCTTGTTTCTATAGTGTAGCCGGATTCTCATCACGCCTTGTGGCGACACCCCATTTGTGACTTCGAAGCCCTCTATGAAGCCCTCGGACTTAAGAATACGCGCCAGCGCCACCTTCATCTTCGAGGCTGGCAACGACACAATTACATTACGCACCATCAGCGCGTTACGAATCCGCGTGAGCATGTCCGCTATTGGGTCTGTTACCGCCATACCGTTTGTCTGATAACGCTCCTGTTTATTATTTTGAAGATCGGGGGTACGAAATCACCAGCTGGCCTTACGCATGCCGGGAAGTAATCCTTTTAAGGCCATCTCCCTGAAGCAGATCCTGCACAGGCCCACGTGCCTGATGTACGCCCTGGGCCGCCCGCACCTGTGACAACGGTTGTGAAACCGCACTGGGTACTTGGGGGGCTTTCTCCATCTAGCAATTTTAGATGCTTTCGCCAAGATGTCCCGCCTTCGTTTTGTCGGCTACATAGGCTCCATTTCTCATGCTAAGCGACCTGTGTCTCGGCTGACAGCCGCACGAAGGGCATGCCCATCAACTCCAGAAGGCGCAGCCCCTCACTATCACCCCGGGCCGTGGTGACAACTATCGCTTGAAGTCCGCGTAATCGATCGATGGAATTATAGTCGATCTCAGGAAATATGATCTGCTCTCTAATGCCTAGCGAGAAGTTGCCTCTCCCATCGAACGATTGTCTAGAGACTCCTTGGAAGTCCCTTACTCTCGGAAGCGCCGAGCTGACAAGCCGGTCAAAGAATTCGTACATCCGCCTACCCCTGAGGGTGACGGTGAGGCCTATAGCCATTCCGTCCCTCAACTTGAAGCCAGCGATAGATTTCTTAGCCCGAGTGATCACCGGCTTCTGGCCTGATATTATGGTCAGGTCCCGTGTGGCAGCCTCCATACCATTGGGATTTTGCAGCGCCTCGCCCATACCTATGTTCAATACGATCTTGCTCAGCCGAGGAATCTGCATGGGGCTGGCGTAGCCGAACTCCTTGGTCAGTGCCGGACCTACCTCCTTCCGAAACTTTTCGTGAAGGCGGGGCAGAGGTCTGGTAGGCGCCTCAGCAGCCACCTGTGGCGCACCTTCAATTGGCTCCACGGCAACCTGCTGCTTTCGGCGGCCTGTCCGCGCTTTATCTACAGAGGACTTCGTAGCTCCACCGGCCTTTCCGCTAGAGCCCTGACGCGCGGAGGTGCGTGCCTTCGACGAAGGCTTCTTTGTTTTCTTGGCCTTGTCTTTGTCTTCCTGCGTCATCCGAAGATCAACTCCCCACGCTCATCGCACACACGCAGACACCTGTATACGCGGCTGCGAGGCTTATCTCGCCGGTCACTCTATCACTTCCTGGCACTTCTTGCAGACCCTCGCCTTGGTGCCATCCGCCAGGAATCTGAAGGCCACCCGGGTTGGCCGATTACAGTGAGTGCACATCAGGACGACATTGGCCGCCCTCATCGGCATCTCCTTATCGATGATGCCCGCCTGCCTGGCGCCACGAGTGGCTTTGGCGTGGCGCTTAACCATATTCATGCCCTCGACGACAACCTTGCCCTCTGCTGGAAAGGTCCTCTGTACTTGCCCCTGTTTGCCGCGGTCCCTGCCCTTGGTTACCAAAACAGTGTCGTTGGTTCGCACTTTCACGCTACAGGACCTCCGGGGCGAGGGAGACGATCCGCATGAAGTTTCGGTCGCGTAGCTCTCTGGCCACCGGCCCGAAGATGCGTGTACCTCGGGGCATTTGGTCCTCGTTGATCAGCACCGCAGCGTTGTCGTCGAAACGGATGTAGGTGCCATCTCGCCGGCGCTGAGGCTGTACGGTACGCACAACCACCGCCCTGACCACCTCGCCTTTCCTGACGGGGGCGGCCGGTGCAGCCTCCCTCACCGAGGCCACGATCACGTCTCCCACTCGCGCGTAGCGCCGTCTGCTGCCGCCCGGGACTCCAATACACCTGATTATCTTGGCCCCGGAGTTGTCGGCGACTTTAAGGCGCGTATATAGCTGAATCATTTTCGACTCTTCTTCTTACCGTCACCTTTTTGGTCGTCAGGGCCCTGTGTTTCCTCTGGAGACTCCTCCTCCACCGCCCCTTCGGTCTCCTCTTCTTCCGCTACCTCGGCTACGGACGATTCTTCCTCATCGGGTTCGGCAGCGACCCCTGCGTCCTCAACCTCAGCCGTTGCCGGCTCCTGTGCGACTTCCTTCGCCGCTTTCTTTCTCCTTGCTTTCTTGGCCGGCTTCGCCTCCTCAGGCTCGGCGGCGACCTCAACCTCGGCGACAGCCGGCTCCTCGGTCGGCGTTTCCTCCACCTCTGCAGCTACCTCCGCCGCCTTCTTCCTCTTTGCTTTCTTGGCCGGCTTCGCCTCCTCAGGCTCGGCAGCGACCTCAACCTCGGCGACAGCCGGCTCCTCGGTCGGCGTTTCCTCCACCTCTGCAGCTACCTCCGCCGCCTTTTTCCTCTTTGCTTCCTTGGCCGGCTTCGCCTCCTCAGGCTCGGCAGCGACCTCAACCTCGGCGACAGCCGGCTCCTCGGTCGGCGTTCCCTCCACCTGCCCCTCCTCCGCAGCTACCTCCGCCGCCTTCTTCTTCTTTGCTTTCCTGGCCGGCTTCGCCTCGTCAGGCTCAGCAGCGACCCCGGCCTCAACAAATGCGGCTCCATCGGCTGAGATTTCCTCAGGCTGAATCTCGGCAATCTCCTCCCTCGCCAGGATCTCAACAACGCGCCATCGTTTTATCTTAGAGAGAGGGCGCGTCTCAATGATCCTCACCACGTCACCCATCTGACACTCATTTTTTTCGTCGTGGGCGTAGAATCGGGTAGCCCGTCTGACGGGCTTTTTGTAGATAGCATGGGGCCGCTTCCAGCTGACGACCACGACGACGGTCTTGTCCATCTTGTCGCTGACGATAGTACCTACGCGGACCTTGCGTCTCTCAATGCTCATTGTGCGCTCTTGGCCAGCTCTCGCTCCCGCATAATGGTCTTGATCTTGGCGATGCGTTTTCGGGCCTTTCTGATCTCGTTTACATTAGCCAGCTGCATGGTTGCCACGCGGAACCTGAGGTTCATCAGCTCATGCTGGGTGTCGTGCAGCTCATCATCAAGCTCGCCGTCTGTTAATGCTCTGACATCGTCGATTTCCGCCATTGCACCTGACCTAACTCAACCACTATATCTCTGTCAATATAACCGGCGTTGCGTTTGGACAAAGGTCCGGAACCTTCTGTAAAGTCCTACATACCCTGGGTTACAGGCCCCCTTTGGCCACTATCTTGGTCTGTATAGGGAGCTTTGCCGAAGCCAACCCCAGGGCCTCTTTCGCCACCGACTCGGGCACACCGGCGATCTCGAACATAACCCTTCCCGGTCTTACGACCGCGACCCAGTGATCCACGCTACCCTTACCGCCGCCCATGCGTGTTTCAGCGGAGCGCGCGGTAACCGACTTGTCGGGGAACACGCGAATCCACAGCTTGCCTCCACGGCGCACGTACCTCGTTATAACCCTGCGGGCGGCCTCGATTTGGCGTGAGGTTATCCAGGCCGGCTCCATTGCCTTGAGACCAAATTCGCCGTAGTCAATGCTGCTGCCCGAAACGGCTAATCCCCTTCGCCGTCCCCTGTGGTGGAAGCGGTGTTTAACTCTCTTTGGTTGAAGCATCTTCGTCTGCGTCTTCCTCTTCCGCCAATGTCTTCTCTTCGCGCTGCGGGAGGTTTTGTTCGTCTTGTCCTAGCTCCGGCTCCACCGAAACGAGTTTCTGTTCGTCTTGTTCTGGCTCTGGCTCTGGCTCCTCCGGTGTCACGGTAACCTCGATAGGTTGTATATCCGCCATCTCTTGTTGTTCTGTAGGCGCCGGGAGAACTTCGCCTTTATAGATCCAAACCTTCACCCCGATCCGTCCAAACTCGGTCGCCGCCTCAGCCACGGCGAAGTCGATATCGGCACGCAGCGTGTGGAGAGGCACCCTGCCTTCCATCACCTTCTCTCTGCGAGCAATCTCAGCACCACCCAGCCGTCCCCCGCAGATAATCTTGATGCCCTCTGCACCGGCCTGCATCGTTCTTGACACCGCCTGGCGCATCACCCTGCGGAACGCTATGCGGCGCTCCAGTTGGTCGGCGACGCTTTGCGCCACCAAATAGGCATCCAACTCGGACTGACGGATCTCCTGAACGTTTAGACGCGCACGTCTTTCGGTGCGGCTCTCCAGCACCTTTCTAAGCTCCTCGACTCTCTGCCCACCTCGTCCTATAACGATCCCCGGCCTTGCCGTGTGGATCGTTATGACCACATCGCTGGTCCCACGCTCAATATGCACCTTGGAAATACCAGCGTCCGTGAACCTTTTGGCGATGGTGTTACGAATGGCCAGGTCCTCTAGAACCAGGGCGCGATAGTCGCTGGTCTTGTGAGCGAACCACTTGGCGTGCCAGTCTTTTATAATGCCCAGCCGAAAGCCAATGGGATGCGTCTTATGACCCAACTTTAGCTTCCTCCTCGTCTACCACGACGGTTATGTGGCTGTTTCTTCTAATTATCCTTCCCATACGTCCTCGGGCGCGGGCCCGAAATCTCTTCAACCGCTTCCCTTCATCAGCATAAATTTCCACAATGCGCAGGTCCGACGTTCGGGTCAGTAACTCATTTTCCGCGTTGGCCGCCGCGGACTTGACCACCTTTGCAACCTGAGCAGCAACAGGTGAGGGAAGGAACTGTAACATCTCCAGCGCCTCCTCCACGCCTTTGCCCCTCACCAGGTCAGCGACCGGTTTAATCTTTTTGACGGATATTCCGGTGTTGACGGCAGTCGCTCGTACAGCCAATATATCCAGCTCCTACAACCCTATCTCACGGACGTGACGTGCTCAGACCTGGACGAATGTCCGCGGAAAGTTCTAGTGGGGGCGAACTCGCCCAGCCGGTGCCCCACCATGTTTTCGGTTATAAATAGAGGAACATGCCGGCGTCCGTCGTGCACGGCGATAGTGAGCCCGACCATGTCCGGCATTATGGTCGACGGCCGCGACCACGTACGTATCACTGCCTTGCTTCCGCTTCTGACCGCCGCCTCAACTCGCTTGTTGAGCTTGGCATCCACGAAGGGCCCCTTTTTAGTTGATCTTGACATTCCACCCGTCCTCCGGTCCTATCGCTTGTCCCTGCGCCGCACGATACGCTTGTCCGTCGACTTATTGCGTCGGGTGCGGTATCCCAGCGCGGGCTTTCCCCAGGGGGTCTTTGGGCCGGGCATTCCGATCGGCGACCTCCCCTCACCTCCACCGTGAGGATGGTCCCTGGGAGACATCGCTACCCCCCTTACGGAGGGCCTCCATCCCATGTGTCGCCTCCGGCCCGCCTTTCCCAGCTTGACGTTCTTATGGTCAACCGCACTTACCTGCCCTACGGTCGCCATACAATCGCTTAGCACCTGACGCACCTCGCCCGAGGGGAGGCGTAGGAGGGTATAGCGGTCCTCCTTGGCCAACACCTGGGCGGAGGCGCCGGCGCTGCGCACGATCTGTCCACCCCGACCTACTTTTAGCTCTACGTTGTGAACCATAGTACCGGCCGGTATGGCATTGAGAGGAAGAGCGTTCCCCACTCGAATCTCAGCGCCCTCGCCGGACTGCACGGGGTCTCCTACTCGGAGCCCATTAGGGGCAAGGATGTACCGCCAGTCACCGTCGGCGTACTTGATCAGCGCAATTCTGCCGGAGCGATTAGGGTCGTACTCTATGGAGGAAACCGACCCTGGAACTCCGAGCTTATTCCGCTTGAAATCTATGACTCGCAGACGTCTCTTGTGGCCTCCACCTCGGTGACGGACCGTTATCTTACCACGTGAGTTCCGGCCTGCCTTCTTCTTCTGCGGCCGTAAGAGCGACTTCTTGGGCCGTCGCGTGGTTATGCCATCGGACGTCTGGAGGACGACGCCGCGCTGACCGGGAGTAGTTGGCTTAAGGCTTCTGAGCGGCATTTACACGCCTTCGAATATGGTTATAGTCTGTCCGGGGGCAAGGGTCACAATGGCCTTCTTCCACGACGGCTTCTCGACTAAACGAGGCCCGAACCGCTTGCGTTTGCCCCTGACCCCCATGGTGTTGACGGATAGCACCTTAACGCCAAACGCCTCTTCGACCGACCGCTTGATCTGGAGCTTGTTCGCTCCGGGAGCGACTTCGAAGACGTACCTGCCGTCGTTTTGCATGTTGGTACTCTTCTCGGTGATGACAGGCCTTCTCAGAACCTCGAAAGTATCCATGTGCCTTTAGCTTGCTCCTCCGCCGCCCACCGTCTTAGCCGCTCTCCGGACGAACGGTCCACCCCAAAGTTCCTCAGCCTTCCGCACGGCCTCAAGGGTCATAACTACCGTTCGATGATTAAGCAAGTCCACCGTGTTCAGCAGGCTCGCCGGCAACATCTTGACGCTCTGGATATTACGGGTGGAACGCAGCACATCGGAATCTGCCCCATCGGCCACAAAAAGCACCGATGTGTCTGCGTCTAAGGTTTTGAACACTCCCACCATCTCCCTGGTCTTTGGCTGCTCCAGAACCACGTTGTCCACAACTACCAACCGGTCTGAACGAGCCTTGTCTGAGAGCATGATAACGAGGGCCTGCCGCCTCATTCTCCTTGGGGTATGGTGCCGGTAGCTGCGTGGCTTCGGCCCAAATACCACACCACCACCCTTCCACTGGGGAGAGCGTGTGGAGCCCTGGCGCGCGCGGCCTGTGCCCTTCTGCGGCCGGGGCTTAGCGCCTCCGCCCGACACTTCTGCTCTGGTCTTGGTGGCCGCCGTTCCCTGCCGGGCATTGGCCAACTGCCCCACCACAACCTGATGGACCAGTGCCTTATTCATGGGCACGCTGAACACATCGTCCCGCACCTTAACGCGTTTGACGACCTTGCCGTGAATATTTTTAACCTTGAGCTGCACGGCTACGTCTTACCCTTCCCACGCACCTTGCGGATAAGCAGCAGTCCGTTCCGCGCACCCGGGACCGCGCCCTTGATTAACAGCAGGTTTCGCTCCACGTCGGCCGAGATCACCTCCAGATTTCGAACTGTAACGCGGTCGTCGCCCATGTGCCCGGCCATCTTGAGACCTTTGATAACCCTTCCCGGCGTGGCGCCCGCGCCAATAGAGCCCGGAGCTCGGTGGCGGTCCGACTGACCATGGGTCTTCGGCCCACCTCGGAAGTTGTGCCTGCGAACGCCACCGGCGAAGCCCCGGCCTTTCGACCATCCGGTGGCTTCAACCCGATCACCGGGCTCGAACTGACTCACATCCAACTCCTGGCCCTCACTGAATTCCGATGCATCGTCAGTTCTGAACTCCCTTAGATACCTGAAAAGCTTGCCGACCTTTTTGAGATGGCCACTTTGGGGTTTGGTGAGACGCTTTGCCTCCTCAAAGCCCAGTTGGATGCTTTCGTAGCCGTCTTTGTCTGAGGTCTTGACCTGAGTAATGGTGCACGGCCCCGCCTGGACCGCAGTAACGCAGTCCACCACGCCGTCGTCACGGAATACCTGCGTGGTACCTACTTTCTTGCCCAGGATTCCGTTAACAGGCATGGATGTATCTCGACTACAGCTTTATGGAGATGTCGACCCCAGCAGGCACGTTAAGCCGTGTCAGTGAGTCGATCGTCTTCGGAGTCGGCTCTAGGATATCGATGAGCCGATTGTGGGTCCGCAGCTCGAAGTGCTCCCGCGAGTCCTTGTCTATGTGGGGCGAGCGAATGACACAGAAACGCTTGATGGTAGTAGGCAGCGGCACGGGACCCGCGACATGGGCTCCTGTATGCTCGGCCGCTTCCACAATCTGGCCCGCCGACAGGTCCAGTATCTTGTGGTCGAAGGCTTTCAAGATTATTCGAATTTTTTGCTTGCTAACCATAGTAAAGTTCCGCCAGACCGGGCCCGCTTACGCCGCAGCAACCGTGGATGGGGGGGCCTTCTCGTATCGATCAAACTCCATCGTATAGCTCGCTCGACCCTGGGTTAACGAACGGAGAGCGGTAGCATAGCCGAAACTCTCTCCTAGAGGGATGATCGCGCGCACATCCTGTATGGCACCCTGGCCTTCAATGTTCCTGATGTTGGCGCGCCTACGGCCCAAGTCCCCCAGCACTTCTCCAAGGAACTCACCAGGGGTAACCACCTCCAGACGCATCACCGGTTCCAAGAGCACCCCGTGGGCCTTCTTAATAGCCGCCTTGGTGGCCATTGACCCCGCGATCCGAAAAGCCATCTCGGACGAGTCCACATCGTGGTGGCTTCCATCTACCGCCACGACCTTGACATCCACTACGGGATAGCCAGCCATGGGGCCGGTGTTGATCGCTTCTTCAGCCCCTTTCCGAACACCCTGCATAAACTCCCTGGGAATCACACCGTTCTTCGTCCGGTCCTCGAACTGAAATCCCGTACCACGCTCCAACGGCTCGACCTCAAGCCACACGTGTCCGTACTGGCCGTGGCCTCCAGTCTGACGCACGAAGCGGCCTTCTGCCCTGGCCGAAGAGGTGATAGCCTCCCGGTAGGCCACCTTGGGCTTGCCAAGATTTCCCTCCACTCCAAACTCTCGCTTCATCCGATCCATAATGATCTCGAGGTGAAGCTCACCCATTCCAGACATGATAGACTGGCCTACCTCGTCGTCGAAGGAGACCTTCAAGGTAGGGTCCTCGTCGGCTAGCTTGCCCAGAGCCTCCATCATCTTATCCTGGTCGGCCCGGGTCCTGGACTCGACTGCGACCGACATTACAGGGTCGGGGAAGCTGATGGTCTCTAGGACGATGGGAGACCTCTGATGGCACAGGGTGTCGCCGGTGGTGGCGCCTTTCAAGCCCACCGCGGCGGCGATGTCTCCCGCCCTCACCTCTTCGACATCCTCTCTCCGCTGCGCGTGCATACGGACGATCCGGCCCAAACGCTCTCGCTTTCCAGTAGACGGAATGAAGACGCCCTCGCCGGCTCTAATGCTACCAGAGTACACCCGAAAATAGACCAATCGACCTATATAGGTATCGGTCACTACCTTGAAAGCCAGGGCCGCAAAAGGCGCATCCCCATCCGCTTTGCGGGTTACTTCCTCCCCAGTGTTGAAGTCTTTGCCCTGAACAGGAGGTACATCTAGCGGAGATGGGAGATAGTCATCGACGGCGTCCAGGAGAGGCTGAATGCCCTTCGATTGGAGGGCGGTCCCACAGACGACTGGGACGATGCGGTATTCAATCGTCGCTTTGCGAAGCGCCCGCTTAATCTCCTCTTTGGTGATCTCTTCCTCGCCAAGGTACTTGGCAATGAGGTCATCATCGGTCTCGGCGACTTTCTCTATCATCAGGCTCCTGTAGTTCTTGACCTCCTCTATTAGCTCCTCCGGAACCGGGCCTTCCAGAGGGATCTGCGGATCACCGTCGGGGTATACCAGAGCTTTCTCCTCGACGAGATCTACAACGCCTTTGAACGTATGCTCGCTGCCTATGGGAACCTGAATGGCAACCGGGTTGGCCTGGAGCCTGTGGGCGATACTATCGATGGCGCCCTGGAAATTCGCGCCTACCCGGTCCATTTTGTTGACGAAACAGATCCGAGGTACGTGATACCGGTCGGCCTGGCGCCACACGGTCTCCGACTGAGGCTGAACCCCAGCCACAGCGTCGAAAACTACCACACCACCGTCTAGGACTCGAAGACTCCGCTCCACTTCGGCTGTGAAATCGACGTGTCCGGGCGTGTCGATGACATTAATCGTGTGGCCTTTCCATGTGCAGGTAGTGGCGGCTGAGGTAATGGTGATGCCCCTCTCCCGTTCCTGGTCCATCCAGTCCATGACCGTTGTCCCCTCATCCACCCCCCCGATCTTGTAGATACGGCCGGCGAAGAAAAGCACGCGCTCGGTGACCGTCGTCTTGCCTGCGTCGATGTGGGCGATGAACCCAATATTGCGAACAGATTTTAAAGGTGTGTCTACAGACATGATCGTATAAGGGCTATCATAGGCTTGCGCTGGGGCAATCACCATCTATAGTGGACGAAGGCCCGGTTGGCCTCGGCCATCCGATGCAGTTCTTCCCTCCTCTTGACCGCCGCACCCTGCCCCCTCGATGACTCCATCAACTCATGTGCCAAACGGTCCATCATGGGACTGCCGGCCCTTGCCCTGGCGGCCAATACGATCCATCGCATCGCCAGTGATACACGGCGCTGGACTCGTACCTCCGTGGGCACCTGGTAGGTGGCACCCCCCACCCGCCGCGGCCTTACTTCCAACATAGGTGTGGAGTTTCGGACGGCTTGCTCGAACACCTCTAACCCGGGCCTTCGCGTCTCCTTCTCCACCTGCTCAAGGGCGCCGTAAACGATCTTTTGAGCGACAGTCTTCTTGCCGCTGAGCATAACCTTATTGATGAACTGGGCCAGATCTACGCTGTTGTATCTGGGGTCCGGAGTATGGACTCGCTTCTCGGCCCTTCTGCGTCTTGACACGACTTCCCTTTCGTTAACCGTCCGAAATCGTCGCTAAACCGTTCAACCTTCCCTCTTGGTTCCGTACTTGCTCCGCCCTCTGCGGCGGTCGGCAACTCCAGCCGAGTCCAGAGTGCCGCGGATGATGTGATAGCGAACCCCGGGCAGGTCCTTGACACGCCCGCCCCTGATCAGAACGACAGAGTGTTCCTGAAGGTTGTGCCCTTCACCCGGGATGTAAGCAGTCACCTCCATCCCGTTGGTCAACCGAACTCTGGCCACCTTGCGCAAGGCGGAGTTGGGCTTCTTGGGGGTCTGTGTCCTGACCTGAATGCACACTCCGCGTTTCTGCGGTGCGCCCATGTCTCTCTTGCCCCTGTTTTTCAGAGAATTGAAGCTGAAACGTAAGGCGGGAGCCTTGTCTTTCTTGCGCTTGCTCTTCCGGCCCTTTCGCACAAGCTGGTTGATGGTTGGCACTATTCGACCTCACTGATAAGAGTGGAAGAACCCGATTCGGGCACAAACCTTCCCTGTCCGCCCCACCGAGGCGACAAAACCAAACTATTCTAACTATCGCACCCCATACCTGTCAACAGGCTCGTCTCCACGTTTGAGTGGGTTTTGGGCTCCACGTCCGCCCAGTCGAAGAAGCGGTCGAGAAAATACAGTGCCGATACGGCGTGCGCCAACAGCTGAAGACTCTTGCAGCCAGAAGGTGAAATAAGCATAATCCGACTCGATACAGGAGTCAGTACCCGAGGGTCCTATGTTCATTCAACGTTTCCACATCGGATGTCAGTATGAGCTGTCACTACGCCGGACCGCTCTGGGCCATGGCTGGATCGAGCTCGCTCCCTGGCGGTGGGAGAGTGAGAAGGCCTCGCTGTCGCGACATGACCCGCTCCCCTCAGGAGGGACCGCGCGGATCGAGGCGACTCAAAAGACACCTCGTTCCTTGACTGTCACAGTAGAGGTCGAGGGAGCGGAATCGGTTGACTTAGACCATATCCGAGCCACGGTGGTGCGCTGGTTGTCGATCGACTGGGACCCGGCACCGGCCATAGTCGTGGCGCGTAAGCTCGATCCATCAATAGGGCGGTTCATCAGCAAAGGTGGAGGACGTTTTCTGCGTTGCAGCACCTTCTTCGAGGACTTCACAAAGACAGTATGCACCATTCACACGGCATGGCGGGCGACGCAACGCATGGCCGAGGGACTGGTTAACGACATCGGAGAGGGTCTGTTTCCGACACCGCTCAATGTGCTGGAGGCCGGTGAGGCCACCCTGACGAGCAAAGGACGTCTTGGGTTCCGCGCTCGTGTACTGCTCGAGGCCACGGAGGAGCTGCTAAGGCGCGGGCTGATCGACGAATCGGGCCGTGGGAACGAGGATCGGATCACCTATGAGGAGATGCTTGAGCTTCGAGGAATCGGGCCATACGCGGCCACCCATCTGATGGTACTGCTTCACGACTTCAGTCGAATTCCAGTGGACTCTGAGGTCGGTCGGTTTTGCAAAGAACGCCATGGGCTTGATCCCGAGGAAATCGAAGCCTTCTTCGACGGATGGGGCGAATACCGCTTTCTGGGCTTCCAGCTCGGCCGAATCATAGGCGAAGTGGACCAGCAGTGACTTCAAAAGGGCCTGCCCAGGGGATGTTGGACAGGTGCTCGGGCCTGGTCATACTCGGGTGGGATAAGCCACCAGAGGTCGGGCGCTCATCCACAAACCGGCGGACATTTTGAAGAAACCTGCGGGCATTCCCACAGGGACTTGTCTTTTAAGACTCCCCCAATCGTGAAATCTGATGTACATTCTTACTTAATGTCGCGAACGCGACCTGCGCGTGACATCAGAAAGGATACAAATGGCCCAACAACGGGAAATTGAACTGAACGAGCTGCGGATACGGATACGACACTCGGCCGCTCACGTCATGGCCGACGTGGTGACACGGATGTTTCCGAATGTGCACCTGGCCATCGGCCCGCCCACGGAAGACGGTTTCTATTACGACTTCCTCGCGCCAGAGCCTTTCACGTCGGAAGCCCTGGAGGAGATAGAGCGGCGTATGAGAGAGACGATGGCCCAGGACTTGCCTTTCGAGTTCCACGAGCACACGCGGGAAGAGGCGCGGACGAGGAACTCCGATGAGCCATTTAAGCTGGAGATCATCGACGCGATCCCTGAGGGAGAGCCGATCACCACCTACCGACACGGCGACTTCGAGGACCTATGCAGAGGTCCTCATGTGGAGTCCACCGGCAAGATACCGGCGTTCAAGCTGCTAACCGTCGCAGGGGCGTACTGGCGGGGCGACGAAAGCCGCCCGATGTTGCAGCGCATCTACGGCACGGCGTTCGAGTCGCAGGAGGAGCTGGATTCCCACATCCAACGCCTGGAGGAGGCGAGGCGCCGGGACCACCGCGTGCTGGGCCGGGAGCTGGACCTGTTCTCCATGCACGAGGAAACGGGTCCAGGGCTTACTATCTGGCACCCTAAAGGCGGGCGCGTCCGGGACATCATCGAGGAACTGTGGAAGCGCAAACACTACGAGGGCGGCTACGATCTGGTGTATACGCCACACATCGGGCGCTCAGCGCTCTGGTCCACCAGTGGGCATCTCGAGTTCTTCAAGGACAGCATGTTCCCGCCCATGGACATGGATGGGCAGGAGTACTACCTCAAACCGATGAACTGCCCATTCCACATCCTGTACTACAAGACCGCCCTGCGGAGCTATCGAGACCTTCCAATGCGCATCGGGGAGCTGGGATCGGTCTACCGACACGAGCGCGGCGGCGTTCTTCACGGGCTTCTGCGGGTCCGAGGCATGACCCAGGACGACGCCCATATCTTCTGCCGACCCGATCAGGTAGAGGCTGAGGTGGACGGCGTGCTCGACCTGACGTTCGACCTACTACGGCGTTTCGACTTCCAAGAGTTCGAGGTCAAGCTGTCAACCATGCCTGAAAAGGCCGTCGGTGAGCCGGAACGGTGGGACCTGGCCACTGAGTCGCTGCGGCGGACGCTGGAAGCTCGGGGCACCGCCTTCGAGCTAGACGAGGGAGGCGGCGCGTTCTACGGGCCCAAGATCGACGTCCATATTCGAGACGCCATCGGCCGGCTATGGCAGTGCACCACCGTGCAGTTCGACTTTAACCTTCCCGAACGCTTCGGTCTGACCTACATCGGCGAGGATGGCCGGGAGCACCAGCCCTACATGGTGCACCGTGCCCTCCTGGGGTCCATGGAGCGGTTCATGGGCATCCTAATCGAGCACTACGCCGGCGCCTTTCCAACCTGGCTGGCCCCGGTCCAGGCTGTGGTAATTCCCATAGCGGATAGGCACCGGGACTATGCGCAGCGCGTTGAGGCCCAGCTTACGGAAGCCGAAATCAGGACCCAAACGGACGCGAGCAACGAGCGTATGAACGCCAAGATCAGGGACGCCCAGTTGCAAAAGATCCCATATATGCTGGTCGTGGGGGACCGAGAGGTGGAAGCCGGTACCGCCGCCGTCCGGCTGCGGTCTGGCGAAGACCTGGGCCCATTGCCCGTGGCCGACATCGTGGCGCGCATATCGGAAGAGGTGAAAGCTTCCGGTTGATGACGATACGACTCACCACCGATTTGGGCTTCGCATTCCGGCCCCAGGGGGGCTTTAGAAAACCCTCTCCTTACCCGACAGATATCGGGAAGGTAAAAGGTAATAGGGTGTTTTCGGGCACGAGATAGCCGCACCCCACGTTACAGCCGTCCTGGGTCATACGGCTATTGCCTGGTCGATGTGCGTATGCTATATTCGATACGAATGACTGGTGTTACATCGATCTCCGCTCTAGTGAGGTACCGGTATCCCTAGAGACTATCGCACGAACCAGCGCATACGTGTTCCGGAAGTCCGTTTGGTTGACGACCAGGGCGAGCAGATGGGGGTAATCCCTATACAGGATGCGCTGGCCGCAGCCAACGAGCGTGGCCTGGACCTCGTAGAGGTAGCGCCATCGGCCGATCCGCCGGTGTGCCGGTTGATGGACTACGGCAAATTCAGGTACCAGGCATCCCGTAAGGAACGGGAGGCGCGCAAGGCCCAAAAGGGCAAGCCAACTAACATGCTGCGCGAGGTCAGGTTCAAGGTTCGTATCGGCGCGCACGACAAGTCATCGAAGACGCGTGGTGTCCGGCGGCTACTGGAAGAGGGGTCGAAGGTCAAGGTTTCAGTCATGTTCCGTGGGCGGGAGATAACCCACCCGGAGTTGGGCATGCGTCTTCTACGGTCGGTCGCGGAGGATCTGGTGGACGATGCACTTCTGGAGAAGCCCCCTACAATGGAAGGGCGCTTCCTTAGCATGATCCTAGCCCCCAACCCTACAAAGCCTTCCAAGGCCTCCGATTCAGAGGCGCAGGTAGCCGAGAAGGAGCCTGTAGCGTCGGAGGCAGTCGCGGTAGAGCCAGAAAAGGAGCTTGACCGTGCCAAAGCTTAAGACCCACAAGGGGGCGTCGAAGCGCATCAAGCTGTCCGGTACGGGAAAGGTGCTTCGGATGAAAGGTCACCGCAGCCATCTTCGCCGCAAGAAGCCCGCGAGCGTCCGCCGCCTGTATTCCAAAAAACTCGAGATAACCGGGGCCCAGGCGCGGCGAATCAAAAAGCTGCTCCACGGGTAGTTCGCAAAAGACTAGGGAGGCCACCGCTGGCCAGGATAAAAAGAGGCGTAACTAAGCGCCGGCGACATAAGAAGCTACTGAAGCAGACCAAAGGCCATCAGGGCGTACGGCACACGCTGTACAGGCGGGCCCACGAATCTCTGATCCACGCTCTGCAGTACGCTTACGCCCACCGCCGCGAGAAGAAGGGCGACATGCGTCGGCTGTGGAACATACGCATCAACGCCGCCGCCAGGGCCAACGACCTGTCATACAGCCAGTTGATTCACGGCCTCAAACTGGGCGACATCAGTATTAACCGCAAGATGCTCGCCGACCTGGCGATTCGTGACCCCGAGGCGTTCTCGAAGATCACTCTCCAGGCCAAGGAGCGACTGCAGGCCGTGAGCCAGGCTCCATCGGTACCCGCATCGGTCAGTTGAGAAGCGCCCTGAGGTCGTGAGCGATGTCTCCCGGGTCCATCGGGAGCGTAAATACGGCGCGCATGGCGCCCTTACGGTCGATCAGGTACACCGGCCCCGAGTGGTTCACGTCGTAATCGTGCTCCAAGGCGTCATACACCCCGCCTGCTTGAGCTTCCGCTGACTCCTCCGGCGACGGGTCGATGTAATACGCAGCCCAAATAGGCCGTAGTCGCTCCTCCTCGCCCACCAGGAAGTCCCAATTTTCAAGCATGCCCCACTTCTCTGAGAACGCATAGGCCTCCAGTACCGTGTCGCGGGCCGGGTCGATGCTGATGACCACGAAGGCAACGTCCTTGGCATCGTCGCCCAGCAAGCGATGAGCATCGCGGAGGCGAGAGGCGATGATGGGGCAAATGTCTTTGCATTGCGTGTACATGAACGTGAGAAGCACCACATCACCGGCGTAGTCCGAGAGGCTGACGGTCCGTCCTAGGTGGTTTTGGAGTTGGAAGGATGGCGCCGGCTGCGGGGGATCAAGCACCGTTCCCTCAAGCGACTCGGAACCGGAGCAGGCGAACCAGGCCAGAGCTAGAAGCAGCCCCAACCTCTTCAGAGCGTTGGGCAAATGTCCGATCCGAAAGAGGTTACTTCCAACCACCCATGAGCGCGCCCAATCCGCCCTAGGCGGGGCACCCCACGACACGACGCCTGTCGAAACCGGTTCTATTTCTTCTCCACTACGGACTCGAGGAATGCGGCGACAGCGGGCACGCCAACCACCAACGCCATTCCCAGGATGACCACCCCCCACTCCTCCAGCACGACATCGTTCAGGACTATAAAGATCACACCCAGTCCGCCCGCGTAGACCACTATGGTCAGCACCGCCAGGAGCGGAAAAAGCACCGCCATCCGTATGCGCATTTTATGCATCAGCGATTGTCCTGTTACTGAATCCAACTCGATTCTGTTTCAAGGCATCAGTCGGGAGCGGTCAGTCTCCGAAGTACTCCCGCTGGAACGCCTCTACCTTGGTCATCTCCTGGTCCCTGTTATACCACCGGAAGAACGCAACGACTATCAACACAAGGAAGATCAGCCCTCCACCCAGCTTCATTATGATCGCGCCGACCTGCTGGTCCACGACAGGACTGGAGAGCCATAGCCTAGGAGCGTCAACGTACCACTGGTACAACGGCTCCCTGGCGAACGTAATGGGCGCGAACACCATGATCTGGGCGATGGACAGCAAGAACAGGTATATCACCTGAAGAGGGTACGACAGCCTGGGCAGCTCGGGCATTTTGCTGGCGATGGGCCACCACATCAGAGTTGCCGTCGCCATGAAGAGAAGGTGTTCGAAGATGTGAACCCCATGGTTCGTGACGGACAAGTTGTACAGCGACGGAATATGCCACATGGAGAAGATGATGTTGAACGAAGCAAAGGCTACCAGAGGGTGAGTAAGCAACCTGGCCAGCCGGAACGCCCAATCGCGGCGCAAGAGCGGCCGAATCAGCCAGTCCGGTGTCCCGAGAATCAGCAGAGGCGGCGCCACCAGCGTCAGCAGGACGTGCTGGACCATGTGACCGCTAAAAAGGTAGCTGTCGCTGATCTCATGAAGGGGAGACACGAGCGATAGGAATATGGCAAAGACGCCGAGCGAGAAGGTCGCGATCTGGCGCGGCTCCGCCCTGTCGGCCAGGCCGTAGCGCTCTCTCAACGGCCCGACTCCCAGCAGATACCCTCCTTCGAGCGCCGCCAGCCCGATAAGGACATCTGGGTGACCGTGCCAGTGAGTCCAGATGGACCCTACCGCTTCATCCAAGGGACCCTACTCCTCGACTTTGGAGAAAGTATGAACATATGGCAACAAGATTCAGAAGGCGCTCGATAGCTCATATGAAAAACTTGAACAATGCCAATACCGAGATCGATACGAGCAGAGCCAGCGCTAGGCTCCCAAGGAACAGGCTGGAAAACAGCCTGGCGTCGTACTTCAGGTGCATGTAGAACATCACTACGAGGGCAAACTTGACGCCGGAAAGGATAACCAGCACCGGTATGATGCCATGACCCAACCCCTCTATGTAGAAGACCCCCACCTCAATGGCAGTGATGACCATTAAGGTTATGGCGACCTTGAAATAGGTAAGAGGGGTCGGATGTCCGGTATGCAACTCTTCCACAGACGGCTCTCGGGACATCGTTGTTTGCGATTCCTGATGCATCTAATTCACTTCCCGACCTGCTAAGCGCTTTGACAGAACATCTTGCCGGAGCGTCCGACCAACCCCGAAGGCGACATTATCCCCTCCCTATGGCTCGCTCGCAACGTCGTCCAAAAACGCCCCATACCGGCCTAAGTACAGTTTTTGAGACCCTGTTCCTTACCTAAAGCCCTCGAAAACTCCGAACAGGTAGACCAGGGTGAAGATAACGATCCACACGATGTCGACGAAGTGCCAGTACAGCGCCGCCAGGTCCAAGTCCAGGTTCCGCTGGGGCGGCAGCCCCCACTTGAGGGAGTAGAAAAATATGGACAGGAGCCATATGACGCCGAGGGTCACATGGGCACCATGGAAACCGGTCAGGGTGAAGAAGGTGGTGCCGAACAGGTTCGTCCTGGGCGTGAGGCCGTGCGACTCAACCACCTCATCGACGCCCGGGCCGCACTTCTCAGCGACCTTTTCCTCCAGGCCGGTCATCTCGTCAAAATTCAAGTCAGCGCAGTCGACGACCACCTCGTGGTTGGCGAAATCCCTGAACTCGAAGGTCTGGAACGCCAGGAACGTCATACCCAATATGACGGTGGACAGCAGCCAGATGCGGAAGGCCTTGATGCGCCCCCTGGTCAGGGCGGAGTACGCCAGGACCATGCTCATGCTGCTCATGAGCAGGACAAAGGTACTGACGGACGTGGTCGGGATGCTGAACACGTCCTCAGGGAGCGGACCGGCGAGGCTCTTTCCCTTGTACACCACATATGTGGCGATGAGGGCGCCGAAGAACATGCAGTCCGAGCCCAGGAACGCCCACATGAGCAATTTGCGATGATTTAGGCCGGTGGTAGTCTCCTCGTGCTCTTGTGGGTGGGATTCAGCTGAGGCTTGGGCCAAGTTTACCGCTCCTCTTCAGTCAGTAAGCTGAATCTTCGTCGGGCTCGTTGACTGGCTCGAAGGACCAGGCGTAGACCGCTATGGCGGCCAGGAGTATGCCGAAAACGGCGAACGCTAGCCCCAGGTTGTAGTCCTTGTAGATGATCCCGTAGCCGGAGATCAGCAACCCGATAGGCGCCACGATCGGCCAGTATGAGGGCTGAGGCAGGTGGATCGAGTGGCCGTTGCCTTGATCGGAGCCTCCTCCCACCGGTACGCCCCGCGTCACCTGGCGCCGCTTACGCGCCCAGAAGTCATCCCTTTCGTAGACCGTCGGTATCTCCTCGAAGTTGTACTCGGGAGGAGGCGACGGGATGGACCACTCCAGGGTCCTGCCGTCCCACGGGTCGTCACCGGCCAGCTCTCCTCTGCGCCAGCTACGGACGGCGCTGTGCAGAAACATCAGGATCGAGACGCCCAGAATGATCAGCCCGATGGAGGAGAGGCCGTTCATAAGGTTCCATCCCATCTCCGAGTCATAGGTGTAGATCCGCCTAGGCATGCCGTCCAACCCAGACAGGTGCATCGGGAAGAAGGTCAGGTTGAATCCGATGAACATGGCCCAGAAGGTCATCTTCCCGAATTTCTCGTCCATCAGGCGGCCGGTGATCTTTGGGAACCAGTAGTAGACCCCGGCGAGCAGCGCGAATATGCTTCCGCCGAACAGCACGTAGTGGAGGTGGGCCACGATGAAGTAGGTGTCCTGCTGCTGGGCATCGGAGGGCGCGGCTGAGTGCATTATGCCGCTGAGTCCGCCGACGATGAACAGCGAGACAAAGCCCAGCGCAAACAGCATCGGCGTGCTGAAGCTGATGGAGCCCCGCCACATAGTACCGATCCAGTTGAATATCTTCACGCCGGTGGGCACCGCTATTGCCATGGTCGTGAGAGCGAATACCGAGTTGGCCACGGGGCCAAGGCCCGACGTGAACATGTGGTGGCTCCATACCATCCACCCCATGAACCCGATGATCACGCCCGAAAGCACCACCACTGGATAGCCGAACAGCGGTTTCTTGGAGAAGGTGGGAATTATCTCAGAGACAATGCCCATGGCGGGAAGGATCAGGATGTACACCTCGGGGTGCCCGAAGACCCAGAACAGATGCTGCCATAGGATCGGGTTGGCGCCCTGGGCCGGGACGAAGAAGTTGGTCCCAAAGAAGCGGTCGAACATCAGCTCGATCAACGCCACCGTAATCACCGGGAAGGCGAGGACCAGCAGGAAGGCGGTCACAAGGGTCATCCAGGTGAAAAGGGGCATGCGCATCAGTGTCATGCCCGGGGCGCGCATGTTGATAATGGTGACTATGAAGTTAAAGGCCGCCGCGAGTGAAGCTATACCGAGGATCAGCAGGCTGACGATCCAGAAGTCGATGCCGTGCCCCGGATTGTAGGCCTCCCCAGTAATGGGGGCGTACCCGAACCAGCCGGCGTTGGGCGCGCCGCCTGTGAACCAGCTAAGCTTCAGAATGATGGCGCCCGCCAGGAACCCCCAGTAGCTGAAGGCGTTGAGCCGGGGGAAGGCCACGTCTCTGGCGCCGATCTGCAAGGGAATGAGGAAGTTGAAGAAGGCCGCGCCCATGGGCATGATCGCCAGAAAGATCATGGTGGTCCCATGCATAGTGAATAGCTGGTTGTATATCTCAGGCGACACGAAGTCTTGCTCTGGACGGGAGAGCTGCCAGCGCATTACCGCCGCCTCGATGCCGCCCGTGATGAACATTATGAACGCGGTGACGCCGTAGAGGATCCCGATCCGCTTGTGATCGATGGTGGTTATCCAGCCCCATACGCCCGTGGGATGCGTAGGCCGGGGTATTGATAGGGTGAGCGCGGTCATCCAGGACCTCTCCTGCTACGGCTCGAATCTCGCAAGGCTATTAGCATTATACTTCAATACCACCGCATGATAAACGTTATCTCAGACCTCTAAGGAAAGCTATCAGCGCGGAGATCTCGGGTTCTGTCAGAGCCTCGTCAGGGTCGGTGAATACCCTTGCATCCCTGGCCATGATGTTGCCCGGCTTGACCGCCTCGGGGTCCTCAAGCCACCTTCGCAGGTTTTCAGGGTCCTGCTCCATGATGCCCGCAGCCATCTGTCCACGACTGGCGAAGTGGGTAAGATTCGGTCCAACGCGGCCCGGAGTTCTCTTAAGTGTCGACCCCTCTGGAGGACGATTCACGGTGCTCGAAAGAGCATGACAGCCCGAGCAGCCCGCCGAACTAAACACCTGCTGACCTTCCAGCGCCAGCGGCTCCAGGGGCTCGATCATGGGAGAGGCCTGCTCCAGCAGCCAGGCGTCGAACTCGGGCTTCGCCTGGGCGATGACCCTGAACCGCATGTTGGCATGCGCCTCGCCGCAGAACTCGGCGCACTGCCCGAAATACTCGCCCGGCTCGTCCGCCTGGATCCACATCTCATTGTTGTTGTTGGGGACCATATCCACCTTGCCGGCGATCTTGGGAATCCAGAAGCTGTGGAGCACGTCAACAGAGTCGAGGTTGACCGACACCGGCTCGCCGACCGGTATGTGCAGCTCGTTGGCCGTCACGATCTCCTCATCGGGGTTGGCGGGATGCGGGTAGCGAAACTCGAACCACCACTGGTGCCCTATCGCCTCGACAGTCAGCTCAGTCTCCGGTGGGGCATTAAGGTTGTCGAAGATTACAATAACGGTTGGGATGGCTATTACCACGAGGACTATCGCAGGAGCGATAGTCCAAGCGATCTCGAGCTTCCTGTGACCATGTATCTGGTCCGGGTCACCCTGGCCGGGTCTGCGGCGAAACCGTATCGCGGCGTAGAGGAGGATACCCTCCACAACCACGAACACTAAAACCGCGGCCCAAAATATGAGGTAAAAGAGGTTGAGCTGCGACTCGGCAACCGGCCCATAGGTATCGAAGGTGGACTGGGGGTGGCTACGAGTGCAGCCGGTCAACACGACTACAAGCGCAATCAGGAGCGCCAGGCCGACAAATCTGATAGGGGCGCGGATCACAGCAGCGTTAAACCACCCTTGAACAAGTCTAAAATCTAACAAAGCCGTCGAATACCAGTCAAGGTAACATGCGGCGCGACCGGTATCCATTCCGATGCCACCATACCACTTCCACCCAGCTCTGCTCTCGAGTCCACAGGCGCCTTAGATTCCGAAGGCCCCGTCCAAAGCAACCGCCACGAAAAGCAGCGCCAGATATAGCAACGAGTACAAGTATACATCCCTTGCTGCCCTAACCCCGGGCTCGCGCATCAGACGCAACGCGTGAGCGATGAACCCTAGGCCCAAGGCGGAGGACGCAGCCAAATAGATCCAGCCTACGGCCTCCGTCGTGAAGAACATCGTGGTCAGCGCCATCAGAATCAGCGCGTAGAGGAGGATGCTCCTCTTGGTCTCCTCCACGGTGCTAACGACGGGAAGCATAGGAACCCCGGCCCGCGCATAATCGTCTTTTATCAGCAGGGCGAGGGCCCAGAAGTGGGGAGGCGTCCAGAAGAAAACGATGGCGAAGAGGTACACCGCCGGGAGGTCGATCCCGCCGGTGACCGCGGCCCAACCCACCATAGGTGGGACCGCTCCCGCCGCGCCCCCGATCACGATGTTCTGAGGCGTCGTACGCTTGAGGCCAAGGGTGTACACGAGTACGTAGAAGAGCGTAGCGCTCAGGGTGAGGATGGCGCTGAGAGGATTGACCAGCGACCCAAGGACTACGAACGCCACGACGTTGAGGGCAACGCCGAACAGAAATGAGTTACGAGGCGACACCCGCCCACTTGCGACAGGACGATCCCGGGTCCGACTCATTGCCCGATCTATATCGCCCTCGAGGCAGTGGTTCAGCGCGTTAGCTCCACCGGAGGCCATAGCGCCCGCGCCCAGGACCAGCAAAATGAGGGAGAGCTCGGGCACGCCCTCGGCCGCCAGAAACATAGCGCAAAGGGCCGTCAAGAGAAGCAAGGAGATGATGCGCGGCTTCGTCAGCGCGATGTAGTCGTCTAAAACGCTCCGCGACGCCGTGACTTGCGCAATCAAAGTGTCAACCGCTCCGCCGTGGAAATACGCCTTGAAGAGGCCTCAACACTCCGTATCTCAAACCTCTGTGGAGTATAAACCACTGCCGCGAGAAAGACCAAGGCGATCCACACCATTGTAGCCATGCTGAGATGGAGGGCCTTCATTTCCTGGCCGAATCCCGTCCAAACCATAACGGCGCCGACTGCAACCTGGGCTCCGAACACAGAACCAAGGGCAAGCCCCAACCAGCCCAGGCTCGGCCTCCACGCCCTTCGTGACCACGCCGACACCGCGGTCGCAACGATTAGCACGCCCACCAGCGCCGCGAAGTACCTGTGCGCCATGTGTATCAGATAGGGCTCGCCGCCGGGGAACGCGCTCCCCCGGCACAGAGGCCAAGTCGCGCAGGATGAACCGGCGCCGTACCCCACCATGTAGGACCCCGATAGCACCAGGACGAAGGTCCCGACCAGGGCGGCCAGCAACAACTTGTTAAACCTCGAATCGTAGACAGGGCCCTCGTCCTGATGTGACGGGCTCGCCTGTGCGTTCCATCCGGCCACCGTCGCGACCACCATGCACGCCACAACTCCTTCTGAGACGGCCAGATGGACCAGCACCCACCCCCAGGCCAGCTCGGTGAGAACGGTGGCCCCTCCCAACGCGGCCGCGACAAAGACCAGGACCAGGCCAAGAGCGCTTGGGAGCACGATCCAGCTTACCGATCGGTGCACGGTCCATGCTAGCACCGCCGTGGCCAGGACCAGCAATCCAACTACGGACGCCGAGAGCCGGTGGCTGTATTCGATTAGCGTTGCGGAATCAAACGGAGGTATTAAGCGGCCATGACACAACGGCCAGTCGGGACAGCCCAAGCCTGAGTCGGTGACCCTAACGACACCCCCCAGGACCACCTGGGCAAAGGCGGCGATGAGGGCTGCTGTCGCCACGCCTCGAAAGGCTGATGGACTTTTCAACAGGTGTGCAAGCCGCTGAGTCAAGGATGGGGTCCCGCCGGGGTGTCGAGGCCTATGTGCACGATTTCGCAACCATAGCATACGACCCCGAACCGGTCAACGAAAGAGAAATCAGCTCCTTGACGGTGGATACGGCGAAAAGCTAGAATTTGTCCAGCTTCGCCCATCCGCCTAGCGCACACCGACGAGACACCAAGGTGTGCGTAGGCTGTATGGCTCAAGTCGCCGTTGGCCCGCTAGCTCAACTGGCAGAGCAGCTGACTCTTAATCAGCAGGTTCTCGGTTCGAGTCCGAGGCGGGTCACTCCCTACCTCTGGTACACTGCCTCGTCCCCGTCCACTGCTTCGATGCAGTTGAGTCCATTGTCCTCCAGTGCCGGCCTGATGAACGAACAGATTTGCGGGTTGTCGTCTACCAGGAGTATGGTGGGCCTTGTTTCCCGACGCATATTCTTCCTCTTCGGTAGTTAGGTTGCTCGGCTAAGTTACAAGAAACCCTCAGTAAGCTCCAAGGCATCGCCCTCCCACAGTCTTCACGGTCGGTAGCTACTCGGAGTTCCATGATACCCCTTCACCTTAGCAGGAGATTAACAAATAGCTGCGGCTCGGGCCGAGGTGGAGACGGCACGCAACTTCGCTACCATACTAGCCGGGCACGTGAGGGAATCAACAACCCCAAAAGATGGTCCAAAAGGGGATGGGCGTTCTGGCTACGGAGTAACCCTAGCTGCGGGGTGCTCCAGAAGGAAATCTTTTTGGTGGCGGAGGAGAAGAGGGAAGGGCGTGCTCCCCGGTAAGGGCCCACGGCCGGGTCAAATCAAGTAGCCTGCTGGGCGTGCTCTGGATGGACACTTATCTGCTCTCCACGGCTACCTCGACTGTCGTCGGGTACGTACTGGGGTCCGTGCCGGTGGCGTACTTTATCGCCCGGGCCCGAGGTGTCAACCTGCTGATGGTGGGAACCCGCAACCCTGGGGCTGCAAACGTATTCCGCACAGTCAGCCGACCTCTCGGGGGTGTGGTGCTCCTCCTCGACATGCTGAAGGGATTCCTGGCGCTCGGTGTGGCCAATATCCTGGGTGTGGTGCCTGAGGTGGCAGCAACTGCCGGTGCCGCTGCTGTGGTCGGACATTGGCACCCGCTCTTCCTTAGATTCAGAGGAGGAGCGGGGGCTGCTACAGCCGTTGGCGCTGGTATAGGGCTGGCACCCTTCCCAGGTCTCATCGCCTTGGGGGTGGCACTGCTGGCGCTCATTGTCATACGCAACACAGGTTTCGCCACAGGGATTGGCTATGGTGGATTCCTAGTCGTGAGCCTCCTCCTCGGCACGGCTTGGGAACCCATCTTAGGGGCGACCTTGTTAGGTGCGGTAGTGTTACTGCGTGTCCTTGTGAGGGAAGGTCTTCAGCGGCGTCACTCGGCGGAGTAGAAACGCAGCCGGGCCTCGGCCGAGGTCTGAGGTCCCGGTACAGCGGCCACACGGCCAAAGTTGACACGCGCTGGGCGCTCCCTTACTGACCCTGCCCTCCGGAAACGGGTCCGGGTCTAAGGTGAGCTCCTGGGCCGGAAATTAGGGGGATCATGGCGAGAAGGAATTACACGCCCGAGCAAATCATCAACAGGTTTCGGGAGGCCAAGCCCAGTGGACGGGGAGTTCGGCCCTGCTCAAGCTACGGCCACCAGCACTGCCAGCTTGTGTATCAGGTGTAGACAGACCCTCCTCCGTCTCCACCAATCCTCTCCGTCGCATAACGAGGTCGTTCTCGCGTTTGGTCTTAAGTTGTCTCTAATGTATTCATGGCCTCGGTCAAGGCCCTCCAGTCTCCCAACCCCGACGACAAGAGCTTCTCCCGCCTATGAAGGTATTATGTGGGAGTTCGAGCTAGCGCAATTCCCCCGTCCAAGCTTAAGGCATTCCACGGTCAATTAGAGCCGACTTTGTTATAATTCTGGCCATGCGAATGCACTCATTCTGGCTCCTATTTTGGGTAGCCGGGATGCTGGCTGTGAGCTGCAGTGGCGCTGAAGAAACGGCTTCTCCAACCGCAACAACTGAAGCTGTGGTGCGGATTTTACCTGTAGCCACCACGACTCCTACTCCACCGTACACACCTATAGCCGAACCGACTGGCACGGCCACCCCTCCGCCCCCGCTGACAGCTAGTCCTACGCCTCCACCAACACCGACGCTGATGCCCACCACAACTCCTACTGCTAGCCCAACGACGCCGAGTCCAACCCCTATTCCGACGCCCAGCGAGTCTGAGGAATTCTGGAATCGGGCCACGGTTGGAGAAGATGGTGAGCCGCTTCCACCTTGTGGTGATTCCATATTCACTCACCCTGTAGTAGACCCCGAAGATGCTACCCCTTTCTTCTGGGAGAACAAGGGATACCCACATAATCACATGGTGTACTGGGCTACTCGGAAGCTCACTGTGGAGTTTCCAGCGGCTGGTGTACCTGCCACAGAACAGGTCCAACTGTATGCCCCCGCGGACATTTACATCATGAACTTCGGGCGGACTGTCACGAAGTCGAATGATGGTGGGACATACGAGGAGTGGAGTGGGTATACCATCATCTGCGAAGGCTACAGTCTGTTCTGGTCCCATGTTGGAAGACCGGTCGATGAAATCCTCGATACGCTCAAGGGGGGCGTTCCGGTCGAGTGGACCGACTGTCCCGTGTCAACAACCGAACAGGCAATGGTAACGACAGAAGTTGGACATTGCCGATGGGACATGTTTATCAATCCTCCAATTAGCGCAGGAACCCCCATCTGGATATCCAGCGGCTACGCATCAGGATTTGACTTAGGTCTTCAGCTGTTAGGACTCACGGCCGAGGAGCTCCAACAGCATCGCAGTTACGGATACTCCGTTAACCCTTGGGTTCACTCAGGTGGGAACTCTGTCTGTACGCTAGAGTACTTCCCGGAGCCTTATAGGACGGCATACCTAGAATCGATGGTGGGCAGGTGCGGTCCGTTTAATCAAGACGTGCCGGGCACTGCCATGGGGATGTGGTTGCCAATACCACCGCCCACCGACGGGAGCATCCCTGACCATGGGAAAGGTACTGAATGGGCCTCATTGGGAGGAGGGAAAACTTCAGGCCTTTACCTTTACGAAGACTGGATAGATGAGTCTGTGCACAAGCTGGAAATTGGAAGCCAGTTACCCGATATCCCAGCGGGTATGTATCGGATCTCGACGGTTGCAGAGGGTATTGTCAATCGTGAGTGGGGCTCGGTAGTCCCGGGTGAGGTGTACTGCGCTGAAGTCCGGCGCCAGACGGCCGTGTCGGGATGGGATGACACGGTCACAGGGGTGGTACTGATTGAGGTGTCCGAAGATGGCCGGACTCTAACCATCGAAGGGATTACGAGAACGCAGTGCGAGGAAGGCCAGTCTTCGTTCTCGACTGATGCTCACACGATGTATCGGTGAACCCCAATCCTGTCCAACGGATGGGGGCCAGCTAACCTCAACAGACCTCCAGTGGCCTAGGTTACAGACCGACAGCACCCGAGACCCTTCTAGTCGGCTAGCCTGTGACAGCCCTGGCGGACTAACCTAATGAGTGGTACAACCGCTGGGGGCGGGTCAGTCTCTCGCGGGGAAGCAGTAGGCGTTACCATCGATTATCATTTTGACCCACCTATGAAAATTCTTCTAGCGACTACCTTGCCATTCGGGCTCTTTAGCAGTCTGACATATCTTCCGGAGTCAAGGAGCGCCAGATTTCAGTTGAATCATTCATAATTACTTTCACCCCTCCTTGCTGAGCATATGACAGTTTGGCATCTAGGTTAACGAGCTTATCGTAGTCACGAGTTGCGTTTTCAAATTCTCCTAACTTCGCGTACCCGCATCCCCTACCCGAGTACGCCGACCATAGTACCCACGTATCATCCGCAGCCAGTCGAATCACTGCGCCATAATCCTCGACCGCAAGCCGACACTCTCCAATTTGCTCGTATGCATCTGCACGATTCAGATATGCATGAAAATCGTCGGGAGTATCCGCTATTCTTCTTGTTTTAGACTCTACTATTTCAAGGTTAGTCAGCCTGATACTCTGACTTAAATCCTCCACTGCTCGCTCGTGGTCTCCCATCGCAGAGTAGACATCTGCCTTAGCGGAATAAGCAGACCCATCAGCCGGGTCCGAGAGTATGGCAGCCGTGTAGTCGGATATGGCTCGTTCAAGGTTGTTGAGCTTTTCGTAGAGTCGCCCACGGCTGACGTAGCCGCTAAGCGAATCATCAGGTCGGAACGGATTAAGTGAAATTGCCTCTTCGTAGTCTCTCAGGGCTGCATCGTGCTCCCCGAGATTCTCATAGGCGTTTGCACGACCGTAGAAGGCTTCTGCGTTTGATGGGTCTTGGTCGATTAACGAATCGTAAGTTCGAACTACCGCAGTCAAACGCGCTTCGGCCGTGGCGGTTGCGATTGGCGCCAGCCTTTTACGAGCCTTGGTTATGTGGGACTTCAACCAGTGAATCTCTGCATCGACCTGCACAGCTATCAGCTCCTTCCGGGCCAAGAACCGTGGATGGCAAGCGTCTTTAAGCGGCTGAAGGAGGCCAGCAGCCTCAAGTAATCTTTCCTCTCTGAGTCCTACGTCAAAGTACTCGCAACTCAACAAATAATCGTCTGGATATGGCCCCAGTATTTCGTAACCTCTATCCTGCAATTCGCTCATCGCGGTTTCTGTCAAGTGATACATCCGATGGGCGCTCACATACCTTTCGTGCCTGAGTAGTTTGTCGCCGAACGACCATGGTGGCTCGAGGGAGTCCAACTCCGCCAATAAACGCTCGCGGATTTCTGGGAAATACCAATCTAAACCTGCTTGCGAGCTTACGTGCCACTCAGCCAACTCGCTCAAGTACTGGTCTTCCTCCGAGTTACAGGCCAATCCCGACACAACCAGAAACAATGTGGCAATCAATAGTCGCAAAATATGACCCGTTGAGGTTGATACTAGTTCCTGCTACAGAGACCACGACCAGCTACCAGCAGCAACATAAATGCTGCGGGGAGAAGGAATAATATTGTGAGTTTGAGATTAATCTCCATGCCCCCCGTTGTACCTAATCCCCCATGGTACTCCTGGACAGTAGGTTCCAACTGCATTGGGTTGGTCCACAACATAGGGGCGAATATCGTGCGAATCTCATAAATAGAGAACATGCTCTGACTACTAATAGCTATTTTGTCGCACCAATGTTCCTGAGTTGGATTTCAACCCTCTCTGCATCTAACGATAACCGCTCCAATTCCTTCCAAAGACATTGCGACTCGTTTTTGACGACCTGATATTGTTCTCCCAATTCGAGCAGCTGTGCTGAGTCGCCGATTTGGCCTGGGTCGGAGAACAGCGTCTCCATCCGGGTAATCTGAGCCTCGTAGCCGACCAAGGTGGCATCGATTTTCTCTATACGAGTAGCTAGAGTCCGGGCCTCCTTGTCGAGACCGCGACGCATCTTGTCTTCCAGACTCCGGGTTGTTTCCCGACGTCCTTTGGTAGAACGGTTGCGCACAGGGCCTGTCTTGGATTTGCTGTCCCCGACGCCATCGGCAGAAAAATCAGAATTGCCTTCGGTGGTTTGTAGCTGTTTTCGATGCAGGTAACTGTCGTAGTCTCCTGGGAAGATAGTTGCCTCGCCGTTATTTATCTCAATGATTTTATTGGCGGTCTGCCGTATGACGGTGCGATCATGGGTAATGAGGCAAATGGTCCCTCGGTAATCGCTGAGGGCATCTGTGAGAATCTCCCTTGACGCTATGTCCAGATGGTTAGTCGGTTCATCCATGAAGAGCACGTTGCTTCGTTGAATCAACAGCTTAGCCAACGCAACCCGCGCCTTTTCCCCACCTGACAATACGGATATTGACTTGCGGACGTCGTCGCCACTGAACAGGAACCCACCAAGGATATGTCGTAGGTTTTGCTCGGATTCCTGTGGTGCGGCCTGCTGGAGTTCTTCGATCACGGTATTTTCAGGATTGAGAAGATCGAGTAAATGCTGGGCGTAATAAGTTGTTATCACATTGTGCCCGGTCCGCCGCTCACCTTCATCACAGGGAATTACCCCTGCGAGTATTTTTAGCATCGTAGATTTTCCAGCACCGTTGGGTCCAACCAGGGCAACTCGGTCACCACGCTCCAGGGTCAGGTTCAGACCGCGGTATACGGTGTGGTCGCCGTATGCCTTACTCACGTTAGTAAGAGAGATCACCTTTGCGCCGCTTCTGGATGGCTCCGGGAAGGTATAGTGAACCCTCTTGGTCGCCCGGGGTAGCTGAATGAGTTTTACCCGCTCTAGTTGCTTCAAGCGGCTTTGTACCTGGGTGGCCTTCCGAGCTTTCGAGCGAAAACGCTCTACAAAGCGCATCTGCCTCTGGATCTCGCGTTGCTGCCTGGCAGCGGCCGACTGTTTGATCCTCAGTGAATGCTCGCGTGCGACCATGTAGTCATCGTAATTGCCCCTGAACCGCACCACCTCCCCTGGCTCGATTGCCAGCACCATGGTTGAAACCTGGTTCAGGAAAGCGCGGTCGTGCGAGGTGAAGATCACACCCCCAGGGAAGAATTTTAGGAAACTCTCGAACCATAGATTTGCGTCAAGGTCCAGATGATTGGTTGGTTCGTCTAAGAGCAAAAGGTCCGGATTGCTGAAAAGCAACTTTCCCAGCGCAACGCGCATTAGCCAGCCACCACTGAACTCGTTGAGAGGTCTCGAGAATTCGCTTTGATCGAAGCCTAGCCCGGAGAGGATTGCTTTGGACTCATGCTCTCTGGAGCGTCCACCCGCCGCTTCCTGAGATGCCTCAAGCTGGCCGACCTGTCGTAGCAGCTCATTCTGCTTGCCCGGATCAGGCTTAGACGAAAGGGATTCATAGATGTCATCGACTTTGTTTCGAAGAACCTGTACCTCTGGAGACTCTTCAAGCACCTCCTCTAAGGGCGTTTTCCCAGAATTCCGAACAAGGTCTTGTTTGAGATAGCCTATTGCTACGTGCCGCGACCTGGATACGGTGCCAGAGTCTGGAGAAGTTTCGCCGGCAAGAATGTCCAGGAGGGTGGACTTTCCAGAGCCGTTTGATCCAATCAGAGCAATACGCTCGCCAGCCACTACGTTTACGGTCAAATCACCGAACAGAGTCTGGTCTCCGTAGGATTTGCTTATGTTCGATACGCTGAGCATTTCGACAATTACAAAGGGCTTATGAGCCTATCCTGAGGTACGTGGAGCGAATTGTATCTCTGTGCCCCCCAGCTGTGCATAACCCCCATGGGACTCCTAGCCGTTAGTCTTTATCCCGCATGAGCCTGCCTCTGGGGGCAGTATAGCCTAGGTGGGCAATGGGAAAGCTAGTTAGCACCAGCTCTCTGAGGCGTTCCATAGCCGCTTATTGCTAATCCTTCTCCGCAAGGGTGTCTGGTCAACGCCAGATGGAGCCTTTTGTAGAAATGAATCCGTCACCGCAATCCCCACATCCACTCTCCAAGGTCTAAGCCCTACCCTCTCCGTCACTTACCTCGTAGCAACACTCCATTGAAGACCGCTCACAGGTGACGTGAGAATTTGCCGCCATTTTGCCGCCCAAATTGACAATACATGGCCATACCAGACTATCCGCAGCGGGACGGCGATTGCCCCTCCGTGCCTACAGGAAGGGGCTACGCAGGACAGGACAACACAGGGCGAAACGGCCTTGACCTGACTCTTAATCAGCAGGTTCTCGGTTCGAGTCCGAGGCGGGTCACTTCTTTCCACCCCATGTCAAAGGGCCTTGAGTTCATGCAGGTGCCCCTACGACCGCAGGACATAAACCGCCACAACCGAGTAGACCACGGCCGTGGCTGCGATTTGCAGCGCGTGGAACATCTCGTGGTATCCGAAGACCCGTGGGAAAGGATTGGGGCGGCGGATGGCATACGTCGCGCCTCCCAGCGAGAAGAGGATGCCACTCAAGATGAGCAAAGCAAAGGCTTCCCAAGGAAGTTCCGTCATCAGTTTGGATATGGCCACTACACCGACCCACCCGAGCGCAAGATATAAGCCCACGCGAATCCAACGTGGTGCCGCCGGCGCTGTCAACGAGATGATGATGCCAACTACCGCCAGTCCACCCACCACTGACAAAACGGGGATACCCCAAGCATCGCCCATGAGTTTGACGGCGAACGGTGTATAGGTCCCCGCGATGAAAACGAAGATGACTGAGTGGTCTAGGCGCCTCATCATGCCCCGATGGCGATGACCGAATGGGAGTATGTGGTAAATCGCACTGGTCGAATACAGGGCGATGAGGCTTGCGCCAAATATCGCCGCGCCAACCACCCCACGTGGTGAATCGGCGATGAACAGAAGGACAAACAATGCGAAGGGAGCCGCAATCGCGCCGACTAGATGCAGGTAGCCACGAAGGATAGGGGGCGCAGCGGAAGTCTCGGAATCCATCACCACACTATACTACGAGGTCCCAATCCAGTAGATATGTTTACCTTGATTTCCCAGAGAGGCTTTAGTTGAGATTGGTGTTCCTGTAGAGGAGAGAACTACGTTAGATGTCTCGCCCAGGAACCTCCCAATGCAAGCAGATAGTAACGTGGTACGCGACCAACGACCACGGCCGCAACGTAGCGCGCCATCGGATAGTTGGACATCGGAGCAATTATTCTGATGGGGTAGAAAGGGATCGGAGTGAGGGCGAAAAAGACGATGGTCCACCATGGCTGCTTGTTGAATAGTTTCACAGAGAATTTGATGATACGCGTCTGTTTAATGGGTGCGGCCCTCTCCATGCGAAGTGCTCTCGTGAAAACTGTGTGGTCGACGACGGAGGCCAGCATCGTTGCTATCCCTCCGATGGATGCAGCCAAGGCAGGGCCATAGATGGCACCCGCAACGATAACGGCCGGCTCATGGGGCAGCCACAGAAAACTGTTGCCCGGGATGGAGTACCAGAAGTACAGTGACAGCTGCCACCAGTCAGGAAACAACCACCACGTCAATAGGGTAAACAACAAGGCGGAGAACAAGGTCGCGGTTATCAGCAACACGGCCGGACGCATCACGAATCGGCGACGCGATGCCGGACTAGTCACCACAGGCTGCGTCCAAAGTGGGGCAGGGTGGGGCTCAGATTGAGCGATTCAACCACCGTGCGGAAGAGGTCCACCGTACGTACCGGTCCTTCTGACGAGAGAGGACGATTGCTCAGGATGGGTACTATCATGTGCTCCCTGCACAGCGCACCATGCGACGAATGGTGTTCGGGCCATTCGCGCCAGCCTCTCAGATCGTAGCCTGGCTTGGACGTTACGACGATGTCACCGGCCCGCTGGCTGGTGAACAGGTACCAAAGCTGCTCCAAGGCGTCGGGAAACCGCGTTCCCACGGTCAGGCCAAGTGCATCGGACTCGTGTATCGTAGTGCGCGGAAGGCCAAGCTGCAGGGGGTCGGAGCCTTCATAGCCGTAGATATAGGATTCACCCTCCCTCCCCAAAACGGCCTTACCTGAACCGGATACCACCTTTACCGCTCCGTCGTCCTGCCGGTACGCGGCCCATTCTATTTCGACCCGCCGGCATAGGGCATCCAGCAATGGCTGGTGCTCGTCCTCCAGCTCACCGGCGAACAACGGCCTCTTCCACTCCCCTCTTGAGGAGACGTAGACGTTCGCAAAGGAGTTGCCGGAGACCATGACGGCGGCATTGATATTGCGCCAATAGACCTGCGGGTGCTCGAAAACCCTGTATCCTAGCTCCGAGAGCAGGTGGCTGAGGTCCAGGTGTGCGGCAGTCTCGGTATGGCCATGGTCGCTTGAGAGCAGAAGATGAGTCCTGTCCCAGACTCCGCTGCGTCTCAGGCTGTCCACTATGGCACCAACCAACCCGTCGATTCGCCGGTAAGCATCAATGGTCCGACGGTGTTGGGGGCCATGAGCATGAGAAGCGGTATCCACATCGATCAACGGGAGAAAAACGAATCGCGGAAAGTTGCCGTCCCTGCTCCGGAGCGCACGGGACAGGCTGCCCAGTACCATCCTATCTACGAAATCCCCCCGTTTCAGGTAATGGGACAAGAACATAAAGGGTAGCGCGGCGCCGTGGAATCGATTCTGCCCGGGAGAAATCCCGCGGTGGATGTCGCTGCGCACCGCCAGCGAACCCGGGCAAAGCTCGAACAATGTTTCCAGGTTATCGGACAGGTCGCCGTTGAAGAGGAGGTGAGACAGCCCAATATACGAACGGTGGCCATGAAGGAATAGCTTGCCGGAGGCGAAACGGGACTTGTCCATCCAACGGATGCCCGGTAAGTTGGCCGTTCCGGGGTACTGCCCCGTAAGCATAGGCAAGTAAGCCACGTTCGTGACACTTGGAAGAACGGTGACCCCCTCAAGATATGAGCCTTCCGCCAGGATGTCGCGCGTAATGTTCGGCAGGTCACCCGACTTGGACATCGCCTGGAGCACGTCGGCCCTCACACCATCCGCAAGCACGAAAACGACGTTCTCTATGCTCTTATCGGGGACTCCCTTACTTCCGAGAGGCGGGCTCACCGAGCCGTCATCCCGCCGTCCATGTGGACTATCTGACCCGTCATGTAGTCGGACGCGGCGCTGGCGAGGTAAACGGCGAGGACTCCCAGCTCCCTTAAATCGCCCCACCGTCGGAATGGGATGCCCTCAGTCTCCCGTTGGAGCTCCACAGGGTCGTTGTACATATGCTCGGTCATGGCGGTGCGATAGGCCCCCGGCGCAATAGCGTTTACGCAGATGTTGTAAGGTGCCCACTCCAGTGCCAGCGACCTCGTCATCATGTCTACCCCCGCCTTGGCGGCGTTGTAGCTCGAGACCATAGGATAGGCCTGGACAGAGGCGTTGGAGCTGAGATTGATGATCTTGCCGTACCTTCTCTCAATCATGTGAGGGGCTATTGCGCGGCAGCAGTAGAAAGCGCTCGTAACATTGGTCTGGAGCATGATATGCCACTCCTCATCGGTCATGCGCGTGGACGACTCTCTGTCGACCGCCGGCGGACTCAGCGTCTCGTCGGGAAGCGGGACCACCGGGAGGACCGTGAGCTTTCCGGCAACGTTCACGAGAATATCTATCTTTGCGAAATGTTCCAGCGCCCGGTCCACCATCGCATCCACGTCCGACGACTTGGTCACGTCGGTCGCAATATAGATGACATCCCTACCCATCGCCTTAACATCGGCGGCCGTTGCCTCGATATCAGCTCTCGTCCTGGCCGCCGCCACGATGTCGGCTCCCGCTTCGGCAAGTACCAGCGCGATCTCCCTGCCGATGCCTCTACTCGCACCGGTAACTATCGCAGTTCTACCTTCAAGATTGTTTTCAGGAAGCATCGTCCGACCTCCTCAGTCTTGGTCACCACCGCCGCACGATCCCCACGCTTAGAAGTTGGAGGCGTCAGTTGCTATTACGCAGGTTGGCCCCGCTCCATGGCCTTCTGAGCCGCTTCGGCCACTTTGGGCATCGCGGCCTCGATCTCGGCCTGGTCCACCCTCCCGGCGAGCTTGGTAGCTCCGGCATGGGACAACAACTGCGGTAGTCTCGACTTGAGACGTTCCAGCACCCACGTGAGGGCCTCTCCGTCGGCAACGGTGTCCATCTCCCAGATCTCCTGGATATCGCGCTCAGGGGTGATGTAGTGGTAATGCGGTCCCTTGGCGAAGCAGTCGAAACGCAGCCGCTCCGTTAGCTCGCCGCCGGAGCCCTCAAACACATGAATTGCGACCCCGGAATCCTCTTGGAAATCGCCTCGCGCCTTCGAGGCAGCCAGGTGTTCCGCCCCGTGAGCTTCGATGACGACCTTCTCATTGACCACACGGTACCCGACGCCGATAGTTATGGGCCCGACGTCTATATACTCCGTGTTTTCCGGCTCGTAGGGTAGGTTTTTCCCGCTGGTGATTTTACCACCCATGCTGAGGCCCTCTCCTGTTTTCTACATCATCACGCTCTTGGGGCAAGTCCGGGGTGGGCCCTCGTACTCCCTGCATAACAGACAGGCCCCTGAGAATTCAGGGGCCTCGTCCTCGTCCTCTCAGTTGATTGCGCCGGTTCCTGGTGGGGGAATTACCCGGACCGAATAGCCGCAGGTTCCCACTCCAACGGCTGAGTTTGACCTCCCACCTGGCCTAAATACCAGTTTATGAAGGAAACGGTCCATGACTCCTCATCGGCATAAGCGGCGGGCCGGTAGCGGCTGGAGCTTATCCCGACCTGCTGGCGCTCGCAGATGTCCCAGTCTTGCGGGCCTGTTATTTTCCACAACTTCGTCACTTCCGCCAGGTCGTAATCGACGCCCTCGACCGCGTCTCCACGGACCAGCCACTGCTGCTGCAGCCTGGTTACCGTCGGCGTCACAGGGGTGAAACACATCATGAAGCCGTGGTCGACACTGAACTCGACGCTAAATGTGGGAAGGACGGCTGTGCTCACGTAACCAACGCCTTCCGGGCCCTCGAATCGGCCCATCGGCGGCGCCACCAACTTACCGTCCAAGGTGAGGCTATCGTGGTCGGCCGTGAGGGGGACGCGAGACGCGTAGTACCACTCGTCGGTCCCCTCTCTGGGCCAGTCACCAAATGGAAGCCCCATTTCCTTCCATCGAGGCTTGGCCATCTCAATAAGCCGCGCCTCTTCCTCTCTAAGCCTGTCGGAGCCTACTCCAGCCGACCACGCCAAGGCAGAACAAAGCTCAGGGTGCGTGGGGCCGCAGTGGTAACACTCGCGGAAGTTCTCGTCGAGGACCTTCCAGTTGGCCTTGATGTCGAGGTACTCGGTGTGGCATACCTTTGCGTTGGCGATGTCGTGCGGCTCTAAGTACGCCCCGAGGAGGCTTCCAGCTGGCTCGAAGTCGACGGGGTCGTCGGACAGGCTGATGAAGATGAACCCCTCTAAGACCTCCACGGGCGCCCGGTGGAGCCCGAACCGCGACTTGTCGAAGTCCTCGGGAAACAGCCTGGCGTGCTTAAGTGATCCGTCCCGCTTGTAGACCCAGGCGTGGTAGGGGCACACCAGGTTGCCCATGTGGCCGGTCTCTTCCCAGCAGATCTGCGAACCCCGATGGCGGCAGACGTTGTACAGGGCGCGCACCTGGTGGTCATCGCCCCGCATGATGATCAGCGATTCGTTCTGGACGTTCCGGAGGAAGTAGTCGCCCGGATTCGGTATCTGGCTGACATGGCCCGCGTAGAGCCAGTACTTGCCGAATACATTCTTCATATCCAGCTCGAAGATCTCCGGATCGGTGTAGAACGCCTGATCCAGCGTCCACCCCGGACGATGCTTCTCGATCAACCCATGGACTCTGCCGTTGGCTTGACCGTTAGTACGTCTTACCACCGGACCCCTCCTTAAGCATTTCGAGCCGGAACACCTACAACCCGGCATCAAGCGCAGAAATCACCCGGCTAGTATACACCACCCACGATGGGGTGAAAACGACCCTGGTGACGGTAATTCACATCTTCCGCTGAACGGCACTCCCCTAGACCCTTTTGGGGACCTCCACCAGGCTTCGGCCTATACCGGCGATGGTGGTCGCGCCGCAGTGGGCCATCGATAGGTCCAGCTCGTGGCGCAGGATTTCCAGCACCTTTCGCGCCCCTTCTTCTCCATCGACCGCGAGGCCCCAGAACAAGGGTCGGCCGACAAATACCGCTCTGGCGCCCAGCGCCAGAGCCTTTACGATGTCACTCCCGCGCCTTATGCCGCTGTCCAGGTACACCTCACACCGGCCTTTTACCGCGTCCACCACCTCCGGCAGCGCCTCGATTGTGGGCCTTTCACCATCCAAGGCACGGCCACCGTGATTGGACACGATTATGCCGTCTATCCCGTTCTTAACGCACAGATTGGCGTCCTCGGCGGTCACGATGCCCTTTAGAACTATGGGCATCTCGGTGATGGAGCGAAGCCAGTTTATATCAGACCAGGTTACGAGCGAGGGCGCGTAGCTATGGAGTAACTCGGGGTCGTCTTGTACCAGCTCCGGCCCCACAAACTCACCGGTGAAGTTAGCCAGCTCTATTCCCTTCGGGCGCTTGTATCGGTTGCGGAGGTCGCACTCCTTGGGGGTAGGCACGGGAAGGTCTACCGTAACGCACAAAACGGAGTACCCTGCCCCCTCGGCGCGCTTGACGAACATCTGGGTCATCTCGTTGTTGTAGAAGTAGAGTTGGAACCAGAGAGGGCCTGTGGCAACCGCGGCAATGTCCTCGATGCTATAGGCGGAGCCGGTGCTCACTGCCATGATGGTGCCGGCGGCGCCGGCCGCACGGGTCGTGGCCAGCTCTCCGTCGGGATGGGCGAACTTCTGAGTATCCGCGGGGGCGACTATAACGGGAAAGCTGATCTGGTGGCCAAGAACGGTGGTGGACAGATCGCGGTTCCGGACATCCACCAGGCGCCGAGGGCGAAGGGATATCTTTTCAAAGGCCTCCCTGTTTTTGCGGAGGGTGATTTCATCCCCTGTACCACCGGCTATATAGTCCCATATATCGCGAGGCAGTACCTGTTTGGCCTTTGCCTCAAAGTCGTAGACATTTATCGGGTCGAATCCCACCTGTGTCCTCTCCTGATATCTTCGATGGCCAGACCTGTCTACCCTGGTGTATGGACGCCAGCAGGCAGTTACATCCCTGGGCCTGCGGTTCCACCGTCGCAATATTACTAGATTTTCATGTGTCTGAAAGCCCCCTCTGACCTACGGAGCTCCTCCCTATTCAGGCTCCAAGCCATTCACCAACCCGCGACACACAAAAAGAGTAGGCCTCCGGGTGTCCGAAGGCCTACTCTTAGAGCCGAGGTCCTCGCTCAAGGCGAATATTCTATCCTTGGGTCAAGCTGACCGCGGTACGGCTATTCGCGCCACGGGAGCGCCTACCATCCCTTCTTGTGCATGGTGCATGACAAGAAGGGGCGACTTAATTGGACGGACGTGCAGCCTCCGCCAGACGTTGTGGCCTCCGCACCAGGAGATACAGAAAGGCCCCAACCAGGTTGGTGAAGACGATAATAATCACCCACGCGACCTTGTTGTTCCCACGGCTCGATTCATTGGTGGCGCAGTCAACAAGCATCGACACCCAGAAGGTCAGGGCAAGTAGCCCGGCCTGGAGGAAGATCAGCGCCAAGAAGAGGGCCCTGTTGTCGATGAGCTCCACGGTGTCAATGGCCAGCGCACCCGTTGCGGCGAGGCCCAATCCGCCGACAAGAACGGCTCCAGCGAGCACGTACATGATAGCTTCTCTACCCCGCCAGAAGGCGGCTAGACCGGCCAGGACCAGCACCCCAGATACGGCGAAGAACCCCGATCCTATGACCAAGTCGAACCCATCGTAACTAGCACCTCCAACCGCTTCCGTAATAACCCTCACCTCTTCCATCGTATCCTCCTCCTTAAGCGGGATATACCCGCTATGAACGCGTATAACTCTCTTTATTCAATACCCGCCACAAATGGTCCCTATAAATATATACGACGATACGCCACCCAATAGCTTCGTATAACAGCCACCAGAGCGGTCATGGGCTAGCTGGCGTCCCCGATGGGACCTCCAATTTGAACTCATATCCGGCTTTTCCTTAAGACAGCCCGCGGATTCTGCTGTGAAACGTTTTCCGCATGTCTCATATATACAGACGCGGTCCAAGGACGGTTTGTTCCACCGTCCATATCAAGCTGGCACCAAAGCCACGATACAGCCGTATCCGACCGCCGTAATCAGGAGAACGGCCGATCTTGAATAGTCAAAAAGGCTGACCGATCGGTCAGCCTTTTTATCGAGGGGGAACGCGGATTCTCACAGCAACCCATTTTTAGGGTGCGCCAAGTCTCAGGCTATAGCTCAGGAGTACGCGACAGCCCCGGAATGACCTGTACGTTTGGGACTTTTTCGAGCACCGTCGGGGAGATTTTGACCTTGGCGGACCTGCTGCCTGCGCCCAGTATCACGTATTCCAGGACCATCACAGGCTCATCCACGTACAGCGGCAAGGCGTCGGGCAAATTGAACGGCGTCACACCGCCTATCATCATGCCCGTTAGCGCACTGGTCTGCTCGGCCGAGGCGAATGACAGTCGCCTCACTCCCATGAGCTTGCGGACGGTGCGGTTCACATCAAGGTGCGCCGAAGCCTGTACGAGACAGGCCGCGTATCGTATAGGCTCCTTCCTGGACGCCACGATGATGGTATTGCCGCTATTCTCCGGCGGGTAGCCGTACTTCTCGCAGAAGGCGGCCGTGTCGGCGAAGCTGGGATCGATATCCAACCACTCGTAGGATACTTCGAGAAGGTTGAGAACCTCTCTTACACCCTTTTCTGGGCTGGATGGTCCGGGCATAGAGGATAAAGGCGGAATGGGACCGCACAGGGATCACTGCGTACCGCTAGAGACAAACGGCGTTAGGTCATCGCCACGAAACGCAATGTCGGCCAGCCTGGACGCTGAACGGTTCCCGTCAGCAGCTAATAGACGATATTAGACCCACAGGCCGCAGCCGACGAGCAGGCTAGAAATATTTTCAGAACTGTGTTATCCGAGCGAACGAGAGAAGGTGCAGCTATCGCTGTACGGCCTTGCTCACATTAACTCCTGGAGTATAGCCGACCCGCTTGTGCGCGGGAACTGTGATCAGCGAACCCCCGCCTCTTATCGGCCGTACCTTCCTGGCCTTTACCTGACGCACCTCAAACGACCCAAACCCGGTCAACACCACACGGTTGCCGCCACGGAGCGCATCCGTAATAGCGTCCAAAACTGCGTTCAGCGCGGCCTCTCCTGAGGCCCTGGAACCGCCCAACTTCGTCGCCACTCGAGAGGTTACGTCACTCTTTCTCAGCGTAGCCATACGGAAAACCCCCTGCTTAGGTGTTGTGATAATTAGGACCGGACTTCAAGCCACGAAGCGGCAGGCGAGCCGCCGTCTCCGCTCGCACCGATGTTATTGGGGATTACTTCCCGCTGTCAACCCCTGAAACAGGCAATTTGGCGGGCAATTTGGGACGAGTCCTGCCCCGAGAGGGCAGGAGCGGATAGCTGCGGTTCTGTAGACAGACGAACGCAGCCCAAAAACCGGTCATTCCCGCGAATGACCGTGGTCAACCACCAAGGGAACATTCGAGCTCAAACCGCATTGGGGTGCTCCGAGAGCCCGTCTCAAGCGCAATAAGGGATGTTTCAGATGGTCGAGGTTAGGCCGAACCATCCACTGGGTAAGAGGTTCGAGATTTTCTTAAGGCGACGGCCTGAAGCGGGCAACGGAAATCGAGGGATGGAGAACTATTTCCGATTCACACCGGCCCAGGAGGTGGAAATGGCCATTCGCCTGGTGCTGGCGACCGGCTTCGGAGGCCTCATAGGCTACGAGCGAAGGCACGCGGACAAACCCGCCGGCCCGCGTACCCTGGCCCTGGTGTCATCCGGGGCCGCGCTTTTCACGATGATCTCCACCATGGGATTCGGTTGGGGAGACCCGGCTCGTGTAGCCGCGCAGATCGTTACCGGCGTCGGTTTCTTGGGCGCGGGCACAATCTTCAGATTCGGCGCCGACGTGCGAGGGTTAACCACAGCTGCCAGTATCTGGATCGCCGCCGCGATCGGCATGGCCGCAGGGGCCGGGATGTACATCGTTGCCTCGGTTGGGACCACGCTGATCCTGGTGGTCCTAGAGTTCCCAAAGAGGAGGTAGTGCGGCCTGACCGCAGCCAAGGGCCACGCCGCCCTCCTCCCGCCATCGTAAAGCAGGTCAGACGACGCTGGGCTCATGCGGCCTCCCTAAGTGTGCACAGCATCATCTACCCGCTATACTGATCGCAGCCGCCATGTTGCTGGGCCATCGCAAGGCCTTGATTTGATCTCCTGAAACGTGCCGCGGCGAACCAGGTGTATCCCTGATGGAAAAAGAGCCCCACGAGCCGCCATGGTCGCCCAGGTTATTTGCCATAGCATTCGGTGTCGTGGGCCTAATGCTGGGGGTTGCGCTCGGCCTGCTGCTTTCGGATCAAGCTAGGCCCGACGGCTCAACACCGGCTCCGTTGTACGATGAGGAGCTGATTTCCTCTCTGTTCGAGTCGGCCAGTCCCGCTATAGTCGAGCTCCAGGTGACCACTCAAACGAGTAGCCCTTTCCTGGAGGGACTTGCCCCAAGCGGCTCTGGATCGGGCTTCCTGATCGATAACGAGGGACACATCGTGACCAACGATCACGTGGTCGCCGATGCTGAGCGGATCGACGTCAGGCTGTTCGACGGGAGGGTCGTGGGCGCTAGTAAGCTGGGCACAAGTCCTGCCGACGACATAGCGCTGATCAAGGTGGACCCTCAATACATAGCCGACATCGAGCCGCTGATCCTTGGGGACTCCGACGAGGTCGAAGCTGGACAGCTTGCCATTGCCATCGGCAGTCCGTTTCTGCTGACCAACACCATCACGGTGGGCATAGTCAGCGGAACAGGGCGAGCCAACACCAGCGCACTGCAACGGCCCATTCCCAACATGATCCAGACAGATGCGGCGCTCAACCCCGGCAACTCGGGAGGGCCCCTTCTAAACTCAAACGGCGAGGTCATCGGCGTTACAACGGCCGTTCAACTCGCCTCGCCCGTGCAGAGCCGGATAGGTTTCGCCATCCCAAGCAACATAGTTAGAGCGCTACTGCCAGACCTCGAATCAGGCCAGCAGGTCCGGCGCCCGTGGCTGGGCATCAGCGGCAGGGCGGTGACCAGCCGCATTTCAGAATTCGCGGACTTGCCCGTAGACAAGGGCGTCTACGTAACAAGCGTCTTCCCGGACAGCCCCGCGGAAAACGCCGGTATGGTGGAGGACCCACGCTCTATCCCCAACGGAAGTGGAGACGTGATTACCGCTGTGGACGGGAGGCCCGTGGAATCGGTGGCCGATATAGTGAGCTACTTTAACACCCTCAGGCCGGGGGACGAGATCACGATCACCGTCCGCCGAAGCGGCAAAAAGCTTGAGATAAATGTGCCACTGGCCGCGTGGCCCGACTTGTAATCAGAGCCACCCGGCAGGCCGTAACAACCCGACACTCCGAATGCCCGAAGCGGCCCTCGGCCCGATCTTAAAGCTGCTTTTCCACCTCGTCGAGGACCTGGTCGTACTGAGAGACCAGATGATCTATCTCGTCCTTGGTGATGCACAGCGGCGGGGAAAACCAGATCACGTCCTGTGCGCGTCCCATCAGGCCTCGATCAGACATCGCCTTGTGAACCTTGCCCTTCAGGTTTGCATCCTTGGGGAAGTACTCCTTGGTATCGCGGTCCTTCACCAGCTCAACGGCAGCTAACAGGCCCTTGCCACCCCGAACGTCGCCGACGATGGGGTGTTTGTACAGGGTCTGAAGCTGCTGATAGAGGTACTCTCCCATCTTGGCCGACTTTTCCACCAGGCCCTCTTTTTCGATTATCGCGAGGTTGGCCAGGGCAGCGGCCGATGCGGCCGGGTTGCCGCCGAAGGTGAACAGGTGCATAAAGCTCTTATCGTCATCGCCGAGGAAGGAATCGGCCACCCTCTTGCTGGCGATGGCCGCGCCGATGGGGAGATATCCGCTGGTCAACGCTTTGGCAACGGTGATGATGTCGGGCTTGAGGTCCCAGTGCTCGACGGCGAACATCTTGCCGGTCCGGCCAAACCCTGTGATGACCTCGTCGACGATCAGGAGAACGCCGTGTTTGTCGCAGATCTCCCGTATCGTAGGCCAGTACTCCGGATGGGGAATTTGGATGCCCGCGGAGGCGGAGACCGGCTCTCCTATAAAAGCCGCGACACTGGCGGGGTCCTCGTGCTCAATGGCCCGACCCACGTCGCGGGCGCATTCGAGGTTGCAGCCTCCCCGACCGCTGCAGTAGACGCACCTGTATTCATTGGGAGTCGCCACATGCACGTTGCCGGGCACCATGGGCCCCCAGCTAGGCGAGTGGGCGACCGCCGCTCCGCCACCCAGGCTCATGCACGCCTGGGTGGCGCCATGATAGGAGCCTCTGCGGCTGATGATCTTCCACCGAGTGTACTCGCCGTTGTTGGTGTGGTAATGTTTGGCCATCTTCAGGGCGGTCTCCACCGCCTCGGAGCCGCCGCTGATCAGATACACTCTGGACTCTTTGTCCGGCACGAGGCTGGCGAGCTTGGCAACCAACTTGACCGTGGCGGGACTGACGGAGCCGCCGGGGGTGTAGCTGATATCCAGCATCTGGTTGTAGACCGCCTCCGCGATTTCCTTCCGACCGTGTCCGATATTCTTCAGCCACATCCCCGCCAACGTGTCCATCCACCGCTTGCCGTTGACGTCCTTCACCCATACTCCATTGCCCTCTTGAAGCAGGCGGACTCCCGTCTCTTCGGATACATCGCCAGCCTGACGATAGTGGGGCCAGAAGTGGGCGCTGGCCAGCCCTTTAAGCTCTTCGATCTCTTCGCCGGTCAACGTCTTAGCAACCATCTAGAACCTCCTTCGCATACGCACCGGAATGTTACCACACCTATCTAGGGAACCTCTGAATAACCCTTCATATGCTGGATTGAATTGATTGCAGGGGTAGTTCGAAGATGTTCAATTCTTTGCGATGGCCCATCAGGCTGTTGCGGCCCTAAATCGGGTCTGTTTGGGCTTCGAAAGCGGGCTCTGCCGGGGGCGTGTCGCCGCTATCAACCTGATTTGGGCGCACTTCTCTCTCGTCACACCGCCAAGTGGCGCTCGGCTGTCATCAAGTTGGCAAACCCCAGCAGCAACGCCAGCCGTTGCGTGTTCTTGGCCAGTCCACGATACCGCACCTTGGCGTAGCCAAAGTGACGCTTCACATACAGGAACGGATGCTCCACCTTCGCCCTGACCGACGCCTTGCGCTTCTCCGCCAACGCCTCCTCGCTTTCAGGTGCTAGCTGCCGACGCCGACCGGGCTTCATCGCCACGCGCCACTCCACATCCAACTCTCGGTTCTCCTCCCGCTTATCGACTCCCTGATACCCCGCATCGCCCCACACCCGCGTCTCTCCACCGTGTAGTAACCGGTGAGTTTCGGTCACGTCATGCACGTTCGCTGATGTCATAGCTACACTATGCACCACCCCTGTCTCTTCGTCCGCCCCGATGTGCACCTTCATACCGAAGCTCCACTTGTTGCCCTTCTTGGTCTGGTGCATCTCTGGGTCACGCTCCCGGGCACGGTTCTTAGTCGACGACGGCGCCTCGATGATGCTCGCGTCCACTATAGTCCCCTCCCGAAGACGAAGCCCCTGAGTCTCCAGGTGGACGTTGATGGTCTTGAACAGACCTTCGCCAAGATCGTGCTCCTCCAGCAAGTGGCGGAAGTTCAGGATCGTCGTCTCGTCAGGCAGAGGGCCCGACAGCCTCAGGCCCACGAATCGCCTCACCGACTCGACCTCGTATAGCATGTCTTCCATCCCAGGGTCGCTCAGGTTGTAGAACAGCTGCACGCAGTGTATGCGAAGCATCGCCGACAGCTCATACGGATGCCGGCCTCGGCCAGCCTCGGGATAGTATGGTCGAATGCGACTCTCCAACTGTCCCCACGGTATCAGACCGTCCATGCGCTCCAGAAACAGCTCCCGCCGAGTCTTGCGCTTCTTACACTCGTACTCCAGGTCCGCAAATGTCGGCTGGTTCATCTACTCTTGCTCCCGTCCTTAGTCAGTTCGTCTCCACTTGTCATGGTACTATGCCACCATAATCCACGGACTTGTTCAGAGTATCCCTAGCTCCTTCTATGACGGCTGCGGCCATGCGGCCCGGCCGAGGACTAGCACCACAGAGCGCCTCTTTCCACCCCGGCGGTGCCGGCGTAACCACCGTTGAACAAAGAGTCCCGATAACCTACCATTGGGCCTTGAGAGGGACCGCTGGACTCCCGGAGAAAAAGGAGTAAATGGCGACCACATCAGCCGAAGTCGTCGTCGTGGGAGGCGGCATCGCCGGGCTTGGGACCGCCTACTTTCTCGGTAAAAGCGGCGTCAAGTGCGTGGTAGTGGAACGGGACTCCGTGGGCAGCCACGCCTCCGGATTCGCGTACGGAGGCCTGAGCCCCCTCGGCGGGGTCGGCATTCCAGGGCCGGTGGACTCGCTGGCGAAAGAGGGGTTCAGGCTTCACCAAGAACTAGCGGAGACGCTGCCCGCCGAGACGGGGGTCGACACCGAGTTCCGGATAAGGCCCACATTGGGCCTGGCGTTCACCGAGGACGAAGCCGAGCAGATCCAGTACGCCGTGGAGTGGCAGCGCCAGCAGGGGTCTTTCGATGTGCGGTGGATCGACGGCCCAGCACTCAAGTCCATCGATCTAAGGATCTCCCCGGAGGCCCTTGGCGGAGCGCTCGCCGAGGGTATGGCGGAGGTAGAACCCTACCGGTTCGTCCTGGCCCTGGCCCAAGCAGCCGAGAAGACGGGGGCTATCATACACAGCGGGACCGCCAAGGGACTGAAAAAGGACGGCGCCCGAGTGAGCGCCGTCGTTCTGGACAACGGCGAGATCCCCTGTGAGCAGGTGGTGCTTGCGACGGGCCCCTGGAGCGGCGAGTGTTCGTCATGGCTGGGAACCCCAATCGACGTGAGGCCGCTCAAGGGCCAGATCATACGGCTGAGGGACCCCGGCCCACCCTTCCAAGTCTCCATCGGCTGGTCCAAGAACTACGCCACTACCAAACCTGATGGACTGCTGTGGGCGGGAACTACAGAGGAGGAGGCCGGCTTCGACGCACGCACGACCACCGAGGCCCGCGACGACATCATGGGCTCGCTTCTCAAGATGGCGCCATCCCTGGACCAGGCCCAACTGGTACAGCAGACGGCTTGCCTGCGGCCCGTATCGGCCGACGGGCTGCCCGTACTCGGTCAGGTGCCTAATTGGGAAGGCGTCTTCATGGTCACGGGCGCCGGACGCAAAGGAATCCTCCTTGGACCATCCATGGCCCGAATCACAGCGGACCTGGTCACCAAGAGGTCGCCCGATATCCCAATTGATGCGTTCGATCCTGGGCGGTTCGCCGGCAAGGAGCGCGGACCTCAGCCCAAGCGTCCCTCTTCGACCTTCTTGCCGGGGGCTTGAGGGGAGCACCGATCCCCTGGTCCGGGCGAGTCGGATGAGAACAGTTACCCTGAGGAAGAGGACACGCGCCAAGAGGCCCATTTCCCTAAACTCCAACCGGCGGGTTGAGCAAGCAGTTGAGCAATAAAAACATCAAAGATAACGCCCTGGTCATCCAGTCCGGCGGGTGCACTCCGGTGTTCAATCGGAGCCTTGCCGGTGTAGTGCGCGAGGCCTTGGAAAGCGAAAACTTCGGCGAGGTTTACGGGGCTAGATACGGGCTGGAGGGGCTGCTACGCGACGACCTGATTAATCTAGATCGCGGGTCTAAAGCCGCCTGGGCACGCATCTCTCGCACGCCTGGAGCCGCGTTGGGCTCCACGCGACGCAAGCTCCGCAGCGAGGACATCGCCCCCATACTCGAGGTCCTGTCCAAGAATAACGTCAGGTACATGTTCATCATCGGAGGCAACGACTCGGCGGAGACGGGACACCGCCTCAGCACCGATGCCGGGCAGGCCGGCCAGCGCCTTGTCGTGATGAACGTCCCCAAGACCATCGACAACGACCTTGTGCTGACCGACCACTCGCCGGGCTACGGCAGCGCCGCCCGGTTCGTGGCCCTGGCCACTATGGGTGCTGGACGCGACGCCGAAGCCATGGGTATCGCGGCGCCCATAACCATCATCGAGGTGATGGGGAGAGACGCCGGGTGGCTGGCGGCCTCTTCGGTGCTGGCGAAGCGGGACGAGCGAGACGCGCCGCACCTGATCTGCGTGCCCGAGTTCCCGGTGGACGAGGACCGGTTCCTGGCTAAGGTAGAGGATGCCTACCGGCGTTACGGCTTCGCCGTCGCGGTGGTCGCGGAGAACACCCGGGGCGCATCCGGCGTACTCGGAGGTGACCAGGAGCCATGGTACATCGACGACTTCGGGCACCCATACTTCGACGGTGCGGGCCGTTACCTCGCCGGACTGGTCAGCCGGCACATGAATGTGAGGGCGAGGTACGAGAAGCCGGGCACCATCCAGCGCTCGATGATGGCCTGCATATCACGAACCGACGCTCATGAGGCGGAGATGGCCGGGCGGGCGGCGGTACGCTACGCGCTGGAGGGGCATACCGACCAGATGGTCACCCTGGTCCGAGAGACCGGCGAGGAGTACACGTGCTCAACGGGGTTGGCCCCTCTGGCGGACGTCGCGGGCCGGGTGAGGGCGATGCCAGAGGAGTACCTGGAGCCGTCCAACTACTTCGTCGCGCCAAGCTTCGTCGACTACACCCTACCCCTCATCGGCGGCTCTCTACCCCAGTGGGGTAGGCTGAAGTAGATACCTCCAAGGCTCCAGTAATGTCCTAATGTGGGAAGGCCGCAAGTTCGATACGGGAACGAACGGTGAAGCGCCGTAGGGCCACACCTGACCACAGAGCCTCAATCACCGTAATGGGGTAGGCAGCCACTAAACCGCTGTAAACGGCAGTCAATGCACTAGCTACGGCGAACACCAGAACAAACCACCTAGAATGAGGCTCAAGCCAGTAAGACACAAACATGATACTGACGGCAATTGAGCCAAAGGCTATGATCATAGTGAAGTCTCCCTGGAATAATGCTACCGTTCGCGGACAATAGCCAAGCCCCCATTTTCTTGACACCGTACCTACCGGATAGTAGCATTATTCGGGTCAGGCGAAAGCGAACAGTTCACGCTCTTATCAAGAGAGGCGGAGGGACCGGCCCGGAGAAGCCCGGCAACCGGTCGGAGGGTTTAGACCTTCGATACGGTGCCAATTCCGTCGAGCGCAAGGCGCTTGGTAGATGAGAGCGAAGCCTGGGTTCACAGAACTTCTCCGGCCGGAGAAGTTTTTTGTTTTGACGGACGGTTTATGAGCACAGTCGAGATAACAGATTTCAGGCCCATCTACTGGGATGAAGGCAAGGTCAGGCTGATCGACCAGACGCGACTCCCTGCAGAGGAGCTCTGGCTAGAGCTGGCCGACTACAAGGACGTTGTGGATGCCATCAAGCAGATGCGCATCCGGGGCGCGCCCGCCATCGGAGTGGCCGGCGCGTACGCCATGGCGCTGGCGGCGCAGCGGATCACAGACCTGCCTCCCAGGGACTTCCTCGCCCGGCTGATGGAGGCCGCTCAGGAGATTATCGCTGCTCGACCCACGGGCGCCAACCTGGCTTGGGCGGTCCAGCGCGTTCTGGGTGCGGCCCGCGACGCCGGCTCTCCAGAAACGATGGCGGAGGTCATCGCTTCGGAAGCCATTCGCGTTCAGGAGGAGGACGAGGCGGCCAACCGAAGGATGGGGCGCTACGGCGCCGAGCTGATCCCCAACGAGGCCGCGGTTCTCACCCACTGCAACACGGGGGCGTTGGCCACAGGTGGCTACGGGACCGCTCTGGGCATCATACGGACCGCATGGGACGACGGCAGGCTGCTGAGGGTTTTCGCTACTGAGACCCGCCCTCTGCTTCAGGGTGCCCGGCTCACCGCCTGGGAGCTGGCCAGGGCCGGGATCGAGACCACGTTGATCCCCGACTCGACCGCCGGCCATCTCATGCGGAACCACCTGGTGCAGGCCGTGGTCGTGGGAGCGGACCGAATCGCCGCCAACGGCGACGTCGTCAACAAGATCGGCACCTACAGCCTAGCGGTCCTGTCGAAGGAGCACAGCGTGCCCTTCTACGTGGCCGCGCCGACCAGCACCATAGACATGAGCCAGACCTGCGGAGACTGGATTCCCATCGAGTGCCGGAACCCCGAAGAGGTAACGCACTCCGCAGGACAGCGGGTGGCGGCCGAAGGTGTGGACGTGCTGAACGCCGCCTTCGACTTGACTCCCCACGATTACGTGACCGCCATTATCACCGAGCGCGGTGTAGTGCGTGAGCCATATCATTCGGGCCTCAGCCAGATAATGGAGGACGCCGGTGGGTGAGGCTAGTCTCGCCTTCATAGGCGGCTCCGGGCTCTATACAATAGACGGACTCAGGGACACGCGTGCTATCCACGTCGACACGCCGTTCGGCCCCCCCAGCGACGACGTCATTATCGGAGTGCTCGAAGATACTCACGTGGCGTTTCTGCCACGTCACGGCCGGGGACACCGGATCCTGCCATCTGAGATTCCGGCCAGGGCCAACATCTACGCACTAAAGAGCCTCGGCGTGGAGCGCATCGTATCCGTTAGCGCGGTGGGCAGCCTCAAGGAGCATATCAAACCGTTGGACCTGCTCATCCCGGACCAGTTGATAGATCGAACAAAAGGCCGCCTTAGCACCTTTTTCGGAGAGGGCATCGCCGCGCACGTGGGATTCGCCGACCCGTTCTGTCCCGATCTCAGTGCGGCTTTGACTCGTGCGGCCCAGAATCAGAACGCCCCTCCTCACGTGGGTGGCACCTACGTTGTGATGGAGGGTCCCCAGTTCTCCACCAGGGCCGAGAGCGATCTGTACCGCAACCTGGGGGCGAGCGTAGTGGGAATGACGGCACTTCCAGAGGCGAAGCTAGCTAGAGAAGCGGAGATCTGCTACTCCACTCTGGCGCTGGTCACCGACTACGACTGCTGGCACCTTTCGGAAGAGACCGTCTCGGTCGAGCTCGTGGTGGACAATCTCAGGAAGAATGCCCAGACCTCGCAGCGGGTGTTGAAGGCGCTCATCTCGGAAATTCCATCCGCGAGACGGTGCGCATGCGCTTCCTCCCTCAAGGACGCCATAATTACCAGTCCTGATCTGATACCCGCGAGCGCTAGAGAGCGGCTTTCGGCGATTATCGGCAACTACCTGGCGGAAACGGTGGAGGTGAGGTAATGCCCAGGCAGGAACCAGGCGAGCCCTATTACCGGGTCACTCTGGACGAGGCGGACGAGATGTACGGCAGCGACGACGTAGTCATCGTGGACGTGAGGCGTCCCGATGAGTACGCCGAAGGCCACGTCAAGGGCGCCCTCTTCATCACGGTAGACGAGGTGCTGGCACGCATCGATGAACTGCCCACCGACAAGAAGCTGCTGTTCATTTGCTCCCAGGGAGTGAGGAGCGGTCTGGCGTGCGAGATGGCCGCGGCAATGGGCCTGGATTCAGAGAACCTGTACAACATCGAGGACGGCACCGGGGCCTGGATAGCCAAGGAGCTTCCGACCAGCTATGGGGCCGATGAGTAGGTCGAGGCCGGTGGCGCCCTGCGAGGAGTATGCCACGTTGCAAACATCCGCTACGACTGTGAGTAACAGAAGACTATGAACAAGCGTAAACGAGAAGCCTGGCGTAAACACCGCAAGAAGGCCAAAAAACGCGAGGAAAAACTGAAGGCTGGGTCAGGTACCAAGGCCTCATAAGGTGAGGCACGGCCCACGGATCAATGGGGACCTTGAAATCAAAGGCAAAAAATGTCGGTACTTGTACTGGGCTCCGTCGCGTATGACTCAGTTAAGACCGCGGCGGGCAGCCGTGAAGATACCTTGGGAGGGTCCGCAACTTACTTTTCCATAGCCAGCAGCTATTTCACACCAGTGAGCATAGTAGCGGTGGTCGGCGATGACTTCCGCACCTCAGATATCAACCTGTTAGAGTCGCACCGGGTTGATATGTCGGGGCTGGACCGAAAGCGCGGCAAGACCTTCCGGTGGTCGGGCGTATATCAGACGGAGGACGTGAACACCCGCGAGACCCTGGACACCCAGCTTAACGTATTCGCCGAGTTTTCTCCCAAGCTGAGACCAGGCCATCAGCGCCAGCCATATGTTTTCCTCGCAAACATCGACCCGGAGCTTCAACTAGACGTGCTCAACCAGATGGAGAAGCGCCCGAAGCTGGTAGCCATGGACACCATGAATTTCTGGATAGACGGCAAGAGGAACGAAGTCGACCAGGCGGTGGAGGCGGTAGATGTCCTGTTCCTCGACGAGGGAGAAGCGCGACAGCTATCGGGCGAGGTCAACCTGACCAAGGCCGCCAAACGCATTCTTGGGATGGACGGCCCTCACACGGTAGTTATAAAGCGCGGCGAGCACGGCGTGCTCCTGTTCAAGGAGGGGTCGATATTCGCTGCACCCGCCTTTCCGCTGGAGCGGGTGGTCGATCCGACCGGCGCGGGCGACGCCTTCGCAGGCGGCTTCATGGGCTACCTGTCCGCGACCGGGGATATGAGCCTGGACGGGTTTCGCCGGGCCGCCGTGCTGGGCTCGGTCATGGGCTCTTTTGCCGTGGAAAGCTTCAGCGCTGAGCGGATCAGCGCCTTAACGCACGCGGATATCGAGGCCCGGTACAGGACGTTCGCCGATCTGTCTCAGTTCAATCCGCTGAAACCCGGCGAGTCGCTGCCCCGGCGAAACGAAGTCTGAAGACAAGAAGCGCTTTCAGAACGTCTAGGAGGCCGGGTGAGATCAGCCGCCTCGGGGTGGGGCGCAATACATTAAAAGAATAATGAAGAATTCGAAACAGCCTGTCCAGCAGATAACTGGACCTGTGTCCACCTGACGAATCGGGGGGTATTTTGGCGACCACTATCAAAGGAGACTTCGCGGACATCTCTCTTGCCCACGATGGGATTAATAAGATCGAGTGGGCGGCCAGAGAGATGCCGGTCATTCGCCTGATACGAGAGCGTTTTAGCAGGGAGCGGCCTCTGGACGGACTGCGCATAGCGGCGTGTCTCCACGTCACCTCTGAGACCGCCAACCTCGTCCTCGCTCTCAGAGATGGGGGAGCCGAGGTAGCGTTGTGCGCCAGTAACCCGCTCAGCACCCAGGACGAGGTGGCCGCTGCCCTGGCCGGCGAGTGCGGAGTCCCCACTTACGCCATAAAGGGCGAAGACAACGACACCTACTACGGACATATCGACGCCGTCCTGGATCACAAGCCCAACATCACGCTGGACGATGGCGCGGACCTGGTGACGATGCTCCATACCAAGCGCAAGGACCGACTCGGCGAGGTATTCGCAGGGTGCGAGGAGACCACCACAGGGGTCATACGCCTTACCAGCATGGCGGAGGCTGGCAAGCTACGCTACCCCATTGTTGCCGTCAACGACGCCGACACCAAGCACTTCTTCGACAACCGGTACGGGACCGGTCAGAGCACGCTGGACGGCATCACCAGGGCGACCAACGTACTGTGGGCCGGCAAGACCGTTGTCATCTGCGGTTACGGCTGGTGCGGACGAGGCGTGGCGACACGCGCCAGGGGCATGGGCGCCCACACCGTAGTCACCGAAGTAGACCCCATCCGGGCTTTGGAGGCCACAATGGACGGCCACCAGGTGATGCCCATGAACGAGGCCGCAAAAGTAGCGGACATCGTCATCACCCTGACCGGAGGACTCAAGGCCGTCGGCGGACAGCATATCGAGGTGATGAAGGACGGCGTCATCATCGCAAATAGCGGCCACTTCAACGTCGAGATCGACATCGAGGCGCTCGAAGAAATGGCCAAGGGCAAACGGAGAGTACGCCCCTTCGTGGACGAGTACACCCTTGAGGATGGCAGATCCATCCACCTGCTCGGTGAGGGACGCCTCATCAACCTGGCCGCAGCCGAAGGCCACCCCTCCGCGGTGATGGACATGAGCTTTGCCAACCAGGCTCTGTCGGTGGAGTACCTGAGCAAGGACGGGCGCGAAATAGAGCCCAAGGTGGTCCCTGTGCCAACGGAGATCGACCAAGAGGTCGGAAGGATGAAGCTGAGCTCGATGGGAATCGCCATCGACACCTTGAACCAGGAGCAGGAGCAGTACCTGGCGAGCTGGGAGCTGGGCACCTGAGCGACCTGAAAGGCAGGAATCGAGGGGTTTGGCGAATACCCACAGATAGCAGAAGTAACGCGATTTCCTGGAGGAACCACAATGGACCATAGCTTCCGCGGGGCCTCGTCCTTTCTGATCACGTCCGAGTCCGTGACGGAGGGACACCCCGATAAACTGTGCGACCAGATCTCCGACGCGATCCTAGACACGCTGATCGAACAGGACCCAATGTCTCGTGTCGCGTGCGAGGTCTGCTGCACTACCGGCCTGTTGCTGGTGATGGGGGAGATCACCACCGCAACATATGTGGACATCCCCGCCATCGTCCGCCGCACCATTCGAGATGCGGGCTACATAGACTCCAATTACGGGTTCGACTACCAGTCCTGTGGGGTCACAGTGTCCATCCACGAGCAGTCGCAGGACATATCCAAAGGAGTGTCCGAGTCGCTGGAGGTCAGAGATCAGGGCCGAGACAACAGCTATGAGGTGGAGTCTCTGGGGGCCGGAGACCAGGGCATGATGGTGGGTTTCGCCTGTAACGAGACCGAGGAGCTGATGCCTCTTCCGATCACCCTGGCCCACCGTATCTGTCGGCGAATGGCCGAGGCCAGGAAAGAGGAACTCCTTCCTTACCTGCGTCCCGATGGCAAGTCTCAGGTGACGGTAGAGTACGAATACGGCGTGCCCAAAAGGGTACACACCGTGATCATGAGCTCCCAGCACGATCCGGAGGTGAGCCAGTCGGTGATAGAGCACGATCTCATAGAGCAGGTCGCCAAAGTAGTGATACCCGAGTCTCTGCGGGACCGCCGGACCCGGTATGAGGTGAATCCCTCTGGACGATTTGTGACAGGTGGGCCCGTAGGCGACTCCGGACTCACAGGACGGAAGATCATCGTGGACACCTACGGCAGCGTCGCCCGCCATGGAGGAGGTGCGTTCTCGGGCAAAGACCCCACCAAGGTCGACCGCTCCGGCTCATATGCCGCGCGGTGGGTCGCCAAGAACCTGGTGGCCGCCGGGCTGGCGGACAGACTTGAACTCCATATCTCCTACGCTATAGGGATGGCGCGTCCTATCTCCATTTCCGTGGAGACATTTGGGACCAATAAAATACCGGACGAAAAGATCGTCGAACTGGTGGACAAGCACTTCGATCTACGGCCGGGCGCGATCATCCGGGACCTCAATCTGCGCAAACCCATATACAAACAGACCGCCGTTTACGGTCACTTCGGTCGCGACGACTTGGACCTATCGTGGGAGAGGACCGACAAAGCCGCGGCGATCAGGAATGAGGCGTTTGTCGGCCAAGCCGCAGGCCGCTAGTCCTCCGCCCACGTCCCGTCAGGCGAAGAAGAAGCCGATGGCTATCAAGTTCGGTACAGATGGTTGGCGCGGGATCATAGCCGAAGAGTTTACCTTCCGCAACGTTCGTCTATGCACCCAGGGCACCGCTGACTTCCTCAGAGAAGAGGGCCTCGACACCAAGGGGCTGGTCATCGGATACGACACCCGCTTCGCATCCGAGCAATTTGCGGCCGCCGTGGCCGAGGTGAGCGCCGCCAACGGCATAGTCACTTTCCTCTGCGACAGGGCCGCACCGACCCCCGTGGTGAGCTACAACGTGGTCACGCGGGGAGCCGGCGGCGGAGTGGTAATTACCGCCAGCCACAACCCTCCACAGTGGAACGGCTTTAAGTACAAGCCCAGCTACGGAGGGAGCGCCGACCCTGAGGTCGTGGCCGAACTCGAGATGTACATCGGATCGGCCGAAGTCTCAGGCACCTTCGAGCGGATGGATCTGGCCGACGCAGAGACACAGGGGCTCCTCACCCACATAGACCCTGAGACCACCTACCTAGGACATGTCTCCTCTCTGGTCGATCTGGGGGCTATCAGAGACTCGGGCCTGACGGTGATCACCGATTCCATGTATGGCGCCGCCGCCGGTTACTTCCCTAAACTGCTGGAAGGCGGCTCGACCAAGGTATCAGAGCTTCGAGGCGAACGGAACCCGGCCTTCCCCGGCATGGCTCAGCCCGAACCTATCTCCCGTAACCTGGAGGCCCTGCTAAAAGCGGTTCCGCGAGAGTCGGCCCAAGTGGGCCTGGCCACCGACGGCGACGGGGACCGTCTGGGCCTTGTGGACGAGCACGGCCGGTTCATTACCACGCTTCAGACGTTCGCGCTGCTTTGCCTTCACCAGCTGGAGGTGCTCAGCCGACGAGGCCCTTTGGTGCGCTCCATCACCATGACCAGCATGGTAGACCGGCTGGGAGAGATCTATGACGTGCCGGTGTTCGACACTCCGGTGGGGTTCAAGTATCTGGGCCCGACCATGATGAAGGAGGACGCCTTGCTCGCCGGCGAAGAGAGTGGCGGCTACGCCTTTCGTTGCAGCATCCCGGAGCGAGACGGCATCTTGAGCGGCCTCATGATACTGGAGATGATAGTCAAAACGGGAAAGACCATATCCGAGCTACTGGAGATGCTGACCGACAAGGTGGGGCCGCACCATTACGACCGATGGGACCTGAAGTTCGACGCGCGACGGCGAGACGAAATCCTGGCCCGCGTGAAGAACGCCAGTCCGCCCACACTTGGGGGCAGGCCAGTCGAGAGCGTCGACACCAGGGACGGCTTTCGCTACGTCCTCGAAGGAGGGTACTGGACCCTGATCCGATTCTCAGGCACCGAGCCGCTGATTCGAATCTACGCTGAGGGGGAGTCGCCCGAGCAAGTGGAGACGCTGCTGAGGGAAACTCGCGCCGTCGCCGGCGTCTAACGGAGCTTCACAAGCCACCGCTGGATACGGTTTGCGAGCTGGCTAAATGCTGCTGGCGTACCTTGGGGAGAGCCTGGTACTCTGACAGCACCACCAGGAGGAAAACCCTCTCGCCAGTTACAGGAGAATACCGGTGGCCACTGATCAAGCAGTCCCCATGGTGGCGAAGGAGCCCCTGCTTATCATTATGGACGGCCACGCCATCGTTCACCGTGCGTGGCACGCCATCCAGCAGCCCCTCAATGTCCAGCGCACAGGCGAGGAGGTGAGGGCTGTGTTCGGCTTTCTGAACACCCTACTCAGAACGCTTGCAGACTGGGAGCCAACCCACTGCGCCATCACCTTCGACGTCTCTGCACCCACGTTCAGGCACGTCAAGTTCCAAGAGTACAAGGCACACCGGCCGCCGACTCCCCCCGAACTGCGTTCCCAGTTCGACCGGGTCCGCCAGGTCGTCGAGGCGTTCAACATCCCCATTTACGAAAAAGAGGGCTTCGAGGCCGACGACATCATAGGCACCCTCTGTAGTCAGGCCGAAGAGCAAGGTATCCAAACACTGATCTTGACCGGTGACACCGACACTCTCCAGCTGGTATCGCCTTGGGTGCGCGTCCTGCTAACCCACGGCATCCAGAATCGAACCGTGTACGATGAGGTCGCAGTGCGGGAGCGATACGGCGGTCTGGAGCCGGACATCGTGGCCGACGTCAAGGCGCTGGAAGGCGACACCTCCGACAACATCCCCGGTGTCCCCGGGATCGGGAAAAAGACGGCCATCCAACTGCTCACCCAGTTTGGGACGGTCGAGGGCCTCCTGGAGAATATCGACAAAGTGACACCTCCCGGGAAACAGAAGGCTCTGCAGGAGAACCGGGATCTTGTCCTCAACAGCAAGTACCTGACAACCATAGTTAAAGACGCGCCCGTCCAGCTGGACCTGGAGGCGACACAGTTCTGGAACTACGACAGAGCGAAGGTGATCGACGTTCTGCGAGAGCTTGAGTTCTTCAGCGCTGTGTCGAGGGTCCCTGAGCTCCCAGACGGCACCGGAGGGAGCGAGGCCAAACCCCCCGATAAAAAGGCACTGCCGGAGACCAACTACGTGGTGGTGAACACGGAAGAGGCTCTGAACCAGATGGTGCGGGAGTTGGACTCGCCCCAGGGGTTCGCCTTCGACACCGAGACAACGGCTCTGGACCCCATGACGGCCAAGCTGGTAGGTCTCTCCTTCTCCAACGAGTCGAGGAAAGCATGGTATGTGCCCACAGGGCATGACGAGGGCACCCAGCTACCCATGGAGACGGTCCTGGCCGTCGCCGGCCCTCTCATGGAAGCTGAATCGGTGCCCAAAATCGCCCACAACGCAAACTTCGACATGACCGTGCTGGCCAGCCAAGGAATTCAGGTACGCAGCTTGGCCTTCGATACGATGGTAGCGGCACACCTGTGCGGTAGAAACGAAAAAGGGCTCAAAGGGCTCGCCCTGGCGAGCTTCAACGAGGAGATGACGCCGATTACCGATCTCATCGGTAGGGGTAAAAAGCAGATCACTATGGCACAGGTGCCCATCGAAAAGGCGGCGCCCTATGCCGCCGCCGACGCCGACTTCACATGGCGACTTTATAGCGTACTCGCAAAGGAGCTAGAGGAGAAGAACCTGACGCGTGTCCTAGAAACACTTGAGATGCCCCTTGTGCCAGTGCTCGTCCTCATGCAGCGCAATGGCGTCGCCCTGGACTCCGAGTCGCTAAAAAAGATGTCGGTAGTGCTGGGCGAGGAGACGTCTCGGACAGAGTCCGAGATGTACTCGCTAATAGGCCACGAGTTTAACCTGAACTCGTCTCAGCAGCTCGGCGACGTGCTTTTCAAGGAGCTCAAGCTGCCTCCGACTAAGCGCACCCAGAAGGGTTATTCCACCGATGCCCAGTCCCTGGAGGGACTAAAGCGGCTCATGGACAGCGGAGAGACTGAGGGCATCGACACGAGGGCGCCTCGGGTAATAGACCTGATCCTGGAGTACCGCCAGATGTCGAAGATCAAGTCAACCTATGTGGACGCACTGCCTTCGCTGGTAAACCCTGACACGGGTCGTGTCCACACGAGCTACAACCAGACCGGCTCGGCCACCGGCAGGGTCTCCAGCAACGATCCCAATGTGCAGAACATTCCGGTGCGAACGGAGCTGGGCCGGCGGGTGCGAAGCGCCTTCGTCACACAGCACGCACCGGAGTGGACTCTGCTGGCGGCGGACTACTCTCAGATCGAGCTTCGGGTACTGGCCCATCTGTCACAGGACGCAGGTCTCCTTGAGGCGTTCCGGCAAGACGAGGACATTCACTCGTCGACCGCCTCGTCGGTGTACGGTGTAGCGATCGAGGATGTCACGGCCGAGATGCGGCGTATCGCAAAGATCATGAACTTCGGGGTCGTTTACGGCCTCAGCGCCTTCGGAATATCGCAGCAGACCGGCCTGAGCAGAGAAGAGGGCGGCCACTTCATAAAGGCTTACTTCGGCAAGTACCCGGGAATCACGGAGTACATCGAGAAGATCAAATCACAGGTGAAAGATGTCGGGTACGTGGAGACGCTTTTAGGCCGGCGACGGTATATCCCGGAGATAGGCTCCAGCAACCCCCATGTCAGGGCGGCGGGCGAACGTATGGCCATCAACATGCCCATTCAGGGCACCTCGGCGGACGTCATCAAGATCGCCATGATCAGCATCCAGGAGCGTCTAGACGCTTTAGCCCTCAGGACGATGATGCTCATCCAGGTCCACGACGAGCTGATCTTCGAGGTGCCCCAGGAAGAATTGGAGCAGGTCCAGGCCATTGTTCTGGAGCTGATGCCCTCGGCCATGGACCTCGCCGTGCCACTCACTGTGGAGCTGAAGAGGGGTGCCACCTGGGGAGACATGGAGTAGGTGAAATCTCAGGATACTTCCATCGCTCCGAGGCATATATCCCATCCCAGCCAGTTGTTCTTAGCCCTCCGGGTGCATCCGATAACGATGAGGTTTATGCACACCCCCGTCTGGATGATGAGGAAGTTGAATCTCGTTGACACGCCCCAGTGACCTTCATTAACATGGAGGAAGTCGGCTTGCGAAAATCCAGACCCCAGGAACGCGATTCTCTTCAAGACCACGCCAGCCCGCGCCTGCTCACATGGGTGGCCCAATCGGATACAGGCTGGCGAAGCTCGTGGAACCGACCAGGTGGGCCACGCCTACATGGGATTTGATACGGGGACCGGCGGCCGAACCTGGGGTCGACACCGGAAGCGCCAAGGAGATTAGCAATTTGGAATCGGTTGGCTCCATTACGCTCTTAGAGGCCGTGGGACAGTACGCTAATAACACAAAGAGTGTCCGAGACCAGATAGGGGCACACCAAGAGCTCTCCAGGTTCGTGACCTGGTGCGGAGCGACCCGGAGCTTCTCGGAGATCAAACCGCCGGAGATCGAGGAATATGTGGACCGGACAACCGGCGCTCGTCCCACGGCTCAGAAGGTGGAGCGCCTCCAGGTGGTCCGCCGTTTTCTGTCCTATGCCAAGAAAAAAGGGATGACCGACGTAAACCTGGCCCAGCACGTCAGGATCCGCAAGGCTGGAAAACGTGCCAATAGAGGCTCCGGCAAAGAAGGCCCGGAACCCGTGGGACTCACCTCCATCGGCTATAAGCACCTGGTCGCCGACCTCGAGAGGCTGAAGGCTGAGAGGGCGCCTATCGCAGAGGCGATCCGGAGCGCCGCAGCCGACAAAGACGTCCGGGAGAACGCCCCCCTCGAGGCCGCACGAGAGCAGCTTGGACATGTCGAGTCCAGAATCACGGATATCGAGGACACGCTGAAGGCCTCGGTGATCATCGACAAGCTGGCAAAAACGAAGGCCAAGACCGTGTCGCTAGGCTCTCGCGTCGTAATTCGGGACCTGAGCTCCGACCGCCGAACGACTTATACGATAGTGAGCCGCCAGGAGGCCAACTCGTTAGAACTCCGAATCTCGGACGTGTCTCCAGTGGGAAAGGCGTTGGTCGGGTGTAGAGTGGGACAAGACGTGGAAGTGGACACACCGAGAGGAAGGCTTCGATATCGCATCGAGAAGGTATCTCGATGAACCCGCCCCAGCCGCCCGGCAAGGAGACCTGCGGCGCGCAGGTCTTATTTTTGCTTCGACGTTAAGGAAACGGACGCCGACGAATCCCACCCAATATCTTTGGTAGGGCAAATTGAACGAAGACCCGGATCAGACCGTGGGCGCGGGACCGCTCCCTGAATCAGTGAATCACCGCCGGCACCTGGCATTGTTGCTGTTCTTCGCCGGCTTTGGGCTGCCCGTGGTGATTCTCCGACTCACAGGCGCTCACCTCGATCCCCCCATCGCCGCGGTGATATTTGGTCTCGGCATAGTTGGTGCGGCGTTCATCATTTCGTGGGCTGCAGAGGCGGCACAAATGGATGTGTCCGCCTCCCTCGCCATCGCCGTGCTGGCGCTTATCGCGGTGCTTCCCGAGTACGCGATTGAGGCGGTGCTGGCGTGGAAGGCCGGGGCCACATTCGACCCGGCATTGGGCGAACAGCTTAGCGTCACTAGGGAGCGCATGGATTTGGTGGCGGCCAATGTCACCGGCGCCAATCGGTTGCTGATCGGCCTCGGCTGGTCCCTTGTGTTCCTTATCTTCTGGCTGAAGCGGCGCCGCACACTGGACATCCGCGGATACATGGGGCTTGAGATAAGGATGCTCCTGGCGGCCACCGCAATGACGTTCATCATATTCTTCATGGACGAGGTCCATGTCGTGGTGGCGGCCATCCTCATAGGGATGTACCTGTTGTACCTATGGATCACGTCCCGCCAGCCCTCCGAAGAGCCGGAGCTGATGGGGCCGTCGCTAATGATCGGCAGGCTCCCGACACGGCAACGCCGTGCCACGGTTGTGGCTCTGTTCTTGTTCTCGGCCGCCATCATAGTGGCCGCCGCCGAGCCGTTCGTAGAGGCCTTGGTGGAGACCGGCAAGGAGGCGAGTATCGACGAGTTCATTCTGATTCAGTGGGTCGCGCCGCTGGCGTCAGAGTCTCCCGAGATAATAGTGGCCGTGCTTTTCAGCCTCCGTGCCAATCCCCTCACCGGCATCACGACCCTGGTCTCGGCTGAGGTCAACCAGATGACGTTGCTCACCGGCAGCATGGTCGCGATCTTCAGCCTATCGGCGGGCCAGCTTTTGGACTTTGTGCTGTCCGCGAGACAGGCCACCGAGTTCCTCCTCACCGCGTCGGTGTCGTTGTTCGCCATCATGCTCATAGCGCCGCGGCGGATGTCGTGGTGGGCCGGTGCGGTGCTCCTGGGACTTTTCATCGCACACCTCCCCTTCGTAGACCCCGACCAGCGCATCATCTTCGTCTGGATATACCTGGGTCTGACGGTTGGTCTGGTGATTCTAGCTCCAAACAGGTTAAAGCAGCTGTTCAAAAGTGATGTCTGAGATGACGGCCGACACCGCCGTCGGGGACACACAGGCCCTGGTAGAGGAGCTACGCCGGCATGTCAAGGGCGAGGTGCGCTTCGACAAGATATCGAGAGTCCTTTACAGCACGGACGCCAGCATCTATCAGATCGAGCCCATCGGCGTGGTCCTCCCCAAGACCGTTGAAGATGTCATAGCCGTCGTCGAATCGGCGGACCGGCACGGCGTCGCAGTGCTGCCGCGCGGCGGCGGGACCAGCCTGGCCGGTCAGACTGTGGGCCGCGCCGTCGTCATCGACTTCTCCAAGTACATGCGGGATGTCATCGAAGTCAACCCCGATGAGGGGTGGGTGCGCGCCCAGCCCGGTATTGTGCTGGACGAGCTGAACCGCCATCTCCGGCCCCATGGGATGATGTTCGCCCCCGACCCTAGTACCAGCGACCGGGCTACGGTGGGTGGGGCTGTGGGCAATAACTCCTGCGGCGCTCACTCGATCCTATGGGGCAAGACCATCGATAACGTGATCGAGCTTGACGTGGTTCTCTCCAACGGCGACACCGCACGCTTCGGCACGCTGGACCGCGAGCATGGGGAAGCCAAGATGCGCGGCGACGGCCTAGAAGGTGGCATCTATCGCGAGATCTTCGCCATCGGCGAGGCCAACCGCGATGAAGTACTGGCGCGGTACCCCAAGATCATTCGTCGAGTCTCAGGGTACAACTTGGACGAGTTCGTGCGCGACGGCGATTTCAATATGGCCCGGTTCGTAGTGGGCTCCGAGGGCACCCTGGTCGCAGTCACCGAGGCGAAGCTGCGTATCGTCCCACGTCCTCCCATGAAGGCGACCGCGGTGCTGCACTTCCGCGACCTGATCGAGTCCATGGAGGCCACCGTCGCTACCCTTGAGCTACATCCCGCGGCCGTTGAGCTTATCGGCAGCATGCTTCTCAGGCAGGCGCGAACAAACCTGGAGTACTCGCGGATGATGGACTTCGTAGATGGGGACCCCGAGGTCCTGCTGGCCGTGGAGCTGATGGGAGAGTCGGAGGCCGAGCTGGAGTCCAAACTGGATGGCTTAGAGGAGCGGATGAGACGCAGCGGGCTGGGATACGCGATGCGGCGCCTGATGAAGTCCGAGGAACAGGCGCGGGTCTGGGAGGTCCGAAAAGCGGGGCTCGGCCTGATGATGAGCGTGAGAGGCGATTTGAAGCCCCTGGCCTTCGTGGAAGACACGGCGGTAGCCCCGGAGGCGTTACCAGAGTATGTCCGCAGATTTGACGAGATCGTACGCGAGCACGGTACAACAGCGGCATACTACGGACACGCCAGCGTCGGCTGCCTCCACATAAGGCCCCTGATCGACCTGAAGCTGCGGGAAGGCGTGGACCGCATGGTCTCCATCGCCACCGCAGTCAGCGACCTGGTGCTGGAGTTCGGCGGCTCAATGAGCGGCGAGCACGGCGATGGGCTGGTCAGAAGTGTCTGGATCGAGAAGATGTTCGGGGGGCGGCTCTACAACGCCTTCCGGGAGGTCAAGCGCGCCTTCGATCCCAATGGCATCATGAACCCGGGGAAAATCGTCGATTCACCTCCCATGACCGACAACCTCCGCATCTCCCCTGCCTACAAGGCGGTCGAGCTGGAGACCGGATTGAGCTTCGAAGACGAAGGCGGCTTCGCCGGCGCCGCAGAGATGTGTAACGGCCAGGGCGCGTGCAGAAAAGTCACGGGCGGTACCATGTGCCCATCCTACATGGTCACCAGAGAAGAGGAACACTCCACCAGAGGCCGCGCAAACGCCCTCCGGGCCGCCATCTCAGGTGGATTGCCCCTAGAGTCTCTCACGTCCAGACGGCTTTACGACGTCCTCGACCTATGCCTTGAGTGCAAAGGGTGCAAAGCCGAGTGCCCCTCTAACGTGGACATGGCAAAGCTAAAGTACGAGTTCCTGGGCCGGTACCACAAGGCCAACGGGTATCCCATAAGAAACCTACTGTTCGGTCACATCGCGCAGCTCAGCAGACTCGGGTCCTTCTTCGCTCCTCTATCCAACAGGATAACCGAGTCGAGCCTGTTCAAGGAGATGCTCGATCAGGTGGTGGGAATCGACCGCAGGCGGACCCTTCCACGTTTCGCGAGCCAGACATTCGTGCAGTGGTTCAGGGCACGAGGGGGACCGCTCCCCGAGGCGGCCACTAGGGGACGGGTAGTCCTTTTCGCGGACACCTTCACAAATTTCAACCGTCCACACGTTGGCAGGGCCGCCACGGCCGTGCTGGAAGGCATGGGGTACCAGGTAGTCGTCCCGCCGGTGAGGTGCTGCGGCCGCCCCATGCTGTCGGCAGGCATGATTGAGAAGGCCAGAGGGAATGCACGCTTCAACGTGGACGGGTTATACTCCTACGTGGAGCAGGGTGTCAAGGTGGTGGGCCTAGAGCCGAGCTGCATCCTCGGCTTCAGAGACGATTTCCCGGACCTGCTGGACGGTGACCCGAAAGCCAAGGCCGTGGGAAGGAGCGCCCTGTTGATCGAGGAGTTTATACTTCAACATCTGGACGGTCAGGGTCCCGTACTGGAGTTCCAGGACGCACCGGGCAGAGTGGTATTCCACGGCCACTGCCACCAGAGGGCGCTGGTGGGAACGCGCGCGGCGATGGAAGTTCTGCGCTCCATTCCAGGGTGCGACCCAACCGAGGTAAAATCAGGCTGCTGCGGCATGGCCGGGGCCTTCGGATTCGCCCGCGAACACTACGACATCTCAATGAGCATCGGGGAGCTCTCGCTGTTCCCGACAATTCGGTCCCTCGACGGTGATGCCGTGATCGTGAGCGAGGGGGTGTCTTGCGGCCAGCAGATCGAGGATGGCACCGGCATGAGTACCAGACACCTGGCAGAGGTGTTGGCCGATTCGCTGGGAAGTGAAGCGGTACGCAGAGACGTGGAGTAAGGCAGTGGGTAGCCAATGATCATCGGCGTGCCGAAAGAGGTCAAGGCAGACGAGCCCCGAGTAAGTCTTACCCCCGATAAGGTGGACGGGCTGGTCAGAAGCGGTCACCGAGTGATCGTTCAAGCGGGCTCCGGGGACGGGGCAAACTTCAGAGACCAGGACTTTCAGGCGATTGGGGCCACTATTGTGGATGACGCGCAGCATGTCTTCGACGAAGCGGAAATGGTGGTCAAGGTAAAGGAGCCCCAGCCCCATGAATACCCCCTGCTGCGCGAGGGGCAGATCCTTTTTACCTACCTCCACCTAGCCCCAGACAGGGAACTTACAGAGGCGCTGCTCGCAGCCAAGGTAACTGGAGTAGCCTACGAGACGGTGGAGGAGAGGGACGGCAGCCTGCCCCTGCTGTACCCTATGAGCGAAATCGCCGGCAAGCTGGCGCCGCTGATCGCCGCAAGGCTCCTACAGAGCCACGCCGGCGGCCCCGGCAAGCTCCTAAGCCGCATCCCAGGCATCGAACCCTGCCGCGTGACCATCGTCGGCGGAGGCACCGTCGGTATGAACGCGGCCAATGTGGCCCGGTCGGTCGGCGCCAATGTGACCATAACTGACATCGACCTAGACCGTCTCCGCAATATAGACCACGTTTCCCACGGCACCATCCAGACCGTCTATTCCACGTCCTTTAACCTCTCAATGCTCCTGAGCCGCGCGGACGTGGTTATCGGCGCGGTGCTCCAGCCCGGGGCAAAAACCCCCAAGGTCATAACCAGGGCGTTGGTGGACCAGATGCGCGAACACACCATCCTCATCGACGTTGCCATCGATCAGGGCGGGGCCGTGGAGGGCATCCGCCAAACCACTCACAGCGACCCAACTTACATGGTCAACGGGGTGGTCCACTATGCGGTGCCCAACATCCCGGGCATGGTGGCTAATACATCCAGTATCTCGCTGTCCAACGCCACCTATCCTTACGTTCTGAAGATCGCGAACGAGGGCCTGGACAAGGTCATCCGAGAGGCGGGTGCTATCGCTAAAGGGATCAACACACTGGGGGGTCGCCTCACACACCCGGCAGTGGCTCAATCCCTGGGATTGGAACACGTCGCCGTCGAGGACGCTCTGGTTGCGTAGGCCCAAGGTACCCTTGCCCTGCACTCCGCCACCACACGTGCCTACGCGTGGTGGCCCCTAATCCGGGCGCGTCTTTCAGCCAGATGCCTCGGCCCCGCTTGTGGCCGTAACCGCAGGAAAGGAAGTATCATCTAACTGTTTAGAGAAGGTCGCACAAGCGGAGTCGTGCGGGCATCCCATCAAGGGTACGGGCCGCCACGTTAGCCCAGCCGTAGGAGCAACACATGGGTATCGACCATCTCGAGATACCGCCAGACAAACTCCACAATATCTGCAGCCCGGAGGACCTAGGCTTCGAGACCACCGAAGAGGTTGCTCCCCTGGAAGGCACAATCGGGCAAGAGCGCGCCATGAGCGCACTTGGGTTGGCCTTCGACATCGACGTCCCCGGCTTCAACCTGTTCATCGCGGGCATCCCGGGAACGGGCAGGAACACCGCCCTACGCGCCAACCTGGAGCGCATCGCCATCACCAAGCCGGTTCCGTCGGACTGGGGTTACGTGTACAACTTTCAGGACCCTTCGCAGCCGGTGGCGATCAGCCTACCATGCGGCATGTTCAGGCAACTGGCCCGCGACATGGACGAGCTGGTAGAGTCGTGCCGCAGGGACATTCTCAAGGCGTTTGAGAGCGACGAGTACGTTCACCGCGTCCAAGATGTAACCAAGTCGATCCAGGCCAAACACCAGGCCGTGACGAGCGCGCTGGAAAAGGAGGCCTCGGAGCTAGGATTCGCCCTCACACCCGCTCCGGGAGGAATCCAGCCGGTGCCGGTCACCGACGGCCGTCCGATGTCGCCAGACGAGTACAACCAGCTCTCTGAGGCAGCGCGCGAGAAACTGAAAGAGAAGTCAGACCGCCTTCAGCACTCTATCACCCACGGCATGAGCGAGCTGAGGCGGCTGAGCAAGGAGGCCACGGAGCAGACCCGTGAAGTGGACCGGGAGCTCCTCAGATTCACTCTGACCCCGATCGTCGACGAGCTTAAAGAGCGCTATTCAGAGCATCCCGCCGTCGCCGACTATCTCGCCAAGGTTGAAGCCGACATGGCCGACAACCTGGAGATCTTCAAGCCTCAGGAGGAGACGGGCAACTCGACATCGCCGATCGCAGGCGCGCACAGGGATGAGGACGTCTTCGCCAAATACAAGGTCAACGACCTGATCGACAGTTCGAAGTGTGAAGGGGCGCCCGTCGTCTTCGAGTATAGCCCCACCTATTACAACCTCTTCGGAAGGATCGATTACAAGGCCCGCGTCGGCACGTTCACTACCGATCTGACGATGATCAAAGAGGGGGCATTCCACAGGGCCAACGGCGGCTATCTGGTATTGCAGGCACGAGACCTGCTCATCAGCCCTCTATCCTGGGACACCCTCAAGAGGAGCCTGAGAAGCGGGCAGGTCCGCATCGAAAACATCGGCGACCAGTATAGTCCGCTTCCCTCTTCCACCCTGCGTCCCCAACCGATCCCCATCAACACCAAGGTCATAATAATAGGCAGCCCTGACATTCTTCGCCTGCTCCAGTCGGCGGACGACGACTTTCGCAGGTACTTCAAGGTTGTGGCCGACTTTGACACGGTAATGGACCGAACGACCGAAAACATGAGCAAATACGCGGCATTCGTATCCGCCAGATGCCGGGACAGCGGGCTACGGCCATTCCACAAAACGGCAGTGGGAAGGATCATAGACTACTCAAGCCGGCTGGTTGAGCACCATGAGAAGCTCATGACCCGGTTCATGGACGTGGCGGACATGATAACCGAGGCCGACCACTGGGCAGGCACAGAGGACAGCGCCTTGGTGATGGGCGACCACGTAGTCAAGGCCATCGAGCAGCGAAGGTACAGGGCCAGCCTCTTTGAGGACCGCCTCAAGGAGCTGGTAGAAAAGGGGATCATACACATAGACACCGACTCTGAGACGGTAGGGCAGGTCAATGGCCTTTCCGTCTACTCCCTGGGCGACTTCATATTTGGGAAGCCCAGCCGCATCACGGCCCGCGTGTCCCTGGGCCAGGGCCGGGTGATGAACATTGAGCGCGAAACCCGACTAAGCGGCCGAATCCACGACAAAGGGTTCGCTATCCTCACCGGCTACCTTCAAGGAAAGTACGGCCAGGACAAGCCGCTTTCCCTGTCCGCCAGCATCGGGTTCGAGCAGACTTACAGCGAGGTCGATGGGGACAGCGCCTCTTCAACGGAACTGTACGCGCTTCTCTCCGGGCTATCAGGCCTGCCGATAAAACAGGGCGTCGCGGTGACCGGATCAGTCAACCAGACGGGAGAGGTGCAGGCCATAGGTGGCGCCACGCACAAGGTCGAAGGCTTCTTCGACTTGTGCAAGGCTCGAGGGCTCACCGGAGACCAGGGTGTGATGGTGCCGAAAGATAACCTCAATAACCTCGTTCTGAAGGATGAGGTCGTAGAGGCGGTCAAAGCCAGGGAGTTCCACATCTACGGCGTTTCCACCATCGATCAGGGTATCGAGGTCCTCACGGGAACACCTGCGGGCGAGCGCCGCAAGAACGGGACGTATCCAAGGGGCACTGTCCACCACAGAGTGGAGAGACGCCTACGGGAGCTAGCAAAGAAAGCCCGAGAATTCGGTAGAGCCAGGAACAAGAAGGAGGAAGATTCGAGCCAAGAGGAGGAGGACCAGTGATCCTCTGAGGAATCGAAGTGAGATAGGTCCAGCCGACTGTGGCCCGGAGGACTTCAGCATCACCGCCGGCAAAACTCAACCGCTATCAGGACGGAACAGGGCCGGTTGAGCTAGGAGAAGCCCTTATTTGGCGCCAGGAGGACCTTCTTCGGTATACACAATCCTATCGATATTGATCGCCTTTCTACGGCGAGTGTAACGTACCCTCAGCCTCTCTCCGACAACGAGGGTATCGAACGTCTCCCTGTCCACCTCCACCTTGTCCGGTCCCACCTTGACGTAGGCCTTGCCCCCATCCCCTATTTCCTTCCCCTGCAGAGGCCCCTCGTAATAGTTGTACCTGGGAAGGGCATCCGCCAGCGCCTCAATCCAGGAGTGAACCTCTTTCAAGGTCCGGTTTATCACTGCTGATGGGTCCATAGAGCCCAACCCGCTCACATACGACATAATCCAGAATCCGAGTCGCGTGGCCCTCGCCGCTTAATGCCTCGGCACCCGTACAGGGCGTGCACAGGGCTCATAAGTGTATGCCGGTACGGCGACCACGACGAAGCAGTGGGATTCATACGCTCGAGCATGATGGCCGATTCTAACCCCTTTAACCCCACTTTACTACGGTAATACCACCCTCCTTTCAAGGAGAATCTCTCCCGCAACCAGCCCCTACCTCATACCATCGTCACCAGGCGCCTCGGGACCCGTCGCAGAGTCTACGCCACACTCCGGTACGGCCCCCGACAGGCTCAGGGTGGACGGTCGACAAGCCACCCCTATTCCACTCACGACAAGCTCATCGAATCATATAGACAAGCAGATGGAGAGGAAATCGGTGGGCTCAAAGAGGGGTGGCGACGCACCAATTCCAGGATCTTCTGAGGAGCGAGCCCCTTATGAGGGCCACCGGGGGGACTATTACAAGACCTTCTGCAGAGCCTCTTCCACCTCTGTCAGCGTAGCGAACGCCTCGAACCGCGCCGAGACGACGCCCTCCCTATCGAGAACGAAGGTCCACTCGATGCTGGGAAGAGACCACTCAACGGCGATAGGAGATATGCGCGCACGGTCCAGATCGCCCTGGATCTCGTGCGGGTTATCATATATGTCCACGTGGATAAAATTGGCCTTCCCCAGGTAGCTGTTCTTCAGCTCCTGGAGCACCTCGACCTGGGGGCCACAAACGGCGTTGATACAGAATGCTGGGCTTGCGAATACAATAACGGTCGGCAGGCCGCTCTGAGAGGCGTCGAATATAGTGGTCTGGTAGAGGTCCGGGTCCTGCAGAGAGCCGGTGGTGAGCTCACTCAAGTCCTCCACGTCGTCGACAGTCCTGTTTACGCTACTGACCGCCGGGGACCCGACCGCAGGAGCCAGGGGCATCCGCTCGACATCGAACTGGAGCCGTGCCCTACCCGGTGTTCCGTCCGGCCTATCGACAGTCACCTCAATGCTCCATTGGCCCGGTCGATCGAACGTGAGGTCGGTAGTGTAAAGGCCTCGAGACCCATAAGGCCAAGGTTGGAATACGGCCCCGGTGGTCTCTCTGATGGCATCTTCGCCGACGAAGTAAGACTGAACTCTCGCCGTCGGCGCCGTGACCAGGCCGCTCTGGGAAGTCACCACGAACCCGAAACGGTTCGTGCCGACACCCAGGTCCGCCGTGCCGAGTATGGCCCGCAGTCCATCGACCGATACGGGGCCCTTGATGAGCGGCAGCTCGTCTGGCCGCTGGTACTCCCGCTCGGGCTCCGCCTGAACGACGGGCTCGGTGCCCTCCGGCTGGCCCGCTGATGAGGAGCACGCAATGGCCACGAGGAGAAATACGGCACCCGCTCCCAACGGCCACAATAGCCTCATAGCAGGCCTCCTCACTTCACGCGTGACTCACGCCCCACCACCGGGGATGTTGGCGCCGAATGTGAAGGCGAACAAAGAGAACTCGGTCGAGTTGGAGCTCATCTTCAGCTCGTGTCCACCAAACTCGGGGGTGTCGACCAAGTTGTACATCCGTGGCTCGTCCACGAGAACAAAGCTGTTGCCATCGTCGTCAAACCGTACGTCGGCGCCGGCCTGCTCAGTGGTCAGCGGCATATCTTTTAGGGTCAAGCGTACTTCGAAGGGGTTCGAGTCGCTCGGCCTCATAACGGCGTTTACTTCCGTGGCGAAGAATTTTATTAGCACATAGTCTTCGTAGTTTTCCGTTTCCCTAGCATGCACCAGATTTTCAACCTCGCTACGCCACAGGCCGTGCAGGTACATAAAATGGTTTTGGTGATCCCCGGGATCTTCGTATAGGAAGTCCAAGTCCTGTGAGTCGTAAAACTCCTCCTGGACGATGTAGGGCGGCGTACGCGCAAAGACGGCGCTGACGTTGCGCTCATATCCCGCATACAGCTCCCTGGTCAGGCCCGTCATAACATCGCCGGTCAGGGCGGCGGGGTCACGGGTCGGCTCGGCTTGGGAACCCACCGAGATTCCCTGCACCCCGGCGCCGGCCTCCGCCAGAAGCTCACGTATCTTCTCCTCGGTCTCGTCGTATGCGCCCTCGCCGAAGTGGGTGTAGCGGATGTAGCCGTCCTTGTCGATCAGGTACTTGGCAGGCCAGAAGCGGTTTTCAAAGGCCCTCCAGGTCTTGTAATCGTTGTCCTGGGCGATAGGGTAAAGCAGCCCGTACCCGTCGGCGGCCTCGATGACATTGTCCCTGATCTTCTCGAACTCGAACTCCGGCGTATGTACTCCGATTATCGTCAGGCCCTTATCGGAGTATTTTTCATGCCAGTCCTTCAAGAACGGGAGGGTACGAATGCAGTTGATACATGTGTAGGTCCAGAAGTCGACCAGCACCACACTGCCCCGCAGTTCCTCGAGAGTGAGGGGCTCGGAGTTAATCCAGCTTGCGAACCCGCGCAGCTCCGGCGCAAGCTCGTAGTCTTCCGTGTCAGCGGAAGCCACCGGCTCCGAAGGCTCTGTGGCGCTTTCACTCACCTCGACGACGGCGGTCTCAGATTCCGCCTCGGCCGACTCATCTGAGGTAACAACGGCCGTTTCCGTATCCGGGGAACCGACCTCGGTGTCATCGGACCCACCACCACACGCCATCGCCACCGCGACGACCAGCAATACTATCGCTATCGCCGCAATCTGAGCTCTTGGCCGCATGTTTAGCTCTCCTTTGTCTGTTGGACGTTCGGAGGAAAGAGGGAGTGCCCAGGGGAGATCATACGATCAGAGCCCCATCGCAGCCGCGCCGCACGTACCGTTGCCATGGCACTCTATAGTATCCCACAATCCACGGCGCGAACATACCTTCGGCCGGCCTCCCGCGCCTGCTTCCTAACTGAGCCACACCAGATCATGCGCCCCCCATCCATTCTACTGAACCTACGTCCACAGGGTCAGCGCCGGATTCGCCCATGTTGGCGTATGAACGGCCAAGCCAACTAAAAATAGATCCCTAGGCAGACCCACTTGGCCTATGGAGTGTTACCATTTGGCGCGTCGTCGAAGGCCATCAGGGCTGGGGCCGAGCGTCTTCCAGCATCTGCTTTCGACTTGCAGGCGTACTCAAAATGGACACCTAGAGGGTGGCCCACCAATGGTCCATTATTCGTTTTAAAGCAGCTCTCACCGGCAGGTTTATGTCACCACTCTCCACACCGAAGCTGATCGCCAGGCGTCTGCGGGACGAGTGGCAGCTACTGCTGCCCATTCTTGTCGGTATCACCGTCGCCAGCAGCCTGGTGGCCGCTGCCCCGGTCTACGTCGATTCGCTGGAGCGGTTGGGTATGAACGTCTCCATCGACCGGGCACCTGCCGGGTCCCTCGACATTCAGACCTACTCGCCCTACGTTCCCCTTACCCGGTCAGCGTTGGACCGCTCCGACCGGTCGCTGCGTAACGCGACAGACCAAAATCTCTCGGCGATCGAAGCCGGGACCGAGCGACACCTGAAGAGCGACACCTTCTTGGTAGGCCTGGCCTCCCGCCCATTGCCCGAGACCACCGCAGGGACCGCCAGAGTTTCCAAGGGGTATTTTCAGAACCTCTCGAATCTGGACGCGCACATCACGGTTCTCCAGGGCCGGATCTTCGGTGACAGCGTCACGCAGGGGCTGGGTGGACCGATCGTCGAGGGCGTTGTCGGAGAGCAGCTCGCCCGTTTCTTCGGCCTGCAACCTGGGGACGTGGTCACTTTCTCACCCTCGCTGGGGCATCCCACTAGAGTGTCGGTACGAATCGTCGGCGTAATAGGTCCGTCGGACCCGTCGGAAAGCTACTGGCGACAAAGCGCCAACCAGTTCCTCAACCCCCCACCCCTATCCGAACCTCAGCAGCAGCGGCGGCTAAGCGTTGACGCCGGCGAACCGCCCCTGGCGATTTTCGTGTCCCGCGAAACCTTGATAGAGGGGTTGGGCAACGCGTACCCGGGTAGCCTGATTCCATCCACCTGGTTCACGGCAGTGGACAGGGGCGCCCTCAAAGGGTGGTCCGCTGATGAGCCAGACGGCCGCCTCGACGATTTCAAAGCCTACATAGCCGAAACAATTCCAGGGGCGACGGTAATTAGCGGCATCCCAGGGCTTTTTAGCGACTTCGAGAGAAGGAGCTTCTTCTCGAAGGTGCCCTTACTGCTCCTTCTCACCATCATGGTCGCGACGGTCCTCTACTACCTGTCCATGATGGTGTCATACCTGGTGGAGCGTCGCGCTGACGACGTTGCGCTGCTTAGAAGCCGGGGAGCGGGAACGCTCCAGCTACTCCGTCTGTACGCCCTGGAGGGGCTGATCCTCACCGCCATAGCAGTGGTAGTCGCGCCGTTTGCGGCGCTGGGCGCGGTAGCCCTTTCGGGCAAGCTGCCCTACTTCCACGAGTTTACTCAGGGAGGATTCACACCGGTCCAGATCAGCGCAGCGCCGTTCCTGGTGGCCGCCGGGGCCGGCATACTATGCCTGTCCATTTTCGTCATTCCCGGTGTCATTGGAGCGCGGTCGGGACTGATCGTCCATAAGATGCGCGCTTCACGACCTCCCTCCGCTCCCATTTTTCAGAGGTTTTATCTTGACATCGGCCTGCTCGTCATTGGCGGGCTGGTCTTCTGGGAGCTCACCGAAAGGGGGCACCTCATATCGGGTGGGCTGTTCGAGGAGGTGGAGGTAAACGAGGCGCTACTTCTGGCGCCTATCCTGTTGCTGACGGTCGTGGCCTTGCTTTTCCTGAGGTTCTTTCCACTATTCGTTCGGTACATCAGCGGCGAGTCTCCCGTCTTTTTGCACCTGCTGACGGCGGCGACGGTGCTGGCTTTGGGATCGGGCATCGCGGCAAGGGAGCTCACGGATGAAAACGGCGCCGCCTGGATCACACCGATCTCCCTGTTGGGAGCGTTCGCCGCCGGATATTTGGCTTCCAACTACCCTCGCCCGTTTCGCCTGGGGGCCGCGGGACTGGTGCTCCAGATGGTGCTGGTGGCCGCGTTCGGATGGCTGGAGCCGCCGGCCTCCAGCGACGTGCTTTTCGCCCCAACGGTAGCCCTCTTTTCGATTGTGCCCCTTCAAGTCGCCTTCCTTCTCTTGCGGGCATCGACAAGGTTCGCCCCAGTCTGGGTGTGGACGGCCCTGGTGCACATGGCGCGCAACCCTCTGCAATACGGCTGGATGGTGCTGCTGCTGGTCCTCGCCACGGGCCTGGGAATCGTCTCCACCACCGTGGGCGGCACTTTGAACCGTAGCCAGGAAGAGCAAGTCCTGTACGCGGTGGGAGCTGACATCCGCATCACGGGCCTTTCCGGCAACGCGGTCCGGGACGCCATGGCCTTGAAGGACCAGCACCTCGCTATCCCAGGAGTTACGGCCGCCTCTCTCGCTTATCGTGGCGAAGGCAGGATCGGCTCCGCAGGCAGGCGCTTCGACGTTTTGGCGCTGGACTCCCGGGACTTCCACAACGTAGCCTGGTACCGAGACGACTTTTCGGACCAGCCTCTGGGCGCCGTTATGCAGGCGTTGACGCCTGAAGTCCAGACGGCACTGACGATCCCTGAGGGATCAACCGGTCTGGGGGCGTGGGTCAAGCCGCAGGAGCGATCCCCGTCGCTCTTCCTGTGGCTTGTCGTGGAGGACCGCCGCGGGGTTGTGACCACACTCAGCCTCGGCGGGTTGAAGCGCACCGACTGGCACCTGCTGACCGCGGAGCTACCGGCTAACCTCCAGCCGCCCTTTAGCCTGCTATCGATACAGCTTTATGAGCCGGGGTTCGGTCCGGTCGGGACAGCGGGCGCGATCAGGCTGGACGACATCCACGCCATCGTGGGCCCTGACGGTGTGGAGCAAGTACTGGAGGACTTCGAGGGTCCAAACGGTTGGGTACCTCTTCCGACGTCCGAGCTATCGGACGACGCGGTTATCACCACCTCAGAGGACGTTTCCTTTGGGGCCAGGGCAGGTCTATTCACGTTTGGCAAGGACACCGACGACGGGATCAGAGGGATATTCTACGGTCCCTCGGACGGTCGGGTACCGGTCGTGGTCAGCACGAGATTCGCCGAATCCACAGGGGCCGCCATCGGCGATTCGTTGATCGCCGACATCTCGGACCACCAGGTGCCCGTGGTGATCAGAGACACGGTCGACTTCTTTCCAACGATGTCTCCGCGCGGCACAGGATTCATGCTGGCCGACGTAGGCGCTCTCTTGAGGTACCTCAATATGCTAAGCCCGGTTACACGGGTTACTCCGAATGAGCTGTTCATCAAGGAGTCGCCGGAGGCCAGCGAGGAAGTCCTTGGAAGGGTGTACGGCCTGGTGGGGCCAGGTCCGCGGGTCCAGGACAGAGAGTCGCAGCTCGAGTCCAGCCGCGCGGACCCCATCATCGCCGCCGGGTGGAAAGCCATGATCGTTCTCTCCCTAGGCATCATCGTTTTCACGACCGGCCTGGGATACATTATCTACCTCCTCTCCTTCGCTTATCGCATCAGAAGCGAGATGGGATTCCTGCAATCGCTTGGGCTTTCGCGCCGTCAGCTCGCCGGCCTGCTGGGCCTCGAACACCTGGTCATCGCTCTTATCGGGTTGGGCCTGGGTAGCTGGGCGGGTTTCCAGATGAGCCGCACCATGGTCTCCGCCCTGGCGGTCACCTCGACTGGCCAGGAGGTGGTACCCCCATTCACCCTGATCACCGACTGGGGTTTCCTGGCACCGATATACGGCGTGCTGGTCGCCGTATTCCTGTCGGCGCTGTGGATACTGAACCGCGGCGTGCTTCGTCTGAAGCTTCATGAGGTCTCGCGACTTGAGAGCTAACAGCTTCCAGAGGCTCGTTACGGCGTGGCAGCTGGTGGTCAAGCGCAGCCTTGCCCACTGGCGGCTGCTGTCGTCCGTCGTCATCGGCGTGCTCTTGGCGTCGGCGATCATGTCGGGCACCGTCGTCTACTTCCATGCTCTCAGAGACCTGGCGTTGAAGAACACCCTCGACAAGATAACCACCAACGAACTGAACATCCTTCTGAGGGGGGAGAGAGGCCCTACTTCATCCGAGGAGTACGGCAGGCTCTCAGGGATCATCGACCAAGAGGTTGACGGCCTAGTTACCTGGTTTCTCAAGGGTCGCGAAAGGGCCGGCAGGACCGCAACATTTTTCCTGGCCACGCCCGACAACTTGGAGGCGGCCGGACAGGACGACGCCCGTGCCTACTTCGCCTTCATGCCCGGGCTCGAGCAGCGCATAACGCTGCTACCGGGCGGCAGGATGCCTCAAGGACACCCGCTAAACGCGCCAGACGAGCCCCTCACGCTGGAAGCGATCATTCCCGAGGCGGCGGCGCAGCTATTCAACATAGGTGTGGGCGACCGCCTCGCGGCCGTCCCGTTCTGGCGCGACGTCACCCCCTATGCCACTGTCGCTATCAGCGGCGTGTTCCAAAGGACGGACTCCGACGACGCGTTCTGGCACATGGACGACAAGATCCTGCAGGCGTCGACGGGGTCCAAATTCCGGACGGTGCAGTTCCACGTTTCCGAGGCCACCTTCATGGAGGTGCTGGCCTCCGCATTCCAGGATATGGACAGCACCTACGCATGGCTGCTAAAGACGGACGACGACAAGCTGAACGCCCGCAACGCCGAAGACGCCCGTCTCGCCATCCGGACCCTGGAGAGCAGGCTTGGCTCCAAGCTATTCAGCTACAGCCAGTTCACGTCGCTGGACGACGCCCTGGCCGAGCACGACCGGCGACTCTTCTTCACCAAGCTGCCCATGTTCGTCGTCCTGGTCCTCATCGCCGTGGTGATTCTGTACTACGTGGTCACGTTGTCGTCCCTGGTGGTCGAGGAGCAGCGCGCCGAGATAGCCCTGCTGCGAAGCAGGGGAGCGAGCTCAGTGCAGGTGCTGACGGTGTACGTCCTGGAAGGCGTCTCCATCGCCAGCGCCGCGGCGCTGGTCGGGCCGATTTTGGCGGGGGCGGTCATAAGCCTGCTGGGTTACACCCCCATCTTCTCAGAGCTTACCGACAGCGGGGCGCTGTCGGTAAGAATATCCGGAGGCGCCTACGTGATGAGCGCCCTGGGCGGGGTGCTGAGCTTCGCCGCCCTCATGATTCCGGCCGTGCGCGCCTCTCGAATAGGCGTGACCAGACATCGACAGGAGTCGGCCCGACCTTCGCGCCAGCCCCCATATCAGCGCTATTACCTGGACGTGATGTTGCTGATAGTCGGCATCCTTCTGCTCCTTCAGCTCCGCGACCAGGGATCGGTCGTAGCCACAAGACTGTTCGATGACGAGGTTGTTAACCATGTGCTGTTGGCGGTGCCGGCGCTGATTCTGGTGGCATCGGCCATGGTGCTGCTGCGGCTGTTTCCACTGGTCATGCGTGCGGGCAGTTGGCTGCTGTCCAACCGGTTACCCGCGGGACTGGTGCTGGGCCTCTGGCAGATGGCGCGGAACCCGACTCACTACGCCAGACTCTCACTGCTCCTGATATTGACGGCAGGACTGGGTATTTTCGCCGCCAGCTTCGGTGGAACGCTCCAACGCAGCTTCGAAGAGCGTGTCCTCTACGCGACGGGCAGCGACATCCGTGTGGAAGGGGTCACCCCCAACCGGAGAGGCGTGACTAAGCCATTCAACAAGAGCTACGAGCAGGTCCAGGGAGTCGAGCGCGCAGCGGGCGTGTTCCGAGGGGGCGGACACGACCTGACCACTCTCTTCGGCATGTCTTACGAGATGCTGGCGGTTGACCCGGACGATTTCATCCAGGTGGCATGGTTCCGCGACGACTTCTCCAGCCGGCCCATGGCCGACCTCCTGGCTTCACTCAGGCACCCCACCGCGCTCCAGGGTATCGAGTTACCTCCCGATTCCCGGTCTCTCGGGGTCCTGGTAAAGCCTGATCGGACTCACCCGACTGTAACGGTGACGGCCAGGATTCGAGACGCCAACGACCGGTACTTCTCATACCCCCTGGGCATGCTGAGGTCCGAAGACTGGAGGATGCTGGAGACCAACCTGGGAAGGAGTTTCCGGCAGCCTCTCCAGCCCGTTCCTCCGCTGACGCTGGTCTCCATCGTCGTATCGGAGTCCAGCTTTCGCTCGGGCTTGCACGCGGGGTCCGTTCTTATCGACCACGTGCGCGTCGGCACAGGCGACGGCGCCTTCGAGATCATCGAACCGTTCGACGACGCGTCTGGGTGGAGTGTCATGCAGGCGACGCCGGGCGCCGTCACCGATGGGCTACACCCATCCGGCTCGGACTCTAATGGCGACGCCGGCTTGGTCAGGTTCGTCTGGTCCGATGGGAGCGCACGTACCAGCCGCGGCATCTTCCACGGGCCGGCCCTTTCGCCCCTGCCGGTGCTGGCCAGTAAGCCTTTCGTTAAGGAGACCGGCCATTCCATCGGCTCCAAGTTCCAGGTCTCCGTCCGAGGACGGCGTGTGCCCGTTCATCTGATAGACATGATCGACTACTTCCCCACGCTGGATACAGTGGAGGAGAGGTGGCTGATTTCAGACGTGCAATCGCTGACCAGATACGTCAATCTCGAGGTGGGCTCAGGAGACATATATCCCAACGAGGCGTGGCTGGCCACGGAAGAAGACGGGTTCGACAGAGCGCAGCTTGTGGAGCAACTCAACAGCGAGCCCTTCGTCAGCACGGCGGTCCACGACAGAGCGGAGCAGCTGGCCGCCTCGGAGGTGGACCCGTTAGTGGAGGCGGGTTGGCGGGCACTGTTGATCATCGCCTTCACCGCCGTGCTAGTCCTGAGCTGCACAGGGTTCCTGGTGCACGCCTACATATCGTTTCGAGACCGCGAGGTGCAGTTCGCCCTGCTGCGGACCATCGGACTTTCGACCAGGCAGCTCATCGGACTGGTATGGCTGGAGCAGGTGCTGGTTATCGCCGTCGGGCTGGCCCTCGGTACATGGATGGGCGGCAGACTGGGCACTACCATCATGCCCTTCCTCGGGCACGACGACCGGGGAGCGCAGGTGTTGCCGCCCTTCGCCCTCGAGGTGAGCTGGGACACGCTGCTGGTGGCATACGCGGCCATGGCAATCGTCTTCGCCGTGATAATCTTCGGTGTTATCCTGTTCATAAAGAGGATCTCGTTGCAGACGGCCCTGCGGCTCGGGGAGTTGTGAGCCCGAGGAAGTGAAATAGCGGCATGTCACACGTTGACCCAAAGCCGTACATACTCTGCGAAGACCTGTTCAAGATCTACAAGGTCGCCGACCTGGAGGTCGTGGCGCTCAGGGGCCTCGATCTCGCCGTGACCCGGGGTGAGGTCGTGGGCATCGTGGGGGCCAGCGGCAGCGGGAAGACCACCCTCCTCAACATCCTGGCGGGATACGACAGCCCCTCGGCCGGAGGGGTGAAGGTCAATGGAAGAGACCTTCTACACATGAACACGAAGGAGGCCGAGACCTACAGGCGAGAGGAAGTCGGGTTCGTATGGCAGCAGACCAGCCGCAACCTGTTCCCCTACCTCTCGGCCCTCGAAAACGTCACTCTGCCCATGATGCTGACCGACGTCCCCGGTGCGGAGAGGGGAGCACGCGCGACGGAGCTGCTGGAACTGGCCGGCCTGGGGTCCCGGCTGCACCACACCCCGGAGAGGATGTCGGGCGGTGAGCAACAGCGCGTGGCCATCGCGGTGGCGCTGGCCAATCGGCCGCCGCTCTTACTGGCAGACGAGCCGACGGGCGAACTGGACGACGCCACGGCCTCGGAAATCCTCGACCTCCTGAGCACGGTCAACAAGGAGACAGGCACCACCATCGTCATCGTGTCCCACGACCCTGGCATCGCATGGAAAGTGGGTCGGGTGATCTTAATCCGCGACGGCAGGATGTCGGCGGAACTGCGACGGAAGACCACTCACCAGGACACCACCGACGGCGAGGTCGAGGACCAGCAGCTAGAGGAGTTCGTGCTGGTGGACGCCAGCGGCAGGGTACAGATCCCGCGTGAGTTCCTGGAACGGCTTAATATCTCGGACCGCGCCAGGGTATCGCTGGAAGAGGGAAGGGTGACTTTACTTCCCGAGGAGAGCACCGATTGAGCGGAGGTCACCGGCTGCTGGAAGCCGTCAACCTGTGCAGGAGCTTCCGGGCGGGGTCTGAGGAAATCCAGGCGATCAAGAACGTCAACTTAGAGGTGCTCGCCGGGCAGTTCATAGTTGTCGTGGGCAGGTCGGGCTCGGGCAAGACCACCCTCTTAAACTTGATGGCCGGCCTGGACAAGCCGACCTCGGGCTCAGTCCTGCTGGAGGAGCGAGACCTCTCGGAGCTGAGCCAGGCCGAGATGGTCGAGGTCAGGCGCCACAAAATCGGCTTCGTTTTCCAGTCTTTCGGACTGCTTCCGCTCCTTTCGGCCCTCGAAAACATAGAGCTGCCCCTGCGGATATCGGGAGTTCCCTGGAAGGAGAGGCAAAGGCGCGCCGAAGAGGCTCTCGATATGGTGAGACTTGCGGGGCGGGCGAACCACCGGCCATATGAAATGTCGGGTGGCGAGCAGCAAAGGGTCGCCATCGCCCGCGCCATCGTCCACCGCCCCTCGCTGCTTCTTGCCGACGAGCCGACCGGAGAACTGGACTCCGTAAACGCGAAATCTATATTCGGCCTATTCAAAGAGACGGTGCTGGATCAGGGCATCAGCGTGGTCGCCGCCACGCACGACTCGACCCTTGTGGCCATGGCCGACGAGGTCAAGGAGCTACACGACGGCTCCCTGGCTGAGCACACCCAGGAGGCGGACCGTCACAGGGACTGATCCCTGCCGCGGAAGGACCGGACGCCGTCCAGGGCGGGCTGGGTGGGAACAAACACCCTGGGGGATGGGTGGACCCCACCGGCCTCCAAGGGCTTCTGGGGCCTCACATTCCTACCGCCCTCTCTGCACAGGTCGTCCCGCACACGATCCCTTACCTATTGACATTTTCATGTAAATATTTAATATTTGTACGGAACTAACGTTCTCTCTCGGCTTACCCTGGTACGCGGAAGGAACCAGCATGCCCGTAGGCAGACCCTCGCCCGGGGCGATGAATGGTGCACTGGAGGCGTCGCTGAGCGCACGATTCCCCCCGTCCTCCAGCAGTGTGACGCCGCTGTACCGAGAGACCACCATCTGCTACGCGTATATGTGTCCATACGCCTACGGATGCACTGAAAAGAGCAAACGTCCCGCCCAGGTGCTGAAGCGGCGCTGCATGGGCTACCTTCCCGAGTCGATGAGGGTTCGGCCGGCGCTGTCCGACCTCGCTTTAGACCTGCTGGCCGCGAGCCGGCAGGACGGCCGACGGCTGTCCTCGGCCACGGCTGCGGTGTTGGATAGGGTCAGGCCCAACGGCCCAACGCGAAGACGCACCTAAACCCTCAAAAGCCGCGCCATCGCTCTTCTCAACTCCCGATACCCCTCCTTTAGACCCACCCGCCGCACCATCGCGGTTGTGATATGATTTCAGCCACACCCCTCATCAGGAGACCGCAATGGCCTCGAAAGAACTGGAACGCGAGATCGCGGTCTACGAGTCGCGGACTCCCCGCTCGAAGGCGCTCCAGCAGGAGGCCACCCACTATCTGCCCGGCGGGAGCTCACGCACCACCTGCTACTTCGAGCCCTACCCGTTCTTCGTGGACCGGGGCGAGGGCCACTACATCTACGACGTGGATGGCAACCGATATCTGGACTTCATGATCAACGCGGGCAGCCTGATCATGGGGCACGCCAGCCCGCTGGTCGTAAACGCCCTCAAGGAACAGGCCGCCCGTGGACTCGCGTTCAGCGGTCCTACCGAGGCGCAGATCGAGCTGGCAAAACTGTTGTGCGACCGGGTCCCGTCGCTGGATACCGTCCGGTTCGTGAACTCCGGGACCGAGGCGACGCTGAACGTGATCCGCGCCGCGCGAGCCTACACCGGGAGACACAAGATAGCCAAGATAGAGGGCGGATACCACGGCGCTCACGAGTACGCCTCGGTAACCGTCTATACCGCGGCCGAGAAGCTCGATCCTGCAGGGCCATCGGCGATCCCCGAATTTCCGGGGATGCCGCCGAGCGTTCTCGAAGGCGTAGTAGTCCTGCCTTACAACGACCTGGACCGCTGTGAGCGCATCATCAGAGCGAACAAGGACGATCTGGCCTGTGTCATCATGGAGGCGGTGGTATCCAACTTCGGCTATGCGACGGGCAAGCCTGACTTTTTACAAGGCATGCGGGACCTGACCAGGGAGCTGGGCATACTGCTTATCTTCGACGAGGTGCAGAGCCTCAGGATAGCGCCCGGCGGAGCCCAGGAGTACTTCGACGTCACCCCGGACCTGACCGCCATGGGCAAGATCGTCGGTGGAGGTACACCGGCCGCGGCGTTTGGAGGGCGTGATGACATCATGGCGCTGTTCGACCCTACCGACGGCGGAGCGACGATCGTCCACGCGGGAACACTCAACGCCAATCCTATGTCTATGGTGGCGGGAGCGGTCACCATGCGCCATCTGACCCCTGATGTCTACGAGAGGATGAACCGTCTCGGCGGTACACTGCGAGACAAGCTCCGCGCCGTGTTCGATGAGCTCGATATCCCGGTGCAGGTCACCGGCGTCGGTTCCTTCTTCGGCATCCACTTCACATCGGAAGAGATCACCGACTACCGCTCGGTGTTACGTGGCGACCGACAGAAAAAGAGAGCGTTGTTCCTCGGCATGCTCAACGAAAGCGTATTGCTCAATGGCAGTAGCGGCGGCGCGCTGAATACGCTGACGACCGAGGAGGAGATCGACACGATGGTCGACGCCACCAGGAGCGTGGCTCAGCGGATCAAGTGATCGTGGTCCCCTGAGGACCTCCGTAGAGGCGCTTCCAGTGCCGGATTTAGAGCCAGCGGCACCGGAAGGCCACGGCCAGAGCCACAAACAAAGCGGGGCCGCCCGCCGCCATATACTCCCAATGTGTCGACCGGCCCAAGAGGGGATTGATTATCCCGCTGAGCGCCATCGGGCCGCCGATGAACAGGGCGGACGACAGCATGGAGAAAACCCAGCTCCTGGGCCCGCGACTCGGACCCGCATGCTTGGACTTGGTCTGGCGCTTAGACTGGTCAGTCAACTGGTAGCCTCATAGATTCGCTTCCCGCAATGGGCGGCTTTAGACCTGCGCTGTTGCCGGCCTATCACATATTAGGTGCAGTATTCCCCAAAGATGGTGCCGGAGGCTATCCAGAACGGCCTCCTGTCCCCGGATGAGCATCCTCCATCTCAAGGCGGTTATTCCTCCTAGCCTTCTTCCGAAGGCCGGGTAGGACCTCGTTGAGGCTGCCGGACCGGAAGCCCTCCAGGTCGATGGTCACGTAGGAGTACCCCAAAGCGCGTAACTTCTTGACGATCCCCGCTCGTACCTGGGGGTCCGTGACCGCCGCGAAATCCCCGGGCTCGACCTCGATTCGAGCTATGTCGTCATGGTGTCGCACCCTGAACTGTCTGATTCCCAATCCCCTGAGGTACTCCTCGGCCTGCGCGACGCGTGAAAGCGCATCCACCGTAACGGGCGTGCCGTAGGGTATGCGCGAAGAGAGGCACGCCTGGGCAGGTTTATCCCACGTGGGCAGGGCCATCTTCTTGGAAAGGGACCGGACCTCGGCCTTGGAGAGTCGAGCTTCAACAAGAGGCATACGTATGCCGTAGTGCTCGGCGGCGTTGAGTCCGGGGCGATAGTCTCCCAGGTCATCGACGTTGGTCCCGTTGGCGACCCAGGCGTATCCCTGCTCGGCCGCCATCCTGGTCAGATGGGTGTAAAGCTCATCCTTGCAGAAGAAGCAGCGGTTGGGATCGTTGGCCCGGTAGTCGGCCCTCTCCACCTCACCGGTCTCGATTACGCGGTAGTTAAGCCCGAGATGCTCGGCCAGGGAGAGGGCGTCGTGCAACTCGGAGGGAGCCAGGCTGGCCGATCTTGCGGTGACGGCCAGGGCGCTGTGTCCCAGGACCTCGTTGGCCGCGGCGGCGAGAAACGCGCTGTCTACACCGCCTGAGTAGGCCACGATGACCGACTCCATCTCGCGCAGTATGGCCTTCAGTTGGGTATGCTTACCCCTCCAAGTCCTTGAATCCGGCTCTTCTGCGTCCGATTTCATGCTTCAGGCTCCCAGTTTCGCGAGCGTGTACGACTTCCTGCCATTTTAACGGTTTCCTGCATTACATTTACACCTGGGTGGGGGCCAAAGTAGAATGAGAATATGAACCGCGATATTTCCTTACCCGTTGGATGCTGCGGATTCACTCTCTTATTGTGGGTTTTGCAGATGGCGGACGTGAACGTGCCAGTCTGGTTGCTTGTCGCCCTTGGAAGCCTGGCAGGAGTGATGGTCATGTGGAGCATTTTGCAGAGCCGGACCGTGATCCAGCTAGTCTCAAGTGCCTCAGTAAACCCATTTGACGAGCGTAAAGAGGCGCATTTGAGACGCATATTAGCGCACAAACGTGTCGCCCGATTTGGACGCACGCCATCTTTTGAATGGCTCCGCCGCGAGGCACACCGCATCGCGACGAACGCAAAAGCACAAGAACCGCCCCAGGAGGATGACCGATAGACGAGAGCCGTTTGCGGGCGCTACTAGAGCAGGTCAGCCGGGGTGAGCTCTCCATCGACAACGCGTTTGCCCGGCTGGTAGACCTGCCTTATGAGGACCTGGGATCGGCCAAGGTCGACCACCACCGTGCGATTCGCAAAGGGTTCCCCGAGGTCGTCTTCGGGCCGGGCAAGCCCCCGGAGGAGATCGCCCGCATCGCCGCCGCCATCCTCGATAAGTCCGACGTCCTGCTGGTCACGAAAACATCCGGGGAAGCGTTCGAAGAGGTGCGGAAACGCGCCCCCGACGCCCACTATGACGAGACCGCCGGCACCATCGTGGTGGACCGCAGAAAGGACCCACGGCGCACCCCAGGGGTGCTGGTGCTGAGCGCGGGGACGGCCGACATCCCGGTGGCCTGTGAGGCGGCCATTACCGCCGAGCTGATGGACTCCCAGGTGGAGCGAGCATTCGACGTGGGCGTCTCGGGAATCCATCGCCTCTTTGACGAACTACCGGCCCTGCGAAAGGCACGGGTAATCGTCGCGGTGGCCGGCATGGAGGGGGCGCTTCCCTCCGTGGTCGCGGGACTTGTGAGGGCGCCGGTTATCGCGGTGCCCACCAGCGTCGGATATGGCGCCAGCTTTGAAGGGCTCGCCGCTCTGCTGGCCATGCTCAATAGCTGCGCCATGGGAGTCGGGGTCGTCAACATAGACAACGGCTTCGGCGCGGGTTACCTCGCCGCGCTCATCAACAAGAGCGCACAGGCGGCCCGAACCCCCTCAGGAACGCAACGAACACGCCGCCGTCAAACGTGATGACGGCGTGGAGCCGTAGGCCTCCCCGGAGCCTATGAGACAGGGCCGACGTGTGGGCATATCGTCCTATCCCGAGGTGGTTGTTTCAGTCGCTTGCGAACCTCATCGCGAGCGACTAAGATTTTACACAGCCAATGCCTGAGCCCAAGAATGAATTCACCAAGGCAACAAGCCTGGACGCCGAGGCCATCGGTGAGCCAGGCGACAGGACTTTCCGCATCCTGGTCAACAGCGGAAGCAGCTCTCTCACACTGTGGCTGGAAAAGGAACAGCTATTCGAGTTGGCCCTAGCCATACAACGGCTGCTTGCCACCTTACCCGAAAAAGAAGGTTCCCCCGGCGAGCCGCCCTACGACCGAGAGGCGCCGGACCTGACACAACTGGACTTCAAGGTGGGCCAGCTAACACTGGGCCACCATGCCGGCAGCGGGCATTTCCATGTCGACGCCCACGACGTGGAAGACGAAGAAGACAGCCCTGCGACGGTCAGGGTGTGGGCAAACAAATCGCAGGTGGAAGAGTTCGCCAAGGAGGCACTCCACGTGTGCTCAGCAGGCCGGCCCATCTGTCCATTATGCGGAGGTCCCATCGACTCCACCGGCCACTTCTGCCCTCGTGTCAACGGCCATCGAGCAGGCCTTGAGTCCTAAAGGCCAATGGACTCCCTAAATCCTGTAACGGGGCGAGGCCTACCTTTAACGTAAAGCCGCTCGCTCTCGATACGCTCACGAGGATCGCTTGAGTTCCCCAAGTCGACGCCCATCCATGCGGCCCACCCCACCCACGACATCGGACGCCACGCCCATCCAGCTTGGTGAGGAAGAGGCACGCCCTCTGCTGGAGTCGGGAGAGATAATCGGCGGTTTCCGGGTCCGGTGGGGGTCCAACTATACGTTTCTGGTGCGCATAGATGCAGGGCCGGGAAAGTATCTCCGCGCGATCTACAAGCCCCGCGACGGCGAGCGCCCGCTGTGGGACTTTCCAAGCGGCACTCTCTACAAAAGGGAATATGGGGCCTTTCTCTTAAG
>CBDFLT010000006.1:0-244734 GCA_965249225.1 Dehalococcoidia bacterium | reverse complement strand
CCCATGTCTGTCGGTAGTCGTGCTGCAACCGCTCCCAGGCCGCTTCCTGCTCCTCTAACAGTGCCTGCCGAACCACCTCCTGCTCTTCTTCCAGCGTCCACCACGCCGCTTCGTGCTCTCGTTCCAGCGCTTTCCAGTCCGCCAGGTACTCATCTTCGTGCCCCGCCCAGGAGTCGCGATGCACGTCAACCAAATGGAAGACGCACATGAAGATCACACTCGTCTCTTCAGGTGTGGGCTGCCGACCACCTGAGGTCAGCTCATTCAGCGCCTCTTCGCCGATGGCCATCGTGATGCAGGCCTGTTGCTCAGGCACGACACCTGGCTCTCCAACGGCGTCATTCAGGCCCAAGGAGATCCCGCAATCGTTGAGGAGTTGTAATGCCTCCGCTTGGGGATGGCCTTCCTTTAGCTCTAGCAGCGCTCGTGGGTCTGCGTGCTCGTAAACGCATCGGAGCTGCTGAGCGTCAGGCCCACCTTCCCCGGGACCAACTAACCCTATCCGCACAAGCTGCTCGTCAGACAAACATAGCGACGCAGCTCGATGAAGGAACTCATACTCAGGGTGAGCTCCATCTTCTACTATGCTCTGCAAGAAGTTTACGCCGTCTAATTCGTGCTTGAGGCACTGGATTGCCTGCTCGCCTAGATCTCCCGCCTCGCGAGTCAACATGCCGAGCATGACCCGCTGCACCGTATCTCCGCTCATGCAGCTCAGAATTATCTCCTCGCCGCCCGGAGGGAGGTCATTGCCTCGTATAAACTCCTCAAGTCTATCGGCGCCGACTCGTTGTTCTAAGCAGATTCGCTCTCCTTCCGGTATGGCGCGGAGAAACCCGGCAGGGTCCTCCTCCGGGTCGGTGGTGATGAGCGCCCACGGATCACTGAACGGCGACTCGTCGGCAGGTATCTCGTCCCACTGTGGTAGAGTGCCCCCGGTTTCTTCTACCAGGGTCTCAGGCAGTTGGATGGTCGTAGATACTTCGCCGATGTCGATTTTGACGACCCCGCTCTCGGCGTCGTATTCACCGGCGAATGAGACGTTTCCGTCGTCGTTGGTACAACCGGCGATGAGAAGGAGACCTATTGCCACGAGTCCGATCTTGATCGTCGTGTACATCATTCAAATCACTCCAAGTCTGCGAACAGGGGCGATGGGCCGTCGTTGTGCGACTTACACATCTATGGCAATCGTGCGCTCAAGTATATTCTGCAGGCGCACGAATTCCATCAGCGCCGGCCTACAAATCTCGATGTCGCCTGGTTCTAATTTCGTTTATGCAGTATTCCGTGGGCGCGATAAGTACTGGCATGGATGAGTTGAGCGCCCGTGGGTGAAGGTCCGGTCCGGCCATAAACTCCTCATGCTTGACGTGAGGATCACTCTAATACCCGATTAGTAGATGATCGACCGGACGGTATTCCTGGTATATTACGACTCGGAATTCGACCCGGGGGAGGGATCGCGAATGACAAACGCAACCCGGATACGAAAGCTTATCGAGGGTCCGGATATCGTCGTCTTGCCCGGCGCTCACGACGTCCTCTCGGCCAGGCTCATCGAGCAGGCCGGCTTCCCGGTGGTCTTCACCACCGGCTTTGGCCTGTCCGCCACGACGCTGGGGATGCCCGACATGGGCCTGCTCACCGCGACCGAGGCGCTGGACAGAGTAAGGCGTATCGTCGATGCTGTGACCATACCGGTTGTGGCGGACATGGACACCGGCTACGGTAATCCCCTCAACGTGGTGCGGACGGTCCAGGAGTGCGTCAACCTGGGCGTCGGAGGCATCATCTTAGAGGACCAGCTCTGGCCCAAGAAGTGCGGACACTTCGAGGGTAAGGTCGTGATTCCCATGGAGGAGCACGTCGAGAAGCTGAGGGCCGCGATATTCGCCGAGGGAGACGGAGACCTGGTCATCATCGCGCGAACGGACGCGCGTGCCCCTCACGGGCTGGAGGAGGCTATCAGAAGAGGACACGCATACGCAGAGGCGGGGGCCGATGTGGTCTTCATCGAGGCGCCTCAGTCTATCGAGGAGCTTCGGACCATCGCGGCGTCCTTCGACGACGTTCCGCTCTTTGCCAACATGATCGAGGGAGGCAAGACCCCATTCCTTTCGGCCAAGGAGCTGAAGGACCTGGGGTTCAAAATGGTGGTGTACCCTCTCTCTGGGCTGTTCGCCGCTACCAAGGCGGTCCAGGAGATGGCGCAGCACCTCAAGGCTACGGGCAGCACCTCGGGATACGACCGGATGGTCTCGTTTCATGAGTTCGAGGAGGTCATCGAGGCCCGGCGCTACCGTGAGATAGAGGAGCGGTTCGCCGGAAGGTAGAGGAAGCACGGAAGTGTGTCGCGAGGAGACGGAGAATGCGGCTGGAAAACAAGGTGGCGTTGGTAACGGGCGGCGGCTCGGGTATCGGACGGGCGACGGCGGAGCTTTTCGCCAAAGAGGGGGCTAGAGTCGTCGTTGCCGATCTTGACGAGACAACGGTGTCTGAGTCCGCCGAGCAGATCAAGGCCGCAGGCGGCGAGGCCACCGCGATTGTAGGCGATGTGTCCATCAGTCAAGATGCCGATCGTATGGTGCGAGTCGCAGTGGAGTCATACGGCCGCCTCGACATCCTGGTCAACAGCGCGGGAATCACCCATCGGGGTTTACTGAAGGCGGGCGCGTCTCCTGAGCAGGCATGGGACAAGGTGATGGAGGTCAATCTGAAAGGCACCTACCTCGTGTCCTGGTTCGCCGTGCCCGAAATGGAGCGTTCCGGGGGCGGCTCGATTGTCAATCTGGCCTCCATCATGAGTCTGGTGGGCTATCCTACCGAGTTGGCCAGCGGCTTCAATCCGTACGGTCCGTCTAAGGGCGGCGTATTACAGTTCACGAGAAACCTCGCCATAGACGGCGCCAAGAATAATATCCGAGTGAACTGTATCTGCCCCGGCTTCGTCATGACGAGTTTGATCAAGGCCCTAGTCGACGACGAGCAGAAACGTAAGCTGCTGGAGGATAGACATCCTTTGGGCCGCCTGGGGAGACCTGAGGAGATAGCATACGCCGCGCTGTTTCTCGCCTCCGACGAGTCGTCGTTCGTTACCGGTGCTCCCCTTATCGTGGACGGCGGCTACACCGCACAGTAGGTACTTCGGGGACGGGTTGACACGGGTCTGTGCCGCGCCTAGAATCCCGGCACGGCAACCCTAACTGAGTTTGCCGGGCCCGGTACCGATAGGCTCTGGACTAGCCTGAGGCAGGATATGGCCGAAGAGTTGGCAAAACTCGATAGCCCGATCGATGTGATGTACCTGATTCACAAGGCGTTGACCGCTGAGGCGGCGCGCGTGCAACGGCTAATCGAGGATTTCGAGATAGGCGATAGTCTTCAGCCGTTTCGAGGGGCTTTCAACTCCTGGGCGACGGCCCTCATGTACCACGCCGACATCGAAGACCAGTACATGACCGGTCCGATGATGGATTTCGAGCCTGCTCGGGTTAATGAGGCTGAGCATGCGGAGCTGGGCGAGCTCAAAAAAGACCTCGTGTCCTATATGGATACGGGTGTTGCGGAGGGACTAGAGGAACGGGTGAGGCAGGCGATTATCGCCCTACACGACGAGCAGCACTTCGAGCTCATGGAGAGGCTGGAAGATGTGATGGCGGTGCTCAACGAGGAGATCGGCAAATCCAGGGTGATCGCGCGAACGAAACGCCACCTGTACGGGAAGGTGGTGGCCTTGAGGATATGCCAGGATGACCATCTGGAGAGCGAGGAGGCTTTTGTTCTGCCTGAGGTCCGCGATCGCATGAGCGATGACGATCAGCTGGAGCTCGTCAAACGCCTCCTTGTAGACGAGGAAGCGGAAGCTCCCCGCTGGATCCTGGATTCGGTCGCCAAGGACCTGACTTCAGGTGAACGCAAGCTGCTACAAGGCCTAGAGTCGCGGTTCACATCGGCTTCCACCGTGGCGGACTGAACGCCCAGTGAACGGGTTCCCCATTTAAGCGAAGGAGGATCAACCATGAAGGCGGTCGTGTACAAAGAACCGTTTAGCATTGCCGTGGAAAACGTGCCGGACCCGAAGATACAGCATCCGAACGACGTAATCGTGAGGGTCACGTCGTCGTGTATCTGTGGTTCCGACCTGCACATGTACGAGGGCCGCACGGCGGCGGAGCCGGGGATCGTTTTCGGCCATGAGAACATGGGGGTCATCGAGGAGGCTGGCCCGGCCGTCAAGGAGCGTAAGGTTGGCGACCGAGTGGTGATGCCTTTCAACGTGGCGTGTGGGTTCTGCAAGAACTGCCTGGGTGGGTTCACGGGGTTCTGCGTCACGGTCAACCCCGGCTTTGCGGGCGGCGCGTACGGGTACGTGGCGATGGGGCCGTATACGGGCGGCCAGGCGGAGTACCTTCGGGTGCCGTTTGCGGACTTCAACTGCCTGCCCCTTCCGACGGGCTCTCAGCACGAGGCCGACTTTGCACTTTTGGCCGACATCTTTCCAACGGGCTACCACGGTGCAGAGCTGGCCGGAGTGAAGCCGGGCGAGAGTGTGGCGGTGTTTGGCGCGGGTCCCGTAGGCCTCATGGCCGCTTACAGCTGCGTGATCAGGGGCGCCGCGGAGGTTTACTCGGTTGACCACGTGAAGGAGAGGCTGGACAAGGCGAAAGAGATCGGAGCCATCCCCATCAACTACGACGAGGCCAACCCGGTCCAGCAGATAAAGGACCGGCGGAAGGGCGATGGTGTGGACAAGGCCATCGACGCCGTGGGGTACCAGGCCACCAGTGCCGGGTCCTCCGCCGTCGGTGGAGAGCAGGACGAGGTTCCCAACATAGTGCTTAACCAGCTGATCGACGTGACCAGTCCCACTGGCGCATTGGGTATCCCCGGTCTTTACGTTCCATCCGATCCGGGCGGTGTGGACGAGAACGCAAAGCGAGGCGCCTTGTCCATCAACTTCGGGAGGCTATTCGAGAAGGGCTTGCGGCTTGGAACGGGGCAGTGCAACGTCAAGAGATACAATGCCCACCTGCGCGACCTGATTATCGCTGGGAGGGCCAAGCCTAGCTTCGTGGTTTCCCACGAGGTGCCACTGGACGATGCGCCCGATGCCTACGTCAAGTTCGACCGGCGGGAGGACGGCTACACCAAGGTCATACTGCACCCTTAGCGGTCATCGGCTTGTGCCGAGGCGCTATGAGACCTTGGCGAGCTTGGTGAATCTTCCCCCGATCAGCCATTCCGCGACGTACAGGTTACCGTCGCCGTCCACGGTCAGGCCGTGAGGGCTGTTGAACTTACCCGGCTTGACAAGCCCTGCTGAAACGTTGGGCCAGCTCTCAGCGTCCACCACCGAATCGTTGTCCGCGAGACGGCATACAAGCTTATCGTCACCGTCGAGGACCGCGAGTTTGGCGTTGAGCTCGATCACCACTATCAGGTCCCCATAGGTGACAAAGCCGCCCGGGCTGGTGAGGATGTCCGAGGCGAAGGCGCGTTTGAAGACGCCATCCAGGTCATAGGCTACAAGACGATGGTTAGTACGGTCAGCGACATACATCTCCGGCTCTGACTTTCGCCGGTCTATGAAGATGCTGTGTGGACAGTCGAACGCGCCCGCGGCGCTTTCCGTGCCGTTAATGCTGCTGATATATTCACCTGATTTGTTGTACCGATGAATGTGGTTCTGTCCGTAGCCGTCGGTAACCCAGATGTCGCCGTTGCCGCCGTACCGCTCCTCGTTTACCGCGACCCATGTCGGCGAGAAAGTGCCGTCCCGGTAAATCGCGAGGTCCGGCCGCTGAAGCTCCATCACGATCTGACCGTCCAGGGTCATCTTAACGACCCGTCCTGAAAATACGCCGGACCTGAACTCATACCCGTTGTCTTTAGCCGGTTTGTCGGCGCAGTCCGCTACCCACAGATACTCGGTCTCTCCTTCTTTGACGAGTGTGATGCCGTGGGCCTCGGTCAAATCGACGTCCCATGTGCGCCGTAAATTGCCGTCTTTGTCGAACACGAGGAAGGTAGAGTCACCCTGATGAAAGCCTATGATCTCGTCCGCCTCGGTAATCACCATACCGTGGTGGGCCCAACCTTGCCTGGCGCTTTCGGTGTCGGGGACCTTAGCCCAGTGGTCAACCCATTCGTAGGTGTTGTCGCCGGTACCAACGCGCATGATCAGACCTCGTTAGGGGTGCTCGTAGAAGAGAAAACTACGCTCTCTGGAAAATCTGCATCCGGTCGCGGGCGGTTTCCAGCACGTAGAGCCGCCCTTCGTCGTCTAGGTCCATTGACGCTATTCCCATGAAATAGGGCTCGGTATATGACGAGACGAGGAAAGGTGTGTTGTACTGAGGGGGCAGCTTTGGCCGCAGGTTGGCCTTCTTTCGCTCCCGTCCTTCCTTGGTGTTGACAGTAAAGTATTCCTCGGCCCATTTGGAGTGGGTGGCCTGGCCTCTGAGTTTCAGGAGGAATCCGCCGTCCGGTCCCAGGACCTGCACTCGCTCATTGCCCCAGTCGGCGACATACATATTCCCGTCCGGGTCCACGGCTACAGAGGATGGCCTGTGAAACTGGCCGTCACCGTCTCCCGACTCGCCGAACTTGGCCAGGAACTCGCCCTCGGGGGTGAACTTCTGAATCCGGTCGTTTCTCCAGTCGGCCACGTACACGTCACCATGTGCATCGAGTTTGATTCCCCAGGGTAGGTTGAGCTGGCCATCACCGTCGCCAAACTCGCCCCATTTAAGTATGTAGTCGCCATCGGGTGTGAATTTCTGGATACGGTGGTTGTTCTGGTCAGCGACGTACACGTTGTCGTCGGCGTCGACGGCTAGGCTGCAGGGGCCATCGATCTGCCCGTCACCGCTGCCCAGCTGTCCCCACTTACTCTCGAATTCACCTGATGGGCCGAACACGCTGATTCGATGGTGGAACTCATCGGCGACGTAGATTCGCTCATGGCTGTCGATCCCCAAGGCGGCCGGTAATCTGAACTGCCCATCACCATCTCCGTGGGTCCCGAACTCATAGAGGTACTCGTCATCTAAAGTCATTACCCCAACGCGGGAATAGAAGGGAGCGCCTCGATTCAGAATGAAGATGCGCCCATCCTTGCCGACGATGATGCTGACGGGATTGCAGAAGCCGCGACCGTCTCCTAATAGATTTAGTATCCCGATCGTTTTGACGTATTCGAGTGCGAACGTTTTAGTGGGGCTCTGTGTACTCAACTCTCAACCCTCGTTTCCAGATTAAAGCCAAGTCCGTGCTGGCTCTCCCGCCCCGGACCAGGCGGCGGCCGTAGTCAATACTCCCTATGCTAGCTGGTACTCCCTCATCGAGGCGATGAGACCCAGCGTCTCACCGACCCGCCTTGCCGCCGCGTCTCCGCCCTCATGCCCTTTGAGGGACAGGTCTCCTTGTCTTGCCGCGTGCTCTACCAGTGTCGAGCGGTTCTCTTCTGACACCATAATGGGGCCCATCAGGTCGAGACAACTATCCACCAGTTCCTCTGGCGAGAAGGTGCCACCGTTCTGAGAGGCAAGCCGGTCGACTATAGCGCGTACTCCAGGATTCTCAACATTGGCAAGCTGGTTTGCGGCAAAGTTTACCCGGTCCACCAGCGACCCGGTGTTGATCCACTCGGTCCCCTCGTGCCAGCCCTCGACCGATGGTGGCCTAAGGAGGGCCTGCCCCATGTAGTCGACGATGTCTGCGGCATCGACCATTTCCAGGCTGGGCCTTGTGGCGCCTCCACTGAGCCGCAGCGTCCCAACTACCATCTCTGCTGGGGACTTCACGTGGGCGAATCGCGCCTCCTCAGACTTGAAGAAGTCCGAGTTGAACAGCACATGCAGCATCGAGCGAATGTCGTGGTCGCTCTCGAAATAGGCGTCTACAAGTGCTTCGATGGCCTGGGGGTCTCTGGCGGGTGTGTAGGGCCACTGGGGTACCGGCGCCTCGTCCGCCACAAAGAAGTGGTACAGGTACCGGGCAACGAACCGGGCCGTGGCAGGTTGACGACATATGATCTCTACGACATCCTCTCCGTTGAAACGGCCCGTCTCTCCCAGGAACGTCTTCTCTCCATCGTCGTGGTCATGGTCACGATAGCTGAACGGGAACGGAAGGCGCCCATAAGGCCAGACTGAGTCGTTCTCCATTCGCGCTTCCACGTACTCGGAGTTGGCCACCGTCCACCCGGTGAACGCCCGGGCGCACTCCTTGATATCCTGCTCGGTGTAGTTGCCGACGCCCATCGAGAACAGCTCCAGCAGCTCCCTGCCGTAGTTCTCGTTGATGGCGCCGTTGTGGTTGGTGTTGTTGTCCAGCCATAGGATCATGGCCGGGTCTTTCGACAGCTCCACCAGCAGGTCGTCGAACTTACCCAGGCCGTACCGCCGAAACATCTCGAGCTGGCAGAGGGGCGCGACGGCCTCGTTCGCCTTGTCGGTATTTATCGCGTAGATTCCGTGCCAGAACAGGGCGATCTTCTCCTCCAGCGGGCACCTGGTCGTGGCCATCCGATATAGCCAGTAAGCGCCGACGTGATTAAACTGGGACTCAAACACATAGAAGTTCTCGTGGTAGCGGCGAATGATGTCGTCCGGCATGTTCTGGGGATCGCGTGGGTCGAGCAACTCCTCCACCGTCGCCTCGTAGCCCTCGGCTAGGTACCCCTCAAGCTCATCCCGCGTAGCCCCAAATCCGGCCCGGCGCAGCAAGTGGGCCATCAACGCTGTGTCTCTGTCGTCCATGCCGTTATCCCCTGTGAGGCCGGACTCTCTGAACGCGCTACCGGCCTCAACGCCATATGCACGGCCAGCGCTCATCACGTGCCATATTGTCAGGCTGCATTGTACCATCGAGTGAGCAGCCAGCAAACCGTCGAGAGGGACATCAGAATGGGATGCGAATAATCCACTGCCGTTATCTTGCGCTGGAGGATGTGATTTTTAAATAGCACTCGTGTTATGGTCACGGAACTTCAGCAGATGAGAGGCGTCCAGAGGTGGTTTTGGAGAAGCCCCGCCGATGAAGTGGCGCACCCGGATATGTGGCTCTGGATGCTCGTGTGGTCACGAGATAGGGAATTGGGAATAGCTCTGATGTGTGGCCGATACACGTTAACCAGCGACCATTCACACCTCCAAGCTAGATTCAACTTCGTGGCTCAGGACTTTAGATGGGTCCCACGGTTCAACATCGCCCCCACTCAGCCGGTGCTGGCTGTGTTGTACGACGGCGAACGCCATGCCGAGATGCTTAGGTGGGGCCTTATACCATCTTGGGCGAAGGACTCCCTAATGAGCAGCCGATTGATAAACGCTCGGGCCGAGACCGTTGCCGAAAAGTCCGCGTTTATCAAACCTTTGCGGAAGAGGAGATGCCTCGTACTGGCCGATGGCTTCTACGAGTGGAGAAGAGAGGCGAAGAGGAAGGTCCCGATGCGCATCATCCTTAAGAATGGCGAGCCCTTTGCATTCGCCGGTCTGTGGGACTCCTGGCGATCTCCGTCAGGCGAAACTGTTCGGTCCTGCACCATAATCACCACGGGCGCCAACGAAGCGATTGCAGCCATTCACAACCGGATGCCCGTGATCTTGCCGAGGGAAACTGAATCGGCGTGGTTGGACCACAGTATCGAGGACCCTGACATTGTGAGATCGTTATTGGCTCCCATATCGGCCCAAGATATGGAGGCGTACCCGGTTTCCGATCATGTCAACTCTCCGCAGACGGACGATCCTTCCTGCGTCACTCCATTAGCGGCCTTGTGAGTTGGCGCCCAATTTGTGTGGAGTGGTGTAGTGAGAAAAGATCGCCGACTGCGGGTCATGAATCGCTGGATAAACGCAGGACATATACGGCGTCTTCTATTGCTGGCCGTGGCCGTGATATTCGTCCTCGCCGGTCCTGATATCGTGCGCTGGGTGTTTGTCGCCCTTGGTCTCGGCTATGTCCTAATGATAGTCGTCAGAAGGCTACTTAGATAACGAGACAGTAGCCGACCGCTCCCTCGCTTAGTTTCCGTTTGGCCAAACCGCGAATTCCTCGAAGGCTGTCTATTCGCCTGCAGACGGTCTCCTATTCAGCAAACAAGCTCTTCGGTGTGGATGGTGCCCGATATGTCGATCATTCTCGCAGATCCAGATTCGAGCCCAGAACCGGCATTCGCTGAAGTTCCCGCTTAGAAGGTCCGCAGACTGGTATTCAGAATTCCCCTTTAGTGCTTAAAGTCAAAGAGTAGTCGTTTGCTACGGGCCTGTCTCAGAAGACACATGTGCGCTCGAACCGGTGCACGAGAACCTTGACCAAGTCCAAACCTCGTCCGTCTGCGCTGTCGCATGGGCGGCCGTTTCAGTTGGGCCGATATTTAGATAGAGGACCTCTTGCCTGACTTCCTGCTGGTGTTCGGTGTGGTCGCCATCATCCTGGTGGTTTCATCCCTCGCATCTGGGCTGGTGGAGCGGTCACCCCTCTCGTTCCCACTCATTTTCATTAGTTTTGGATTCTTGCTCGGACAGCGTGGATTTGACGTCATCGATATCGGTCCGCGCGATCCTGTCCTCGAGGTTGTGGCGACCCTGACGCTTGCCCTTGTGCTTTTCCTCGATGGTGTCAAGCTTCAGGTCGACGAGCTGGGGAAGCGCTGGTTGGTACCTGTCCTCGTCTTGGGGCCTGGCACCGGGCTGATCATCGCGTTTGGCGCCGTACCCCTCGCCCTCTTCCTGGGGTTCGGTTGGGTGATGGCGTTTATCGGTGGAGCCATTCTAGCCTCGACTGATCCAGTGGTCCTTCGTGAAATCGTTCGCGACCATCGGATTCCCCGCTCCATACGCCAGATACTGAGGATAGAGGCGGGAATGAACGATATAGTAGTCCTGCCTATCATACTGGTGCTGATCGCGGTCGCTCAGGACAAAGTGGACGGAACAGGGGAGTGGGCTTCGTTTCTGGTTAAGCTGCTGGTTGTGGGGCCCATGATCGGCTTTGCCATCGGCGGGATTGGGTCCTGGTTGATTGCCAGGGTAGATGCCCGCACCGGTATTCGCCTGGAGTACCAGGCGCTCTACGGCATCGGTCTGGTTCTAGCCGCCTATACCGCTGCCTCCGTCTCGGGAGGCGATGGATTCCTTGGAGCCTTCGCGGCAGGCCTGGCGGTCGTGCTACTGAATCAGAAGCTCTGCAATTGCTTCTTGGATTACGGGGAGATCACGGCCGAAGTAGCGATGCTGCTGGCATTCGTTCTCTTCGGCGCGGTGCTTTCCGGCATCATAGGCACTGCGGACATCGGTCAATCGTTGCTCCTAGCCGTGTTGGTAATCTTCGTAATCCGCCCGTCCTTGCTGGGCCTCGTACTTGCACGCGTCAACATGAGCCGGGAGGCACACGCGTTCATTAGCTGGTTTGGCCCAAGAGGACTCAACTCACTTCTTCTTGCGTTACTGGTGGTGCTAGCGGACCTCCCTGGTGCCGAGTTGCTGCTTGCCACCGTTGGGATAGTGGTACTTGTCTCCGTTACGGTGCACGGGGCTGCGGCGACTCCGGTCAGCTCATGGTATTGGCGAAAAGCGGCGAGGGAGACGTTGGCAGAGGAACGGGAGAGCACTGCGGTTGGGCTGTTGGCGCATCGGGAGAGGGACGTACCTCTCATAACACCTGGGAAGTTGAGGCAGATATTGGATGGGTCCAGTCCTCCCGTCGTTTTAGATGTTCGGTCGCGTTCGAGCTATCAGCGCGACGGGGCGCAGATTCCATCCAGCGTGCGGGTATTGCCTGATGGCGTTACCGAGTGGGCTGCCAAGTACCCGAAGGTGGGGCTGGTGGTTGCCTACTGCACCTGAGCGGATGAGGCGACCAGCACCCGTGCGGTGCAGCAACTCCGAGATCTAGGCATAGACGCGGTAGTGCTCAAGGGAGGATTTGGCGCCTGGCGTGCGATGTTCCCCGTCGATCCTGCCACCGCGGTGGTCTGACCGGAGGCAATTTTTCGTCTCGGGCGCCAGGGTCTCTGCCCTGGGGGAGCGGTCTTCCGAAGGTGCAGAACGAGTTGGCGTGCTGCAGCGCCCTAGAGGAGGGCCTCGACCCTTTCCGTTAAAGGGCGCATCCCTAGCTCACGAGCGACGTCGAGTGACTTGCTCAAATGGGACTTGGCCTCTTCATGGTCGCCCTCACCGCCGCGCTTCAGCAGCGCCTCCCCATAGTCGTGACAACCCCAGGCGTATTCCGGCTTGTACCACGCCCTGAGGCAGAACGCCAGGGCATCGTCGAAGTGGCCAAGCGCCCCGTCAATGTCTCCCATGGTCATCGCCAAGAGGCCCAACAGGCGGTCGCCGGCCATACCTACCGGCATAAAGGCGTCCTTCAAGGGCAGCAGAGCGTCATGCAGTTCGGTCGCCTGGGCCTCATCGCCTTTTATAACCGCGATCATTCCGAGACCGGCTCTGGCCATCTCGGCGACTTGTGGGGTCGTCGACGACTCGGAAAGCACCCTCTCGGCCGCCTGCCTGGCGATCTTGAGCAGACCGGTCTCGGTAGATATCCTCGCGGCCAGGGGGATCACCATGGACTGGAAGGCTTGGCCCTGCGTTGACGCCTGCACCGTGGTGCGCAGCGCCTCCAAAAGCTTTCCCACATACAGCTCTCCTTGCTCGAACTCACCCGTCTCATACTCCACCAGGACACGAGTGGCCAGCAGCCGTGAATCCCCGGGGCATACGCTCATACCCCGCTCGCCGAGATCTCGGGCCGCACTCCACTTTCCTCTGAGCCTGGATACGGTCTCGTTGACCCACAGAGCGTCAGCCTGCCGCTGACGCTCTTGTACCTTCTCGGCGATGGTAAGGCCCGCTGCTGCGTGCAACGCCGCGGCCTCGGGATCTCCCATTACGAATAGGGCCGTGGCGGCGTCAACCCTGGCCAACACCTCGGAGTTGGGTTCGCTGGCCCGGCGGGCCATTTCAATGGCCTTGAGGTCCTTCTCCATGCTCTGCTGCCATTTAAGGTGTTGTGCGTCGACGTGAGCAGCGCTGGCCACCGCCCTCAGATCCAGCGCGGCGTCCTCTCGCTGTTCCGCGATGGCTCTAGCTCGGTCGAACGCTGTTTGAGCGTCCTCATACTTGCCCTCCTCGATCCCTAGGGCTATGCCGTATGTCGGCAATAAACGGCCTGCTTCGTAGGAGTCGGGGCCTACCAGCTTGAGTGCCCTGGTCAGCACATCCGCGGTACCTTTGGCGATGGGCAGGTAATCGGCGGCGCCCACGGCTCGGTCCACGTCTCCGACTTTCTCGTAGTAATCGAATGCCCGGCTCAGGTTGGACACCGCCTCACCGAGCTTAGAGGCCTCCATGGTGGCGGCTTGGGCGCGACCCATACCAAACATCAACGCCGCTGTCTCCGCATCCACTTCCTGGCCATCTTTGGCTCTCAACGCCTTCTCGAAATGCACCATCGCCTCTTCATAAGCGTTGTTCGCCAGCGCACGTTCGCCTGCCAACGCCTCTCGCACTACTGTCTGGGCTCCCTTGACGTCAGCGGTGTCTGTAAACTGGCCTGTCAGCTCGGCCACTCGCGCCCCGGAAATCACCTCCTCCAGCTCTGACCGGCGAGCCGCTGGAACTTCCGCCGCCAGTCTCTCCTGAATCAGCCCGTGAGTGAACCGATATGCGCCGGGAGACGCCGGCACCTCCTCGATCGTTCTCATAGCCACCGCCTCCTCAAGGGCCTCGAGGAGGTTTTCGCCAGATGTACCCTCGTCCAGTCTGCTTAGCAGGTCCGCTTCGAACTGACGGCCCAACACGGTGGCCACCCTCAGCACGCCAATGCACTGGTCTGAGAGTCGTTCCAGGCGTCTGCCTACAAGGTCCCTGACCGCATCGGGAGTTTTTATTTTCCATTTCCGTTTCTTACCCACGGCCTCTTCGGTGAGTTCGTCTTCCTGCCCCATGAGTCGGACGACCTCGGTAAGGACCAGTGGATTGCCCTCGGTATATCCGTAAACGGCGTCGATGAGTCCCTCGGGAGGGCTGATACCGGCACTGAGATGGACAAACTCTCCGACGTCCGCCCGTGATACGCCCCTCAGCGTTATGCGGTGTACCATCCCTCGACCGACGAGGTTGCTCAACGTCTGGGACAGGGGGTGGGCGTGTGACACCTCCATTTCGCGGTAGGTTGCAGCTATCAGGAGCCGCATGCCACCAAGCTCGCGCGCCAAGAACTCCAGGAGCATCAGAGACGCCTGGTCGGCCCAGTGAAGGTCGTCAAGGGCGATCATAAGTGGCTGGCTGCGGGCCGCCCTCGTCAGGAAGTTGGCGATGGAGTCGAAAAGTTGGAACTGGGCCTGAGCCGGATCAGTGCTAACCGGCTCTCCCATCTCTGGCAGGCGTTCACGCAAGTCGGGGAGGATATCAGATATGTAAGTTGCCCCTGTCCCCATTTCAGATGATAGCTGTTCGGTATCACGGTCCTGAACGTAGGAACGGATGGCCTGCACCCACGGCCAGTATGCTGGTGCCCCCGATGGCTCATGGCATCGGCCCCAAAGCACCTGTACGCCCCGTAGCGACGCGTATGTGGCCAGCTCCATGGTAGTCCTGGTCTTGTCTGTTCCTGGGTCGCCGGTAATTATCGCCAACTGCCCACGTCCGGACAGTGTGTCCTCCAAGGCCCCTTTTAGCTTTCCCATCTCTTGGCGTCGTCCGACAAAGATGCCGCTATCAGCGTCCTCCAGAACCCTGATTTTCCTTCTCTCCGGTGCGGCCTGCTCCAGATCGACATCGGCGTCGATAGCCTCCAGGGCGGCGAGCACATCTTCCGCCGAGGCGTATCGCTCTCCGGGGTTCTTGGCCAGCAGGCGTAAGATGACTTTCTCCAGGAGAGGGGGGCATTGTGAATTGTGCCAGCTCGGCGCGACCGGAGGCGTATTGATATGCTGGCTAATTATGGACACCGAGTCGTCGCCTATGAACGGCGGTCGACCCGTCACCATCTCGTACATCATCGCGCCCAGGGCGTACAGATCGCTGCGATGGTCCACGTTGGCCCCCATGGCCTGCTCTGGTGGGATGTACCAGACGGTGCCTACCATCGCCCCTTCCTGGGTTAGCCGCGTCCGGTCGGGCGCGATAGCGAGGCCGAAGTCTCCTATCTTTGCCGTGCCATCGCTCCCCAGCCATATGTTTCCGGGCTTCAGGTCGCGGTGAATAATACTCATTGAATGTGCGGAGACCAACCCCCTGCATATTCCCTTGGCGATCTTGATGGTGCGGTCGATGGGAAGCCGATGGTCCAGTGCCTTGTCGATAAGCCGTTCGACGTCGCCACCTTGGAGCACAGGCAGGACCATATAAGGCTGGCCGGCCTCGTCGCCCAGGTCGTAGAGCGGCACGATGTTCTGATGATCGCTCAGCTTTCCCATCGTCTGAGCTTCGCGCAGGATACGCTGTCGACCCGCGTCGTCCAGTCCCTCTGTCTTTATCAGAGCGAAGGCCACGTCTCGGTCCAGCAGGGTATCGTGGACGAGGTACACTTTCTTGCGGGCTCCCTCGCCTAGGAAGGCGTTGACGACATACCGTCCGCCCTTGAAGAACGTAGGGAGAGACTCGGTGAGTGGAGCTGGGCCTTTGGTGGAGGTGACCGTGGCGCCGGTGTACGTCGTCAAAACAAGTGGGACAAAAGGGGAGCCTTTAAAGCGTGCAACTTGGACGCTAACCGGCTCAGGCAGTTCTCAGATTTGCCAACCTCCGTTCGGCTAGACTCTTTTGCTTCACCTCCTGTCTCGTCGCCAGTATGGCGTCTTGGCGTCCGTGGTACATATCCGCCGGCGTGATGTTCCCCAAAGCCTCGTGATAGCGCTCGTAGTTGTAGTATCTTACGAAGCCCTCCATAGCCGCTACAAGCTCTTCCAGGCTGTGGTGGACAAAGACGTTGACCTTAGCCTTGGCTGTGCGATGGTACCGCTCCAACTTGCCGTTGGTCTGGGGATGGAAAGGTGAGGCGAAGATGTGTTTCATGAACCTGGCCCTTAGGAACTCGTCCAACGCCCTAGACAGAAAGCCTGGACCGTTGTCGCTCAGAAGGGCTGGACCTGGCTCTACAGGCGCCGTCGGTTGACCGGTGAACTCCACCGCATCCTGGACCACGTCGATGATGTCGGCACTGCTCATGCTGGTCTGCACCCTCCAGCCCACGATCATCCTGGAATAGTCATCCAGCACGCTGATCAGGTAGTAGTAGCCCCAACCCACCACGAAGAAGTAGCTGGCATCGGTCTGCCATAGCTCATTGGGCCTGGCAGTCTTGGTGTGAAACTCCTTTCCTGCTGGGAAGCCCTTGGTCTCGGGCGGCTTGATGAGCCCCGCTTCCTTCAGTATCCGGTATACGGTGGACTCGGAGACGTACATGACCTGTTCGTCCACCAGGGTGGTCGCCACCTCTCTCGGGCTCAACGATGGGTGCTCCAACGCATACCTGACCACGTACCGTCTTTGCTTTGTAGCCAACCGGTTCCACACTCGCCTGGGCTCTGGTGGCCGGTCTACCAGACCGTTAAACCCCTTGTCTCGATACCTGCTCTTCCAGCGGTAGTAGGTCGAGGGTGCTATCTGCAACTCTTGGAGGGTCTGCCTGACCGGCAGAGGAGACCTCTCGACGATCTGAAGGACTTCCGCCTTGAGCTGGGCCTCCCTTCTCACATAGGGCTTGCCCATGGGCTCTAACCGAGGCTTTTTTTCAGGACCAGGTTCTCCACCGACAGCTGAGCAACAAGTTCCTTGAGCCGCTCGTTCTCGCGCTTCAAGGCATCGACCTCCGCCTTGTTCGCCTCCCGTAGCGTGTCACCCTTCAGCCTCGACTTGCCCGCCTCCATGTAGTCCTTGAGCCACTTGTAATAGACCCCGGGGTTGATTCCCTCTCGCCTGCACAAGGCGCTGACTGATATCTCCCCGCGGATCCCCTCTATGACGATCCGTACCTTCTCCTCAGGTGTGTACTTGCGACGTGTAACGTTTCTGGTCCGTCGGACCACCTGCCTCGCGTTCTCGTCGGCTTGATCGTAGCTTCGACTGACTTCCTGCATCCTGGCTCCTTTCACTTCCGTGAATCTACTCTCCTACCTGAGCCAGGACAATCGCCTTAATTGTCGCTTCTCAATTCCCCATCAGCTGTCCCAAATGTGCTGACGATACACACTCGTACCATTCTCGGTCCCGGTAGTTGGACGGGAGATCATCGGCTTGTTTCCGTTGAGACTCCAGCCCGGTATAGACAACACCCGGCTGGCCTTCAACGGCGCCTTCTGCGATGACATAGGCGCCCGTGAAGAAGGTGAATACCAATAGCAACACCAGCAAAACGAGGAACTCTTTGAGCCTGTCCCAGAAGTGGAAATTGCGGATAGGGGGAGCAGATAGAAGTCAGAGGGTTCGCTGAAAGGCCTTGGCTTGAGCGGGTAGGACAGGCGACGGAGCGATGGGTCAGCTGCTGTCATCACTGCAGGTCAGGAGACGGGACAAGGCTCCGGGCCATTAAATAGACCGATGAAGGGGCTGGAGCGCCACACCCGCCAGAGAGTGCGCAAGTTGAAGGCTGTGGCAAGCATAGTCCACTCGGCCGCCACGTTAACGAGGCCGCGCAGTAGGAACCTCCGTGCCCCCTGTTGTTCCTTGATGATTCCGAAGACTGGCTCGACCAGTTGCTTTCTCAGCTTGTACGCCTCTCTAGCTGCTGAGGTGGACATCCAGGCACGATGACGGCGTAGCACAGCGTCATGCGGACCTATCGCCAGGCTTCGCCCAATCTCTTTGGCCCTCGTACAGACTCCGAAGGCTGGGCACACCTGGCAGACGGCCTCAGAGGCCCGGTACAGACGCAACGGGACTCCATTCGTATGTTGGATACGAATGAACTTGAGCGTCTGTCCCTGCGGACACGTAAAGCTGTCGCTCGGCTCGTTGTAGGTGAATTGGTCCTTGTGATATGGGTCTTTGAGGAACCGTTGCCGCGACTCCGACACTACCACCTGCTGATCTCGACGGGCGCATTCTTCCAAGTGACTCGCGGCGAAGTATCCGGCATCGGCCAACGTCATCTGCGACTTCGTCCCCGTAGTCTCCTCGGCCTGCTCCAGCATCGGAACCAGCAGGGCATTGTCATTGGCCGCATCCACCACGTCCACGGCGGTGACCAACATGCCGGTCGCTCCCCCATCCGTCTCTGTGGGTGAGACCATAGCCTGGGCATTGTAGCCAGCCACGATGCCTTGCCTGCCCTTCATCAGCCTGGCGTCTGGGTCGGTCAGGTTGATGCGCTTGTGGCGCTTTTGACTCGTGAGATCGTCCATCGCCTGCCTCACCTGCTCTCTCAAGACCTCCTTGTCAGCCAACTCCCGAGGCAGATGGATGGCAGAGGCATCCTCTCCCGCTTCGTTCTGTGCCTCAAGGTCCGTTATCGCACTCTCCAGCCGCTCCAAGAGCCCTCGCAGTCCCTCGGCGTCGTAGCTCCTGTTCAGCGAGGCGTTGGCGACCACCTTCGTACCATCCACCGCCTGAACCGCCAGGTCCACCAACTTCATCGTCACCGCCGTACGAACCGTACGCTCGAACAGCTTCCTCATGGCCTGCCGATGCCCTCTGTAGAACCTCCACAGGGTGTTGTGGTCCGGATGCTGCCACCCGGTCAGCCACAGGTACGGTATCTGGTCCCGGCAGGCCGCCTCCAGCTTCCGGCACGAGCGTACCCCGGTCATGAAACCGTACAGCCACACGCTCAACAGCGCACGTGGATGGTAGGCTGGCGCTCCCAGCACCTCCCCGTCTATCTTCACCTCAAGCTTCCCCCAGTCCTCCCGGTCCAAAGCGTCAACGAACTCGGCCACGAACCGCGCCGGATGGTCCAGCGGCAACAACTCGTCAAGCGTCGGCGGCAACATCCACATCTGCTCTCGGCCCATCTCTCGAAGCGGCATATCACCATCTCCCCAACTGGTGTCGCTTCGAAGGTACACCCAACGACATACCCATTACCAGCTCAGACTTCTGAGACAGGCTCACTCTTTAGGAACTTTTTTCAAGGTCAACCACCGTGGGCGGTCTATTGTGGCCGCTCAGCGCTCGTTATGTATAGCAGCGGTGGGAGGGTGAAAACCATTCCTTGAATGAAGCGTCATGGCCATAGTTCCCTCTGCGGTTTCATATAAGGCTACCAGACTCAAGGGAGATGTGTAGAGCATCAATCGAAGACCACTACACTGCGTGCGACCTCGCCACGGCCAAGCACCTCGAAGGCCGTGTTTATCTCATCGAGCTGGAAGCGGCGGGAAATCAGCTCATCCACCTTAAGCCTTCCATTCTTGTAAAGGTTCAGTAGCCGCGGAAAATCGATGTGAGGTCTTGAGCTCCCGTACTGACACCCTTTAACCGTCTTCTCGAGGTCTAGTATTCTGGCGTCGATGGTTACGGGGGTGTCATCGGGTGCGTGGCCTACCCACACGGTTACTCCGCGCCTCCGGGTGCACAGAATGCTCTGGACGAAGGGCTCCGCCATCAGACCGATGGCCTCGAAAGCGTAGTGTACGCCTGCGCCTCCTGTGAGCTCGCGGATCCGTTCGACCGGGTCTTCCCTGGAGGAGTTGACGGCGTGTGTGGCGCCGAACTCGCGGGCCAACTCCAGCTTGTTGTCTAGCAGGTCGACAGCGATGATGGTAGTCGCGCCCGCTATGGCGGCCCCCTGAACGCAGTTAAGGCCAACGCCCCCACATCCGAATACGGCGGCCGTGGTGCCCGGACGGACTCCGGCGGTATTGATTACTGCTCCAATCCCGGTTGTCACGCCGCAGCCCACCAGCGACGCCTGTGGGAACGGTATATCCTTGTCGATGGGCACCGCCGCTACTTCGGGGACCACCATATGGCTTCCGAATGTGCCCAGTCCCAGCACCTGGTTAATTTGTGTGCCCGTTTCCCTGATCGTGGGCTTGGCATCGGCGGTCGGGGAGTTCTCACACATGTTCGGTGCGCCTTGCTGACACGTCTCGCAGAGACCGCAGCTGGTCTGCCACGACAGGATGACGTGGTCGCCCGGCCTCAGGTGGGTCACGCCAGGCCCCACTTCCTCGACGACGCCCGCACCTTCGTGACCTAGAATCACCGGCAGCGGGACATCGCTCCACTCGCCCTTGATGATATGCCAGTCTGAGTGACATACCCCGCTCGCCATGATCTTCACCAGCACCTCGCCGTGACCGGGCCCGCTCAGGTCCAGCTCCTCGATCCTAAACGGAGTGTTGTGCTCGTATAAAACCGCCGCTTTCATTTATGAGTCATCCTTTCTGATATTCCTTCCAAGGCCACGATTATATTCGAGTGGATGTTGCGGTCGCAATCGCTGCGACGGTGCACTTAGTCCACTGATGCGAGCGAGACTCTTACGCCGTCTGACCGTCTATTTCGGGTTCTGTTGACCGAGCCGTTGCCCGCTGCTAAACTCACGCTCATCCAACGCTGCTCATCGCCTGAATGCAGGTAGGGTGGCTCACTGGTTGGGAGAGACAGGTGACCGGTATTCACAGAGCAAAACTACTGGTCCATGGCGGACCCTTCGACGGTTGCGGTGTCTCCCTTCACGCCGGGGTCACAACGCTGGGCCGCGAGTCAAAGAACGACATCGTCGTGGAGCACTCATCTGTTTCGCGCAGGCACGCCAAGATCCAGTCTGACGACAAAGGTTACTGGGTTCATGATCTGGGCAGCCGTAACGGTACCTTCGTTAACGCTCAGAAGGTGGAGACCGAAGCCCGGTTCCTGAATGATGGCGATAAAATCCAACTGGGGAGTCCGGCTACGGGCACGGTCTGGGAGTTCAAGGTAGAAGAGGGCTCTGAGATGTCGTTTTCAGAAGTGGAGCCAACCGCCGCAATACCCCTTGATGAGGTGCTGACGTACCAGAAGCCGCCGTGCGAGGCCTTTCAGAAGAATCTGAATGGGTCTTGGACGTGCAAAATGTTCATTTCCGTAACCATCCCGCCGGTCCAGCTTGAGCTAAGCAAGGGCACCGGCTTCGCTCAAGGGGTGAAAATAATGTGCGTGGACGTGGCCTCATGGCTGGACGAGCACTGCGAGTAGATATCGCCTCGGCAAGGGGCTCGCCCGCGCGTTTGAGCGCGAATCGACGGGCGCTCCAACCCGTCCTCCCTGGACGGCCTCTTTGGGTGGCCCCACATCCGGAACGTCGAGTTGCTTCTTAAGTAACGCTATTAAGGGGAGAGTTTTTGGGCGTCAGCCGCAGGACCTCGCGGGTGTTCCTCTGTACTTCCATGGGCGACCATGCTATCGGAACGCCGTCGCCGCGGAGCCAAAACGGAAACAGGTCGTCGTAATGCGGAGAGACGGGATTCCCGGACTGGCCTCCTGGTAGGGAGAATCGGCTCTCCTCCCAGTTGCCCACGTCGAGGACCATGCGCAGAGAGGCGGTAAAATGGGGATTGGCCGTGGGCCTTTAAGGCCCAAACGCCGCCTGACTCACAGTGTTGGCGTCGCCGCCCCACGGAAACGGCCCGAGGTTGAACACCGGTCTAAAGAGGGATATCTCGGCGAGCGGATGCTTGAGAGTGAGGGGCCGGACCCGACCCCACGTCCAACGTGTGCGGTCCTCGCCGAACCGTTCCTTGAGCTGACCGACTGCCGACGCTAACGCGTCCGCCGTCTCATCCGGCCACGGACGCTCGAACCACCCTTGGGGCTGCTCTTGCAAGAGGCGGGACAGGTGGCCGATGCGGCGGACGCTGAAGATGGTGTAGGGGACAACGGGGTTGAATCCTTTTCCTACCACCCAGGCCACGGACCGCGGTGCCTTGCTCCGCGCCACGCGGTTTGCCATCTCGCTAATGAAGAACTCGAACAGCGTGGCGGCGGCGGACTCCGCGGAAACGACGCCGTCCCAAGACTCCAGCAGGTCGAGCCCACGTCTACCATCCTCCGTGTTTACCGGTGATGCCAGGACCGTCTGTCGTAGCTCCTGCCACGGAACGGACTTTTCGTCCATCTGGAGCGCCTGTACGCTCTTGATATCCCAGTCGTCTCGGGACCCGAGGGCCTCGACGATCCGGGCCAGCCGGTAGCCGTCGATCCAGTCCACACCTAGGAAAGGCCCGTGACCTTCCGAGGTTGGCTGGTTGTTTGCCGTGGCGAGGAAGCCTGTATCCGGGTCAGACAGGTGGGGCATCTCGTCGAAGGGGACATGGTCTTCATGCCAGCCTACATCGGCGTCCGGGCCGTGGAGCGGGAGCGTACCCCAGCCCTTGAGACGCTGTGGGGCTTCGCCCACAAGCTGCCACCCGATGGTGCCGGACGTGTCGGCGTAGACCATGTTGAGCGACGTCAACGGCCACTTCTCGAAGGCGTGTCGGAACTGCTCGAATGTGTGGCATCTGTGTATCCTCAGGAAGCCCTCCAGGGGACGGGGATCCAACCACACGGCGGCGAATAGACAGCGCCCACTTCTCGTCGCCAAGAGCGGGCCCGACGATCGGGCCACGAGGGGTAATTATCACCTCCTCCTCAGTCGTCGCTTTTGGTCCGATGTTGATGGTCTCTGTCCTGACCTCACAGGGAACGAATCGGTCTCCTTCGCGGACGCTTCGGCCGTCCGCCCCGGTCTCTTCCACGAAAAGATCGGTGTTGTCCACCAGGCCCGCCGTAACCCCCCATGCGGCCACGCCGTTGTGGCCCGCTACGATTCCAGGCGATCCGATGAAGGCGGCCCCCGCAACGGCCCACTCAGGGGTACGGATTTGAGCGAGATACCAGTTTGGAGGGAGAGAAGGCGTCAAATGAGGATCGTTGGCCAGAATGGCTCGGCCCGTCGTGGTCCGAGAGGGTGCGATGGTCCAGTTGTTCGAGGCGCCTCCGATACTGAAGTTCCTTCCAAACTCGGCCAGGTCCTCGGCCAGCCGGTCTATCGCGGGCCCGGCGGTGCCACCGACCGGTGAGGACACCGGGTGCCATTCGGGGTAAGCCGGGTCCAGCGCCGCAAGCGCCTCTGGTCCATCCTCGGTGAGGACTTTCATCCGCGCCAACTCGGAGTCCCAGTTGGAGGCGAGAGCAAAGGCCTGCAGCTTGACGATGGCCAGAACGTCGGCTGTTGTAAAGGGCGTAGGCTTGCGACGAAGAAGGGTGAACTCATGTGCGTGGCGACGGGACCCGAGGGTTGCGCCACTGGTCACACCCTCGGCGAACGCGTGGATCACCTGCCGTACATCGTCATCGAGGACAGGCAGTTGCCGTTCGGCCGAGCGGTGGAATCCAATACGCCGGGAGAGACGGTCCACCACCAGACCTTTAGCGCCTATGATCTCGGCCAGAGTTCCGCGCGCCACCCTCATCGTCAGCTCTATCTGGAAGGCCCGGTCCTGCCCCTGGCAGAAGCCCAGGCCGTACCATGCGTCCTGGTCGCTCTCCGCTTCGATGTATGGAATGGCGTACCGGTCACGCCGAATGAGGATGGGGCGCTCGATTCCGGGCACTTCGAGGGCGTCGCTGGTGATTGGAAGCCTCTGCCCCAGCAGGAGGCGAAAAAATAAACGCGGAAGGTTCACTGGCGGAGTTCCTGCCTGTGAGGACAGATGGTTCAACAGATTCTAGCACGTCGGATGCGCGGTGGTTGACGCCGCAGATGCCGGGAAATACACTCTCCTCAGACCTCAACCAGAACAGGAGAGTCCACAATGAAGTTGGACAAGAGCCGCCAGCTCTGGGAGCGCTCCAAGCGATCGCTGGCCGGCGGGGTGAGCAGCCAGGTCCGCATGGGAGAGTATCCTTTTCCACTTTTCTTCGAGCGGGCCAAGGGCTCTCGCATATACGATGCCGATGGGAATGAGTACATCGACTACGTGCTCGGCCAGGGCCCAGATATATTCGGTCATGCGCCCGATTTCTTGCAGGAAGCGGTGGCCGGTGCGATGCAACGCGGCCAGGTCTTCGGCGCGCAGCACGAGCTTGAGATCTCCGTGTCTGAAATGGTACAGAAGACGGTGCCTTCGGCCGAGCTGGTGCGTTTCTCCAGCTCCGGGACTGAGGTGGTGCAGGCGGCGCTGCGGCTTGCACGAGCCTACACCGGTCGTACCAAGTTTATAAAGTTCGAAGGCCACTACCACGGCTGGCTGGACAGCGTGCTTTATAGTACGGCGCCCGCGCTTGGCAAGTCCGGTGCCCCCGACTCACCGGTCCCCGTTCCCGGGTCATCGGGAATGTCGCCCGGCTCCGCGGGTGAAATCATTGTCCTTCCGTGGAATGACGTGAATGCCGTCCGTCGGGCACTGGACCGAGAGGGCGACGACGTTGCCGCCATCCTGACCGAACCCATTATGTTCAATACGAACTGCATAATACCCAGGCCTGGCTACCTGGAGGAGATTCGGGCGCTCTGCGACGAGCGGGGCGTAGTCTTGATATTCGACGAGGTCATCACCGGGTTCCGGGTAGCAAAAGGTGGTGCGCAGCAGCTGCTGGATGTGACACCTGACCTCTCTACTTTCGCCAAGGCGATGGGGGGAGGGTTCCCTGTGTCGATGCTGGCGGGCAAAAAGGACATAATGACCTTGGTGGCGGATGGCACCGCGCTTCACGCCGGAACGGTGAACAGCAACGTGATGGCCATGGCGGCCACCGAAGCGTCCCTGAGCAGGCTGCTGGAGAACGACGGCGCCGTGTGTCGCAAGTTGTACTCTATAGGGACCGCCCTCATCGATGGCCTGCAGGATAGCGCCAGAAAGCATGAGGTCCCTCTGCTGGTACAGGGCCCTGGGCCGATCTTCGCGCTGACGTTCACGGACGCCCCTGAGATATATGACTACCGTTCCCATGCGGCCAGCGCCGACCGGGACAAGTATGCTAAATTCCGGAGCGGGATGTTTGAGCGGGGTGTGCGCCTTAAGGATGGGGGAGGTTGGTTCGTTTCTTCCGCCCATACCGAGGAGGACGTGGAGCAGACCCTTGCCGCGGCCGACGAGGTCCTCGCCTCGATCTAGTCACTCGGTCCAGAAGGCGACGCCCAGGAGTCCTGGGCCCGTGTGGCTTCCCATGACGGGGGAGAACTCGCTGATAAACAGCTCCACACACTCAAACTCAGAGTCGATCCTCCGTCTCAGTCCCTCGGCCTCCTCCTCCGCATCCGCGTGGATAACGGAAGCGTGCAGGATGCCATCGCCCGCTCTTGCCCTGGTCAAGTCCAGGAGCTTCTGAGTGGCGCGTCGGCGCGTTCTCGGCCTCGCTATGTGGCGGACCTTGCCTTTTCCCATCTCCAGCACGGGTTTGATGCGCAAAAGAGCAGTGCCGGCGTGGGCTATCCTCGGTACGCGTCCACCCCTCCATAGATAGTAGAGCGTGTCTATGTAGGCGAAGAGCGTTACACGAGGGATTACACGCGTGGCCTGTTCCAGAACCTCCTCGAGCGCTCCGCCGTCTCTGGCGGATCGCCAAGCCGCCAGCGCGACGAGGGCCTCTCCCCCCGCGGCGGTCTCAGTGTCCAGTACCGAGACCTTGGTGTCGGGAAGCTCATGCTCGGCCTGCGCGGCGGCCGTCCTGGCCGAATTGAACGAGGCGCTGAACTCTGGAGAGACCGTAAGGCAAAGGATGGATTCCGCTTCCTGGGCTGCCGTGCGCAAGACCTCGAGGAACCCCTGAGGCGACGGGGCCGAGGTGGTAGGAAGGGTACGCATCCCCCGCAGCATACGGTAGAACTCGGTGGGGCTCAGATCGCGGCCGTCGAGGAAGGCCTTGCCATCGAAGTCCAGATGCATTGGCACCACGTGCATCTGGGGTTGCTGGCGGAGGTCCGAAGGTAGCGATGCCGCGCTGTCTACGACCACGGCAACCCGGGCCCTCTGGCGCACTCGGCTATCTCCCAAGGGGTCAGTCAGACTCGCTCGGAAGGATGGTGGGCTCGCTCGAGCGGTTGATCTTGCGATCGAGAAGAGCGGGGGCCAGTAGCAGCAGCAGCGAGAGGGCCAGGAAAACAAACATGGCCATGTACCCACGCCCGCCCTGATAGCTCAGCCAGGCGAGAACCACCATTGAGGGGGCTGTTATGGCCAGAAGAGCGACCCTCACTAGCCTCCGTCCTATGCGGAAGAAAATTGCCGTGGCCGCGGCTAGTATCAGGAACACAATGGCCGCGATGTTGTCTACGTCGTGTAGGCCCAGGTTCATGCTCTTCAGGTCGGTCCTGTCGTAGAAGTAAATAAACCAGTACACCAGGAACGGGAACGGCAGCACGGCTAACGAGGCCATCAGCCAGTCTCGCCTTACTACCCTTGTCACGATCCGAATGACCACCCAAAGCGAGAACGCGATGTACGCGAAGCAGACCAGATAAATGGGCATCGAGAGTGGAAGCGTACCCCTGGTCAAGATGCTCCACGCCCCGTACACCACCGCGCTCATCGCCAGGCCCCACGACACTAGAGGGGCAACGAGGCAGTAGCCCAGCCAGGGGTAAGTCCACGTGGGACGCCCCTTACTCCACCCGAATATACTGATTACGGTGGCAACCACCAGCATCAGGATTATCCACCCGGGAGTAGTCCAAAGTTGAAGGCCGAACATCAGCGCTAGAAGAAGGTGGGGTAGGACCGCCAACACAGTGTGAGGCCACGTGCTTTGAGCGTGTACCTCGTAAAGTTTGCGGGCGAGGCTTTTCGAGGCTCCGAGCTGATGGAGGGCGAGCGTGTGAGCCTCGTGGGATGGCGTACCCGCCTCTATCAGCTCCGTGGCGCTGTCCTCTATGTGGCCTTTTAGCTCGTCGAGTATCTCACGTTCCTTCGGCGGCTCCAGGTATAGCTGCCTGCTAAGGTCGTTGAGATATCCAAAAAGCACTCGTACAGACATTGGGAGTACTGTCCTCTGAAGGTCTAGCTGACGTCTGGTTCAGCTACTAGATTCACGGCCTTGGTGAAGCGGTGCCACTCCTCGAGCATTGCCCCGAGTCTGGCTCGTCCCGTAAGCGTGATGTAATAGTACCGACGGCTTTGTCCATTATCGGACTGTTCCCATCTACCCTGGAGCCGACCATTTCGCTCCAACCGATGCAGGGCTGGGTAGAGGGTCCCCTCCTTCAAGTGAAAGTATCCACTGCTTCTCTGGTCCATCACCTTGACGATCTGATAGCCGTACATTGGCTTTTCAGAAAGGAGGGCAAGTAGGAGGGTTTCCGTGCTTCCTTTCAACAATTCATTGTGGTACAAGCTTACGGCGCCTCCAAAGTAACGGCTCTGGGCTATCGGATTATGTCTCAACTACGCTTCCCAGTCAAGATTCGAGACGGTTTGCGCAGACAGGGGCTGGCAGAAGAGAAAAAACCTCTGCATCTTCGAATCTGAAAGGCACCAGAAATAGGGGGAACCTGAGACAGGTATAGGTGAGCGGTCGTGGGAAGCACCGCTCATATTCGTTGATGGCGACAAGTTGGGTAGTGTAAAATAGCCCTATTCCATGGGGAGCCTGGGATTTTGACAAGAGAACCGATCAGCCGTCTACCTGGCATGCGGGACCTGAGCGGAAGAGAGGCCGAGCGGATGGGCAAGGCCTGCGAGACGCTCAGTCGTTTCCTCGCGGCTCACCACTACGAGCCCATCAGCACGCCGGTGCTGGAGGATACGGAGTTGTTCGTGCGGAAATCGGGAGGAGAGTTGGTCAGCCGGCTCTATACTTTCACCGATCCTGGGGGCCGCGCGGTGAGCCTGCGTCCCGAGTTCACCTCGTCGGTCATCAGGCATGTCGTCGCGAATCGGGGCGGGAAACCGGGTGCCTCTCGCTGGCAATACTGCGGGCCCGTGTTCCGCTACGATCACGGCGAAAACGGTGGCTACCGCCAGTTTACCCAGGCCGGCGCGGAGATGGTTGGCGACGGGTCGGTTGAGGCGGATGCCGAGACTGTTTGGTTGGCCTGGTCCGGTCTGCGGGAGTTAGGACTCAAGGGATGCCGTGTGCGCCTTGGTCACCTGGGAATGCTGCAGGATCTGATTTCCCAGTGTGGGCTCTCGGACTCGGCCAATGCGTTCGCCGTCACCAACCTGCATGAGCTAAAAAGCGGCCAGACAGATATCACCACGCTACTGAAACGGGCGGAAGAAGTCGGCCTTCTCAGGTCGGCAGCGAACTCCGTCACGTTGCCTGAGGTGCGTGGCGTGGACGATGCGACAGTTCAAGGGTTCATTCTAGAAATGCTCAAAGAGGGCATGTCCGGTCCCACTGGAAGGCGCTCTCCCGAGCAAATTGTTTCGCGCCTTATGCGAAAGACGAGAGAAGCGGACGACCCGCAGAAACTGGAGCAGGCGGTTGGCCTTATTTACGACCTTGCCCGGATGGATGGACCGGCGAACACCGTGTTGCCTGAGGTAAGGCGGCTGATTGCGGAGCGTGGCCTTTCGGCGGCGCGTCTCGAGGAACTGGACGCGGTGCTTGAGGCGCTTGTGGACCACGGCGTGGCGGATAGTGAGCTTACGCTCGACTTCGGACTCGCACGCGGCATCGCCTATTACACGGGGATCGTGTTCGAGCTGGTCCCAACACAGGCCCGCGATTCCACAGCCTTGGGCGGCGGAGGGCGTTATGATGAGCTTGTTAAAGCCCTTGGTGCCGCCGAGGATGTTCCGGCGCTGGGATTCGCTTACAACATGGATTCCGTACTACAGGCTATGGACGTGGGCGCTGTTTCAAGGCCTAGAGAGTCGATAAAATCTCGCGCTGGAGGGCGTAGTGGCGCTGCGACTGGCGGTTCCTAGCGACGGGGCTCTCCACGAGCCTGCGCTGATGTTCCTCCGCTCATGTGGCATCGGTGTGCTGCGTACCAACCTGCGCCGCTACACCGCGGAAATACCCGCTGCGCCAGGTGTCGCGGTCGTCTTCCAACGGGCGGCCGACGTTACCCCCCAGGTGGAGGAAGGAAGGGTGGACATGGGTATCGTGGGCTTGGACCGTTTTCTCGAGCTGCGGCGCGAGGATGGCGACGCCAACGTGGTCATTGAGAAACTCGGCTTCGGCCACTGTGAGCTGGTCATTGGCATCCCCGACTCGTGGGTGGATGTCACATCTCTCTCCGATCTGGCGGACCTTTCGATGGAGTTCAGAGAGGCGGGAAGCGACCTTCGCATCGCCACCAAGTACCCACGTCTCGTGTCGCAGTTCCTACTCAGGAGCGGAATCAGCTACTTCTCCTTGGTCCATTCCACGGGGGCCATTGAGGTCATGCCGGCCACGGGCTCTGCCGATGTCATCGCCGATATCTCATCGACCGGCGCCACGATGCGTGAAAACCGGCTAAAGACCGTTCGGGGCGGCTCCATCACGGACTCCCAAGCGTGTCTTATAGCAAACAGGGATACTTTGGCTTCAGACGAATTGGGGCTCGCTGCGGCTAAGGCGCTGGTGGAGCGAATAGAAGCGCACCTGGAGTCAGAGGACTACTACAGTGTGACCGCAAACATGAAGGGCGAAACGGCTGATGAAGTCGCCAGCTACGTTCTGGGACATGCCGACATCTCCGGCCTCAGAGGTCCCACCATATCGAAGGTTTACACCCGCGATGGCGGCGGTTGGTACGCTGTGACGATAGTTGTAGAGGAGTCCAAGCTCCTGGCGGCAGTCGGGCTTCTCAGGGAGCTCGGAGGCGGCAGCCTGACCGTGACCAGGCCCGACTACGTATTTCGTGCGGAGTCCAGAGCTCAGGTCCGGCTTACGGCAAGGAGCTGAGGAGGACCGGTGCCTAATCTTCCTTGTCATATAGACCTGGCTCAAAAGATGGCTGAGCGGCTGCGACACCCTGTTCTGGATGACAACATGGGATACGTTTTCCTAGGGTCCACATCGCCCGACATCCGGGCCATTACCCGCGGGCGTCGTGAGGACTACCACTTTGCGCCACTCGACTTCGATGAGATCGGCGCTGGAGTCAAAGGACTATTTCAGTCTTACCCTCACCTGGAGAATGCAAGCGACCACGATGGTCCTACCCAAGGCTTCATCGCCGGGTATATATCGCACCTCATCAGCGACGAGACATGGATAACGGAGATATACCGGCCATACTTTGGAAACCCCAGCGTGTTTGAGAATGAGGTCTTCGCCAAGGTCATGGACCGGGCGCTCCAGCTCGACCTCGACCGACAGTCTGTGGAGGTTACGGAGGCCGCGGTTCCGTTGATTCCCGGTGTTGGTGACGGAATCGCGGTAGGGTTCATTCCGTCAGATACCCTTTCCGACTGGTCACAGTGGGTCGCGGGATTCCTAGAGCGGGGGTTCTCTTGGGACCGTTTGCGGCACATGGCGCGTCGCATCGCTGCTGGAGACGACGATCACCCGGCGCATGGCATGGCCGAGGAGTTTCTGCGGACGATGCCTGAGAGCCTTGAGCTCATCTACCAGAGGGTCCCCCGCGACCGCGTAGAGCGCTTCAGGGAGCAGGCCGTCCAAAACCTGGTGACTACGTTAACGGACTACCTCTCTTGAGGATCGTGCGAGGTCTGGCACAGGGCAGGCAGGCCCTCTGTTCGGACCGTGGCTTAGGGTTAGATCAGGCGCCGCCGCACGTCCAGGAGAGGATCGTGGCGGTATTCGGCGAGCCACTGGCACCCAGGGCCGTCGTGGAGATGATCGTAACGCAGGTGCGTGCGAAGGGAGATGACGCGCTCCGCGACCTGGCGCTCAGGATTGACGGTGTCGCGCTCGATTTACTGGAGGTCCCCCGCTCCCGCATCGAGGATGCCTACCGCGCCGTTTCAGCCGACCTGGTCGAAGCTCTGACGACGGCCGCGGACCGCATACGCCGGTTCCATGAGGCCAGCCTTCCCAAAGGCTGGGTCGATTCGGAGGAAGGCTACGGGGAGATTTTCATCCCGGTCAATCGGGTCGGAGCTTACGTTCCGGGCGGCACCGCCGTGTATCCCTCCACTGTCCTCATGTCCGCTATTCCCGCCAAGGTTGCCGGAGTGAAGGAGGTGGTGGTGTGCACGCCACCCAAACAGGGGCAGTGGCCTGACCCGGCGGTGCTGGTAGCTACCGACTTGGCGCACGTGGACCGCGTCTTCCCGGTGGGAGGCGCGCAGGCCGTCGCGGCGATGGCATACGGTACGGACACCATTCCGAAGGTGGACATGATTTGCGGTCCTGGCAACATCTTCGTCACACTGGCAAAGAAGCTCGTCTACGGCGACGTTGGCATCGATGGCCTGTACGGTCCGACCGAGACGGTGATTATCGCCGACGAAACAGCCAATCCCACGCTGTGCGCGGCCGACCTGGTTGCGCAGGCAGAGCACGACGAGATGGCCCGTCCGGTGCTTATCACCACGTCGCCGGTGATTGCCGACGCAGTGGCGAAGGAGGCCGATCTCAGGGCCCAGCGCTTGTCCCGATCCAGCATCGCACAGGCGTCTCTCGACCAGCGGGGATGCATAGTAGTCGTTGATAAGCTGGACGAGGCTCTGGACCTGGCGAACGAGTTTGGCCCAGAGCACCTTTCTCTCATGGTCGAGGACCCGTGGAGTCAGGTGGACAACGTGCTCAACGCAGGCGCCATTTTTCTGGGGGAGTACTCGCATGAGGTAATGGGCGACTATGTCGCCGGTCCCAGTCACATCATGCCTACCGGTGGAACGGCAAAGTTCAACTCGGGCCTGGGTGTCCGTTCCTTCCTCAAGGTTAGCCCCATCGTGGCGCTGAGCAAAGAGCGCTCGATTGAGCTGACCAGGCCCGCATCGTTGATAGGAAGGGCCGAGGGACTGACCGGGCACGCGGAAGCGGCCGAAATCAGGCAGGAACTCCTCAACAGCCCTTAAGAACGGAGGGGAGGTTCATGGGACGAGTGGACGTCGGAAAGTTGATCCGGCCGCACCTGGTTGAGATTCAGACATACGATCCTGTTGACCCGCCGGAGCTGCTGGCGGAGCAGGCCGAGGTTCAGCCGGACGAGATAATCAAGCTGAACGGCAATGAGAACCCCTATGGCGCCTCCCCCAGGGCCATAGAGGCGCTGGCCAATCTCCCCGTCCATATGTATCCCGACCCAAGGCAGCGAAAGATGAGGGCTGCTTTGTCCGGCTACACCGGTATGGACCATGAGCGCATCATAGTAGGGGCGGGAAGCGATGAGCTCATCGACCTGCTCTTCCGGCTGTTCATCTCGCCCGGCGATAAGATATTAGACTGCGATCCCACCTTCGGGATGTACGGGTTTTGTGCGCGCATCGCCGGAGGAAAGATAGCCATGGTGCCACGCGACGAGGCCTTCGACGTCGATGTGGAGGCGGTCAAGGGCGCGGTTGATTCTCAGACCAAGGTCATTTTCGTCAGCTCGCCCAACAACCCCACCGGCAACCTGGCTTCAGAGACGCAGGTTAGGGCGTTGCTGGATACCGGACTAGTGGTTGTTATTGACGAGGCGTACTACGAGTTCTGCGGCCAGACCGTGGCGCCGCTGGTGAATGAGCACGAAAACCTGGTGGTGTTGAGGACCATGAGCAAATGGGCCGGACTGGCTGGGCTGCGTGTTGGCTATGGCATCATGAGCCCACAGCTTATTGGGCATATTTTCCACATCAAGCCACCGTACAGCGTGAGCATTGCCGCCGAGGTGGCCCTTTTGGCGTCTCTGGAGGATGCACCGGCGCTCCTGGAGAACGTGGGTAGGATTGTAGATGAGCGGGAGAGGATGGCCTCGCTCCTGACGGATATACCTGGCGTGACCCCCTGGCCCTCAAATGGTAATTTCGTCCTGTGCCAGTTCCCTCCAGGACGGGCCCAGGAGGTCTATGATCGCCTGGCCCACAGGGGCATCTTTGTGCGGAACTTCAGGTCTGAACGGTTGAGCGACTGCTTCCGGGTGGCGGTTGGGACACCCGAACAGACCGACAAGCTGGTGGCGGCCATAGGGGAGTTTTTGTGAGCGTACCGGCTTCAATGAAAGCTAACAAAAACGCAAAATAACCCATTCAACGCAATATGCGTGTCCAGTTGTCACTCTGAGTACGACGAAGAATCGCTTATCACTATTTGGGATGGTTTCGGAGCCTCTCGCGCAAAGAGCGTCTAACGCTGGTCGTTTCTGCCTGGCGAAGCCACATGTGAACCCTTAGACTGCCCGCGACCATGCCTGAGGAGGCCTCTTCTGGACGATCGAACAGCCAAGCTTAGCCGCCAGACGTCTGAGACCCAGGTCTCGGTGGAGTTGAATATCGATGGGCGGGGCCACTACAAGGTGGACACGAGCAACCCCATGTTCGATCACCTGGTGGCTCAGCTCTCACGTCACGGCCTCATCGACCTTACTTTAACTGCTAAGGGCGATGTAGAGGTAGGCTGGCACCACCTGGTGGAGGACACCGGGATCGTCTTGGGGCGTGCCTTTCGGGAGGCCGTGGGCGATGGACGTGGCATTACCCGTATGGGACACGCATATGTGCCTCTTGATGAGGCCCTCGCTCTGGCCGTCGTAGATTTCAGCGGTCGCGGTTACGCCGTGATAGAGGCCGATATCGGCGAGGGCGATCTTGGTGGGCTGACGGGTGACCTTATCGAGCATTTTCTTGAGGCCTTAGCCCGTGAGGGCGCATTCAACCTCCACGTCCGCTTACTCTCCGGTGAAAACAACCACCACAAGGCCGAAGCCATTCTAAAAGCCCTCGCGAAGGCCCTGCGGATGGCGCTGGTCCTGGACGAACGCCTTGGGGGTGACGTGCCCAGCACCAAGGGGACGATAGAGTAGGGCATCGGTGAGCGCTTTGCCTCACTTGACGGCGGACTCGGGAACCCCTGGTTTGGCAAGCTAAGCGAGATTGCAGATGCGTTACCCCGCGAACCGAGCCCTAGGTTTGCTTCCGGCGGTGGCCGTGCTGATTTTTGTTGCCTGCGATTCCAGCGCCGTCGTATCGCCCGAAGAACCCGAGAGGGTTGCGTCACCCACGCAGGCAGAGCAGCCGCCTCAAACCGAGGTCCCCGAGCCTTCACGCACCTTTCCGGTGATCCTGGCCATCGGAGAATTTGAGCTGCCGGCGGCCCAGTCCTTTGGTGAGCCGGGGTTCCATGAGGTCCTGACCGTTACTCAGAGCGTGCCCCAGGATATAGGCTCCACGAAGGGCCTGCGGTTAGTGCTCGCGCTGCACGACGCCGGGCGCCCGACACAAACCTGCTCCAGGGAGCATCCTTTGTCTGGCTGCGCAACGGTGGACTGGTCTGACGCGGAAGGACGCCCTAAGGTGCCGCCAGGAGGGGTATTCGACAATCAGCTAACCGCAACGCTCTCATCGGGGAAACGGTCATTCTTTTTGAGTGACTCGGGCGACTTGAACGATGGGCCCGACCCCTTTAAGCCGGGTTGACCTCACACGGCGGTGGGCGGGACCGCCCGCGAGTGGTCGACAATCATACGGTCCGACCTCGTCCCCGGCAGTCCGATTGACCTACGCCTGGTTATGACGAAGTTCGGTGCTCCCAGTGCGCGCGTCGGATACGAGGTCCGTCTGGAGCCGGAATAAGATACGTCTCACCGGCCGTCGATCCGCTCCAGTTCGAAGGAAAAATCTTCGATCACGGGGTTGGCGAGCAGCTTGTCGCACATCTCGGCGACTCTGCAGCCCGCGGATTCTTCATTTGCCTCGTCGATACGGATCTCCATGTACTTGCCGGCCCTCACACCCTCTACGGTGTCGAAACCGAGTTCCTTTAGGCCGCCTCGGATGGTCTGCCCTTGGGGGTCGTTCACGGTGGGCTTGAGGGTAACAATCACTTTGGCCAGGAACAATTTACCCTACCTACCTGTGTCCGGATTCAGGAGCGCGTCCAGAGTCGAGATGGGCATCGATGAAGGCCTGTATCCTCGCACCGTCGAACTCTTCGGAATTGTCGATGAAGTTCCACGCCGTAAGGGCGATGGTGGTATCCATGCCTGGGTACGGAGATAGCACGGCTCTCTGGGTGCGTAGCGCGAGATCCTCCAGCTTTTCTACAAGATTTGGACATCCAGCGGGACAGTCGTAGTGAATGCCGATACCCCCGTGCTCCAGGTTGTGCACAAGGATCTCGTCGGGCAGCGGCTCGTCATAGACGCCCCACTTGGCCGGTCCGAACGGATGGCCGTAGTGCCATCCCGACGTCGCCGGCGTTGAGTTGTAAGGCGGGTGTTCGGCTCCGGGGTCGATGTGAGAGGTGCCACGGTCCGGGACTTCAACCCAATTGACGCCCGTTTCCGTTGTAGGGGTAGGGGTAGGTTGCTCATCTTCAGAGACCGACTCTTCCGAGCTACCGCATGAGGCTGCGACTACAACGATGAGGACCCCTGCAATGAATGCAATAATGCCGCTACGTTGCGCTGCGGTCATCACCTCGCACCTCCTAGCTGGGAAAGGCGGTCTCCTACGCCTGGACTCCACGAGAGCCTGTCACAGGCTGAGGCCTGTCGGTCAGATGGGATTACCATGGATTCGCAGTTGACGAGAGCTAATGCCTGGGACATCAAGATCTATCTGGCCGGCGCCTCTGGCGCCCTACGCGAGTTCATGTGATCGTCTATAAAAGTCTGAATCCTGGCCTCGTCGAACGCGTTGAACTTGTCGATGAAATTCCAAGCCGTCAGGGCAATAGTGGTGTCCAAGTCAGGGTATGGAGACAAAAGGACCTCGCTACCTCGGTTCACTATAGCTGCCAGTTGTGCGATCAGCGCGTCACAGCCATCAGGGCAGTAATAGTGGATGCCGATGCCCCCGTGCTCCAGGTTGTGCACGAGGACCTCGTCTGGCAGCGGCTCATCGTAAATACCCCATGCCGCCGGCGCATGTGGGAAGTCGTAGTGCCACCCGGAGGTTGCTGGTATCGAGTTGTATGGTGCGTGTTCAGCCCCAAGGGCGATGTGGTCTCTTCCCTGGTCGGAGAACCGCTCGCCGATGCTTCCACTTCCACTACTGCTTCCGCCTACGAAGGGAGTAATGCTGCCCGCGAACAGGGAGAATATAAACACTAGAGCAATTATCAAGACGGCGCCAAAGGCGCCAAACTTTATGAAATTCTTTCGTGTCTTCTTTCGGGCGCGGCGTGCCGCCCTCGCTTGAGTCCGGGTCGGTCTTTCCTTAGACCTTCTTTCGCGTGATGCCATAAATCCCTTTTCGTCCTCGCGTGAGCACCCCGACTCACGGCGGTTCTTCCTAGCCCGCTGGCCGGACGTGCTGTCAGCCTTCTAGGCGATCGCGCGTCCGGTGAGCCTTCGAAACGCCTCCAGATAGCGCTGCCGGGTCTTCTCCACCACGTTCTCCGGCAGCTCTGGCGCGGGCGGCTCGTGGTCCCAGCCCTGCGTATTCAGCCAGTCCCTGACGAACTGCTTGTCGAAGTTAGGCTGCGACCTGCCGGGTTTGTACCCCTCGGCGTCCCAGAACCGGCTGGAATCGGGCGTCAGAAGCTCGTCGATCAGGGCCACACGGCCATGGATGAAGCCGAACTCCATCTTGGTGTCCGCGATAATTATACCTTTCTCGAGTGCCAGATCGCGGGAGAAGGTGTAGATTGCGACGGACTTTTCCTCAAGCTCCCTCGTCAGGTCTTTGCCTATCGCATCTTCCATCTGCCGGACGGTCATGCTCTCATCGTGGCCGGTGTCGGCCTTCGTCGTCGGCGTGAAGAGGGGTTGAGGGAACCTGTCCCCCTCCCTTAGCCCGGAGGGCATGGACTGTTCCGAGACGGTGCCGCGTCGCCGGTATTCGGCCCAGGCCGAGCCGGTGATGTAGCCCCTCACGATGCACTCGATGTCGATGCGCTCAGCACTGCGGACCACCATCGCCCGTCGTGCCTCCTCTCGGGACAGAGGCTGCGTATTCTCGGCGGTGGTCAGGCGAACGAAGTGGTTGGGCATCAGGTGCGAGGTCTTCTCGAACCAGAACGCCGACAGCTGACACAGCACCGCTCCCTTTTCTGGGATCACTGTGGGTAGCACGACGTCGAACGCCGAAATTCGGTCGGTAGCCACCATCAGCAGAAGGCCGTCGCCCCAGTTGTACGTGTCACGAACTTTGCCGCGGTAGGCCAGGTCAGGTAGGTTGGTCTCTCGAACAGAAGTCATTTAGCACTAGGCCAGTTGGAGGCGTTCAAAGATTTCATCGACATGCCTGATGTAGTATTGGTAGTCGAATAAGTCATCCAGCTCATTTTGGGAGAGCCGTGAGCTGACATTGGGATCTTCGCGGATAACCTCTGGAAAGTCTCGTCCTTCGTCCCATACCTTCATGGAGTTTCGCTGGACGGCTTCGTAGGCGTCTTCCCGGCTCATTCCCTGCTTGATCAGGGCGAGCAATACCCGCTGAGAGAACATGAGCCCCCTGGTGGACTCCATGTTTTGCTTCATGCGCTCTGGGTAGACCTTCATGCCCCTGATCACGCCGCTGAACAGGTCGGTGATGTAGTCTAGGGCGAGACATGAGTCGGGCAGGATGACTCGTTCCGCCGAGGAGTGGCTTATGTCTCGCTCGCCCCATAGCGCCACGTTCTCCAGAGCCGTCACCGCATGGCCCCGAATCAGCCGTGCCAGCCCGCAGACGCGCTCGGAGAGCTCAGGATTGCGCTTATGGGGCATAGAAGAGGAGCCGGTCTGACCCTCTCCGAAGGGTTCCTCGACCTCCCTGATTTCCGTGCGCTGGAGCCCGCGGATTTCGGTGGCGAACTTCTCCAGGGACGCGCCGATGAGGGCCAGGGTCGTGACCAGATGGGCGTGGCGGTCCCGCTGCAGGACCTGGTTGGACGCCGCGGCCGCCTTGACCTCCAGGCGCGTGCATGCGTTGGCCTCCACCTTGGGGGAGACGGTCGCGTGGGTGCCGACGGGGCCTGAGATCTTGCCCACCGCGATGGACTCCCTGGCCTGTTTTAGACGCTGGCGGTTGCGCCTCATTTCGTCCCACCACAGCGCCACTTTGAGTCCGAAGGTGATCGGCTCGGCGTGGACTCCGTGGGTACGGCCCATCATGATGGTATCTTTGTGCTCCAGTGCCTGGGCCTTTAGTGCATCCATCAGGTCGACGATATCTTCATCCAGCAGATCAACCGCTTCCGTCATCTGAAGGCTGGTCGCCGTGTCCCAGACGTCGTGGGTGGTGAGTCCCAGGTGAAGCCATCGTCCTTCCGCACCGAGGCTTTCGGTGATGGATTGGAGAAAGGCGGTCATCTCGTGACGCGTTCGCTGTAGAACCTCGTTGAGCCGCTGGATGTCATATCTGGCGCCCCGCAGCTTGACCATGTCCTTGGTGGGGATCACCCCTTCGTCTGTCCACGCCTCGCACACGGCCAGTTCCACCTGGAGCCACTTGTCGTACTTGTTCTCGTCGGACCAGACCTGCTTCATTCTGGGCCTGGAGTACCGTTCGATCACTGTCGCGTCCTCGCTTGCAACGATTCAGCCCCGACAAAACCTGCGAGCCGGTTCCCCGGAAAGCACGAGGCGGCCTGCCATGGCGGAGAGAGCCTCTTTCTACTTGCGGTCTCTCAGGCTCTGGCGGTAGTCGTCGTACGCCTGGCGAATATTGTCGTGCTTAATCCCCAGGATCTGTGCGGCCAGATAGGCGGCGTTGCGGGCTCCCCACGAACCGACGGCGACGCATGCCACCGGAATCCCAGGCGGCATCTGCGCGATGGCGTACAGGGCATCGATGCCTTTCAGATCACTGGACGGTACCGGAATGCCGATAACCGGCAGTGTGGTCCAGGAGGCTACGACACCCGGCAGGGCGGCGGAGCCGCCTGCGCCGGCGATTATGACCTCGATCCCTCGGCCGCGTGCATCCTGCGCGTACTCCATCACCCTTTCCGGTGTACGGTGCGCCGAAAGGACCACCACCTCATGCTCGATGCCCATCTGCTCCAGAACCTGAGAGGTCTCCTTGACCACGGGTTCGTCGGTCTTGCTGCCTATCATTACTCCGATAAGGGGCATACCTCTTCCTCGTATCTTACGCTGTCGCGCTGCGCCGCATCATACGATTGCGGCGATGTCGGTGCGGTGGAACGAACCCTGGAAGGCGATCCGGGCCGCGTTATCATAAGCCTTGGACCTGGCGTCGTCCAGCGTCCGGCCCCGGGCAACTACAGTCAATACGCGCCCGCCGTCAGTGCGGATACTCATCGATGTTGACTTCGTACCAGCATGAAATAGCATGACATCGGGGTCCACGCGATCTAAGCCTTTGATCGTGACCCCGGTTCGGTATTCGCCAGGGTAGCCTTCAGACGCGATCACAATCCCGACGCAGGCCCTCTGGTCCCATTCTACAGGGAAGCCTGCGAGGGAGCCGCGGGCCGTACTCACCATGATCCCCAGCAGGTCACCTCTCAACCTAGGCAGAATCACCTGTGCCTCAGGGTCACCCAGCCGGCAGTTGAACTCTAGGACCTTCGGCCCTTCTTGTGTAAGGATTAGCCCCGCATAGAGCATACCCTGATATGGGCTCCCCTGAGAGGCTAAGGCCCTGACGGTAGGCTCCATGATTTGGCTTCTGATCCGGCTGTCCAGTTCCTCATCAATGAGAACTGGAGGGCTATAGCTGCCCATTCCTCCGGTGTTCGGTCCCAGGTCGCCGTCGAATGCCCGCTTGTAGTCACGGGCGGCAACTATTGGGGAGATGTGCTCACCATCAACGAAGGCGAACACGCTCACCTCACGACCTTCGAGATGCTCCTCGATGACCACCCGGTCTCCAGCCACCCCGAATATCCGTTTAACCATCATGTCGTCCAGAGCCTTTTGAGCATCCTCCCGATTGTGTGCGACCACTACACCTTTGCCGGCTGCCAGCCCATCTGCTTTGACCACTACCGGCGGGCGGATTCTGTCAATGTAGTCCGTAGCCCCTGCATGAGTGGAGAAGATCCTAGCTTTGGCGGTCGGTATGGAGTTATCCAGCATCAGCTGTTTGGCGAAGGCCTTGCTGCTCTCGATGCGTGCCGCGGCCCTCGTGGGGCCGAAGATCTCGAGTCCGATTCCGTGGAACTGGTCGGCTATTCCATCGGCCAGTGGCACCTCCGGGCCCACCACCGTAAAATCCACATCGTACTGCACGGCAAAGTTGGAAAGACTCTCGATGTCAGAGGCCTGTATTTTAATATTCCGGGCGACCTGCTGGGTACCGGCGTTGCCTGGAGCGACCAGCAACTCCTCCACCTGGGGACTCTGATTTAGCTTCCACGCAAGGGCGTGCTCTCTCGCTCCGCTGCCGATCACTAGGACCTTCACTTGCAGTCCATCCTCGGCCCTGACTTCAACGTGAGTGGCGCTTTTGTGGTCTTCGCGGTCTAGGGACGCTTCGGCCCTTGTTCATCCTCGGATAAGCACAAGGGCGCTCTGCACGTTGGCCCGTCGACGTCATTCCCACTCGATGGTCCCGGGCGGCTTGCTGGTGATGTCCAGCACTACCCGATTGACCGTGGGTACCTCGTTGGCGATGCGCGTCGAGATACGGGCCAGGACGTCGTAGGGCAGGCGCGCCCACTCGGCCGTCATGGCGTCTTCGCTGGTCACAGCACGAACGGCGATAACGTGTCCGTAAGTGCGGTAGTCGCCCATAACTCCCACTGTGTTGGTATTGGTCAGCACGGCGAAGCTCTGCCACAGGTCCCTGTAGAGGTTGTTTGCCTTTATCTCGTCCATGACGACCCAGTCGGCGGCTCGTAGGATCTCAAGCTTGTCTGGCGTCACCTCTCCCACGATTCTTATCGCCAGCCCTGGCCCTGGGAACGGCTGGCGATAGACCATCTCTTCGGGCAGGCCTAGCTCCAGGCCCACCGCGCGCACTTCATCCTTGAACAGGTAGCGGAGAGGTTCCACCAGCTCCAGTTTCATGTTTTGAGGAAGGCCGCCCACGTTGTGGTGTGTCTTGATCTTGGCTGAGACCTCGCTCTCCGCCGTCTTGCTCTCTATCACATCCGGGTAAAGGGTGCCCTGGGACAGGAAATCCACCTGGCCGACACGCGCTGCCTCTCGCTCGAACACCCGGATGAACTCCTCTCCGACGGTCCGCCTCTTCTGCTCGGGGTCGACGACGCCTTCCAGTGCTTTTAGAAAGTCCTGGGAGGCGTCGACGTAAACAAAATTTGTGTCCATATACTTCTGGAACGTCTTCTGTACCCGCTCCGGCTCCTCTCGTCGCAGGAGGCCGTTGTCGACGAAAATGCACATGAGCTGATTGCCGATCGCCCGATGCACCAGTGTGGCCGCCACCGCCGAGTCTACGCCACCCGACAGCGCACACACGACCTTGCCCTGCCCAACTTGCGCCTTGACGCTTGCCACCGCCTCAGCAACGAAATTGCCGGCCGTCCACAGTCCTTGACATGCGCACACCTGGTAGAGGAAGTTCTCTATGAGGGTTTTCCCCTGCGGGGTGTGGACCACCTCGGGATGGAACTGGATACCGTACATCCCGTGGCCGTTTCCAAGGACGGCGATAGGGGAGTTTTCGGTGTAGGCCAGGGAGCTGAATCCCGGAGGGAGTTCCGAGATCTGGTCGCCGTGGCTCATCCAGACCGGCATCGAGGGCGGCAGGTCCTTGAACAAGGCCACTCCGCTATCGTTCTGGTGCAGCACGGCATGGCCGTACTCCCTCTTGGCAGCGGGAGCCACCTTGCCTCCGAGCTCGTGGACCATGACCTGCATGCCGTAGCAGATTCCGAGGATCGGCAGGTCTCTTCCGTACACCCAGGAAGGCGCCATAGGCGCCGCCTTGTCGTAAACGCTGGCGGGGCCTCCCGACAAGATGACCCCCACGGGGTTCAAGGGGGCCACATCCTCCCACGGAATGTCGTGAGGCACGATCTCGCAGTAGACCTTGCTTTCCCTGACGCGTCGCGCGATCAGGCGGCTATACTGGGAGCCGAAGTCAACTACAAGGACCGTTTCACGCGGGGCACGGGACGGTTCGGGCGGACGGCGCTGCTGACCACCCCGCTCTTTGGCGATCTCCAGATAGGCGGAGACCTCCAGGTCGTCGCTCGTTGCCACTCGGTGGCTTGTAGGTCTCTTGGAGTCCACTGGCATGGCGGGGTTGCAGGTCAAAGTTAACACCTGTGATATACTGTGGTCAAGAGGCCCGGCTCCCCGGTTCGCAGGCGCTCGTGGGGTTGTGCCCACCGTTGCGAAAGTGCGCTCCAGGCGATGCACTATGAACATTTCCACCTCGGTTCAGACACTGGAACAACAGGTACATGCCGCTGTGCGCGTGATCGAGGACGGCGGTATCGTCGCTATTCCCACCGATACCCTTTATGGACTCGCCACGCGTGCTCTGGACGAGAGTGCCGTTCGTCGCGTGTTTGACCTCAAGGGACGTCCCGAGGGCATGGCGCTGCCCCTGCTGGTTGCTCAGCCCGAGGATATCGAGGACTACGCCGTGGAGGTTCCCGATGTAGCCTGGGCGCTGGTCGAACGATTCATGCCGGGTGCCCTCACGGTCGTGCTGCGCAAGGCTTCCTGTATACCTGACATCGTGACGGCCGGACGGGACACCGTTGCCATGCGCATACCGCTTCACTCTGTGCCCAGGGCCATTGTCCGCGAGCTGGGAGAGCCCATAACAGGTACCAGCGCTAATCATAGTGGTGGGCCGGGGCCTACTACCGCTGAGGCGGTGCGCGCGCAATTAGGCGATGGGGTCGACCTGTTGATAGACGGGGGCAAGACCCTGGAAGGATCGCCTTCGACAGTCGTCGATCTCTCAGGAGATGTTCCACGTGTTCTCCGGCAGGGAGCCATATCAGCGCCTGAAATCGAAGCTGTCTGCGGCCAGAAGGTTGTAGCTTCACCCTAGAAGTAGCCCACCAAAACGTCATGCCAGTGGGGTAGGGGATGGTGGTTGCCTGCGAAAATGCTTGTGGTGCTCATTCGAATGGCAATGGGGTTCTGAAGTAGCGTAAGACCCGTCGATAGGACTTTAGGTTGGACGTAATCTCCACAATCGATGACTTAACTGCCCGTGTGAACGCTGAGATGCGGGAGATTCTCGCCGCGCGCGGTATGCCGCTGTACGATATGATGTCCTACCACCTTGGTTGGGGCGACGATGGCTGGGATGCACAGGGGGACGTTGCCATCAACAGGGTCTACGGGGTCCTCTCTTTGCTGGCCTGTCGGGCGGCCGGAGGAGAGGAGGAAACCGCGCTGCCGGCAGCGGCCGCCGTCGAGCTGGTGCACAATTTTTCTGAGATCCACGACGACGTTCAGGGAGGGAAACCTAAGAGAGGCAATAGAGACGCGGTCTGGTGGGTCTGGGGTCCTGCGCAGGCCATCAACGCCGGCGATGGAATGCATGCTCTGGCACGACTCACCCTCTTTCGGTTGGTGGACCGCGGCGCCTCGCCGGAGAAGACCTTTCAGGGTGTCCAGCTCCTGGACCAGGCGAGTCTCAAGATGTGCGAAGGGCGGTTCCTAGACCTGGAGGCGCAGGAACGAATCGATACCAAAGTTGACGCCTATATGGAAATGGTTTCCAGCAAGTCGGGTGCTCTTCCGTCCTGTGCTATGAGTATGGGCGGCCTGGTGGCCTCCGCCGATGACGCCACGGTAGACGCGCTGGCTGATTGCGGCTCGAATATCGGAATCGCAGTGCAGATCCGCGCCGATCTCGGGGAGTTGTGGGACGAGAGCGCGGGCGCAAGTCCCAGCCCCGAGGTAATGAACAAGAAAAAGATCCTCCCGGTGGTATATGCCCTGGAGAACGCCGATGTCAGCGTGAAACGGCGTATTGGAGACGTTTACTTCAAGCGTGTCCTGGAGCCGGGAGACGTGGACGTTGTGCGCCAAGTGCTGTCGGAGCTCGGTGCAAAGGAGTACTGCGAAGAGCTGATGAGACAGTACAAGGACCGGGCGATCTCTGCGCTGGACACGCGGGGCATCTCGGCTGATGGCGCCGCTGCCATCAACGCATACTTCGAGACGCTGCTGTCCTGACGTCCGTGACCTATCTCGCGTTCTCAGTTCAGGCACGGTTTACCAAGAAGGGTTGACAGATGTCTCTTCGGTGGGCTTGATCGCTCTCGACAGATGCCCCCTAGATCTGCGAGTTGCCCACGTAACGACGTTAAGGGGCTTTAAGTAGCTTCTATGCGAGAAAAGAAAACGGTCGAAGACATCGACGTGGCGGGTAAGACGGTCTTGTTGCGGGTGGACTTCAACGTTCCTTTCCATCCCGGGACGACACAGATTTCCGATGATAGCCGCATCAAGGCCTCGTTGCCGACCCTCGGGTACCTGATCGAACGTGAATGCAAGGTGATTGCCTGCTCCCACCTGGGACGCCCCAGAGGCAAGACCGTCGAGGACCTACGGATGGCGCCGGTGAGCCGCTGCCTCTCCGACCTCTTTTCCCATCCGGTGATTCAGGCCGCCGATTCGGTTGGCCCCGAAGTGAATAAGCAGGTGGAGGCGCTACCGGCGGGCGGCGTCATGATGTTGGAAAACCTCCGGTTTCATCCAGGGGAGGAGAGGAACGAGCCGGAGTTCGCCGCCGCCCTGGCTTCTCTCGCGGATATATACGTTAACGACGCCTTCGGAGCCGCTCATAGGGCGCACGCCTCCACCGAAGGGGTCTGCCGGTACCTTCCTTCGGTCGCCGGACTCCTGATAGCCGACGAGCTGAGAATGCTGGGCCGTGCGCTCCACTCGCCTCAGAGGCCGTTCACCGCCGTTCTGGGCGGGGCCAAAGTCTCTGACAAGGTAGCCGTTATCGAGAACCTGGTCGACAGGGTTGATATTCTTGTCATCGGTGGAGGGATGGGGGCCACCTTTTTGAAGGCAAAGGGCCTGCAAGTTGGTGAGTCACTGGTGGAAGGTGACTGGGTTCAATTCGTGGAGGAGTTCACGCAAACAGCCGGTGAGAAGGGGGTTGATCTGCTACTACCCATAGATGTGGTGGTGAGCGATGCTTTCTCGGCCGACTCGGACCATCGGGTGGTGGACGTGGACAGCATCCCGCCGATGTGGAGGATTATGGATATCGGCCCCAATACGACCTCTTCTTTCGAAGAGGCGCTCAGCGGGTCCAAGACGGTGGTGTGGAACGGCCCTATGGGCGTTTTCGAATGGGAGCCCTTTGCCGAGGGCACCAGACGCATCGCCCGCGCGATGGCCGGTATCGAAAAGGCCACGACGGTGGTCGGTGGCGGCTCCACCGCCGAAGCGGTGATCGGGATGGGCCTCGCCTCAAAGATGACCCACGTGTCCACCGGCGGGGGTGCTTCGCTACAGTTCATGGAAGGAAAGGACCTGCCGGGCGTCGTGGCGCTGATGGACAAGGACTGACGTGATCGATTTCCCATACATTTCGGACCTATGCCGCTCGACCACCTCCAAGATCGTCATGCTCGTGGTTGACGGACTCGGAGGGCTGCCTCATCCCGAAACTGGGAAGTCGGAGCTGGAGGCGGCCGACCTGCCCAACCTCGATAGGCTGGCTGCTCAAAGCGCCTGCGGACTCACGACGCCGGTGATGCCGGGAATCACGCCCGGAAGCGGGCCCGGGCACATATCGCTCTTCGGCTACGACCCACTGAAATATATGATGGGGCGTGGGGTGCTTGAGGCGTTGGGTATTGGGCTGGATCTGGCTGAGAAGGATGTCGCGGCGCGCGGCAACCTCTGCACCGTCGACTCTCGAGGTCTGCTGGTGGACCGGCGGGCCGGGAGAATATCCACAGAGGAAAGCGCCCCCTTGATCGAGCTCCTGAATGGGGTGGAGGTGCCAGGCGTTCGCCTCTCCGTGTATCCGGTACGCGACTACCGGTTCGTGCTCCTCCTGCACGGGAAAGACATGGGCGACCACATAAGCGAAACCGACCCGCAGAGCACGGGTGTCGCGCCCCTCGACCCCAAGCCCCTGTCGAAAGAGTCGGAGGGTACGGCCAAGGCCGTGAGGGCATTCGTGGCCGGTGCTGCCGACGCGCTAAAAGGTCGTGACCAGGCCAACATGGTGCTCCTTCGCGGCTTCTCTCGAATTCCGCGTCTTCCCGACATGGGCACGGCGTACAATCTGAGACCCGCGGCAATCGCCGCTTATCCCATGTACCGCGGCCTCGCCAAGCTCATAGGGATGACGGTGCTATCGACGGGACAGACATTCGACGAGGAGCTAGACACTCTCGAGAAGCACTTTGAGGAGCACGACTTCTTCTTCATCCATTACAAACCCGCCGACGCGGCGGGTGAAGATGGCGACTTCGACGCCAAGGTGGCTCGCCTTGAGGAGCTGGACGCCAGCGTGAAGCGTCTGGTGGCGTTGCAGCCAGACGCATTAGTCGTGGCCGGAGACCACTCGACGCCCGCTATCATGGGCGGCCATAGCTGGCATCCCGTCCCCTTGCTGATAAACTCATCACTCACCAGAGGGGACGGCGTCGCCGGGTTCTCCGAGCGCGCGTGCGCCGGCGGCTCCCTTGGCAGAGTTCCTGCGACCAGCGTCATGATGCTGGCGCTGGCCCACGCCGACAAGCTGAGCAAATTTGGACCGTAGGGGGCTTGCCCCCGGGAGGTCTCACGGGATGGTCGAGTCGATCATCGCCGGCAACTGGAAGATGAACACCACCGTCCAGCAGGCCAGAGAGCTGGTGGCCGAGATGAAGCCTGGCTTGGAGTCCGTAGACGGCGTGGGCCAGGTCGTATGTCCTCCGTTCATCTCGCTGACGGCGGTGGCGGAGTTGCTGGAAGGCTCGCGTATCGGCCTTGGTGCGCAGGACATGTACCATGAGCCCAGCGGAGCCTACACGGGCGAGATTTCGCCTACGATGCTGGCCGACCTGTGTCAGTTCGTCATTCTGGGCCACTCGGAGCGCCGGCAGCACTTCGGTGAGGACGACGGGTTGGTAAACCGGAAGGTAAAGGCGGCCCTGGAAGTGGGACTGAGCCCCATCATGTGCGTCGGCGAGCGTTTGGAGGAGCGAGAGCAAGGAACGGCCGATGCGGTGGTTGAGCGCCAGGTCCGGGGCGGCCTTTCAGGGGTCGATTCCGCTGACACATTGGTGATCGCGTACGAGCCGGTGTGGGCTATCGGGACCGGTAGAGCCGCGACGCCCGAGGTCGCGCAGGACGTCATGGCCCACATTCGTCAGGTGCTTACCTCTCTTTACGGTGTCGACCGTGCGGCCCCGGTTCCCCTGCTTTATGGAGGAAGCGTCACACCAGACAACGTGGCGACCTTCATGCGACAAGAGGACATTAACGGCGCCCTGGTAGGTGGAGCGAGCCTTAAAGCCGAATCCTTTGTCGAAATCGTCCGGAAGACCGCCGAAGCCAAATCCTGACCCCCGCATTCCCCATTGGAAATCCCCCTTTTAGTCATCATAGGGCCTACGGCCACCGGCAAGAGCGCCCTTGCCATAAGGCTGGCGGCACAGTGCGACGGCGAGATCGTCAGCGCCGACAGCAGGCAAGTGTACCGCTACATGGACATAGGGACGGCCAAGCCCTCTGTGGAAGACCGCTCCACCGTCCCTCACCATCTGATCGACATTATAGACCCAGACGAGGAGCACAACCTGGTCCTGTTCCAGCGTCAGGCGCGAGCAGCGATCGAGGAAATCCACCAGCGCTCTCGGCTGCCAATTCTGGTCGGCGGCACGGGCCAGTACGTGTGGGGGCTTCTGGAGGGTTGGCAGGTCCCCGAGGTGCCGCCCAACCGTGATTTTCGCCGAGAGCTCGAGGGGCGGTCGCGGACTGAGGGCGCCGGTGCGCTCTATCGAGAGCTGGCCAACCTGGACCCCGAGGCCGCCGCTCGTATCCATCCCAGCAACACCCGTCGCGTCATTCGCGCACTGGAGGTGCTCGACTCTTACGACGACCCTGCAGTGCCTCTCCCTCGCACGTCGCCGCCACCGTACCGGACGACTGTCGTGGGACTGACCCTGGAGCGGCCCACGCTCCACGAGCGAATCGACCAGCGGGTCGACTCCATGATTGACGACGGGTGGGTAGGGGAGGTCAGACGGCTAATAGAAATGGGGTACGGCCCAGAGCTGCCTTCGCTCTCAAGCCTAGGCTATCATGAGCTAATGCTTCACATCTCGAGCGAGTTGCCCCTGGATTCGGCAATACATGAGATCAAGCGGAAGACTCACAGGTTCGCTCGACGACAGTACGCCTGGTTCCGAACGTCCGATCAGAGAATTGCTTGGTTCGAGGCTTCGCCGGCCGGCTTCGACGCGGTGGAGAAGGAGGTGGAGGCCCTGATGGAGCGGACCGGCGGAAAACCTTCAACTTGAAATGGCCCGCGGGCCTGGGGCGTACGGTAGGGCGGTGTGTTAAAATTTTTGTGTTTATAAGGACGATGAGAGGGTCGTGGTGAAGTTCACGAAGTTGCACGGCGCCGGGAATGATTACATCTACATCGACGCCCGCAAGCTGGACCGAGACTGGCCGACGCTTTCGGTTGCCATGAGCGACCGCCATCGCGGCGTCGGGTCGGACGGCATCATCCTGTTGCGGTCTTCGGACAAGGCCCACGTGGGGATGAGGATGTTCAACGCCGACGGCTCGGAAGCAGAGATGTGCGGGAACGGTATTCGATGTCTGGTGCGGTTCGCGTTGGACCGTGGCGTGGTGGCCGGTGATACATTGCCCGTCTCGGTCGAGACGGGGGCCGGAGTCCTGAAGGTAACACCCATACTGAACGGCGTATCCATGGTCGGGGCCAGGGTCGGCATGGGCGAGCCTCGCCTCGCGTCCAAAGACATTCCGGTAATAGCGCCGGGACACGAGACGGTGGTGGACTATCCGCTCCGTGTGGACGGCCAAACCTTCGACATAAGCTGTGTTTCAATGGGCAACCCCCACGCGGTGGCCTTCTTGGAAACGCCCGTGGACGAGGTGCCGTTGCATGAGCTGGGCCCGTTGGTCGAACATGATCCCATGTTTCCCGCGAGGGTCAACTTTGAGATCGTCAACGTCCTCGACTCAGGCTCCCTAAAGGCGCGAGTCTGGGAGCGGGGCTCAGGGCTGACGATGGCCTGCGGCACGGGTGCGTGCGCGGTGGCCGTCGCCGCCAGACTCCATGAGTACACCGGTGATCGAGTCACCGTCGGACTGCCCGGCGGCGACCTCACAGTCTATTGGCCTGGGGAGGGCGAGGCGATTCTCGAAGGGCCGGTCGAAGAGGTCTTTGAAGGGGAGTGGCCGGGCTAATGGCGATGACCTCTACGCTACGGCTTCGGGACGATCCTTGCGAGGGTGGATGAACTTCGCCAGCCGGATAGACAGGATTCCGCCTTACCTGTTCGTGGAGATCAGCCGCAAAGTCGCCGCGAGGAAAGCCCAGGGCGCCGATGTCATCAGCTTCGGCCTCGGCGACCCTGATATCCCGACCCCGGAGCACATCGTCAACCGGCTCCGGGAGACGGCGCAGGACCCCAGGAACCACCGGTACCCCGAGACGGACGGCCTCCCCGAGCTCCGCCAGGCGATTGCCCGCTGGTACTACAGGCGGTTCAATGTCACGCTGGACCCCGACGCGGAAGTCCTACCGCTGATAGGGGCAAAAGAGGGCATTGGCCACGCGGCGTTCTGCTTCATCGACCCCGGAGACGTCGCGCTCGTACCCGACCCTGGATACCCCGTCTACTCTGTGGGCACCTGGTTCGCGGGCGGCGAGTGCCACTGGATGCCGCTGCTGGAGGAAAATGAGTGGCTGCCCGATCTCGATGCCATTCCGTCGGAGATGGCCAAGAGGGCCAAGGTTATGTGGCTGAACTATCCGAACAACCCCACAGGCGCGGTGGCGGAGCTAGACTACTTCGAAAAGGTCGTTTCCTTCGCCGAAACACACGACATCGCCGTAATACACGATGGCTGCTACTCCGAGATCGCCTACGAGGGCTACAAGCCCGTCAGCTTCCTGCAGGCCCGCGGCGCCATGGACGTGGGACTCGAGGTCCATTCGCTGTCCAAGAGCTACAATATGACCGGATGGCGCGTCGGCATGGCCGTGGGCAACGCGGAGATTATTCGCGCTCTGATGGTCGTGAAGTCCAACCTGGACTCCGGTGTTCCCCAGGCGATCCAGCACATGGCGATAGAGGCCATGGAGGGGCCGCTGGACTGGGTCGACCAACGAAACGCGGCCTACCAGCGCCGCCGCGATCGCATCGTGGAGGTACTCGAAGAGATGGGGCTTCAGGTCGAGCCGCCCAAGGCCAGCCTCTATGTGTGGGCTCGGGTGCCGGATGGCTACACGTCCGCCCAGTTCACCTCGATGCTGCTCGACGAGCGGGACGTGGTGGTGACGCCTGGCTCCGGGTATGGCAAGTACGGCGAGGGGTACATCAGGCTTTCGCTGACTGTCCAGGACGATGACTTGGAGCGAGGTCTTGAGCGTCTCACTTCGCTGCAAGTTCCTCCACCGGGTGCGGAGGCAAAGGCGAGATAAAGAGGAATCTCAGATACCTAAGAAGCTGATATCAACCGAAAAAGCGGTCGACCGCGCTTACCTGGTGTCCGTTCAGGTAAAGGGCAGCCGCAGCCTGTGGAGCCAACTGGATTCCCTGGAGGAGTTGGGCGAGCTTGCGCGAAGTGCCGGCGCCGAAGTTGTCGGCTTCAAGGACCAGCGCCTTAAAGGCCATTCGCGGCTTTATGTGGGCAGAGGCAAGCTTGAGGAGCTCAAAGCCCTCAGACGCCGGGACGAGTTCGACACCGTGATATGTGATGACGAGCTCTCTCCCAATCAGCAGCTTAATCTGGAGAATGCCTTGGGGGGCGCCAAGGTCATCGACAGGACCGCCCTTATCCTGGATGTCTTCGCACGCAGGGCCCATACCCGAGAGGGGCGCCTTCAGGTGGGGCTGGCCCAGCACGAGTACCTGTTGCCCAGACTTGCCGGCCAGTGGTCTCACCTCGAGCGACTGGGAGGCGGAATAGGCACTAGAGGTCCAGGAGAGACCCAGATCGAAACCGACCGCCGACTGGTTCGAGGCCGGATTCGGAAGCTGAAGAGCGATCTGGAGAACGTCCGGCGACACCGGAGCCTATACCGGTCCCGCCGCAAGAGTCGTGGGCTCCTCGTCGCCTCTCTAGTCGGCTATACCAACGCTGGAAAGAGCACCCTCCTGAACGCGCTGACTGAGGCCGGCGTTCGAGCCGAGGACCGCCTGTTCTCGACGCTCGACCCGGTAACCAGGCGAATCCGCCTCGCTTCGGGCCGTGAGCTTCTTCTGACCGATACGGTGGGGTTCATACAAAAGCTGCCTCCCACAGTCGTGGCCGCATTCAGGGCGACGCTAGAGGAGATCAGCGAGGCGGCCCTTATTCTGCATGTTGTGGATATCGCACACCGAAACGCACCGGCCCAGGCGCAAGTGGCCGATAGGATTCTCGACGACTTGGGCTTGGCGGCCAAGCCACGTATCCTGGTGCTGAACAAGATCGACCTTCTCAAGCCTCGTGACGGCCGCGACGGCACCGAGCCGCCTGGCGATGTCCAGGAGCTCATCGATGGTGGAGATAGGGCCGTGTTCACCTCGGGCGTAACCGGGCACGGACTCGACCGGCTGATGTCCGAAATCGACACTCTTCTAGCTGAGGGCGCCACAGAGCCGATTTCAGAGGGCGCGCTGACCGTTTAGTCTTCCGCCGGCGAAAGCGTTGCTCTCAAGGACATGCGGCCCCACATGACGTTTGGAGATAGAACACCAGCGGAGGAGGCCGGTATTCGTTTGAAGTTCAAGGGGTGGGTGGGATTGGTGGAGATACTGGGTGGGGCTAAGGGAAAGTATGTGCGATGAGCGAGACCTTTTGGATTGCATTAGCCGGCCTTGGAACGACTGCCGTTGGTACGCTACTTGCCACCTGGATTCAAATCAGGGCCTTCGACAGGCGCGCGGACGCTGAACGTAAACACCAAATGACGCTACGACAGGGCGATCAGCTTCAATATGTAACAACTGATTATCTGAATGATGTTGCTGAGTTCGTTTCTATGTGTAGCAAAGCCTTAACAATGTTCAGGCACCCTTATACAAGCCTATCTGAAGACGAACACGCTGAACTCCTTGATTTCAGGCGCGACCTTGACATTGCGAAGACTACGGCGGTGATCTCAGTTAGTGCTGCACGCATGGGCGATGCGATCCAGCAACTGATCTTGACGATTACGGAAAAGTTGACAGATGCTGCAGGCTTCCAGACGAAGGGACAGGATATACCTGAAGACGACTACGGAGATGTCATCCAGTCCCTCGCGAAGCTGAAGAGCGCATATATGAATGCAAAGGCAGGAACCACAGAAGGGGAGTGAATCAGAGTAGCAGGTGGTCGGACTCAGGTGTGAATCCACCCCAATGCAACAATACCTTAATAGTTCGCACTATAATAGTTATGTCAACATTAAGCTAATACAGATGGGCTTAGCGTAGTTTACATAACGTATGGCCGCACAGGGCATGTCAGTGCCAGCATACGAGGGAGATTACGGATATAGGCGGAATCAGGCCGTTATGGTGATTGCTCCCGCCTTGTGGAGAGCCTCTAGCAGCTCCAGGCCCGACTCCTGGGCTCGTCCGGGATCGAACAGCACGCTTCGAACGCCCTCAGGCTGAGCGGATGCGGTGAGACCGCGCTCCAGGAATATGACGACCTTATTCCTGTACAAGACGGACGCGGCGCCTAGCAAATAACCCATTTCCTCTGTCGGGCCGCGCGTCGTGCTCGCTCCGTCAGGCGTGGCGCCGAATATGAGGACCGCGGCCGTGCAGGTCCGCACTTCTTCGGAAACCTCGTCTGGTACTGGTTGCGCTCCGCTATCCGATACCTCCACCAGACCGTATGGGATATCGAACTCCTCGAGCACCGATTTGACGAACTCGACCGGCTCCGACTGTCCGCGGTGGCCGATGAATATCTTGCCCTTCGCCAACGAGCGTCCGCCCTCCGGTGGAGGAAGAACGGACAGACGCGGTGACTGAATGGACGCACTCTGCTGCTGCCAGTGTTCGGAAGCGCCGTCCGTGGACTGCCCCAGGACCTCCTGAGCTCCGGTCAGATTCACGTGCAGCATCCGTCCAACCTTTGACATGATGCCCGCGTAGAGCCCGTTTGCCGTTATGATGCGCAGGCACTCGTCCGTGAGATCCGGATGGATCTCCAGATCACGCTGGAGCAGGTTTCGGGCGTATGGCCCTTCGGGGACACGCTTACCGTCGAGCATCTGATAGAAGCGGCTGAACACCTCTGGCTGCAACGCCGCCTCGACAAGGGCTCGGCGATGCTCGTCGCCTTCTTTGGGGGCCACGATGGCTTCTCCACGCGGGGTCAAGCTGATGCGAGGATCGTTGTATCTGCCGTGGGTCAGGCCGTATCTGGCACATGAGTTGATTCTGATGGTGAACCCGCTACTGGAGGTCGTCGTGCCAAGGGCCTCGGCGAGTGAGCTGCGGTCGAAGGGAAGGCCGGAGTTCGACTCTTGAATCGCCATGGCCACGGCCACGGCCTCCTCAAGGGTGTTGTTAGGATAGGGCCGGACTATCCTTCTCCGCTTGCCCGCCGCGCCCTGTCGCTCGCTAGATTCGGACTCTCTGCCCATCTTTTGGCCTTCCTGGGCTGTTCAGTTCAATGTAATCCATTCGCTGGAAATCCGTCAATGCCCTTTTCATATGTTTTCAGAACCAATTGCTGTACGCGGGGAACCTGAATAGATGCTGAAATACGCTGAAACAAACCCGCTAAGGAAAACTTTTCCGGTTAAATCAATGCTGTAACCACCTGCTCATCAGAGAGAATACTCCTCCCGCTGCTTGATGACTGGTAGATATCGTTCCAAGAACCGCTTCGAGTGGCCGGTCGTATCAGATAAAAACGGAGTAATGCCCCATGTTAGAATATCCATAGCTAATAGAGGGCTTTTTAAGGGGAAGACTTTGCTAATTCGAATTGCGAAACGCGCTATCCCGCTCTTGGTGACATCCGCGGTCCTGGTTACTCTCCTTGCCGCATGCGGTGGAGGATCTGAACCTGAGACCCCGGCTCCCTCTCAAGCTCCAGCGGAGCCTGAGAGCGCCACTTCGGAGCAACTGCCGTTCCCGAAGCTGGTTCCGTCAGATGAGCCTCTTGAGAGGCCTTCGGGAGTGCCACCGGAGCTGGCCGTCATCTGGGAGGTCTGGGAGCTGCTCATAAGAGACTATGTAGACCCCGAGAAGCTGGACCCCCATACCCTCTCAGAAGCGGCTATAAGAGGAATGCTCAGCGCTCTTGAGGATCCTCATACTTCCTACGTCCGCCCGCAAACGTTTGCCATCGAAAACGAAGACTACCTCGGGAACTTTCAAGGCATTGGAGCCGAGGTGTCGATGCGGCAGGACGGCAAGCTGATTATCGTCGCCCCCCTACCCGGCAGTCCGGCCGAGGCCGTCGGGATCAGGCCTGGTGACATCGTGCTGGAGGTTGATGGTGAGCCCATCGAGGGCCTGAGCCTGCTCGAAGCGGTGGCCAGGATTCGAGGGCCTGAGGGGAGCATCGTTAGGCTTCTCATACGTCACCTCACTGATATAGACCCGATCCTTGTTGAGGTCGAGCGTGGCGTAATCTCGCTAACCAGCGTACTGCTACGAAGCAAACCCGGGGAACCGATCGTCCACATCAGGCTCACCAACTACTTCCCGAACACCGCTGAGCTGATGGTCGATCTGATCCAGCAAGCCGTGACCAATGGAGCCCAGGGCTTGATCCTCGACGTCCGGGACAACCCTGGAGGTCTGCTGACCTCCGTCGTAGACGTAGCGGGGCAGTTCCTAGAGGCTGATCAGCTGGTTGTTTACGAGGTGGATGGCGATGGCCGTCGTAAGGACTGGGATGTCCGACGTGGAGGAGTCGCCAAGGACATTCCCATGGTGATTCTGGTTAACGAATTTAGCGCCAGTGCGAGCGAGGTGCTGGTTGGAGCACTCCAGGACCATAATCGCGCCACGGTTATCGGCGCCACCACATTTGGGAAAGCCAGCGTCAACATCTTCAGGCCGCTGAGCAATGGAGGCGGGCTCTATGTCACCTATGCTCGCTGGTTTACGCCCAAGGGGCGCATGATCGAGGAGCATGGCCTCCAGCCGGACATCGAGGTGGTCGCCCTCGAACGGAGGGAGGCTGACATCAAACAGCTTGAGAAAGCCATAGAAGTTTTGGAGGAGATGATCAGCGCCGGCGTGGCGTCAAGCGCGATACCATGACTGGCTATAAGACCGTCGCGGTCAACCGCAGGGCGCGATACGAATACGATGTCCTCGAAACGGTCGAGGCCGGCCTGGTCCTCAAGGGATCCGAGATCAAGGCTATCCGAGAGGGTCGTGCCAACCTCTCAGACGCTTACGCGCGCCCACTCGACGGCGAGCTCTGGCTGGAGAACCTCCACATCGCCCAGTACTCGGCCGGAGCCAGCGAGGACCACGATCCCACGAGGTCCAGAAAGCTACTATTGCACAAAGACCAGATCGTGAGGCTCTCGAGGCAGGTGGCCGAAAAAGGGTTGACCGTCGTTCCCCTGAAGCTGTATCTGACTCGACACTTCGCCAAAGTGGAGCTGGCTCTGGTGAAAGGCCGCAAGCTCCACGATAAGCGCAGGGTAATTATCGAGCGGGAGCGAGAGCGGGAAGCCCGTGAGGCGTTGGGCCGCCCTAGGTAGGGCTAGGGGGGCTGGCCAGGGGCCTGCCTGGCGATGTTAACATACACGCTAAATATATCTCCTCAGCTCCCGATGTCAGATGGTTCCTGGCCGGTGGTGAGCAGCCTGGAGCGATGTTGACCGATCGCGCCAAGCCTTCTCCTCCATAACGACCGGCTGGGGCGCTGAAGCCGGCCATTAGTGGTTCACCAATACAAAAAGGGGACCTCTCTAACGGCCCTGGCATGCCCCGCAGCGCCAAAGACCGAGGTCCCCTTTCCAATTTCCCCACGTAGTCCGCTACGTAGGGCTGTTTACTAGCTGGCCTTTTTTATCTCGATAAACTCGCCTGGCCTCAACGCGATGCGTTGCACGTTAATGCCTAGCTTGAGCAGCCAGTACCCCAATGTGGCCTTGCTTACGCTGAGGTACTCTGCGGTGGCCGACAGGCCGCGCTCAGTCACCATCTCCGGCAACATGGACTCAAGGGGTTCAGTAAACCGCTCTTCTACTTCAAGCATCTTCTTTGTCTTCCGGTTCATGTGCCTCTCCTTTTAGTAACAAACTAGTAACATCCTAACCCTGTCTTGGATCGGAGTCAATGTGATTTCAACCCTTTTCTAATACATTTCTAAATGTTTCCGTTATTCCTGTAAAGCCTGGGCCCCAAGCCTATGGTTGTACGAGGGCATTGTGCACTAAACGGATATTTTGCGTGTAGCAACACATCTCCGTTCCAGATACGGTGTGCTCTTTTGACCCTAATTTTCTCTCCCTGGTAGACTGTGCTGTACCAGGAGGAGTTCCTGTGGGAGGACTAGCAACTCCCCTACCCTATTTCGGGCGAAATCTGGACCGTTTGCTTGGTTAGCCCCTCTAAGCATGGTTTTTATGCCTGAAATCCGCATTTTGACTGTGGCCTGGGACTTGCTCGCCTAAAAATTAGGAACAGAGTTATCGGGTCCGGCCAAAGGCTGACAAGCTAGTTGGGCCACGGAGACTGAAAGTATGAAACTCAGACTGTTGAGACGCATTCGGCAAAACCATGCGCTGGAGCATGCCACTATCTCAGTGTTGCTGAAGGCGGGAACTCCTACTCCTCTGGGCGGTTACGCGACTCGAGGCGGGTTTTTCGTATGGGGGCGTACATCTACGGAAGCCCTCACCGAGGCCGCCGATCAGGCTCTTGCGCGGCTACAGGATGGCCAGCGAGAGCTAGCGGTGTCACCTTACTGTGGGACCAACCTGCTTGTCGGTGCGGTCGTGGCCGGACTTCTGTCTGGGCTGATATTTGGACGGCGCCGAGGAGCCCAAGGGGGTTTTCTCTCCCTCGTTGCTGCGATTACGGGGGCCACGCTCCTTGGAAGACCCCTGGGTAACGCGATCCAGAGACGCTATACGACCCTCGCAGACGTCGATGGGCTGGAGATATCCGAGGTCAAACGCCTCAAGGGAGGTAATTTTACTATCCACCAGGTCCACACCAGAGTGGCCGCCGTTCCGTCTTCTTGACCGGTCGTCTGCGGCCTTGCTACACTGCCGAACGTAGCCGTCCCTGTAGCTCAGGTGGATAGAGCGGCTGCCTTCTAAGCAGCAGGTCGCGGGTTCGAATCCTGCCAGGGACGCCATAAACGCCGGTGTGGAGGGAATAATGGCGGGTTACAAAGAAACGGATGACTTCGTTAGGGAAGCGATCAAACTACTCAACGCAGCGGACGAGCATGAATATTCGGGGTTCCCACCAACGAGATATGCAAAAGGCGCTGCTCTTGGGGTTGCTGGGGGTCGCTCAAGGCCTTCACTACGTCAACCAACAGCTCAGAGAGATAGCACTTAAGCAGGACTAGGACCCGAAATGATCGGAGAACTCACCCGACTCAACTCGCCAATCGACGTGATGTACCTGGCACACAAAGCCCTTTCGGCCGAGGGCGGGCGGGTGCAAAAGCTGATCGCGGAGGCCAAGTTAGGCGACAGCCTAGACGACTTTCGCACAGCTTACGGCTTCTGGTCCAAAGTGCTCACGCACCATGCGGTGGCCGAAGACAAGTATATGACCGCTCCGCTGAAGGAATGTCCGCCGGCCAGGACTAATGAGCAGGACCACGCTGAGCTGGCCGATCTAATGAACAGATTGAGCTCGCATATGGACAAGCGGTACGCCAAAGAGATCGGGACAAACGTGAGCGAAGCGATCGACGCCATTGACGAGCGGCAGCACCAGGAGCTAATGGAGAAGCTCGACGACGTGCAGTCGGCTCTGAACGAAGAGAACAGGAAATTCAGGTCGATCGCCCGGTCGGCACGGAACCTCTACCAGAAAGTAGTGGTCCTTTGGATTAGTCAGGACAACCATCTGGAGTTCGAGGAGGATTTCGTTCTTCCGGAGGTCCGACAGCGCATGAGTGAAGCCCAGCAGCTGGAGGTTGCACGGCACCTCCTTGTAGACGATCAGGCCGAAGACCCCAGGTGGATACGAGATTGGATGACCAGGGATTTAACACCTGGAGAGCGCACGATATTGAATCGTCTCGAGGAGCGCTTCGAGTCTGCCCCCACTGTAGCGGATTGAGTCGCTCGCCGGTCCCGCCGGCCTCCCTCAGGCGCGGAATACCTTAAAGCGCGCGCAGTCCCTCGCCGAGCCACTTCTTGAAGCTCTCGACCATGGCCGGGTCGGTCTCACGCCACAGCTCCGTCGACCGCTGGCCAAGCTCGCCCACCTCTTGAGGCGTCATGGTCCCCTCGAACAGGCCGATTACCCCGGGCCAGAGCCACTCGTCGTGGTTGGGGGCGGTGGTGTTCCACACCGAGATCGTAAACGCGTCTCTGTGCCACTCATACCTCTGAAGGTTGAGGGGATTGTCGCCGATCCAGGCCGGGTCGAAGCGGTCGTCGGCGACGATGCCGCCCGTGATCTCGTAGAGGCGCTGGATACGCTCGGGCGAGTGGGTAAAGGCGACGAAGTCGACGGCCTCCCGCTTGTTGGGGCACCAGCCCATTACGGCGACAGCCGGGGCGCCGCCCGAGACCTTGTTGCCGAGGGCACCGTCCGAGAACTTAGGGCTGAGCTTCATTAGGCCCATGTTCTCCCAACCCAACCTATCTGCGAACCCCTTGAGCTGGTTCTCTGCCAGGTTGATGAACGTCGCCCTGCCCTGGGGGAAAAGATCGAAGCCCTCGTACACGTCCAGCGAGTGGACATCGTCGCTGAAGAAGTTATTGTCGATCATCTCCTTCAGGCGGACCCACGGCTCGATAAACTTGGGATCTGACAGCTTCTCGCCGCTGATGCCCAGTAGCATGTCGTACCACTCCGCCTCGCTGTCCAGCGTCTGGGGCGCGAAGTGCAGCCACGGAAAGTCAGCGTATTGCTTGTCCTTCATCCCGGCGGCGATCGGGGTGATTCCGGCCTCGTTAAGTAGCGCACCCACCCGCAAGAACTCGTCCCAGGTCCCAGGTGGGCTGTTTGGGTCCCAGCCGACCCGAGCCAGGTGGGCCTTGTTGTACCCCCACAGGCGGTCGTTGTTGTTGAACGGCGCACCGTAGGTCTTGCCGTTCCACGAGGTCCACAGACGGTCGGTGAGGCTCCAGTGCTCTATCTCCTCTTTAGGAAGATAGTCCTCGAACGCCACCAGGTTGCCGTTGATCATGTTCTCGACGAACCAGGTGATCGGCCAGTAGTGCTGAATGCATGGGCCGCTCTGCACGGCGAGGGCGGCGTTAGCGTTGGGCATAAAATCGTCCGTGGGCTGCCGAGCGAGCTTGACGGTGATGTGGGGATGCGATGCCTCGAAGGCTTCCTTCGTTTCGACCAGCCACTCCTCCATGCCCGGAAGCTCTTCTTCGCCCCACCACCAGTACTCGACGGTGATCTTTCGCATGGTTTACCCTCCTCTCCATGAATCCTACCTCATCCAACCACATGGCCTCAGCATCGCTGGGAACGATCACAGGTACCCTGTTCTGGATTGGCGCCATCGTTTCGTTTGGATCGAGACGGCGGTTGCCCCACCACGAGTTGATACGGGAAGTCCCCACTAATATAGTTTGCCAACAGATTAGATGATATGGTGAAGACACCGGTGGGCAGAGATGGCTGTTGTGACGGGGTTCCGGATTGATTCGTCTACGACGAGATATCTGAGAAGGAGGACGACGTGAGCACCGCATCAGCGTCGGGGATGGCGGGGAAAGCGATGACGGTCAAGGGTCCCATCGATCCCGAAAATCTGGGCGTTACCCTCATGCATGAGCACCTTTTGGTCGACAGTTTTTTGGTGATGCATACAGAGTCGGTATACACGCCAAACCGCTTCACTCCGATCACCGAGGCGGCCCAGTGGCATGAGAAGCTGACGCTGGAGAACCTGCATGTCGCCCAGCAACGTTATGGCTCGATACTAGACGCCATGGTTCTGACGGATGAGAAGATGGCCGCCGCCGAGGCTTCAGAGTTTCGGGACTGGGGTGGGTCTACCATCGTAGATGTGACCAATATCGGCATAGGAAGAGACCCACGGGCCCTGCTTCGGATGTCCATTGCGACAGGACTCAACATGGTTATGGGTTGCAGCTGGTATGTCCCATGGAGCTATCCCGACGATATGGACGAACGTACCGTGGAGGACCTGACTGATGAGATCGTTCGGGACGTTACCGTTGGAGTGGGAGATACCGGGATTCGGGCTGGCATCATCGGAGAGGTGGGCATCGGTGGCAACCCCAATACCCCCAACGATTCCGTTACCCCCAATGAGATCAAGGTCACAAGGGCATCTGCGCGGGCCAGCCGGACCACGGGGGCGGCCATCACTATACACTGGGGTGGCATGGGCCGAGAGAAGCTGGAGATGGCCGGTATTATCGAGGAAGAGGGGGGAGACTTAACACGTACTATCTTTGGGCACTCCGACTTGATAGCGGGCAACATGCCGCTCATGCTGGAGCTGTTGAAGATGGGGGTGTGTATTCAATTCGACTGTGTGGGTCGGCTCATAGTGCCCCTTTCGTGGGAGCCGCTCAATCCTGAAGACCCCTGGGCTGAGTACCTGACCTACAGCGGGACCGCCTTGGTGGCCGACGCCATCCCCAAGCTCATCGAGGCAGGCTATGCGGACCGAATCCTGATCGCCCAGGACATCGCCACCAAGCTCGAGCTAAAGTGCTACGGCGGGACGGGTTACTCCTTCTTCCTGGAGACGTTCCTCCCCCACCTGAGGAGGCTTGGCGTGACGGAGGAGGACATAAACCAGATCGTGGTCGAGAACCCCAAGCGACTGCTCACCTTCGTCGAGCCACAGTAACTCTTCCCACCGACCGCTGTGATCTAGAGGTATTAACCAGAGACTCATTTGACAGGCATTACCGGAATGGATACGCTGGGCCAAATTTGCACAAGGCACGTCCGAAGGAGGTAGCGGAACAGCTATTTCAAGCGGCCAAACAGTGGCTTGACGGGAAGGTAAGGGATGGCACCTTAGAGATCCTATACGGGTTCCCGGCGGGCGGTGGGGCAAGCATCAGCAACGCGAACTCACACGAAGAGCTGATGAGGGATATAAGGGACTTTCCGCTGTTTCCCTTCGTATCGTGGGATGTCCGTCCTTTAGTCGATATCAACGAGAGTCTCGACTCAGCGATCGAGATGTTCAAGAAGATGGCCAGGTAGGCCCAGAGAAGAACGGTCTCTAAGCGGAGACGGGGGGGGGTCCCCTGTGGCTATTAGGGCCCGCCTCTCCTATTTAGCGGGATACGGCCGAGCGAATTAAACTCTCCGCGAGGCATTTGCGATTTGCGATGTCGAGAAGCGGCTTACGTAGCACTTATCCTGTCACCGGTTTGCGGCATGACGCGAATCAGTTTTGACGTGGTAGACGGAGACCTGACGGCGAGGACAGCTTGGCCTCCGACTTACACCGATACCACTTTGTCTGCTGCGACTATCCGCTCCGCTGTTTTCTTAGGATTGGTAAACTCGGCGTTCTTGCCTTGGAGGTCCGTCTCAGTCACCCCACGGGCGACAGAGCAACCTCCTCAAACATAGATTGGAACTTTATTCTGTATTGCCGTGGCCATTAGTTCCTTAAGAGGTGGCTGGCCAACAGGAACAACGCTGTTGATGACCGGGTCACTCATGAGGACCACTGCGTCGCCGAACAGACTAATCTCCGCCTCATGGCCGGCTTCCACCGCACCGTTGGCCAATATTAAAGGAAACACCGCCTTTGTTGGGTCCTCAGAGCCGCTGGAACCCATAAACATGAGTTTTGCCATGCATTCCTCCTTCACTTAGCTCTAGCTGCACTCGCCGCCGTATAAGCGATTATAAATCACATTGCTTGGAATACCCCTGGTTGATTAACGGGTGATCGATGTTCTCACTGGAGAGAGGTGCCTAAGGATGGTCGGCCGCTATTGCGGCATCGCACCAAGTTGTGTGAGGAGGGTCACCATGTCGAAGTAATGGCGGCTCTCCCTGATCTTCTCTCCTTCGAATTCCAAAACCCAGCCGGAAGGTGTCGTTTGAGTCTTCCCGGAAGCTGGAATAGTGCCAGCCGACCCTACGAGGGGACCGGTTTGAGTCCCCTTCCAGGTCACCTCCATTGTCACAGTGTTGCCGCTGGCAATGCAGTTCGTAACAGTTCCCTTGACGTCAGGCATGGCTTGCTTCCAACCCTTCATCGCCCCAAGAATCTCTTCTGGCCCTTTGAGAGTCCGCTGCGTTCCGAGTTCGTTGTAAACCGTGTTCGGAGTTAGTGGTGCCTTAAATCGCTCCCAGTCGCCCTCGTTGAATGCATCGACGACGTCGCGTGCTGTGCGTATAAGGGATACTCTGAACAAGTCCGTGGCTGTACGTCGTCAAAACAAGTGGGACAAAAGGGGAGCCTTTAAAGCGTGCAACTTGGACGCTAACCGGCTCAGGCAGTTCTCAGATTTGCCAACCTCCGTTCGGCTAGACTCTTTTGCTTCACCTCCTGTCTCGTCGCCAGTATGGCGTCTTGGCGTCCGTGGTACATATCCGCCGGCGTGATGTTCCCCAAAGCCTCGTGATAGCGCTCGTAGTTGTAGTACCTTACGAAGCCCTCCATAGCCGCTACAAGCTCTTCCAGGCTGTGGTGGACAAAGACGTTGACCTTAGCCTTGGCTGTGCGATGGTACCGCTCCAACTTGCCGTTGGTCTGGGGATGGAAAGGTGAGGCGAAGATGTGTTTCATGAACCTGGCCCTTAGGAACTCGTCCAACGCCCTAGACAGAAAGCCTGGACCGTTGTCGCTCAGAAGGGCTGGACCTGGCTCTACAGGCGCCGTCGGTTGACCGGTGAACTCCACCGCATCCTGGACCACGTCGATGATGTCGGCACTGCTCATGCTGGTCTGCACCCTCCAGCCCACGATCATCCTGGAATAGTCATCCAGCACGCTGATCAGGTAGTAGTAGCCCCAACCCACCACGAAGAAGTAGCTGGCATCGGTCTGCCATAGCTCATTGGGCCTGGCAGTCTTGGTGTGAAACTCCTTTCCTGCTGGGAAGCCCTTGGTCTCGGGCGGCTTGATGAGCCCCGCTTCCTTCAGTATCCGGTATACGGTGGACTCGGAGACGTACATGACCTGTTCGTCCACCAGGGTGGTCGCCACCTCTCTCGGGCTCAACGATGGGTGCTCCAACGCATACCTGACCACGTACCGTCTTTGCTTTGTAGCCAACCGGTTCCACACTCGCCTGGGCTCTGGTGGCCGGTCTACCAGACCGTTAAACCCCTTGTCTCGATACCTGCTCTTCCAGCGGTAGTAGGTCGAGGGTGCTATCTGCAACTCTTGGAGGGTCTGCCTGACCGGCAGAGGAGACCTCTCGACGATCTGAAGGACCTCCGCCTTGAGCTGGGCCTCCCTTCTCACATAGGGCTTGCCCATGGGCTCTAACCGAGGCTTTTTTTCAGGACCAGGTTCTCCACCGACAGCTGAGCAACAAGTTCCTTGAGCCGCTCGTTCTCGCGCTTCAAGGCATCGACCTCCGCCTTGTTCGCCTCCCGTAGCGTGTCACCCTTCAGCCTCGACTTGCCCGCCTCCATGTAGTCCTTGAGCCACTTGTAATAGACCCCGGGGTTGATTCCCTCTCGCCTGCACAAGGCGCTGACTGATATCTCCCCGCGGATCCCCTCTATGACGATCCGTACCTTCTCCTCAGGTGTGTACTTGCGACGTGTAACGTTTCTGGTCCGTCGGACCACCTGCCTCGCGTTCTCGTCGGCTTGATCGTAGCTTCGACTGACTTCCTGCATCCTGGCTCCTTTCACTTCCGTGAATCTACTCTCCTACCTGAGCCAGGACAATCGCCTTAATTGTCGCTTCTCAATTCCCCATCAGCTGTCCCAAATGTGCTGACGATACACAGTCCGTGGATTATGGTGGCATAGTACCATGACAAGTGGAGACGAACTGACTAAGGACGGGAGCAAGAGTAGATGAACCAGCCGACATTTGCGGACCTGGAGTACGAGTGTAAGAAGCGCAAGACTCGGCGGGAGCTGTTTCTGGAGCGCATGGACGGTCTGATACCGTGGGGACAGTTGGAGAGTCGCATTCGACCATACTATCCCGAGGCTGGCCGAGGCCGGCATCCGTATGAGCTGTCGGCGATGCTTCGCATACACTGCGTGCAGCTGTTCTACAACCTGAGCGACCCTGGGATGGAAGACATGCTATACGAGGTCGAGTCGGTGAGGCGATTCGTGGGCCTGAGGCTGTCGGGCCCTCTGCCTGACGAGACGACGATCCTGAACTTCCGCCACTTGCTGGAGGAGCACGATCTTGGCGAAGGTCTGTTCAAGACCATCAACGTCCACCTGGAGACTCAGGGGCTTCGTCTTCGGGAGGGGACTATAGTGGACGCGAGCATCATCGAGGCGCCGTCGTCGACTAAGAACCGTGCCCGGGAGCGTGACCCAGAGATGCACCAGACCAAGAAGGGCAACAAGTGGAGCTTCGGTATGAAGGTGCACATCGGGGCGGACGAAGAGACAGGGGTGGTGCATAGTGTAGCTATGACATCAGCGAACGTGCATGACGTGACCGAAACTCACCGGTTACTACACGGTGGAGAGACGCGGGTGTGGGGCGATGCGGGGTATCAGGGAGTCGATAAGCGGGAGGAGAACCGAGAGTTGGATGTGGAGTGGCGCGTGGCGATGAAGCCCGGTCGGCGTCGGCAGCTAGCACCTGAAAGCGAGGAGGCGTTGGCGGAGAAGCGCAAGGCGTCGGTCAGGGCGAAGGTGGAGCATCCGTTCCTGTATGTGAAGCGTCACTTTGGCTACGCCAAGGTGCGGTATCGTGGACTGGCCAAGAACACGCAACGGCTGGCGTTGCTGCTGGGGTTTGCCAACTTGATGACAGCCGAGCGCCACTTGGCGGTGTGACGAGAGAGAAGTGCGCCCAAATCAGGTTGATAGCGGCGACACGCCCCCGGCAGAGCCCGCTTTCGAAGCCCAAACAGACCCGATTTAGGGCCGCAACAGCCTGATGGGCCATCGCAAAGAATTGAACATCTTCGAACTACCCCTGCAATCAATTCAATCCAGCATATGAAGGGTTATTCAGAGGTTCCTAAGGTCTTGTTCACCCATGATTCTCCCCTCCGATTAAGTAATGTGCGCACGTTATCATCGGTGGAAATCACTGTCAACATGATCCTGCTATCACCCGACATTCCCCATATCAAGCTGCTGGGGCTGGCGCGGGTCACATGTTCGAGTCCTGCCGGGGACGGCAGCGGTCTACATCCCCATCGGACATAGGGACCGCTATCCCCTTTGGTACACCTGAAACCGGTGGCGGGCGGTCTCCATTACATAGAGCCTTCCTTCCCTGTCCAGCGCCACCGACACCGGTCCCCAGAAGTAGGGCTCGGTCTGTGATGAAATCCTGTACGGGCTGTCGACGTGAGAGGGTAGCTCAGGCGTCAGATTGGACCTGTTTCGCTCCCGCTGCTGGTCGGGGTTTGCAGCCAAGAAATCCTCCGCCCATTTGGATGGCGTGGCCTGGCCTCGCAGTTTCAATAGGAAGGTACCGTCCGGCCGCAGCACCTGCACTCGCTGGTTCCCCCAGTCGGCGATGTAGATATTCCCCTCTGCGTCCACAGCTATCGAGGAGGGCCTGTGGAACTGGCCATCGCCCTCCCCAGACTCGCCGAACTCGGCCAGAAACCGACCTTCTGGGGTGAACTTCTGGATGCGGTCGTTGCGCCAGTCGGCCACGTACACGTCGCCGTGCGAGTCCAGCGTGATTCCCCAGGGAAGGTTGAACTGACCATCGCCAGCGCCAAACTCTCCCCACTGAAGCAAATATTCGCCGTCGGATGTGAACTTCTGGACCCGGTTGTTGTTCTGGTCCACGACGTACACGTTGTCCTCGGCGTCGAAGGCGAGGCCGGAAGGGCCATCGAGCTGGCTGTCGCCTGTACCGAATTCACCCCACTTGCTTAGGAACTCACCAGAAAGGCCGAACACGTTGACGCAGTGGTTGTGCTCGTCGGTGACGTAGACCCTCTCCCGGCTGTCCATGGCTATGGAGGACGGCAGCCTGAACTGTCCATCACCGTCGCCGTGGGTGCCGAACTCGTAGAGGTAATCTTCATCGAGATTCACCACGCCGACGCGGGAGAATTCGGGCGCACCCCGGTTCATAACGAAGATGCGTCCATCCTTGCCAAGCGTGAGGCCAACGGGATTGTGGAACCCGCGACCGGCGGCTTGATCGTTCAGTATACCGATGGTCTTGATGTACTTTAGCGTGAAGGTCTTGGTGGTGCCCTGTGTGCTCAACCCTACACCTGCGTCAAGTGGAAATCGTCAAAAGCCGCTTCCAGCGCCCACTTACATACGCCCCACCCTCGCAGCGGGTCCTGAAACAGCATCTAGGCCAGCTGGTATTCCTTCACCGTGGCGATCAGGCCGAGCAGCTCTCCGACGCGAATTTCCCCTGCGTCTCCTGGCTCATGTCCTCTGAGGGACAGGTCGCCTTGCCTCGACACGTGCTCGACGAGCGTGGATCTCGTCTCCTCCGACACCTCTAAAGGCCCTATCAGGTCGAGACAGCGATCGACTAATTGCTCCGGTGACAGGACGCCACCGTTCTCTGAGGCGAGGCGTTCAATTATGGCCTGAACGCCGGGCTTGTCCACATTGGCCAGCTCCCTGGCAGCGAAGTTGACCCGCTCGACCAGCGAACCGCTGTTAATCCATTCCGCACCCTCGTGCCATCCCTCCACCGACTTAGGTAACAGGAGGGTCTGGCCCATGTAGTCGGTAATGTCGGCGACCTCCATAATATCGAGGCTGGGTCTAGTGACTCCTCCACTTAATCGGAGCGTCCCGGCCACCAGCTCCGCAGGGCCTTTGACACGCGCGAACCGGGCTGCGTCCGACTTGAAGACGTCCGAGTTGAATAGCACACGCAGCACCGAGCGGATCTCGTGGGCGCTCTCCATGTAGGCCTCGGCCAGCATCTCGATGGCGTCGGGGTCTTTTGGGGGTGTGTAGGGCCACTGGGGCACCGGCGCCTCGTCGGCAACGAAGAAGTCGTACAGGTGCCGGGCCACGAAACGGGCCGTGGCCGGCTGACGGCATATGATCTCTATGATGTCCTCGCCGTTGAACCGGCCCGTCTCGCCAAGGAACGTCTTCACCTCGTCGTCGTGGTCTTCTTCCCGATACTTAAAGTGGAACGCGATACCCGAGTAAGGCCAGAATGAGTTATCGCGAGCGCGTGTTGCCATGTACTCGGCGTTGCCCAGCGTCCAGCCCGTAAACGCCCGAGCGCACTCCTTGATATCCTGCTCGGTATAGTTGCCTATGCCCATCGAGAACAGCTCCAGCAGCTCCCTGCCGTAGTTCTCGTTGATCGCCCCCGTGTGGTTATCGTTGTTGTCGAGATACATGATCATGGCCGGGCTTTTGGACAGCTCTAGCAGCAGGGCATCGAACTTTCCCAGGCCGTACTGTCGAAACATCGCGATCTGATCGAGGCACGACACGGGCTCACTAAACTTGAGGTAGCCTGTCGGTAACACCCCGTGCCAGAAGAGGGCGATCTTCTCCTCCAACGGGCACTTGGTTGTGACCATTCGATACTTCCAGTAAGCGGCGGGTCCGTTCTCTATGGCGTCGAACGCGTGGAAGTTCTCGTGGTAGCGACGAATGATGTCGTCGGGCATGTTCTGAGGGTCGCCCGGATGGAGCAGCTCTTCCACCGTGGCCTCATAACCCTTGGCCACGTACCCCTCAAGTTCCTCTCGCGTCGCCCCAAATCCGGCCCGACGCAACAGGTGCGCCATCAGTGTTATGTCTCTGTCGTCCATGCTAGCACCAGCTTACGAGGTGAAAATGCAAAAGCACCGAGATCGTTCCCTGTGACAACTCTTGTGCCGCCATTATATATGATGTCAAGGTCAAGTTGAATTACGCGGGACAATCGCCATCACGGTGCTTGCGTATAGGAAAATTCGGGCAGGGGGTTCTAACCAGTGGCGCTAAGGGTCGCCGGCCTGCTGGTGCTGTATAACAACCTGTTGCCCTTTCACGACCAGCTGTATGTCCCGCTAAACCTGACGGTAGCCTTGCTCCTAATTCTGTGGGCTCGGGGTCATGGCTTCTCCTGGCGAGTTCTTGGGTTCTCCTCCAGCCGACTGGTTTCCGCGCTCAAGTGGAGTATCCCTCTAGGCCTTTTACTGCCAACCCCTGTATTCCTGGCCGCGGTGCTACCGGAGTCCTTGAGCTCTTTGGCGAACGCCCGTAATTGAGATGAGCTCGATCGGTCCGCGATGGCTTACCAGACGTTGCTGCGCATTCCTCTGGGCACCGCCCTGCTTGAGGAGGTGGCCTTCCGAGGAGTGTTGTTCGGGGTCTGGTTGGAGACCGCTGGAGCACGCCGTGCGCTTATCGGCTCCAGCGTCGCTTTTGCGCTGTGGCACATAGCGCCCACGGTGGAGCTACTGGAAGGCAGTGAGCTGTTTGGGTCATGGTTCGTGCTGGCCCTGGGCGTGCTGGGAGGGGTGTTTGCCGCTTTTCTCGGTGGACTGTTCTTCGGTCTGGCTGCGAACTCGGACCGGCGCGATCTATGGCCCATTTCTCACCCACTGGCTCATCAACGCACTTGGAGCCTTGGCCGCCTTTACCGTGAGCTAGTTCCGGTTACTCATAACCTCTGGTGATATCAAAAGTCGGCTCTTAAAAGTTTGGGGAGGGCTTGTGCCCTCCCCTACTCGTACGGCGATGAGTGGAGCCCGTCCAAACGTTACTGTTATCTAGAAAAGTCGAAGCCTTCCTTGGTGATGCAGTCCAATAAAGCCGGCTGGCCGGTCTTGGTCACCTCGATGGCCCGCTTCAGGGCCGGTACGAACTCATCTGGCTTCTCCACCCGCTCGGCCCAACCTCCCAGGCCCTTAGCGACGTCTCGGTAATTGCCACCTACATATACGCTTCCGTACTTCTCGGTGGCGAAGGGCATGGTTGAGCGTTCCATGGCCATGGCGCCGTTGTCCAGCACGATCGTAAGGATGCCGAGCTTGGACCTGGCCGCGGTCTCGATGTCCATTCCCACCATCCCGATGGCGGCATCGCCCATTACGTTGATGCACAGCTTATCTGGCTCGGCCAGCTTGGCGCCCATGGTAATGCCCAGCCCATATCCTAGCTGCGTTGACTTGCCCCATCCCATGTAAGTACGGGGCGCCACACACTTCCAGAAGGGCACCATCTGGTCCCTGGGGCTGCCGGCGTCGTGGGTTGCGATGGTGTTGGCGAGGTCCACGTTGTTCATGGTGTCCCAGAGGATGCGGTAAGGATTTATGGGGACCTCGTCAGAGGTAAGCTGTGGCATCCACTGGTCCATCCACTCGCTTCGGACAGCCGCCACCTCGGCGTCCGCAGCGCCGTTATTACGGTTGCCGATGCCGTTGGTGCTCTGCTTAATGTCGACGATCAGCGCCTGCAACACCAGCTTCGCGTCACCGATAAGGGCGTAGTCGGCCTTGTAGTCCTTGTTTACGTCGGCCGGGTCGTTGGTTGAGTGGACCATCACCTTTCCGGGCGGGATGGTCTTCCCATAGGGGGTCCTGGTGAAGCTGGTGCCGATACCGAAGACCACATCCGCCTTATCGACGAAGTACGCGGTGGGCCTGGGGGTTGCCGCCGACGAAGCGCCGAGGGCGAGAGGGTGGTCCTCAGGGAACGCGCTCTTCCCCTGCATGGTCGTCATGACCGGGGCTTGGAGCAGCTCGGCGAACTCCTGTAGCTCATCCCATGCCTCGGCGTAAAGTGTACCCTGGCCAGCGTGGATCACCAGATTCTTGGCCTTTAGCAGGACCGCGGCGACCTCCTTTACCTCGGCGTGATCAGGAACCGTCTTGTTGCCCCTGACCGGGGTGTAGTCCAACCCTCCTTTTAGCTCGGCTGTCCACACGTCGGCCGGGACCTCAAGGAGCACCGGCCCGCCTTTGCCAGTCCGCAGGTGGTAGAACGCGCGGCGCATGAGGTCGGGTATGCGGTCCACGTGGTTGATCTCCGCCATCCACTTGGTCACCGCGCCATAGTTCTCCACTGCCCTGAAAGTAGGGCGAATGAAGGCCCTGCGGGTCGGCTCGCCATCCGGCAATAGCAGGATCGGCACGTTGTCGGAGAACGCCTGGGCCGCGCCGGGGAACGCGTTCTCACTGCCGGGGCCCTGCTGCATGCAAAACACGCCGATTCGTTTACCGTTCGTCGTTCTACTGAACCCGTCCGCGATGGCCATGCCCATTCGCTCCTGGCGGCACATTATGGGACGTATCCCCACCAGGGCGCACGCCTCGATGAGAGGCTGCGCTGGATAGCACGCCAGGAACTCGGTCCCCTCTCTCTTAAGGATCTCCGCGATTGCGGCTACTCCATTCACAGTCCTCCTCCTGGTAAAGGGATTTTATCCTCATATGTTCGGTCGGTGAGAGGTAGGATACCCCACCGTATAAGGGGCCGCAACCTGTGCGGCCACTAGGCCCATGGCCCCACCAATCCCCTGGGATTATTTACCCATCCACCTTGGGACCCTGGGCTCAAAACCATGTGGTCATACTAATGGAGGATGATGGAGCCTCCTGCCGGTGAGAACACACCACCCAGGACGCCAGGGGTGATTTCCGGTTCCCGTTCCTTGACGTCATCGGCTTCTAGCCACATCATGCCCAAGCCCAGCTCAGCCTGCCACACAAGGTTCTCCCGGATACTCTCAACCTGTTCCGGTGTGAAGGCGAGGGTTAGGATTCCCGTCTGGCGAAATTCAGGGTCGATTCCCGCCTCCAGCAGCTCCGAAGCGAGACCGGGGAACATTTTCATGCTCTTCAACCCTAGGTTAAAAAGTGGTCCGTTGAAACGGTCGATTTCCTCCGCTGGACAGATGACGCCGGCCGTCGCCCCCGAGGCTCCCGAGGCGAACCGCCCCTTCTCGAATACGGTGCTCTTGACACCCCGTCTGGACAGGTAGTACGCGATTGAGCATCCGATAGCCCCACCACCGACGATGGCGACTTCGGTTGTCTTTAGCATCGCTTACGCCCCTAGCTGTGTAGCTTGGACATCCCTCAAAAGTTCACCTCAGCAGACGGCTCGTCCGAGACCACGACGGTCCGGAGAGGGCCGTGGATGAATATGGTACAGTTGCAACTCACTGTAATCGTTCAGAGGATAGATCCAAATGTCACCAGAAGACAACGGAACAAGGCTTTACGATGAGGCCGTGGTGATCGATGGGCTGAACGTGAGCAACTGGGAGAGCCCGGCGGTATACCAGAACCTGCGTTCAGGCGGTGTAACGGCCATCAACGCCACTATCGCCATATGGGAGAACTACCGCGACACCATGGACAACATAACGGCCTGGTTCCGCAGATTTAGGGAGTACGGAGACATCTTGACTCCGGTCAAATCAGCGGACGACATCCTGCAGGCCAAAAGAGATGGCAAGGTGGGGATAGTATTTGGTTGGCAAAACGCCTCCCCTATCGAGAATGATCTTGACCGCCTTGCCCTGTTCCACGCGTTGGGCGTGCGAATCATCCAGATCACCTATAACGAGCGGAATCTCCTGGGCAACGGCTGCTACGAGCGCTCCGACGACGGCCTCAGCAAGTTTGGGATAGACGCTATCACAGAGATGAACCGTCTTGGAATCCTGGTAGACCTCTCTCACGTCGGAGATCGGACGACCGTCGAGGCAGTCGACGTGTCCCAAAAACCCGTCGCATGTACACACGCACACGCCCGCTCCTTTGTCAGTCACGTCCGCAACAAGACGGACGAAGCTCTGAAACTCATAGCGCAGAAAGGCGGAGTCATAGGCGCCAACGCTTTCCCTATTTTCCTGCGAAACGGCTTTCAGTCCAATGTGCAAGACTACGTGGACGCCATCGATGACCTGGTGGAGAGAATAGGCGTCGATCACGTGGGAATCGGGACAGACTACACACAAGACCAATCCAAAGCTTTCTTCGACTGGATATTCTCCCAGCAAGGCACCAAATATCAGGAGAATCCTATTCCCTTTCCCGATCCAGTCGTGCATCCGAAGGGGATGGAGACCACGGATAAGCTGTCCAACGTCGCACAAGAGCTACTCAAGCGAGGTTACTCCCCGGCCGACGTCACCAAGGTCCTGGGCGGTAACTGGCTCCGGCTCTTTCGGGAGGTATGGGAGGAGTAGTCACGACGATGAGCGCGGCAATTAAGTCCGATTGCGTTCGTTCAAGGTAACGGTGTCCTCAGTCTGAGCAAGCCATGAGTTGTGAAGAGGCCGTTGTCGGTGATGACCGCGCTCGACTCAGGGCTGTACGTCGTCAAAACAAGTGGGACAAAAGGGGAGCCTTTAAAGCGTGCAACTTGGACGCTAACCGGCTCAGGCAGTTCTCAGATTTGCCAACCTCCGTTCGGCTAGACTCTTTTGCTTCACCTCCTGTCTCGTCGCCAGTATGGCGTCTTGGCGTCCGTGGTACATATCCGCCGGCGTGATGTTCCCCAAAGCCTCGTGATAGCGCTCGTAGTTGTAGTACCTTACGAAGCCCTCCATAGCCGCTACAAGCTCTTCCAGGCTGTGGTGGACAAAGACGTTGACCTTAGCCTTGGCTGTGCGATGGTACCGCTCCAACTTGCCGTTGGTCTGGGGATGGAAAGGTGAGGCGAAGATGTGTTTCATGAACCTGGCCCTTAGGAACTCGTCCAACGCCCTAGACAGAAAGCCTGGACCGTTGTCGCTCAGAAGGGCTGGACCTGGCTCTACAGGCGCCGTCGGTTGACCGGTGAACTCCACCGCATCCTGGACCACGTCGATGATGTCGGCACTGCTCATGCTGGTCTGCACCCTCCAGCCCACGATCATCCTGGAATAGTCATCCAGCACGCTGATCAGGTAGTAGTAGCCCCAACCCACCACGAAGAAGTAGCTGGCATCGGTCTGCCATAGCTCATTGGGCCTGGCAGTCTTGGTGTGAAACTCCTTTCCTGCTGGGAAGCCCTTGGTCTCGGGCGGCTTGATGAGCCCCGCTTCCTTCAGTATCCGGTATACGGTGGACTCGGAGACGTACATGACCTGTTCGTCCACCAGGGTGGTCGCCACCTCTCTCGGGCTCAACGATGGGTGCTCCAACGCATACCTGACCACGTACCGTCTTTGCTTTGTAGCCAACCGGTTCCACACTCGCCTGGGCTCTGGTGGCCGGTCTACCAGACCGTTAAACCCCTTGTCTCGATACCTGCTCTTCCAGCGGTAGTAGGTCGAGGGTGCTATCTGCAACTCTTGGAGGGTCTGCCTGACCGGCAGAGGAGACCTCTCGACGATCTGAAGGACCTCCGCCTTGAGCTGGGCCTCCCTTCTCACATAGGGCTTGCCCATGGGCTCTAACCGAGGCTTTTTTTCAGGACCAGGTTCTCCACCGACAGCTGAGCAACAAGTTCCTTGAGCCGCTCGTTCTCGCGCTTCAAGGCATCGACCTCCGCCTTGTTCGCCTCCCGTAGCGTGTCACCCTTCAGCCTCGACTTGCCCGCCTCCATGTAGTCCTTGAGCCACTTGTAATAGACCCCGGGGTTGATTCCCTCTCGCCTGCACAAGGCGCTGACTGATATCTCCCCGCGGATCCCCTCTATGACGATCCGTACCTTCTCCTCAGGTGTGTACTTGCGACGTGTAACGTTTCTGGTCCGTCGGACCACCTGCCTCGCGTTCTCGTCGGCTTGATCGTAGCTTCGACTGACTTCCTGCATCCTGGCTCCTTTCACTTCCGTGAATCTACTCTCCTACCTGAGCCAGGACAATCGCCTTAATTGTCGCTTCTCAATTCCCCATCAGCTGTCCCAAATGTGCTGACGATACACACTCAGGGCATTGATTGGGGGCCGCGTGCAGGGGGTGTATTATCGGGACTACGCCCGCGAGCACGCCCAACGCCTGGGGCTGGTGGGCTGGGCACGAAATCTCCACGACGGCATGACCGTGGAGGTGGTTGCCGAAGGGCCACGTTCCGCCCTCATGGAGCTGCTGACGTATCTACGCCAGGGACCTCTCTCCGCTCAGGTAGCAGATGTGGACGTCAACTGGGAGCCGGCGCGTTCGGACTTGGACTCGTTTCGAGTTCGGTGGTAAACGGGCCACGGCTCACGTCCCGACGGGGATGCGGTCCGATCTACGAAGGCATGGTGGACCGGTCGATTTGGTAAATCTGAAACCGGTGTCGGGAGATCTCGGTCACGTAAAGACGCCCCTTCATGTCCAGGTTCACCGACACCGGACCGAAGAAGTATGGCTCGGTCTGGGATGAGACCAGGTACGGCGTGTCGAGGTGAGGAGGCAGTTCGGGGACCAGGTTGGACCTATCGCGCGCCCGCTTTTCCTCCTGATTGGCGGCGAAAAAGTCCTCAGCCCACTTGGAGTGAGTCGCCTGGCCTCTTAGCTTCAATAGGAAGCCGCCGTCTGGACGAAGGACCTGCACCCGGTGATTCCCCCAGTCGGCGACGTAGATGTGCCCCTCAGGGCCCACCGCCACGGCTGAGGGCCGGTAAAACTGGCCATCCCCTTGCCCCGACTCGCCAAACTCTGCCAGGAATCGCCCGCCGGGATCGAACTTCTGGATGCGGTCGTTGCGCCAGTCGGCCACGTACACGTCGCCCTGGGCGTCCAGTGCAATTCCCCACGGTAAGTTGAACTGCCCGTCGCCGTCGCCCGCCTCGCCCCACTGTAGGAGGTACCGGCCGTCGGATGTGAACTTCTGGACCCGGTTGTTGTGCTGGTCCGAGACGTACACGTTGTCGTCGGCGTCGAAGGCGAGCCCACAGGGGCCGTTAAGCTGGCCGTCGCCGCTGCCGAACTCTCCCCACCTGCCCTGGAACTGGTCCGATGAGTCGAATACGCTGATTCGGTGGTTGTACTCATCGGCGACGTAGACCCACTCCCGGCTGTCCATGGCGATGGAGGCCGGCAACCTGAACTGCCCGTCTCCGTCGCCATGGGTGCCGAACTCATAAAGGTGCTCCTCGTCTAGTGTACACACGCTGACGCGGGAGAAGATGGGAGCGCCACGGTCCAGGACGAAGATGCGCCCATCCTTTTTGACCACCAAGTCCACGGGATTGCCGTACCCACGGCCCGTCGAGGAGAGGGTCAGCAGCCCGATGGTCTTGAGGTATTTGATCGTGAACGGTTTGGCAGCGCTCTGGGTATGCAACCCTACTCCACCCTCGCGTAGCTATTCCCACCCAACCCACCTCGGATCCTTCCTCGGAAGGACCCTACCCCATCTTGAAAGCGCACCTAGGCCAGGTGGTACTCCTTGGTCGAGGCGATTAGCCCAAGCAGCTCCCCTACCCGGTTTTCCGATGGGTCTCCTGGCTCATGCCCTTTGAGGGACAGACCACCCTGTCTTGACACGTGCCCGACCAGTGTAGAACGAGTCTCTTCGGATACCGCGATAGGCCCGATCAGGTCGAGACAGCTATCGACCAGCTCCTCCTCCGAAAAGACACCTTCGCCCTGGGAGGCGAGCCTGTCGATAATGGCGCGAACGCCTGCCTTCTCCACGTCTGCCAACTCCTCCGCCGCGAAGTTCACCCGCTCCACTAACGTTCCGCTGTTTATCCACTCGGTCCCCTCGTGCCATCCCTCCACCGACGGCGGATATGTGAGCCGTTGTCCCATAGACTCGGTGAGGTCCGCGATGTTGATGATTTCGAGAGTAGGTCCGGTGATGCGTCCACTGAGACGCAAGGTCCCTGCAACAAACTCTCCAGGGCTCTTGACGTGTGCGAACCGGGCATCCTCCGATTTGAAGAAGTCGGAGTTGAACAGCACCTTCAGCACCGAGCGGATGTCGTGGTCGCTCTCCATGTAGGCGCTGGCTAAGGTCTCGATGGCTTTTGCGTCTCTGGGAAGGGTATAGGGCCACTGGGGCACCGGCGCCTCGTCGGCAACGAAGAAGCCGTACAGGTGCCTGGCGATGAACCGGGCCGTGGCCGGTTGGCGACATATGATGTCTATGATGTCGTCGCCGTTGAACCGTCCTGTCTCGCCCAGAAAGGTCTTCTCTCCGTCGTCGTGGTCTTCTTCCTTATAGCTGAAGTGCCAGGCTATGCGACCGTAAGGCCAGACCGAATCCTTCTCGGACCGCATTTGCATATACTCGGCGTTGGCAAGCGTCCAGCCTGTGAATGCGCGGGCGCACTCCTGCACATCCCGCTCCGTGTAGTTGCCGATACCCATCGAGAACAGCTCGAGCAGCTCCCTGCCGTAGTTCTCGTTGACCGATCCCTTGTGGTTCTCGTTGTTGTCGAGATAGATGACCATGGCCGGGTCCTTCGACAGCTTCGCCAGCAGGGTATCGAACCTCCCCAGCCCATATCGGCGGAACATCTGAAGCTGATTTTGTAGCGACAAAGACTCGGCGGATTTGAAATAACTCGACGGGAGCATGCAGTGCCAAAAGAGGACGATCTTCTCCTCTAGCGGACACTTAGTGGTGACCATCCGATACAACCAGTAGGCGGGGGAGCTATTCTCCTCGACGTCGAAGACCTGGAAGTTCTCGTGGTAGCGGTGAATAAGATCGTCAGGTATGTTCTGAGGGTCGCCTGGGTGGAGCAGCTCCTCCACAGTCGCCTCGTACCCCTTGGCCAAGTACCCTTCGAGCTGCTCACGCGTGGCACCGAATCCCGCGCGTCGCAGCAGGTGCGCCATCAGCGCGACATCGCTATCGCCCATGGCATCACCGCCTCGTGGTGTGGAGATCCTTGAACGCATCTAGGCCCGGACTCCCTGCGCCGGTAGCTTACGCTCGCTACTATGCCGATTCAAACCTTCCGCCGTGGTTACCGTGATTAGGGTTCGCCGTGTCTATTAGCATCTTCAGTAGTGCCGGCAGGCCATTATTAGCTGTATCGATAGCATGGGTTTACCCGTGTTCGATCTTTTCCTTCATGCAGTCGAAGAACTGCTTGATCAGCATCTTGGATGCGCTGCCCAGGAAGCGTTGTCCTACCCTGGCCACGATGCCGGTGACCTGGGCCTCGCCTTCAATCTCGACCTCCGTCCCGTCGTCGAGCGCGCGGAGGCTGAGAACGCTCTCCCCCTTAATGGACCCGCCGGAGCCTGTCCCTTCTACCACCATCTTGAATGAGGAGGGCTGCTCCTTGTCTATAACAGCTACGCTCCCGGTGTAGCTGCCACTGATCGCTCCAACCCCCATCGTTAGCGCTACCTCGTACAGGTCCTCGCCGACCGCATTGAATTCCCGGCACCCAGGAATGCAGCCCGCGATGACATCCGGATCGCACAGTTTTGTCCACACGATATCTCGGTCGGCCTTGAAGCGGTAGACGCCTTCAACCTTCATGGACATGACTCTCTCCACCCGTATCACACGATGCTACATAAACTACCATATCCGTCCGAGCAGGAGATACGGCGCGGCCTTGTCGGCAACCTGTGCCGGTGCACCGGCTATCACAACATAGTGAAGGCTGTCCAACACGCGGCTGACAAGCTCAGTGCCTAGTCGCTTCTAAGCCTCTTGGACAGGAGGGTGACATGATTCCCGGCGCCTTTGAATACCTCGCACCTACCACGGTGGCTGAGGCCACGGACCTGCTGAAGAAGCACGGTGACAAGGCCAAACTGTTGGCGGGCGGCCATAGCCTGGTACCGCTCATGAAGACGCGTCTGGCTCAGCCCGAGGTCTTGATAGACCTGGGCAAGATAACCTCCATGGCCTACATTCGAGAAAAGGACGGTGGGCTGGCCATCGGAGCGACGACCAAATATGTCGAGCTGGCGACTTCGGAGCTGGTCAAGAGCCGTGCACCCCTATTGGCCGAGGCCGCGGAGATGGTGGCCGACCCTCAGGTCCGCAATATGGGCACTCTCGGGGGTAACCTGGCCCACGCCGACCCAGCGAGCGACCTGCCCGCGGTGGCGCTGGCCTTGGGAGCACAGCTCATTACCGCCTCGACCGGGGAACACAGGACCATCGATATCGACGACTTCTTCGTTGATCTCCTCACCACGTCGCTACGCCCCGGAGAAATTCTCAGTGAGATAACCATACCGGCGCTGGCTCCTAGGACAGGCACCGCCTACGCAAAATTCGCCAACAAGGCATCCCACTACGCCGTAGTGGGCGTCGCCGCCGTGGTTACCCTCGGAACCGACGGTACCTGCGAAGGCGCGAGAATCGGTATTACGGGAGCAGGTCCCAAAGCCGTGCGGGCCGCTGAGACCGAGGGTCTCCTAAAGGGCAATAGGCTCGACGACGCCACTATCAGGAGTGCCGCCGAAAGAGCTGGAGCCGGGATAGACTTCAACGGAGACGTTCACGCATCGGCCGAGTACAGGGCTCACCTCACCACCGTTTACACGGAGCGCGCAGTCCGAGCGGCGGCGGCCAGGGCCCTCATCCGCCTCCTAGCACAACCCATCATTCGGCTATCTCGTACTCCCAGTCGTGCTGGGCCTGCCACATGCCCTCGTATAGGTCTTTCCCCTGGTATCGGCCTTTGCCCTTAATGTTCTTGAACTTGCCGGTGCCGCTTATGATCTCCTCCTCGCCACTTGGCTCGACAAACGTGAAGAAGATCTTGTCTCCGTTGGGCATGATCCGTTCGACGTAGCCATGGTCCCGCGTCTCCTTTTCGCCGCCCTCCCACATCTCCGCCGTGCCATAGAAGTTGACCTTGTTGTAAAGAAGGGACTCGCCCTCGGCTTCAGACGGTTCGGCCTCGCTCGTAACCATCTGTTGCTTCGCAACCGCGAAGAAATGCCCCGGCACGTCGGGAATATACTGTTTTTGCAAATCGTCCACCACAGCGGTCATGATCTCTCTGATTTTCTTCATGGGATGCACCTCCTGATCTGTTTCTCGCCTAACAACCCCGTGGACTAACTTAGCTACCTAGGCCTACTCGATGGCCATTCTGATCGGCGGTAGACGGTCTCGTGCGAACCGCCGTTCACGCCGCCCTCTAACGCCGGATGGTACCATGTGCTGCACCTGCGCGACATGCCAGAAGGTAGGGGTGCTCTCGACTGCGTCCTGGCAAAGGGACCCACGGAACAGAAATGCCCGGACCCTCGGCTACGCTTGGGTCTCACAGGCCATCTATAAGGAAAGGCATCTTATCCCCAGTTGGTTTTCCAGAGCGTTGTATTCGGCTTAATCGCGGCCGGCATGGTAGGGACAGCGAGCTTCGCCACCGCGGTCGTTGCCCGGAGGATGAACCTTTTCCAGGTGCTCTTCTGGATCAACGTGGGAGCCGTTGGAACGTTCACCATCTATCTGGTGTTTGGGAGCGATCTGGGCCAGGTCTCACTCACACAATGGGGGCTGCTATGTGCCTTGAGCCTTATGGGCATTGGAGCTTACAGCGCCTACCTGAACGCGCTGAGAGAGGGGCCCGTGGCGGTGGTAGCTCCCATCGTGGCCGGCGAGGCTATCGTAGGCATCATCCTGGCCGTGTTGATTCTGGGCGAGCGCTTGACCACCGGCCAGTTGCTGGGAGCAGTTGCCGCCATCGGTGGAGGTGCGCTGGCCTCCGTGAACCTGAGAAACATCAAATCTGGACAGCGCCTAATAGGCCGAGGTGCTATGTTCGCGGCAGTTACTATGGTTTTGTTTGGGGTAACACTGTTCGTCATTGCTAGGCTCACAAGAGAAATTGGGTGGTTCCTCCCCTTATACACGTTCCGTCTTCTTACGCTATCCTTTCTCACACTGCCGCTTCTCACGCCGGTTCCTGTCCTTCGGAGACAGCGGCCGTGGCGAAGGCTCACCGTGGGGTCCGTGCTCGTTGTGGCGTTGATCGGCGTTCTAGAAAACGGAGGCTTCTTCGTGTTTTCCCGAGGAGCCGAAATCGGGCTCATATCCATCGTTACAGTCGCTGCTTCTGGTCACCCACTGGTGCCCATCTTGGGTGGTGTCTTGATTTTTCGTGAGAGGCTGGCGCCCAATCAGATAATCGGAGTGGTGGCCGTGCTTGGAGGAGTGCTTCTATTGGCCATAGGCTAATCTCAGTTGAATGGTCTTGAAATCCTGCATCTTTTTTCCTTTACGCTATATTTAGAACGTGTGTATCATGCCGGATGGCGATGTGAAATCTGATATGGAAGCAAAGCTGGACCAACCAGGATCACGGAGTCGGCCCTGCTCACGAACACCGGCCAAGGTAGTCGCCACATCCTCCAACCTGAGAGGAGTCGCGTGGCCCTGGCAAGAGTCCCCACCACGTAACCTGGCTTAAAGAACGCCTGTGAAACGCCGAAAGCTCATAGACGTTTGTCTGGTCTTTCTCGTCGCAATTCTCGGCCTCTATAGCACCGCCTGCGGCTTGCTCGGCTCAGACGGTGAGCCCTCCGAGGAAGAGACGGCGTTTGCTACCTCAACTCCTGTCGAAGTCGAGGTAGTGCCTTCTCCATCTCCCACAGTTACACCACCTCCGGCCACTCCAACCCCCACTACCACACCGGCGCCGCTGATCATAGTAAACCCAGCATCCGAACTTAGCCTCACTGCGGTGGAGTTGCCTGAAAACTGGAGCATTGATGAGGCGATGTATCAAGAGGATACGTTCGTCGTTCGCATTACTGGAACAGGCGGAGCTAGAGAGGAGATCGTCGAGATTCGTGTGATGGTCCTTCCGGGAGTCCAGGATGCTGAACGCGAAATCAGCCGTCGCCTGGTGGGCCTTCCAGGGACGCTGACCGTGGAGGACCCCGGAATAGGGAGAGAGTCCCTTGCCTATCTAGACGCCGGTGAGTTCAAGGTGATATTTAGAGACCAGAATGTCTTTGCCGAGGTCACTGCATATGAGGCCAGCGACGGCTCGTTATCATCGGCAAGGACGTGGGCCAGGAGGCTGGAGTCTAGGATAGAACGGCTTAGGCGAATAGGGGTGTCACTGGAGAGAGACGATTCCATCCCAGGACCAGGTCTGCCCACGCCGACCGCGACTCCTGTCGTGGGGTCTGGGACCCAGATAGCGACGCCGACGGCCACTCCTATCCTAGTTCCAAGAGCTCCCGGTTACCTCGAAGGCGCTGAGCACGGATTCGCCCTCGTTCAGACCACTCGAGCCCCCAGCGTATCGCGCCCAGGCTGGGCGGAAATTACTCTGGCTCTAGCGATAACCAAATTCCAGGAAGCCGCTGATGCCACCAGCATAGAAGTCCGGTCGGGGCCACTGGAGGTCTGTTTTGTTACGGCCGGTCCATCTGACGACTGCATGTCAGTGATCTGGGGAGTCAGTGAACAGTTTCAGGCGGAGCTGACGCCGAGCCGCGAAGACTCCGTTATCGAGTGGCCCAGCGACAAGACCTGGCCGTTCTCCTTGACCTTCCAGGTACCCGACAGCGCTACACAGGCAAGCTTACTGGTTCCTGGCACCCAGGTAAGCATTGACCTCGAAGGCGATCAGAGTCCTGCTCTGGAAGGCCGCAGTTCCAGCCAGGCCCCGACGCCAGGTCCGTTGGAGGATGGGCCAGCGGGTGCCGATGGATACTTCCTCTCAGGCGAGTATGGGATCGCTGTCACGTCCGTATCCAGGCAAACCGACGATATCCTTCCAACCTGGGTAGAGGTGACGCTGGACCTGGCCGTTGCGACCTTTCCCGACGATCCCTCCTCAGCTCCCCTGATCCGCACGTCCACGGGGCTTGAGTCCACCTGCTTCATGGCGAGTGTGTCGACTGAATGCGTGCGCGTCCTATGGGGTCCCCAGGAGCAGTTCGACGCTGTATTGGCCTTGAATGGTGGAGACGTCGAGGTGGAGTGGCCACGTCGCAAGGACTGGCCGGCTACGCTGACGTACCTGGTCCCCGAGAGTGTGGAAAACGCGACACTGATATTCGGCGGGACCAGAATCCCACTCGACCAATTCGGCATGACCGGCGCCGCGCCTGCCTATGACTATCGACTCCACTATCCTGAGATCAGCGTTGGCACCGTTTTGTACGATGTCGATGACAAGATTATCGCCTTGCTGGACGTTGACCATGACCAGGATACGGGGGCGATAATCCTTACCTTCTATGCCTCGAACAATACCGAAAACCTGGACTTCGCTCCTTTAATCAGCGGATGGGCGGCCCGTGTTTCGCTTGGAGGGCAGTTCGTCGACGGCAGCGACGATGCAGCATCCGGGTGGGATCCGGTGTCGGTTAGCGGACAGGGGACCACTCTGGCTCCGGGGACGTTCGGTGGGTTTCAGATTGAGCTTCCCAGGATCGCGGGCCTCGGCTTCGAATTCGTTGAGCTTAGTGATGATCTCCCTGATGCGGTGGTGTTGCAGCTTACGGCGGGCGACGGTGACGGCGACCCCAACGCCATGGCCAGCGAGCCAGTGTACGTCCTGTTTGAGCGGTCCTCCACGGAATCGCGGTTCTGGAGGCCTGACCTGACCGTCACAGCTGTGGATTGGGATCCCACAGTGCCCACGATAGGAGACGGTATAACGGTCACCGTGACAGTAGAGAACCTCGCGGAATTCGTCTCCTCCAGTACCTCATCTTTGACATTCGAGGTTGATGGCGCTTTCTTCGACGATGCGCAGCTGCCTGCTATCCTCCCAGGGGAGGCTCATACCGAAGAGTTCACCTGGACCGCCACGGGAAGTGGTGAAACGTTTGGCGGCTGGATCGATCCATCGGACCAGATCGAGGAGCGTGATGAGACCAACAATCGAAAGACTGTCGGCTTCGGTGGCGCGTTCCTGTCCGACCTGGTCATGGACGATTTGAGCTGGAGCCCGCAGCAGCCTTCGGTGGGAGACACCGTGACGTTTACCCTCACGGTGAAAAACCAGGGACAAGGTTCGGCTGGCTCATTCAGTGCCAAAATCAAGTTCGACGAGGAATCGCCACCACAGTGGATTCTGTCATACTCCTCGATTGGGAGCCCAACAGAGCCTTACACGGACTTTCACTTGGACCGCGGAGGAGGGCTCGCACACTTTTCGCGTTATAGGCGATAGCTCGTCCGATGTCGTTGAGATCAACGAGAACAACAACACCACGACGTTCACCTACGATGCCACCGTCCTGCCAGACCTGGTGGTGAAGGACCTGACGTGGAATCCGGCGAACCCGTCCATTGGAGATACCGTGGTATTCACTGTGACTATCGAAAACCTGGGCTCAGGCGACGCCGGTGCGTTCAAGCCGTACACATACCTCGACAACGGAGCCAATCCCACTTGGAGCGCGTCTATGTCCGGCGTCACAGCGGGCCTGACGGCCACGCAGGACTTCTCCTGGACCGCGGTGGAGGGAACACACGATTTTCTGGTGGTCGCCGACGGCGAGGACGTGATCTCCGAAACCGATGAGACCAATAACGAGAAGGCTTTCGCCTATGATGCAACCATATTGGCCGATCTAGTCGTGACTGAAACGTCGTGGAGCCCGGACCTGCCCTCCAGCGGGGACACGGTAACCTTCACCGTGAGGGTAGATAACCGCGGAGTGGGAGATGCTCCCAGCTTCTCCGTCTACGTGTACCTGGACAACTCGGCAACCTCTACATGGAACCTGTCGTTCTCAAGCCTCGATCCGAGCCAAAGCATCACTAAGACTTTTGAGTGGACCGCCACATCCAGTGCCCACACTTTCAGGGTAGTCGCCGACAGCCTGGACAGCGTATCCGAATCGGACGAGACCAACAACGAGGGCCTGGCCGTATACAACGCCACGCTTCTGCCGGACATAATCGTCGACCAGATCACCTGGACGCCGGCGATTCCAGATATAAGCAATCCCGTGGCCTTCACGGTCACGGTAAAGAACCAGGGCCAAGGGGCGGCTCTGCCATTCAAGGTGGAGGTTTTTCTTAACGCCAGCTCATCTCCAGACTGGACTCTGAGCTACTCTAAGCTTAAGTCCGGCCAGACCGCCAACAGGACGTTTACATGGGCCGAAGCCCTAGTGGGTAGTAACATATTCAAAGCCGTAGCTGATGGATTAGGGCAGCTTGACGAGTTCGACCCGGCTAACAACGAAAAGACCGTCACGGTGCCGGAGCCATAGACACACTTTCACCGTTTTCGTGACCCACTGTTCCTGATCACTCGGCTTGGGTGACTCCTTAGACCGCCAGCAGCGCCGTGGTGCCGTAATTCATTCCAGCTCACAGCGAGTGAGATGAGGGCGCGCTGGCTTAGCGCTGTCAGCAACTCTGTTCGATCCGTGTTCAAGCCTGTAATATGGGTGGTGTGCTGAGCGAGTCGGGGCTTCGAGAGGACGTACCGCAGGTTTCACCCTACTCGACGCAGAAACCACAAAGCAAAGAGGAATAAGTGAGCACTAGGTCATATGCGGGAAAAGTAGCCGCGCCGGAGTTCGCCGAGGGCTTGGATTGGCTGAACACCGAAAACCCTCTACGACTGAGTGACCTTAGAGGGAAGGTGGTGGTCCTGGATTTCTGGACCTACTGCTGAATTAACTGCATGCATATATTTCCGCAGTTGCGGAAAATGGAGCAAAAATACGCCGGTGAGCTGGCGGTAGTAGGCGTCCACTCGGCCAAGTTCATGGCTGAGAAGGCCACGGATAGCGTGCGTCAGGCCATACTCCGCTACGATATCGCGCATCCCGTGGTCAACGACCAGGACTTCATAATTTGGCAGCGCTACGCCGCCAGGGCCTGGCCAACTCTCTTCTTCATAGACCCTGAAGGCAAGCTAATAGGCAGACAGGAGGGAGAGATACCTCTAGAGACCTTCGACCAGCTCCTGAATGACATGATTCAGGAGTTCGATGAAAAAGGCCTTATCGACAGGCGGCCCCTCAAATTCAAGCTGGAGCAGGAGAAGGAATGGGAGCGGCCGCTGTCTTTTCCGGGGAAAGTACTGGGAGACGCGGCCTCACGACGCCTTTTCATCGCCGACTCCAATCATCAGCGTATCGTCGTCTCATCCCTCGACGGCGATGTCCAGCACGTCGTGGGCTCAGGCGATAAGGGTCTGACCGACGGCGGTTTCGACGAGGCACGCTTCAACGACCCCCAAGGGCTTGCCATAGCCGGCGATTTCCTATTCGTGGCCGATACCAAAAACCACGCCATTCGGGCCATTGACCTAGCTAACAAAAACGTTAAAACGATCGCTGGCACCGGCGAACAGGCCCAAAAGTCTCACGGCGGCGGCGTGGGTGCGTCCACGCCGCTGAAATCGCCCTGGGACCTGGCTCTTCACGATGGGAGCTTGTACATAGCCATGGCCGGGCTTCACCAGCTTTGGAGGCTGGATCTCGATACCCACGAGGTACGGCCGCACGCGGGCACCGGCCGCGAGAATATCGAAGACGGCCCCCTTGCCCATGCCCAGCTCGCGCAGCCCAGTGGAATGGCTACCGACGGTCAGAAACTATACTTCACCGACAGCGAGACCAGCGCCGTTCGCACGGCCGACATCAACACCGATGGGAGGGTGAGTACCATCGTCGGTGTCGGTCTTTTCGATTTTGGCGACGTCGACGGCGTCGGAGCCCAGGTGCGGATGCAGCATCCGCTCGGGATCGACATCTTGGACGACGTGCTGTTTATCGCGGACACCTACAACAACAAGATCAAACGGATATTCCCTATTACCCAGACCGCCGCCACGTTCCTGGGTGACGGCGAAACCGGAGACCGCGATGGTCCGGCGACGCAGGCCCGGTTCCGCGAGCCCGGTGGGATCAGCATCGCCGGCGACCGGCTCTTTATCGCCGACACCAACAATCACGCTATCCGCGTAGCGGACCTACAGACCGGTGAAGTGGACACCCTGACCCTGAAGGGGGTCTAGCGGAAGATGGCCAATCGACTTATTAACGAGTCCAGTCCCTACTTGCTCCAGCACGCTCACAACCCGGTGGACTGGTATCCCTGGGGCCCCGAGGCCCTTGAAAGAGCGAAGGCGGAGGACAAGCCCATCCTGCTGAGTGTCGGCTACTCGGCGTGCCACTGGTGCCACGTCATGGAGCGAGAGTCGTTCGAAAACGAGGACATAGCCGCCCTGATGAACGAGAGCTTCGTCTGCATCAAGGTAGATAGGGAAGAGCGGCCAGACATCGACTCCATCTACATGACGGCGGTCCAAATTATGACCGGACAAGGCGGCTGGCCTATGACCGTGTTCCTGACCCCCGACGGCAGGCCCTTCTTCGGCGGCACGTACTTTCCCCCGCAAGACCTAGGCTCGATGGCCGGGTTCCCCAAGGTACTCAGCGTCGTGGCGAAGCACTACAGGGAGAACCGCAGCGAAGTGTTGCTCACCACCGACAGGCTTTTTCGACAAATACAGCAGATGTCTTTGGGCGTGCGAGGGATCGAGCCGTTAACCGACGAGCTCCTGAATCAAGCGCGGCGAGGCATGGCCGAACAGTTCGATTACGACTATGGCGGCGTCGGAACCCAGCCTAAGTTCCCTCAGCCCATGACCTACGAGTTCCTCCTTCGCTACCACCTCCGTACCGGCGATTCGAAGGCGCTGGATATGGTGGAGCTGACATTGGAGCGCATGGCGCACGGCGGGATCTACGACCAGATAGGCGGCGGTTTCCATCGCTACTCCACCGACATGTTCTGGCTCGTCCCCCACTTCGAGAAGATGCTCTACGACAACGCCCTCCTCGCAAAACTCTATCTGCACACATATCAGGCCACGGGCAAGGCTCTGTACAGAAGGATCGTAGAGGAAACACTGGATTATGTCCTAAGAGAGATGACCGATGAGTCCGGTGGCTTCTACTCGGCTCAGGACGCCGACAGCGAAGGCGTTGAGGGCAAGTTTTTCATATGGTTGCAGGATGAAATCATCGACGTGCTGGGGAAAGAGAACGGTGAGGTCATCAACCGTTATTTCGGAGTGACCAACCACGGTAATTTCGAGGGACGCAATATCCTCAGCGTGTCCGGCGATGCTGCCGAAGTACGACAGAACGTGGGCATGACCGAAGGGGAGTTCGACGAGTTTATGAGTCGCTGCAAGGCCAGGCTGCTGGAGGTGAGGGATGGCCGTATCCGACCTGAGCGCGACGAAAAGATCCTCACCTCATGGAATGGACTGATGCTCAGGGCGTTTGCACAGGCCTCCGCGGTGCTTGGTCGACCCGACTACGCACGAGTGGCCGAGCGGAACGCCGCGTTTCTATTGGATAACCTACGCGATGGCGAGCGTCTGCTGCGGACCTATAAAGATAGCGGAGTTAAGCTACGCGGCTACCTGGAGGACTACGCGTTCCTGATAGACGGTCTCATCGCGTTGCACGAGGCGACCCTGGACGCGAGGTGGCTGAACGAGGCCATAGGACTGGGTACGGCGATGGTGGACCTGTTCTGGGACGGGGCCTCTGCGCAGTTCTACGACACGGGCCGCGACCATGAGGAGCTTATCATTCGGCCGCGCGATATCACCGACAACGCTATACCAGCCGGGAGCTCCATGGCGGTTGATGTGCTGCTGCGCCTGGCGGTGATAACGGGCGACGACGGCTTTCGCAGTCATGCGTTGACGGCCATGCGTTCACTTCGTGAACTCATGGTCCAATCACCTACGGGCTTTGGCCACTGGCTGTGTGCTTTGGACTTCTATCTGTCGAATGTCAAAGAGGTCGCGATTGTCGGCGACCCGCGAGACCGTGGCACGGAGGCGTTGCTTGCGGAAGTACACCGGCAGTTCATACCGAACCATGTCCTCATCGGACGTAGTGATGGTGACGACGATCTGGCCGGCCTACCTCTCATGCAGGGCCGCGAGAGGCTCAACGGAAGGTCTACGGCCTACGTCTGCCAGAATTACGTCTGCCAGCTACCAGTCAACGAGCCCGAGGCGTTATCCGAGCAGCTGGCGGAATAGAGTCCCAGGTCGACTGCGTCGGGCGGATAAAAATATAGGGGCGACCCGGTGGATCGCCTCTATATGCCTTACCTACGTTAACCAAATGCCAGGGAAGTGGCTCCGGTCACCTCACCGCTAGCTGACGCTCCACACTGGTCAACACCTCACATCCTTCCGCTGTGACCACTGAGGTCTCACTGAAAGCTACTCCATACTGCCCCAGCCGGCGCAGGGCTATAGGATGATGGAACACCATTCCCGGCTGAAGGCGGGTCTGGATGCCGCTCTCGATGAGCGCGGTGCCGTCGGCCCAGCTTGGTGGAAACCCGGCCCCAACGGCATAGCCGAAGTTGCCGTGAAAGACGAAGTCTTCGCCGGCCATGGCGATTCCTTCCCATCCGGCCTTCGCGACCTCGTCCGCCGTTATCCCTGGGCGTATCGTGGTGAGGACGTTCCCGAGGGCCGTAATGCACGCGTCCGCCACTCGTTTGACCTCAGGCTTGGGCTCTCCGATCGACACCGACCGCATGGTCGGAGCGGTGTAACGCTGAATACACCCGCCCACCTCTATGAGGATGCTGTCACTCTTGTTAAGCCGGACGCGCTTGTGATTGGAGTGGAGGACTCCCGAGCGTCGCCCTGTAGTCACTATGGGGCCTAAGCACATGTACTCGCTGCCCGCTTGGATCATCGTCTGATAGCCCGCCGCCGCCATGTCCTGGTCCGTTTTGCCCTCACCCGCCGCCTGGATCGTCGCACGGGTCCCAAGGTCGGTAATACGGGCGGCCTCCCTCAGATACTCGATCTCCTTCGGAGACTTCGTCATTTTCACCGCCTCAACCAGACCCGAGCCGTCAACTAGCATGGCCCCTGATAACGCTTCTCCTAAGGCCTCAAAGTGTCCCGCCGGTACCCCCAGGCTTTGCTTCTCAATTCCGATCTTCGACCGACCAAATCCCTTTTCTGTAAGGAGCTTGGCCTGGTAACTTTCGCGGCTTTTGTCGGCCTCATAGCCATAAATGTGTCCGAACCACGAATGCAATAACGCGCCGCCTAGCTCGGGGGGATGGACTATGAGTGAAGGGTCACCTTCGATCGGTAGGATGACGCACTCATCCTGGTACATAGCGAAGCTCTGGTAGCCGGATAAGTACAGCACGTTGGACGGATGCTGCACGACGAGCACCTCCACTCCCATCTCCCCCATACCTCGTCTCACCTTGTCTAGCCTCCCCTGGTACTCCTCGACTGAGAAGGCGAGCTCCTGGGGTAGTCCCTCCAGGTCCTCTTTTTTGACCGGACCACCTGCCAAACTATAGTGAACGGACACGGCCATACTGGCACCTCCTGGAGCCGACTCTATAACTCCGATTTGTCCGGCTCCATTGTAACCTACGCCGGGTCAGCTTGGTCACGTCATAGAAATACATAAGGGCGACCGATCAGGTCGCCCCTTCAGCAAACAGTGGTAGTTTTACATCAGGCGGTGTTACCGCCGTCAGAAGAGCTTAAGTCACATACCGCCGGCCTCCTTCACCTCGCTTCGGATGATTCCGGCCACGCTTTTCGCGGTGCTCTCCAATGTATAGTGGCTCACAGTCTCATACCCCTTTGAAATGATGCCCTTGCGGAGGCTGGCATCGGACACCAGACGCGACACCGCGTCTTTGATATGACGTACTGATCGTGGGGCTATGAGAAGGCCATTGACCTCGTGCTGGATCACATGAGGGATTCCCCCAACTTCGGTGGCGATAATAGGTATACCCGAAGCCATGGCCTCGAAAATCACCTTGGGTATCCCCTCGGTCACCGAAGGGAGTATGAACACGTCGGAGGTCCGATAGACCTCCATTAAAGAGTCACCATGCCCCAGGTTCCCCTCGAACGAGACCAGTGAGTCAAGCGACAGACCATCGGCGAGCTGATGTAACCTCGATAGCTCGGGTCCCGTACCCACGATCCGCAATGTGGGGCGCGGTTCGTCCATCTCTGATAGAGCGCGCATCACATATTCCAGACCCTTGGCCGGAGAGACACGACCCACAAAGAGAAGCTTGACCGGAGTTTCCTGACACGTGTCCTCTCGACCACGGATGTCGCCCTGGCTCACGAGACTCACGATGGCCATATGTACGCGGTTCTTACCGGTGTTGGCCCTCCGATAGTGGTCATCGGTGTGAACCAAGGTCGTGCTTCTGCGGGCGATGAAATAGTCACCCATCGCGAAGACCTTCACAAGGGCTTTCCCCAGCGCTTTCATAGCGCCTAGAAACCGGTCTCCCACCGATGCATGCCAACTCCCCTTGATCTGGACTATCCTCGGGCGCCCGCGCACAACCGTCATCCCATACGCCATCAGACCCACAACTGAAGGAAGCCGAAGATATACCACGTCGGCCGACCTAACGGCTTGCCATAGGGCCCAGACCGTCGGCACTATCAGCAAGACCCCCCTGGCCAAAAAGTCCATTGGAGACTCATAGTAAGGTCTGCTAGCGAACCGGACCAGTCCTGGATCGGCGATATGCCCGCGGTTCACGACATCCGCCGAGACACGGCTGGTGGGACCACAAACCACCACCTCGCCGAGCTCGCACGCCAACTGCTCGTAGAAGCGGTTCATGGGGTTGGGCATCGAGTATCTCTCGCCGTCGGTCCAGACAGGCGCATCGTCTATAGCCACTACTCTCACGGTTGGCGAGTGCCTTCGCTTGCAGAGAACCCCTCAGTCTCCCTCTGGGACGTAAACCACTTCCAGGTGGCCTGCAAGCCTTCTTTTAGCTCTACGGTTGAGTGCCAACCGAGAACCTCTTCCACTTTCGTCACCGTTGAGTAGCTCTTCTGAACGTCCCCCGCCCGCGCCGGAGCGTGCTCTAGAACCAGCTTCCTCTCCACCACCTCCTGCACCAGCGTCGAAAGCTCAAGTATGCTGGTTTCAATCCCAGTCGCGATCTGGAACACCTCGCCGCTGATTTTTCTCTCCATGGCCAACACGATGACGTTACACAGGTCGCCGACATACAGGAAGTCGCGTGTCTGGTGCCCGTCTCCGTGGATGATGATTCGGTCTTCACTCATAATGTCGTGAAAGAACCTGGCGACGACACTACTCTTGTGGCCGGAGAAAGGGCCGTACACATTGGCGAATCGGAGCACCACCGTGCCCACACCCCATGACCCGTGATACGCGAGGCAATAGGCCTCACCGGCCAGTTTGCTGGCCCCGTAAGGCGAGACGGGCAGCGGTGCCTTGTCCTCTGTCGCGGGTGGCTCCTGCCTGCCGAGAGGAGCATTGGACGAGGCGAACACGAACCGCGCGTCCGGGCACGAGTTTCTGCACGCCTCCAGCAGATTCAAGGTGCCCGTGACGTTCACTTCGCTGTCGCGCCTGGGGTCCTCAAGGGAAGTGGGCACTCCGGCCTGGGCGGCCAAGTGGATGATCCCATAACTGCCGGGGACCAGCTGCTCGATAGTTGTGGGGTCGAGGATGTCTCCTCGGACGAACTCGACGGGAAGCTCCTCTACGTGACTCCCACTGGACGCGCTGAGGTCGTCCAGGATCGTGACCTCATAGCCACGCCCCAGCAGGACGCGGACCAGGTTAGCGCCGATGAAGCCGGCGCCTCCGGTTACGAGTACCCGTCGTGCTTTATTCAAGTCAGTACCAGCCCCTTTCGGAATTACGGCCCCGAAGCACCCTTTCTCGAATGCCTCTCAGTCCATGCACCAGTCCCGAGAGTCGCGCGTAGGGCCTCAGGTATCCCTCGAGCCCGGCGCGGAAGAGCCCGGGCGTATCGCTTTGCTGCACGGGTACCCTGGTGAGCCCATGAATGGCGAGAGGAGGCAGATTTTTGCTGTATCCTCCAATAGTGGCGGAGAGAAAGCCTCGTTTTACCAGACTGTCGGCCGCTGGAGGACAGAAATCCCCCGGTACCCTCGACGGCATAGGATAGGAGAAGTGGACGTTCTCCACGCCGAGTCTGTCCGTCAGAAGCTGTTTGGACGCCATCAGCTCACCCTGGATCTCGTCCTCGCTCAGCCTACCGAGATTAGGATGGGTATGGGTATGCGAACCCGCCGACACAAGCCCAGAGTCGATCATCTCCCCTACCTGGCTCCATGTCAGTGGTCGCGCCCCATCGGGAGTCCAGGGTAACGCACGGCCCCTCTCTATGAAATCGGTGGCAAGGTACATCATAGCCGGGATTTTGTATTTCTGGAGGATGGGAAAGGCGTTTAGGTAGACGTCCTCGTACCCATCGTCAAAGGTAATGACAAATACGTCTTCTGACCAAGTAGACTCACGACCCATTTCGATGGCTTCGTCCAGGGACACGATGCGGTGGTGTTCGCTAAGATGGCCCATCTGGTACTCGAAGGATTCAGTGGGAAGGTCCAGCTCTTGAGCCGTTCCTCCCCCTACCCTATGGTATGCCAGTATTACCGCACCCGGCCTGCGAGGAACGGTAATGCGACCCCACAGTGCCGTCGCTTCACGAGTAACCAGGCGAATTCGCCTGGAAAGCCCCACTACCAAGAGACCTCTATCCTCTCACCCGAGCGCTCGTCGTAAAGGGACACACAACCGTCGGCCGGTTCAGCGAGCATCGGCTGTCCGTCGTGATGCACGTAGCTGAAGTCGGCCAACGCCTTCCGAGCTTCCAGCGGCAGCTTACTGATGCGGCCGTACTTGAACGGCTCGCCCGCAAGGCCCGGGGGCGAATCGAACGAACGGACCTCAACGCTTCGGCGGCCGCCACGCCGACTAGGTCTCCTTCTTAGTCTGGCCATCAAGCGTTTGACGGTGCGGTTATGTCCCTCTTCTCTCAACCATATCCGAATCCTCACCGAGAGCCTTCTAAAAGCTGCGTAGGCTTTCAGCGCCGGGTTCGGGTTCAGGACCGCCAGCGCAAGATAGTTTTGGCTCTCACCATTGGACCACTTGCGCTTGTAGACCTCGTCTCCTTTCGAGAAGTCGAGGACGCGGTAGCCGTGCGAAATCAGCCATTGGGCCACCTTCATGATTAACACGTGCCCGGGTGAAAACCTCTCCAGGGCGGGGTCGAACGCCGGTATATAGTCGACGAAAGTATCACTCATCCCAAGGCCGAGCAGGAACGCGACGGGCTCGCCGTCCAGCGTGAGAGAGGCCAGCAGCAGCTTGTCTCCGGCCATAAGGGGAACGACGTCCTTCATGAAGGCGCCGTGTCGACCTTCGAGAGACGGATTGTAGTTGCGTTCGAACCTGGCCCGGTGAAGCGCCTGCAGCGCCGGCAGCATCGACTCGATTTCACGGGGGTCGCCCGACATACTGAAGCTCAGATCTCCCAACGATGCGAGGCGCCGCTCGGCGGCCTTGATCTGGGTTCTGTGCTTCCGACCCATGATTTGCTTGAAAAAATCCTCCCAATCACCTGAAAGACGAGCGTATGGACAGGGGTATAGCGGAAAAAGGGTCACATTCGGCGCATCGGCCTCCTTCAAGGCTCTCATAGCACTGAACGTGGGAGAGGTCGAGTTGAGGTCCATGAAGTGCATCAAGGCGGGTCTGCCGGATGCCTCCACAGAGTTCAGCAGCATCTTCGTGATGCCTTCCACTTCTCCAGAAGGGCACACGACTCCCAGGTAGTTGGACTTTCGATGTCCGACGAAGAAGTACTCGCGTATCCCGAGGACTTCTGTGCAGTAGAGGGGCGCGAATCCAACGGGAGCCCCGCCCTTCAGAAAGAGGTGAACTTGCAGCCGTTTGCCCGTTCCCCAGTGCTTCCACCAGGTCTCGAGCCACTCGATACTCAGGAAGGGATTGGTCTCACCGGCCATGTCAAGTACTTCACAGATCTGCCGGTGGCACCGGTCCCATGAATCGACCACCTCTATTTGAAATTCGCTCGCCGAAGCTGAGTTCGCGAGCTTCGTTCCGGTTTCCCTGGTTTCTTTTGGCGTATCGCTCAAAGGGCTGTTCCCGATACCATCTAGACGCGCACCACGTCCCGATAGACCGACTGAGTCTGTTCAACCATGCGTTCTATGGTGAACTCTTTCAACACCCGCGCCCTGCCGGCTTCGCCCATTCGTTTGGCCTTTTCAGGGTCTTTGAGGAGGTGGAGTATCGCGTCGGAAAGAGCGGCACTATCGGCCGGCGGCACCAACAGGCCGGTCTCATCGTGGACCACGATCTCCTTTACCGACGCCACGTTGCTGGCCACTACAGGACATCCCGCGGCCATCGCCTCGAGAAGCACCAGCCCGAACCCCTCCCACAAAGACGGCAACACGAAGAGATCGGTCCCGCCGACGATACCGGCCACGTCGTTCCTGAACCCCGTCAGGATCACGCTTTCCTCTAGTCTAGCCCGGAGAATCATGTCTTCTAGGGCGCTCCGCAGCCCGCCATCGTGTCCCACAATCAGCGCCGTCGCTAACGGAAACTCTTGTCGCACGCGCTCAATGGCCTCGATAAGATAGCGCTGTCCCTTCTGCTCCGCCAGGCGTCCGACCGTGGCGATTAGCGGCCCATGGCCTTCTTTACGATGGCCGTTTAGGTCCGAGGGGAAGTTAGTCGGAGCACCGGTTACCGGGAACCCATAGTAAACGCGCCGCACCCTTCCCTCCGGGATTCCGACCTGGCCTACCAGCGCCTGGTGTACCGCGTCTGAGATGGCGATTACCCTCGAAGCAGAGCTCAGGAGAAGCCGATAGATGGGCCGCTTCACGGGGCTGGCGAAGTGGCGTTCCACGTTGTGTACGGAGCTGACGACGGGCAGACCTTTGAGCCGAGACAACGGTATGCCCAGCAGGTGTGCGTGCGCTAGGTGAGTGTGCACCAAACTTGGACGCACGTGCCCCAGAAGCGCGTTAAGTTTCAGGGCCGCCCTCCCGTCCGCCAGAGAGGTCATTTCCAGGTCGGTCAGGCGCACGCCCAGCCGACGGAAATCTGAGACCATCGGCCGGGCCTCGTCGGGGCTCTCTCTCAGATAGGCCACCTCAACGTCGAACTCGCCTGAGTCCAGAAGCCCCTGGACCAAGTAAAGCAGGTGCATCTCGGCCCCGCCGACGCTGAGATTCGCGATAAGCTGGAGTACCTTAGGCTTTTTGGCGCTCACCTTCGAAGCCACTCGCCGATTGCCGTGACCATGCGGTCGACCTCGCGTGTGCCAAGGCCCTGATGGACCGGGATCATCAGAATGCGGTTCATCAATAGCTGCGAATCGGGGAACTGGTCCAGCGGTACCTCGTCTGGGAGCACCTCCCAAATTGCCGGCAAAAGCATGCCCCTGCGGTAGAGCCACCGCCGCAAGGACTCTCGGTCCCCACGCACCAGAATGGGTACGCCCAGAGGGCACACCTCGTCGGGCAATCCTGAGAATATGGGACGCACCTCGTCCGTATCGAGACCGTTGAGCCTCTCTAAGGCGTATGTGAAATTCTCGTGCCGTCGGGCCACGATATACTCGGGCGACGAGCTGGCCAACACCTTCCACGACAGCGTGCCCATCCTGTTCTCGGTGGCCACTGGCCTCGACTCATCGTTGGAATAAGCCGCTTGGCGTACCCGCGACGACGCCAGCAGCCATCCACGCACCGAGAACGGTAGCCTGGCCTCCAGGGCGTAGGCCATGAGCTTCAATACCGCACCCGCCTCAGATACCCGGTGGCCATCTTCAGGCTGACCAAGGTCCGCCCTCATGGGAAGCCTCAATACTCCTCCTCCCGGAGCGGGAAGCGTTTTCTTGAGGCTGAACACGCCCGCGTCTCCCAGGCTTCCCAAGGGACGGCCGTCCAAACGTCCGAACATCGCATGGGCGCAGTCCTCGATCACCGCAATGTTTCGTTCTCGTGCGAGGCGTAGCAGCTCATCCAGGCGAGGATCGGGAAAGCCGAAATAGTGGATCAAAAGCAGCGCCTTTGGACGGCCCTCATTCGTAAGCCTCTCCAGGTGATCCAGGTCCACCGACAGGTCCTCTCTGATGGTGTAGAATCTGGGAATGGCGCCTGTTTTAGCGACGGGCGCCAGAACCGACTTGCAAATGTACGACGGCAGCAGGACCGCGTCTCCCGCGGACACACCGAGTGACCCCAGAGTCCGGTAGATCGCTTCGCGACCACTGGGGACGAGAATCAGGTGGCCCTCAGGAAACCACCGGCTGACCTGCTCCCAACGTCCTCGACTCCACAGGAGATCTGCCTTCAGGAACGGACTGGCTGCTATCGTCATGCCTGTGACGCTGGCCGCTCGTTTCGAAAAGCGGCGATAAATATCCTTCCGCACACCGGCCCCAGTCCTATCTTGCGGGTGGCACGGTCCAACCGGATCAGTAACCCGGACGGCAGGAGCGATCTCACCGGCGGGAAGCAGTTCGTAAAGGTGGTATTCAGAAGCCTGAGGCCGAAGCCCGCGAAGTAATTAGCGACCCCAAAGACGCTAAAGAAGTAGCTTGGCTTGCTTTTGTCATGGCCGTTGTACCGCCTCCACTGGGTGAGAACTCTCCTCGGACGGGCGAAGTTATAGGGGCTGAGCATGTTCTCGAAATCGGAGATCAGCAACCCACCCTCTTTCAGCACTCGTACGACCTCATTTTGAATCGTTGAGTCGAAGTAGGACGCAACAGAGGCGTAGCCGAAGCTGACGACAACATCGATCGAGGAGTCCTTGAAAGGTAGGGTTCTCGCGTCGCCCAGGCTTGCCCCTACTCCTTCCACAAATATCGCCCTCCCATCTAGCAACGCACCTCGGCTTCCATCTAGTCCTACCACTTTGACCTCGGTTACATCGGGCAGATGGCCCCTGATCATGCTCGTGACGTGGCCGTCTCCGCAACCCAGGTCCAAGATAGTAAGACTCCGCTGCCCGGCATTCTCACGCCGGTGTCTCTGAATCAGGTCCACCGTGATCTCCGCGGTGAGCGTCCGGGTGGCCGCCAGATTGTTGGTCAGCCGAAACTTTTCCCAGTAGGCGTTCCAGTGTTCGGTCCGCGTCATCTACGAGCACCGCCATGGCTTTTTCGTCCGGCCGCCGTACTCTCCAGTACCTCAACCAGACGATCGGCGAGCCGGTCCAGGCTGTGCCGCACGGTGATACTCAGGGAAAGGTCTGCGGCCATCGCCTCTCGGTCTTCGTCGCCCCGCTCCAGTAAATCTTCTATCTTGTCGGCGAGGTCCTCCTTGCTGCCGTGCCGAAACATTAACGGGTCCACCCACCGCCCAAGGGTATCCCTGAACCCCTCGTTGGAGACCAGACTGGCCTTTCCGCAGGCCATCGCCTCCAACGGAGCCTTGTCCAGCGCCCCGGTGGGACAGAGGTTCACATGGACGAAGCAACGCTCATACCATCGGACTACTTCGCCCTGTGGTATCGGGCCGACGAACTGTACAACATCATTCAGTCCGAGGTCTGTCACTCTGCTCCTTACCCGTAATCCGTAGTCCCGCTCCGACCCCTCCTCGCCCCCCACCAACGCACACCGGAGGTCGTGTCCCTTCGTCCGCAAGACGCCGACCGCTTCGACGAGAGTCACATGGTCTTTGATGGGCGAAAACCTGCCCACCGATAGGAGTAGGGGCGGCCTTTCGTAGCCGGTTCCGTTCGCCGAGAACAGGTCAACGTCGATGCCGTGGCCCAGGGGCAGGAACTTGTCCCGACGATATCGATACGAGGTCTCGTTTATCGACACCATCAGGTTGGACAGCCGATGGGCCAGCTTCAGCCTCATCGTAACCTGCCGATGGGCGTACCAGGTGACGATGGGAACGCCTCGCAGCTTGAGCAGCGGCGCCGCGGCGACCGTCAAGATAGGGCTCATGTGAGAGAAGCAGACATCGATCGAGACCCGTCGCAGGATGCCTAGCAGATGCCGCTGCAACTCGAAGGCACGACGGGGCTCGCCGTACCCCATTTCCTTCCCCAGAGAGTAAACCCGGACGTTCTCGGGAACCTGGACTCTCCCCGCTCTCATTGTGACGACGTCGACGGACTCCACACGCTTCGCAATCTCCTGAATCCAGCGTGTAGTGAACCCCAACACGGGATCGTCCGCATCGGTAGCTAGGTTAAGGAGGAGAAGCCGCACGGTGATCACTCACTCCATCGATAGATGACTGGGCCGCATTGAGGAGCTTACTAAAGCCCTCCAAGTAGACTTCCGTGGAGTAGAAGCGTTGCGAAAACTCGCGGGCACGTCGTCCCACACCCCTGGCCTCGTCAGGATGCTTGAGCACCCATTGAAGCCTTTCGGCCAACGCATCTTCATCGCCGGGCTGGACGAGAAATCCGGTCTCACCATCCTCGATCAGCTCGGGAATGCCACTGACCGAGGTAGCCACCACCGGAAGCTCAGCGGCCATCGCCTCCCAGACAACCCTGGGAAGTCCCTCGGCGTAGGTCGGCAGGACGAAAACGGCTGCCTGACGCATGTGCTCCGCCAGGCTCGATTGGGACACCTCACCGACGAACCGTACCCGATCTTCGAGCCCCATTCTGCCAACCTGCGCCCTCAGTTCCCCGGTGTAGACCTTATTCTCTTCACGGCCTATGAGCAGGAGTTCCACCGGTGACACGTCCTGGGCGACGTTAGCGAAGGCGTTAATCAGGTGGTGGACTCCTTTCCTGGGTATTAATGCACCGGCATAGACGATGCGATTGGAGCGATCGTCCCGTGCGCTCTCGCCTTCGAGAAAAGGTTCGATGTCCGTCCATGCTGGGAACTGGTGTATGGGTTTATCCGGTCCCCAACTCTTAAGCTGTGCGGTCGAGGTATTGGACACCGACCGCAGCAGGTCCGCCCTTCTGATAGCGAATCCGGCGGTGAGGCGCATAACGAGGCGGTAAAGCCAAGGCAGCGGAATGCGACGTTGTAGGAAAATGGCCACCTCGAAGTCTCCATGACCTTCGACTATGAGCGCCACCTTTTTGCCAAACACGCGGGCCAACACTTTAGCCCACGCCCCGATGAAACCCTCATAGGGGCTCTGGGCCATGATGACCCTCGTGTCGTGCCGTAAAACGCACCACAAGGCGAGCACCAGCCCTACCGTGCCCATCATGCCGTACCGCAGCAGCGGTACGGGCAGACGGGGCAGCAGGTAGAAACCCGCGTGCTCGGAGAAGAACCTCGGTCTGTTGTCCGACGAGAAGGCGATGACGAACATGTCGCATATCGTCGCCAGCGCCCGGAACTTCTTCTCCTGGGTCTCGTTTAGGGGCTGGGTGTACAGTGTGCCGCCGATGTTGCACACCCGCGAGCGAGACTTCATAGGCTTAGCTCCTGGTAACCATGGATTTTCTCGCGACGACCACGTAGGCGGCGGCAGAGCTGCTCGGCCCAGACATCCTCCGTGTAAACTGGCCGTCTACTACCCTGCTGGCGGCCCTTATCGGCCTCTCCAGGAATCCCAGGCCCACTTTCTTAAGGACGGGGATAAACAGGTATGTCAGCAGGCTGAATACCCACAGCGGGCTTTCGAGCCTGACGATATCCAGTCCGGCCACATCACCGAGCAGGTAACGGAGCCCGAGAGGCGTGAAACGATAGGTGTCGTTACCGTGAAACGGGTGCATGAACGGAACCTGTATCACGAGGGTTCCGTTGTCCACCAAAACCCTTCTAATTTCGAGGAGAGCTTCCTGCGGACGAAGGAAATGCTCGAAACTGTCGTTGCTGACGATTAGATCGAATGCCCTCTCCTTGAACGGGAGTCTATGAGCATCTCCAATTACCATCGTCCCATGGTCTCCGCTGGAACGTTGGTCAAGGTTGTGATAGCGGTACCCCTTCCGCTCGAGCGGAACGCGTAACATTCCGGCTCCGCCACCCAGGTCCAGTGCGCGTCCCTTACCGGAAGGGACCTCGTCGAGGAGTATACCGGGGTCTGTGCTCACTCCGATCTCACCGAGTAGCGCCTGACGCCGCGGCCCCTGCCAGTCCGTCAACGGTTTCGAGAAGAACGCGCTCAGTCCGCCGCACCATAGTCTCCACTCCGAACTTCTCTCTCACTATGGCCCTACCCTCCTCCGCGAACCGCATCCCCAGCTCAGGGTCGTCTACGCAGGCGCGGATGGCCTCGACAAGCGACCGGTGATCCGGTCCGACCAGCAGTCCGTTTCGCCCGTCTTCAATTTCTTCGAGGGTCCCACCTACCGCGGTAGCCACGACCGGAACGCCAAGGGCCATGGCCTCCAAGACCGCGTGGGCGAAACTCTCCCACGAGGAATTCAGCACGAACACGTCCGACGCGGCCATCAGCGCGAGGGTCTCCGGCCTGCTGTTCTGTCCCGCGAATATCACCCGGTCGGCTACCACAAGCTTCTCGGCCAAGCCTTGTAAATGGTCCCTTTCAGGCCCATCGCCGATAATGACCAAGCCGACACCGTCGATTTGGGCGATGGCCTCCAGCAGCCCCTCGGTGCGCTTCCAAGGAACGAGGCGCGTGACGGTTACTAAATTAACGGGCGTTTTTAGCGGTATTATTGCCGGCTCCACCTCTTCCACCGACTCGGCCGAGTTGTAGACTACCACTAGCTTCTCCCTGGCTATACCCCAATGGACAACCCAGGAGGCCATATACTCTGAATTGGCAATAAGCCTATCGGCCCTGTGGGTCCACCAAGTGCGCAGGAGTTTAAGCGCCTCCACCCTCAGACCATGACGGCGGTGCTGGAAATCCTCGAACCCGTCGATTACCCACCCCCGCACAGTTGCTATCTCCCACGCCTGGTCCCCAACGACTTTGAGAACCATGGGTTTTCGTAGGATCAGCTTGGCCAACGCCGCCTCTTTGGCAAGTCCGTTGACAAAGACCACGTCCACTCTCCGCCCCAGCCTTACGATCTGGATGACGGTCCGCAGCCATCGCAACGGTCTGAACTGTCGCCGAGGAATTCGTGTCACCCGGAAGGGGTATTGACCATCGTCATGGTCCACACGGTCGCTCAGGGTTACCACCGCAATTTGATGCCCCCTGTCTGAGAGCGCGGTGGCGATCCTCGGCACATAGGTGGCGGGACCGCCGATGTCCGGCGGAAAGATGCCTGTGACGATCAGGACTTTCATGGCGTTATTTCACGATGCTCACGCAAAGGGCCCGCAGCTTCCGATATCGAAGCTGCGCCGCGCAGCATGGCCAGGACTTGGTCGGCCGCATCCACGCAGGTTCCTACCTTCCCTGAGTAGATCGTGATTATCCTGTCATCCACTCGATTGACTACGGTGGGGCGAGCGTCGGTGTCGTCCATCTCGGGTAACACGGTCCGTATGGTGAACATGGAGCCCACGTGCTCGGCCCGGTATATACCGGTGAAAAACTCATTGGCGGAGTCCAGAAAATGCCTGAACCGGGTCACGGGCGGGTCCTGAACGATTCCCCGATTAAGAAGTGGGCGAAGCTCGTCAGGCACCTCGGGAGAGATACCGACGTTGGCGTGGTGGATGGCGTGCACCACGTTACCCATTACAAACGTCTCGCCGCGACCCAGCGGGTCGACGCACATGAACGGCCCATCCATGACGACCACGCTCTTGCCCTGGTAATCGCGAGGAAGCCTCACAACCGGCTTTTCCACCACCTCGAACTGGTATCGGCGGCGTTCCTCGGGTGCTACGGACACGAGCTCGTTCAGTACGGCGTAGGTTGCGATCACTGCGAAGTCGTAGCTTTCGAGTGTCTCCGGTCCCGCCAGTGTGTCCAGGCGCACCTTGACCCCTGCACCTTCCAGGTTTACCCAACATAAGGCACGGAGCGCATCGGGGTCGAACAGCCTCTCGGACACACGGACGCAAAGGTCGAGCGCGTCGCTTCGAATGATGTCCGGCGACTCGAAGTCGTACTCCAACTCCAGTTCATCGCAGAAGCCGATGTAGTCCCCAGGGGAGGTCAGGCTATCTCTGCGAGAGATGGCGTAGTAGCTACTGTGGCTATCCACGACCGCCGCTCCATACTCCCTACAAAAGCTGGCCTCGGACTTCTTGGCGGCGAGGGCCGTCTCACGGCTCCGAGGGTAGTGGTATCCACGGTGAAGCCGGTACTGATTGATTCCGCTGGCTCCCATCAGAATATCGCCGTTGCGCTCGCACAGGTCCACCTGGTACCCCTCCCTGGCGAGTTTTACGGCTATCGTGACCCCGAATATGCCACCTCCTACGACTACCACCCGAGTGGGACTCATGTGCCCGCTCCCAGCTGGGAACCACCGGAGGGGATTTCAGTTCGCTGGGTGGACAGATCATGCGCACCAGGAGTTTCCATGCCCGGCCTGGCCAGCCTGTCAAGCCGGGCTACCACCTCCACCACCGCCAGTCCGAAATCACCGTCCGACGGGTTGGGCGCGCCCTCCTCCACGCAACCTATGAACGCCTGCACCTCGCGCACGAGAGGCTCTTCGGAACTTCGACTCACCATCTCCAAATTCGAGCCATCTTTCAGAAGCAACAGGTCATCTTCCTCCCAGACGAATAGCTTGCCAGAGTGAGTACTCACCGTTGTGCTCCTCCGTCTGGAGGGCGAACAACGGTCCGCCTCTACAAGGCACGAGTCTCCATCCGGGAAACCCAGTTTGGCGCTGACGAAGTCCATAGAAGTATGGGCTCCATACTGCGCCAAGATGGCGCTGCCGTCGGGGGATCGGCCAAATAGCTTTAACGTGATGGACACCTGATGCGACATCAGGTTCCAAAGGAGGTCCTCGTCGAAGGTACCGAACTTCGACCAGTCCATGCGTGCGTAACGCACGGGATCATTGCGTGTTAGCTCGACGAGCCGCTCAAGAATCGGATGGAAGAGAAATACATGGCCCACAAACAGCGTCCGTTCGGCCTGCCGCGCCGCCTTAAGAATTTCCTCGGCTTCCGGTACCGACGTAGCTAGGGGTTTTTCAACGAATACGTGCTTACCGGATTCAATGGCCCGCAGGGCGAGGTCTGCATGGGTCCCGATGGGTGTGGCGATCGCTACGGCCTCGATTGTGTCGTCTCGGAACGCGTCCTCGGCGTCGTAGCTCGCTCGTACGCTCGGATAGTGTTGTTGAACCCATTGGTGGGCATCGGAGCTGCTTTGGTTGCAGCAGAGGACCAAGTCGGAATGCACGGCGAACTTCTCGATGAGCCGTTTACCCCAGCGCCCCATGCCTATCACAGCGGTACGTGTCATCGTGCCCGCTCTTCCTCCACTCCGGCTGTTCCCGACACCAGCCGGCTTAGCGCCTCGACCTCTATCCGCATACGCTCTTCGACCGGCATAAGCCTCTCGCAGGCCTTCTTTTGCGCAGCCTTGCCTAGCCGGTGCCGCAACCGAGCGTCTCCATGCAGCGAAATCAGGGTTTCAGGCAGCTCTTCCTCGACCTTGCCGGGGCTGATTAGAACGCCCGTTTCTCCATCGACGATCAGGTCATTCACCGAGCCGTCATCGAGGGTGACGATGCACTGACCGCAGACCATAGCCTCCAGGAGGGAGTTTCCTCTGTTTGAAAGGTCGAACAGGCTAATGAACACGTCGGCCATGTGCATAAACCGTTTTACCTCGGGGTGTTGAACGGCCCCGATGAACCACACCCTCTCACGCACGCCCAATTTGATGGCCAGTTGTTCGAGCGCGGCCCTTAAGCGACCGTCCCCAACCACCACCAGCCTGACGTTTGGCACGCGCTCCACCAGATCAGGAAGGGCATTTATCGCCCGGTCTACCCTCTTCCAGAGGGCCAGCTTTGAGACCGTCACCAACACGAAGTCGTCGGGGGCCAGTCCAGCCTCGATTTTGAGGTCTCGGGGCTTCAGACGAGGGTTGTAGAACCCGAATTCCACGCCGTTTGTGAGCGACAGTACCCTGGAATCGGGAACGCCTATCCGCCTCAATATCTCCTCTCCGTGGGTGCCATCGTCTCCCATCACCACCAGGCCCGCGGGCGCCTTCATCGCCACCACGTTCTCCAGGTTGAGGAGACTCAGCCACCACCTAGGACGCCCAAGGACAGGGTGAAGGTAGGTGCCCTGAAATCGGTTGACGACGGGTCGTCGAAACAGCTTGCCCAGCAACGAGGCAACGGGAGCGCCGGAGAACTCGTATCCGTAAAACAGGTCTATCCGGTAACGTCTGGTCATCAGCATCCCGTGGAGCGTTCCTACTACCTGGAACAGCAGCCACGCTACTTCGGTGATAAGCCTCAACGTCCTGGTTTCCGGCGCGGCGGGAGAGTAACTATTCCCCCAAACAGGAGCCGATGGACTCTCGGAGGTGGTGTCGTAGCGTGAGGCGCGTACCGTCCTCCTGGAGAAAACAGCTTCCAGCCAGTACAACGCCGAGCGCGCAGGCACCCAGAGCACCTTCAGCCACCCGGGTATCAGGCGACGATAATGGATTTCGACATTGGGGTGAAGGTCGTACGACGGGGGTGTTCCGACCGGAGGACGAATACTTAGCACATGGACCTTGTGTCCCGCCTCGGCAAGCCCGTTAACGGTCCGAGTGAGGCTCTGGTTGCCCGCCCATTTGGGCGCTAGGTTGGTGACGAGCAGGATATTCAATTTACAGCGGTATGCCGGCACGAGCGGCGCTGGCTAGATAGCTCCAGAAGGGCCTGGTGGCAACTATCCTTGGGTCGGCCAGCACTGCCCTGGCCAGAATCCAAGTGGTGGTCGCTCTGTCATACCCGGCGCTACGACGGGCAAGGGCAACCAGCCTTCGCGCCAGATCGAGCCTGACCGGAAGACGATCGACGAGTCCAACCCCCCAGAATCTCACGAACCCCCTATAAAGATCGATCAGCAACGAAGTTGAATCACGCAATTCATCGGCTGATAAATTGACATGCCCCTGTAATGCGGTGCGCAGTTGCCTGATGTTCTCAATCGTAATAGAGGTTCCCAGGAGACGCTCAACAGCACTCTGCGAGACTTCTTCGTAAACCCGCCACTGCTCGTCGTTCCGCTGAGCGGAAATACTCCGACTATGACGGCGTAGTCTAAGCAAGGGCTCGGGTAACTGTGCGGGCACCGTCTCGAAAGATAAACGTACCCAGAGCTCATGGTCTTGGGCGTAGCGCAGCTTCTCATCGTAGTACCCTGTTTTCCGCGCCAGCTCGCGACGGAACATCACTGACGGGTGTGCGATGGGAGTTCCGAATAGCAGCCCCCAGCGGAGGAATGTCCCGCCGGTTGGCAGACGCCGAACCCCGATAGAGTTGCCCTGATCGTCAATCCGCTCGATCCATGTGCCCAGCAGCCCAACTTCCGGGTGCCTATCCAGATACTCAACCTGTCGTTCCAGCCGTCGAGGGTGGGCGATGTCGTCGGCGTCCATCCTGGCGACATACTCACCGCGAGCGCCTCTCAGGCATATGTTCAGCGACCGCGTCAGACCGAGGTTCTCCGCGTTCCTTAACGCCACGATACGGTTGTCATCGTAGCCGGACAGGATCTCGGCTGTGGAGTCGGTGGACCCGTCGTCGACGATAATGAACTCGAAATCGGCGAACGACTGCGCCAGCATACTGTCGATGGCCTCGCGCAGATAGCTAGCTCCGTTGTACACGGCCATTGTAACGCTGACTTTCGGCTCCATCTTCAATAGGCCGCCATCTTCTCCAGCAACCCCAGTTCCATATCGACAATTCGGTCTAAGGCGAAGCGCTCAACAACATACTCACGGGCCTTGAGCCCCATTCGTGCCCGCAGATCGGAATCGGTGGTGACATGCTTTATAGCGTCCCTAAGCTCCTGCGCAGATGTCCCACACAGGTAGCCGGTTTCGCCATGACGGATGATTTCGCGGATACCGGGGACGTCCGTCCCTATTGTTGGCAACCCACAAGCCATAGCTTCAAGCACGGCCTTGGGATGACCTTCGTAATGCGATGGGAGCACAAAGAGCCCGGCACCGTTGAGTATCGAGGGCAGCGCGCGATGTGGCACGTTGCCCAGGAACCGGACGGGCAGGCCGCGGTCGCTGACCTTCTGCCGCACTTCGTCGGCCAGAGGGCCATCACCGACCATCTCCAACTCCACGTCCAACCCCTCGATAGCATCGAGCAGGGCAAGAGGGTTCTTCTGAGGATGGAACCTACCAACAAAACAGATCCGCCTGGGATTGCGAGAGACACCCACCTCGGGCTGAAACAGCTCGGTATCGACGTAATTCGGGATCACCGATATTTTCTCTTTGGCTACGCCATATCTCTCCACCACCGACTCCTGCATCGCCGACGTTGTCACCTGAACATGATCGGCCGCTCTGAAGACTCGGCGCTCGAGATCTTGTGCATATCGCGCTTTGACGGAATTTTCGCCATTTTGACGGGCTATGAACTCAGAGTAGAGGTACCCACAGCGGGCGAGGAACCGCTTGCCCGCCAGGTGCGCCGCCTTGAGCGCAACCTCAGACCCAGGCACCTGGTTGCTTTTGGCGATGATCGGCCCGCGCCATAGTAGAGGATAGACGCGTGGCATGAGGTTGCGGTACAGCCTGCCGGGCAATCGCCAGCTATTGCAGACCACCCTGATACTGTCCAGATGGTCGCCGTAACTCAGGTCCCGCGAGTCGCCGTACGTAACGAATGTGACGCGGCGCAGATGGGGGCGTAACGCCCGGTAAAGCGCGACCTCCCTATCGAGTATCCCCACGTCTGACCAAGCCTTCAGCGATAGGCCGCTGCTAAAGAAGAGTTTGAGGTCTGTGTCCTTCAATCGTGGCATTACATATATACCGCTGGTAAGAGAGCCACCTATTCGTCGTCCGGTCTTCCCAGACCCTTGGCCAAGGTGTTTTCCTGAATAGGACCGGCTAAACGGAAGCTAACCCAAACGCTAAATACACTCGTACCCGGTATCCTGGCGCTGGCGCAGATACCTGCGCTCCTAGTCAATGTGGCCTCTCTCCCGCAGATAGCGTTCCAGAGCATCTTCCCAGTTGGGTATCGGACTCCCGGTGACTTGGACTGCCAACGCGTTGTTTAGCGCCGAGTTGGGCGGCCGCTTCGCCTTGTGTGGGTAATTCTCAGACGCCATCTCCTCAATGGAGGCATCGACGCCACAAAGGTCTACGGTCTTCTTCGCCAGCGCATACCACGTGCACGGGACGGAGCCTATGTTTGACACGTGGATGATCCCCCGGGACTCCTGTTCGGCAAGCCATCTGATAACCCACGCGGCGTCTCTGGCGTATGTGGGAGATATACGAATGTCGTCCACTACCTGCAGGTCCTCTCCAGCTCGCGCCTTGCGCAAGACGGCCTCTACGAAATTGCCGTTCCTTCCGCTGGCACCGGCCTTGCCAAAAAGGCCTGCCACCCGAACAATCAGGGACTCGGGGCATGTCTGCTGGACGAGGTGCTCGCCGGCCAGCTTCGAGGCACCGTAAATGTTGATCGGGCGTGGACTGTCCGCCTCGACGTAGGGCTCGGGCTTGTCGCCTCTGAACACGAAGTCCGTGCTGATATGGATACACACGGCGCCGAGATCGGCGCACATCCTCGCCACTTGACGAGCGCCGAACGCATTCACCGCGAAGGCGGTCTGGGGCTCTTCTTCCGCCCGATCGACGTGGACGTAAGCCGCACAGTTGACTACCGCATCGGCGCCGGTACCGGCCATGGCCTCTCGTACGCTCGCCTGGTCGGTGACGTCAACCTCGGCGTGGGACAGAGGGACGACTTCATGGCCTCCCTCCTCGAACGCCTGGACCGACTCGGTCCCCAGTTGGCCTCTACTCCCTATGACTACGACCTTCAAGCGTGAACCCGGCGCCGCGAGACAGATTCCTTGGTATCAGGCGTCATCCGTTGCTCGGCTCTAACTCGAAGTCGTTGTCGGCCTGCATGACACCTGGCCAAGCACGGTCCCTGGCGGACAAGGTTGGGACGGTTATAGGCCACTGGATTGCCAACTCAGGGTCATCCCATATGATCCCCGCCTCAAACTTAGGTGCGTATTCTTCGGTTACCTTGTAGGCGACTTCGGCCTCACCGCTAAGCACGCAGAACCCGTGTGCGCACCATGGGGGGACGTAAACCATGTGCTTGTTTTCCGCAGATAGGGTGACCGCAACCCACTTGCCGAACGTCGGCGAGCCTTTACGGATGTCCACCGCGACATCAAATATCTCCCCCGCAACCACCCTCGTCAGCTTCCCCTGCGCCCTAGGCCATTTCTGGTAGTGAAGGCCCCTGAGAACGCCCCGTGTCGAACGCGAGTAGCTGTCCTGCACGAAATCATCCTCAATGCCGGCCGCCGAAAAGTCGGACCGTTTGTAGGTCTCCATAAAGAAGCCCCGGTCGTCGGAGAGGACCTTTGGCTTGATCAAGATGACCTCAGGGATCTCCAACCTCTCAAACTCAAAGGGCATCAGATAAGCACCTCGGCGTCGTCCCCTATCATCATCCTGACTATACCGCGGCCTGCACCGGAACGGCCTACTGATGCGCCCTGGCCGATGACGCTATCTTCAATCCGCGCAACTCCGTGAATCCTGGCGGCAGGAAGCACCACACAGCGCTCTACCACCGAGTCGATGATCTCGCAACCTGGGCCGATGCTCGAATAAGGCCCCACGTGGCTTCCCTTCACCGTGGTATCCGTTCCAATTACCGTGGGGCCCAGGATTTCACTTTGCACCACGGTTGCGCCTTCTTCCACCACGACCCTACCCTCCACACGGCTGGACGGATCTACCCGGCCACGTATGTCGCGGCTGACCGACTCATCGAGGACCACCCGATTCGCCTCAAGGAGATCATCCTTCTTACCGCAGTCCAGCCACCAAGTCTCCAGGCGGCGACCGATCACTCGGTTGTCCTTCTCCAGGAGGTATTGAATCGCGTCGGTAATTTCCAGTTCGCCTCTCCACGACGGGCTGATGCTCTTGGCGGCCTCACACACCGCGGGTGAGAAGCAGTAGACCCCTACCAGCGCCAGGTTGGAAACGTGCTCTTTCGGCTTTTCCACCAGCCGCTGGACATGACCGTTCCCATCCAATACGGCGACGCCGAACTGGCTGGGGTCCGGCACCTCCTTGAGCAGTACCACCGCATCGGCCTTGGAGGAATGAAACTCGGCGATTAGCTCGCCGACTCCCTGCGAGACGAGATTGTCTCCCAGGTACATCACAAACGGGTCGCTCTTGAGGAAACTGTGGGCGGTCAAGATGGCGTGAGCGAGTCCCAGGGGCTTGTCCTGAACGACATAAGTCAGGTCGAAACCCCACGGATTGGCGTCGAGGGCGGCCTTGATCTGGTCTCCCGTTTCCGGAGCGATTATCACGCCGACGTCGGTGATGCCACCCTGCATGAGGTGGTCCATGACATAGTGAATGATCGGCCGGTTGGCAACTGGAATAAGCTGCTTGGCGGTCGTGTACGTCAGCGGCCTCATACGGGTGCCTTTGCCGCCGGCCAGGACAAGAGCCTTCATCGGTCTATTTCAAACCGCCTCTGGTCCACGAGGGAGTTCCCTACTGCATCTGTGAGGCCGTTTTCGAGCGTTCATCTGCGCCTTGCCAGATTATCTGATCTCCAGAGGCCACGAACTCTGTCGAGCCCGGATTTGAGCAGCCCGTCGCGTCCGGCTTCCCTGCCCTCGTCTCGTGGTTCAAATTCCATCAGAGACCTGAAAAGCTCAACATACCGATCGACTACGAGATCCGTCCGATAGTCCTCCATGTTGGCGCGCGCCTGCTTAGACCACCTGACCAACTGCTCGCGGTCGGATAGCGCCAGGTCGAGGACCTCTCCCCACTCCTCCAGGGACTCGCACAGGCTTCCTCCGGTGCCGTTAGTCACGACTTCCTTGTAGGAAGGCACGGGAGAAGCGATCGCCGGTACACCTTGGAACATAAACACTCCGACCTTGAACAGGCTGTGGCCCTTGTTGTACGGGTTGTCGACGGGGCGATGGGCCACGCAGATCTCTCCTTCTACGATGTGTTGGGGAAAGGTCTCATACGCCCACGGAACGAACCGGTAAGGTATGGAAAGAGGTGGTGGGGCGTTAGCGATCACCGTCAGCGACATGCCCCGCGATCGAAGCAGAGGCAGGATGGGCTCCAACTCTCCCGCCTTCTGAGACGTACCCGAAAAGACCGCGCGTAGATCAGGTCGACCGAAATCCTGAGCGTCCTTGATGACACGAAAATGCCGACCATCGATGGAGTCTGGTAGGTAAACCGCCCAAGGATGATGCTTTTGAGCTCGCTCAGCGATGAACGCGGACGCACAGGTTATCACGTCAGCCACCTGCGCCATGCGCGCACACTCCTTCACTCGCTCCCGCGGCGTGCCGTATCCGCCCTCGAACAGTCCAGTCTCGTCGAAATAGTTCACGCACAGGTCAAAGACGACCCGCTGGCCCTTCTTTCTCAATCGACGGGCCAGCCGGTAGGCTTGTCCGTCCTGCCAGCGTACGAACACCGCCACGTCGGCATCGGCGTCAGGCTCGTTGACTTTGCTATCGACGCCCCTTTCCTCCAGGTAGGGCAGCAATTGCAGGCACCGTATCCAGACCGAGGCCGACATGCGATTAAAGTCGCGTTTGTCGGTTGGAAGGAACCATCCCACCCTCAGCGACACGGATCAATCACCTCGACCACGCCGGGGCAGCTTGCCCGCCACGCGACGCAGCACCCACCCGGGCGAAGGCCACACGGGATACCCTCGAAGTCCCGCTTTGCCCAGGTCCCACATCGTCGGCAGCGGCCGCCTTGTCGCTGTAGCAATCGCCTCAAAATACTGAGGGAAGATGTGATCGGGGGAATACTCTTCCACCGCTCTTCTCCTGGCGGCCTCGGAAAGCTCGTCACGACGGGATATGACCGACATCAGCTGTTGGCGGAAGTTCTCTTCTGTTACCGGGGTCCCACAGCTTCCCACCAGCTCTGGAGTGCCGCCGCTGTCTCTATACAGAATGGGCAGCCCGCTTGCCAGCGCCTCGGTCACTACGTTCGGGCACGGATCATTCTCGGCCAGGTGAAGAAAGATGTCGCATGAGCGCATGGCTGATGCCAACTCAGGTCTGTCGAGGTGCCCCAGCGCCACGATGTTCGGCAGGTCGGGCAGATCGGGATAGCGTCCGCAGAGCACGAACGTGACATCCGGATTACCTCTCGCCAGGTCACCGATTTTGAAGGTCCCCTTCTTTATGTTCGTGCTAAACGAGGCGTTGCAGACCTTAATGTCGCCTTCGATCTGCATCGTGGGTCCGTCAGGACGAAACTGTTGGACGTCGACGGGGTTGTAGATGATAGGCCCATCCTGCCGAATGACCCTGAACTTCTCGGTGGAGCTATGTCGCGAGTAGCGACTCTGAAAAACCGTCATGTCGGCAAGCATGTTGACTCGGGCCTGCCGGCTGTCGGCGTCGTCATAACGGCCGTAGTCCCTGCCCGAGCCATCAACCCGTTGCACGACCCGCAGCCTCGGACGGGCCGCCTTCTGCGCCTTGATTGCTCCATAAGGAACCGCCCAGGAGTTCACGAACAGGACATCGTACTCATCGTCGATGTCTTGCGTGTATGAGATGTCGTTGCGCTCAAGGTAGCCTAGTAGGTTGGCCAGGAAGGTGTACATGCCTCCCTGACGGCGGTAAGGAAGGGGCACACAGATTCGCAGGCTCTGGACATCGGCCTCCAATGTTGCGCTCACTGGCGCGTTCCTGTGGCGTCGGACGCCCGCACACGTCTCGCCAACGGAGCTCACCTCTTCCTCAGGAGTATGGTATAGCCGCCGGTGATCATGTCTCTGACGTCTACAGCGGGGAAGTTCCGCCGGCACTCATCCAGAATCGTCGAGTCGAGAATCGCGTAATGGTCCTGATATGTAGAGCTCGACTCTCGCCATTCCTTGATCTCAAAGCCATGCTCGAGGACCAGGGACTCCATCTGATCCACTGTCAGTCGGGGGGCCTGAAAGTGATTGTGGTAGAAGTCGAGAGCGCACTCTCGCTCATGAGGCCGATACCTGGGGACGTAGTCCTCGAACTGCTCCGCCGAAAGTCTGAGGTGTCCCCAGGGAAAGTCCAGAGTGCACATGCTGTGTCCTCCCGCCGGACTGAACCATGGGTCCACACCGTGATAGGCGAATCCTCCGGACTTCAGGACGCGGTTCATCTCTCGAAATACCTTGTCCGGCTCCGGGATGTGCTCCAACACGGACACGCTAAAGACCAGGTCGAAAGACTCATCATCGAACGGCGTAGCCACCGCATCTCCCTCTTGAATTTGCGTCGTACTTCGTCGGCCATCGTTCATGGAGAGAAAGGCGTCGCGCACCCTGGGTATCTCTGCGATCGCATAATAGGTGTGCAGGTTGGTGTCAAGACCGATAGCCTCACCGACTCCGAGTGCACTCAGCGCATAGGTGGCATATCCTCTGCTGCAGCCGATCTCTAGGACTCTGCTGTCCGCAGGCTTAAAGCCGTTGGCCACCAGCCTAGATAGAATCCCTGAGGCCGTCGAGAGGTATGACCGGCAGATATTTGAGACCTCCCGCTCGGTGGGAATCATGGCAAACACCGGCGCCCGAACGGAGGGCTCTACCAACTCAGAGTGCTTGACGTGCTGCGGGTACTTCGAGGTCATCGGCTTCAAGAGGTCAACAATCTCCTCCACGGGCACGGGAAGCGTCCGCGCCTGACTTACCTCTTGTGCCAGGCTGCGAAGCTGTCTGGGAAGAGACTCGCGGTCGCTCAGGTCCAACAGGACCCGCACCGGCCAGAAGAACTTCGGCCATCGACCCTTTATGGTGTTGCGGTATCCGGACAAGAGGTCGATGGTTGGTTGCCCGGGCAGGTCCAAACTGGCGAATGGCGTCCGGTCAAGCGACGACACGAGCGAACGCTGTGAGGTCCGACGTCTGCGGCGGAGCCTGTCGCGGACCGTCCGCGGAGCTCGGAATGCCAGCTCACGTATGAGATGTTGTATGGGAACTCGTCTCAGGTCACTGTCCATAGCCGAATGTCCTGCTGATCGTGGTCGCCTCTGCGTCCGCTCCCATGGCCGGGCAGTAACGCCCTTTTCGTTTACCACAAGTCGGCACTAGCCACCAGGAAATGCGCTGATCCTATGAGCGCGCCGTAGTATGAGGTGAGTCGGTCGTGGTTTACCGCGTGGCGATCGAAAGCCGGAAGTACGGACGCGGACAGCGATCGTCCCTTTCTACCTATGATTCACTCGTCACGCTTGGTTTGGCCTTTCCCAGGCATCCCACAACGGCTTCAATGACACGTCGCTGGTCATCGGGAGGCAGACCCACCGAACTGGGCAGGCTGAGGGCTTGCCCGTACAGACGCTCCGACACAGGGGAGCTCAGGCCACCACCGTGGGCAGCGGAGAGGTGCATAGGCTGCCATAACGGCCGGGACTCGATCCCCGAGGCCTTCAACTCTCGCAGCAATGTCCGGCTGTCTATCCCAGCAAGCTCTTTGTCCACCATGATGGTGAATAGCCAGAATGTACTCCGCGCCCAGGGAGCCTCTGACATGCATGCAATGCCGTCGGCCCCGTCAAACGCACGCTTGTAGCGAGCAGCAATTTGGCGCTTGGTGTCCAGATGCTCATCGATCTGCTCCATCTGGGAGCAACCCAGCGCCGCCTGAATACTCGACAGACGGTAATTGAAACCCACTTCGCTGTGGACATACTCAACTGGGTCGTCTTTGGCCTGAGTTGCCAGATACCTAGCGCGCTCGGCCCACTCATCCCGGTCCGTTACTATCATACCGCCGCCGCCGGTGGTTATGGTCTTGTTACCGTTGAAGCTAAAGCAGGCGACACCGCCCAGCTGGCCGACCTTGCGCTCCCGATAGACCGCACCCAGGCTCTCCGTCGCATCTTCGATAACCACGACGTCATATCTACGGGCAACTTCCAGAATCGGATCCAGGTCAACAGGATGTCCCAACGCGTGCACCGGGAGGACCGCTCTCACGCGGCGACCGGTGGTCTTGTTGTAAAGTGCGCCACCGCTCCAGCGGCACCGAGTCTCGAGGAAGCCCACCGCCTGTTCAACGTCCATCTGCCAGTAATCTGGCTCAGCGTCTATGAAGACAGGCCACGCCCCAACATACCGAACGGCGTTGGCGGGCGCTATGAACGTCAGGTCGGAAACAAGAACCTCGTCGTCTGGCTCCACACCTGCAACCAGCAGCGCAACGTGCAGCGCTGCCGTCCCACTGACGGTCGCCACTGCGTGCTTGGTGCCGGTGTACTCGGCCACCATGCGTTCGAATCGGTCTACAAACGGGCCCGCCGATGAAACCCAGTTTGTGTCCAGAGCTTCCTTAACGTACGTCCAAGCCGTCGGACCTAACTCCGGTGCGTGCAGAGGAATGGAACCCTCTATATCCAGTGCGCCGGGCTCAGATGGTATAGACACCTGGCTTATACCGTCCAACGTTTTCCTGGAACCACGCTATCGTCTTCAGCAGCCCCTCTTCGAGCGAGTAGGCAGGACTCCAGCCCGCAAGCTCGCGCGCTTTAGTGTTGTCGGCACATAGCCTGTCCACCTCGCCGGCTTCGGGCCTCACTCTGTTCTCATCAAGAGCAACGGGCACCGACTTGCCCATAAGCCGCAGGATCCTCTGGGCCACCTCTGAGATGGAGACTTCCTTGCCCGTCCCAACATTGACCACCCTCCCAATCGCTTCACGGCACCCCGCAAGCTTGACGAATGCCTCAACTGTGTCCGTCACATAAGTGAAGTCTCTGGTCGGTGTGGTATTACCCAAACGAACCTGAGACTCGGTTAAGGCTTGAGTAATTATTGTAGGGATGACCGCCCTAGCCGATTGCCGCGGGCCGTAGGTGTTAAAAGGGCGTATGGTGACGACCGAGAGTCCGAAGGACCGGTGAAAGGCCTCTGCGATCTTGTCCGCGCCGATTTTGCTAGCTGCGTATGGGGACTGTCCCTGCAACCGGTGGTCCTCGTCGATGGGAATGTGCTGAGCGGTGCCGTAGACCTCGCTGGTGGAGGTGTGAACAAACCTGGTAACCCCAGCGTCTTGGGCAGCCTGAAGCACATTCAGTGTGCCCTCAACGTTGGTCCGGACATACGACAGGGGCGCTTGATAGGAGTAGGGTATGGCGATGAGAGCAGCCAGGTGGAAAACGATATCGACACCACCCACCGCCTTTAAAATACTGTCCCTATCGCGTACGTCGCCCAGGCTGACTTCCAAGTCGTTCTTGAACTCGGAACAATCGAGCCAGCCCCATGAGTTGTCGGGGTTGTATTCGACCAGGGCGCGGACCCGGGCCCCCGCCTCGACCAGCCGCGCGGTCAGGTGGCTTCCAATGAAGCCCCCCGCCCCCGTTACCAGGACTCTTTGATGGGACCAGTCCATCGTCTCCATCAGTTCCCTTCCGCCTCTGCTCCGCGTTGTGCTCTCAGGTAGTCCTCCTCCTGCCCGACGTCAATCCAGTACTCCAGCACAGGAAAGCCGACAACTCGTCGGCCCTCCGCGATCAAGCGGGTGATAAGGTCGGGCATATCGTACCGATGCCCGGATGGGATGTAGCGACGCACCGCTGTACTGAGAAGATATATCCCGGCATTGATAAAGTGTCTAATCGCAGGCTTTTCTGAAATCTGAGTGACGAGTGCCCCATCGGTTTCGACAACGCCGAAGGGAATCTGCATTTCCTGCTGCTTTACGGCTACGGTCATGTCTGCTCGATGCTCAAGGTGAAAGCTCAGCATTGCCTGAAAATCCAGCTGTGTAAGGATGTCGCCATTTATGATTAGTAGCGGCTCATCTGATTCGTCCAGCAGGCCAAGGGCTCCGGCCGTGCCCAATGGCTGGTCCTCCTCAACATACTGGATCTCCACTCCGAAGTCGCGGCCATCGCCGAAGTGCTGCGAAATGACCTCCTTCTTGTAATGGGTACTTAGGTTGACACGCCTAATGCCGGCCAGACGCAGTCGCTCCACGATGTGTTCCAAAATGGGGCGGTCTCCTACCGGCAGCATTGACTTGGGCAGGTCATCGGTCATCGGACGAAGGCGCGTGCCGTACCCGCCCGCCATAATTACTGCCGTTAGCGGAAGCTCATACTCTTTAGCTAACTCGCCCAGGACGGCGACGTCGATAAGGCGACCATCCGAATCAACGAGGGGAATGTGTCGAATTGACAGATTTATCATCAAGCTCGTAAGCTCGCTTGCCTTTGTTCCCTCAGGAGCCGTAACAGGCCGCTTGCGGCCCTTTAGACGCTCCCTCCCGAGGAGGACGCTAACTGGCGTGTCAAGGTCGGTGTTGCCAAGAACGGCCCTCCGGATATCGCCGTCCGTTACTGTGTCCAGCAGTATCCCTTCCTCGTCCACGACCAACGCCAACCCCTGTCCGTTACGGTTGATTTGGGCCATCACCCGGCGAATGGACCAGGTCGGAAGGACTATCGCATCCTCTACATTCACTGGGTTCCTCTAGAAGCTCTTTCTTCATATGCGCCAATCTGTCCCTTGTCGTACACGGGCAAGACTGAGGCCAGCAACGATCGAGGGTTGTACACATATAGTGTGCAACCCCTGGCGAGAAGCACATCGCGCCACTTGCCCAGATGCTCAGTCAAGCCTTGTGCGGCGTTGTGGCGAGTAGTGTGAGACGCCGATCTCAACCTATCATTATCTCGTGTCTTGTCGTGGCGTAACCAGAAGTAGCGTCGATCATAGAGATCGACGCCCACCAGTACAATTGATCTCCATCCTAGTATCAAGCCGAAGTTTATGCAGTCTGTGAGAGTCGACTCTCCGTGTACCAGTCCCTCATTCAAAGTGGAACTTGGCGGCTGCAGTCTACCTCGACGGTGGTTAAAGAATCGGAATACCCGCGCGCGCTCAGGAAGCAATCTCATCCCCACTAACCTATTCCCATTGATGGCCCTCCAGCCTGCCTGAACCAAGAATATGGTTTCGCGATAGTAGGGACTGTTACGAATCAACTCTGCGTGCTCCCAAATCGCAGGACGCCAGACCGATGGATCGAGGTCATCAGGTGAAAGCTCTCTGGTCAAATGGTAGTCCACACGGATCTTGTCCTGTCGCACAAACCAGTTGAAGCCCAGAGTGTCGTGCTCCTGAAAGTGGGACCACTCCGGGTAGGTGATTTCGTTGATGGAGTATCCAGACCCAAATATGAAAACCGTATCACTCTTCCGGCTGGCGTGCAGTTCAACTTCATTAAGAACCCGGTAAAGACGGCTGTTCAGTGAGCTTCTCACCCACGGCACTCCGCGTGCTGTCAGAAGTTGGACACGTCTACGCCAGTTCTTCACCGGGCCTGCCACCACAACTCCAAGCATCTGAAATGCTGGTCTGCCCGACCCTCTTGGTGGACGATCCGGGACAGACGCCTGAGACTGAAACAACCAGGTGACTCGTAAAGCATTGGGCCTCGCCTTTTCACCGTGGCTTGCGGGCTACGTATATGATCTCAGCAGGAGCCCGCTGGACCCCCAGAGTGCAATCTGGAGAACAGAAGGGCCTAAGTAGCTTCTCCCACGTGGCAATCCATTTCTGCTTAACTTCCCTCCGCTTCACCGGGTCTAGGGCATTGGCCATTTCGATAAGCACAGGCGAAAGCGGGCGCAGGCCGACATCCCAGAGGTGCGCGTGCACCCAGGTTACTTGGGGAAGGCGGCTATGAATCTCAAGCCCAGCACCTTGGATCATCTCGGTCCACTCGAAGTCGTCGTAGAGACGCGGATAATTGTCGCGCCTCCCGCGGTCGATCATATCTAGCCACTCAGAACCCAGCCAAGGTCTCAGTCGCTCCAGTGTGTAGTCCTTGACGGAATTCGTCTTCAACACCATGATGGCGATGCCCTCTGGATGCAGGACTCGCGCTATTTCCTCCAGTAACTGTGGGATATTTTCCATCCAGTAAACCGAGTTGCTGAAGACCGTTCGAAACGCGTCGTCTTCAAAAGGGAGGGGATCGTTGTTGTCATGCACCTGGAGCTCCCTGTACAGTCCGAGAGGAGCTGCCTTGCTGAGTAAGTTCTGTTTCCAATCGGTGCCAACTGTAATTTGGTACCTTGGACGCTGTATGACAGCCGGATGGTAGTCTGCATCTGTAGCATCGTAGATATCGACGTTCTGGAAAAAACGGTCCAGGTTCGCAACTGCGCCAAAAATGTCGAATGATGCGTCAAAGTCTCCATCAGCTCGTATGAAACTGAAGATTCCATCGCCGCAGCTCATGTCCAGTGACGGCTCAGCAAACTCCAGGTCCTCCATGGCTACGCAGTTGATTGCCCTCCAGAGAGCATTCTCAGGACGAAGCCAGTACACGTTAAGAAACTTACGCAGCCACGGGTTAACCACCAGTTCCCCTTTTTGATCTTTCTATGGTGCTGGTGACGCCAGTGCAGGCTCTGGTAGTTGGAGCACATGAGGATTACCCCGTTTATCGTTGGTAGCAACCCCCAAGCGCTCTATCGAGGCCCAAGGGAGCGTGAGGCTATCGAACACGTAGCTCCAACGCCGGAACGGGTTCTGGATGTCCAGGTTGTCGTAGTGGTAATCCCCAACGCGCGTCTTTATCGCCAGGAACGGCTGTGGGCCAAATGTGGGCTCACTGGCCTCGACGGTGAGAGTCATGGCGTTTTCTCTAGGTCCTGACTCCAGTCGAGCAGAGAGGATATTGCAAGCAGGCGGACTGAAGTCTCCGAAAGCCACACGGCACATCGCCTCGCGCGCTTCGCAGAAACTGTACTGGACGTCGGGGTAATTTGGAGTCACTTCGCGAAGCAGCCCTCGGACGTACTCCACGTCCGCGGCGATGTCCCTGAAATCATGGCCTGTGAAGGCCATCAGTGTTGGACCTTCCCGGCGGGCGCGCTCGAAGGCCTTACGCACTTCGGATTCGTCTAGCAGGTTATAGCGAGTACCCACGTTGAGGCATCGAGCGATCAAGCGCCGGCAGTCCCCCGGTACCTCATAGTCATCGTGATTCGGGTGATAGATAACCTATTCTCTGGGAGCACGACGCCAGTCGCCAAACCGCCCTCCGGCTATGTCGGCCTTATCACCTTCGTTATCGCACGCCTGATTCGATATGTCGTAAGGTATCCATTGCTCTAGCAGCCAGTGGCTGTCAGGGCGCTCAACATGAAACCCCGCCCGGTTCACCGACGGAAACCAGCCGCGGTCGATAACTCTGCGGGTCAGAATATCGAAAAAGTTGGTATCCCTGAGATAGAAGGTGCCGGACCTATGTGCCTCTCGTGATGGGTGGGATGAAAGTGCCAGTGGATCGTGTCCGCAGCCTGGGTTGACTCGCTGAACCCGCGGTAGTGATCGACGCAGTGCCAGTTGTAAATCCATCCGCCTCCGTAACTATCCGGCTGAGCTAGCCGAAACTTCGGATCCCCGATACGTTCCAGCATGGCATCGATCTTGTCCCACGTATCGTTGTACGCCAGCAGCTTGGGGGACACCACCATCGCTATGCTTTCCTCCTGCCCACCGAGATCGAGCTCCTTGGATTGAAGCTTACGAAGGGTCTGGCGGGACACGGGTAGCCTCAGCCCGAATATCTGCTCGATCCGATCGAAAGTGGCCTCCAGACTCTCGTACAACGGTCCCTCTGCATCAATGCAGTGAACGATGTAAACGACGGCCTGTGATTCCACTGCTATAGCCTCATTCCTGGCTCGTTAGACCAGGCTCCAGGTCCCTGGATTCACGATTTGCCGCCTCATGCCAGTTGGCCGGATCTGTTGGGTCGCTGGGGTATGTGTCAGTTCCCTCACCGGTCTCCAACCAGTGCGAAAATCGGTGGCGGATCAGTGGCGTCGTATGGATCCTATCCCAGAGCTGGCACGCGTCACTCACTCCTATCTTCTGCCCAGACGGCTCGTAGCCGTATATGGGGAACAGGTGGCCCAGAATCGACTCAACGAAGACGATTTCATAGGACTGTAGCTTATCCTGCCACCGCCCGACACTCGTCGGCACGATTTTGTCAGGAATGTCGCCAAATGCGGTGTTGGCCCGCCATGGATTACCTGATTGGTCTTTGAAGCGCGAGAAGTCGAACAAACCGGCATCGTACTCAAGAGCGAAGAACCGGCATAGGTCTCGAATAGTCTGCTCCGGCCTAGTCACCACATCCTCGTGCCGTAACGTTATGTACCGCTCACCGGATAATTCTGAGCCCACGGTCGCGGCCCATTCCATGGAGTTCAAGCAGGCGAAACAGCGTCAAGGTACCTAAATTGCACCTCATTGGTAAACTCACGATACGAGGCGAGGACATCCCGCGGATCACGGACCATATGGACCACCTGACCGTTAGGAAACATCTCAAAGAAAAGAGGAATGTTGGACCATTGCATCAGAGACTTTTCGCCCCATCGCATGTCCAGACGTCCATCGCAGAAGGTCTCGACCATTATCGCTTCGTACACATCTCTTAGCTGAACGTCAGAATTAGCCCTCAGCCGTTCAAGAACGCGTGCCACCCGGAACCGATATGCCAAATCGTTTGCTCAGACGCTCATGCGCTTCCGCCGCTATCTCAAAATACCCTTCCTCGGACGTCAGATTTCGGTCCAGGTAGAACCTGAAGAAATGCAGGGTATCGCAGATGATCCTCAGTCTGGGATGATTGTTCAGCAACTGAGCTACCAGAGTGGTTCCACTCCGATATACACCTGTCAAGAGTATAGGTCCGTCATTCATCTTTACGATCCGGAAATAGCCACTTGAGTGTGCGTCGCTGGTTAGCCGGGTTACCACCCATGGCTCTTCGGTGATCAGACCCCGAGCAGACCATGGCTTGAGCCCAGTCCGCGCGTTTCATCTAGGCTTCGACGCGTTCGACCGGGCGTGCCGGCACGCCCACAACTAGAACTCCCTGTGGCACGTCTTTCACGACTACCGCCCCGGCCCCAACTACGGCGTCAGCGCCTATGGTAATGGACTGTCTAACACTCGCTCCCAGGCCAATGTGGGCTCCTGCTCCCACTCTCACGTTTCCACCCAGCTTCGCGCCAGTTGCAATGTGAACGTGGTCTTCGATGACGCAATCGTGCTCCACGATCGCAGTGGAGTTAACGATGACATTGTCGCCCAAAGTCGCGTCTGCGTTGACCACGGCGCCAGCCATCACTGTAGGGCCAATGCCAAGGCGGGCCGAGTGAGAGACCACAGAATTCGGGTGGATGGCGTCCACCAGTTCGAACCCCTCGTGCAGAACGGACTCGTAGAGCGTTCGCCTAGGCTTCGTATCTCTAGTCCCTCCCACTCCTATGAACGCGTGTCGCACGTCTTGCGAGTAGAGCTTTGGTAACAGACTATCGTTCCCCAACACAGGTACGTCCGACACACGGCTGCCGCAAAGTCGTTGATTCGGGTCAAGCAGCCCGACCAATTCGTACCCACCTGTTAGCCGCAGGATCTCGATCACAACCTTGGCGTGCCCGCCTGCGCCGAGCCCGATCACCCTCATCATCGCTTCACGTCACCTCACGGATCAGCATGAAGGCTTCCGCGTATTCAACACTGATCGACGCTCCCCGGTAGCGAGCTAGGGCGCGGACGGCAGATGCAGAGCGAGGCATTGGGTCGGGCTGCAGCTCTGTTTCGTACATCCCCAAGATCTCGATTTTTCGATCAATGTGGGATGAAATATCGCAGAAGACCTGAGGAATAAATGCACGGTCGGGAGCAGGAGGTGCAGCTTCTGTCGATGATAAACTCTCGTAGCACAGCACGCGACGGACAGCGAGCCGACGGAGGTGAAACGGCTTCAGAACCGACATGGTGGAGGTGAATACCACCTGATGGTCGGTGTGGACGTCCCCACCGTGCACAACATACACGACCTCCGGGCCAACCTCGGAGACGACCTCGCCAATCCGACCGATCAACTCCTCCTGCGGGTAGGTATCGAGTCGCACCGTGGGAAATCCTAGCTTAAAGTGCTTCTCCACCCCATACGCTTCCGACACACGCTCGACCTCCAGGGCCTTGCGCTCAACCGTTTTCGCTGTCCACGTGGGCTCATAGGGCTGAGTAACGATAAGCCAGAATATGCTATCGCCAGCCGCCCGATGTCTGAGTAACGCACCTCCGCATCCCAGAGTCTCGTCGTCGGGATGAGCCGAGATGGTTAGAACCCTCATGCCAACCCCCCCAACCGAGCGCCCACAACAAGCGGCACAGAGTTCTCTGACTCGTATTCCGCTATCAACAGATTTCCGTCGCCAGTACGAACGTCGATCCCCGCTTCGGTCCGATTAAATATGGTGCCTGGTCCCAGGCTCAGGGCTTCTTGCGGTCCAGGACCAGCAGGTAGCCTGGCCTGCCATATGAACACTCTGGTACCGTCAATGTAGGTGTGCGCCCCTACATACGGGCGTGTCAAGGCACGTATCAGATTGTGGATGCCCATGCTGGGAGTGCTCCAATCGATTTCGCCGTCCTCTTCGGTCCGTTTTCTGCGGTATGTAGCTCGTGTGTGGTCTTGAGGCGTGCGGGGGGCCGTTCCGCTCTCGAGCTGCGGCAGCAGCTTTCGGATGGCTTCGCTGGCCAGCGCCTCGATCTTGCGATAGACCGAACCTGCGTCGTCTTCGAGTGTAATCGGAAAGGCCTTCTGCCAGAGGATATCCCCGCTATCCGCCTTTTCGTCCAGATAGAAAAAGGTCAGGCCACTGTCCGTCAGCCCATCGACCAGCGCCCAGACTATAGGGTGACGGCCACGGTTTAGCGGTAACAGCGCCGGATGGGTGCCAATACACCCAAGAGGCGGAATACGCAGTATCTCCTTGGACACGATTTGTGACCAGCCGAAGACGAGGATCACATCGGGGCGGAGAGACCTGATCAGCTCGACGGTTTGCGGCGCATTGATGTTATCGATCTCATAGGTGCGAACGGCGTGGAGACCTGCCGTGTCCGACAGGTGCGCGTAGTCAGCGTGGAACGCCGCGTCTTTATCGGCGAGGGTGAAAACGGCTACCACGTTGCCACCGCACCCCAGCACCTCTTGAAGACAGTGTCTGCTGAACTCAACGGCCCCAACGAATAGTATTCGCATCAGTCCCGGGAACTCAGGTCGTGGAATCGCTTGAGAAGCAGTTCGCCATCCAGCTTGACGCTCGCGAGCTTTTCGACTATCCGCTCTGCGGCGTGCCCATCGCCGTAATCATTGGCCAGCCCATCCAGTCCAGCCCGGAAGGCCGGTGATGTAGCCTCGCGGACTCCCGCGACAATTTCTTCGCGGCTGGAGCCGACGTCGATAACATTCTCGCCCCTGATCCGGCCCCTCTGGCGGTTTCCGATGTTCACCACCGGAAGCTTGAATGAGGCCGCTTCGATGATGCCGGACGACGAGTTTCCTATCATCGCAACAGACTGGGCCATGAGGCTGAAGTAGGCATCGGGGCCCAGATTTACGACGGCGGTTGCGCGCTGATGACGGTCGGTAAACGTCCTTATCATATCTATGATGCGGCGCCCCCTGGTATCGGCGTTAGGGTAGGTGAAGACAACGCCTAACCCCACTTCGGTCAGAGCCGCTAGTAGCTCTGTCACCTGACGCTCGGTATCCTCGTATTCGAGTGTCACCGGGTGAAAGGTAACCAGGAGAGGAGGCTCAGAAAGATCCAGTCCGAACGTTTTACTCAGCGCTGGTCGATCCAAAAGACGGATGGTGCGCAGGCTGTCGAGCCTGGGCGCACCGCTTACCACCACCCGCCATGGCGCCTCACCCATCTGGATCACCCGCTCCGCGTACATCTGGGTAGACACGAAATGAAGGTGACTCATTTTCGTAATTGAATGACGAATGGGCTCGTCGAACAGCCCTTCGGTGGACTCACCGCCGTGGATGTGTGCGACTGGGAGCTTGAAGGGAAGCGACGCAACCACCGCTGCGTGCATCTCGAACCGGTCGCCCAGCACCAGCAGGATGTCGGGACAGGACCGAGCGTAAGACTGGGCGAACCCGGCCGTACCAAGGCCCATCGACTTGGCTATACCCTCGGGAGAGTCCGAAGACAGTAGCATCTCGACGCGATCGCCGATCTCGAAACCGTCCCGCTCGATCTCCCGCACGGTCATGCCGAACTCGGGCGAAAGGTGCATCCCGGACACTATGAGACGCAAGCGCAGATCCGGGTCTTCCTGTATCCGACGTAGGACCGGCAGGTAGATGCCGTAGTCTGAACGAGCGACGGTTACGGCGCCGATGGTCCTCATTCAACCATCTCCAACTCGAGGAGGGAGCCCGCTTTGATATCGTATCGAACCCGCCGCCCCTCCAGATAGGGTTGCATCGCCGGTGGCAGGCCGGACCCGGGCCGCCGTGCGGCCATCAACTTCCGTTCTAGTACGGCTCCCGCTGGAATGTCCTGAGCTGCGACCAGGCTCTTGCGCATGGTGGCCGCAACGCTGTTCTCACAGGCCGCTGGTTGTTTTCGGCCGTGGCCCAAGGCGCTTTGCACTATGGAAACCCCTGTAGTCAGTGCCCCCAGCTCAGCCGGCTCCAGGGAGGCCTTGTGATCGGGGCCCGGCAGCCCGCGGTCGAGCGTGAAGTGTTTCTCGATGATGCACGCCCCCAGGGCCACGGCAGCCAGTGCGACTTCGATCCCGGGCGTGTGATCGGAGTACCCAACTGGCCTGTTAAAGGCCATCTCCATAGTCTGCATGGCCCGCAAATTCGCATCGGCGGGGTCGGCCGGGTAACTGCTGACGCAGTGCAGCAGAACGATCTGATCGTTGCCCGCTTCCTCGATTGCTCGGACGGCCCCTTCAACCTCTCCGATGCTTGCCGTGCCTGTGGATACGACCATCGGCTTCCCCTTGCTGGCCGTGTGGGCTAGAAACGGCAGGTTGGTTATCTCAGGTGAGGCCATCTTGAAGACCGGAACGCCCAACTCATCTAAGAAGTCGGCGCTGTCTTCGTCAAAGGGAGTGGACATAAACAGGACCCCACGTTCATTACAGCGGTCCAGCAACAGCCGGTGGGCTTCGTCAGACAGTTCAAGGCTCTTCAGCATCTCGTATTGCGATTCGCCGGAGTCGGTGGTTTGCAGCTGGTAGTCGGCTTTGGGTGCATCAGGGACCACTAGGGTATCGGCCCGAAATGTCTGAAACTTGACCGCGTCGGCGCCAGCATCCGCGGCCACGTCAACCAGCCGCTTGGCTAGCTCGATATCGCCGTTGTGGTTCACACCAGCTTCGGCAACAACGAAACAGGGATGTCCAGTCCCTATGGGGTGTCCCTGGATGCTAATCACGGCCAACGCGATTCTGGTCTCTCAGGACAAGGTCCGCCAGATAAAGGTCCCACTTTGTGTCAATGTCAAGGGATCGTTCCGGCGGCATTACGTACCCGAAGGTCTTTCGCTTATAGAAACTCTGATCCTTAAGCAGCACATGCCGGCGTGCTAGGTAAATGGTACCGTTCAGCGCATACAGGTCAGGAAGGCCCTGGCGACTCTCAACCGGGTGTTCTAGCGGGGTGAAATCACTGATGCGCCCATTCTGGTCGAGTTGCTTCAACCAGTAGGGGTGGTGGTGGGCCGGTGTTACGCTCACCACAGCGTCGGCCTCTAACCGCAGCGCCAACGCGATCACAGCATCTATATCCTCTGATGTCCGGAGTGGGGACGTAGGCTGCAAGTGCATTACAAATTCGGATCGGTAGCTCTCGTGTTTTTCCAGCCACTGCGCCGCATGAACGACCGGGGCTACACCAGGGGTATCATCTTGCGCCAGATCTGTCGGTCTAATGAAAGGCACTTCCGCACCGATCTCTGACGCCGTCTGAGCGATCTCCTCATCGTCAGTCGACACGATGACCCTTCTGGGGTAATCGCCCTTTAGCGCTGCCTTGATTGTCCACCAGATCAGAGGCTTTCCTCCGACTGGCGCCAAGTTCTTCCGCGGCACAGACTTTGAACCTCCACGGGCTGTGATCACCATCAACGTGCAATCCATCGCAGGGCTCGGCTGCTAGCTACTCCGCATCACATCCACTACGCGCCTGGCAGCCTGCCCGTCCCACAGTTCTGGTGGTTCGTAGTCGGATCCCAGCGGATTATTGTTGGCCAGAGTCTGACTTATAGTACCCAGTAGTGACTCTCTATCTTGCGAAACGAGCTGATTAGTGCCTTGGGTGATGGTAATAGGCCGCTCAGTATTCGATCGGATGGTAAGACAAGGAACACCCAGATAGGTGGTCTCCTCCTGAACTCCACCGGAATCGGTCAACACCAGTGCGGCATGTTGCTCGAGGGCCAGAAAGTCCACGTATGGAAGGGGTTCGGTCAGGTGCAGATGACACCCGCTAGATGCCGCTCCATCTATACCGAGCTCGTCCAATCGACTCCGAGTACGGGGATGGACCGCAAAGATAACCGGCAAATCGCGAGCCACCTCAGTCAGAGTGGCAACAAGCTCTTTAAGCGCAGCTGGCGCATCCACGTTGGAAGGACGATGCAGGGTAACTAGGATGTACCGTGTGGTTTTCTTAATGCTGAATCGCTCAGTCAAGCGTTTGTTCCAACGTTCTGCAGCCTTGGGAAGCAAACGCACCAGCGTGTCGATCATCACATTACCTACGAAATGGATTCGATCTGGGGAGATCCCCTCTCGAAGCAAGTTTTTATCGGCGTCCGAAGACGGAGTGAAGAGCAAGTTGGCTATCTGATCAGTGAGGAGACGGTTATACTCCTCAGGCATGGTGCAATCGTAAGAACGCAGCCCGGCTTCTACATGAGCCAAGTGCATACCGAGTTTGGCGGCTGTTAAGGCACACGCGAGCGTGGAGTTCACATCGCCTACCACGAAAACCCAGTCAGGCCTTCGCTCCAGCAGCACAGGCTCAAAGTTCATCATCACCTTTGCAGTCTGCTGCGCGTGGCTCCCAGACCCAGCTCCCAGGTACACGTCAGGAATCGGTAACTCCAGTTCCTCAAGAAAGACCTTGGACATATTGTAGTCATAGTGTTGACCCGTATGGACGAGGACTTGTTGAAACTCGTCCGGATATCTTGCCATCTCTCGCATGAGTGGCGCGACCTTCACAAAGTTCGGCCGGGCACCTACCACATGCATGATATTGAGACGGGAAGAGTTAGTAACACTCACAGCACATCCTTCAGAGCGTCATAAACGGGACCGTTTTGACCTTCCCGCTTGTGTACAACCCATCTCGTTCGAATATCTTTCGGACAGTATTTTCTATCCAGTCTTCTCTGGCGAACTCGGCAGCTTACCTTTAATGGCCGCTCGGGGAACCTGGGCTTTGGCCGGACCACCATCGACTTCTACCTCTTCACCGTCCCCATCCGGACCCAGGTCCTGCAGCCGCACAAAGTGCCAGTAGCGGCCTCGTTTTGCGATGAGTTCGTCGTGCGTGCCCTGTTCCACGACCTCTCCCTTCTCCAGGACCACGATGTTGTCGGCCTCGCGGATGGTGGAGAGCCTGTGTGCGACAGCCACCACAGTGCGCTGCTCGGTCACGCGGTCGATGGCCTCCTGTACAAGCCGCTCAGCCTCCGTATCGAGAGCACTGGTGGCCTCATCCAGAATCAGCAGCTCGGGCTCGGCGAGGATAGCGCGAGCGATGGCCACCCGCTGGCCCTCGCCTCCCGAAAGGCGTATTCCGCGATCGCCCAGCATGGTCTCGTAGCCGTCCGGCATATCTAGCGTGAACTGGTGGGCATTGGCCTTACGAGCGGCGTCCTCGATCTCTTCATCGGTGGCATCGAGTCGTCCGAACCGGATGTTGGAACGAAGTGTATCGTTAAAGAGAAAGGTGTCCTGGCTCACAACCCCGACTCGCCTGCGCCATGTGCTCGATTTATAGTCCTTGAGGTCCACGCCATCGACAGCGAGGCACCCCTCCGTGGGATCGTACAGCCGGGCCAGGAGGCTTACGAGAGTGGATTTACCGCTGCCCGACGCCCCTACGATCGCCGTCATCTTCCCCTTGGGGATGGCGAAGCTCACGTCCTTCAACACATAGGAGTCGGTTGAAGAGTAGCGAAATGATACTCTCTCCAGCTCAATCCCATCCCTCAACTGCTTAAACTCGGCCGCGCCCTCGGGGAGAAACTGTTTGTCCTCGTTCCGGAAAAACTCGATCATCGACTGAAGGGCTGGGATGTATCCTGCGATCCGCGCCCGAGCGCTGTTCAAGTTGCTGGTGGGGCCCATTAAACGGAACAGCACCACCATGAAAATGACCGCCAACTCGACCCATGCGGTGTCATCTTGCTGAAAGATGAACGTGGCCGCCACCAGCAACAGAGCTAAGACCAGCACATTTGACGCGGCAAAGAGCGGTGAGACCAATGCCTGCAGACTACTTCTGCCGTATGCCTGTTGTTGCAGATCGTCCACGCCATGGATGAATCGCTCCCTCGTGTAATCCTCGCGCGCGAAAAGCCTGATGAGCCGCATGGCGCTCAAGCTCTCAAGTCCCACATGGTTGAGGCGCACCGCCGCCTGGTTGTACTTGCTTCCCCAAACTCGAAGCTGGCCGGTCAGACGCCCCATCATGACAGTGGTCAGGCCAGCCATGCCGATGGCCACTAGGGTTAGCTCCCAGGAAATAGTCAACAGCAGCACAACATAAAGGGTTAGGGTGGTTATGTAGGGGATGGTGCTAACCATCGTCCTCGCCAGGTTGGCGCTGTTGCCGGTGAAGTTGTGCAGGATCGTGAAGAGGTTGGCCAGCTTCTCCTTATAAATGAATCCCATGCCGGCCCTGAGGAGATGCTCGAACACCCCGATACGAAAGTCTCGCTCGACCTTGATCTGCAAGCGAATCTCCAGCCTGGTGCTGAGGTACATCATGATTGATTTGGTTCCCTGGATGAGGAACAGCGCGATGGCAATAGTGCGGATCTTCGCCACGGTCGATAGATCCTCGAAGAATGGAATAAGGATGCCGGCAGGAGTGTCGCTTACAGTGGACGAGCTGCCCTCTCCGCGTATGCTCTCGAGGAAAGGAAGCACGAGCCCTAAGCTAAGGCCCTCCGCCAGCGCAACTCCAATAGAAAGCACTAGCACGGCCCCGAGTGTATACTTGTGACGGAGCAGCCTCTTCCCAACGTATTTCATTCCTGCAAAGGTGGAAATACCCTCCGTGCGCCGTGGGTCCTCGGTTTTGAAGTCGGCGTGCAAGCCCTATTCCCTCCGGCCCGCGGTGGCCGCAGATTCCCGCGATGGGTCCGACCCTGACACGCTCCCACCGAGAGCCTTAACCACCGCTTCGGCCGCACAGCCATCCCCATAGTAGTCAGGCCGGGCCGATGGACGCCGCCAGGCCTCAATAACGTCCCGCAACGAGTGAAGACTGCCGGAAACCAGGGTGTTCCATCCCGCCTCGACGGTCTCGGCCCACTCGGTCTCCGTCCTAAGTGTGAAGCACGGGACCTGGGCCCAGTAGGCCTCCTTCTGGAGGCCGCCGCTGTCGGTAATCAAAGCTGAAGCCCCTTCTAGGAGCTGGATCGTCTCCAGGCGAGCCGTGGGATCGATTAGGCGAACGTTGTCGGGCAGCTTCTTCTGCCCTCCACTAAGAACCGACACTGCTCTTGGATGGCCCGGCCACACAACCGTCTGGCCGAGGGCGCCCACCTGCTCCATACGCAGGGCAAAGGTCTTCAAATTGTCGGTATTAGCGGCGCGATGCAGAGTCATCAGGACGTAGCCATCCTGGCCAAGGCCGAGGCGGTCCAGGGCCGATGGTTTCCCGCGTGAAATCACGCGATCGTGCTCAAACGCGTCCAGCATCACGTCACCGGTGAGTATCGCTCCCTCCACGACGCCTTCAGAGGCGAGCTGGTCCACCGCTCGCTTCGTCGGGCACATGAGCCGGGTCGAAAGATGGTCGGTGACTACTCGGTTGACCTCCTCAGGCATTTCGCGGTTAAAGGAGCGCAGGCCCGCCTCGACATGCACCACAGGCATTCTCAGCTTGGCGGCCGCAAGGGCTCCGGCCATCGTGGAGTTAGTGTCTCCGTACACCACCACCCAGTCTGGCCGTTGCTCTTGCAACACCTCCTCGATGAGGGCCATCATCTGTCCCGTTTGCCGGCCATGCGGACCGGAGCCCACTTCCAGGTTGATGTCGGGCCGGGGAACGCTTAGCTCCTCGAAAAACACCTGGGACATCTCGTAGTCGTAGTGTTGCCCGGTGTGAACGAGATACTCCGCGTGCCCCGCCTCCTTGAGCGCCCTGCTTACCGGGGCCGCCTTGATAAATTGGGGTCGCGCGCCCACGACGGTCAGTACCTTCAACACTCAGACGGTCTCCCTGGCAATAAAGTCGCTTATAGCGCCCACAACCGTAGCGACCATCTCGTCGGTAAGCTCAGGATAGATGGGGACCGCCAATGTCTCATGCGCGGCGCTCTCACTGGCTGGAAAAGCCCCGGCCTTATGCCCGAGGTCCCCAAAGCTCTCTTGCAGGTGTAGCGGGACGGGATAGTAGATCTCGCTCCCGATCCGCCGCTCAGTGAGGTAAGCCCGAAGGGCGTCCCGGCGTGCGCTTCTAACTACGAACTGGTTGTAAACGTGACGACGGTCCGGTAGCTCAACGGGGAGTGTCATATCGCTACGTGTGCCTCTCGAAGGTACTCCATCCTCTGAACGTTTCAGCAGCTGTGACGAGGCGCCCAGACCCACTCCTTCAAATAGCGTTCGATATGCCAAGGCATTACCCCGGCGGGCTTCGGTCCACTCATCCAGATGTCCGAGCTTGACTCGCAACACGGCCGCCTGTAGCGCGTCCAGCCGAAAGTTTCCGCCGATCTCCTTGATGCGGTACTTGTCGCCGGAGCCGTGGCTGCGCAGCATCCTCACTCGGTCGGCGAGCTCGGCATCGTTGGTCGTCACCATCCCGCCGTCGCCGAAGCCACCGAGGTTCTTCGAGGGGAAGAAGCTAAAGCACCCAAGATGTCCGACAGAGCCAGCGCGTTTTCCCTTGTATTCGGCCCCGATAGCCTGGGCGGCATCTTCTATGACGTACAGACCATGGTCGCCGGCGATGTCCATAACCGGGTCCATCTCCGCCATCTGTCCGTACAGATGGACTGGCACGATAGCGCGGGTACGAGGAGTAATCACGGGCTCAATCCCAGCAGGATCAATGTTGTAGCTGATGGGGTCGATATCCACGAACACCGGCTTGGCCCCTAGACGGGCAATCGCTCCCGCGGTGGCGAAAAACGTGTAAGGTGTCGTGATCACCTCATCGCCTGGCCTCAATCCGATGGCCATTAACGAGACAAGCAGGGCGTCGCTTCCTGACGACACGCCGACCGCGGCCTCGCACCCACAATAGACGGCAAATTCTCTCTCAAAACCCTCGACCTCAGGTCCGAGAATAAACCTCTGGGATTCCAGCACCCGCTCCACCGCAACGAGTACTTCCTCTCTTATGGACGCGTACTGGACTTTCAGGTCCAACAAGGGTATCAACGCATTGACGCCGGTTTGAGATACCTGACCTCTTGTCACAGCGCTCTCTTACCCCTTGTCACTCGGGCCATTGTCTAAGGGTCTGTCTTCGGGCCAGTCCACACATCGCAGTGCTCCAGGTTTGACCTCCTCGTATCTCCATCCGCTTTCAGGACACACCATTAGACCGTCGGCGTCCGAGTTCTTAAGCCGATGCCCATGGCGGCTCATCCAGCCTTTCTGCACGGCGGTGACACCCAGCATCAGGGCATAATCGGGCACGTCGCCTCTGACCACGGCGCCCGCCCCTACGAAGGCGTAACGCCCAATAACGGTCGGGCATATGATGGTGGCGTTGGCGCCGATAGTCGCACCTCTGCCCACCAGGGTCCTTTCATACTGTCCACGACGAGGCACCTGCGACCGAGGGTTGACGACGTTCGTGAATACGCACGACGGCCCGCAGAAAACATCATCCTCCACCTCGACGCCCTGGTACACGGAGACGTTGTTCTGAATTTTGACGTTGTCGCCGATGACCACTCCCTCTCCTATGAACACGTTCTGTCCGAGAGTGCAGCCCTCTCCGATTCGAGCGTGGGGCATAACATGGCTGAAGTGCCAGATCCGAGTCCCTGGACCGATCTCGCAAGGGTGGTCTAGGACTACGCTGGGATGAAAGTAGAAATCGCTAGCCATCACAGACGCCGTGCAAGCTCACCATCGCCAAACGCCTCCGACGATAGAGACACAGGCTCACCATTTCTAATGAGCGAGCTCTGCGCCGCCTGTAATACCGCAAGCACTCGCAGGCCGCAGTAGCCGTCCGAAATCGGAGGCTCGCGCGTGATAATCGAATCAAGAAACGCCTCACATTCCAACCTCAACGGTTCATCGGAGGGAAATCCCACCTCTTCGCCATCGGCGCGGATCGGCATGGGTTCTCCATGTTCTAGCTCCACTCTCTGGTCGTATATCAAAAGGCGCTTGGCGACATCATCGAAGCTGGCCATCTTTTTGGAACCGATTACCACGAGCCGCTGCTCTTTAAACGGGTGAAGCCAGGAGACATGGATATGCGCCCGCGCGCCATCGTCAAACAGCAGATTTGTCACTGTCACGTCCGCCACATCGTGCTGTATGTAGCTTCCTCCGCAGGCGTTGACCTGTAACGGCGCACCTCCCATCAGCCTCAGAATCACGGCGATATCATGCGGTGCGAAGCTCCATAAGATATTCTCTTCGCGCCTTACTTTCCCCAGGCTCACGCGGTTGGAGTAGATGTATCGCAAGTTCCCTAGCTCCCCTCCCTGGACCATGGAGAGCAATCGCGCGATCGCCGGATGGTATTCGAGGACGTGACCTACCATCAGCACGCGCGCTTCTTCTTTAGCCAGATGCACCAGGTCTCTTCCCTGCTCGTAGGCCAGGGCCAGAGGCTTTTCAACGAACACATCCTTGCCCGCGTCCAAGGCCAGCTTGGCCAACTCATAGTGAGTCTCCGCCGGCGTAGCAATGACCACACCGCGTACCTCGGGCGAGGAGAGAACGGTGTTCATGTCGCCAGCTTGTTCGGTACCTGGAGCGATCTCACAGGCGTGCGCTCGAGCGTCGGGTGAGGTGTCGCAGACCATCGCAAGGGCGTCGAGGTCTCTGAAAGTACGCACCAGGTTTACACCCCAGTAGCCACACCCGATCACGGCTATTCCCGGCGCCTTCATAATTGAACCCCAGCGGACTCATACACCTCCAGCACCCGAGGGACTATACGGCTCCAGTCGAACTGCTGCGCGTATTCGCAAATGGCGTCGGCATCGAACCGGCGCTGGAGGTTTCTGTCGATGGCATCAGCGAGGGCCTCGGGGTTGTCCGGGTCCACGAGTTCACCCAGAGATTCCTCATTAATGATCTCAGGGACTCCCCCTACCCTGGTGCCAACCACGGGTTTGCCGCAGGCCAGCACCTCGGACAAGACCGATGGCCATCCCTCATTTCGGCTGGACATGACGAACAGGTCGCAAGCGTTCATCCACAAAGAGACCTCAGGGTGTGGACGTCGCCCCGGGAAAAAGACCTCCTCCGTCAACCTCATGTCGCGGACCATGGCCTGCAGCCGACGACTCTCGGAACCACCTCCGACACAGTAGAGGCGAACGTCACCGGCCGCCTGCTGGCATTTGCCGAACGCCTCGATTAAGACGTCCAAGCCCTTAACGGGGACCAGGTTCCCGACCGAAAGCAGTATTTTCCCGTGCACGGGAAGGTCCAGCTTCCGTCGCGCCTCCGCTTGGTCCATCGGATAGAACCTGGACTTATCGAAGCCATCCGGAATGTGCACGACCCTGGACTCCGGTACGCCTAGAGACACGACCTTCTGGCAGAGAGCTTGACTTATCCCGATCACCCTGCGGCTGGAGCGGAGACCGAACAGAGTCGCCCATCGTCGGAACCCGTTGCCGGGACGTACCTGGGTGCCATAGTTGATGTCGGACCCGTTGACGGTGGTGACCAACGGCGCTATGCGCCAGAGACCCACCACTCTGCCGACGAACACGTTCAGGCCCATGTGGGCGTGAACGAGGTCGGGCCTTATGCTTCGCCTGATCACCCACCACAGCACAAACAGAGTTGTAAGCAAGCTGCTCAGCCCGGTCGCCAGACTCTCCGGGAGCCTCCATTGAGGCACGTATGGTACTTTGAGGTATTTCACGGTGAAGGTGTCCATTGAGGACTGATCGGGTAAGTGTGCCGTAGCACGGCTCTCGGCGGCATAGCGCTCCGTCGGAGGGAACAATGGAACGAGCACGAGGACGGTGAGGTTGCACGCGGCGCCTACCTTGGCGGCCAGCTCCTTTATAAAAGTCCCAGAAGTCGGATTCCGAGGGGTAGGATAGTTTGACACGATCCAAAGGGCTTTCATTTGTGCCGCCCATGCTTACTCACAGAACGGAATTCACCTGACCCTGCGATTTACGTTGATCCGCTTGCCGGCGACGGTACCAAGCGATATAACGCCTGATACCCTCCTCGAAATCGACTCTTGGCTCCCAACCCAACTCTTCCCTGGCACGGCTGCTCGAAACCTCAATGCCGGAAAAGTCGCCAGGCCTCGACTCGACGTATTCGATACTGACATCGCCGATGATTGCTTTTATGACCTCGGCAATTTGGCGGATCGTCACCTTCTCCTCGCCATCGAGGTTGTACATTCGGTTTCGCGCAACGGGCTTCAGCGCCAGCGCCACCCCCTCTGCCAGATCCTCGACATATACGAACTTCCTGAACTGCGAGCCGTCGCCGGCGATGGTCAGGGGCTTGCCTGACAGCGCCTTCTCCACAAATATAGGCACGACGGCCCCATCCCGCGAGCGAGGTCCATAAGGGATCCCAAACCGAAGTACCGTGTACTCGGTGCCGTAAAGCTGCGAATAGGCTCGACAGTAAAACTCGGAGGCGACCTTCGTGACCGTGTAGAGGTGAGACGGTGCATGGATGGGGGTATCTTCGTCCACCTCCGCCTCGTCGCAGTCGCTATATGCCCAAACCGTGCTCCCGTACACTATGTGCCGCACCTTCGAACGTCTCATGGCCTCCAGCACGTTGACAGTGCCGCGCACGTTGACCTCCTCAGCGTAAAGGGGCTCCTGGAAAACGTCCTTGACGTCGGCCACGGCGGCCAGGTGTACCACGGAGTCCACTCCTGTCATGCCCTCACACAGACCGTCCAAGTCGAGAATGTTTCCCTGATGGAACTCAAGGTCGTCGCGGAACGTCGGGGCCACCAGGTCGAACACGCGGACGGTTACGCCCTGTTGACACAGCCGATCAGCCACGTGCGAGCCGATAAACCCAGACCCTCCGGTCACAAGCACCCGCACTGTTAGCTCTCCCTCGCCTCTCTCAGCGCACTTTCAAGCGACGTCACAACGTGTTCCATCTCCGCCTCGGTCAGCCCCGGGTACGAAGGCAGACAAACGTGATGGCGGCTAATGTATTCGGCCTGAGGAAATCCGCTCTGCATCCGATCGCACCCACACGACGGCCATCGATGGCATGATGCCCGGCCATCCCTTCGCCGGCGCCCGCAGTAGGTGTAACGCTCCCACAGCGGCTCGGTGTGGCACAGTTCGGCGTACACCTCTCCCGTAAGCGAGACCCCGTACTTTTCCTTTAGTATCCGCTTGACTTCTCCCCGGTCGTAGCCCTCATCGAGATACGCGATGTACTTGTAGTAGGTGCTGCCGGCGTTATCGGGCACACGTACGGGGCGAACGCCTGAAATCGCCGGCACTGTTTCGTCGTAGAAGGCGGCGACGCGGCGGCGTTCTTCCATCAGGGCAGGCGCCTTGCGCAGCTGACCGACTCCCAGCATGGCGGTGAACTCGTTCAGCTTGTAGTTGTGGCCTAACTCAGACATCCTGTTGCCCATCTCCGGGTTCTTGCCGTGGTTCCGGATCATCCGCATCCGCTCCGCCAACTCATCAGAGCTCGTGGTCACCATGCCTCCCTCCCCCGTGGTGAGCACCTTCGTCGAAAAGAAGGAAAACGCACCGGCAACGCCCAGGGTACCTGCGTGGTGGCCGTTGATAGAGCAGCCCTGCGCGTGGGCGCAGTCCTCTATCAAGTGGATCCCACGGTCTCTGCACAGCTCTTGGAGTTCGAATACGGCTGGGGAAATAATTCCCCCTATGTGGACCAGAATGACCGCCTTGATGTCGTCGGTCAGCCGCCGGCGAACGTCGGCCACGTCCAGAGAGAGTGTAGATGGGTCCGAGTCGGCGAAGATTACCCGATTTCCCGAGTGCATCACGGCGCAGGCGGTTGCCAGGAACGTGTTGGTAGGAACGATGACGGACCCACCCTCTATCTCCAACGCCCGTAGGATGAGCTCGATTGCGGTGGTGCCATTGCTGCAGGAGACGGCGTGGCGCGCTTGGGCAAACTCCGCGAAAAGGGCCTCGAACTCGCGCGTGTATTTGCCCATAGACAGAAACCCGGAGTCGAGAATATCGTCGATCCCCTCCTGTATAAACCTGACATCCTTCTGTGAGAAAGGGATCCTGAGAATAGGTACGTTCTTGGTCAATATGGGCTTCTCAAGCCGCCCAGCAGTTTGACTGTGGTCCGGTGTCGCCACGCGAGCTTAGAGCCTCCAGTACAAAAAATCACTGCTATGCTCCCGTACCCACTCGGACGGCATCACTCCCTTCACGTCCACAAGCACCCCCAGTGTGCCGTCGTCACGCATGAGCGTCCGGTAAGACTCTGGCCTCATCTCGGTGAAGGAGCGGTGAGGCACAGCCAGGACCACGGCGTCGTAGAGTCCGCGGGCACCTCCGGCCCCATCTGAGAACGGATCTGAGACGACGTCGAGGCCGAGCTGTTTTAACGTGTTCGAGCCTACAAGCGGATCGTGAACCTGTACCCTGGCTCCATAGGAGGCTAACTCCCGCACCAAATCCACCGCGAGGCTGTTACGCACGTCCCTTACATTCTCCTTAAACGCGCTGCCGAGAACTAATATCGAGGTATCGCCCACCGCTTTGCCAGACCGCGCCAGCAGCTTCACCGTCGTCTGGGCCACGTAGGCTCCCATCGCGTCGTTGATCCGGCGGCCGGCAAGGATGATCTCGGAATGGTAGCCCACCTCCTGCGCCTTATGAGTCAGATAGTAGGGATCTACCGGAATGCAGTGTCCGCCGACGAGGCCGGGCTCGAACGGTAGGAAATTCCACTTGGTCTGGGCCGCCCTTATTACCTCACGCGTGTCCAGACCCATCCGCCCGAACAACATGGCCAGCTCGTTCATCAATGCGATGTTCAGGTCCCTTTGCACGTTCTCTATGACCTTGGCCGCCTCGGCCGTTCGAATATCGGGAGCCCTGTATGTCCCGGCTTTGGCCACCAGACCGTAAACCTGCTCCATCACCTCCACCGTTTCGGTGTCCTGAGCGGCAACCACCTTCACGACATTGTCCAGAGCCCTCTGTGAGTCGCCAGGGTTCACACGCTCGGGGGAGTAGCCGACCTTGAAGTCGCGGCCTGCGGTAAGGCCGGAGCTCTTCTCCAGTTGAGGAATACACGTCTCTTCGGTGCAGCCGGGGTAAACCGTCGACTCGAAGACCACAATGGGCTTCGATGCGACTCCAGAATCTCCATCGGACGGCTTATGCGCGGCCCTCGACTTCAGCGCCTCACCCACGAGGAGGCTGGCTTCAACGAGATGGGAGGTGTCGGGGCGCTTGGCCTCGTCCACCGGCGTTGGCACGGCGACGATGATGAAATCGGCCCTACGTAGGTCGGACGGATCGGCGGTGAGGTGAAGCCGGCACGTCTCCAACTCCTTTTTCGATACCTCGCCGTTACGGTCATACCCGTCGCAAAGCTCCTGGACCCGCTGCTCATCGATGTCGAACCCCATTGTGGACACCTGCCGTCCGAAGGCGGCCGCTAGGGGCAAGCCCACGTACCCGAGGCCAACAACGGCCAGACGCTCAGACGCTCCCGGCGTCACGCCAGCAGACCTCTTTGGCCCAGCTACGATTTTCCTGGTACCACTTCACACTCTGTTCCAGGCCTTTGTCCAAACTGGTTTCAGGTTCCCAACCCAGTATTGCGCGCGCCTTGGTTACGTCGGCCCACGTGGCGGGAACGTCCGCGGGGTGCGGGGGATGGTTATTGATGCGAGCCTTCGCTCCCAAGAGGCCCTCAATTCGCCTGATGACGTCCCCTACGGCCACCGGCCTGTCAGACCCAAGGTTTATTACCTCGAAGCCGACCGGTTTCAACGCCAGCACCGTCCCCAGGGCGATATCACCAACATAGCTAAAGTCACGCTGCTGAGAGCCATCTCCGTACACGACGACCGGCTCGTTCTCGATCATCCACCGGACGAACCGGTAGATGCTCATATCCGGACGGCCCGCCGGTCCGTACACCGTGAAATACCGGAGCACGGTCACGTCCAGGCCGTGGAGATGGCTATAGACGTGGCAAAGGGCCTCGGCCGCCTTCTTCGACGCCGCATATGGCGAAAGGGGTCTGTCTGTGGGCAGGTCTTCACGGAAGGGCTGCAGCGCAGAGTTGCCGTACACGCTGGACGTAGATGCCAGCACAAACTTGGGGACACCCATCGTTCGACACATCTCCAGAAGGTTTAGAGCGCCGGTCACGTTGGCGTCGTAGTAAGCCCGAGGGTTGGTAGTCGAATCTCTCACTCCGGCACGAGCGGCCAAGTCGATCACAGCATCGATCGGACCGGGGATGTCCTGAGACATTCGTTCGGCGAAATTCTCCTCCGAAATGTCCAGTTGATGAAAGGAGAACTCCGGCTTGCCTTCCAGCGTGCCCAGCCGCCAACGCTTGAGCCGCGGATCATAGGCGTCACTGAGATTATCCACACCCACCACGGTGTCGTCCTGATCCAGAAGCAGCTGGCTAACCTTCCACCCTATGAATCCGGCACAGCCGGTGACGAGGATCAGAGACAAGATGCTGGTTCCAGCACGCACGTCCCTGACTGCGTTCGCTCCTTCCGAGGAAGGAACACGCCATCAGCAGAATGTATTTGAAGCCACTTCATGGTTACTGGGAGTCGATACGCCAGGCCGTTTGCCCGTCTGTGAGAGCCCCTGAAGGAACAGCTTCGCCATCCGACCTCGAATAGGCCGTTTTTATCGCGTTGCTTATCGAGGGCCCCCATCGGAGCGGTGGCTACGACGACGGGTGTCCGTTGTGGGTTCTGCGACGAGAGTGCTATATAGCCTCTACTGCCCGCGGCCCGAAGCCTCGGGTCCACCTACCCCCTCCCCTGGTCCGGCGAGGAGGTCGGCTTCTACCTCTTGGAATCAGCTCATCTCTGAACGGGCGCAGGCTCCGCCAGGGGACCTTGGCGAATACCGAACGACCCATGAACTCCAACAGCACCCTTACCCTGTCCTCGGGTGACTTCGCCTCCTCCAGCACCTCGGCTACGCTCTCGATCTTGCCATCCACCACCTGCACCCTGTCGCCAGGCTTGAACCGGGTCCACAGCCCGCCCTTGCGATTAATCTGCTTCACCCGCTCCGCCAACTCGGCGATGACCTCGTCCGGCACCGATGGAACCCAGTCGCCAAAGCGGACCCACCCGAGGACCCCAGGTAACCGCAGCGGCGAAAGCCAGCCCTGACTCTCGGGGTTGTGGCGTAGGAACAAGTAGCCGGGAAACAGGGGTTCATCGATATGCCCAGGCCGGGACCTGGGCGAAAGCACACAGGGGAAAAACACCTCAAACCCGCCTCGCTCCAGGTTGCGGGCTGCGTGGTATTCGCACAAGGACTTCGTGCGAATGGCGTACCACCGGCTATGCAAGCTACGCTCCCTTGGCTTGGTGGCTTTGCATCAGGGTGACGATCTTGTCCTCAGGCACTCCGGCGGCCTTCAGCTCATCACATCGGGCCTCCACCTCCACAGACGCCGCCACGATAACCTTGGCGTAGTCGGAGGAGACCAAGCTCTCAAGCCTCTTCACAGGCCTACCCAGGAACTTGGACCGCTCCAACTTGTTGTCGAAAATCTCGATCTCAGAGATCTCCATGTCGCTGAGCGATAGGTACACCAGCTCCGCAAAATCGGGCGTCCCGTAAATAGCGACGTGCGAGTCCTCATTGAGTCTGTGGGCTTCGAGGTCCGCGCGTATCATCATCCGAACGCCTTGGTAGTGGCCGACGAACCGGTCGACGTAGCCGAGGGTGAGCTGGACCTTGCGGGCAACCCCAGCCGGGGTGAGGGAGTAGACCCACTGCCGCCAGCCCACGCGGTTGATTCGGACGTAGCCCTTTGTGGACAGATTTCGCAGCAGGAGGTTGGCCACGCCGAGGGCGACTCCCAACCTCTTCGCTAAGCCTCGCTGGCTCAGCTGAGGACTCTCGTCGACCTCCTCCAGAAGCCTCAGCTCCCGATAGGCCGTGTCCTCCAGGTCTCGGATGTGTTCATTTTCCGAACGCATTGATTTGAATATATGACACAAGCCCTCTCATGTCAAGTGGCCACACGGCATCAATGCGTTGTGTCCGGCTCTTCAATTGGCCTCAACGAAACCCTTACACGCCTTCGGCAGGACCACTATGAACGAGCCTCGCCACACGTGGTTCAACGAGGGTTTAACCGTCGTAGAGGCACACCCCGAAACACCACCCGGGGCAGGGGGCTGAATGGCCCTCAGGGCGCAGAGTGCTCGCGCACAGACTACAAAAGCCAATCACGCAGTGGAGACCAGACTACTTCAAGGCCTTGTCATCAGCCTGCCAGGTCGCTCTCAGGGTCACCAGCGAGGACAGAAACAGCAGTTTTAGGTCAAGGCGCCAGTTCATTTTCTTGATGTAGATCAGGTCGTAGCGCAGCTTGTCCCGAGGCCTGGTGGCGTAGCGGCCGTACACCTGAGCCAGCCCTGTCAGACCGGGACGGACTTGGAGCCTCAGTGGAAAATCGGGCACCTCACGGGCGAACTCCTCAAACAGCTCAGGCCGCTCAGGGCGCGGACCCACGAGGCTGAGGTCGCCTTTCCACATATTGATAACCTGCGGCAGCTCGTCCAGTCCGCGGGCCCGTAACAGTCGCCCTACCCGAGTAACTCTCGGGTCACCTTCCGACGCCCAGACGGGGCCGCTGTGGGCCTCCGCCCCCTTGACCATAGAGCGGAACTTCAAAACGTGGAACTCTTCCCCACCCTTTCCCATCCTCCGCTGCGTGTAGAAGATGGGACCTCTGTCCTCAAGCCATATCAGCAACGGAATAACCGTCCACAGCACGAGCCAGATCGGCAACAACAGCAGATGAGCACTAAATAGGATAGTAAGATCGAACAGGCGCTTGGATCGATATGTGCTTGGGCTGGTCTGTGGAATATTCACGGTGTCGTGTCAGTGCGACCAGGCAGAACGAGGCCCAGCTTCAAGCGTGGAGATGCGTTCCTCATCACTTGCGTACCGCGAACACCAGTCTCGGATACGCCTCGAAAGCCCCCTCATCGTTCCGGTCTTCAATAGACTCGTCCTCCTCGTTGCGAACAAATACCTCCCAACCAGATACATCGCTCCTCAAACGCATCCGGCTAAGGTCCTCCCGCACCTTCTCCGGTCTTATCGGGACTTCGTAGAGGACGTAGGACCAGCGCACCGTTCCCCTGCGCGAAATCAGTTTCATAATCTGTTTTGCGTACCGAATTGTTCTGCCCAGAAGGGTCGTGTGAAATCGCCTCCTCCGATAGCCTGAGCAGATCTCAGAGTTGTGCATGTTTTGTATATCGAACAGTATCAAACCACCGGGACGGGTTACCCTGACCATCTCGTCTATGGCCTGGCTTACATCGGTGAAATACCAGGTGGAGTGGAAGCAATAGGTACAGTCGAAAAATCCGTCGGGGTAATCCAGCGCCTCGGCGTCACCGACCTTAGCCTCGATCTCAGGATTTAGTTGCAGGCACTTCTCGACGAGGTTCGAGGCGATATCAACACCGTGCACCGAGTACCCGGCCTTTTGGAGGAAATCGGCGAACGGAAATCCCGTCCCGATGGCGACTTCCAGGAGCTTCGCGCCCTGCGAAGTGTTCTCGGTTATGTAGGTGCAGAGGTTCCTATCGTACTTGGAGAAGCCATAGATGGTTTCCCGAGCAGTAAGCCAGTACTTGGAGTATACCTCTTTTATATGCGTCTTTCGGTCCATATCGGTTTCGATTGTATTTCTGGGCCGCTACGGGGTCAATTGCCGGGTCCGAACCTAGCCGGAACACCATCCAAGCCCGGCACTCCAGTCGGCCTCTTCTAAACCACCGCCGATCCTGCCATTATTGATCGCACGCTTTACCGAGGCTTAGCGCTTTACAGGCCAGTTACTCAAGCACATCATCCTTATTGACAGGCCGAGTGATGAACAAGTAGAATCAAAGTAGAAATGTTTGTGACAGAGTTAACAAACTCGCTGGTCTGCATGTGTTGCCGCTCTACTACATGGGGGGTCCATCTAAGCCCGTAGGCTCCGTGTGAGCAAAGGCGTGCGATAGTAACCAGCTAATCAAATTAAACCGACAGGCCCCTCGAGTTAAAGATGTTCGAGGGGCTTTTTTTTGCGCCCCATTGACACGGGCGGAGCAGGCAACCAACTGCGACGGAGGAATACGAATGAGCCGGGTCCAGACGCCCGCGAAGATAGACGCCACGAAGCTGGCGGTTGAGTTCGAGGGCAAGAGCGCCGAGGACGTGATCCGCTGGGCGCTAGAGACATTTGGAGACCGTGTGGCCGTGAGTACCGCTTTCCAGGCCGAGGGCATGGCGATCCTCGACATGGCCCATGGGATCGACCCGAATGTCAGCGTATTCACCATAGACACCGGAAGGCTGCCCCAGGAAACGTACGACCTCGTCGACCGGGTCAGAGACCGGTACGGGATGGTGGTGGAGATATACTACCCGGACCACGATGAGCTGGCCCAGATGGTCAGCAAGCACGGAATCAACCCCTTTTACCGCAGCGTGTCATTAAGGCTACGCTGCTGCGAGCTTCGTAAGGTAAACCCCCTGAAGCGGGCGCTGAGCAGCCGCGATGCCTGGATATCCGGTATCAGGCGCGACCAGGGTCCGACCAGAGCAGACATCAGCAAGATCGAGGTAGATTCTGCTTACGACGGTATCATCAAGGTAAACCCTCTTGCCGACTGGAGCTCCGAGCAGGTCTGGGAATACATTAAGCGCAATGACGTACCCTACAACGCCCTCTATGACGAGGGCTACACCAGCATCGGTTGCGTCCCATGCACCCGCCCTGTGCGCCCGGGAGAGGACCCACGGGCCGGCAGGTGGTGGTGGGAAAAGGGCGTCCCCAAGGAGTGCGGTATCCACATCAGCCCTGTGCCCAGCGGGGAAGCATCTCCAAGAAAGCTGAACCCGACCCGTGACGGCCGCTAGCCTGATGCCACTCGCCACCCGGCGCACATGCCATGAAGCTCGCTACAACTCTACCTCTAGCGCGGCAGAGATCCGCGGACGTGGAATGATCGGATTATAGCGCCCATGCCTTTCTCGGTCTTGACCCCTGTACCTCCAGAAGAGGGCCTCCGTTGCCCGCGATGAAAGGGAAGACCTTCCAGCTAATCGCCCCTTACGGAGGCGCGCTGGTCGACCTTATCGCCCCACCCGAGGCCGTCGCCGAGCTAAGAGACCACGCGGCACGATTACCGTCTGTACAGCTATCGAGGCGGGCCATGTGCGACCTGGAGCTCCTGGCTACGGGCGCTTTCTCGCCTTTGGATCGGTTCATGGGCAAGGACGACCTCCAACGTGTTCTCGACGAAATGAGGCTCACTGGAGGACACCTCTCCCCCATACCGATAACACTCTCCGCAGATCCAGGTCCCGAGGTCCGTCTTGACCAAGACGTTGCTCTCAGGGGTCTTAACAACGAGCTTCTGGCCGTGATGATGGTCGAGGAGATGTATGAATGGGACATAGCAGAGGTCTCCCAGAAGGTCCTAGGGACCACCGATTCTGTGCACCCACTGGCGGCGGAGATGAACCGATGGGGTAGCCTGAACCTCTCAGGCCGTCTTCAGGTCTTGGAACTGCCGCACCACCAGGACTTTCAGAGCCTGCGGCTTACGCCGGCGCAGACCCGGGCCAGACTGGAACGACTTGGCTACTCCAACGTAGTTGCATTCCAGACCCGCAATCCCCTACATCGCGTACACGAAGAGCTGACGAAGCGTGCGCTCGTTGAGATGGATGGCTCGCTGCTGCTCCATCCGGTGGTCGGCATGACCAAGCCGGGAGACACCGATCACTACACGCGAGTCCGCACTTATAAGGCGCTGGCCGATGAGTACTATGATCACGACCGTGTGACACTTGCCTTGCTGCCGCTCGCCATGCGGCTGGCGGGGCCTAGAGAGGCTCTCTGGCACGCGCTCATCAGGCGAAACTGTGGCGCCAACTACCTGATAGTCGGTCGAGACCATGCCGGCCCGGGGATGGACTCTAAGGGCAAGCCGTTCTACGAACCGTACGAGGCACAGGAATTGGTCGAACGCTTCGCAGAGGAGACGGGTGTGGGTGTCATCCCCTTCCGGGAGCTTGTGTACCTACCCGAAGAGGACCGCTACGAAGAGGTCTCAAAGATACCGGAGGAGGCCCACACGTTGTCGATCTCCGGTACCCAGGTCCGGGACGAGTACTTGGCCAACGGTAAGGCGCTTCCCGAATGGTTCACCCGCCCCGAGGTGGCGCAGATCCTATCGGACAGCTATCCACCCCGTCATCGCCAGGGCGCATGCATCTGGTTCACTGGCCTGAGCGGAGCCGGTAAAACCGCTACTGCCGACGCACTCACGGTGATGCTCATGGAACGCGGACGGCAGATAACCGTGCTGGATGGCGACGTCGTCCGGACCAACCTTTCGAAAGGGCTTGGATTCAGCAAGGATGACAGGGACACCAACATCCGGCGCATCGGATTCGTGGCCGCCGAGATAGTACGCCACGGCGGTGTGGCTATTTGTGCGGCGGTGAGCCCTTACCGCGCGACTCGCGCCGAGGTGCGAGACATAGTCGGCAAGGACCACTTCATCGAGGTATTCGTGGACACGCCCCTTGAGGAATGCGAACGGCGTGATTTGAAAGGCATGTACGCCAAGGCCCGCAGGGGCGAGATCAAAGGCTTCACCGGCATCGACGACCCCTATGAGCCGCCGGAGAACGCAGACATTACCCTCCATACTTTGAACCCCTCAGCCGAGGAGAACGCGCGCGCCGTTCTCGACCACCTGGTCGCCCGAGGCTTCGTACGCAAAGAAAGCGCGTAGGACAGCCTTACTCCGACCACGTCTGTAGTAATCTACGGACCGCCCGCCGATCCACTCGTCCCCTCGGAAGGCCGCGCACCCAATTTGCGCGCCGCCCTGGGATTCCCTATCATATCCTCAAAGTCTAGGAGGCCCTGATTTGGAGCCCGAAAGAGACCTGATAGGGCAGCTCAAGACCATCGTGGGCGAACCCTACGTGGTTCACGAGCCGGAAGACCTCATCGCCTTCGAGTACGACGGGTCTGTGGACAAGGCCCTCCCCCTGGCGGTGGTCTTGCCGGATTCTACCGATGAGGTCTCCAAGGTAGTTGAGGCCGCTCGGCGCCACGGTCAGCCCGTCACCACAAGAGGCGCAGCCACCGGCCTGAGCGGCGGCGCAATCGCTCGGCGGGGTGGAATAGTCGTAGCTCTAACGCGCATGACGCGCATCCTGGAAATCGACGCAGACAACAGGCTGGCCGTTGTGGAGCCCGGCGTGGTCAATTTAGACTTGACCGACGCAGTGGAGCGATACGGACTCTATTACGCCCCCGACCCATCTAGCCAGAAGGTATGCACCATAGGCGGAAACGTTGCCGAGAACTCGGGTGGACCACACTGTCTCGCCTATGGAGTCACCACCAACCACGTGCTCGGGATGGAGGCCGTTCTGGCGGATGGCTCGGTCCACTGGTTCGGCTCCACAACCAGGGAACGCCCAGGATATGACCTTCGTGGGGTCTTGGTCGGCTCAGAGGGCACGCTGGCCATTATCACCAAAGTGGCGGTTCGCCTATTAAAGAGACCCGAAGCTGTGAAAACGCTGCTGGCCATATTCAAGAAGATGGAGGATGCCAGCGAGGCCGTGTCGGGCATAATTGCCGCAGGAATAGTGCCCGCGGCAATTGAAATGATGGACCATCTCGCCATCAAGGCGGCGGAGGCCGCGGTCCAAGCAGGCTACCCTGAGGAGGCCGGGGCTGTGCTACTGGTGGAAGTGGATGGACTGACGGAGTCGGTTGAGGAGGAGGCCGAGGAAATTGAAAAAGTGTGCAGGCGGTTCCGTCCTATGGAAATCAAGGTGGCCGTCGACCCGGCGCAGCGGGACCGCTTATGGGCCGCACGTAAAGCCGCCCTAGGGGCACTGGGACGACTGGCGCCCAATTACTACCTGCTCGACGGCACCGTCCCCAGGACCAAGCTCCTCGAGGTCATGACCAGGATCAAGGAGGTCTCCGCCCAGTTCGGACTGCCCATCGCCAACGTGCTGCACGCGGGCGACGGAAACCTGCATCCGTGCATCCTATTCAACGCACGAGACCCAGATGAGACGAGACGTGCGCTGGAGGCAGGCGGTGAGATACTGAAGTACTCCGTAGAGGTAGGAGGGGTACTGTCCGGCGAGCATGGCATCGGCCTGGAAAAGCAGGAGTACATGCCGCTGATGTTCACCGACGACGACATGGAGGCAATGGCTAAGCTCATGCCCGCCTTCGCCACCGACGGTGTGCTGAACCCCGGGAAGGTGTTCCCCACGGGCTCCCCCTTCGGCAATGTTTCCCAGGCGGCCGCCATCAGCCGAGCCGGAGCCGGCTCGTACATCTGACCCTCTCCCATGTCCTCCGCCACCACACAGGCCCTCGGACAAGCCCTTGAGCACGAGTTAGGGGCTTCAAACCTCCACGAAGGTAGTGCTGCCTACGCGGTGGATGGCCTGGAACCCAACCTAGTCGTGTTCCCGGAAAGCCTTGACTCCCTGAGCCGGGTCATGGCTATGGCGTGGGAACACAACGCCGTCGTAGCCCCACGAGGAGGTGGCACGAGGACGACACTCGGCAACCCTATTAAGCGCCTCGACATGGTGATCGACCTCTCCAAACTCGACGGGGTGATACAGCACACGCCCGCCGATATGACCGTAACGGTAGAAGCGGGGTTGACGCTGTCCGGCCTGCAAGACCGCCTCGCCGAGCACGGTCAGTTCCTGGTGATGGACCCACCCCTTCCCGACCGGGCCACCGTGGGTGGAACGCTTGCCGCTGGCCTCACCGGGCCGCTGAAGTGGCAGTACGGCGATCCCAGGGATCTCGTCATAGGGATGAAGGTAGTCCAAGCCGATGGCAAGATCACCAAGAGCGGCGGTCAGGTGATGAAGAACGTAAGCGGCTACGACATGGCCAGGCTGCACACCGGCGCCCTAGGCACCCTGGGCATCATCGCGGAGGTGTCGTTCAAGCTTTTCCCGCTGCCCCGAATGGAGACCACGATCATTGCTCTCTTCGACACGCACGCAAGGAGCATGAAAGCCGGACTAGGAATATTTCACAGCGATGTGGTGCCTCTGGCGCTGACCACGTTCGACGCGACCGTTAGCGATAGGATCGAGGTGCCCCAGATCAAGGGACGAAGCGCCCTAGCCATAAGGCTCGGGGGAAGACCCTTGACGCTGGACAGACAGGTCGCAGAGTGCATCGCGGTCTGCCGCCAGCACGGGCCGACGTCCGTCGAGACCCTCGATGGACGGGACGCCGAGGCCGTCTGGAGAAGCCTGGCCGATTTCGGATGGGACGAGAAGACTACGCCGGCGCTATCTGGACGGGTGTTCATTAGACCCACCAGCCTGTCGGAGGTACAAACGTCATTGGTGGAAGCTTCCAGGGACGAGCACGCGCAGTTGGCCGTGATAGCCCACCCGGCCCACGGCACAATGCAGTTGCATTGGTTCTCCGACGGCGGCCTCTCCCATGACACGGCCTACAGAGTACTGGCCCAGGCTAGGAAGGCCGCCCACGACTCGGACGGACGAATGATCATCGAGCGCTGCTCCCAGGACGTCAAATCACGGTTTGACGTATGGGACGACGTGGGAGATTCCCTCGCCATCATGCGCAATATGAAGGGCCAGTACGACCCTAAGGGAGTTCTGAATCCAGGGCGCTTTGTGGGGGGGATTTAATGTCGGCTCCCCTGGTGCTGTTCTCTGGCCCCGACGCCCCAACAGAGGACGACCTCTATAAGTGTGTACAGTGCGGCTTCTGTCTCCAGGCGTGCCCCACATACGTCGAGACGGGCCTCGAGACCGAATCGCCGAGGGGCAGGATCGCCCTGATGAGGGCGGTCAACGAAGGGCGCATTGAAATTAACTCTACCGTGGTCCGACACTGGGACCTGTGCATCCAGTGTCGTGCATGCGAGGTTGCCTGCCCTTCGGGCGTCCCATACGGCCGACTCATCGAAGCGACTATGGCCCAGGTTGAGAAACGGCGAAGCCAAGGGATGGCGGCCAGGCTTATCACGTGGCTCTCCCTGAAACGCGTGCTGCCTCACCAGGGCAGGCTGAGCCTGCTCGTTGGAGCCCTGCGGCTGTACCAGCGCCTGGGGGTTCAGCGTGCACTCAAACGGACAGGTCTGCTCAGAATGGCGTCCCGCCGGTTGGCCGCTCTCGATGACACGCTTCCACCCATCCCTTCACGGTCTTTCTCGGCCAAAGGGCAGGTAGTACCGGCACAGGGCGAAAGACGCGCTCGTGTCGCCCTCCTGTCCGGATGCGTCATGCCGCTGGTCCACGGCCCTCAGATGGAGGCCGTGACGCGTGTGCTGGCCCGAAACGGCTGCGAAGTGTACGTGCCGCGCGACCAGGTATGCTGCGGTGCCATTCACACCCATATGGGCGACCTTGATACGGCCCGAGCGCTGGCCAGGCGAAACATCGACGTGTTCCTCGAAAGCCACATCGACACGGTCGTAAACGCTTCCGCAGGGTGCGGCATCCGTATGAAGGAGTACGATGGCCTCCTGGCCTCCGACCCTGAATACGCCGAAAAGGCGGCCCGATTCAGCGGCCTGGTCAAAGACGTCCACGAGTTCCTAGCGGAGCTCCCACTCATCCCACCCATCGGAAAGCTCCCCTACCGTGTAACCTACCAGGACTCGTGTCATCTGGCTCACGCCCAGAACATCACCCAACAGCCCCGGGACTTGCTCAAATCGATCCCCGGCGTTGAGCTAGTGGAGATGGAGAACTCATCCGTGTGCTGCGGAGCGGGCGGGACATATACCATCACACAGCGGGACTTTTCCCTAAGACTGCTGGGCAACAAGATTCGGTCCATTGAGGCCACCGAGGCGGACGTCATCGCCACGGCAAACCCGGGCTGCGTACTGCAGCTGCAGTACGGGACGTCCCTGTCCGACCGTCGAACACAGGTACGATACGTCACCGACCTGCTGGACGAGGCGTACAGCCTCGGCGAGGACGCATAGACGTCTATGCACCGACGTGGACATACCCTTTATCACACCCTCGCACCGCAAAGGGTCCGGCGGCGACCGCTAACACGCGAACCGAAGCATTGACGTAATGGACCGTTTTGTGGGAATGTATTTGTGGGATCGAGCAGACCCGAGTTTGAAGGAGGGACGACATGCCACTGGGAAAGATCGGAGAACATGTAAAGAATTCGTTGATCAGTACCATCCGCGGTACCGGTGATGTAGCCAACCTGTCTATCGACGTCGTGCGCGACGCCTCGGTCAACGCTCTCAAGAGCGCAGGCAGTATTGGAGGCGAGGTGGGGAATCTATCCAGGGACGCCGTGTCAGGGGCGATTCACGCCGTGGACGAGGTTGGAGGTGAGGTGGGTTCGCTTGTCAAGAACTCGGTTATAGGTGTGATCGAGGGCACGGGAGAGATAGCCACGGCGACCACGACGGTGCTTCACGATGTGGTCGTCGGCGCGATTCGAGGCTCCGGCGACGTCGGCGCCGAGCTGACAACGGCCGGGCGCAACGTCGCCGAGGGCGCGATCCGCGGTGCCGCGTCCGTAGGGATCACCACCGAGGTCGCGGTGGCGCAGGTGGCGAGAGGCTCCATCGACGCTACGCGCGAAGTCGGAGGGGACCTGGGTAACGCAGCCAAATCGACTGTGACCGGGGTCATCGCAGGCGTCTCCGAGGTCGGGGGTGACGTGATGAAAGCGGCGCGTGACACAGCTCGGGAGCTGATCAGCTCCACCGCCGCCGTAGGAGGCGACCTCGCGAAGGTGGCACGAGCCGCGGTGGAGGGCGCGATCGACGCCAGTAAGACCACCGGGGTCAGCGCGGCCGACGCGGCGTCCTCCGTCGCCACCGGCGCGATCGAGGCCGCTTACGATGTGAGCGATGCGGCGGGCGACGCGGTCCGTGACGCCGTAACGGGCACGATCCGTGGCGTCAAGGTCGTAGCCAAAGGTGTGACGAAGGGTTAGAGCTAGCACTACCGGGATTATCCACTGTGGAGGACGCCGCAGTCCCCCCGTAGCCAAGCTGCTGCTTCCAGGGCCGCACTCTCATATGTCCTGTCTGGCGGAGCAGCGCCGCAACCCCCAGGGTGCTCTGACGAGGTGCAGTCTATGATCTGCACACAGAGAGGTGCGACATGGACCTAGGTTTAACCGGCAAAGTAGCCCTCGTAACCGGGGGCAGCGACGGCATAGGGAAGGCAACGGCCATGCGGCTGGCGCAGGAGGGCGCGAAGGTCGTGATATGCGCGCGCCAGCCCGACGTGCTCGAGGCCGCTGCCGAGGACATCCGTACCACGACCGGCGGCGACGCAATGGCGGTACCCGCAGACGTCAGCAAACCCGACGACCTGGCGAGCCTCTTCGACAAGATCATCGCGGCCCATGGGCGCATCGACATCCTGGTGAACAACGCCGGCATCGCCTCGGCTCACTACTTCGAGGACGCCACCGACGAGATATGGGCCGTCGACCTGGAACTGAAGCTGTTTGGGGTGATTCGATGCTGCCGGCTGGCCATTCCCTACATGAAGGCCCAGGGAGGAGGCCGGATAATCAACGTGACTTGGATCGGCGGGAAAGCGCCGGTGGCCGGATCCACACCCACGTCGGTCAGTCGCGCCGCGGGCATCGCACTTACCAAGGTGCTATCCAAGGACTACGCCGCGGACAACATCCTCGTAAACACGGTCTGCATCGGCCAAGCCAAAAGCGGCCAGTGGAAGCGGGCATGGGAGCGTTCTAAGGCCGGTAACCCGAGCCAATGGGAGCGTTCTAAGGTCGGTAACCCGAGCCAAACGCTGGAGCAATCTTATGAAGAGATGGGCAAGAATATCCCGCTGGGTCGTGTAGGAGAGGCGGAGGAGGTCGGAGACGTGATCGCGTTTCTTGCCTCGGAGCGGGCCAGCTACGTCAGCGGGACCTCGGTTCACGTAGACGGCGGCGCGGCCGCGACGGTCTAGTCCAAGACTCCACTGGCGCGATCGAGGCCGCTTACGATGTTAGCGACGCGGCGGGCGACGCGGTCCCCAGGGTGCTCTGATGAGGTGCAGTCTATGATCTACACACGGAGAGGTGCGGCATGGACCTAGGTTTAACCGGCAAAGTAGCCCTCGTAACCGGGGGCAGCGACGGCATAGGGAAGGCGACGGCCATGCGGCTGGCGCAGGAGGGCGCGAAGGTCGTGATATGCGCGCGCCGGCCTGACGTGCTCGAGGCCGCCGCCGAGGACATCCGTAGCACGACCGGCGGCGACGCAATGGCGGTACCCGCAGACGTCAGCAAACCCGACGACCTGGCGAGCCTCTTCGACAAGATCATCGCGGCCCATGGGCGCATCGACATCCTGGTGAACAACGCCGGCGCCTCCTCGGCCCACTACTTCGAGGATGCCACCGACGAGATATGGGCCGCCGACCTGGAACTGAAGCTGTACGGAGCGATTCGATGCTGCCGGCTGGCCATTCCCTACATGAAGGCGCAGGGAGGAGGCCGGATAATCAACGTGACCATCCCCATGGGAAAAGCGCCGGTGGCCGGCTCCGCACCCACGTCGGTCAGCCGCGCCGCGGGCATCGCACTCACCAAGGTGCTATCCAAGGACTACGCCGCGGACAACATCCTCGTAAACACGGTCTGCATCGGCCTCGCCAAAAGCGGACAGCACAAGCGGACGTGGGAGAGTTCGAGGTCTAGCAACCCGGGCCAAACGCTGGAGCAGTCTTACGAAGAGATGGGAAAGAACGTCCCCCTGGGCCGCGTAGGCGAGGCGGAGGAGGTCGGAGACGTGATCGCGTTTCTTGCCTCGGAGCGGGCCAGCTACGTCAGCGGGACCTCGATTCACGTAGACGGCGGCGCGGCCGCGACGGTCTAGTCCAAGACCAGCCCCAAAACACCCTCACTCAGACGTCTGAGATACCGCGCTGGTCGGGCAAGTATGGTTTACGCTTGTGTGAGGAAAAGTCGGGCTCCGTCCAGGGTGGGCCGGATGGGTACGATCACCCCGGGTAGGGAGCTGACCCTACACTTCAACCGGCAGTTCGAAAAAGCCCCGCACAGAGCCGGTTCGCCCCTTACACTTCGCCCTTCTGCCCTCGCTGGCGGAGCGCGTGGTCGACGAGGACGAGCGCCATCATCGCCTCGACGATCGGCACGGCGCGCGGGACGACGCAGGGATCGTGGCGCCCTCGCCCCTTGAGTATCGTCGGGTTGCCCTGCTCGTCGACCGTCTCCTGGTCTTTGATTATGGTGGCGGTGGGCTTGAATGCGACCCGTATGACGATGTTCTCGCCGTTGGTGATGCCGCCCTGGACACCGCCCGAGTTGTTGGTCCGCGTGCGGATTCGGCCGGCCTCCGAGTAGAACGGGTCGTTGTGCTGCGAGCCGGTCATCTCCAGCCCTCCGAACCCTGAGCCGATCTCGAAGCCCTTGCACGCCGGCAGCGACAGCATCCCTTTTGCCAGGTCTGCCTCCAGCTTGTCGAACACCGGCTCACCTAGACCGGGAGGCACGTTCCGGGCCACCGCCTCGACGACGCCGCCGAGCGAGTCGCCGTCCTTGCGGGCCTCCTTGATGCGCTCCTCCATCTGAGCGGCCACGTCCTGATCCGGGCAGCGTACTATGTTGGCCTCGACCTCCGCTGTCGACACAGTGTCCGGGTCCACTGCTGCCTTCAGCTTCCACACCTGCGTCACGTAACCCACGACTTCGACGCCGTGCTCTCGGGACAGCACCTCCTTGGCGATGGCACCTCCAACGACGCGGCCTATCGTCTCTCTGGCGCTGGCGCGGCCCCCACCTCTCCAGTCGCGCAGACCGTACTTCGCCTGATAGGTGTAGTCGGCGTGAGACGGTCGGAACGCGGCCCGCAGGTGCTCGTAGTCCGCCGGGCGGGCGTCCTCATTCCGGACGACAATCGAGATCGGCGTGCCCAGGGCCTGCCCCTCGAACACGCCCGATAGAATCTCGGCCTCGTCGCCCTCCTTGCGCTGCGTGACGATCTCGCTCTGCCCTGGCCTGCGGCGGTCCAGCTCCCGCTGGATCATGTCCACGCTTAACGGTAACCCGGGCGGGCAGCCGTCCACCACCACGCCAATGCCGTAGCCGTGCGATTCGCCCCAGGTGGTCACCCGAAACGCGCGCCCAAAGGTGTTTCCCATTACGGCCTCGCCCTGTTCAAGAGAGGAATACTAAGCATCCCAAGACCCCGCCGTCCTATGAGGGATATGCTATCATCATGGTAACATGCTGATAGGGGCCCAGCTCCCATCGAACACGCTACAGTGTGGACGGGGCGGCCCTAGCGGAATGGACAGAAACTCGGGTCCGGGTTGAACACCTGCGAGTACCTTCTGTGGTCTCCACGGATGAGTGCCGCTCGTAGCCCGGGCCCATTTTCGTCTCCGGGTGACGTGTGCACATCCGGCCTAAGCATGGGCCTGGGCGTAGTGCTCTCGAAGGAGATCGCTTCCGAAGTCACCCTCGATGTCGCGCCAAACGCTGTGGACGTGGTTGGCGAAGTCCTGGGTGTTGTCGTACTCCACGAAGAAGCTAGGGCCATGGATGCGATAGTAGTGCGGCTGGCGACGGTGCTCGCTGCCGGCCCAGCCGAAGAAGACATTGCCCACCCCCTCGGCCTCGATCTTCTTGAGCGCATCGGAGGCGACGTCGTCCGCCATGCGGTCAATGTAGACGGCGATCAGCGACATTAGCGTGTCACGCTGGTCCCCGGACATGAGCTCCGCGGCCACTCCCTCCGGCCTGTCGATCTCGACGCGGTGGCTGGTGCGCGTAATTATTTCGGCCGGAGCCACCGGGTAGATGACGGCCCTTTGTCGTTGGCCGCGGTCGAGACTCAGCAGCAGGCTCCGCGCAAGGTCCTCCTCCTGCTGAAGGACCCTCAGGCCCTTTTGGGCGCCGTGTTTTACCTCGGCCGGATTGGCGCCGAAAAACGACGGGGTCACCGAGACGGCCCGTGCACTCACCACGGTGAAGTTCAGAGAGAGATGGTGACCGTCGACACGCCATCCCCAGGGCTCGTCACCGTCCAGGGCGCCGAACACGCTGAAGTAGTACAGACCGGGGCTTCGAAGGTAGGTGGTGGCGCCCTCTCTGCGTTCGGCCTCTCCGAGTATGAGCTCGAGGTCAATGATGGCCTTAGCGCACCGGAAGCCCATGTCCGTGAGTCCGCTGGCAATCAGCGCGTCGGACGCCTCGAGGCCGGCCTCGCTCATCTCATGGCGGGGCAGTCCCGCCCTAGACCTCGGCACGAAGTCCCAGTTCCGCCGCTCGTCCGACTCTAACGGGAAGGTCGCTCTAGCACGCTGCTCAGATGAGAGAGTAGCCAGAAACGCGCGGGCGGCCTCGGCCATATTACTGGCCGTCGTCATTACTCGACCTCCTGGTCTTTTCTCTGTCGAGGGAGCCCCGGTCATCAAAGTCGCTAAGATACCTACGGAGTATAGCACCCGGCCCTGTGCCCGCGATAACGACAGCCGTCAGTTCTACTTGAATTCGACGTCTTTCAGGTGTAACTTAGGGCCAGCATCAAGGAAAGAATCAGGTATGGCATCGAGCGAACAGGCCAGCATACGACTCCTCCAGCTATGTGTAGGCTACAGGAAGCCCATGCGGGTGGTGGAAAGCGTGGAGGTTATCACCGGGCTTGGCATCGAGGGCGACCGGCACTCCTCAGACAGAGGGAACAAGGCGAAGCGGCAGGTCCTCCTGATGGATGAGGAGACGCTTGAGGCATTCGGCCTGTCTCATGGCGAGGTGATGGAGAACGTCACCACTTCCGGCATCGACCTGGCGTCCTTAAAGGAAGGCCAGAAGCTGGGCCTTGGCGACCAGGTGGTGCTGGAGATAACCGGGCCGTGCGAGCCGTGCGGGCGGATGGACGAGATCCGCCAAGGGCTGCGGCAGGAGCTAGACGGCCGCCGCGGGATGCTGGCGTACGTGGCCGAAGGCGGCCACATCAGGGTCGGCGACCCAATTCGCCTTATCGAGGGTACCGCGAGTCGATAGAGGACCCAGCCCTCGGCTCCGGGCCCAAATATAGCGCACACCTTCGGCCCCGAAGGGCCGGCCTGTCTGATAACCCCATCAGCAGACCTTTAGGAGAGAGATGTCCGAGTCCGAATTGGCCGGCATGGCGCAAACCGTCCTCGGCGCGGTCACGCCCGAGGAGCTCGGTCCGACCATGACCCACGAGCACCTGGTCATAAACCTAATGTGCATGTTCCATCCGCCGCCTGAGGCGACAGAGATGGCAAAAGTTCACGAGCCCATTACCATGGAGAACCTGGGATGGGTCCGGTACAACTGGCTGAGCCACCGCGATAACCTCCTATTGCTGGACGAAGACGTTGCCACAGCCGAGGCGATGCTCTATAAGCGCGCGGGCGGCGGGACTATCGTGGACGCCACTACCATCGGCATAGGCAGGGACCCTAAGGCGCTGGCCCGCATCGCCCGGGCGACGGGTCTGAACATCATCATGGGCGCAGGGTACTACGTGGACGCAGCGCATCCCGATGGGATGGACGCCAAAAGCGAGTCCGACATCGCTACCCAGATCGTCCAGGAGATAAGGACGGGCGTGGACCATTCCGGCGTGAAAGCCGGAATCATCGGGGAGATAGGCTGCTCATGGCCTCTGACGGCCAATGAACGCAAGGTCCTGATAGGAGCGGCCCAGGCCCAAGTCGAGACCGGCGCCGCTCTTCTGATCCACCCCGGCCGCAACGAGGAAGCCCTCGCGGAGATCCTGGGGATCCTCACCGACGCCGGCGGCGACCTCAGCCGCACCATCATAAGCCACCTGGACCGCACTACCAACGATATCGCCGTATTGAAGGACATGGCCAAACGAGGGTGCTATCTGGAGTACGACCTATTTGGGCAGGAGGGATACCACCCACTGTCGGCCATCGACTTCCCCAACGACGACCAGCGCATCAACATCATTCGCCGGCTGGTGACCGAAGGCTACCGCGACCGCATCGTTGTGGCCCACGATATCTGCACAAAGCACCGCCTGGCAAAGTACGGCGGGCACGGCTTCGCCCACATCCTGGACAACATTGTGCCGAGGCTGAGTAAAAAGGGTCTGTCGGACGAAGACATCCACGCAATTCTCGTGGCAAACCCGGCCCGAGTGCTCGCTTTCGCCTGATCAAGGCCCGCAGTTTAAGAAGGAGGTAACCAGTGCCCTCTGTAGAGGATAAACTGAAAGAGATGGGATTGACTTTACCCGTATCACCCGCTCCCGTCGCCAACTACGTGCCCTCAGTCAGGACCGGGAACCTGCTGTACCTCTCAGGCGTAGGTCCTGCCAAGAGACCCGACGGCACTACGCCCACCGGGAAGCTGGGCCAGGACATGACAGTCGAGGAGGGCTATGAGGCCGCAAAGCTGTGCGGCCTGAACCTGCTGGCCAACATGAAAGCGGCGCTGGGCGACTTTAGAAAGGTCAAACGCGTAGTCAAGCTGCTTACCATGGTCAACTCCGCGCCAGACTTCACCGAGCAGCCGGCGGTGGCTAACGGCTGCTCGGACCTGCTGGTGGAGTTGTTCGGCGAACGCGGGCGACATGCGCGTGCCGCCGTCGGCATGGGCAGCCTTCCCATGGGCATCGCCGTAGAGATCGAGATGATCGTCGAATTGGAGGACTGACGGCGGCCTCTAGGCCAGCACCTTCATGCGATAGCTCGATCCGAGCGGCCGGCGCTTCTCGAACCTGTCGAGCCCCAGCATCGAAATGTCAACCGTCGTGGCCTCCCCTTGCGTTATGAGCTCGGCCATCACGATGCCCACCATCGGCGAGAGCTTGAAGCCGTGTCCGCTGAACCCCACCGCGCAGTAAAGTCCTTCGATGCCTTCCACTCGGCCGAGAATCGGATGCCAGTCGGGGGTTACGGTGAACAGCCCGGACCATCCTCCCATGAATTCGGCCCCGGGCATTTCCGGGAAGCGTAAGGCCAGGTCTGCCATGGTCTTCTCGACCACGGGCATGTCCACTCCCTGATTGAACTTCTCCGGCCCTACCCGTTCCTGCTCGCCTACGCCCACCGTGGTGGTGTTGCCCACGTCGGGACGTGCAGACAGCCCATTCACGACGTCGCCCACGATGGGATAGTCCGGCACCTGCCTCGCGGGACGGCGAAACCTGACGACCTGATGCCTGACGGTATCCAGTGGAGCTTCGAATCCCAACCTCGCCAGGAACGGCCCCGTCCACGGGCCGGTTGCCACTACCACGGTAGGGGTCTCGATGCGTCCGTCCGCCGTCACCACGGCGCAGACCCTGTCGCCCCTGGTCTCGACGGCGGTAACAGGTGCGTTCTCTCGCACCCTCGCTCCCATGTCTCGCGCTCGCCGGGCAAATCCCGTCGTCACCGAGTACGGGTCAGCGTAGCCCGACTCTGGCTCGTGGGCGAGCGTCTCATCCTCCCGCACCACCATGCCGGAGGCCATCTCCATGGCTCGTTCGGGACTCACGACCTCGGTCTCAACTCCGACGCGCTTGAGCATCGAGACATTCCGGTGGAGAGCGTCGCGGTCCGCATCACCTACGATCAAAAGATAGCCCGTACGCACATAACCGGAAGGAACGCCCGTTATCTCGTGGAAATTCCGAAAGACATCGAGGCTTTTCCACGCCAAGCGGGCGGTGACCTCGTTGGAGTAGTGCATTCTCAGGATCGCCTGTGACCTGCCAGTGGCCCCGGAGACCAGCGCATCCTTCTCAAGGAGAACGGTGTTTGTCACGCCACGAGCGGCAAGGTGATACAGGATGCTGGCGCCCATTACGCCGCCCCCAACGACCACGGCGTCAGCGGTTTGGACTGCCATGTGCGATTCCCTTGCTCAAGCCTTTCGAGTACTCGCCGAGGAGTAACTTTCTATGCCGTATATGGAATGACGCCAACGCGTACCCGAAAGAGGCGAAGCGGCTGCTTCCCTAGCAGTTACTCCGAAGGGCGCAGGACCCATTCCCTGCGCTCGTCTGGGTCCACCGATGGGAATTCGACCTCCGGCAGAGACACGGTCGAGCCAAAGGACGCGGGAAGGCTTTCAAATTTCATGCCCACCGGCTCTCCCTCTCTCTCGGCGAAAATCCAGAGGTCGCGCGGGAGAGGGCCATCGGCCGCTGAACCCTCGATTGTCCACCACTCACCCGCTCCGACCACGGCGTAGTAGTCCACGGGGATCAACAGTGCATCGACTGACTCGCCTACGAGGAGACCCAACAGGAATCGCGCGGCTAAATCCTGTGGGAGAGCGGAAGCGGTATCTAAACGGCTTGGCACCACCAGCAGCAGCGCGTCGGTGTACCCTTCAGGCACCGACATCCTACCTCGAACGCGGGCAACTTCCTCTTGCGTAGGGGTTTCATCGATCTCCGGCGTGTACACGCCCGTGGCCCAACAGGTGGCGGCCGCGGAGTCCAGGGGATGGTCTCCCCTGGGGCAGTCGCCCTGAAAGTAGCTGGTCAGCCTGATGCCCTCACCCGTAAGGATGTCCGACTGGAGGACCCCCTCTCGCAGCAACCTGTCGTAGATCTCACTCACCTGTGGCGGTCGTCCATCGGCGTAGAAAGTAACGTGCCAGGCAGCCGTCAAACCGTCGCACCCGGGCTCCTCTCCGTACGTTTCCACCCTCCAGACCTCATGCTCGGTAGGTCCCTCCTTTGGAAACTCGGCCTTGAACCGATAGATCCACTCCAAGCACTCCATGATGAACTGTGATGCCATCTCGGGCGGCCAAACCGCTTGCTCAAGAAGCGGTGCTTGCGCCGCCGAAATGGCCGTATCCCCATCGCCTATCAGCTTTAAAAACTCCTCAATGCTTTCCCCCATAGGCCCCGCGGAAGGGTCCGCACCAGCCACCAGGTCTCCGATCCAGGATTCGATCGTGTCCTCGTCTATGAGCCCATCCCAGCGGTGCTCCAGCCTCCCCTCCTTGTTTACAAAATACGTCGCCGGAAGACCCTTCACTCCATAGTCGATAGGAACACTACCTTCCCTATCCGGCCCGGCGAGGTAGGTGATGCTGAACTCTCTGAGGAAGGCCCTCGCATTCCGCTCGATGTCATCCACGTTCACGCCGATCACCACCACGTTTCTGTCCTCATACTTGCGCCATATGCGCTCCAGAATCGGCGCCTCGTCCCGGCAGGGATCGCACCAGGAGGCCCAGAAGTTGATGATGACGGGTTTCCCCAGATGCTCAGAGAGCTGGAAATCCACGTTATCGTACAGCGGTATCCGAAAGTCCGGGGCCGGCTGTGGCGTTGGAGAGGGAGTAGGAGCCGGCGTTGGCTCGGACTGAGAGCAAGCCATGAGCAGCGACACGCCGAAGACGACGATATAAGGCAAGGCTGATACCATCCGCATGCGCCAATTATAGCCGCGTCTTCCCACCCATGCGAGTGAACTCGGCGAAACGCGGTACAAGCGCTTTAAGTTACTTCCATCAGCTTTTAGAATGGACCCACGCTTAAGAGGGAGTGGACCGATGACAGGCCTTATCGCTCTTGTGGGTGGAGATGAGTTCAGACCGGGCTGTGAGGAGATGGACCGTGCGATCCTGGATGCATGCGGCGTCAACCGCCCGAAGCTCCTGGTGGTCCCGACTGCGGCGGCCTCGGAAAACCCCTCGAAGGCGAGGGATAACGGCATCGCCCACTTCTCTCGGCTGGGAGCCGAGGCGTCGGGACTCATGGTTCTCGGTCCCGAACACGCCAACGACGAGGCGTTGATCGCACCCATCGACACGGCCGACGTAGTCTACTTCACGGGCGGCAACCCGGCCCATCTCCTGGCGACCATGTCGGGGTCCAAGCTCTTGGAGAAGGTGAAAAGCGCCCTGGACAGAGGCGCCATCTTGGCGGGATCCAGCGCGGGCGCAATGGTGTTGGGCTCGTGGATGGCGTTCGGCGGCTGGTCGGACGCACTCGGCATCGTTCGGGGCATCGCCGTGTTGCCCCACCACGAGCGCAGCGACCCAGCTCCGCTTGCGGCGGAGCTAACCGATTCAGCGCCCGATGGAGCCACAGTGCTGGGCATCGACGGCATGACATGCTGCCTGGGTAGTCCCGACTCATCATGGAGGGTCCTGGGCAAGGGCGCGGCGACCGTGTACAACGATGACACATGGCGGCGATTCACGTCGGGAGAGACCATATCCCTCTGAGCAGTGACACCTCACCTGAGATCGACCTTGACATCCAGCACGCATATGGGACACTGCTGTAAAACACGGTGAGATTATCCTCATGCGCATAGCAATCGGAGCAGACCATGGAGGCTTCGAGTTAAAGCCGGTCCTGGCCGAGCTCCTAAAGAGCCTTGGCAACGAGATCGTCGACGTCGGCGCGCACGCATACGACCCTTCGGACGACTATCCCGACTTCGCCAAGTTGGTGGCCGAGTCCGTCGCATCGGCCCAAGTCGATAAGGGCATCATGGTATGCGGCAGCGGCGTGGGAGCATGCGTCGCCGCCAATAAGGTTCGCGGCATCCGCGCCAGTGTCTGCCACGACACTTATTCCGCGCACCAGGGTGTGGAACACGACGACATGAACGTGCTGTGCCTGGGATCACGGATCGTAGGGCCGGAGCTGGCCAAGGAGCTGGTGAGCGTCTTCATCGCGGCCAAATTCTCGGGGGAGGAGCGCCACCGGCGCCGGCTGGACAAGGTCCAGACGGTAGAAGATGCCGGCATCGGCCGGGTACCACACGCCGACGACTGAGACCCGTTCAGGGAGTCTCCTTTGGGTACCTGGTCCCACGCCTCGACGCCATGCCACTAGTCAACGTCTTATTCCGTTGGGAAGTGGAAGTAATTCAATAGAAGTAAGGGTAACCTTGACAGGACTTGCCCATTTCATGAAAGCAACCTATAATAGCCGCGGCTGAACGCACATACGGAACCATCCCAAATCAGACTGGGGGGCTAAGAGCCCGAACGCAACGGTCTCGTGAGTCGCTCTTCTGACCCATCGCGGTAACACATGAGTACCGGTACGAGGGCGACCGTCAGCCTACGAGGCTCGTTCGCATAATCCATATTCCGGAGGTCTTTGATGAAAGCCTACTGTCTGAAGTGCCGCGACCACCGTGACATTCAGAACCCGCAGCAGGTCACCTTGAAGAACGGCAGGCCGGCCACTCGAGGGACATGCACCGTCTGCAAATCGACGGTCTTCCGGATTGGAAAGGCCTCGTAGCAACCTCACAACCTCCTCCAGCCCTGAAACGACGACCTCTTAACCGCACCGCTGAGTCGCACGGAATCACCCGGGCGACTCCATGTGTTGCCTCAGGGTCCAGGGGCAAATCATAGTCGACAACCCTGGCTTAGTTCCTGCAGGTCATTTCAACACCTTTTGTCGTCCTACGTACGCCGACTGAGCCCAAAACCGCCTCTCATCCACTCGAACCACCTCTTAAGACCTACTGAAAAACTCTGATTGACACCCCATATGGGCTGACCTACAATCTGAGACTACGGCCGTCGAATTTCGTCGCGATACGACACATGTCCATCACGGCTCATCCGGCTAGCAAAGCGACACCATGAACGGCGACGAGCTAAGAGAAGCCTTCCTAAGCTATTTCGAGAGCAAGGGTCATTCCAGAGCAGCGAGCTCATCGCTGATACCCATCGGTGACCCTACCCTGCTGCTCACCACCGCCGGTATGGTGCAGTTCAAGCCATATTTTGCCGGCCAAGCGACTCCGCCCAACAAACGCATGACCACGTCTCAGAAGTGCTTCCGCACCGTAGACATCGACTACGTGGGCGACGCCACCCACCTGACGTTGTTCGAGATGCTGGGCAACTTCAGCTTCGGCGACTATTTCAAGAAAGAAGCCATCGAATACGCGCTGGAATTCGTCATCAATAAGCTCAGTCTGGACAAGGACCGCTGTTTGATCACGATCTACGTGGACGACGACGAGAGCTTCGACCTCTGGGTCAAAGCCGGAATCCCGGCCGAGCGAATCCACAGGTTCGGCGCCGAGGAAAACTGGTGGGGGCCCGCTGGAAACGAGGGCGCATGCGGCCCCGACTCGGAGGTCCACTACGACACCGGACCGGACAGGGGCTGCGGAAAATCCAATTGTGGCCCCAACTGCCCCAACCTCGTCAAGGGGTCGAGAGACAGGTGCGACAGGTTCGTCGAGATCTGGAACCTAGTCTTCATGCAGTACCACCAGCAGCCCGACGGTACGCGCACTCCGCTGCCGTCGCCAGGTGTTGACACCGGCATGGGACTCGAGCGGGTCGCCACGATCCTGCAGGGCGTCGAGACCATATACGAGACCGACCTCTTCCGCGGCCTGATCAGGACGGCGGAGGAGCTGGCAGGCAAGACCTACGGCGAGGATACCGACGCCGACTACGCCATGCGGGTGCTGGCCGACCACGGCCGTGGTGCGGCGTTCCTCATAGCCGACGGCGTGGTGCCGGGGAACGAGGGCCGCGGGTACGTGTTGCGCAGGATAATCCGGAGGGCGATCCGTCACGGGCGCAGGCTGGGGCTCGAAGGTCCGATGCTCGGTCCGTTCGCCCGCCAGATTATCGATAGCATGGACAGCGTGTACCCTGAGCTGCGCAACCACGAAGCCTTTGTCATGACCGTCCTACGCCTGGAGGAGGAGCGGTTCCAGCAGGCCTACCAGACCGGCTATGGGATTCTCGAAGACGCTATGAAAGGCACAACCTCCCTATCGGGAGAAGTCGTCTTCAAGCTCTGGGACACCTATGGTTTCCCGGTTGAGATGACCCAGGAGATCGCCCGCGAGATCAAGATCGAGGTCGACCTCGAGGGATTCGAGCGCGAGATGAAGGCCCAGCGTGAGCGCGCCAGGGCCGCCACCCGGTTCGGTGACGACCAGGCCAAAATCCATGTTTACGAGAGCCTGGGTGTTGGCGCCACCGAGTTCGTGGGGTGGGACCGGCTCTTGGAACCCTCCGTGGTAGTCGGCCTCGTTTCGGATAACCAAGTGGTGCCAGAGTGCACAGAAGGCCAGGATGTCGAGGTCGTGCTGGTGCGGACGCCGTTCTACCCCGAGGGCGGCGGCCAGGTAGGGGATGCGGGGCAGATCGTAGGCCCCACCGGCAAAGTCGAGATCCACGACACTAAGACAGTGATGGAAGGCTTGATCATTCACTTCGGCAAGGTAACGCAGGGAAGCGTCGCCCTCGGCGACACCGTGGACTCCTACGTCGACCCCGTGCGCAGGGAGGACACGGCCCGTAACCACACCTCAACACACCTGCTGCACGCGGCGCTGAGGCAGATACTAGGCGCCCACGTTAGGCAGGCTGGGTCGCTGGTGGCCCCCGACCGGCTGCGATTCGACTTCACACATGTACAGCCGATGACCGAGCAGGAGCTCAGAGATGTCCAGCGGCTCGTCAACGAGAAGATCCGCCAGGATGCCAGGGTGCTGAAAGACGAGGACAGCTACACCTCGGCGATACAACGAGGCGCGTTGGCTTTTTTCGGTGATAAGTACGCCGACAGGGTCCGCCTGATCGAGATCGCCAACGGCGACTCTTTCAGCTTCGAGGTGTGCGGCGGCACGCACGTGGGCCAGACTGGAGAGGTGGGCTCACTGTACATCCTGAGCGAGTCCAGCATCGGCTCGGGGATCAGGCGAATCGAGGCCGTAAGCGGTAGGGGCGCGGAAAACGTGGCCTGGCAGCGGTTCAGCACTATGGAAAGCCTGTCGAGGGAGCTTCAGATTCCCCACTCGGAGATCGAGGAGAGGGTGCAAAAGCTCATTGAGGAGAACGCGGAGCTCAGGCGAGAGAAGGAGTCTCTGGAGCGACGCTTTTCCCTGCAGTCCGCGGAGAGCCTCCTCGAAGGCAGCGAGTCGGTGAACGGCGTCACTGTCGTGGCGGCACGGGCCACCGCATCCAGCGTCGAGGCCTTGAGAGAGATCGGCGACTGGCTCAGGAATAAGCTCGGAAGCGGCGTGGTGGTCCTGGGCTCCGTGGTCAACGACCGACCCGTACTTGTGGCCATGGTCACGGACGACCTGATCGCAAGCGGGTTGGACGCCACCAAGATCGCAAAGGGCGCCGCCAAGGCCATTGGGGGCGGAGGAGGCGGACGGCCCGACGTCGCCCAGGCGGGAGGTCGTCTCCCAAAGAAGCTGGACGAGGCTCTCAGCCTGGTGCCGGGGCTGGTCAGGAAGATGGGCGCGGAGTCTTGAGGGTCCTATCTCTCGACGTGGGAGATAAGCGGATCGGCGTGGCCATCAGCGACCCACTGGGCGTGACGGCAACGCCTTTAACGGCTATCCACAGTACTGGAACCCAATACGACATCGAGGCCGTGTTGCGCCTGGCCGAAGAGAACGAAGCGACCGAGATCGTCGTGGGGCTCCCTATCTCGCTATCCGGTCATATTGGACCGCAGGCAAAGCGGGTACAGCGGTTCATCCGGAAACTGTCAGAGGTGTCTCCCATACCGGTTTCCGCGCAGGACGAGCGGTACTCCAGCGTGGAGTCCGAGAGACTGCTACGGGCATCGGGCGCGGAGCCTTCCAAAAACAGAGCACGCGTGGACGCCACGGCCGCCGCGATAATCCTTCAGGCGTACCTGGACTCGCGTGGGAACTGACGCCAGGCGCAACCGATGCGTCCGATCGCACCAACACCTTCCCCACCGGTCGTCCCAACACACGATACCCGCGATCATTCCAGGCGGAGGTCGGGGGGCGGCCACCACAGTTTCGTTTCCCTCCAGATGGTTTAAGACATTCGTAACCGCAGGATTCCGCTTCTCTTGAGAGTGCCGAACGTGCAGCCCTTCGGCTTGGGTGGGTGCGCCAGGACGCATGGGCGGGCCAGGCGGAAATCCACCCTAGACCGGACCTGCGCACCGAAACTACCGCCATGATGTCACCGACTCTCCTTGTTACCAATAAGCGGCGTTGCTATACTGACTTGCGGGACCCCCTAGGAGCGTGGATGACCCAACACGTCGGCATATTCGGTTATCCTCTGGCACACTCAATCTCGCCGGTCTTTCAACAGGCGGCCTTCGACCACTACTCACTTCCCATCCGCTACCATTCCTGGCCTACGCCCCCTGACAAGCTGGATGCCGAGGTGCGCAGGTTACGAGGTGACGAATATCTGGGCGCCAACGTCACGGTACCCCATAAGGAGCAGGTGTTCGACCTTCTAGACGAAATCGACCCGTGGGCCGAGTCGGTGGGAGCCGTCAATACCATCGTTCGCGACCAAGATGATCTGGTCGGCTATAACACCGACGCTTATGGGTTTATCAGATCGCTCAAAGAGACAGCGGGGTTCAGACTTCATGGCAGCACCGTGCTCCTCATCGGAGCGGGTGGCGCCGCGCGTGCCGCCGCATTCGGGCTCGCCAAGGAGGGAATCAGGCATCTGGTGATCGCCAACAGGACGGTGGCCCGGGGCGAGACGCTTGCGGAAGCGGTCGCGCACACCATACCCCATGTCGAGGCCATTCCCCTTCGACCTCAAGACGTAGCGAGGACCACCCCCAACCCTGATCTGATAGTAAACGCCACGTCGATAGGGATGGACTACGACGGCTCGCAGGGTCTCTCCCCCTTGACCGGGGAGCTCATCCCAGCCAGAGCTCTGGTGTACGACATGGTCTACAACCCACCTGACACGCCGCTGCTGAAAGAAGCCCGCAAGGCGGGCGCGGAGACATTGGGAGGCCTATGGATGCTGATCTATCAGGGCGCGGCGGCGTTCGAGCTGTGGACCGATGAGGAAGCCCCTGTGAGGGTGATGGCCTCTGCCGCAGAGCGCGCGCTCAAAGGCCTCTCGAGCGCGAATTGACCTCCCTTGAAATCCAACATCTTCATAACAGGGTTCTCAGGCTCCGGTAAGACCACAGTTGGCCAGGAGGTGGCCGGCCGTCTTGGCTGGCGCTTCATGGATATCGACAGCGAGATCGTTAAGGAGGAGGGGCAGCCTATCGAGGCCATCTTTAAGACAAAGGGCGAGGCCCACTTCCGCAAGCTGGAGAGTCAACATCTCGCCACGGTCTGCGAGCGCGAAAATCAGGTGGTGTCCACCGGCGGCGGGATCATCATGGACGAGCGGAATCTGACACTCATGGCCGAAAACGGCGCCGTGGTCTGTCTCGAGGCCAGCCCGGAGACGCTCCACCGCCGGCTGAAGAAGCAGCGGGAGGCATCCGAGGACCCAATAGTGCGCCCGATGCTGGCCAGCTCCGACCCATTGGACCATATCCGTGCGCTCAAGGCTAAACGTCAGGCCAACTACGCGCTGGCCCACTGGACGGTACACACCGACGAGCTTGCCCCGAAGCGGGTGGCAACGGAGGTCATCAGAGGATGGCAGCTTTTCGTCTCAGGCTCCGGCGCCCACACCGATGGGAAAGACCCTGACCTGGCGAGCACGGTCCGAACCGCGTCAGGAGACTGCTCCATATGGGTGGGCTGGGACATCCTTGACCAGCTGGGAGAGCGGCTCAAGGGGGCCATGTCTCCGGGGGCCGCCTACATTATCACTGACGAGGGCGTTTACACACATGCCCATCGAGCCCAGTTCACGATGGAGGCGGCGGGAATTCCGACCCACATGATGCTCATGCCCCCAGGCGAGACGTCGAAGAACCTGGATACGGTACAGCGTGTTTACCAGTGGCTGTCGAGCCTACGAGCGGAGCGGAGCCACCCGATCGTGGCGGTAGGAGGAGGCGTGGTAGGCGATCTGGCGGGCTTCGTCGCGGCGACCTTCCTTAGGGGCCTGCCCTTCGTACAGGTGCCGACTACCTTGCTGGCCATGGTCGACGCCTCTATCGGCGGCAAGGTCGCCGTGGACATGCCCGAGGGCAAGAATTTGATCGGGGCCTTTTACCAGCCCAGGTTCGTCCTGACCGACGTTAAGACGCTAAGCACCCTGCCCCAGCGAGAGCTTACATCCGGCTGGGCTGAGGTCATCAAACACGGCCTCGCTCTCGACGAGGGGTTGCTGCGTACCCTTGAAGACCAGGTCAAGCCCATCCTGGACCTCGAGCAGGACATTACTACGGAGGTGGTCCGGCGGAGCGCAGCCGTAAAGGCCGACATCGTCTCTCAAGATGAGAGGGAGACCCTCGGGACAAGGACGCTTCTGAACTACGGACACACCATAGGTCACGCCATCGAGGCGGCGACCGACTACAGGGACTACCTCCACGGCGAGGCGGTGAGCGTGGGAATGATGGGGGCGGCTTATATCAGTCACGAGATGGGCCTCATGGCGTCAGAGGAGGTCTCCCGCCAGCGTGAGGTGCTGGAGTCGTTCGGGCTGCCTCTGACGTACGGAGACATCGATGTCGACGCCATGCACGCCGCCATGAGGATGGACAAGAAAACGTGGGACAAGACCATCCGGTGGGTGCTTCTTGAACAGATAGGCAAGGCCGTGGTCAGGAACGATGTTCCCGACGAGTTGGTGATTGAGACCCTGCGGAGGCTGACCAAATAGATGACCGTGGAACAGTAACGAGGTGGAGTGGCTCTGGCTGATATTACTCGGCTTGGGTAACGGCGCCTACGCAGTGATGGTGGGGTCGGGGGGCGGCTATATCATGGTACCGGTCCTCCTGATCTTCTTCGATATCGAACCTCAGGTTGCCGCCGGCACCTCTCTCGCCCTGATTGCGGTTACCACCCTGTCCGGCTCGATGGTCTATCGTCGCATGGGGTTTATCGACCGCCGCAGCGGCTATCTATTCGCCGCCGCCGCCATCCCAGGCTCGATCCTGGCGCCACTGGCACTCAAGTCGGTAACAAGCGGCACGTTCACCTTCCTTTTTGGGCTACTGCTCATCGGTATCGCGGCCTTTGTATTGCTCCGCCCCCACCCATCGAAGCTCCCTTCCCCCTCTCCCGAGAAAGTCCAGCGTCCGGTCTCATCCCTGGCCCGAAGTCGCCGGATAAGGGCGAAGGGCGGACAGGTCTTCGAATACACGGTCAACGAGCCGCTGGCCACCAGCTTCAACTTCTTTCTGGGATTCGTCTCGAGCTTCTTCGGGACCGGTGGCGGGTTCATGAGGATACCTGTTCTCGTCACCGTGTTCGGCTTTCCCGTCCGCGTCGCCGTCGCCACCTCCATATTCGCGCTCTCGTTCTACGCCACGGCGGGGGCCGCGACACACGCCGCCCTGGGCCATGTGGACTGGTACCCAACCTTCGTCATGGCGGGCATCGGCATGCTGATAGGCGGCCAAATCGGCGCTAAATTGGCACAGAAAGTCAGGGGCGTCTGGGTCCTCCGGATAATGGTGACCGTTCTGCTGGTTCTCGGGGTAAGGCTGATCATACTGAGCATCCAGGGCTAGGGGTTCTCCAGGGCAACGCCAATTTCCTGCCACCTACTCAGTCGGCAGGACCATCTACCACGCCGCACTTGGACGCAACCGCTTACCTCGCGTAAGATGGTGAGGCGGTAAGCCACAAATTCCTCAACCGGCATTCGGGGTGCCGACCTGTCCATCTTCTCCATAGAGGCGACCGCCGGCGACGCGCGCGCAGGAACACTGCACACCGCCCACGGCGATGTGCCGACGCCAGCGTTCATGCCGGTCGCCACCCAGGGCTCGGTCAAGGCCGTGGACCCTGACGACCTCAAGCGAATTGGCACTCGAATCGTGCTGGCCAACGCTTACCATCTCTATTTGCGCCCGGGCATCGAGTTGGTCGAGAGACTGGGCGGGTTGCACACCCTGATGGCCTGGAGCGGTCCGATCCTCACCGATAGCGGAGGCTTCCAGGGCTTCAGCCTGAAGCACCTGCGCGAGATAACCGAGGACGCCATCGTCTTCAAGTCCCACCTCGATGGAAGCCTCCACAGCCTGAGTCCAGAGGCGGCCGTCCAATATCAGGAGAGGTTGGGCGCCGACGTAATCATGCCCCTGGACGTCTGCGTATCGACCTCCGGCGACAGAGCCGTCATCGAGGAAGCGGTCGAGCGCACCAGCCGATGGGCGGTGAGGTCCCGTGAAGCCCACGTGCAGCGTGATGCGATCCTCTTCGGCATCGTACAGGGAGGCCTCCTCCCAGACCTCAGGGAACGGTCGGTAGACTTCTTGACGTCGCTCGACTTCCCTGGATACTCGGTAGGTGGCCTCAGCGTCGGAGAGTCCAAAGAGGACATGTACCGCGCCGTAGAACTTACCGCTCGGCTTCTGCCGGAGAAGGCGCCACGCTATCTCATGGGGGTTGGGTCCCCTGAAGACCTGGTGGAATGCATCGCCCGCGGGATAGATATGTTCGACTGCGCGCTGCCGACCAGGACCGCGCGAAACGGTGCGTTGTTCACGCGTAACGGGAGGGTGAACGTCGAGTCCGCAAGGTTCCGGGAAATGGACTCGCCGATCGAGGAAGGATGCGACTGCTACACCTGCCGCACCTTCTCGGCGGCGTACATCCACCACCTGTTCAAGTCACGGGAGCTGCTTGCTTATCGCCTGGCGACGATTCACAACCTCAGGTTCGTGCTCAGGCTCACAGAGGAAGCACGCTCCGCGATCGTCGACGGGCGCTTCGACTCTTACCACCGAGAGGTCACAGAGAGGTTCGTTCCCCCAGATGAGGAGACGCGTAAGGCGCAGAAACGGAAGTGGCTCGAAGCCCAGGTGAAGATCAGAGAATCCAAGGGGACTGAGTAGCCGCCAGCGCATAACCCAGCCCCGCCAATGTGTTATCTGGGGAACGGCATGGGGCGGACAGGGATAAAAGCCATGCCCAATCCCCCATCCCAGTCCTACGAGCATAAACAGAATCTTCCTGTTTGTTTCGCCTAAGTGGTGGCGGTGAACGTCTTCATCCCCCTCAGGACTCCTTCAAGCACTACCACAACGGAGGACATCAAATGGGCCGGCGCTGTACGGCCCAAAACGCAATTCGTGTTAGCCTCAAACTCGACTAGGAATGCGGCTTCGTCGGCACGCTTTCTTGGAGGTGGGGGATGGTCTGTGTTCTGTGCCAGTTTGATCCGCCCACGGACCCTACTTTGTTGGGAGAGTACAGCCAGTGGTTCACCAGTGAGGGCTTGAAAGAGATCGCGAGAATAGAGCACCTTCAGGAGCTAAAGGTTTTTCGCAACTTCGCTGAGGTCAGCCCCCAGGTCACTGCCATGCTCTTCTTCCCAGACGTACCGAGCGCATTGCGGGTAGCCGAGTCGGAAATGTGGCGAAAGGTGGCGGAGAACCTGACACGCTAGCGGTGCAAGGACGTCACACTGACGGTTCTAGTACCATCTCCCCTGATTCCCGAGTCAGTGAAACCATCAGGGACATCTTAATCTGACTTGAAACAGTGGACGCTCGGCCGTCCCGCAGGATTCGGAGCGGCTTCCTTCTACGTAAAGTAGCGCTCACCTCCCGCCACCGCGGGGACTATGCTGATCTCGTCGCCGGACTTAGTAGGTGTTCCCAGGCCCTCCAGGAATCGAACGTCCTCTCCGTTGACGTACAGATTAACGAAGTTACGGAGCTCGCCCTGATCGTCGCAGATGCGCGCCCTTATTCCCGGGAATTGGCCATCCAGCGCTCGTATTACCTGGTCCAGATTTTCCCCCTCCACCGTGACCTTGTCCTGACCGTCGGTCAATCGGCGTAGCGGAGTCGGTATTCTTACCTTTATGCTCATGTACAACCAACCTCTCGGGGATGCGTAGTCTCGCGTTCCGCGACACTACCTGCTGAGGGCTTCAGCCCTCCACGGTATCTCCACTCACCGGGTCCACCCTGACGCCGACCGAGGCGGCCCATTCAATCCCAGCATCTATCTCTTCTTCCTCTCCCTCCAGCTCCAGGACAACCCAACCCACGCTCTCATGTATATCCGCCCGGCGGATGTTAGTAACGACCTTGAACTTGTGCCCAAGCTGGTAAATGACAGGCTCCGTCACAATCTCTTCTGGAAACGTAAATTTAGCTCGTCTTTGTGCCATTACCATCCACCTCGTCGCTAATGTGTTTCCCAATCGCCTCTAGACATGATTCGTAGTCGGGAGCCGTGTACAGGGGGTTAGCGGCACCCTGAACGGCCTCCTGGGTCTTCAGGCCGTTGCCCGTAATATACGCCACCGTGACCTCGTCGCGCTTTATGATCCCCTTCTCGGCCAGGTTCTTTAGGCCCGATATCACCACGCCACCAGCGGTCTCCGTAAAGATGCCCTCCGTCTCGGCAAGCATCTTGACGCCCTCCACTATCTCGTCCTCGGGCGCCCTTACCCCGGACCCATTGGAGTCATTGATCGTCTTGAGGGCGTAGAAACCATCCGCCGGGTTGCCGATGGCGAGGGACTTGGCCACCGTCTTAGGTCTTATCGGTCTCACGTGGGGAATCCCGTTGTCGTACGCCTCTACAATCGGCGAGCACCCCTCCGCCTGGGCCAAATGCATCCTGGTCTTGACGCTGTCTATGAGACCGAGGTCCTTGAACTCGTTAAACGCCTTCCATATTTTGGTAAAGAGGGAACCCGACGCCCCCGGCACGACGCAGTTGTCCGGAGCACGCCACCCCAGTTGCTCGGCGACCTCGTATCCCAGAGTCTTGCTGCCCTCCGAGTAGTAAGGTCGCATGTTGATATTAACAAAGGCCCACCGGTGATTGTCCGCCAGCTCGCTGCACAAACGGTTCACCTGGTCATACGTGCCATCCACCGCCACAAGGGTAGCGCCATAGATGCCTGCGCCCACGATTTTCCCCATTTCCAGATCGGCCGGAAAGAATACCACCGTCTTCAGGCGGGCCTTGGCCCCATGAGCGGCCACCGCGCCCGCCAGGTTGCCGGTTGAAGCACATGCCAGCGTATCGAACTCGAACTCCAAGGCCTTGGTGACGGCCACCGACACCACGCGGTCCTTGAAGGAATACGACGGGTTCACGCTGTCGTTTTTGATATACAGGTTGTCTAATCCCAGCAGGCCGCCGAGATTTTTCGCCCTTAGCAACGGCGTGAAGCCCGTCCCTATATCAATCGCGCCCTCGGCGTCGACCGGCAGCAGGTCGTGGTACCGCCACATAGTCCCAGGGCCACTGGAGATCCGCTTGCGTGAGATGACCTTTGCGATCGCCTTATAATTGTAGGTAACTTCCAGAGGACCAAAGCAGAAGTCACAAACGTTTTGCGGTTCGATCGGGTATTCATTGCCACACTCTCGACAGCGAAGACCTTTCACATGGGGCAACGACGTAACCCTCCAAACCGGAGAACGTAATGTTGGGAATGGGGTAACACGGACAACGGCGGCCTATTTGAGGCTGGGCAATATTAGCAACACAGTCAAAGCATTGTCAAGAAAATCCCGGAGACGGAGATGTGGACCACGCCATCGCTGTATCCTGGCCCACCGCCCATGGCACGGCGGGTTGAACCCACACCAGCGCACTCTTGTTCAGAGTTGCACCGCTCTATATACTCCCTCAATATACTCCTTAATCTGCTCAAGGTACCCAGGGCTTAGAAAGACCAGCCATAGCGTCTCAAGTACGATCGCTGCCGCTCTTCCCCCTAAATGTGGTCTTGTTTCCGCAGGCAGCCCTGCCGCTGCAGGTCTTCGAAGAGCGTTACAAGACCATGATTAAGACGTGTCTGGATACCGACTCCCAGTTCGGAGTAGCCCTTATCAAATCAGGCGAAGAGGTCGGCGGATCGGCCGTACCTTACTCCGTCGGCACAGTTGCGCACATTATGCAGTCAAAGCGGGTGGACGGCGGACGTATGCTCCTCACGGTGGTAGGCCTCGGCCAGTTTCGAATCCGGGAAATAACCCAGCACCATCCCTACATGATGGCGGCCGCGGAACTGCTGACCGTCGAGAAGGAAAGCCCGGTTACCGAGGTCGAGCTCGGGCCGATACGAGAAGCGGTCACCGAATACGTCCGGCTCACCCTCGGGCTACGAGGCGGTTGGACCCGTCAGACGAGGTTGCCCGACAGTCCAAACGCATTGTCTTACTTCATCGCGGGGATCCTGCAGATCGAGCTATCCGAGAAACAGACGCTTCTTGAGGAGATGTCCACACGCAAGCGCCTGGAGTCCGAGTTGAACATCCTAGAGCGAGAGAGCGATGCTCTTAAAGAACGAGTCGCCGAGGAACTGGGCTCGCGGCGGTTCAGCAAGCACTAGAAGCTACTCACGATCACTATCGCCCTTACGTGCGCACCGCAGAGCGCACACGCCAGTCTTGAACGTCCCGCTAGGAGTCCAGGGCGATACGCAGCCGCTTGTTAATGCGCCCTTTGCTCTCGTGGCCCACTACCCTGATTCTCCCTACTTCTTCCGTGTTGGCCACATGAGTGCCTCCATCGGCCTGCAAGTCTAGCCCCACGATATCCACCGTGCGGACCTCCTTGATCGCCTCGGGAAGGAGGTTGATCTTGGTGCGAATCAAGTCGGGCACTTTCATGGCCTCATCCCTGGGCAGGTTGGAGATTTCCACGGGCCGGGCAGCCTGGACTTCGGCGTTAATAAGGGCCTCAACTTCCCTGGCGAAGTCTGCGGACATGCTCTCCAGCTCGAAGTCCATTCTGGCGGCCATCGGCTTCATGTCCCCGCCGGTGACCTTGGCTTCGTAGTCGCGCCAGACCACGCCGCATAGGATGTGCAGAGCCGTATGAGTACGCATCAGCTGGTATCTACGGTCCCAGTCAAGCACCCCAACCACGGATGTCCCGACGGGCGGTGGTTCTTTGTCGAGCTCATGGATAAGGTCATCTTGCGCTCTGGCAACTTTGAGCACCTGGTACGCGACGCCATCAGCCGTAAGGACGCCGGTGTCGCAGGGCTGTCCACCTCCCCCAGGATAGAACGCCGTGCGGTCGAGCGCGACACCATTTGCGGCGGTAGCCAACACCTCGGCATCGAACTCTCGGAGATAGCTGTCGGCGTAGCAAAGCACCTCAGTCATCGGTGGCCTCCCAGTTACCTAAACGGGTAGGTACAACGGTACCGTAACTTACCACGTACCGGCCGACTTGGGAACCAGAAGTCCGACCCTGAAGGCGCCGACCGGCGTGATACAATTCGTGGAATCGATGCGCCCCCTTCACGCGTGGGCCCTGCCTTCCTCTCTCCTGGTCACCAAGCCATAGGTGTGAACCGATATGAGCCCTCAGAAGTATGACATCGCCGTGATCGGCGGCGGGATCATCGGCCTCGCCACGGCGCTGGAGCTCACACGGGAATTCCCCAGGCACAAGGTAGCTGTCCTGGAAAAAGAGCGTGACATCGCGCTACATCAGACCGGCCACAATAGCGGCGTCATCCACACTGGAATCTACTACACGCCCGGGTCCCAAAAGGCGAACTTCTGCTGGTCCGGGGCGAAAACGCTTCGGCAATACTGCGACGACCGAGGGATCGAGTACGAGATGTGCGGCAAAGTCATTGTCGCGACCCGTGAGCCGGAGTTGCCGGTGCTAGAGGACCTGTACCAGAGGGGGACCGCCAACGGTGTAGAGGGACTTGAACTGATCGAAAAGGAACGGCTGCGTGAGCTTGAGTCCCACGCCTCAGGTATCGCGGCGCTATATTCACCCAACACGGGGATCGTGGACTTTAGCAAGGTCAGCGCCGCCTACAGCGTTGAACTGCAGGAAAACGGCGGAGCCCTGCTCACGGAGACAAAGGTGCTGGGGATAGACCAAAGAACCGACGGGCTCACCGTGGAGACCTCGAAAGGTGAAGTGACCGCTCGACACCTAATCAACTGTGCGGGGCTCCACGCCGACCGTATCGCCCGGACGATGGGTGTGAACATCGACGTGCGAATCATTCCGTTTCGCGGTGAGTACTTTCTGATTCCGCCGGAGCGATCACATCTGGTCAGAGGGCTGGTCTACCCTGTGCCTGATCCCAAGCTGCCATTCCTCGGCGTCCATTTCACCAAGAGGATCGACGGCGGCGTGGAGGCGGGACCCAATGCGGTATTGGCCTTCGCCAGGGAGGGCTACCGGAAAACCGCATTCAGCCCAGCCGACACGCTGGACATGCTCACCTTTCCTGGGTTCTGGAGAATGTCCACCAGGTATTGGAAGAACGGCGTAAAGGAGCAGTACCGTTCGTGGATTAAACGATCGTTCTTGCGCTCGCTTCGCGCCCTCGTTCCGGAGATAACGATGGACGACTTGGGCGACTCTGGAGGCGGCGTGCGCGCGCAGGCTGTGGACAGAGATGGAAGGCTGTTGCAGGACTTCAAGATCGTGGAGACACGAAACGCCATTCACTTGCTCAACGCACCATCGCCCGGGGCCACGTGCTCCCTGGCGATAGGACGTCACATGGTCGACCTGGCCAGAAAAAGCTTCGATCTGGTGACGTAAGCGGTTGGGCCAAGGACCCTGTGGTATCAGCGAAAGTTGACTGTGCTAATAGGCGTTCGTATGCTTATATAAGAGCGGGAGTAACTCAGTGGTAGAGTTCCTGCCTTCCAAGCAGGGTGTCGCCGGTTCGAATCCGGTCTCCCGCTCCAACCCCGTCACACCTGGCCTCCACACCCATATATGTGTGGTACGAATTGGCCATAGCATCTCGCAAGCGCACCGAATAAGGCTCGTCGGTCTTTTGTGACTCAGTTAACTGGAATTCATCATGCTCATAAGCATCATCTATTTGACACTGATCAAACCGTGATCTTATGATTCCGGTGTTACTTGATGGCGGCATATCATGGCGAAGCTACTATGTGACGGAGGATACTCGTGGCTACGAAAACAACCGTAGACATAGATACTCTTCGCAGTGAGGTCCAGAAGAAGTACGCAGAGGTGGCAGCCGACCCGAGCCAGGAGTTCCACTTTCATACGGGGCGTCCTATGGCCGAGAGGCTCGGATACCCGCCCGACGTCCTCGACCGGCTGCCGGAGCGTGTAGTGGAGTCGTTCGCGGGGGTAGGCAACCCGTTCTCAGTGGGCGATATCGAGCCTGGCGAAAAGGTCGTAGACGTAGGCTCAGGCTCCGGATTCGATTGTATCGTGGCTGCTCAATACGTCCAGGAGAGCGGCAGGGTAATCGGGGTAGACATGACCCATGAGATGCTCGATAAAGCAGATGCGAATCGGCGTCTCATGGGCCTCGACAACACCGAATTCCGGCCCGGTTATGCCGAAGAGCTTCCTGTGGACGATGCCTGGGCCGACGTGGTTATCAGCAACGGGGTCTTCAACTTATGCCCTGATAAGGAGCGGGCATTCGGTGAGGCGTTCCGCGTCCTGAGGCCCGAAGGACGCCTCATGCTGGCCGACATCATCACTTACAAACCGGTGCCTCAAGGCGCTAAAGAGAATATCTACTTATGGACCGACTGAATAGGAGGCGCTCTGCTGGAAGCAGAGTATATGGATACGATTCGCAGCGCCGGCTTTGTCGACGTGGAGCTGGTCTGGACCGCCGATGTGTTTGAAGGGGCCAGTGGGGCAACCAAAGCCAAGCCATTCCAGACGATGGGAGCCAATTTTAGAGCGCGGAAACCAGCATAGCGGATTTCAGTAAATTGAATACGAGGAGCCACTCTAAACAGGCGAGGATGGTTCCTCTTTATTCTCACGCGGCGGTCTCCTTGACCAAATGGCGTTCCTTGTCTCGCGTGTCCTCCACTGACATTCGTGGTATGGACACGGTCCTCCGTCTTTGACTTCGCGGGAGAACATCTCATGCCAGCAATGACAAACGATAGAGTTAGATTTGCGTCTGTGAAGGGCGTTGAGGAGCTTTTAACTAATGAGTTCGTGGAATATCTAACCTTCCTGCACGACAGGTTCACATCCCGAGTACACGACATACGGGCCAAGCGCGCCGTAATCCTTGAGAAAGCCCTCAAACACGGAATACTGCCCACCCACCCCCCGGTCACCGAAATTACCACCACAGACTGGCAGGTACCTCCAATTCCGGAGGAACTGAGAAAGCCGGGCATTGAGATTACAGGACCGGCGTCCGTCACCGGAATGTTTATTAACGCCCTCAATCCCGGCCCGGACGGTACCAGGGCCGAAGGATACCTGGACGATGACGAGGACTCGGCCGGCCACCGGCTGACTGACACGCTAACGGCGGCGCGTAACCGGTTAGAGGCCGTCCGACGGACACTTACCTTCTACAACCCAGAAAAGAGTAAAGAGTACAGAATTCAAGAGGGTGAGATCCCGTTCTTCATGCACAGGGAGCGCGGACTCCATCTGGACGAACCCGAGGTAACCGTGGATGGAGCCCCGGTGCCTGCGTCCATCCTCAGCACGGCGTTGACGCTGTATTACGCCGGGAGAGCGCAGATCGAACGGGGTCAGGGTGTCTACTTCTACATTCCAAAGCTGGAAACTGCCGAGGAAGCGGCCTTCTGGAGGGATTTCTTTGACGCCAGCCGGAAGTATCTGGAATTTCGTCAAGATGCGGTCATCAAGGCGATCGTCCTCATTGAGTCGCTGCCTGCGGTCTACGAGATGGAGGAGATCCTATATGCGCTCGGCCCCTACGCAGCCGGACTGAATGCGGCCCGATGGGACCTCAAGGCGAGTATTCTCGAGTTCATCATGACGGACCCAGGTTCAGTCTGGCCTGACCGCTTCGGCGTGGATATCAAGACTACCGACTTTCTCGCAAACATCTTCAGACGCCTGGTCTCCGTCTGCCTCAAGAGGAATGCGGTACCGATAGGTGGGATGGCCACTCAGCTTCCCAGCGGCGATGAGGAAGTCAACAAGGCCGCGGCAATTGCTATAGAAGCTGACAAGGAGTGGGAGGCTCGACAAGGATTCCTGCGCGGATGGGTTGCGCACATCTTCCATTTGAAGACTGCGGCAGACCCGTTCAAGAAGTGGCGGGAATCCGAGTGGAAGCCGACCCGTGAGATGTACGACCCAGACAACTACCCCGTTGAAATCACGGTCCCCGATGGTCCTGTTACCGTGGAGGGGACGCGGCGAAACGTGAGAACTCTCCTCGAGTACGTCGAAGGGTGGCTCAGCGGAAGGGGCGCCAAGGGTATAGACAGCCTGGAAGGCAGACCCGGCATCCATCCCACCCTTATGGAGGACCTGGCGACAGCCCGCATATCAGTAGCACAAACGGCGCAGAGAATCTTGCATCGCGCCCAGGATACAAATACGGGCGCGATCCACGACTTGGGTCTGGTGAGACGGCTGATTCAGCAGGAGACAGACGACATCTTAAGTCGGCTGGCAGACCCTGCTGGTGCGCTAGAGGAACAGGGCGGTGGAGATAACGCTCAGCCGCGAATCCGGTATATGAAAGCGTCCAAGATTGCCATGCGATGGATCAAGAACTACACCGAGCTCAACTTTAGGAGTCTAGGGTCCTACACGAGAGCGGACCTTGACGAAATTGCCAAGGCAGATCACGCCTTTTAGGCCAAGAGACCGCAGCCATAGCCGATATAAATCCACTCGTGCTCATAAACCAACGGCGGTAGTCCAGGATCGGAATAGACGATGAGTGGACATATTTTACCCTCGGTTCCATAGCTAAAAAGCAGCGCTCAGGCTTGGATACTTCCCAAATAGGGTATCTCGGGTTCGAAACCCGTGTCCCGCTCCAACTCCACTCCACAACCGTCTAGGGGCCAGCCTTAGACTTCACCCAGCTGCTGGCCCGATCTTGTCCAAATAGGAGTGCTGTGATATATTTCACAAGTACATAGTTGGGTCGAAACATCAACACATCGGCGGTAACAAGACCGAATGAGGAGGAGAGTTACAAAGATGAGCAACGGCACCGAGTTCCGGAGGCTTCTGGAGACTGAGCCATTTGTGTACACCAGCGGTGTATATACACCCATCGAGGCGAAGATTGCCGAGGCCGTAGGTTTGAAGTGTGTATACATGAGTGGCTACTCGTGTGCCGTAGGATACCTGGGACGTGCTGACATGGGGTTCCCAACTATGACGGAGATGACCGGCTGGGCCAAGTCGATTGCCAGCGTAGTAGACATACCGGTAATTGCCGACGCAGACGACGCCTATGGAAACGCCTTGATCGCTACACGGACGATAGAGGAGTTCGAGAAGACTGGTGTAGCGGGAGTCCACATAGAGGACCAGCGGTTCCCAAAGCGCTGCGGCCACCTGGCGGGTAAGTACTGCCTGCCTATTGAAGAGGCGACGATGAAAGTCAAAGCGGCGCTGGACGCCAGGTCAGACCCCGACTTCGTTATCATCGCTCGCACCGATGCGGTCAACGCCGTGGGTGGAAGTATGGAGGAAGCAATAGAGCGAGGGAAGCGTTACGCCGACGTGGGCGCTGATATGGTATGGCCCGAGTTCCCCACGCCAGACCGTGGGGACGCCGAGATCTTTGCCGAGGCGATGCAGAGAACGTTTCCTAAGGTGCCGCTGGCCTTTAACTACTCATCCTCGTTCAAGTGGGATGAGGTCGAGAATCCACTCACCTTCAAAGAACTGGGTGATATGGGCTATAGATTTATATTCATCACCCTAGGTGCCATCCACGCGGCAATGTACGGCGAGTGGAATTTTCTAAGTGACTTGAACGAGAACCTGGAGCAAGCTCAGATCAACCTTCAGACTCTCAAGAGAGGGCACCCGACGGAAAACCACCACGTGATGGGCCGGTTCGAACACTTCCAGCAACTGGAGGAGCGGTACCTGTCAAAAGAGCTGGTGGAGGAGCGCTACACTACCACGGTGGGGTTTGGCGCCAAAGGGTTCAGCGCCAGGGACGTTCTATAGAGCACTTACCGAGTAATGGACCTGGGTTGCATCAGGTGAACAGGCCCTCTCGATAAGCTTTGGAAAGAACCTGGTAGAGTTCATGGAAGTCGGTCACGTCCTTTTCATACATCTTTTCCAGGACTTTAGCCCGTTTGTCCAGTTCGGTGTAGATCTCCCGCCTCTGGTTGTGGGGTATTCCTCTTCGCGGGGCTATGACGTTCTCCAGAATGGGGCTGTTCTGGAAACCGGTGAACTCGTGTTTATCCGATATCGGATCCCATTTGAATATCTCCACGTAGGAGAAGGAGTCCGAGCCCGGGTCGTAGCCGGTGATCTCAGTAATGCTTGTGACCCGCCGCCCCATCGTGCCGGTGGGCAGCCGGACCAGGCCAGCGAATATGACGATATTTAGATTGTCGATATAAGTCTTCGGAATGTTAATGGGGGTGCCTGTAAGGCGCTGGATGAGCTTCTCTACATTGGAGGCGTGGAAGGTCGCCATGCACGCGTGGCCGGTCTGCATGGCTTGGAACGCTATCGCTCCCTCCTCGCCCCGGATCTCACCGATAATTATCTCGTTGGGGCGCTGGCGAAGGGCGGCCTTCAGCAGGTCCATCATAGTGACGCCCTCGCCCGCTGCGTCGTTTTTCGACGCGCGAACCACTTCGCGGGTCCAATTGGGATGCGGAACCTGAATTTCCGGCGTGTCCTCGATGCTTACGCTGTGTATCGTCAGCACATTTGGGACAGCTGATGGGGAATTGAGAAGCGACAATTAAGGCGATTGTCCTGGCTCAGGTAGGAGAGTAGATTCACGGAAGTGAAAGGAGCCAGGATGCAGGAAGTCAGTCGAAGCTACGATCAAGCCGACGAGAACGCGAGGCAGGTGGTCCGACGGACCAGAAACGTTACACGTCGCAAGTACACACCTGAGGAGAAGGTACGGATCGTCATAGAGGGGATCCGCGGGGAGATATCAGTCAGCGCCTTGTGCAGGCGAGAGGGAATCAACCCCGGGGTCTATTACAAGTGGCTCAAGGACTACATGGAGGCGGGCAAGTCGAGGCTGAAGGGTGACACGCTACGGGAGGCGAACAAGGCGGAGGTCGATGCCTTGAAGCGCGAGAACGAGCGGCTCAAGGAACTTGTTGCTCAGCTGTCGGTGGAGAACCTGGTCCTGAAAAAAGCCTCGGTTAGAGCCCATGGGCAAGCCCTATGTGAGAAGGGAGGCCCAGCTCAAGGCGGAGGTCCTTCAGATCGTCGAGAGGTCTCCTCTGCCGGTCAGGCAGACCCTCCAAGAGTTGCAGATAGCACCCTCGACCTACTACCGCTGGAAGAGCAGGTATCGAGACAAGGGGTTTAACGGTCTGGTAGACCGGCCACCAGAGCCCAGGCGAGTGTGGAACCGGTTGGCTACAAAGCAAAGACGGTACGTGGTCAGGTATGCGTTGGAGCACCCATCGTTGAGCCCGAGAGAGGTGGCGACCACCCTGGTGGACGAACAGGTCATGTACGTCTCCGAGTCCACCGTATACCGGATACTGAAGGAAGCGGGGCTCATCAAGCCGCCCGAGACCAAGGGCTTCCCAGCAGGAAAGGAGTTTCACACCAAGACTGCCAGGCCCAATGAGCTATGGCAGACCGATGCCAGCTACTTCTTCGTGGTGGGTTGGGGCTACTACTACCTGATCAGCGTGCTGGATGACTATTCCAGGATGATCGTGGGCTGGAGGGTGCAGACCAGCATGAGCAGTGCCGACATCATCGACGTGGTCCAGGATGCGGTGGAGTTCACCGGTCAACCGACGGCGCCTGTAGAGCCAGGTCCAGCCCTTCTGAGCGACAACGGTCCAGGCTTTCTGTCTAGGGCGTTGGACGAGTTCCTAAGGGCCAGGTTCATGAAACACATCTTCGCCTCACCTTTCCATCCCCAGACCAACGGCAAGTTGGAGCGGTACCATCGCACAGCCAAGGCTAAGGTCAACGTCTTTGTCCACCACAGCCTGGAAGAGCTTGTAGCGGCTATGGAGGGCTTCGTAAGGTACTACAACTACGAGCGCTATCACGAGGCTTTGGGGAACATCACGCCGGCGGATATGTACCACGGACGCCAAGACGCCATACTGGCGACGAGACAGGAGGTGAAGCAAAAGAGTCTAGCCGAACGGAGGTTGGCAAATCTGAGAACTGCCTGAGCCGGTTAGCGTCCAAGTTGCACGCTTTAAAGGCTCCCCTTTTGTCCCACTTGTTTTGACGACGTACACCCCATCGGTACTACTGTCGCTCCTCGGTTTGCCAAGTCCTACCGATTGGTTTTCAGCCGACTACTGACTGATAGAACTCCCATAGTCGCTCAAGGTTTCTCGTGCAGGGTACCGCCTTTTGGGGCAGTTGTCCTTTTCTGGGTAAAGCCTTAAAGAGAGGTGCAAATACCAGGGACAGGTCAGTCCACTACGCCGCGTTTGCCAACCGCTCGACCCAAGTCTTGATGCCAGCGACCTCGATGCCCGAAGGCAAGAAAAGTTGGGTATTGGGAGACGGGGGAGGGTCGAACTACACCGTGAACACGGACTAGCTGTCCTGTTGGCCGCCTAGACGGGGCTATCAGTCTTAGCCCGCGTGAGCTCGTCCCACTCCCTGGCGCGGTTGTGTGCCATGTACTCCGCGAAGTCACGCTCCATGTCGTAGCCGTCGGGGGCTTCCAGGTACATGAACAGACGCCTGCTATGGAGTAAGATCTTCATCATGCCGGTGCCCCGCAGGCCGACGAGGTCCTCCGGCCACACGGCCCGATGGTACTCTTGGTACCTCTCTATTAGAGCGGGGTCGGCTTTCAGGTTGAGGGTCATGGCGAAGGACTTTATCCGCGTTCCTCCATCTGGTATTGCCTCGACTGCCGGTGAGCGTGCGACCTCGCTAGGGGCCCCCGTCGGGGCCTCAATCTGACGCCGTTTTGTTGGTGAGGCGAGCCTGGTTCGAGCCGTCGGCGTCCATCACGTATATCTCCCAGTTGCCACGGCGGGATGCGAAGGCGATTCTTGAGCCGTCGGGCGACCAGAGACAAGATACCTCTGAATCCATGGCCGAGACGGTGGACAGTGTGCTCACTCTGGCCCAGGGGATGGGTGGTACTATGGAGTGCTGCCACGGCGTCGGCATCAATCTGGTGCACCTGATGGAGGACGAGTTGCGTACCGGCATGTCGGTCGTTCGCAGATTGAAAAAGACCCTCGACCCCAGCAACATCCTGAACCCCGGCAAGATTTTGGGATAACCTGTCCAGGGCAGCCATCAATGGCGATTAACGTCGGATCGGATAAATGAGTGGACTTGATATGGAACATCGGTCAAGGATAACCCATCCTCTTGGAAAGCGGCCAATCGAACGCATTGTACGCCCCTTTCAGGACTTTACCCATAAAGAGGCTTCGAGCGGAATTGTACTGCTGTTGGCTGCTGCAGCGGCCTTGATTTGGGTCAATTCTCCCTGGTCTGACAACTACCATGAACTCTGGGAGACCCACCTAAGAATCAGTGTCGGTGGCTTTCTGCTGGACAAGCCTTTGGAGGCCTGGATTAACGATGCGCTGATTGTGGTCTTCTTCTTCGTGGTAGGGCTTGAGATTAAGAGGTCCATTCTTGTAGGCGAGCTGTCATCACCCAGAAATGCGGCCTTACCGGTAATCGCCGCCCTCGGTGGAGTGATACTTCCGGCCCTGATTTACCTCGGCTTCAATAATCTGGGATCGGAAGGTGGACAAGGCTGGGCCATCCCGATGGCCACAGACATTGCTTTTTCACTGGGTGTGCTTGCGCTGCTGGGGAGCAGGGTTCCCCTGTCACTGAAGCTGTTCCTGGCGGCCTTCGCCATTGCCGACGACATCGCTGGTGTGACCATTATAGCGGTCTTTTATACCGAGGACATATCGTGGATGAATTTTGGCATCGCGTTCGGGTTTCTTGGTGCGCTAATTGTCGCCAACCGACTCGATATCCACAATCCCTTGCCGTACGCCGTTCTGGGAATTCTTGTATGGTACTACTTCCTGCAATCAGGGGTGCACACCACTGTGGCCGGTGTTTTGGTCGCCGCTACAGTGCCAATACGCGTCAGAATTGATGCGGACAGGTTCTTGGAAAGGGCACACATACTACTGGCCGAGTTTGAGCGTCATGATGAAGATAGTACGGACATGCTCCCAGCCACGATTGATCAGCGGGCTGCTGTGCAGGAGTTGGAAATCGCATGTCAGCAGGTGGAGTCTCCGCTCCAGCGCATGGAGCACTCCCTTCATCCTTGGGTGGCCTTTCTCATAATCCCGATATTCGCCCTTGCCAACGCAGGCGTCGCGCTAGACAGTGGCCTCGATTCGGCTCTGACAAGCTCCATAACTTTGGGCGTTCTCGTTGGACTTGTAGCAGGAAAAAGTGTCGGCGTAACTGTGTTCGCCTGGCTTGCGGTGAGGTCAGGCGTCGCGGCCATGCCTCAAGGCGCCAACTGGCGACAAATATTCGGAGTCGCGCTGCTTGGTGGAATTGGGTTCACCATGGCCCTGTTCATTACGAACCTGACGTTCGTGAATGACGGGCTGATAGCCGATGCCAAAATCGGTATACTTGCTGGTTCCATTATCGCTGGTGTAGGAGGCTGGCTCATTCTTAGGAGAGCAAGCCCTAACGAGTAACCGCCACCACCACAGATGACTAGCGTTGCGATCAGGCCTGTGACCACGTGCAAAGCGAGCACGCTATGCGGATAGTTCAGTCTTACTCACTCGTCCATTTGATCTGCCCTCGGTATTTGTACCACTCATTTAGTTAGTCCTGCCAGGACTGTCAGAGGCTCGCCGACTAGAACCGCCTCGGGTGCAGGGGCAGAGAAGTAGCGTCGCAGCTGACCTGAAGGTTTGAACCCTCAAGGCGACAGCGACCGGTAGCAGGTACCCCAAAAGGGTGACCTTTTGGAGTGGTGGAGACGGGGGAGGGTCGGGTGCTCACAATTTGCAAACGAATTTGGTAGTTCGCCTGCCTGGCGGGTGGTAGTGGCGTTAGCAGCGTACCAGTTTCAGGCCAAGGATGTTCGGGGCGTGAGCAGTTCGAGTCCCCCTCGCTGGAGCATTGGGAACAATAGACAGAACCTTTGAGATGGAGCTGCCTTTAGTAACAGCCCAATGACGTTCGAATCCAGCCTAGGCTTCTTAGATCACTGGGTCTGGATGCACGACCCTCCTAACAATTAATACACAACTACTCCGGCCTCCTTTACATTGAAACGCTAGAGCCGGCTGTCGACTGCAACTACTTTGATCGGAGAGTGGCAGAGGCTTCCGACTTCAAGTAGTCCTCCGTAGTTGCATGGGACCGAGTTTCCAAATGATGGTGACCGTATCCGGTGCTCCGAAAGGGCCTATCATTGCGTCGTAGCTACTAATCGCACTAGAATGAGGGCTCCGAAAGGACTCCCTTTTGAAACAATCTTGACCACGTAAAGACCTGTCTCCGATAATCCTGCCACCTGCGTTGTCAACCCCGAATGCCCAGGAAGGATTAATTATTCGTATCTACGACACAATAGACCACCGGGCCCGTGAATCTAACGGAGGCTTGAAGGCGTGAATTGGTGGCCACCGTGGGCGCAGGGCACGGACGTCTTTTGGAAGACACTATGGGCTGGTCTGTTCTCCTTCTCTGCTCCGCTCTTATTCGCCATTTTGGGTTTTGCATTTAACCGTTGGCGTGAAGTTCGCGCCCTAACGCGTGAGAAGAATAGTCGCCAAAGGGTAGTCCTGAAACTGCTCCTCAACGAATTGGTGCGAAATCAAACTGGGCTTAGATCGACACTGGATTCCGTAAAAATGGACGGAACCATCGGACATGGGCCGATGATCTCTTCGGTAGCTTGGGACACGGCCCGAATGGAGTACTTGCGCCTATATCCGATATCTGATTCTATAGCCCCGATTGACGTCGCGTATGCTGGTGCAAGATTGGCCGAGCGCAGGTATCAGACTATGGAAACACTCTATATTGATGCGCGTCATATCCGAGGAGAACCACCACAGGATTGGGACGCACTAATGGAAAACTTGGCCGGGCGGCTCGAGATTGCCTTAGAACAGCAGCAGGAAGCGTTGCAGGCAATCTCAGATGCCACGGAGTTGGAGACTTCTCAGGTATCGGAGCAAACCGACAAATCGTGACCAGAGCGACAGGTCCGAGGCCTGGGACCAGCTCACCGAGCCTGAACAACAACTCGTCAGGGACGCCTATCTGCCAGCAAAGCGGAAAGGGCTCGTCAGTTGATAGACAGCCAGGCGCGACTGCCCGCCAGAGTGGAACGCGCCATTGAGGTCATAAAACGTCTGATCGACGGTCTGGAAGGGATCGCCGCAGACGGCACAGATGGTGACTCGACAGATGGTGACTCGAGGGTAGACCGTTGGCTAGAATATGCCGTACCTGAGGTATCTAACACCGTAGGTGAGCGAGAGGGTCGCAGGCTCCTCGAGCTTCGGAAGAACGTCATCCGGCAACGTGTCCCCGGTGACCCCAACTCCATGGCGAAGGCAGACGCTAAAGCGTATCTCGTCTTTCTGGAATCGCTAGCTGGACAGTTGCAGTCCCACCCTGAATACGTACTGTCTAACGTGACTCCTGAAGGCCCTGCTCGACTAACAGCCGACGATCGGTCGGTGTTCATATCTCACAGTCGCCACGATAAATCTCTGTTACCGTGGTTCCAGTGTACGTCGTCAAAACAAGTGGGACAAAAGGGGAGCCTTTAAAGCGTGCAACTTGGACGCTAACCGGCTCAGGCAGTTCTCAGATTTGCCAACCTCCGTTCGGCTAGACTCTTTTGCTTCACCTCCTGTCTCGTCGCCAGTATGGCGTCTTGGCGTCCGTGGTACATATCCGCCGGCGTGATGTTCCCCAAAGCCTCGTGATAGCGCTCGTAGTTGTAGTACCTTACGAAGCCCTCCATAGCCGCTACAAGCTCTTCCAGGCTGTGGTGGACAAAGACGTTGACCTTAGCCTTGGCTGTGCGATGGTACCGCTCCAACTTGCCGTTGGTCTGGGGATGGAAAGGTGAGGCGAAGATGTGTTTCATGAACCTGGCCCTTAGGAACTCGTCCAACGCCCTAGACAGAAAGCCTGGACCGTTGTCGCTCAGAAGGGCTGGACCTGGCTCTACAGGCGCCGTCGGTTGACCGGTGAACTCCACCGCATCCTGGACCACGTCGATGATGTCGGCACTGCTCATGCTGGTCTGCACCCTCCAGCCCACGATCATCCTGGAATAGTCATCCAGCACGCTGATCAGGTAGTAGTAGCCCCAACCCACCACGAAGAAGTAGCTGGCATCGGTCTGCCATAGCTCATTGGGCCTGGCAGTCTTGGTGTGAAACTCCTTTCCTGCTGGGAAGCCCTTGGTCTCGGGCGGCTTGATGAGCCCCGCTTCCTTCAGTATCCGGTATACGGTGGACTCGGAGACGTACATGACCTGTTCGTCCACCAGGGTGGTCGCCACCTCTCTCGGGCTCAACGATGGGTGCTCCAACGCATACCTGACCACGTACCGTCTTTGCTTTGTAGCCAACCGGTTCCACACTCGCCTGGGCTCTGGTGGCCGGTCTACCAGACCGTTAAACCCCTTGTCTCGATACCTGCTCTTCCAGCGGTAGTAGGTCGAGGGTGCTATCTGCAACTCTTGGAGGGTCTGCCTGACCGGCAGAGGAGACCTCTCGACGATCTGAAGGACCTCCGCCTTGAGCTGGGCCTCCCTTCTCACATAGGGCTTGCCCATGGGCTCTAACCGAGGCTTTTTTTCAGGACCAGGTTCTCCACCGACAGCTGAGCAACAAGTTCCTTGAGCCGCTCGTTCTCGCGCTTCAAGGCATCGACCTCCGCCTTGTTCGCCTCCCGTAGCGTGTCACCCTTCAGCCTCGACTTGCCCGCCTCCATGTAGTCCTTGAGCCACTTGTAATAGACCCCGGGGTTGATTCCCTCTCGCCTGCACAAGGCGCTGACTGATATCTCCCCGCGGATCCCCTCTATGACGATCCGTACCTTCTCCTCAGGTGTGTACTTGCGACGTGTAACGTTTCTGGTCCGTCGGACCACCTGCCTCGCGTTCTCGTCGGCTTGATCGTAGCTTCGACTGACTTCCTGCATCCTGGCTCCTTTCACTTCCGTGAATCTACTCTCCTACCTGAGCCAGGACAATCGCCTTAATTGTCGCTTCTCAATTCCCCATCAGCTGTCCCAAATGTGCTGACGATACACAGTATTCGGCCCGGTAGTTCCGCTGCGACCTGCCCCCAAAACCGGTCCAGGTCTAAAGTTAGTATCTGGGCCAGAAGAAGGGGATTCATGGCGAGAAGGAATTACCCACCCGAGCAGATTATCAACAAGCTGCGCGAGACCGAGTCCAGTTGACGGGAATTTCGACCCTGTTCAAGCTGCGGCCACCAGCACAGCCAGCTTGTGTTTCAGGTGTAGGTCACCCTGAGGTCGGCACGCGGCGGAAGCAGCGCGGATGTCGTATAGGTGCTATACTAGAGCATCGGTTACTCAATCTACAGAAGACATTTGAAGCAACATCGGGCTGAGAGTGCGACTTGGCTCAATGAAGCCAAGGAGCGCTCCGGCTGACCTTTGACCAGTTCTCCCTAGACCCGCGCATCCTCGCCGGCGTCAGCGCGTCCGGCTACACTAAGCCCACACCGATCCAACAGGAAGCGATCCCCGTCGCGCTCGAAGGGCGCGACATGCTGGGCCTGGCACAGACCGGCACCGGAAAGACCGCGGCGTTCGTCCTGCCCATTCTCCAACGCCTGACGAAAGGCCCACTCCGTCAGGTACGTGCCCTCGTCGTAGCGCCTACACGCGAGCTTGCTGAGCAGACTCACCAGACCATCGTTGACCTGGGCAAGAACACGAGAGTGCACAGCGTCGCCATCTATGGGGGCGTGAGCAAGAGGCCTCAGGTCGCGGCTTTGCAGCGCGGCGCCGAGATCGTAGTCGCCTGCCCGGGCCGGCTGCTCGACCACATCGGCGACGGCAGCATCGATCTCTCGCAGCTCGACGTGCTGGTGCTGGACGAGGCCGATATGATGTGCGACATGGGCTTCCTCCCCGACATTCGTCGCATCCTCACCCACCTGCCAGCGCAGTGCCAGACGCTCTTTTTCTGCGCCACGATGCCCGAAGAGATCCGGAATCTGTCCCGCGATATCCTTAGTGACCCGGCGACCGTGCAGATTGGCGTCATCGCGCCGGCCAAGACTGTCTCTCATGCACTCTATCCCGTGCCCGAGGGCCTCAAGACCAGGCTGCTGCTGGCCATGTTCAGGCAGATGCCTACGAAGCGTCTGCTGGTATTCACCCGGACGAAGCATCGCGCACGCAGACTCGCGCGCATGTTGGAAGAGCACGACTACCGCGTCGCGGCCCTGCAAGGGAACATGGCGCAGAACCGGCGGCAAGCGGCGCTCGACAGCTTTCGCGACGGTACGCACGACATCCTTGTAGCCACCGACATCGCCTCGCGCGGCATCGACGTGTCGGAGATATCACACGTGATCAACTTCGACATGCCCACTACCGTCGACGCGTACACTCACCGCATTGGCCGCACCGGTCGCGCCCAGCACACCGGCCGGGCTTTCACTTTCACGACGGTGGCAGACGAGCCGTTGGTATTCAGGATCGAGAAGGTGCTGAAGACGAGAATCGAGCGGATATGGCTACCGGGATTCGACTACGGTAGCCCCACGCCGGCAAGCCAGCCGCCGCGGAGCGACGGCAATCGCCCCCCGCAAGCCGGGCTTCGGCGCAACGTCCACCGTGGCCAGCGCAGCGCCTCGTCCAACGGCCCGCAAGAGCGACCCGTGAGCGGGCCGGCGAATCCGCCCGCCAACAACGGGGCAAGCGGCGGCGGCGCACCCCGGCGGCGACGCCGGCGGCCCGCGTCGCACGGCTGGCGTTCCAAGGCGACCTAGGAGCATACCGCGGCCTCCCACGGCTTGTTGATGAGCTCACCGACCGTGTGCTTACGTCTAGCCACGATTCACATTTCGAAAGCTGTTCACACCCTGCCTTTGGCGATATTGCGCCGCCGTCGATGTCTGGCTGTGCCGGACAGCACTTTCTTCCGCAGCCGAAAATTCTGAGGCGTGACCTCCACCAGTTCGTCGTCGGCTATGAAGTCCAGTGCGTCTTCGAGGCTCAGCTTGAGGGAGGGACTCAGTCGTTTGGCGATGTCGGCAGTGGAAGAGCGCATGTTGGTAAGTTTCTTCTCTTTGCACACGTTGACGATGATGTCCTGGTCCTTGGGATGGATACCTATGATCATGCCCTCGTACACGGGAGTTCCCGGCTCCACGAAAGTCTCTCCCCGGCCCTGGGCGTTAAGCAGGCCGAATGTGATGGCCATGCCCGCCTCGGATGCCACCAGCACCCCATTGATGGTTGACTTGATCTCGCCGGACATGGGCTGAAATCCGGTAAAGACGCTGTTGATAACTCCAGTGCCTCGGGTGTCCCTGAGAAACGCCGAGCGGAACCCAATCAACCCACGGGTGGGGATGTTGTACCCTAGCCGTACGTTGCCCGCGCCGTCGTTGGTCATGCTGATGAGTTCGGCCAGGCGTCCCGAAAGGTCCTCGGTCAACGCACCGATGTACTTCTCACGAGTGTCGACGATTAGATGCTCATAAGGTTCGTAAACCATGTCGTCGATGACTTTGGTGGCAGGTTCTGGCTTTGACACTTGGAATTCGTAGCCCTCACGTCTCATGGTCTCCACCAGGATGGCAAGATGAAGCTCGCCCCGGCCCGACACTAGAAACTCGTCCGGGCTATCCGTGGTCTCCACGCGCAAGCTGACGTTGGTCCTCAGTTCCCGGAATAGACGTTCCAGCAGGGTCCTGGACGTGGAGTGCGTCCCCTCCTTGCCCGTGAAGGGCGACGTGTTGACGCCAAAGGTCATCTTCACCGTTGGCTCGTCTATCTCTATGGAGGGCAGGGCTTCGGGATGCTCGCTATCTGCGATAGTATCGCCTATGGACACACCATCCACACCGTACACGGCCACTATGTCACCAACCTGGGCCTCCGGGACCTCCAGCCGTTCCAACCCACGAAAGATGAACACCTTCTCCAAACCGTGGAGTTGGAGCTGGTGACCGTTGCGGAGCAGGGCCACGGAGTTCCGGCTCCTAGCTTTCCCTCGGAACACCCGGCCAATGGCAATTTGGCCGAGGTAGTTGTCGTAGTCCAGCGCTGCCACCAGCATCTGGAAGGGTTCGTCCGGGTCGCCGGCGGGGGCCGGAACGCTTTCTATCATCGCCTCGAACAACGGCTGCATGTCCTGCCTCGGAACGCCGAGGTCGGTAACCGCGTATCCGTAGCGGGCCGAGGCGTACAGAATGGGGAAATCCAGCTGCTCCGCTTCCGTTGCCAGTTCCAGGAACAGGTCCTGAACAAGCTCGACAACTTCTGAAACTCTGGCTTCCGAACGGTCAATCTTGTTGATGACTACAATCGGTGCAACACTGTGGTTCAGCGCCTGTTGAAGCACGAAACGGGTCTGAGGCATGGGGCCGTCAACGGCGTCAACCAGCAGAAGACAGCCATCGACCATGTTCATGATGCGCTCCACCTCGCCGCTGAAATCGGCATGGCCTGGAGTGTCGATGATATTGATCTTCGTGCCGTTGTAGGTCACGGCGGTGTTCTTGGCGAGAATTGTGATGCCGCGCTCCCGTTCCAGCGGGTTGGAGTCCATAATCAGGTCTCCAACCTCCTGGTGGGCGCGGAACACGTGCCCCTGCTTCAGCAAGGCATCCACCAGAGTGGTCTTGCCGTGATCTATGTGGGCGATGATGGCAATGTTTCGTATTCTGTTGTTTGACTGAGCCTGAATCAAATCCGTAACTTTCCTGTTTGAACTGTCGCTTTCATCCCGGATAGTCCGGAAACAGGCATCGCGGCCTGCGGTGGAACAGTGGATAAAAGAGGGCACGCACGCCATAAAATAAAGAGGCAGACTGCCACGAGCCTGCCTCTTTGCTCTGAATCAAACCCCTGCCGGCTAGCAGCACCATGACACTGAATACCGCTTCTATCCAGGTCGGGGACTAGCTTGTCGCCAGAGGGGTCAATTATTGTCGCTTACCAGCGGGGCTAGAAACTCCCAGCGCGGTCGCGACGGCCGCCGTTCTCCTTTGGTCGAGCCTCGTTCACTGTCAGTACTCGCCCGTCGAGTTCCTTGTCATTCAGGCCCTTGATGGCGGCCTCGGCCTGGGTCTTATCTGGCATTTCTACGAAGCCAAACCCTCTTGGTCGCCCCGTCATTCGGTCGGTGATTACCCTTGCGGTCTCCACTTCCCCATACTCAGTGAAGGCGACTTGGAGGGACTCTTCGGTGGTGTCGAACGATAGATTGCCCACATAGATGTTCATGCGGCGCTCCTTTGATTTGAATTCTCCTCACCCGGGGCAAGCGTCGCATGCGAGTCGAGTACTACTGGAAACGCAGGAAGCGGAACGAAGTTTGCAACTGGTCTTGGAGTCACAGCCATTGTATCACAGTCGGTGCTCCCAAGCCTAATCATGGGGAGGGCAGGCTAGGCATGCCCTCCTTCCTAACCGTCGGCCTGCTCGGTAGAGACATCGGTCTGATATTTCAGTTGCTATATCTAGTCGTGATACTGGGGTCCGCATGTCTCGGAGCATTCGTCGTAGTGCTCCCAGCGGCAGCGCTACGACGGAGGAGTTAATCGAGCGCCCAGGCCCGGTTTCAGTGGGTTGCCTCGCAGAAAATGCCAACTTGCCAAGTGGCCAGAAGTGGAAACTCCTGGTTAAAGCTGAATTCCGCCTCCGAGCGCATCTGGGGCAGGCTCGCATGAGTCAAACGCTGTGAGTCCGCCAGCTTTGCCCACGTGCCATAGACGTCAGCCTGACATCTGTTGACCCGTTGCCTCGCCCGGTATTCACAAAACGAGCCTGGCAGCCTTTGGTGAATCTGACGCATGACCCGCCCAGAGTCGGTGGCTACACTCAAGGATTAGCCCTTTTTTCACCCCCAAATTTACCCCATTGGGTGATTCGCATTTACACTCCTGTCGGCATACTGAAAATCGTCTACCAAAGCGTGACGACCCTATGGGGGTCCGGCAGCGGAGAGACCTGGTAGACGCCCACGGCTTATTTGACGTTAGTGAAGCCTAAAGGAGCGTTGGATGAGAGGTGACGAATGAAGACAAACATCGGACTTCTCAGGTGTCGCAGGTGTGGTTGCTTGGTAAAAGATGATGGCCCGGAAAGCAGGCTATGTTCTAGCTGCGGGTCTGTTGTGGTATTGCCACTCACCGAGGAAGAGGAAGAGATGCTGCGCAGTCGGCTCTGGGCCCGGGTAGAAATGTCCATCAACTCGCCCGGCGTTACCAACGGACGCCGCAAGCAACCTAGCGGCTTCTCGTCCGGCTCTACCTGCAGGGGATGGCGACGGAGGACTACGAGCCAGTGTTCCTGGAGCTCGTGGGGGAAACCACGGCGCTGTCGGCCAAAGCAGCGGTGCGGCTAAAGGAGCACTCGGTCCATGTGCTTACCAGCAACCCGCTGGAGTCTGTCCTCGCCGGGGTGCGGCTCCAGAACGATGCGGCCTAATGCCTGCGTCGCCGGTACAACGCCCGCTACCTAGTCTTCAAGATCGTGGAACGGCTGAGCGGGCACCGGCGAGCCCTGAACGGAGACGTAAACCAAATGGCTTTGGTGCTGTAGGAATGCACATTCAAGGATGACATCCTGCAACGTTGGGAAGAGCGCCAGTTGGCGACTACGGTAGCGTGATCAACGGGAGGACTGGAAGGAATTCCTACAACAATTGACATAAGTTCTATAATAATTAAGCTTAATCATATGCTTTATAGAATGAGGGCGCGTGGGCCAGGGAGAACCCAGAGCTACTTACTGTTGTTGAGGAAGTGAGCATACGGCGGGTCATGACTGGGCCTGGAAGCGATTTGGCCCCGGATGGTCAAAAATGCTGGAGCATGGTCAGGCACAGGATCTTTTAGAAGGGTTCGCCCTAGGAGCCCTGGAATCGGGTGAGCAGGATAACCTGTTGGAACACCTCCGATCCTGCTCTGTATGTTATCAACTGGCCCAAGAAAATGTGGAATTGGCAGCCAGATTAGCTACAGGGATCGTCGAAGTGCACCCACCGGCTGGCTTACAGGCCAGAGTACTGGCATCTGTACGTCGTCAAAACAAGTGGGACAAAAGGGGAGCCTTTAAAGCGTGCAACTTGGACGCTAACCGGCTCAGGCAGTTCTCAGATTTGCCAACCTCCGTTCGGCTAGACTCTTTTGCTTCACCTCCTGTCTCGTCGCCAGTATGGCGTCTTGGCGTCCGTGGTACATATCCGCCGGCGTGATGTTCCCCAAAGCCTCGTGATAGCGCTCGTAGTTGTAGTACCTTACGAAGCCCTCCATAGCCGCTACAAGCTCTTCCAGGCTGTGGTGGACAAAGACGTTGACCTTAGCCTTGGCTGTGCGATGGTACCGCTCCAACTTGCCGTTGGTCTGGGGATGGAAAGGTGAGGCGAAGATGTGTTTCATGAACCTGGCCCTTAGGAACTCGTCCAACGCCCTAGACAGAAAGCCTGGACCGTTGTCGCTCAGAAGGGCTGGACCTGGCTCTACAGGCGCCGTCGGTTGACCGGTGAACTCCACCGCATCCTGGACCACGTCGATGATGTCGGCACTGCTCATGCTGGTCTGCACCCTCCAGCCCACGATCATCCTGGAATAGTCATCCAGCACGCTGATCAGGTAGTAGTAGCCCCAACCCACCACGAAGAAGTAGCTGGCATCGGTCTGCCATAGCTCATTGGGCCTGGCAGTCTTGGTGTGAAACTCCTTTCCTGCTGGGAAGCCCTTGGTCTCGGGCGGCTTGATGAGCCCCGCTTCCTTCAGTATCCGGTATACGGTGGACTCGGAGACGTACATGACCTGTTCGTCCACCAGGGTGGTCGCCACCTCTCTCGGGCTCAACGATGGGTGCTCCAACGCATACCTGACCACGTACCGTCTTTGCTTTGTAGCCAACCGGTTCCACACTCGCCTGGGCTCTGGTGGCCGGTCTACCAGACCGTTAAACCCCTTGTCTCGATACCTGCTCTTCCAGCGGTAGTAGGTCGAGGGTGCTATCTGCAACTCTTGGAGGGTCTGCCTGACCGGCAGAGGAGACCTCTCGACGATCTGAAGGACCTCCGCCTTGAGCTGGGCCTCCCTTCTCACATAGGGCTTGCCCATGGGCTCTAACCGAGGCTTTTTTCAGGACCAGGTTCTCCACCGACAGCTGAGCAACAAGTTCCTTGAGCCGCTCGTTCTCGCGCTTCAAGGCATCGACCTCCGCCTTGTTCGCCTCCCGTAGCGTGTCACCCTTCAGCCTCGACTTGCCCGCCTCCATGTAGTCCTTGAGCCACTTGTAATAGACCCCGGGGTTGATTCCCTCTCGCCTGCACAAGGCGCTGACTGATATCTCCCCGCGGATCCCCTCTATGACGATCCGTACCTTCTCCTCAGGTGTGTACTTGCGACGTGTAACGTTTCTGGTCCGTCGGACCACCTGCCTCGCGTTCTCGTCGGCTTGATCGTAGCTTCGACTGACTTCCTGCATCCTGGCTCCTTTCACTTCCGTGAATCTACTCTCCTACCTGAGCCAGGACAATCGCCTTAATTGTCGCTTCTCAATTCCCCATCAGCTGTCCCATATGTGCTGACGATACACAGGCGACCTCTGTAGTCTTTAAATCGTGCAACTTGGTGGCTGTTCGGGCGTTAGAGGCACTGCCGGTTACAGCGAGTACGATAATACTCGCGAGAACCGCTATTATGGTGGTAACGACGGCCATTTCAAGAAGGGAGAAGCCTCCTTGGTCTCTAACGATATGTTTAATTCGCTGCATGCTCATGTTTCAGCCTGTTCAGCGAATCACTATTCGCCTGATATCCGGCGCTGTTAGGTTCTACGTCCTAAGTATCGGCCACACGCCAGCGGCGCGCATCACCCCAATGAGGCATTTGGCGGGGTGAGAATATAAGTCGCCCGTCCGAGTGACCCGGCCCCCAAAAACTAGTCCAGGTCTATATTTAGTATCTGGGCCAGAAGAAAAGGGGATTCATAGCACGAAGGAATTACGGGCCCGAGCAGATTATCAACAAGCTCCGGGAGACCCGGTCCAGTGGACCGGGAGTTCTACCTTTCTCACACTACGGCCACGAGCACAGCCAACTCGTGTTTTAGGTGGAGTTCAACCCTCACCCGTCTCCACCACGAACACGAATCGTCAGCCTCTTGCCCTCCGGGCGGAGACTGATTTGCCATCTCGGACCCCCCTACCCGATCATGCACCAGCACGATCCCTGAGCCTTCCTTCATTATGACAACCTGGAAGATGGGCTTGAAGGCTACTATCCGCCTTTCCTCTTTCGCATCGAGGTAGACCGAGTCCATTATCGTCAGCAGCAGCCGGCGCTCTATAAGGAGAACGGTGTAGCTACCGGAGGCGTATAATAGATCGTACCAAAAGGACTTCTTTTGGGCAGCGTAGCCGCCTTTGTCAGTTACTACAACTGCGCCGTTATCACAAAGCCCTAGGCAACGTGAGACCCACAGACGTACTCAATGGGAGGCGTGAGCAGATTCTACAGCGGAGACACTACAACGGAGCCCTCAGGAAGCTCACGAACGGCTCTTCACAACACTAATCTCCGGGGTCCAGAACTGTCCCACTTTTACTGATTGCCAACATTCAAACGAGGAAGGAATGAAGGCTGATAATTTAATTTTCAAAAACGACTTCTACGAACTTGCATTGAACTCAAACGGGCGCTTACTAATCAACGATGTCGAAGGTAATTCCGTAGTTTCCGAAGTGTCGCACTACCTTGTGATCGTGCCATCGGATGTGAGTGGACACGACGACACGGAAAAGGTGCCGTGTGAAGATCCTAAAATCACTGTGGAAGCGCTGCCCAATGGTTCAAGAATCAACATGGTGTGCGAGGGTATTTTCGAGGTCGTTCACATCACATTATTGGTCGCAGAGGACACACCGGCAATTCATTTTCGTGTGCGTTCAACATACAAACGTGACGTCGAGATTTCGCGTGAGGCGATCGTGTTGCAGTTCGATATCGGTGTTTCCGAGGTTGTCACTAGGAACCGCAAACGTGTAAGACATGATCTCGAAGACCGATACTGGTTGGCCCACCAGGGAGCCGTGTTTGGAGAAAAATCGCGATCGGCCTTCATTTACAATGTGCCCAAGGTGTCATCATTAGAGGTTGAAACGGTAAAGAATCAACTCGTGGTAAATCTCGATTACTCAAAAGACCATCCGTACATCAATCGAGATCCTGATGGCGTATGGAAGGATTGCTCTAATTCAAGATATCGAAGAGGCGACACGAGAAACAATGAATTCACGTTGCATGTTGGTTTTGTACCGCACTTTTCCCCGCGCGTTATGAGGAACCCATATGGGTTCTTGTCAACTTATATCTGGACGGAACATGCCTGCAACTCTGATTTAAGAATGCAAAAAGCAGTCTATTTTGGCTCTGAAAGTATCGATTCCCATGAGAAGGCGACGGGGGGGTTTATCAAACATGGAATTCCTGTGACAAAGAGTGTCTTCTATACAAATCGAGAACGTGTAGCAATGCATAAAAGTGAGAGTTTTACTGGGGAGATGCTGTCAATTGAATCGGAGCCTGACTTTCTGGAATTCCTGAAGCAGTTGCAGTCTGCTGGGAACTACGAAGTCTGCTTGCATTGCCCACAGCCTGCGACTTCGCCACCTGAACTCGTTGAAGAAGCCGTGCATTTCATGAAAAACCATTTTGACACAGCGTCATGGATAGACCACCTTGTGTTCAAATATAAGCGGATATGGGGCAATGAGGAGAGGTTTTCTTGCGATGGCTTGAATGATAAGAAACGTAACTATGTTGCGCCGATCTGGGAGAAATACGATACGAAATACTTTTGGAATCATGCGTTAGAGTACATCGATCGTATCCCAAAGGTCAGAGATCGTGGGATGCGACGGCTGACTAAGAGCGCATGGAAAAAAAGTATCATGCCGCAATTGCGGCGCTATGTTCGTTCTGTGTTGACGAAATTACGGATGCTGCAACATACGAGAAACATCATTAAATCCGCTACATCGTTGCGTCAGACGGAACAAAATTTCGACGCCCTTCTCGTGGGAACCACGGAGAATTTTCGATCACCCGAGGGCGTACCTAACCCAATCTATTGGAAACATCCGACCCTAACTGGTGATTTCTATTCATGGGGAACATTTCTTACCCGAAGTTACTATTTTGGGAAGGACGATATTGCAGTGGAGCGCAAGAATAGGCTTGGTGATCTTGCAGACTCCTGGGGATTGTTCATTCACCACGCTTATCCAGCTAGGGCCGATGATAAGAATGGTTGTTGGGAGATCGACGCCGACGGGAAGGTAATTGTCAGCAAGGAGTTTGATGAATACCTTGCGTGTGTATCGTCAGCACATTTGGGACAGCTGATGGGGAATTGAGAAGCGACAATTAAGGCGATTGTCCTGGCTCAGGTAGGAGAGTAGATTCACGGAAGTGAAAGGAGCCAGGATGCAGGAAGTCAGTCGAAGCTACGATCAAGCCGACGAGAACGCGAGGCAGGTGGTCCGACGGACCAGAAACGTTACACGTCGCAAGTACACACCTGAGGAGAAGGTACGGATCGTCATAGAGGGGATCCGCGGGGAGATATCAGTCAGCGCCTTGTGCAGGCGAGAGGGAATCAACCCCGGGGTCTATTACAAGTGGCTCAAGGACTACATGGAGGCGGGCAAGTCGAGGCTGAAGGGTGACACGCTACGGGAGGCGAACAAGGCGGAGGTCGATGCCTTGAAGCGCGAGAACGAGCGGCTCAAGGAACTTGTTGCTCAGCTGTCGGTGGAGAACCTGGTCCTGAAAAAAGCCTCGGTTAGAGCCCATGGGCAAGCCCTATGTGAGAAGGGAGGCCCAGCTCAAGGCGGAGGTCCTTCAGATCGTCGAGAGGTCTCCTCTGCCGGTCAGGCAGACCCTCCAAGAGTTGCAGATAGCACCCTCGACCTACTACCGCTGGAAGAGCAGGTATCGAGACAAGGGGTTTAACGGTCTGGTAGACCGGCCACCAGAGCCCAGGCGAGTGTGGAACCGGTTGGCTACAAAGCAAAGACGGTACGTGGTCAGGTATGCGTTGGAGCACCCATCGTTGAGCCCGAGAGAGGTGGCGACCACCCTGGTGGACGAACAGGTCATGTACGTCTCCGAGTCCACCGTATACCGGATACTGAAGGAAGCGGGGCTCATCAAGCCGCCCGAGACCAAGGGCTTCCCAGCAGGAAAGGAGTTTCACACCAAGACTGCCAGGCCCAATGAGCTATGGCAGACCGATGCCAGCTACTTCTTCGTGGTGGGTTGGGGCTACTACTACCTGATCAGCGTGCTGGATGACTATTCCAGGATGATCGTGGGCTGGAGGGTGCAGACCAGCATGAGCAGTGCCGACATCATCGACGTGGTCCAGGATGCGGTGGAGTTCACCGGTCAACCGACGGCGCCTGTAGAGCCAGGTCCAGCCCTTCTGAGCGACAACGGTCCAGGCTTTCTGTCTAGGGCGTTGGACGAGTTCCTAAGGGCCAGGTTCATGAAACACATCTTCGCCTCACCTTTCCATCCCCAGACCAACGGCAAGTTGGAGCGGTACCATCGCACAGCCAAGGCTAAGGTCAACGTCTTTGTCCACCACAGCCTGGAAGAGCTTGTAGCGGCTATGGAGGGCTTCGTAAGGTACTACAACTACGAGCGCTATCACGAGGCTTTGGGGAACATCACGCCGGCGGATATGTACCACGGACGCCAAGACGCCATACTGGCGACGAGACAGGAGGTGAAGCAAAAGAGTCTAGCCGAACGGAGGTTGGCAAATCTGAGAACTGCCTGAGCCGGTTAGCGTCCAAGTTGCACGCTTTAAAGGCTCCCCTTTTGTCCCACTTGTTTTGACGACGTACAACCTTGCGATAATGGCAAGATTCCGAGATGACGGAAAGATCTTATTCACAACTATCAGAGATGCGATGGATTACTGGCTCAAGTTGGAGAACATCGAGATTGAGTATGTTCCTGGCCAGAAGCAGGTCAAGGTGTGTAATTACAATAAAGACCGGATAGAAGGTTTGGCGTTCGTCTGCCATGGAAGTGAGGTGTACGTTAATGGTAATCCACCCTCGTCCCGCAGAATTAATGATGAGGTCATTTTCTGGTTCGATATAGATGGAATGCGTTATACACTAATTAGTAATGACATGGCCCTAAGTATTGGAGAGGGTGCTCTTCAGGGGAAAAGGGTAATTGATCCCGTGTCGCATTAACAAAGCGAGAAAACTCGATCTAGCACGTTCAGGATCGTGTGGTTCCACCAGCGCCCTGAACAGCTCCCATGCATTGATCGCTGTCAACCTCCCTGCGCTCCAGTCTGTCATGGAGTTTTCCGCCGCGACGATAAGAAATCCCTTTCCGAAGGGACGCTCGAATTTATTAGAGGCAAATAAAGCATACGCCTGGATGGGGTCTCGTTCCGTTACAGCACCAACCAACCCGAGACCTTGAGAGACGTCAGCTTCACGGTACCCAAGGGGAAAATGACTGCGCTTGAGGCAGGTCAACGGCAGACCTCTGTGATATCCACCTCACAAGACCGACCTGTGCCGCGAAATCATTGTTGGGCTGGAACGGAGTTTTGATTTGAGAGGACGCCGCATCCTCGTAGCGGGTGGTGCTGGTTTTGTCGGAAGCAACCTTGTCCGCAGGATCGTGGAACAAGGCGGCGAGGCATATGTAATTGACGATTTTTCCACGGGGCGGCGAGGAAATCTCGCGGATAACAAAGATGCGGTTCAGGTGATCCGGGGAGACGTTGTTAGCGAGTTCGCTTACCTTGCCCCCCTCATTCGAAATGGAATTGATGCCATCATTCATCTTGCGAGCCGCGACAGGCTGAATGATGTCGGCACCCTCTCGTACAGGGCCCGAACAGATATCCAAGGCACCCTCAACTTGCTTCATTTAGCCAAGGAGGTGGGTGTTGGAAGCTTTGTTTTCATGAGTACACGACTTTCGGAACATACAGCGGCTGATTTCACCGAGGACATATCCGCTGTTTCCGGATCTCCCGAATTAATAGGGAAGCTTGTAGCAGAACGCTACACGCAGTTGTATCAAGCCTTGTGGGACGTGCCGACGACGATTGTTCGAGTTGATCAAGTTTACGGACCGTATTCGTACCCAGACTCATCCCTCTATTCCGTGGTTTCGGATATTATCTATCAGGCCCATCAGTCTGGAAAGATCATCATAAATAATCGCAATTTTCTCGTTGGGCTGGTGTACGTCGAGGATGTGGTAAACGCCATCCTGGAGCTGATTCTGAATGGAGGCGGGGCGAGGGTGCCATTGAACTATGGAATGGACCAAGAAACAAACATCTATGATCTCGCGAATCGAGTGGCGCGACTGACGGGCAGCCAAATCGCAGTCGGAGGTCACGATATCTCAGAGGCCAGCAATCGGGAGCTTGAGAAGCCTTTGAAAGGGATGCGAAACTCGACCAGCGGCGGTGAAAGCCAATCGCAATTTACCCTGGATGAGGGGCTGGAGCGCACTATCAGGTGGTTCCAGCAAACTTTCCCGCCCCGTACGTCATGAGCTGTTTCTAGTTAGTTAAACGGAAGGATGGATACCTCGTGACAAGGCTTGCATTAGAAGGTGGCACACCTGTTAGAAGTGAGCAACTTCCGTTGTTCAAGCCATCCATCGACCAGAGTGAAATACAAGCAGTTGCGGAGACGCTTGCCTCGGGATGGATTGCTCAGGGGACCAAGGTACAAGAATTCGAAGAGAAGTTTGCGGCCTACGTCGGAGTGAGACATGCCATTGCGGTTAGCTCTGGCACCACGGCGCTCCACCTGGCGGTCAAGGCACTGAATGTAAGCCCTGGCGATCCTGTAATCTGCCCGTCATTCACTTTTGTAGCCACTGCCAACGCCATACTCTACGAACGTGGGAAACCGGTTTTCGTTGATATCGATAAACGAACTTTTAACCTAAACGCTAATGCAGCGCCACACGATACATGGCGGCAAGCAGCAGGAGTGATAGTGGTCCACTACGCCGGCTTTCCCGCAGATATGGATGCCATCAGACGGAAGACTGCGGAACACGACCTATTCCTTATTGAAGACGCTGCAGAAGCCCACGGGGCCGTCTACAAAGGAAAGAAAGCTGGAGCCATGGGGGACATTGGCGTTTTCAGCTTCTATCCGACGAAGGCCATCACAACTGGCGAAGGAGGCATGATCACCACCAACAGCGATGCTCTGGCCGAACGTTGTATCAGCCTCAGAAATCACGGTAGAGTCGGCAGACACGGATTTTCGCACATAGAGATGGGGTACAACTACCGGATGACAGACATCCAAGGGGCCATAGGATCCTGTCAAGTCGATAAGCTGGACAGCATTATTGCGGCGAAGCGACATCTAGCGCATGAACTTACTGAGCGAATTACCGGCGTTGCCGCAATAACGCCCCCGTATGAGAACGACGACTGCTTACATCCATTCCAACTCTACACTATACGGATAGATCAGGATGTCGTCGGGTGCTCCAGAGATCACCTGATGGAAGCTCTACGGGCAGAAGGGATTGATACGAACGTGTACTATCATCCAGCACATCTGCAGCCCCATTTTCGAGAGATGGGATACGCACCTGGTATTAATCCTATCGCCGAAGCCTGTGGAGAATCCGTTCTATCCCTGCCTCTGTTTCCAAGTATGGAGCTTCGTGATGTCAAGGACGTGTGCGACGCTCTGGACAAGGTACTTTCAAACTCGAATGTCCTTGCGGAGACAGAACCGAGAGGTTCCGCCTGATGTACATACCAGTCGCTAAGCCCCTAATCGGCCGGGAGGAGAAACAACGTGTCCTCGAGGTCTTGGAAACCCGATTCGTCGCCCAAGGCAAAGCTACAAATGATTTCGAGCTGCAAATCGCATCTTATCTAGGTTCGAACTGTGCCATTGGGACAAACTCTGGTACTTCGGCCCTCCACATTGCCCTAATCGGGCTTGGGGCAAGGCAAACGTCGAGTGTATTAACCACTGCCGTCTCTTTTGTCGCTACCGCTAATGCAATCCGCTATACAGGAGCAACCCCCGTTTTTGTCGATGTAGGCTATGAGTCCCTCAACATATCCTTTGAACATCTTCAGGCCGTAGCAGCAGATTACACTGACCTAGTTGGCGTTGTGCCTGTCCACTTAATGGGAATTCCTGCCGATATTTATTCCATCGTCGACTGGGCTCAATCTCGAAACCTGTTTGTAATCGAAGACGCTGCTTTGGCGCTCGGCACGTTGTATAAAGAACGGCTGGTTGGCACCATCGCAGATGCAGGGATTTTTAGCTTTTATGGTAGCAAGACAATCACAACTGGCGAGGGGGGGATGGTCGTAACAGACGATCGAGATCTCGGGGCGAGACTAAAACTTCTCCGCTCTCACGGACAATCACCGGACCGAAAGTATTGGCATACAGTCGTTGGATACTCTTACCAGCTTTCCGACATCCAATCGGCAGTTGGAATAGCGCAGATTCAGAGGATCGGCGAGATCACTCAAAGAAAAAGGACCATTGCTCGGACGCTGCGGCGGGCGGTTGCCGGTCTTGACTGCTTCAAACTGCTTGATGAGCCCGAAGGTGCCGACATTGTTTATTTTGCATTTCCTCTCCTGGTCAGAAAGGCAAAATGGAAGTCCAAAGTCCTTGCCCTGTTAGCTGAACGACAGATCGAAACACGTCCTATTTTTTGTGTTCTTCCTGCGCTCGATTTTTATCCACACAGCGATGTCAAAAGGGATTTCCCAAACTCATGCGACATCGCCCGACGAGGCTTTTTCATCTCCTGTTCTCCCACGTTGTCCGACTTAGAGCTGGAGTATCTTGTAGAGTCTCTTCGCGAAATTGATAGGCGGGTATTAAAGAAATCCACAGGGTAATCGAACTATCTGCGAAGTTGGCGGAACTAAGATCTCCCTCCGAAGATGTATCTGTGGCTTCAGGGACACCCACGGTTCGTGCTCAACTTCCAGCCTACCTATGCTCCGCGACTGAATCTCATCGAGCCTTGGTGGAAGACACTGAATACTGGCATATCCATCGCCATCCCTACAGATGGACAAAAATCGCATGCATTTATGAGACGGAGCACTAAGCCTCTATTCGATCAGTAGGCCCTGTGGAGGGGAAACGTCAGAGGCCTAGCCGAGCGAACCGTTCCGGTAGAAGTTGGAGAGGTAGTATGAATGTGCTAGTTACAGGCGGTTGCGGGGTTATAGGTTCACAAGTAGCAAGAATAATGGCACAAGACGGACACGACGTCACCGTGCTAGATATACGGAGAGGGGCCGTCCAAGTAGAAGGAGTTAGGTATGTAACGGCAGATGTCCGCGATTATTCCGCAGTCGGCCGCATTATCCGGGAAATTCAACCTTCCTCGATATTTCACCTGGCGGCCAGTTTTGCGCACAAGGAGTCCTTGGAAGTACCCATAAAAGACATGGATACAAATATCTTTGGAACGCTGACAGTGCTTGAAAGTTGTCGTGTCCTGGGCATCTCGCCTAGAATCGTCTATGCATCCACCTCAGCAATCTTCGGTGAACCACAGACCACTGTGCTAGACGAGAATCACCCCCTGGACCCGATGACACCCTACGCTCTTAGCAAGTTGGCCGGTGAACTGTATCTGAACGCATATCACGCCCGCCACGACATTCCTTGCGTTAGCCTTCGCTTTTTTAATGTATACGGGCCCGGAGAGTATCCGTCGCCGCAACGTGGTGTCGTACCTAGGTTTTTGTACAATATCCTCCGAGAACGAGCTATAACGATTTACGGATCGGGTAAGGAGACGCGAACTTTTACCTATGCCTCCGATGCAGCTCATGCCACTATCCTCGCGTCGACGGTAGAAGCCGCGGTGGGTGAGACTTTTAATATTGCAGCATCCAACGAATACAGCATTCTCGATCTGGTTGATACGCTGAGGGAAGTGCTCAAACGAGACGTCGCAGTTCAGTACGTTGGCAGTCGTCCGGGCGATACACGGCGACGGTATACGTCGGTAGATAAGGCCAGGCAGATACTAGGATTCCAAGCTAAGACATCGCTCCGAGATGGGCTGACCAACATGGCACGGTGGTTCAAAGATGAATGGGAAGATATATGCGAGATCGCAAAGCCATACGATGATGAGATATGAACTCAGTCGCGCGGGACCAAATTTGCCCTTTGGACCGATTCAGGCCTTCCGATGGATATAGCTTCATTTGAACAACTAGACCCTACACCGTTAATTCTCAGTGGAGAATCTTGGGCGCGGCCCTAAAGCCGTAGTAACAGAAGGACGCGTAACTGATTTGCTGCAGAGTCCAGAAGTGAGAACTGGCTCGAGAATATTTACACCGTGGACTTAGGCCTAATGATGCCTATTCGTGTCCTGCTATTGTATGCCCAGTCATCACAGAACGAGACTCACTCTTTTCAGTTTGGCTGGCCGCGGCATTTTCGTTCCCACCCCCGCTTCCGCACAATCCCCTTGAACATAATGGATCACCGGGTTGCGGCCCGCCTGCGTCGGCGGTTGCTGACGCGCTGGGGACGTTTTGATGCCATCGTTATGCTCCACTCAGTATTCTCTAATTCCTGCAACTTGAAAGGATGGCTCTACGAGGCTGTCCGTACGGCTCCTCAGCCGAAAGCCTATTTTATTGGCAACGAATACAAGCTAATGCCTGAAAAGATGGCATTCTGTGAGGACCTGGAAGTGTCCTTATTGATTTCGCAAATTCTCTCTCCAGACGTCCATACGCTTTATCGACAAAGGCTAGGTTGCGATGTGAGTGGGATACCCAACGGTGCTCTGGATACGGCGTTGTTTGTCCCTAAGATACCGTATTCGGATCGCCCGATTGACATTGGCTATCGGGCTATTGGTGGTCCGCGTTACTTAGGGCATACTGAGCGGCGCAAAATCGCCGAAGTTTTCCTGCAGCACGGTCCGCACTATGGATTGAGTTTGGATATTTCATTAGATCCAGATAGACGCCTTGCCGAACACGCTTGGGCTGAGTTTCTCAATCGTTGCCAAGGGCAACTGGGCGTGGAAGCCCACGGCGATTTTTTTGAGCTGACCGACGATACCCGCAATAAAGTCAATCAATACGAGCAAGCGCATCCCAATGCTACGGATGACGAGATTTATAAGCTCTTCTTTGAGAATTATCCAAATCCAATATCAGGGCGAACGCTTGCCTCGCGCCATGTCGAAGCCGCCGGAACGAAAACCGTGCAGATTCTTGTTGAAGGCCGCTACAATGGATATCTTGAGCCCGATACCCATTACATTCCCCTCAGGAAGGACTTCAGCAACATCAGCGAAGCGGTGGCCAAGTTTCGCGACCAGGGATATTGCCAACGCATTACCGAGAATGCGTACAATCTTGCAGCGCAGGAGTTGACCTACGAGAAGCTCATTGACAGGTTTCATACGGCCCTCAAGGCAGTGTTGTGAGAGCCGCGGTGTCAGGCTAATATCACGACTGGGGCCACAAAGAAACGCTCATTGGCAGAGGGTACCGTAATGTGACTAACGGCAGGAAGAGCAACTCTGTGCGGCCGATTACGTTAAGGCACCGTCCCCGCCCGGACGGCAGCCCACATGTCGAGGAACTAGCGGACCAGTGCGAGATGGACTCGGGCCACACGCACCTCCAGATCGACGGAAGCCAGCGTGGTCACCTTGTATCACCGGAACCCTCGTCTACGCGCATGGGTGATCTACTCGCTCGCAACAATCTCGATGAACCTGTTCAAGTTGGGAATATCCGGGTCGTCGATTGCCAGTTGCCAGAAACTGACTTGACCGTTTGTGACCGTCTGCCGAAAGCCGAGCTTTTCGTAGACCGGCTTGGCAGGCCCGTTTGTCAAGGGCGGAGAGAAAACGTACCAGCGGGGCGGAGCAAAACCGTACCACTGAACGCCACGTTGTGAAGCATCAAGGTCCGGGGGGCGTGAGAGCCAGGTTTAGGCAGTTGCCCGAGGTTGGTTGGACTTCCTGCTGTGCTTGAGGCGGTAGCTGTCCCCGTTCATCTCCAGGATGTCGACATGGTGAGTGAGACGATCCAGGAGAGCTCCAGTGAGCCGCTCGGATCCGAACACCTCGGTCCACTCGTCGAAGGGCAGGTTGGATGTGACCAGGACTGATCCACGCTCGTAACGCTGACTGAACACCTCAAAGAGCAGCTCAGTCCCGGCCTTGGACAACGGCACGAAGCCCAGTTCGTCGATGATCAGCAGCTTTACGCGGGCCAGCCTTCTCTGCAGGTTGAGCAAACGCCGTTCGTCCCTAGCCTCGATCAGCTCGTGGACTAGGGCGGCGGCGGTAGTGAAGCCTACGGACAGTCCACGCTGGCATGCAGCAAGGCCGAGACCGAGGGCGATATGAGTCTTGCCGGTGCCGCTGTTGCCGACGACGATGACGTTGCGGCAGCGCTCGATATACTCGCATCGTGCCAGTTCCAGAACTAGAGCCTTGTTGAGGGACGGCATAGACAGGAAGTCGAATGTGTCCAGGCTCTTGGTCGTTGGGAAGCGGGCCGCTTTGATCCGCCGGTCCACCATGCGATGGTGACGGTCGATCAGCTCCAACTCCGATAGGCGCAGCAGGTAGTCCGGATGGTCAGCACCCTCGGTGGCACACTGAGTGGCCAGCTTGTCGTACTCCCTCAAGAACGTGGGGAGCTTGAGCTCCTTCAGGTGGTGTTCGAGCAACATCGTGGACTTGTTGCTCATGATCGGCTCCCCACCAGGAGGGTCATGTAGTCCCTGGTCGATGTTGTCGCAACGTTGGCCTTGGGCAGATACGGATACAGCTCCAAGTCAAGCCTCGGGGGCCGACCTTCGATCCTGCACAGAACCAGGTGTTTGACAGCATCGAAGCTCACCGCCTCGAGTCGGAGTGCGTCTCGTACTGCGTCGTGGACCTCTTCCTTGCGGAAGTTCTCCATCAGTCTCAGCACCTGCACGAACTCCCGCTTCCCTCTCTTGCCCATCCGAGACTCCAGCAACCGTCGTAGGATGCCGAACTCCTCGGGCAACTCCCATCCAACTAGTGGCGCCGCCTGGTCCAAGGCTCCCGTCTTCTGCTCCAGGAGCGGCAGGTAATGGAGAGGGTCGAAGACGAAGTCATCTCGGTCGTAGGACCGCCGATGACGGGCGATGACCTCAGAGCCACAGCTGATCACAACCTCGTGCACATATCCGCGAACCAGCACGTCCCGATGTCCATAGGCCACTGGCACCGAGTAGTCGTTGGTCCGGTACCTGACCAGCGACAGAGAGCTGACCCGCGTCGCGTGCTTGTCGCTGGCGTCGTACGGCACGGCTGGCAGAGGTCGTAATGCCTCCAGGTCCCGCTCCAGTCGCTCTCCTATCGTCTCATTGTGACCGCGGAGTCGTGTGTATCGTCAGCACATTTGGGACAGCTGATGGGGAATTGAGAAGCGACAATTAAGGCGATTGTCCTGGCTCAGGTAGGAGAGTAGATTCACGGAAGTGAAAGGAGCCAGGATGCAGGAAGTCAGTCGAAGCTACGATCAAGCCGACGAGAACGCGAGGCAGGTGGTCCGACGGACCAGAAACGTTACACGTCGCAAGTACACACCTGAGGAGAAGGTACGGATCGTCATAGAGGGGATCCGCGGGGAGATATCAGTCAGCGCCTTGTGCAGGCGAGAGGGAATCAACCCCGGGGTCTATTACAAGTGGCTCAAGGACTACATGGAGGCGGGCAAGTCGAGGCTGAAGGGTGACACGCTACGGGAGGCGAACAAGGCGGAGGTCGATGCCTTGAAGCGCGAGAACGAGCGGCTCAAGGAACTTGTTGCTCAGCTGTCGGTGGAGAACCTGGTCCTGAAAAAAGCCTCGGTTAGAGCCCATGGGCAAGCCCTATGTGAGAAGGGAGGCCCAGCTCAAGGCGGAGGTCCTTCAGATCGTCGAGAGGTCTCCTCTGCCGGTCAGGCAGACCCTCCAAGAGTTGCAGATAGCACCCTCGACCTACTACCGCTGGAAGAGCAGGTATCGAGACAAGGGGTTTAACGGTCTGGTAGACCGGCCACCAGAGCCCAGGCGAGTGTGGAACCGGTTGGCTACAAAGCAAAGACGGTACGTGGTCAGGTATGCGTTGGAGCACCCATCGTTGAGCCCGAGAGAGGTGGCGACCACCCTGGTGGACGAACAGGTCATGTACGTCTCCGAGTCCACCGTATACCGGATACTGAAGGAAGCGGGGCTCATCAAGCCGCCCGAGACCAAGGGCTTCCCAGCAGGAAAGGAGTTTCACACCAAGACTGCCAGGCCCAATGAGCTATGGCAGACCGATGCCAGCTACTTCTTCGTGGTGGGTTGGGGCTACTACTACCTGATCAGCGTGCTGGATGACTATTCCAGGATGATCGTGGGCTGGAGGGTGCAGACCAGCATGAGCAGTGCCGACATCATCGACGTGGTCCAGGATGCGGTGGAGTTCACCGGTCAACCGACGGCGCCTGTAGAGCCAGGTCCAGCCCTTCTGAGCGACAACGGTCCAGGCTTTCTGTCTAGGGCGTTGGACGAGTTCCTAAGGGCCAGGTTCATGAAACACATCTTCGCCTCACCTTTCCATCCCCAGACCAACGGCAAGTTGGAGCGGTACCATCGCACAGCCAAGGCTAAGGTCAACGTCTTTGTCCACCACAGCCTGGAAGAGCTTGTAGCGGCTATGGAGGGCTTCGTAAGGTACTACAACTACGAGCGCTATCACGAGGCTTTGGGGAACATCACGCCGGCGGATATGTACCACGGACGCCAAGACGCCATACTGGCGACGAGACAGGAGGTGAAGCAAAAGAGTCTAGCCGAACGGAGGTTGGCAAATCTGAGAACTGCCTGAGCCGGTTAGCGTCCAAGTTGCACGCTTTAAAGGCTCCCCTTTTGTCCCACTTGTTTTGACGACGTACATACCCCTGCAATCAATTCAATCCAGCATATGAAGGGTTATTCAGAGGTTCCCTAAGGCTCATGCCCATATTCGCCAGGGACGTGCTGGAGATAGGCGCCAGCGGCCAGGGAGTTCTTCTCAGCGCCAGCGGAATCGGCGCCTTGGCCGCCACGGTGTGGCTCAGCTCGGGGAGGCTCTCGGTACCAAGAGGGCCTCTTCTGATCGTTGGAGCGACCATCGCCGGCCTTTCAATCGCCGCTTTCGGCCTCACGTCGAAGTTCGTCGGCTCGTACCCCTTGGCGATAGCCCTGATGGTCGTCGTCGGGATATTCACCTCTATGTACTTGATCTCCATTACCAGCTCCCTTCAGATTATGGTGCCGAACAACCTTAGGGGGCGGGTGATGGGCATCTACTCGCTGACGTGGGGCCTCATTTACCTGGGTGGAATGCAGGCCGGTGCGATCGCAAACTTTATCGGCGCGCCATATACAATGGCCATAGGCGGACTGGCCGTAAGTGCATTCGCCCTCGGCCCCGCCCTCTTCAACCATCGCATCCGCCATCTGGGTGCCCTGGTGCGACAGGCAGAGGGTACGCCGCCAGCCGACGCGTGACGCCGGGGCAACTGAATAGCCGCTCCCGCCATTGGGAGTTGCTCATTTCGATGCTGGGACGGACTGCCCTTTTATTTTCTTTGCCGGGGTAGCCAGGGGAGAAGTGCGTGCTTGACGAGCCAAGGACGGAAAAATGTAGTGGGGTTGTGCATCACAGGGGATCTGGTGCAACCAGACCACGATAATAGTGGTGTTGAATCCATCTTTGAGCGTTTGACGGCCCTGGGACGTGCTGCTAGAATCTCGCCCATCGTAAATCGGGTTTGACATGGGAGGTCTCAGCTAATAGGTGAATACTGACGGCACCATATGACAGCACCATCTCCGCAAGATACAGCGCCCTCGGATCCAACCCGCAAGCCCGTCGATTGGCTTCACTTCACAATCATTATCGTCGTCTTTAGCATCACCGGTATTCTCTCGGTGCTGTTCAGCAGGCTCCTACTCAAGGACCTACTGGACCTGGATGGTGATGTCTGGTCCGGCCCGTGGTCCTACCGCATTGCCTATCTGGTGCTGATTCCACCTTCCTACTCGGTGATACTCGTAGCGGTGGGCACTCTCTTCGGCAAGCATTCCTATTTCAAGCAGCGCGTCCTTCGGATGTGGGGTGTCCTGTTGCTGAGGCGTATCTACAGCCGAAGCGCGGGGTCGAAAGACGCACAGCATTAAGCGCCTCGGCGAACCGGCTGACGTGTCGGTCCTGGAATGCAGGTTAGACGCCACTTCAGTACGCTTTCTATCCTTACATCACATCGGCACCCTGCTCTGAGATGGTTAATCCTGTCCCCAAGCCCCTGCCCTTGCGGCACTCCACGCCCGCGTCTGTGATCCGTGCTAGAAGATTGAGGTAGCCTTGTGTAGAATTGGTTAGTCCGCATCTCGACGAAATCCGATCCGCGGATGGCCGGTAGAGACCGCACCGAGGTAATGTGGATGGCTGAATCGGGCGAGGCGACGCTGTTGATACAAGGTGGTCCCAACAGCGGCATGACCATATCCTTGTCCGGGCGTCCTATTACCCTGGGCCGCCGGCAGGAAAACGATATCGTTGTCGATCAGACCGAGGTGTCCAGACGCCATGCCCTGATCATGGAGACCGAGGTCGGTTACATAGTACGGGACCTGAACAGCACCAACGGCACCTACGTAAATCGGCAGCGGCTTGGAGAGGGGGACCAGTCGCTCAAGCACGGCGACCAGATACGCCTGGCCGGCAGCGATGTCACCTTGATATTTAGGCACGAAGGCTCTCCGACAGCGAAGATCACCTTACCCGACGCAGACGAAGTCCCGGCCGAGGCCATAAGCCTGGACGGGCGGTCCAAGGAGGTATACCTGTCGGGAAAGAAGCTCGAACCCCCTCTGGACGACAAGGAGTTCGACCTCCTCAGGTTCCTCCACGCGAATCGCGGAAGTGTGGTGAGCCTGGAAGATCTCGCGCGAAATGTTTGGCCCGAGCTGCCCTCGGGCGAGGTGTCCAGCCACGACATAAACCAGTACGTCGACCGCGTGCGCGGCCGCATCGAGAAAGACCCCTCCAATCCCGAGCTTCTGGTTACGATCGGTGAGTTCGGATACAGGCTCGAGTAGCGCCGCCGCAGACTCTTGGCCGAGGGCCTCTCAGAGGGATGGTGGCGGCAAACATATCGATGAGGTAGGGCAAACACGGGTAACCCGCACGCTCCGGAGACATCCTGAGATGCGGACCAAGGGAGATAGGGACCGGGAGACACTTTACGATGGTTACGTTGCCGTCTGGCAGCAGTCTAGGACGCTACCGGATAATTGAGCAGCTCGGCCGTGGCGGAATGGCCACGGTGTTCAAGGCCCTCGACCCATCACTAGACCGCTATGTCGCGGCGAAGGTACTGCCATCCTACTACACCGACGATCCCACCTTCATCGCACGGTTTACCCAGGAAGCGCAGACCATCGCCAAGCTCAACCATCCGAACATCCTCCAGATATACGACTTCGGAGAGGATAAGGGCTTCACCTACATTGTCAGCGAGTTGGTGGAAGGCGGAACGCTCCAGGACAAAATGGGCACAGAGCCTATCCCTCTCGAGGAGACAGTCAAGTGGATCCGGCCCGTGGCCGAAGCCCTCGACTTCGCTCACTCTCAGGGGATCGTTCACCGTGACATCAAGCCTGCCAACGTACTGATAGACGCCAACTCCAGGCCGATCCTGGCGGACTTCGGCCTGGCACGCATGCTCGAGGCCGCGACTCGTTTTACTCAAGCCCAGCAGGCGCTGGGAACCCCCGAATACATGGCCCCCGAACAGGCCCTAGGCGCCGATGCAGACCACAGGTCAGACCTGTACGCCTTAGGCATCATGGTCTACCAGATGTTGCTGGGCCAGACGCCGTTTAAGGCCGACACTCCCGCCGCTACCTTGATGGCCCATGTGCATAGGCCCCTTCCCCTGCCCACCGCGCTGAACCCAGACATCGAGCCCCGCCTGGAAGCAAACCTGCTGAAGGCCCTGGCCAAGGACCCAAACGACCGGTTCCAGTCCGCGCAAGATCTGGTCCACGCGATAGCGGGCGGCAAAGGAAAGGCTCCGTCCGCCGCCGTGGCCGGCGATGTCGATGCAGCCAGCGGCGATGATGCGGATGCTACCGCGGTGCTGGAACAGGTTTCTCTCGGAGAGCCGGCGGATAGCGACGTGGCCACGGGAGTAATAGAGACGGGTGAGGCAGCCGCTCCGCCCGATGAGTCCGGCGCGGCCGGGGTCATCGCGGCGCCCGCCAAGCCGGCGCCCGCCAAGCCAGAGGTGGCGAGAAAACGAAAGCTGGTAATGGCGGGAATCGGCGTGGGCGTGGTGACTATCACCGCTCTGATTGTCGTGCTTGTGGCTGTGCCGGGCGGCGGTTCCGACGACGCAGAAGGTGTTCCCACCGGCGATGTTGAGTCTCCTTCAACGGTGCGGGACGAGCCTTCTGGGACGACCCAGGAAGCCCCTGCCGTTGCGTCGGAGGTCACACCCCTACCGACGGTAGAGCCAGCGCCCGCCCTGACCCTGGCCGAGGCGGTCGCGGCCCTGGACAAACTCAAGGGACGAGTTGAGGAGAACGTCATATCCCTGCGGGAGCTGGCTCCGGAAGAGCCTATCGAGCCCCAGTTCCGCACAAGGGAGCAACTGGCCTCCATAACGCGGGGCATATTTAGGAGGGACTACCTTCGCCAGCAGGTCTTCGAGGCCGAGGAGCTTTACAAGGCTCTCGGAATGATGGCGGAGGACGCAGACCTGGAAGAGACCTTGGTCGGCATCCAACTCCAGCAAGTGTACGCCCTGTTCGACGACGAGTCTGAATCCTTGTACGTGCTGAGCGACGCCACGAGCATCGGGCCGGCCGAGGAGCTGGGTTACGCCAGCGCATTCATAGGGGGCCTTCAGCAGCAAATGTTCGACGTATCCGCGATGCGAAGGCGGGCCAGGGGCGTCGACTCCGACCAGTTCAGCGCGGTTACCGCGCTGATCGGCGGAGACGTATCGCAGGTCCAGCAGGGCTATATCGCCGAGGTTCTTACCCAGGAGCAGGTCGAGGAGCTTACAAAGCCTCTTCCAGACAACCTTTTGCTTGCTGCTCCCACAGTCGTCCAAAAGGCCGCCCTATTCCCGCAGAGGGAGGGCGGCGATTTCGTCGCCAATATATTCGCGACCACCGGGAACTGGGAGGCTGTGGGACAGGCATATGGCCGGCCACCGGTCTCCACCGAGCAGGTGCTCCACATCGAAAAGTACGTTGCGGGAGAGGAGCCCATCAACGTCACGCTTCCAGATATCTCGGGTGAAATGGGTAAGGGATGGGTCCAGGTCAGCGCCGACACCATGGGCGAATTTCTAATCAGAACGTACCTGGAGGAGCATCTGGACGACGCGCGGGCATCCAGGGCGGCACAAGGCTGGGGTGGCGACACCTACTCGCTGCTGAGCGGGCCCGAGGGTGAACGCGTCCTCATCTCGCTCACCATTTGGGACTCGGAAATCGACGGAGAGGAGTTCTTCGAAGCCTACCAGGAATTCGTGGCGCTCAAGTACCCTGGTCCTGAAGGCTCGGCCGCAAACCTCGGCGAAAGCGGCCGCAGGTGGGTGACGCCGGACGGGACGATATTCCTGGGACAGCAGTTCACCGGCAGCGCGCTGCTTATCATCGGCGACAGCGAAGAGCTGGTAGGGCTCGCCCTCGAGCTGCTGGCCGGGTAGCAACAAAATGCCGCATCTCATACCGACCCTATCCCTCGGCTACCGGAGGCCGGTCCCGTGAGCGAGCCCTGGGTCTACGCCCTCTGGATATCCTTGGCATACTTCCTGGGTTCCGTCTCGGTGGGCGGCCTGGTAGCCCGCTCGGCCGGCGTGAACATCCGGGAGCTGGGCACGGGCAACCCCGGCACGGCCAACATTTACCGCGAGATGGGCCCCAAATACGGTGTAGCGGTATTCCTGCTGGACATCACTAAGGGCGCCACCGTCACCGTTCCGCTTTTCTTGCTCGACCTGTCCACCTGGGTTGCCATGTCGGCGCTGTTGACCATGATCGCGGGGCAGATCTTCCCCGTGTTCTATCGATTCCGCGGCAACACGGGGATGGCCGCGTGCATGGGTGCTACCGCCGGGCTGCTGCCCTTCGGGGCCCTTATAGGGACGCCGATTACTTTTGTCGTGATACGGCTGACCAAAAACACAGGGTGGAGCGGCCTGCTATTCTTCGCCATCACCCTTCTGGCCGGCGGCCTTCTGCACCGGGACCCCGTCGCGGCGCTGGCCATATTCCTCGGGGGCTCGGCCGTCTTCGTCCGCGGCCTGATCCAATACAACATCATCGATACCATACGCCGCGTATTGGGAAAGCGCATCAAGTCTCGGCGTCTGTCCGCTTGAACGCCACAAACGGCCCCGGCCTTGCCGGAGACAGCGAAACGCGAGTCTCAAGCCCCACGGTGGCGTAGGAGCGCTCGCGACACCTTACGCTTGCGCCCGAAGGCAGACCTACGACCAGTATGGTCTCGTCGCCGCGAAAGTCGCGCGACAGCACCACCGAGTTACTCCGCGGGTCGGCCTCGACATTGAGATCGCCTACGTGGATCAATAGCACCACCTTGGCGCCCTCATCAAGGGGCACATCCCCATAGGACCAGGGCAGGGACCCTATCTCCGTTACGGCCCGACCGTTGCGTATCTCCGCGCTGAGAAAGTCACAGGTACCGGTGATTCTCGCCACGAACGGGGTCGCCGGTGAGTTATAAACGGCGGCGGGAGTGTCGATCTGCTCGATCCGGCCCTCCTGCATGACCGCAATGCGGTCGGCCATAGCGAATGCCGTCTCCCTGTCGTGGGTTACAACCACCGTCGAGATACGGTTCTGTCTGAGGATACTCTCCACCTCGCGACGCATCTCCGAACGCATATCAGCATCGAGATTGCTCAGGGGCTCATCCAGGAGCATGGTTACAGGCTGCGGCGCGAGGGTGCGGGCTAGGGCCACTCGCTGCTGCTGGCCACCGGACAACTCGTGTGGATACCTGTCCTCCAGGCCCGGAAGTCGTACGAGGTCCATCACATCGGCCACCCTTCTTCGCCGGGCGTCTCGCGTTAGATTTCTCAGCCCGAACGCCACATTTTGAGCGACCGTGAGATGGGGGAAGAGGGCGTACTCCTGAAACAGCATGCCCACCTTTCGCCGTTCGGGAGGAACATGACGGTCAGCCCGAGAAACGATCCGGTCTTGGATACTGATCTGGCCTGAATCCAGCCGTTCGAATCCGGCGATGAGGCGGAGCAAGGTCGTCTTCCCGCTCCCACTTGGACCGAGGACCGAAAGTATCTCTCCCGGTTGCAAGGCCATTGTTACGTTGTCCACGGCACGCACCGACCCGAAGCTCTTCATCGCATCGACGCACTGAACAACGGGGACGGTCATGCCCCAAGCCTCCGCTGTCGAATGATCAGATACGCCATAGGCACCGACGACATTAGAATCAGCATGAGAGCGGGAGCAGCGGCCTGGGCAAAAAATGCCTCCGAGGAGGCCGACCATATGGACGTGGCCAGTGTCTTGAAGCCCAAGGGTCCGAGGATCAGAGTAGCGGGCAGCTCTTTCATCGCCACCAGAAACACCAGCGCCGCGCCCGCGAGAATGCCAGGGCGCATCAGAGGCACGGTAATCGCAAACATGGCCTGCAAGGGCGCCCGTCCCAGGCCGCGAGCAGCCTCCTCCAGCCTGGGGTTGACCTGCTGAAGCGAAGAGCGCGCGGCCACCAGCGCCGCAGGGAAGAACAGAACGACGTAGGCGAAAACGAGCAGCCAGACCGTCTGGTAAACGGGCCGCGCGTAGTTCGCACCGAAGAACACCAGCGCCAGAGCCACCACGATTCCAGGCAACGCGTACCCGACGAAGCTTGAACGCTCCACCGCCCTGCTGAGCACACTGGGAAACCGAACAACGAGGGCCGCGACAGGCACCGCACATGCGGCCGCTATTGCGGCGGCCAACCCAGATGAATACAGCGAGTTCCCCGCAGCGGCCCAGACCAGGCGGAGCGGCTCGCCCGCCGATACCCCGCGGACCAGCCAGTAGCCGAGAACAGACATGGGCAGTACCAGCGCAAACAGCACTACTCCGGCGCAAAAAGCCGTGGCCAGCCACTTCCAGCCGCCCAAACGAATCATCTCCGGCATCCGGGCGGCACCCGGGCCAACCTGGTGGTACCTCAGCCGCCCACGCATATATCCCTCCACCAAAAGAATGCCCATGGCGAGCGCTACCAGAAGGAGGGAGAGCACCGCCGCGATAGAGCGATCGAAGGCCGACAGGTACTGCTGGTAGATGGCCCAGGTGAAGGTCTCGTACCTCATCAACGAGACGGCGCCGAAATCGCTCAAGGTATAGAGACCCACCAGGAGGGCGCCCGCAGCAATGGCGGGTCTCAACAGCGGAAGGGTTACCCGCACCATGGTGCTCCACGGATTGTGTCCCAGGCCTTGCGCCGACTCTTCCAGAGCCGGGTCAAGGTTCACCAGTACTCCTCGAACTGTAAGAAGTACATACGGGTAGCTCAGCAACGCAAGCGTTATGGTCGCCCCAGGAAGCCCATAGATGTCGGGAAGCCGGTCCACTCCAAACGGCCCGGAAAGCATCTGCTGGACGAGTCCCTTTGGCCCCAATGCGGACACCGCCAGAAACGCGCCGACATAGCTGGGGATCACAAGCGGCAGTGCCGTTAGCACCGCCCAGACGCGACGGAAAGGGAGGTCCGTTCTGACCGTGAGCCATGCAAGGGGCACAGCCAGCGCCACGGAAACGCCGGTGACCGTCACAACCAGGAGGGCGGACCGTCCGAGGATGAGCGCTGTCCGCCAGCGGAACAAAAGCTCCCACGCCTCTTCGGTAGCGGTGCTGCTCCGGACCAGCAGATACGCTAGCGGCAGCAGCATGGCCAGCCCAACCAGCGCCGCGGGCCCCAATACGACACCTGGAGGCCAGGCCGCCTTCACCCGTCGAGCCCGCCGATAGGCGCGTTCCCCTGTATCGCCGACTATGACCGATTCGCTAGCCACTATCTCGCAGCCCTAAGGCAGGATCCCCAGCTCCCTGAGTAACGCCTGGGTGCCCTTGACGTCCACCAGGGCCGCCATGTCGATGTCCGGGTTATTGACCTGGCCCAGCGGGAGGAGTAGCCGGTTGGTCACTACGCCTTCTATCAACGGGTACTCGAACGTCTGCCCGGCGAAGTACTGCTGAGCAACCCTGGACAGCATAAACTTGAGGAACTTCTCGGAGTTCACTCTATTTCGGGACGTTTCGAGAATGCCCGCTCCTGCCACCATGACGAGACTGCCGGGACCGCCATCCTTCAGATAGTAGTTGCGCGCTGTGAAATCCTCACCGTTCTCCTGGATAAACCGGTACAGGTAGTAGTGGTTGACCAGCCCGACATCGATCTCTCCGGCCGCGGTGGCCGCCACTACCGGCGTGTTTTTCGGATACACCTTGGGATCATTAGCCTCGACTCCTTTCAGCCACTGCCGCGTTCTGTCGTCTCCCCATATTGCACGCATGGCCGTAATCATCGCCTGGAACGAGGCGTTGGTGGGCGCCCACCCGATACGGCCTCTCCATACTGGGTCCGTAAACCCCATCATCGACGTGGGCAAGTCCGATTCCGACAGATTGTCGGTGTTGTAAACGACAACCCTCGCGCGTCCGGAGATGCCAACCCACCTGTTCTCAGGGGAACGCGCCCATGGTGGCACCAGGGTGACCACGTCGTTGGGAAGCGGCGCCAGCAATGAGGTGACCGCCCATAGGCCTCCTGGGTCCTGCGCGAAGAACACGTCCGCCGGGCTGTTATCCCCCTCCTCCAGAAGAGTCGCTGCAATTTCGGGGGTGCTGCCGTACTTTACGGCAACGTCGACGCCCGTAGCCTGCTCGAACTGGTCGATGATCGGCCCCACGAGCGACTCACTTCGACCGGAGTAAACGACCAGAGAACCGGGCGACTCCTCGACACCGTCATCGTTGGAGCACGCCACCAAGAGCAAAGAGAACAGCATTGCCGAGAAGAAAAGTGCAGTCATCCTTCTCATCAAACCAGCCCCCAAAGACACGTACCGAGGCCGTACATACCGCATGCCCATGTGAGCCCTTACCATCTGAGTTGCGATACCCTAACCTTTCAACTATACTTACAGGGTTAAGATATACATTTATATACTAAGTAAACTAGTACGTCAATACTAACTAATTAAGTGAGTGCGGACAAGGCAATCAGGTTAGTCTGTACACAGACTTCCAGGTCGTTCAACCAGAGCTCAGCCCGTATCCTCTCGTTGACCGGCCCTAGCGCGAGTGATACTCTCAATCCACGAGAAACGGCTTCAAAGTACCGGTATTGGGCGTGATGATATGGCGGCTCGCAGCATAAGACCCAAAGGCTCGCGCGGCCCCCGGGTGCGCCTGTCGATGGGGGCGGAGAACTACCTGCTGTCCATTTTCCAGCTTGAGGAGCAGGGCGTTCGTGTTACGACAACCCACTTGGCCGAACAGCTGAGGCGCCTGCCGGCAGGCGAAGGCCTGGGGACCTCCCTGCCCTCAGTCGGAGGTATGTTGCGGCGCATGGTCCGGGAGGGCCTCGTAGAGACATCTCCGAACAAGGATGTCGTACTTACTGCCAGAGGTAGAAAGTCCGCTGAGAGCATGGTGCGAAGACACCGCCTTGCCGAGCGGATGGTGGTCGACCTTCTCGGCCTGGAATTGCACAAGGCCCACGAAGAAGCCCACCGCTTGGAACACGCCATCTCTCCGGAAGTGGAGGAAAAGATCAGGGTGCGGCTGGACAATCCCGGCACCTGCCCTTTTGGTCACCCCATACCAGGCAGCGGGTACGTGCCCTCGACAGATGTCATCTCCCTGAGCAGCGCCAAGCGAGGCCAGAGGCTCGTAATAGACCGAATCCCAGAAGATGATCAGACGCTGCTGGAGTACTTCGTGGACAACCAGATGGTACCCGGAGAGCCTGTGGAAGTGGTTGAGGCCGCTCCATACAGAGGGGTCATCAAGCTCGTGTGCAACGATAACGAGGTGGTGGTCGGCTACGAGGTGGGGGAAAAGATATGGCTGCGCGGTGAAACGGTGACTGAAGTCACGGTTTCACCTTAGCAAAGCGGGTAAGGCGATACTGGTTCGCCTCGACAGGATTTCCGATACCTAAGCACCCGGGCACCGCCACTGGGTCGACTAGCTCCACCGTCGCCTCGTAAGCGCCGCTAACTGTCCCGTCTGGCGATGTGAAGTCGATTCGAACCTCGGCAGAGTCCTCATCCTCGCTCAGTTGGATCAAGCGTCCCGACTGGGCACAGTCCAACCAGCCCCAGCCCTCGCGCATGAACGCCTCACGCTCCGCCACCTGCACGAAGGGGCTGTCGTGTCCAGCCCATCCTCGATAGCAGTCGCGAAAATCTGCCACTTGACCGCTGGGTGAGACCAGTCGCTTGGCGAGGCCCACATCGAGGCGGCCCCAGTATCGGCCCTCCGGCAGATCGATGATATTGGCCGCAAAGCGGTGGCCGCCGGTGTGGCTGGTCTGCCAGACCCGGAGCCGTCCTTTGGAGGCGGGAGCGAAGTCCTGTCGCAGGGCCTGATAAACCCCAAGCCCGAACTTGGCGCAGCAGGCGTCACGGCGGCCGTGCGTGCATACCAGCAGGTCCCTAACGCCGGCAACGTCCTCACGATACCTTTCGAACCGGGCTAGCTGATCCGGCCGCTCCAGCAGCGTCTCCACCAGAGATGGGACCTCGGAATCCGGCACGACGAACTCGTCTCGATCATGGAGCGCGAAAGACCCCTCCGGCCTTCGCACGTCCATAACCCGTGTGAATCGGTCCACCGAATACTCCGGGTCTCGCACCAGCCCCTGTACCCTGACAGCGACTCTCCGCTGCTCAGCCCTGGTTACCGCTTGTAGAACCTCCCTAGGGAAATGCTCAGACTCCTTGATGTCTTGCCCCCAGGGTGTCTTCACTTCGATGAGAAGGCACCGGCTCCACTGCGGCACGGAGGCGATAGGATCCTCGCGGAGGGCCGTGGAGGCGTAGGAACACAACTCCGGCTTATTTTTCGTTTGAGGTCGGGCAGCCAACTATGGCCCTCCTGTGAAGAGTGAACAAAACTCACGCGGAATTAGCATATGTGGGGCCGCACCTGACACGCAACAGTGTACGCTCCGGAAGCTCCGTTGAACATCGTCGAAATCCTGAGGCGACGGGTACGCGTAACGTTGCACCGGCGGTACTCCCCGCATACAATGCGACAGGATTGGAGCTCGTAAGTGGCGGACCCATTCAAAGTATCAGAGCGTGACGCCATCAGGGTGGCCGACGAGGCGCTGAGGGCTACGACCGCGGAGATCTTCCGGAAGATGGGCGTGCCCGACGAGGACTGCGATCTGGCTGCCGATGTCCTGCTGACGGCCAACCTCCGCGGAGTGGACACCCATGGAGTCGCTAACCTACTTCGCGCCTTTGTCAAAACCTACAGGGACGGCAGCGTCAATCCGCGGCCCAACTGGCGTATTCTACGGGAGACGCCATCCACGGCCAACATCGACTCGGACCGAGGCCTGGGGGTTATCGTCGCGCCCAAGGCCATGGAGATAGCCATCGACAAGGCGAAGAACACGGGCGTGGGCATAGTAACCATCCGAAACAGCCGAACCTTAGGGATGGCCTCATACCACGCGATGATGGCGCTTCGGCATGATATGATCGGGATGTGCACCACCTCGTGCCCACCCCAGGTCGTCCCCCCTTTTGGCGCCGAGCCTAGGCTGGGCACCAATCCCATCGCCCTGGCCGCGCCCGCCGACAAAGAGCCGCCATTCGTCTTCGACGCCGCGATGAGCGCGGTTGCGGGCAACAGGATAAAGATAGCCCAGCGGCTGGGCAGAAACCTCCTCCCCGGCTGGGTGGCCGACGAGGACGGCACACCGATTATGAAAGAGGTACCACCCCCAACGGGCGAGTCCCTCACCGAGGCCGGCGTCAAAATGTTGCCTCTGGGCAGCATCCCCGAGCTAGGCTCGCACAAAGGCTACGGGCTGGCCGCCATCGTGGACATCTTGGGCGGCATCATGTCCGGGGGAGGCTACGGCCTCCGTCCCGGGCGGCCAAATTACGGACATTACGTGGCCGCCTACAGCATCGAGGCGTTCATGGACACGGCCCAGTTCAAGCAGACGATGGACGAGTGGCTCCGAACCCTGAGGTCAACGCCGCCCGCTCCCGGCCACGAGCGAGTACTCTACCCTGGCCTCCCAGAGGCGGAGATGGAGGCGGACCGAAGGGCCAACGGGATACCGCTTCATCCCGAAGTGATGCAGTGGTTCCGTGATATCTGCGGCGAGCTGTCGATACCCTTCACCCTCGACGATAGCTGATACGAGTCCCTGGGGAAATCCCTTTCGGCCCTAGGTGAGCGACTTCCTCCATATTAATTATTTCCACCCGCCCACATCCGACCGCGCCACCAGTCACACCATCCCGGTGGTGGGGCGTTAGTGCATCCTTTTGAGACTGCCGATGAGATTATCCAGGAGACGCGTTCTAAAATGGGGAATTCCGGCCGCCCTGGTTTTGTTGGCCGTGATCTATGTGGTTATCTCCTACCTGATCGCCTCCGGAGTCACCAACGCCGAGAGGAAACCCCTCGAGGACCACCCGCAGTCCTACGACCTCCGATACGACGACGTCGAGTTCACATCGCGGGATGGCGACGTGACCCTGAGAGGATGGTATCTGCCGGCGAATGATCGGGCGCCCACACTGATTTTCGTTCACGGAATCACCAGCAACCGCACCGCTGATGAGGCGATGGACCTGGCGGCCCGGCTCATCAAAGAGGGATTCAACATTCTGATGTTCGACCTTCGCGGCCATGGGGAATCCGACGGAGAACGGGTTTCGGGCGGTTACCACGAGCGCCAGGACGTGCTGGGCGCATTCGACTTTCTTGAGGACCGAGGCACACCTATCGAGCGCGTCGGCGTACTGGGGTTCTCCATGGGGGCCGGCACTTCGCTGCTTGTAGCAGCCGAGGAACCCAGGATGAGGGCGCTGGTGGCGGACAGTACATATGCCAAAGTGTCCGACCTCATAGCTCAAGAGACCGCTCGGACAACCGTGTTCCCAGAATGGATCGTGCCGGTCTTCGTGCCAGGCGCGAGGTTGCTGGCGGACTGGCTCTATGGCATCAAGATGGGGGAGCTTGTGCCAGAGGAGGCGGTCAGTCGCATCGACTATCCCATCCTCGTAATCCACGGGACAGCGGACACCCGAATTCGTCACTCCCACGGAGTGCGGGTCCACCAGGCCGCCCACCCGGACAGCGAGATCTGGCTTGTGCCGGAGGTCGACCATGTGGACGCATTTCTGACCTTCCCCGAAGAGTACGTGGAAAGGGTCGTGGCCTACTTTCGCGAGCGACTAGACGAAAAGTAGCGCCTTGGTCTGGTCGACGGCCTCGTTCCGAGGTACAAGGCTGGCCTGCGATTCAGTGCGTGCCTTTATTTCGACCACGTTTTGCTTCAGGTTACGCGCGCTTACCACGACGCGCACCGGCAGGCCCAGGAGGTCGGCGTCGTTGAACTTCACCCCCGGCGATTCCTCCCGGTCGTCGTAAAGCACGTGCACCCCGGCTTCCTCCAAGTCCCGGTAAAGTAACTCGGCCATCTCCGCCACCTCGGGCACTTTAGAGTTCAACGCCAGCAGCGAGGCGTGGTACGGGGCGATGCTCGCGGGGAAGACGATGCCCTTTTCGTCGTGGTGTTGCTCGATGGCAGCCGCCAGTAGGCGTCCCAGGCCTATGCCGTAGCACCCCATGAAGATGGGGGCCGAAGAGCCATCCTGGTCCGTGAACTTCGCTTCCAAGACTTCGCTGTACCTGGTGTCGAGCTTGAACACGTGGCCCACCTCTATGCCGCGCCGGGTCACCAGCTTTGAGTCACACGCGGGGCACTGGCGGCCTTCCTCGGCCAGCGCGATATCCGTAACCACGTCCGGCTGAAAGTCCCGTGGTGCGTTGGCATTGCGAAGGTGGTGGTCCTCCTTGTTGGCCCCCACCACGAAGTTCGACCCCAGATTAATCGAGTCGTCGGCGACGCTTTTGAGCCCTACCAGCCCCACGGGGGACGCGGAGCCGGCCACCAGTCCGGCCCGCTTCACCTCTTCTGGGGTAGCCAGTCGGAGCGGCGCGCCGCCAAGCGCGTTGCGCAGCTTGGTCTCGTTGACCTCCAGGTCTCCCCTGATGGTGACGAAGACCACCTCGCCATCGGCGGAGTAGAATACGGCCTTGAGGGTCTTGCCGGTCGGAACGCCCAGGAAGTCGGCGAGCTCTTCGATGGTCTTGACTCCCGGCGTGTGCACTTCCTCCAGCGGCAGAAGCGGATCGACCGGGACAGGCGGCTTGGTGAAGACCGCCTTCTCGAGGTTGGCCGCGTAGCCGCACGACTCGCACAGGACCACCGTGTCCTCACCTGAATCCGCCAGCAGGATGAACTCGTGGGAGTCCTTGCCGCCGATGGCGCCGCTATCCGCCTCGACCATGATGGTGGAAAGGCCGCAGCGCGCGTAGATGTTCTTGTAGGCCTGCACCATGGCCTGATAGCTCTGGTCCAGCCCCTCCTCATCCACGTCGAAGCTGTACGCGTCTTTCATGTCGAACTCGCGGACGCGGATCAGGCCTCCTCTGGGCCTAGGCTCGTCGCGGAATTTGGTGTGAATCTGGTAGAGGACCAGCGGCAGGTCTCTATAGCTGTGCACATGGTATCTGACCATTGTGGTCAGCAACTCCTCGTGGGTGGGCGCGACGACCAGGGGACGCTCTCGTCGATCCTGGAGCGTAAACAAGTCTGGACCGTACGCCTCGGCACGGCCCGACAGGTCCCAAAGCTCCCGTGGCTGGAGGATGGAGAGCCGCATCTCCTGCCCTCCGGCGGCGTCCATCTCCTCACGAATGACCTGCTCGATCTTGCGAATCGAACGCCAGGCCAACGGCATGTAGGCGTATATCCCTGAGGCCGCCTGGTAGATCATGCCCGATTTGAGCATGAGCCGGTGGCTCGCCAGCTCCGCCTCGGAGGGCTCCTCCCGCATGGTCTTACCGAAAAGCGTTGACAAGCGCATGGATTATGTCACTGTCGATGGGATCTCGGAGGTTAAGGTTAGTCTCTCTTATCCACCCAGGACGGCATCCAATCCTTCCACGGAAGGACCACCTCATCTTCACAACTTCCATGGACCCGCCACTCAAGCTAAGGAGGATAGTCTAGGGCCGCGTCCGCATCAGGCCTCGGCGTTGATCTCCGCTTCGACCTTTCCAACCTCCTCCATGAGCGCCGAGAGCATTTCGGACTCGTCTACGATGCGGCTCTTCTGGCCCTTTCGGAAGATTATGGCGCGGCCAGCGCCGGCGGCGATGCCCACGTCCGCGTCCTTGGCCTCGCCCGGACCGTTCACCTCGCATCCCATCACCGCCACCTTGATTGGGGTCTTGATCTTCTTCAGCATCTCATCTACTTCGTTGGCCAGCTTGATCACATCCACGTCCGCCCGTCCACAGCTTGGGCAGGCCACCAGCACCGTGCCCTCCTTACGAAGCTCCAGAGACTTCAGGATCTCAAAGCCCGTGTAAACCTCTTCGCGCAGGTCGTCGCTGAGAGACACCCGTATGGTGTCGCCGATGCCCTCGTAAAGGAGCGTTCCCAGGCCGATGGCGCTGCGTATGCTTCCTGACTTGGCCGTGCCGGACTCGGTTACGCCCAGGTGCAGCGGATAGGGCACCAGTTGAGCCATACGGCGGTATGCCTCCACCGTGGTATCGATGTCAAAGGCCTTCAGGGAAATCTTGATCAGGTCGAAGTCAAGGTCCTCCAGGATGCCGATCTCCCACAGGCCCGTCTGGACCATGTGATCGACGGCCGTGTACTCGTCGACCGCGCCCTGTCCTCCCTTGGACAGCTTGTTCACGCCATCCTTATGGCGCGACAGGCCACCCGTCATCCCGATGTGTCCAACGGGAGGCAGGCTGCCGAAGTTCACCCCTATACGGATAGGGACCTGCCTGGCCTTGGCCTCCCTCACCACTGTCTCCACCTTTCCCCGGTCGCGGATGTTGCCGGGATTCAACCGCAAACAGTCGACGCCGCTTTTAAGTGCCTCCAGAGCAAGCTGGTAGTGAAAGTGTATGTCGGCCACAAGAGGGATCTTGGTTTGCTTTTTGATGTTTGCCAGGGCTTTGGCGGCCTCCATATCCGGCACCGCGCAGCGTATGATCTCGCACCCCACCTCCTCCACCTGTTTGATCTGGGCCACCGTAGCGGCCACATCGCGCGTGTCTGTCTTGGTCATCGACTGCACGCTTATGGGCGCATCGCCCCCGACCTTGACATCTCCAAGGTAGATCGGCTTGGAAACTCGGCGCTTCGTCATACAACAACCTTTAGCAGCTAGAACCCCAGCAGATCGTCGCCTCTCAACACCCGAACTATGTCAAAGTAGCTTATCACGATGATGAGGCCTATGAGAACTATGAACCCGACGAGGTGCACCATCCCCTCTCGCTGGGGCGAGATGCGCTTGCCCCTGCGGACCCACTCTATTATCACGAACATGAGGCGGCCTCCGTCAAGGGCGGGAATGGGCAGAATGTTGACGATCCCCAGGCTGATGCTGATCACGGCCGTCAGCTCAAATATGGGTGAAATCCCGAAACGGGCCACCTCGCCCGTCACGCGGGCAATCCCCACCGGGCCGGCCAAGCCTGGGTCAGGTCCTCCGGCGGCCCACCGAACGAGCCCGTTCTTCGTGATCAGCAGCACGTCTCTTATACGCCCGAAAGATTTAGGAATCGCCTCCCAGAAGGGGTCACTCTTCTTCACCAGCTTCCTGTTGACGGTGTCGATGTAGATACCTATGGGGCCTTGGCGCATGGAGTCGCCGAATTGAAGCTCTTCGTCGATGTTCCGCGCCTCAGTCAGAGACACCTCACGCAAGGGGTCTGTTACCTTCTGGACTACTACCCGACTTGGCGGGTTCAACCTGGGAACGACTTGGACTGCCTCGATTACCGACAACTCCGGAGAGGTGCTCAAGCCGAGGACTGGCGAGACGCGCCTGACCGTCAACTCGGTGGACGAGCCAAGCCTAGTCATCACCTTCTGTACTAGATCAAAATGGTTGTCTATGCGCCGACCCTCAATCTCCGTGATGACATCGCCGGCTCGAAGACCCGCTTCATGGGCTGGTGAGCCCGGAACAACACCAGTGATGACCGTCGCTCCCACCACCGTGTCCTGCGGCGTCATAAATAGGATCGTGTAAATGAAGATGGGGACCAGCAGGTTCATGAACGAGCCTGCGACCAACACCACGGCCCGTTTCAGCACGGTCTGGTGAGCGAAACTCCTGGGGTGCGTGGGGTCCTCTTCGCCCAGCATCTTCACGAACCCACCCAGCGGTATCCAGTTAATGGAATAGACCGTTTCGCCGTAACGAACCCCAAAGATCCGCGGAGGAAACCCGAAGCCGAACTCGGTAACTTTTATGCCGAATCGCTTGGCGGTGAGGAAATGGCCGAGCTCGTGGACGAATATCAGGAAGGCTAGAATGGGAACGATCAGAAGCCAGGTCGGCAGTCCAAGTCCAAACAACCCTTACCCCTTAGCCCTCCACAATGGCTGCCACCCGCGCTCTCGCCCAGCTGGCGGCTCTCATGGCGTCCTGAGGCGAAGGCTCGTGGACGGGTTCATGTTCCCGCAGAGCATCCGCTATGACCGACTCGATCTCGAGGAACCCTATCTTGCGGGAGAGGAACAGCTCCACCGCCATGTCATCCGCCCCGCACAACGCGGCCGGCCAAGTGTCTCCCCGCATGGCCACGTCCAGCGCCAGTTGGAAGCACGGATATCGGTCCGGGTCCCAAGGCTCGAAGGTCAGGGCGCCGGTGCCCACAGGATCGAACCTCTGTATGCTGTCGTTGCGCACTCTCTCAGGATGGAACAGCGCACACTGAATGGGTAACCGCATGTCCGGCGGGCTGAGCTGCGCCTTAACGGAGCCATCCACGAACTCCACCATGGAATGGATGATACTCTGTGGATGAATCACCACCTGAATCTCTTCCCAGGGTACGTGGAACAGATAATGGGCCTCGATGACCTCGAAGGCCTTGTTCATCAGCGTAGCGGAGTCCACGGTGATTTTCGCGCCCATGCTCCACGTGGGGTGATCCAGGGCCTGCTCAGGGGTGACGTCGGCGAGCTCAGCCAGAGGGGTGTGTCGAAAGGGCCCGCCCGATGCGGTGATAATGAGCCTTTCGATGGTCGCGTCCTCGCCCCGGAGACACTGCCATATGGCGTTAGGCTCGCTGTCCATGGGCAGTATGTCCACCCCGTGATCGCGGGCCGCCGCGGTGAGCTGCTGACCCGCCATCACCACCGACTCCTTGTTAGCGAGAGCGATACTTTTGCCACCTTCGATGGCGGCGAAGGTTGGAGCCAGGGCCACGTCGCCGACTGTGGCGGTCACCACCAGATCGACCTCGGGATGGCAGACCATCTCCTCCATGCTGCAGTCCAGGCATCCATTGGAGCGGAGAAAAGTCTTCTCGTCGTCGGTGCCCTGGCAGGAGACAAGCTTCGGGTTGAACTCCCCGACCTGGGACTCTAGAAGCTCCAGGCTGCGCCCGGCCGCCAACCCGAGGACACGGAACCGCTCAGGAAAGGCACGCACCACATCCAGGGTCTGGGTCCCGATCGAGCCGGTGGAGCCCAGTATAGCCAGCCCCTTCACCGAACCCACCATATTACGAAATAATACACCACGACCAGGTTGAAGACAATCGAGTCCATGCGGTCGAGCACGCCACCGTGGCCGGGTATCAGCCACCCCGAGTCCTTGACTTCTGCCCAGCGCTTCAACCTGGATACAAGCAGGTCGCCGATCTGCCCGACCACGCCGATCATGAAGCCCAAAATCAGAGCTTCCCACTGCGCCACCTCCAGGTCGAGGGCATATACCAGTGCCACACTTAGACCCACGGCAGCCAGGAGTCCACCCAAGCCACCCTCTAAAGTCTTGGAAGGACTAATGGATGGCGCTAGTGGTCTTTTCCCAACGACTCTGCCAACCAGGAAAGCCCCTGTGTCGGTCGCGAAGGTCACGAGGAGAGCCAACAGCACCCAATCACGACCTTGATCGAGCTCTCTCAATAGAAGGCCGTAGGAGAGCAATCCTCCGATGAAGACGACGATGCCGACCAAAACCGCCACATCGCGCAACCCATTCACCGACCGGTTGAACGCCAAGAGCCAGACCAGCGAAACGAGGGCTCCGCCACCGATCACCGGGAGAACAGACTTCTCGAAGGACGTCCCGCCGGCAAGGAAGTGCGCTCCGACCACGATGGCCACACTCCACCCAACCGAGAGCGGGACCGGAGGGCCGAGCCTTCTCCGGCGGGCCATGGTGCCGACCTCCACAGCGGCGACTGCGGTGACGGCGCCCACTACTACGGTAAGCCAGGGGGACCCCGCGATTACGGCGAAGACCAGTAGTGGCAGGCCTATGGCGGCGCTGGCGATCCGCGAAGCCACAAGGAGCCTCTCATCAGGGGGGTTGAACGAGCCAAGCCGCGCATCGGGCGCTGTGGATGTGTCCAGCTTTCGGCCTACGGGACCACCCTACCGAACCGCCTCTGGCGCCGGTTGTAGGTCGAAAGCGCCCTGGCCACTTCGTCCTCGTTAAATTCGGGCCACAAGACGGGCGTAGAGTAGTATTCAGTGTAAGCGGACTGCCACAGGAGGAAGTTGCTCAAGCGCATCTCTCCGCCGGTGCGGATGATCATATCGGGATCTGGGATATCCCCGGTGTATAGGTACCGACGGAAGACCTCCTCGGTAATCTCATCGCGCGGGAGTCCATCGGCGACGATGCGCTTGACGGCGTCCAGGATTTCCGCCCGGCCGCCGTAGTCGAAGGCCACGCTAAGCGTCATCCTGGCGTTGTTCTTGGTCAGGTCGACACTTCGACGGATGTCCTCCTGCAGCCCGGAGGGTACCCTGTCGGACCGGCCGATGTGGCGGATTCGAATCCCCTCCTCGTGTAGGCGCTTCGTCTCCTCCTCTATAACGCTGCTAAAGATTCCCAGCAGGGTCTGCACTTCCTCATCGGGGCGGTCCCAATTTTCTGTAGAGAAGGCGAAAATAGTAAGGTACTTGACGCCGTATTCGGCGAAGGCTCTCGCAACCTTGCGGACATTCTCGGTGCCCGCCTGGTGACCCTGCGAACGAGACCAGCCCTGCTGCGTGGCCCACCGTCCATTGCCGTCCATGATGATGGCTACGTGCCCAGGAACCGCCTCCAGGACCAGCTTCCGGGTGCCGCGGGAGTTGGTCTCCGAAGCCGTGGGAGCGCGAGTACCTTCCCTCAAACCTCCATCACCTCTTTTTCCTTCTCCCCCCGGATGTCGTCCATCTGATTAATATACATGTCTGTGAGCTGTTGAAGTTGTTCCTGTGTGCGCTTACTCTCGTCCTCAGACAGCTCCTTGTTCCTCGCCATCTCCCTGAACCGCTCCAGTGTATCCCGACGTATATTCCGGGCCGCCACGTGCGACTCCTCCACTTTGCCACCCACCAGCTTAACCAGCTCTCGGCGTCGCTCCTCGGTCAGAGGAGGGATGTTTATGCGGATGACATTCCCATCGTTATTGGGTACCATGCCCAGGTCCGAGCGAAAGAGGCCCTTTTCCACGTCCTTCATACAGCTCTTATCCCACGGCTGAATAACTATCACCCGCGCCTCCGGGACCGAGATGGACGCCAGCTGGCTCAAGGGTGTCGGCACCCCGTAGTAGTCCACCAATAGATTTTCCACCAGAGTCGGCGTAGCACGCCCCGTCCGGATGGTGCTCAGCTCTCTTTTCAATGACTCCACGGACTTCCGCATCCTGGAGTCGGTATCTGATAGGATTTCTGAAACCGTAGCCATGGCCCGGCCTTTCCCCGATCGTACCTACAAGCTATTTCAAGGCTCCCTCTGCTCCCAGGTGAGCACCTCACCCAAGGCCGTTACTCTCCTGCCAGAGGTTGACACAGTCTAGGCGATCTGGGCTGCGGCCACCACGGACCCTACCCGCTCCCCGGCAATAATCTTCTCGATGCTACCCGGTACCGCCAGGTTGAAAACGACAATAGGCAGATCGTTCTCCATGCACAGGGACAGAGCGGTGCTGTCCATCACCCGCAGTCGCCATTCAAGCGCGTCGCGATAAGTCAGGAATTCAATCTTCGCGGCGCCCGGGTCCAGGTTCGGGTCAGATTCGTAGACCCCATCCACGTTGTACTTGGCCATCAGCAGCACCTTCGCGTTGATCTCTATGGCCCGCAACGACGCGGCTGTATCCGTAGTCATGAAAGGGTTGCCGGTCCCGGCGGCAAATATCACCACGCGCCCCTTTTCAAGATGCCTCATGGCACGGCGACGCAGGTACGGCTCGGTGATCTGCTGGATGGTGATGGCGCTCTGGGTACGCGTGTCAATGTTGTGGCGTCGCTCCAAGGCATCCTGAAGGGCAAGCGCATTTATGACGGTGGCGAGCATACCGGCATAATCGGCTGTGGCCCTGTCCATTCCCCCAGCCTCGGCCTCAGAACCCCTCCAGATGTTCCCACCACCCACAACAACACCCACCTCCACTCCCATGTCCACCACGGCTTTGATCTGCCCTGCCATATAGTCAATGGCCGCGGGGGCTATGCCGTATCCCTTCTCGCCCTTGAACGACTCGCCACTCAGTTTAAGAAGAACACGACTGTATTTCGCACCGCCCATGGCCTGAGCCGCTATTCTCCGAGGGAGAACCTGGCAATTCTCCGAACTTTTATATTCTCCCCCAACTTTCCCACCGCCTCACTGACCAATTCCTGGACGGTTTTGGTGGAGTCTTTAATGTAGGGCTGCTGCATCAGCGAGATCTCTTGAGGGTCTGACCCATCGCCTTCGGGAATATCATCCTCGTCCACGTACTGCGGGGCCATGGCCGCGACCTGCATGGCCACATCATGGGCTAGGCTCCTGAACTCGGCTGTCCGCGCGACAAAGTCGCTCTCGCAGTTGATCTCGACCATGGCACCGATGCGGTTACCACTATGGATGTAGGTCTCGACCAGTCCCTGGTTGGTCTCTCTCAAGGCCTTCTTGGCCGCCGACGCTATTCCCTTTTGCCTTAAGCTCTCTTCGGCTTTGTCCAGGTCCCCTCGCGTCTCCTCCAAGGCCCTCTTACAGTCCATAACGCCGGCACTGGTCCGGTCTCGCAGCGACTTTATGGCATCAACGCTTATCTCCAACTCTACTCCTGCGACGTTTCTTTGGGCGCAGTAATAGTCTTGGCCTCTCCGTCTTCAGGCTCAGGGGTCGGTTCGTCGCCGGGTGGAGTCTCCTCAGGAAGCACATCAGCTTCTGGCTGCGTCACCTCCTCGGCCGGTGGCTCTGCAGCCGTAGCCTCTGCTTCGGCTGGTTCCTCTACCTCGGCCGGTGGCTGGCTCTGCAGGCTTAGCTTCGGCTGGCTCCTCCACCTCGGCCGGTCAGTCGTAGCCTCTGCAGGCTTAGCTTCGGCTGGCTCCTCCACCTCGGCCGGTGGCTCTACCTCAGTCGTAGCCTCTGCAGGCTTAGCTTCGGCTAGCGCCTCTACCTCGGCTGGTGGCTCTACTTCAGCCGTAGCCTCTGCAACCGCAGTCTCTGCTTTGGCCGGCACCACGGAAGCCTCCGTATCGACGGCAAGGGCGGTGCCTTCATCCGATTCATCCTCCAGCTCAGCCTGGAGGGCTTCGCGCCGATTGGTCCCATCGATGATCGCATCGGCGATCTTGCCTGTCACAAGCCTGATAGAACGGATGGCGTCGTCGTTGCCTGGGATGATACGGTCGATCAGGGTCGGGTCACCATCGGAGTCCACCAGTGCGACTACGGGAACACCAACTCGCCTACTTTCGGCGACGGCGATTTCCTCTTTGCCAATGTCAATCACAAACAACGCACCCGGCATCTCAGTCATATCCTTGATACCGTCGAGATACCTGTTCAGTCGGACGATAGTCTTTTCCAACTTCAAGGCCTCTTTTTTCGGCAGAACCTCAAGCTCGCCCTTGGCTTTCCTAGTTTCAAGCTGCACTAGGTAGTCTATCCTCGACTGGATAGTCTTAAAATTCGTGAGAGTCCCCCCCAGCCAACGAGTCGCAATATAGAAGGCACCGCATCTCTCGGCCTCGGTGACGATGGTGTCCTTGGCCTGCTTCTTAGTTCCGACCATCATCACTTTCCCACCGTTGGCGACTACGTCGGAAATGTACTGGCATGCTGCTTCAAGCATACGCAGCGTCTTCTGGAGATCGATGATATGAATCCCGTTGCGGTGTGAGAAGATGTAGGGCTTCATCTTTGGATTCCAGCGCCGCCTCTGATGGCCGAAGTGCACTCCGGCCTCCAATAGGGACTTCATTGTCAAAGGGCCCTGCTCAGGCGCAGCCCTAACTTCTTCCACCTTTAGCTCCACGATCACCGCCTTTCGTTACCTTCCCAGACGGGAGGTTAGCTGTGCGAAAACGCAACAGATGAGCCTCCGATTCAACCGCGGAGTATAACATAGCAACACATGGGCGGGCAATTCGCGTGCGGTCGACGAAGCGGATGATATCCACGTCGCGGGCCTTTGAAGGGCAACAGCGGACAGGGGCACAGAATCGAGGTCCCACCGCACTCGGGGTCAGAAGACCCGAAACCTCACCAAGATGCGGCAATCATGGGCCTCCAATTGCGGTGGAGCTTCAATTGTGATAATCTTTACAAAGAGTTTAATCATTGAAATGGGAACCCCAGAGTTGGGACTGGACAAGCCAGAAAAAGAGGCGATCCTCAAGGAGTATAGGGCCCACGACAAGGATACTGGGTCCGCTGAACTCCAGGTAGCTGTACTGACTGCTCGTATCAACCGGCTGACTGAGCACCTTAGGGCGCACAAGCACGACGAAGGCACACGACGAGGCCTCCTCGGGCTGGTGGGGCGCAGGCGCAGGCTGCTCCGGTATCTTAACGGGCAAGATGTGGGCCGCTACAGGTCTCTCGTTGCCAGGCTCGGCCTGAGAAGATAGCACCCTCAACGGGTGCTTTTTTTTCGTTCCCCATATACGGGAGGTTTTGATCTTTTATGCAGTCATCTTTCCAACTACAGGTTGGCTCAAAGACGCTTACTATCGAAGCTGGCATGCTCGCTCAGCAGGCCAATGGCTCGGCGCTCATCGGCTACGGCGACTCCGTAGCATTGGTGACTTCCACTATGGGCAAGGTGCGTGAGGGCACCGACTTCTTACCCCTGACCATCGATTTTGAGGAGCGCATGTACGCCAGGGGTAAGATCCCGGGTAGCTTTTTCCGCCGCGAGGGACGCCCCAGCACCGATGCAATTCTCATCGATCGACTTACAGACCGACCTCTGAGGCCACTGTTTCCAAAAGGGTTCAGAAACGAAATCCAGGTTATCGTGACCCCCCTTTCGGTTGACCTGGAGAATCCATTAGACATCCTCGCCATAGTAGGCGCCTCCACAGTGCTTTCAATCTCCGACATCCCGTTCGAAGGTCCGGTCGGCGCCACTCGGATCGGGTATGTGGACGGAGAATTCGTTGTCAACCCCACCTTCGACCAGCTAGAGGAAAGCAAGCTAGATCTGGTGGTAGCCGGGACGAAGCACGGCGTCCTAATGATGGAGGCAGGCGCCTTGGAGGTCTCCGAGAGTCAGGTCCTGGAGGCGATCAAGCTCGCACAGGAAGTGAACCTTCAGGTTGTCGCGTTTCAGCAGGAGATTGCAGATTCAATCGGTAAGGAGAAGGTGAGCTTCGAGGTTCCCAGCCGTCCCGAGGGCCTGGACGCGCTGGTTATAAGCAGTCTCGATGGAAAGCTGACCGCCGCCATCGATGCGGCGGGCGGAAAGGCCGACCGCGCAACTCAACTTGACACCCTGCGCAACGAGCTGACCCAAGAGCTTTCTGAGGAGGTTGATCCGTCCGAGGTATCCGAGGCCTTCGAGGATGCCCTGGAACAGGAGATCCGAAAGCGAATACTCAAGCAAGGCCAGCGCCCCGATGGCAGAGGGCTGACGGAGATAAGGCCGATCTCGTGTGATGTGGCGCTTCTGCCTCGCACACACGGCTCCGGCCTGTTCAGCCGCGGGGAGACCCAAGTGTTGGGGGTCGCCACTCTCGGCTCAGTGGGTGATGCACAGAGGCTGGACAACATAAACCCCAAGGAGTTCAAGCGGTTCCTACTACACTACAACTTCCCACCTTATTCCACCGGTGAGGTGCGTTTCATAGGCTCGCCCAAACGCAGAGACATCGGCCACGGCGCCTTGGCCGAGAGAGCCGTGGGGCCCATGCTTCCTTCGGAGGAGGACTTTCCATACACCATCAGGCTGGTGGCTGAGGTGCTGAGCTCCAATGGCAGCACTTCCATGGGTAGCGTCTGCGCATGTACCCTGGCTCTTATGGACGCCGGGGTGCCAATCAAGGCGCCAGTTGCAGGGATATCCATTGGGCTTATCACCGGGGAAGATGGGGAGTTCGTAACCCTTACGGACATACAGGGCCTCGAAGACCACATGGGCGACATGGACTTCAAGGTAGCCGGAACGACCGAAGGGATAACGGCTATTCAACTGGACATTAAGGTCCCGAGCATCGGCTACGACGTCATAGAGGCGGCCCTAGCACAAGCAAAAGAGGCACGCCTGTTCTTGCTGGAGCGGATGATGGAGACCATAAGCACGCCGCGGGCCGAGGTGAGCCTCCACGCTCCCAAGATGGACCGAATCAAGATACCCGTCGACAAAATCGGCACGTTGATCGGCCCGGGCGGCAAGACCATACGCTCAATCATCGAAGAGACGAAGACGACCGTCGATGTCCAAGACGACGGTACTGTCACCATAGGGTCCCCTGACGCAGCGGCATCTCAGAAAGCCATCGAAATAATCAAGAATCTAACAAAAGAAGTTGAGGTGGGAGAGGTCTACACCGGTAAGGTGGTCAAAATTCTTGCCTTCGGCGCTTTCGTCGAACTGCTGCCAGGCCGAGATGGACTGGTTCATATCAGCGAACTGGCCGATCATCACGTTCCCAGCGTCGAGGACGTGGTTAATATCGGAGATGAGATCACCGTGGTCGTTACGGAAATCGACCAGATGGGACGTGTCAACCTCTCTCGACGCGCCCTCCTCGCAGGGTCGTCGGAAGGACAGGACGGTGACTCGGCCGCCGGCGGTAGTCAGGAGGACCGCGGGGTCATCTCGCAGGAAGCTGGGGATGGCGGGCGAGAAGGCTACCGCGTTGGCGGAGCCAGAGGCGGACCACCGCGGGGACGGCCTGGGAGCCGTGGACCAGCCCCCAGAGACCGAGGGGGACGTAGTAGGCCCCAGCCCGACAGAAGAGGCGGACCACGTCCAGGTTACCGGTCAGGCGGGCCGAGGCCACCCGGCTAAGTCCCCCCACCGGCTCCGGAGACAGGTGATGCCAGCTATCAAGGTTGTGGTCCACGGCGCCCTTGGAAAGATGGGCCAGGAAGTCCTGAAAACCGTATGCGCCCAACCCGACATGGAGCCGGTTGGCGCGGTGGACGGCCTTGCCGACCGAGACTCTCTCACCCTGCCGCAAGGCTCAGGCTCCATACTTCTCTCCAAAAGCCTGGCTGACCTCACCGTCGAGGCCGACGTGGTCGTCGATTTCACCAACGCCGACGGTGCTGAGCAGGTTATCCGCACCGCTCCCCCACGCAGAGTCAATGTGGTGATCGGCTCCACCGGCATCCCCGACTCTACCCTCCGGGAGGCGGACAGGCTGGCCCAGCAGCACCAGGTCGGCATCATCATCGCCCCAAACTTCGCCCTTGGTGCGGTCCTGATGATTTACCTGGCCCGAGCCGCCGCCCGATTCTTCGATTACGCCGATGTGACTGAGTTGCACCACGAGGCCAAGATCGATGCCCCATCGGGCACGGCCGTGGCCATCGCCAGGGCCACCGTGGAAGGCAAGGGCGGCCCCTTTACCGCACCCAAGGCAGCAAAGGAGATCATCCCCGGTACCAGGGGCGGCGACCACCAAGGAGTGTCCATACACAGCGCCCGCATGCCCGGACTCGTGGCTCATCACCAGCTCATATTCGGTACACTCGGCCAGACACTCACCATCAGGCACGACTCCATAAACCGCGAGAGCTTCATGCCAGGGGTCACAATGGCGATAAGAGAAGCCGTTCAGTCCCCAGGCCTGATCGTGGGCCTCGACAAGATAATGGGCCTATAGGCCGACCGGTTGCAGCCTCTATGGCCGATCCAGCCGCAGACTTTCTATCTTCCAGTCTCCTTCATCCTTAACCAGCAGCGCATAGAAGACTCCATCTTCGCCCGTAGCGTAAGATATCCGACCCTCAAGCTCTAATGTTTCTCCCGCAGTCCCTTTTTCCCAGTTCCATCCCGACGTCCGTATCGCCTCGTGGTCCTGGAAGAGGAACCGGACGCTGAACAACTGCTCCAATTGGGAGCGGGTTGTATCCTCTTGCGTAACCAGGGCTGTCGCACCTTGGACATCGTTCCGTTGTCCTGCTTCCATGAATTGCCGAAGAATGATCTCACCATCCCGTTTTGCGGGCACGAATGTGCCAACGCTGTCAACTAAGGCGTTGCCCAACGTTTGCACTCCTGGCAAAGATACTGGTGACCATAGGCTTAGGACAAGTAGAACAACGCTAATACCGACCGCCCATTGAACGGGCCGTGTTGTGCCGAACAGCGATCGGTCGTCCCGCATTAGAAACTGCCACGAGTCTACCCGCGCCACCCACTGCAGCACGCTCACATTGAAAGCGAACAGCTTCCTGGGGTATCTGCCTGTCACAAGCAGTACGAACCACATGGGGATAGCAAAAACGAGGAGGAACACATGGACTAAGGATGTCAGAGAGAAGGCGATGCTGAAGATAAATGATGGGAGCTTCAAGAAGATCAGCGCCAGTCGCGACAACCTGGATGGATACTCAACTTGGTACCGAAGCGCATGGCCTTGAACAGGGAGCCAGGAGTCGCACAACAGGTACGGGAAATAGGCCAACACCCTAAAACTAGTCGACAAGTAGCCACGTACAAAATTGAACATTCCCTCCGGGTAGCGCCCAATTAACAAGATGATCCAGAAAGCGATAAACGTGACGATAAATGCTGCGAGGCCGTATAGTGCAACGAAGATATACAGAGGAATGGCGAGTAGCCACTTGATTAACAGGAGCCCCCGGGAGAGGCTCTCTGGGTAGTCCACTTCGAGTTGGACGGGGACGGGGGGCTCTTTGGGTTGTTCTGTGCCCGGCTGTCCAACGACGCCCGAGATGTTATCTACAGGCGATATTGGTTCGCTACACCAAGTGCAGTAGCGATAGCCTTGGTTGACTCTCCTGCCACAGGAAGTGCAGTAGCGCGGCTGCTCTACCATTCTGCCCCCCCACCCTAGATGCAGAGGAAGTTATCATATTCGCGAGGCCTTGCACCAACTGACAGCGCCGTACCCGCATACCAACCCAGCCGGAAAACCCCGCGGTAAACTAGAGGAATTATACTCGCCTCCCTCGCCTCCTACAGTAGGGGCCCATGTCAGTCAGGTTATCGCCACTCACCCACCTCCGACTGCGTTCGACAGCACTCCACCCCACTAGGTAACCCTGTATAATCGTTATCGTCTCTCCTGATCCCAGGTTTTACTGGAGGAAAAGGTGGACCCCTGCAGGGTCGCGGTAATAGGTGCAACCGGAGCGGTGGGACAGGTCTTCCTACGCCTCATGGAGGAGCGCCGCTTCCCCACGGACGGGCTGCGCCTCTGCGCCTCGACACGTTCCGTAGGCAAGACACTCACCGTAAATGACCGGGAGATCGAGGTTGAGGAAGCAACACCTGATCTGCTAAGTCAGGTGGACATAGCCTTCATCTCGGCCTCGGGCGAAGTGAGCCGCGAACTCGCGCCCGTAGCGGTCGAAAACGGAGCCCTCGTGATCGACGACAGCTCGGCCTTTAGAATGCACTCCGCCGTACCGCTGGTCGTTCCTGAGGTCAACGCAGACGACCTGGAGGGCCACCGTGGCATTATCTCGATACCGAACTGTTCAACGACGCCTCTTGTCATGGTGCTCAACCCCTTGGCCGAGATCAACCCGGTACAGCGCGTCATCGTCGATACCTACCAGTCGGTGTCAGGCGCCGGAGCTGGGGCAATACGTGAGTTGGAGACCCAGTCCCAGCGAGTGCTGAACGGCCACGCGGCCGAGCCAAGCGTCTTTCCGCATCAGGTCGCGTTCAATGCGCTCCCCCACATCGAGCCCTTTACCGCCAGCGGGTACACCAAGGAAGAGATGAAGATGATGGAGGAGACGAGGAAGGTCCTTCATACGCCTGAACTTCGGGTCTCGGCGACCTGCGTACGCATCCCGGTGATGGTGAGCCACAGCGAGGCGGTCCACATGGACTTCAGCAGGCCCATGGACCCGTCCGACGTGCGAGATATCCTTTCCGGCGCGGCTGGTGTCGAGGTGATGGACGAGCCTGGCTCCAATGTGTATCCTACGCCCACCGATACGGAGGGCAAGGACGAGGTCTTCGTCGGTCGCATCCGGAAGGACGCCTCAAGTCCCAACGGTATCGCTCTGTGGATCGTATCGGATAACCTGAGAAAGGGAGCGGCGCTGAACGCGCTTCAGATCGCGGAGGAAGTTCTGCGTCGAGAGCTGCTGTTGACCACAGGAGGGATGGCAGGGTCATGGTAGAGATCGGAAGGCTGATAACGGCGATGATCACGCCCTTTGACGAGGCGGGGCGGGTTGACTACGACGAGGCCAGACACTTGGCCCGGGCGCTGGTGGACTCAGGCAGCGATGGTCTGGTGGTCTCCGGCACCACGGGCGAGTCACCCACCCTGACCACCGAAGAGAAGCTGCGGCTGTACTCAGAGGTCAAAAACGCAGTAGGGGAAACCGCCGCCGTCATCGCCGGTACCGGCAGCTACAATACGGCAGAGAGCGTCGAGCTAAGCAAAGAGGCGGAACAGGAGGGCGTGGATGCCCTATTACTGGTGGTGCCCTACTACAACAAACCCCCTCAAGAGGGGCTGTATCAGCACTTCAAGTCCATCGCCGGCGCCGTCCACGTCCCGTGCATCCTCTATAACGTGACCAGCCGTACAAGCCTTAACATGGCCGCCGAGACTACCGTGAAGCTGAGTCGCGTCGACAACATCATCGGCGTCAAAGAGGCCGGCAGCGACATGGACCAGATCACGCGGATCATCCGCGACGCCGGGGACGGCTTCAAGGTGTGGAGCGGGAACGACAACGAGACCTTCTACATCATGGCCACGGGAGGCTACGGCGTCGTTAGTGTGGCCTCTCACCTGGTGGGGAACCAGATCAAGGCCATGATGGGCATGATCTTGGAGGGCGACATCGAGAGGGCCGCCGCCGAGCACCAACGGCTGCTGGAGATGTTCAAAATACTGTTCGTCGTGTCCAACCCGATCCCGGTGAAGTACTCGGTAGGCAAGCTGGGGTTCAGAGTGGGGCACCCGCGGCTGCCGCTGGTGCCTCCCGACGACATCACCACAGCCAAGATCGACGCCGTCGTGTCCCAGTATGACATCGACCTGCAGGCGCCTAACGCCAGGTAAGGCCCACACCCGCTGGCCCGTCGGGTCTAAATCACCTGTCGGACGGTGATTGTCTCATTACGTCGGGGGCCGGTGGAGATGATGTCTACGGGGCAGCCGATTAGCTCCTGGAGCCGTTCAACGTAAGATATCGCCTGCTTGGGCAGCTGATCGAGGCTTGTAGCGCCGGCGGTCGGGTTGTCCCAACCAGGGTGTTCTTCGAATATGGGCTTGCATCTATCCAGGAGGGCAACACTCCCCGGAAGCTCGTCGACGACTTTCCCGTCCAACTCGTAGGCCGTGCATATTTTGACGGGATGGAACCCATCCAGAACGTCCAGCCGTGTCAGCACCGCCGTAGTGTATCCGTTGACCCTCCCGCTGTAGCGGGCGGCGACCGCGTCGAACCAGCCCACGCGGCGCGGCCTGCCGGTGGTGGCGCCGAACTCCTGCGCCAGCTCCCTGATATTGTCTCCGGTCTCGTCCATCAGCTCCGTCGGAAGCGGGCCCAAGCCCACACGCGTACTGTACGCCTTGAAGACGCCGATAATCCCGGCAATGTGCCTGGGATGGATCCCCATGCCGACACATGCGCCGCCTATCGTAGGGTTTGACGAGGTGACGAAGGGGTACGTGCCGTGGTCGATGTCAAGCATGGCACCCTGCGCCCCCTCCAGCAACACTATTTTGTCGGCCTCCAGTGCCTCGTGTGCGAACTGTTCGACGGAACCGATGTACGGCATCAACCGCTCCGCCCAGACACGACACTTCTCGAACACGCTTTCCACTGAGAGAGACGTCCCGCCGTATACCTTGGTAATTAAGCCGTTGGTGTACTGAAGGATCTTCTCCAGCCGCGGACGCAGCGATTCGAGGTCGGCGAGGTCGGAGGCGCGAACGCCGGAGCGAGCCGCCTTATCGCTGTAGGTTGGCCCTATCCCCTTACCCGTCGTGCCAAGCGCGTGGCTTCCTCGGGCCACCTCAGAGAGATCGTCCAGTAGGATGTGGTACGGCATGACGAGGTGACAGCGCTCGCTGACCATCAGACGGTCCGTCAGCTCAACACCGCGCTGTCGCAGGCCATCGATCTCCTCGAACAGCGCGTCGGGGTCGACCACAGTACCGTTACCGATTACTCCCACCGCCTGCGGCCAGAAAATTCCGGAAGGGATGATGTGAAGGGTGAACTTGCCCCGGTCATTCAACACCGTGTGCCCGGCGTTGTTACCTCCCGCGAACCGGGCCACCACATCGGCTTTCTGGGACAGAAAGTCAACTATCTTCCCTTTGCCCTCATCCCCCCACTGGGCGCCTAACACGGCGTAGGCCGGCATACCCTCTCCCTCTCGCACAAACATAGCCTGAATTTGACCGTGGGGAGTATATCAAAATGCCCTGTGGCTTGGGAAGGGCGCCGACCCGGGAGCGGACGTGGCATACGTCGCACTAATTAGGCACGCAACTCACTGCCGCCCGCCCGTGGGCCCAGCATATGAGCGCCCGAAGGCCCGCGTCGTCAGCCGGCTTTACCGTCGCTATCTGACTTCTTGGACCGGGAAAAACCCCAGCCACGGCGGCGTGGAGTCTCCTCGCGCTTGGTTTTCCCTACGACCCTCTTCCGGCTCCACAGGTCAGAAAAGTACTCAGGTGTGAAATGCTCACGGGAGTCGGCGGCTTGGGCTAGCTCCCCGGACAAGTTCGAAGTGAAGGCCGCAACCTCGACGTACTTACCCATGTCCTTGACAGTCCGGATTGCGTACGCGAAGTCCCCATCGCCGCTCACTAGAATGGCCACATCATACATGTCGTCCCACGCGAACTTCAGCATGTCCGTGGCCAGCATTATGTCAACGCCCTTCTCGACCGCGGTGTCACCCCTGGGCTTCGAGATGCCCAAACGGACATCCAAATACGGAGTACCGTACAGGGCCGTCAGGAATTTCTGCTGGTCCTGGTATGCCTGCGGATTGCGGTCGTGGTCTCTCAGGACGTTGTAATAGTAGGTGCGAAACAGTGTCCTACCCTTACACAGCTTGGTAGCGAAGGCTCCGAAGTCCAGATCGAAGCGACTGCAGTTCTCTTCGAGGCTGTGGTAGAGGTTGCTTCCATCTATGAATGTCGCAACCCTCTGGGCACTTGTACCGTCTGAATCATTTTTGCTGTATTGAACCATATCAAATGTGAAGGATTCCTTCACACACCTCCAAAAAATATTAAATCAAATCCGTCTCACGCTAGATCTCGGACAAAGGGCATATGAGTGCCAACCCCAGTGTACTTGACACGCTTGACACAGGCAAGCTGCCAGCCCTCTCAACACAATCCTCAGAAGCCAACTCAGTGCAGTCCAGGGTTCTTAGTGGTTTCATAACCGCTCTATTCGCGGTAGACTACTGAATCGGCTTCAGAAGGAACGACGTAGGGCATGGAATTCTTACCAGGTATTCACCTCATCCCCGGTGTGCTATGGTCGCGCATCTACCTCATTGAAGGGGAGAATATGGCCATTGTGGACACGGGTCTACCCGGCAGCGCAAGGAAAGTTATGAGCTATATTCGCTCGATAGGACGGGACCCTGTGGACCTGGCCTATGTGCTGATGACCCATAGCCATCCAGATCACACCAGCAATGCGTTGGCAGTGGCCAATTCGACCGGCGCCGGCATCTTTGCCCATCCCGAGGACACCAAGCGGCATCGAGACGGCATAGTCTCCCTCAGCTACATGGGGGCTTTTACCAGCCTCAATCTCCCCTTGCCGTTCCTTGAACGCACACCCGTGAGCCACCTGGTAAAGGATGGAGAGGTCCTCCCCATAGGAGCGGGCATCAGGGTGATCCACACGCCCGGACACACCCCCGGCAGCGTGTGCTACTTCGACGAAAGCGCGGGCGTTCTGTACTCCGGAGACACTCTGTTTAGCGACGGCCAACGGCTAAGCCGGTCCGTGCCATTTCCTGGCTCAGACGTTGAGCAATACAAAGACTCGATAGACCGGCTCGCCTCACTGGGCTTCGAAACCCTGTGCGGAGGCCACGGAGCACCGCTGATAGGAGGCGCCTCAAAGGAATTAAGAGACCTGCTGGCCGTCCGCCCCGACCCACCGTCGTGGGGTCGATTCCTGGGAAGCATCCCAAAGAGAATACTCCGGGCCAAAAAGTCTGAGGGATGAATACTACTGACGCAGTCCTTGAACCCCTCGGCGTTCTGACTCAACCGCCCGAGAATGAGTCCTGGCGGGCTCCCTAAAACCCTAAGACTGAGGGAGCCTTACCCCTGCTCCTCGCGGCCGGTTTGACACCCCTACCACCGTCATATATCATCCATCTGCGCCGATCCAGCGGCAAGGTAGCTCAGTGGTAGAGCGGGCGCTTCATAAGCGCTAGGTCACAGGTTCGAACCCTGTCCTTGCC
>CBDFLT010000005.1:0-85302 GCA_965249225.1 Dehalococcoidia bacterium | reverse complement strand
CCCTGATCGACAAAGACAATCCAGACTTCGACCTATTTGGGCCGCGGCCGCTGGCCATATTCCTATTCGCTATACTGTTCCCCCTGTACGGTATCCTCTTTTCTAAGATGGCGGAGCGCTTCCTCAGTCCCGTGCCGGGGCTCTTTCTGAAACCCATGTCGACGGCCGTCGGCTATGTGGTCCTGGCAGGCTTCGTCGCCTTCGGCCTTTTCCATACAGTCATCGCTATCAACATCATCCTCTGATCAGTTTCGTAGGCGACCTTAAAGCGTTCCGCCCTTGAGAGTGGTCTGTACCTTAAAGAGGAGTGGAGTTGAGGGATTGGGGTAGAAGAGGCGATAGCCGCCGCTCAAAGCGCACCGATGCCGGGCACGTTCACCCTCAGACTGTAGATGCTCGTCCAGGCGGTAACAAAAAGCGTTCGGTTGTCCTCACCACCGAAGGCCAGGTTGGCCGGGGGCTCTGGCAGGGTGATCAAACCCAGGTACGTACCGTCGGACGTCACGATCCGGATGCCGCCGACTCCCGTGAGATAAAGGTCCCCTTCGGTGTCCACCTTCATGCCGTCCACGACCTCGGCGCCCCCTAGCTCCGTATCGAAGAAGACACGGCCGTTGCCGAGGGAGTAGTCGGCCTCGACCTCGAAGGCCTTCACATGACCTCGCTGGGTGTCGTCCACGTACAGGACCGACTCGTCCGGCGAGAAGGCCAGCCCGTTGGGGGAGCCTAGCTCGGAGGTGAGCAGGACTACCGAGCTGTCCGGGTCGGCCCGATAGACGCCGGAGAAGTCGAGATCGGCCGACTCAGGATCGATACCCCATATTTTCCAGTCCTCTGAGATCCCCCAGTAGGGGTCCGTGAAGAACACCCGGCCGGTGGAGTGGACGACGACGTCGTTGGGGCTGTTGAGCCGCGTGCCCTGATACCTGGACGCCAGCGGCACCATCTCGCCGTCCGGGCTCTGGCGGGACACCTGACGTCCGCTGTGCTCGCACGCCAGCAGCCTGCCCTCCCTGTCGTACGCAAGGCCGTTGGCATGTCTAGAGGGCCGCAGGTAGGTCTCGACACCCTTCCCAGGCGTGTAGCGATAGATGACGTTTTCCGGTATGTCGCTGAACGTCAGGTGTCCATCGGGATGCCACACCGGGCCCTCGGTGAATACGAAACCTCCCGCCAGTTTCTGCGGGGTCTGCTCCGGCACCAGGTCGGTCAAACGGCCTGCCATATGTCCTCCAACCGCGATACCAGACCTTATAACAGAACTTCACGATTGACACATCTCCTGGAGGCGAGGAGGGACTTCAGTGGGTGCGTAAGTTCCAACCGTGTTTCGTGCAGGCCGGTCTATGTTTGCCGGAGCGCTTGACGCAGTGGCGTTGGAGAACATACGCTTCCGGCAATTGGGGAAATGGTTTGCAGGAGGAGGGCAATCGATGCGAAATATCACCATCGAGAACTGGTGGTGGGGCGAAGAGGAGCTTCCGGGCACCGAGAGGTGGCTTGCCGAGACGAAGGAAGCCTTCGAGGCATTGCATCCTCATGTCACGGTAAAGCTCACCCGGCAGCTCACAGACGATTGGGTGCCCAATCGTAGAGCCGCCCGCGCCGCGGGGAGAGGCCCTTGCATTCAGCACCACGAGCCGACGACCTGGCTGTTCGTCGAGGACATGATCAACGGCAACCTGGTGGCGTTCGAGGACTATCTCCCTAAAGAGGAGATAGAGCATTGGAACCTCGCCGACCGTCTGTACGCCTCGTGGAACGGCAAGACCTACGCCGCGCCGTTCAACAACAACAACCGCCCGTGGGGGTACAACAAGGCCCACCTGGCTCGGGTCGGTTGGGACCCAGACGGCCCACCGCGGACCTGGGACGAGTTCCTGCGGGTGGGGGCGCTACTTAACGAGGCCGGCCTCATCCCTCTCGCCGCCGGGATTAAGGACGAGTGGCACTTCGACTGGCCGTGGCTGCAGTTCGCGCCTCAGACGCTGGACAGCGCGAGCGAATGGTACGACATGCTGCTGGGCGTCAGCGGCGAGAAGCTGTCGGACCCTAAATTTATCGAGCCGTTTGTCCGCCTGAAGGAGCTCATCGACAACAGTTTCTACACCGACGAGGTCGCCTCCCTCACAGAGCCCGAGGGATTTGCCCTCTTCCCGCAGGGCAGGGCGACATTCGCCAACCTTGCGGAGAACATGGTCAAGGGGTTCGCGGCCAGGTTGGGACGAGAGAACGTGGGCTTGATGCGCACCCCTAAATTCGCGGATCGGGCCCTCGCAAACAAGGTACCCGGCGGCGCCATTCCTATCTCTGTAATGGGCTGGTGCGAGAACAAGCAGGAGGCCGTCGACTTCGTCGCCTTTACGCACTCGCCGGAGCGCATCAAGAGCCTCTACGAGATCACGGGCGGCATGATCGCCGACGACCGCTTCGACCCGGCCTGGATCGGCGACAACCCCCTCGACCTTCAGAGGTACGAGTGGCACCGCGACGCGTTTTCGATCTCGCTGTGGAACACCACCGCCGCCAACCAGCCCGAGTGGCTCTGGCCCGGCGTAGCCGGCCTGTTCCAAGGGACCGTGACGCCTCAAGAGGTGGGTGAGCTCGGTCAGAGGTCGACGGAGCTCTGGCGCAAGACCAACCCGGCTATGGTCGAGAGCTTCAAGAAGTGGCTTGGCGAGAGACTGCGCACACTGCAATAGGTATGTAGTTTCATCCGGGGAGTCCCGGCTTAAGGTGGAATCCAAGAGGAGGAGAGTAACCGATGCGAAACGTCACTATCGAAGTGCTACTCATTCCCTGGTGGGGGGTAGAGGAGCGGCTGGGCACGGAGAAGTGGCTGGTCGAGACGAAGGAAGCCTTCGAGGCGTTGAACTCCCACATCACGGTCAAGCTCATATGGCAGCCCGCGGACGCTTGGATGGCCGAAGGCGGCATTTCCCGTGGCCTTGAGCTCCTCAAAGCCGCCCATGCCGCGCGGAGCGGCCCTTGCATCCTGAACTACGAGCCGTCGACCTGGTGGTTCGTCGAGGACATGATCAACGGCAACCTGGTGGCGTTCGAGGACTATCTCCCCAAAGAGGAGATAGAGCACTGGAACCTGAAGGACCGCCTGTTCGCACGATGGCAAGGCAAGACTTACTCTGGGCCGTTCTACAACAACGCCCGTCTGTGGGCATACAACAAGGCTCACCTAACTCAGGTGGGTTGGGACCCAGACGGTCCACCACAGACCTGGGACGGGTTCTTGGAGTTGGGAGCACTGCTTAACGAGGCCGGGATCACCCCCGTCGCCGCAGGGATGAAGGACGGGTGGTACGCCGACTTTCCGTGGCTGCATTTCGCGCCCCAGACGCTGGACAACGAAGCCGAGTGGTACGACATGCTGCTGGGCGTCAGCCGCGAGAAACTGTCCGATCCCAGGTTTATCGAGCCGTGGGTCCGGCTAAAGGAGATGATCGACAACGACTTCTTCATCGACGACGTCAACTCGCTGGGCCTTTACGAGGGCTTCGAACTCTTCCCGCAGGGGAGGGCGACCTTCGTCAACCTGGCGGAAAAAGAGCTCAAGAGGTTCGCGACCAGTTTGGGGCGAGAGAACATCGGCCTGATGAAGCTGAGCCCTAAATTCGCCGCCGGCGCCCTCGGCGAGAAGGTCCCTGGCGGCGCCTTTCATATCGGCGTAACGGACTGGTGCCCTAACAAGCAGGAGGCCGTCGACTTCGTCGCCTTTACGCACACGCCCGAGCGTATCAGGCGCCTCTACGAGATCACGGGCGGCATGATCGCCGATGACCGCTTCGACCCGGCCTGGATAGGCGATGACCCCCTCGACCTTCAAAGGTACGAGTGGCACAGAGACGCGATTACGATCTCGCTGTGGAACACCACCGCCCCAAACCAGGCAGAGTGGCTCTTCCGCGGCGCATCCGGCCTGTTCGAGGGGACCATGACACCTCAGGAGGTGGGCGAGCTCGGCCAGCGGTCGACAGAGCTGTGGCGTAAGACCGACCCGGCTATGGTCGAGAGCTTCAAGAAGTGGCTCAGCGAGGGATTACGCACGCTACAATAGGCAGGTAGTTTCAGTTGGGAAATTCCGATTAAGGTCGGATTCGAGGGAAGGAGGGTAAACAATGCAAAATGTCACCATCGAGTTCTGGTGGTGGGGCGAAGAGGAGCTTGTGGACAGCGAGAAGTGGCTGGTCGAAACCAAGGAAGCCTTCGAGGTGTTGCATCCCCATATCACCATCAAGCTCACGCGCCAGCCCACGGCCCTTTGGATGTCCAACGGCAAAGCCGCCCGCGACGCGCGGCGCGGCCCTTGCATCCAGGAATACGAGCCTACCACCTGGTTCGTCGAGGACATGATCAACGGCAACCTGGTGGCGTTCGAGGACTACCTTTCTAAAGAGGAGATAGAGCACTGGAGCCTTACTGACCGTCTGTGGACCTCCTGGAACGGCAAGACCTATGCCGCGCCGTTCAATAACAACGACCGACTGTGGGCGTACAATAAAGCCCACCTTTCTAAAGTCGATTGGGACCCAGACAGCCCACCGCGCACCTGGGACGAGTTCTTGCAGGTGGGTGCGCTACTTAACGAGGCCGGAATCACCCCCATCGCTGCCGGGATGAGGGACAAGTATTACGCCGATGTTCCGTGGCTGTATATTGCGCCTCAGACGCTGGACAGCGCGAGCGAATGGTACGACGCACTGCTGGGCGTCAGCGGCGAGAAGCTGTCAGATCCCAGGTTTATCGAGCCATGGGTCCGCCTGAAGGAGATGATCGACAACAACTTCTTCAGCAACGATGTCCACTCGCTGGACATGTACGAGGGATTCGATCTTTTCCCCCAGGGCAAGGCGACATTCGTCAACATGGCGGAGAACCAGCTCAAGGGGTTCGCAGATCGGTTGGGCTGGGAGAACATAGGCTTGATGAAGCTCAGCCCTAAGTTCTCGGATGGTGCCCTCGGCAACAAGGTCTCCGGCGGCGCGCTGCCCATTGCCGTCACGGACTGGTGTGAGAATAAGCAGGAGGCTGCCGACTTCGTTGCCTTTACCCACTCGCCCGAGCGTATCAAGCGCCTCTACGAGATCACGGGCGGCATCGTCGCCGACGACCGCTTCGACCCGGCCTGGATCGGCGATGACCCCCTCAACCTTCAGAGGTATGAGTGGCACAGAGACGCGTTTGCGATCTCGGTGTGGAACACCACCGCCCCAAATCACGACGAGTGGCTCTGGCCCGGGGTAATCGGCCTGTTCGAGGGGACCATGACGCCTCAAGAGGTGGGTGAGCTTGGCCAGCGGTCGACGGAGTTGTGGCGTGAGACCGACCCGGCCATGGTCGAGAGCTTCAAGAAGTGGCTCGGTGAGGGACTACGCACCCTTTAAAGTCACCTATCTAAGCGGGGCCCGAGAGGCATCAGGGGCAGCGAGTCGGGCTCACATGCGACCAGTGAACTATGGCCAGCCCGCATTGCTCAGAGTGCCCCAGCGGTCAAGGGGCCAGTAAGTCACCAACGCCCGCCCGATGAGGTTGTCCGCCGGTACAGGGCCCCAGTCCCGGGAGTCGTTACTGGCCCGCCGGTTATCCCCCAAGACGAAGTAAGAGCCGTGAGGCACCTTCTGGGGAGCCATGCTACCCAGGTACTCTTTCGTCAGGTAAGGCTCGACGCGGGCCACGCCGTTCACGTAAACACGGCCGCGCTTGATCTCCACCACGTCGCCGGGCAAGCCGACTACACGCTTGACGAAATCCCTTGATTCATCTTGAGGAAACTTGAAGATCACCACATCGCCGCGGCGTGGTGGGTGAAACGGAAAGATGGTGCCGTCGTCCGACGAGCTGAGGAAGGGGAGCACCTTCAAGATTCGCTCGTTTACGCGATAGTAGGCCAGTTTGTTGACAAGAAGGTACTGGTCCTCTTGGAGGGTGGATTCCATGCTCGACCCCTCGACGCGGAAATTCTGGACGCTGAACTGAAGCATCACGAATATGGTCAGCGCCAGGATGACGGTCTCGATTAGTTCTCTAACGATCGCTCTCATTTGGCCTGAAGACCCGGTCTTGCCCCTCTTTCTTCAAATTCCCACACATCGACCATTATAGCCGCGGACCTGCCGCCCTGTCTTACCGTATGTCGTGAGGCATTCGGGTACAATTGACACTCGAGTTGTTCAAGGCCGTGGGTCGTCCGATACCAGGATACGGTCAGTGACATACATTGGAATTGGTATGCCCAAGGGACGGTATGCGCCCAGATGACGCCGATCTAATTGTGCGCAGCCAGACAGGAGAGCTGGCCGCGTTCAACCAGATCGTGGAGCGGTACCAGTCTCAGGTCTTCAACGTGGCGGCTCGGATCGTTGGAGACCGTGTGGCCGCCGAGGACGTGACCCAGGAGGCTTTCATATCGGCCTACCGGGCCATCGGCCGCTTTCGTGGAGGCAGCCTCAGGGGATGGCTGCTCCGCATCGTATCCAATGCCAGCTACGATCACCTCCGCGCGGTGCGTCGAGCCCCCACGCAGTCTTTGGATCTCGCCATGGAAAGCCCCGGCTTTTCACCGCCGGTGGCCAGAGAGTCCCCAGAGCGGGAGGCCGAGCGGAGCGAGCTTGCGGCCGAAATCCAGAGGGCCATCCTCGAACTCCCCAAAGACCAGAGGACCGTCGTTGTTTTGGTCGATGTCCAGGGGCTGAGCTACGAGGAGGCGGCGGAGGCCACAGGCGCCTCTCTGGGGACTGTGAAGTCTCGTCTGAGCAGGGCGCGCTCTCGGGCACGTGAGATCCTGACAAAGCGACCGGGCGTGCTGCCGGAGCGGTTTAGAGGATGATGCTATGTATGCGCAGGTAGTCAACTCGTCTGCCCTTTGGGGAAATGGGCCTTCCGCGGACGCCGGCCCGTCCGTGGGAACTTTTATCGAGGCAGATGCGTCGGTAATAATAAGGGACGCTGTCGGCCGGTCTCGCGCCAATGTGGTTTTGCCCTTGTGATCTCGCATGTTTGGAATCCAGCTACATAGCAAGTTTCGCGCTCTACTGTCGTCCTACATCGACGGACAGGTCACCGAGGTCGATAAGACGCTGGTCGAGCGACACCTGTCGTCCTGCAACAGATGTCAGGTCGAATTCGACGACCTCCAGGCGACAGTCGGGCTGCTAAGGGACCTCCCTCAGTTGGAGGTCCCCCGGCCGTTCGCGCTTTCCTCCGAGCCAGCCGAGGTAAGACCCACAGCCGCGTTGTCTTGGGGGGCCTGGACACCCAGGCTAGCGACCGCTGCGGTGGCGGTGTTTCTGGTGGTGCTGCTTCTCGGCGACGCGTTCGGGATAGTAAGCCAGACCGCCTCGTTCAAGGACACGTCCGTAGCAAAGGACGAGCCGCTGGGCGTCATCGAGACCGTTCCGGTGGAGGAACCGGCCCCGGCGGTGGAAGCACTTGAGGCGGCCGCGGCAGTTATATTGGAGGAAGTGGAGGCACCGGCTGCGAAAGCGGTCGAGGTAGAGGTCACCTTGGAGCGGGAGACGGTCGCCACAGCCGAGGATGAGACGGCCGATGTGCGGCCAGAGGGCATCAAAGTGGAGCCAGTCGTTGAAGCGGTTGCTGAGTCCGCCGCGCCTGCTCCTGAGGTGGAGGCCGTGGCCGCGCCTGAGATCGCTGCCGAGCAAGAGGAGGAGGAGCCACCGGATGCGGCCCTAGAGGCTGTGGTCTCCGTCTCGGCGGATCAGGCGCTATCGGCTGGCGATGGGGAGGGCGACTCCGATGGCCTTCGACTGCCTCTGTGGCAGCTAGAGGTTGCGGCCGGGCTGTCTGCGGTCGTTCTGGCAATTGTCGCCGTGTGGGCTACTCGACGCTTCCGGAACCCTCTCCGCTAAAAGGTCTGGCTCTTCCTCCTCCCTTTACAGATTCCCCGTTCCTAGGCGCTGGCTCCGATGCGCTTTGTTTACTCAGATCATCCTCTGACACCATGTCTTACGCATCTTCTATTCCGCTGTTGGGCTATGTGGCTTTTCGGACCTAAGGGAACAATTACATGGCTTTGATCGTCGATATATATGAGCCGGCTAAATCTGACGGCCTTCGGAAGACAAATTCAAACGGTGAAAAGGAATACTGTTAAAGGAGAGAAATGCTATGAAGATCAAAGGTGTGATCGCGATTGTTGGAATGGTAACACTGCTGGCCTTCGGCGCGGCCTGTGGCGGTGGCAAAGACGTATCCGCGTCCGATGAGACTGGGAGCCTGAGGGAGACTAAGGGCGAGTCGTCCGTAGTTCTAGAAGGGGCTGTCGGAGTCCCGGTCGAGCTTTCACAGCCTCGGCCTGCCGATGAGATTGTGGCTGTCGCGATTGAGCCCAGTGTCTCGGCGCTTCCTGGCCCATCAATGCTTCAGGTGACCGGCGGCCAGGCCGGAATCCAGGTCATCGGAGAAGGTGTCGTGAGCCTGGAGCCTGACTTGGCCTTACTGAATATAGGAGTTGAGACGACTGGGGATACGGTCGCCGAGGCGCGCCAGAAGGCGGCCGAGGCCATGGAGGCCGTTGTCGAGTCCGTCAAGGCCCACGGTCTTGAGGACAGGGACATCCAGACCCGCTCCTTCAACATCTGGCCCCGGTACGACTACCAAGAGGTTTTTGAAGAGGGTAGATATGTGGGCAAGGAGATGCTGATCGGCTATCAGGTGAGCAATTCGGTAAGTCTCAAGATCAGGGACCTGGATGCTGTCGGGATAGTTATCGACGACGCGTCGACCGCCGGCGGCGCCGCCACCAGGATTCACGGAATCAGCTTCACGGTGGAGGACCCCAAGCCGTTCACGGACAGCCTGCGTGAGGAGGCGGTCAAGGATGCGATGGCCAAGGCCCAACACTTCGCTGGCCTGACCGGCGTGCAGGTAGGGCGGCTCGTCTACATCGCAGAAGTCGGCGGAGGCGTGCCGAGGTTCCAGGACGGTGCGGGCCAGTTCTTTGCGGAGGCGGCTTTTGCCGCGAGAGCCCCCACGCCTATCGGCGGTGGTGAGCTTGAGATCCGCTTGATGGTCCAGGTGGTGTTCAACATCCTGTAACCGTCACCTTTTGGCAGTTGGCTCTAGGAGAGCGCCTCATTTTCCGGGGCGCTCTCTTTATCTGATAGCCTGGCCGAGCATTGCACGCCTGTGAGACCGGCTGCTAGAATTAGCGTTGCGTAAGGACTGGCATAACCGGCTAAATAGGAGCAGCATTGGTTCTCAGTGACCGCACCATTAAGGAAGAGCTGGCAAAAGGGCGGATCGTTATCGAGCCAATGGGCGATGGATGTGTGCAGCCGGCCAGCGTGGACGTCCATTTGGACCGGCAGGTGCTGGTCTTTCGGAACTCGCGCCGGCCGTACATCGACGTCAGTCAGGACATGAGCGACCTCACCGATGAGATGGTGATCGATGATCACAAGCCCTTCATTCTCCATCCCGGCGAGTTTGTCTTGGGGAGCACATTAGAACATATCGAGATCCCCGACGATCTGGTCGCCCGGCTGGAGGGAAAAAGCTCGTTGGGGCGCATCGGTCTCCTCATCCACTCGACGGCAGGGTACGTGGACCCGGGCTGGAAGGGTCACCTCACCCTGGAGCTGAGTAATGTCGCCAACCTCCCGGTAACCCTGTATTTCGCCATGAAGATCGGTCAGTTGTCGTTTCTTAGACTGACGACTGCGGCCGAGAACCTGTATGGCTCTCCGGCCCTGGGCAGCAAATATCAGGGCCAGACCCAGCCCACCGCGAGCCGCTTTCACCTCGATTTCGATGGGGCTGAAGGCGAAGCCGGTTAGATGGGCCACATGGAACGGGCCGTGTCGCTGGCCAGGCGGTCCCTGGGGGCTGTGAGCCCTAACCCTGCGGTGGGCGCCGTGGTGGTGAGAGATGGAGAGGTTGTGGGGGAGGGGTGGACCCAGCCGCCGGGCCAGAATCACGCCGAAGCAGCGGCGCTCCAGCAGGCTGGAGAACGCGCGGCGGGCGCGACTCTCTACACCACACTTGAGCCATGCAGTCACACCGGGCGGACTCCCCCCTGCGTTCAAGTTATCATTCAAGCCGGCATCTCCAGGGTCCACGCGGCGGTCATCGACCCAAATCCTCGGGTTAACGGCGAGGGGCTTTCCGCCCTCAAAGAAGCTGGGATAGAGACCGTTGTGGGAGAAGGTGAGGAGGAGGCCGGCGAGCTAGTAGAGGCCTATGCCAAATACATTATGACCGGCGTCCCCTTCGTCACCGCCAAGTTCGCTATGAGCTTGGATGGCAAGATAGCGACCCGCGCCGGTGACTCGAAGTGGATATCGGGAGAGGAAGCCAGGAGGTACGTACACGAGCTTCGCTCGACCTCCGATGCCGTCATGGTGGGGGTCAACACCATGGTCGTCGACGACCCTCGGCTCACTGCCCGGGACGCTTCTGATAACCCTCTAGGGAGACAACCCCTGCGTATCCTTGTCGATAGCGATGGCCGGACCCCCGTCAGTGCCAGGCTCTTGAGCGAGCCCGGTCATACCCTCGTTGCGGTCGCGGGTGCGAATGAGCTCGCCCAGACAAAGCTGGCTCAGGCGGGAGCGGAGGTGGTATCGGTTCCCGCCTCGGACGGTTCGGTGGATGTGACTGAGCTCCTCAGGCACCTAGGTCGTCGCGAGGTCACCAGTGTGTTGGTGGAGGGCGGAGGCGCGCTGCTCGGCTCGATGTTCGACCTGCGCCTGGTTGACAAGGTGGTGGCCTTCATCGCGCCCATAATCATCGGAGGTAAGGAGGCGCCGACCCCTGTTGGTGGGGTTGGGGCCGAACTGATGGGTGAAACGGCCCGGCTTGAACGTGTCAAAGTGCTGAGGTTCGAGGACGACCTGGCGGTGACGGGTTATTGTAAGGGATAGGGCCATGTTCACTGGAATCGTCGAAGAGATAGGCACAGTGAAATCCGCGGAAGCCGATCGCCTGGCTATCGCAGCCTCAAAGGTGATGGGCGATCTAAAGACCAGCGATAGCATCTGCGTCAACGGCGTCTGCTTGACCGTCACCGCCTGCGATGGGCGGACATTTGCTGTCGACGTGGTCCCCGAGACCCTGCGCCGGTCCAATCTGGGCTCGCTCAAAGAAGGGGACCCTGTGAACCTGGAGCGTCCGCTCAAGGTCGATGGACGGTTTGGCGGCCATATGGTGCAGGGACACGTCGATGGAAAAGGGACGATCAAAACGGTAACTCCCGATGGCGACGCCTTGCTGGTCGCGGTTCAGGCCGACCCCAAGCTCATGCGATACGTGGTGGAGAAGGGGTTCATCGCTGTGGACGGCGCCAGTCTGACGGTAGTAAACTGTGACCTCAACTCATTCGTGGTAACCATAATTCCGTACACACGCGACAACACCACGTTCGGGACTCGTAAAGCAGGAGACCTTCTAAACCTGGAAATCGATATAATGGCAAAGTACGCTGAACGATTGTCCGCAGCGCCGCGTGCGCCCTCAGAGGCCACCGACGAGTAGTGAGCGGCAAGGGCAAGGGAGAGGTGAAGATGCCCCTTTCCAGCGTTGAAGAGGCCATAGCGGACGTAAAGGCCGGCAAGATGGTCATCGTCGTGGATGACGAAGACCGCGAAAACGAGGGAGACCTCGCTATGGCGGCCGAGAAGATCACGCCCGAGGCCATCAACTTTATGACGAAGCATGGGCGCGGTCTCATCTGCGTTCCGATGATGGCCGAGAGGCTGAAGGACCTGAGCCTGCCCATGATGGTTCAGGACAACACGGCGCAACACGGCACGGCCTTTACGATCTCTGTGGACGCCGTGGGAGGAACGACTACAGGAATATCGACCTACGACAGGGCGACGACTATTAAGGCCCTACTGGACCCTAAGACCAAGCCGGAGGACCTTGCGCGCCCTGGCCATGTGTTTCCGCTGCGCTACACCAATGGCGGTGTGCTGGTGAGAGCGGGCCAGACCGAGGCGGTGGTCGATCTAGCTCGCATGGCTGACCTGTATCCGGCCGGCGTCATATGCGAGGTCATGGCTGAGGATGGGACCATGGCACGCATGCCGGAGCTCGGTCGCCTTGTGGCCGAAGAGGGCCTCAAAATAGTGAGCGTCGCCGATATCATCGCTTACCGTCAACAGAACGAGAAGCTGATAGAACGTGTGGCCGAGGCCCGTCTGCCCATCGAATCGAGCGAGTTCACCGCCGTATCCTATCGCAGCATCGTGGATGCGGACGAGCATGTCGCCCTTGTGTTGGGGAAGGTCAAGCCCTCCACGCCCACCTTGGTCAGGGTGCACAGCGAGTGTCTAACGGGCGACGTGTTCGGCAGCAAGCGGTGCGATTGCGGGGAACAGGTCAATCTGGCCCTCCAGGCCATCGAACGAGAGGGCAGGGGCGTGTTTCTCTACATGAGGCAGGAAGGACGGGGCATCGGCATCCACAACAAGCTGAAGGCCTACTATCTCCAGGACCATGGTCTGGATACCGTCGATGCCAATGTACATCTCGGGTTTGCGCCGGACGTCCGACATTATGGTGTGGGAGCACAGATTCTGGTTGATATAGGCGTCGGAAAGATGCGACTGCTGACCAACAACCCCAGGAAGGTTGTGGGCTTGGAGAGTTTCGGTCTGGAGATCGTCGAACGAGTGCCCATCATCGCCTCCAGTAATGCCGAGAACGTCCGCTACCTTGAGACGAAGCGGGCGAAGCTGGGCCACTTGATTGACGTGACCGACGCACCCGCCAAGGGAGGCCATTGACGGTCGAGCTGCGGGGAGAGCTCCAGGGCGATGGACTTACCGTCGGCGTGGTGGTTTCCCGGTTCAACGAGTTCATCACCTCCAGGCTTCTGGAGGGCGCGAAGGAAGCGCTGGCGCGGCACGATGTCCGGAACGAGGATATAATCGTCGTCTATGTGCCCGGCAGCTTCGAGATACCCCTGGTGGCCAGGAAGATGGCCGAGTCGGGCCGCTATAACGCCGTGGTGTGCCTGGGCGCCGTCATACGAGGCGAGACCGACCACTACGAGCACGTGGCTAACGAGGCCGCCAACGGCGTCGCCAAAGCGTCTCTGGACACAGGTGTGCCGGTGACATTCGGCGTCCTCACTACCGAATCCCTCGAGCAGGCCAGGCACCGTTCGGGCGGCAAACACGGCAACATCGGCTATAACGCCGTCGTGTCGGCCATAGAGATGGCGAACCTGGTCCGCGCCCTCGACTCCGCTTAGCACTACTCTCCACTCCCCATACCCCCACCGGATTCCACCAATACCCGCGCCATAGCGCCCACAACCTTGTGCATCGCCGAACGTGGCGGCAGGTAACGTCGTATAATAATCCCCGTCCGAAGCTGCCTAAGGCCCTTGCGAAGTGACCGAACACCCCACATTGACCTCAGAGCTGGTCCAACGAATGCTAAATGGCGACCGCCGCGCCCTGGCGCGCCTCCTTACTCTATTGGAGGGGGATGAAAAGCTCCTGCCCGAGGTTGTGGCCGCGGTGTACCCCCATGTCGGCAAGGCGTACTGCGTGGGCGTGACCGGCCCTCCCGGCGCGGGCAAGAGCACCCTGGTAGACGGCCTCGTCAAGATTTTGCGAGGCCAGGGCCGTAGCGTTGGGATCCTGCTGGTGGACCCCAGCAGCCCTTTCAGCGGAGGTGCGGTGCTGGGGGACCGCGTCCGTATGAGGAGGCATTATCTCGATGAGGCCGTGTTCATCCGTAGCCTTGCGACGCGTGGCGCGCACGGCGGCCTTTCGAAAGCGACGGGCGCGGCCGTGGGACTGTTGGACGCCTTCGGCGCGGACGTAATATTCGTCGAATCGGTCGGTGTGGGTCAGACAGAGCTTGAGATTATGGCCGTGGCTGACACGGTGGTGGTGGCGGAGGTGCCCGAGGCCGGGGACTCGGTGCAGGTGATGAAGGCCGGACTTCTGGAGATCGGTGATATCTTCGTGGTCAACAAGGCCGACAGGGCCGGTGCCAGCCGGCTGGCGTCCGCCATAAGGGAGATGGTCGCCCTCGGCGACACGGAGGGCTGGTGGTCTCCACCGGTCCTCTTGACCCAGGCCCATAGACGGAAGGGAGTAGAGAAGCTTCTCGAGGCCATACAGGAACACCGGGCCGCACAGGAGGAGTCGTCCAGACTTGAGCTTCGCCGGCGTGAGCGTAAGCGGGACGTGTTCAAGATCGCCGTCCGGCGATCGGTCGAAGCCAGGCTGACGCAGCTTATGGCCTCGGACGGGGCGATGGGCGAGATCGTCGAGAAGGTGGAAGCGGGGGAGATCGACCCGTACTCGGCGGCGGCCCAGGTCCTGGAAGACGGTGCGGTTGCGTCACGCCTGACGAAAACGCCTGGCAAGAGGTCATCCGGTCCGTAGAGCGCTTCGACGACAGTTCGGCGTTTTAGGCGGAGCGTATTCCTAAGGCTAACCTGAGTAGGTCGGGTAGGAAGAACAACTTTGGGGTGGAGGGGGTGAGCTACTGGCCTGCGCATTTTTCCGGATAGCCTCTAGCAACGTAGGTATCCATGTACCTCGGTATCGACCTGACCTCATCTGAGGCGAAACCATCGGCCTGTGCCGTGTTGAGCGGGGATGGCTCCCTGGCGTACATCGGGTTTGAGACGATGGACTCGGAGATACTGGGACTTGCCGGCCGGTGGCGGCCGCGTACGGTGGCCATCGACGCGCCGCTGGGGCTCCCGCGAGGTATGTGCTGTCTCGAGGAAAGCTGCGACTGTCAGTCCTCGTCCCCGTCGAAGGGCCGCGTGTGTGAGCGCGAGATGGCCGCAAGAGGCATCCCTCTCTACTTCACCACGAAACGCTCCATCATCAAGCGCATGGTCTACCGCGGCATCGCCGTCGCCGGCGCCCTGCGACGGGATGGGCGCCAAGTCCTAGAGGTGTACCCCTACGCCAGCAAGGTCTGCCTGTTCGGCAAGCCCATACCTTTGAAGACGAAAAGGGAGGGTATCATGTTCATGCGGGAGCGCCTCATGGGGCTGATACCCGGTCTTGATGGTCGCAGTGGCGAGCTGGGTCACGACCTGTGCGACGCGCTCATCGCGGCCCATACCGCCTACCTGCACGGCCTTGGCCGGACCGAGGCGGTGGGTGTGGAGTCAGAAGAGCGGATCGTGGTCCCCGACCAGTGCCAGTCGGCTTGATATGCTTTTCGTCGCCTGCTAGAATCCTGGGTGCAGTGGGGATTCGTCTAGTGGTAGGACGACAGATTCTGGATCTGTAAGCCGAGGTTCGAATCCTCGATCCCCAGCCATCTCATTGGCCTCATGTGGCGCATTCGTCTAGTGGCCAAGGACACCACCCTCTCAAGGTGGAGATCACGGGTTCGAATCCCGTATGCGCTACCACCCTTTCCCTTTTAGACTTCACCTCCCACAGTGATGACCACGTTTCCCTTTTTGTGTCCTTTTTCGACGTACCCGTGAGCCTCGGCAGTCTGTTCCAATGGATAGCGTCTATCAATGACCGATTGTATTTTTCCCTCCTCAATCAGCTCTTTGAGGAAAACTAGATCTTTGGTTATCTCCCTTGCTGGCCTCAAATACGTGGCCGCAAGAATGGCTTTTTTGCTGCCGAACATTGAAGTCCATAACATTGGGAAAATGGTTGCCAGCTTGCCGGCATCAAGATAGATACCTTTTTGCTTTAGCGAGCCTTTACATACTGAAAATGAGCTCTTGCCCACCGTGTCAAAAATAATGTCATATGTCTGGCCGCTTTTGGTGAAATCTTCTTTAGTGTAATCAATTACCTTGTCGGCTCCCAGAGATTTCACCAATTCTAAATTTGTGGTACTGCATACCCCGGTAACATCCGCCCCAAAGTATTTGGCGACCTGTACCGCAGCGGTACCTACCGACCCAGAAGCGCCATTGATAAGGACTTTTTGTCCACTCTGAATATTTGCTTTATTTCTAAGAAAGTTCAGTGCTGTTAATCCCCCTTCAACAACAGCGACGGACTCCTCATAAGTCATATTGGAAGGTTGCATGACCAGTGCCCCGTCTTGAGGCATACACTTGAACTCAGCATGAGCACCTAAAGCGATCCCGGTCATTCCAAAAACTTGGTCACCCTCTTTAAATAATCCTACATCTTTGCCAACGGCTTCAATTTCCCCGGCTAGCTCCATCCCGAGTACGTTTTTTTTGGGTTTTGTGAGACCAGTGACAAATCTGGCAAAATAAGGTTTACCTGCTCGACCGCTGAGGCCCGCAGTTGTTGCTGTTGCTGCGTGAACCTTTATAAGTACTTCATTATCTTTAGGAACAGGTTTTTCTACCTCTTGGAGTTGAAGGACTTCCGGAGGCCCATATTTTGTGCATACAATGGCTTTCATGGGTATTCCTTCACTTATAAGATTCACGATCTCCGCTGCCATCACTCTATGGGGAGGACCCCTCGGTCGGCATCGGGTAGGTGGCCGATTTCCGCCGAGCAAAAGGACCGAGACGTGGCTCGTTCATCCAGCCGATCCCCCCATCGGCCGTTGGTATGAGCCGCGGCCACCATGTGGTTGCCTGACGGACGGGTAACGAGGGCGATAGCGCGAAGGTCCTGGCGAAAGTCCTACCTACAGTCCCGCACGGCCTACCACCTTTTCTCTGCGTCCCCTGGACTGCCCGCTTGAGGCCGCGCATTATCCCTCGCCGGACGCTTCGTCTTTTAGCAGACCATGCTGGGCCGCAAAGGTAGCGGCTTGGCTACGACGGCTGATGTCCAGCTTGTCGAGGATGCGGCTGACGTGATTACGCGCGGTGTTTTCGCTAATGACCAGCTTCGCGGCAATCTCTTTGTTGGTCAGCCCCTGGGCAACGAGAGCCAGTACTTCCTTCTCTCGTTCGGAAATTCCCTCAACAGCCCTCTCCTCCTCCTTCGTGGCAAGCCGGGCCAGCCGCTCCATCACCTTTGCGGTAACTGAGGGGTCAAGAAGACTTTGGCCTCCAGCCACCGCCCGGATAGATTTAAGGAGATCGGCGCGCCCAACATTCTTCAATAGGTAGCCTGATGCGCCCGCCATGATGGACGACATTACGGCCTCCTCTTCTGCGAAGGAGGTGAGCATGAGCACATTTACCTGGGGATGAGCACTCTTGATAAGGCGGCAGGCCTCTATACCGCTGACCTCTTCCATTCGCACATCCATGAGGACGACCTGCGGATCGACGGCGGGATCTATCAAAAACAGGACCCCCATGACGAGCCGGGTCTTCGGATGTACGCCCAGGTGGACGATGCGGACGCGTACCTGTCGAAGGCACAGGAGCTTGGGGCCAAGATAGTCGTGCCGGCTATGGAGGTCCCAGGGGCAGGAATTCGTATCGGCCAGTTCGACGACCCGGAGGGCAACCGCTTCGGGGTGGTGCAGCCCTTACAGCAGTAGCGACGACGGTACCCGACTCGGCGAAGAGGCTCGAAACTATTCCCTGCTTACGCCCTTCGCTCTGCGTCCGGGCCGGCTAATCGCCTGAGGGCGTCTCGGCGATGAGATTGACGCGCTCGCGGACCATGCCGTGGTAGGCTCGGCCGGGCGTCGCGTACTCCAGCCCTCGCTCCAGCTCACGGGTGCTGACCTCCGTCAGCGAGAAGGCGGCCTTCACCACGTCGACGGATGAGGTGGTGTCGAAGTCCTTGCAGGAGAAGATGTCGACGTTGACGTGGGCCCTGTCCGGGAACGTGTGCACGCTGATGTGGCTCTCCGCTATGAGGACGAACCCTGAGACGCCCCAGTCCTCCGGTGTCTTCCCATGGTAGGTGTAGACCTGGGGCTCCGTTATCTTGGTCATGCCGATGGCGTCTGGATGCTGGTCCAGAAACCGGTAGACCAGGTCGGAGTCGGACAGCTTGTCCGGGGCGCTACTATTTCCGTCGATTACCAGGTGCACCTGTTCTCCCCTATGTCCGGTTCCGCTGCGTGTCTTGATTCAGCCTGGGGCCGTCCAAGCCGGCGTCATCGGACACGGACGGGAGTATAATCGGGGCGCCAACCGCTGTCAACGGTACTGCCAGGCTGGGGTGGGACTGCGCCTGAGGTCACCCCACCCCGTGGTGATTTGTCCCACCCTGCCCGCCCCGGATGGCGTCCGGCCATGCCTCCCCTACCGATCTGGCATGAATCGCATCGAGACCACTCCGCCCCAGGTGGACTCGTGGTCGATTGTGCGACCGGATGAAGTCGAAGTAAGACTTGCCTGAGGCAGCGCGAGTGCTAAGGCTTGCGAGCCACCAGCAGTCCGTATCCCAGGGTCCCGTCGCGCACAAGCTCCTGAGCTAGCGACAGCAATCGCTTCGCTTCCGATAGCACGGGGTTGCCTATGGGAAGCTTGCCCAGCTTCGCGGCTACCTCAGCCATCATGAGTTTTCCAGAGATGTCTCGCAGGAACGTGGTCGCCGCCTCCTGGCGGTCCTGCGTGTGCTCGACCGTGAAGCCCGCGTCGCTCAGGAGATCGCCGTACTCACTGATGGACCGCGCGCCTCCGATGCACCCGGCGGTGCCCAGCACCCCCTCCAACTCGGGAGGTAGCGGACCGTTCACGGTCACGTCGGTCAGCCCCAGACGCCCTCTGGGCTTGAGAAGCTCCCTCACATTGCGCAGCGCCCTCTCCTTATCCAGCAGGATGGAGAGCACGCACTCCATGAGCGCGAAATCGAAGGGCTTCTCCTCAAGCTTGGCGCTTTGTATGTCTCCTTGGACGAATGTCATCCTGCCCTCGACTCCGTTGCTCTTTGCGAGATCGTACCCCGCCGCCGCGCCCTCTTGCTCAATAGTGACACCCGTCACTCGGCATCCCAGCGTGTCGGCGAGATGCACCGCGCTGGCACCGAGACCGGAGCCGACGTCGAGTACGCGGGAGCTCGAGTCGATGCCCAGCAGACCCGCCAGCGTGCTGGTCAGTTGAAGCCCGCCGGGATGGAAGGAGTCGCCCAGGAGCCACTTCGTCACCGGATGGCCGTACCCGATCCTACAGCAGGCCTCAAGCTCGTAGGGGGATAACTCTCCCATGTCACCCCTGGCTTGCGTTTTCTCAGTCCTCAAGGTATTACCGCCAATCCAGGGTAGTTCTTACCTCGAGCGGTCATGAGTCATCGTGTCCGGGATGAACTGGGGTTCCGTTTCTTTGGTGGGCCTTCCGGCCACCCAATAGTCGTGTCCGAGCCCGTTCGGTCATCATCGCTCGGCGGACCTCCTCCCGGTATCCAACGTTGTTGTACGCGCAGAAAGGGATCATTCGGCCGTCCGGCGTCATGATCCCCACGCAGCACTTCATGACCTTTTTGACGTCGAAGGTATAAGAGTCCATGAAGTCCTTCACGCTGACGGCGAATATGCGCTTCGCCAGATCGGACGGGGAACCGGAGAGGTCTATGCTGCAGCCTGCGCAGGTGAACTGAGCGGCCACGGTGTCGCTGCCCGGTACGGCGCTTGAAGACCACAGGCCTTCCAGGGCGCGTTTCACCTCTTCCGAGGGGTCGGGCCATGACCGGTTCGTTATGTAGTCCAGGTAGTCGTCCACGTTTATCAGCCGCGGCAAGGGGGTCACCTGGTCGCCCTCGACATAGGCATAGGTTATGGATTGGCAGCCTGGGTGACAGCAGGGCACCGGTACGAAATCGCTCTTCACGAACAAGCCATCGGTCTGTTCCTGGATGCGCTCGACCACCTCGGGTATCGTGACCCGGTCGGTCGGATCGAATGCAAGGTGGCGTCCGGTGTGAGTCACGGGCTGGAAGTTGACACCCCGCACGGCTGGGTGCTCCAGGCCGAACCGGACCAGGGGTCCGACCTCGTGCTCGTTGACGCCTCGCTCGACTGCGGCAACCAGGATCGTGTTGAGGTCCAGTTCGGCCAGCACGTCCAGAGTTTGCAGTTTCTCCTGCAGCAACGGCTCTCCCCGAAGCTGCTCATAGGTGGAGTCGTTCAGGCCATCGAACTGGAGGTAGATCATGGGTCGAAGCTCCCCCAGCCGCTTGGCCCACTTCTCATCACGCGCGATGCGCCTGCCGTTGGTGTTGACCATTACATGGCGTATACCCTTCTCCTGGGCCATGCTGATCATGTCGAAGAGTCGGGGGTGCAGTGTGGGCTCGCCGCCGCTGAACTGCACCACCTCCGGGTCGCCCTCGGTCCGTACGAACTGGTCCAGCATGAACCCTACCTGCTCAAGGGTCAGGTTGTATCCCGGACCGGCATTGGCGAAGCAGGTGGGACACGCCAGATTGCATCCGGTGTTCACCTCTATGAGGGCCAGGCACGTATGCTGCTTGTGCTCGGGGCAGAGGCCGCAGTCGTATGGGCAACCGTCTTTGACCTCAGTGGTGAACTCCCGAGGTATAGTACCGGGCTTGTTGTACTTCAGTGAGTTGACATAGCCCTCCGCGTCAGAGGAGATAAGCGCTTCGAACCAGCCGTGGGTTGCGCACCGCTTGCGCATGATCACCCTGCCGTCTTTCAGGTGAATCTGGGCGTCGATCAGCTGTTTGCACTGGGGACAGAGGCTTCTAGTAAGCTCGTAGAACACCGAGTCTGCGGTGCGTTTTTGAGGTTCGGTCTTCACCCGATGATCAAATTCCATATCCTTCTCCTCGGCTCCCGAGAGGTGATTTCAACAATGTCCTGCCAGTGGGGTAGGGCGAATACAGAAAGGCAGAGAAGGGCTTTGGGATGGCTACCCGGGCGTGGGTATCGCCCTGGTGCCTATCGTCACCAGTTCCTTCCGGCTAGCCCGCACCTCTGGTCCTGCGGCTTACGCTCCTTTGCCTGTGCGCGTCCCTCTTTTTGATGCGGTAGTCGGGCGCCTCGATTCTTATGAGCTGTCCGACCGAGGGGTCTTGGACGCGGGAGCTTATGGCGCCGGTCGGTTGGGTGAAGTCTTCTGTGGTGGTAATTACGGTCGGCAGCCGGGCGTCGTGTCTGTGTACGATGATCTGGTAGAGCTTTTCCTGGGCCCATGGAGTACTGTGCTCTCCACCGAGGTCGTCCAAAATGAGCATCGGCGTGTTTTTCACCTCCTCAAATAGCCTGTCATATGTGATACGGCTGTCCGGGCTAAAGGTGTAGCGTAGGTAGTCCAGTAGCTCAGGAACGAACGCGTAGAACGCCGTGCGTCCCTGATTCACGTGCTTGGAGGCGACCGCCACGGCTAGGTGGGTCTTGCCTACGCCGGTTTCACCAAACAAAGTGAGCCATCCGTCGGGGTCTGCGGCGAAGTTCTTGGCGGCTTGGAACGCCGCTTCGAGGCTGGCCCGTTGGCCGGCGGTAGGGTTGTTCCCCCGCACGTCGAAGGCATCGAAGGTCATGCGGTTCAGCATCTCTGGCTCAATGCGTCCCAGGCTGAGGACCCGGTCCATCGCCGGTGACCACACCTCCAGTACCCGGCTCAGCTCACCCGTCGCGAGGCGAGTATAGATGTAGGGGTCGAGCTCCTCGAGTCGTGCCGCGGTCGTGACCACGGTGGGAAGCTCGGCGTTGAACCGGTGGTTGACGATCTGCTGAAGCTTCTCCTGGGCCCAGGAGGTCGAGGCTTGGGCTCCCAAGGCGTCCAGTATCAATACGGGTGTGCCTTTCACCTGCTCGAATAGCTCGCTATATGACACGTCGCTGGCTGGCGCGAATGTTGCGCGCAGATGGTCCAGAAGATCGGGGAGGTGAACGAACAGCACGACGTAGCCGTTTTGTATGCAGCGGTTGGCGATGGCCGCGGCTAGATGGGTCTTGCCCGAGCCATTGGGCCCTGTCAGGACAAGCCATCCAATGGGGTTCTGGGCGTACTCGGCCGCTGTGTCGTGGGCTTCCTTGAAGAGCCGTTGGTTCTCTGGGTCCTTGCTTAGTCCTTCGAGCTGAAGGGACTCAAACGTGAAGCGAGTCAAGGAACCGATGTTGCTGTAGCGGAGTAATCTGGAGAACCTCTCCTCCTCCATCCGCTCTTCCTGGCAGCGACATGTCGTGATCTGCCCGAAGTCCGGGTGTCCGACGGGAACGTCTGGAGTGAACCATCCACGGCCCCCGCAGATCTCGCAGGGTTCCAGGACTTCGTCGGTCTCCGGGTCGGGGGCCGGGGTGTGGTCGTTGGCCCTAGTAGTACCTTTTGTGCCCAGTCTTTTTAGAATATCTCCCAGCTCTTCCATCGCTGCTCCTGCCTTCTCTCTCCCACCGTTCCAGTATCCGGGACACGTACCTCCAGCTACGCTTGTTCTGGTCTACAGCCTCTCGGACGGCGTCCCCGATCCATTCCAGGGGGTAGAGCTGCTCCGCCTCCCGTAGCTCCTCCGCGATCATTGGGCTGAGCAAGCCTATGTTTTCTTCGTAGAGGGTGAAGATGTTGGGGCGGTCCGTGGGCGCATCGTATGGCTGTTCGGCGAAGCCTTCCTGAGGGGATTCATCTTGCGAGAGCAGTTTCGCCATCGCCCTTCGGTCGCTATCGGTGTTCAGCGCGTACACTCTTTCCCGCCCGCCTTCCAGAGAGACGGTGCCCGTCAGCAGCGTGCGCCGTCTCACGGCCTGGGACAGCACCCGGTCCAGCTCTGTGCGACGGTCGCCTGCACCGTTGAGGGCTTTGCCAAGCGTGCGGTCAGCCATCAATTCGTTGAGGGCCACGAATCTAGGATAGCCCTTCTTCTGGTGCAGGAGCCAGATGATTCGCAGCGTGCACTTGAGCTCGGCCAGGTCCTCTATCTGCTCTAGGAGGGGGCCGAAGAGGGGATTGGGTACGGGGGTGAAGCGTGTGCGGTGGGGGAAGCCGGCGAAGGTCATCTAGACGAGTTCTCGCGAACGGGCTGGGCGCTCCAGGTTCTCGAACCGCGCCACTTCCTTCCGAAAGTACAACGGAATGGTGTCCACGGGCCCGTGGCGGTGCTTGGCAACAATGATCTCGGCGATGTTTTGGGGGTACGGTATCGTAGGGTTTTTGCTCTCCCACTCCTCCCGTGAGGTGTACTGGTCCTCCCGGTAGATGAACGCCACAACGTCGGCATCCTGCTCAATGCTTCCGCTCTCACGGAGGTCTGAGAGGATCGGCCTGTGGGACGGCCTCTGCTCCACCGCGCGGCTTAGCTGAGAGCATGCGAACACCGGTATATCCAGGTCCCGCGCCATGCCCTTAATCGCGCGTGAAATCTCGCCCATCTCCTGCACTCGATTTTCAGCCCTGGCCCTGCTGGCGATGAGCTGTAGATAGTCCACGATCAGCATATCCACACCTTTTTCGGACTGGAGCCTGCGCGCCTTGCCCCTCATCTCCACGATGCCCTGAATGGGGGTGTCGTCGATATAGATAGGCAGGTCGGACAGCATACCGATGGAGTCCAGCACCCGCTGTTCGTCAGCCGCGCTCAGATGTCCTATGCGCAGGTGGTAAGTGCTTACATTGGCCTCACCCGATAGGAGGCGAAGGGCTATCTGCTCGGCGCTCATCTCAAGGCTAAACATTCCGACGACGGCGCCTGCGGCGGCCGCGTTACGCGCGATGTTGACCGCCAGGGCGCTCTTTCCCAGGCTGGGACGGGCCGCCAGCACGAACATGTCGGACCTCTGGAGCCCTCCTCCAAGCAGCTCGTCCAGGGTCTTGAAGCTGGTGGGAATCGGAGCCAATTGGTGCTCGCCGGGGACGTGAACAGCGGAGCTTTCCTCCATGTATGTGTCGAGCACCTGCCTGATGTGGGTGAAGTCTCGGGTCTCACGGCCGGTGCGGACCTTGAAGAGTATCTCTTCCGCCCGACTGAGGGTGGCCTCCGCGTCGGTGGTGCCCTCGTAACCCAGGGAGGAGATGTCGCCGGCCGCCGCGATCAGCTGCCGCATTATCGATGCACGCTCCACAAGCCGGGCGTAGTATTCGATGTGGACTGACGTCGGGACCACCAGCACCAGGTGGCTGAGGTACGAGGTGCCGCCCACTTCCTCGAGATGTTCGCCGAGCGATAGCTCGTTCGCCACCGTCACCTGGTTTATCGCCTCACCCCTGTTGAAGAGCGCCAGACCCGCCTCGTAACACCACCGGTTGCGCGCGACGTAAAAGTCCGAGGGCTTCAGGAACGATGTGATCCTCGTGATGGACTCACCATCGATCAGGATGGAGCCTATGACCGCCTCTTCGGCGTCTGAGTCGTGGGGCAAAAGGCGTTCAGCGTACAACTTACTATTCCCAGTCGATCTTCTGTTCTTAGATGTTCAGGTTATAGGTCGCCCTTTGTACCGATGGCCGTATGGGTAGGCCGATGGCCTAGAGTCCAGGTCAGCAGCGAGAGGAGCGACGCGTAGCGAGATTAAGCCTGCTCCCAGGTGGCCCGACGTTGGCCGCAAGAAGGGATTGCGATGGACAAGATACGGGCGGGAAAAGAGTCGCGGCGGCCCTACTTGCTATCCCGTTTCTCGGCCTCTCCCTCGGTACCATCCTCTGCCGTCTTCTGCTCGTCTGCTCCGGGTTCAGCCTCGCCGGAAGCAGCCTCTACGGCGGGCTCTTCTTCGTCCCGCTCGCCTTCTGCGCTCTCCTCCGCCATGCCCTCTGCCGACTGTTGCTCGTCTGCTTCAGGTTCAGCCTCGCCGGAAGCAGCCTCTACGGCGGGCTCTTCTTCGTCCACCTCGCCTTCGGTGCTCTCATCCACCAGGCCCTCTGCCGTCTGTTGCTCGCCTGCCTCGGCTTCAGGCTCTGCGGTCACTTCCACGGCCTCAGCCTCTGCGGCGGGCTCTTCTTCGTCCACCTCGTCTTCGGTGCTCTGCATCATCTCGTCGGGATCGGTGCCCGACGGGTACACCAATACCTTCACCTGGGCCTCCACCTCGGGGTGGAGCGCTACCTTGACGTCGAAGAGACCTATCTCCCGGAAGGGCTCTGGTATCGCCACCACCCTGCGCTCTATCTCCCGGCTGGTGAGGGTTGACAGGGCCTTAGCCACAGTGGCGTTGTTCACGGAGCCGTATAGTCGCCCGCTGGGGGCCGCGCGCATCTCGATGTTGACCTGGACGCCGTCCAGTTCCTCGGCCATCGCCGTATAATCGGCCATCTTATCGGTCCGATCGGTCTCGGCCTGGTGCGTGAGGCGCTTGACCCGCTGAAGGGCACTGGGCGTGGCCGGCACCGCCAGCTTTTTGGGGATGAGGTAGTTTCGGGCGAACCCGTTTTTGACCTCTTTCACGTCTCCACCCAGGGCGACGCCCTCTACGTCATCTAGAAATACCACCTTCATCGATGGACGACCTCTTTGGTTTGTCTGCTCACCCAGGCGGTATTACAGGAGCTGGTCTCATTCTGGCCGCGCTGGGTCGATTAGAACGGTAGTGCGACGACGGCATTATAGCACAGGGTCGGCGGAGACCCATAGGTTCTCGAGAGGGGAATTTTGTGGGTGTCGAAGGGGTTACACCCACTGCTGATTTGGGATCCCTCGAGCCACGGTTTGCCGGGCTGAGATACGATCCCTGCCCGCGTTGACAGCCGGCAACGGGGCAAGCTAGAATTTGGCCGTGGTTATGCGATACAAAGCATAGGAAGGGTAGCATATGCTAAGGATTCGACTCCGGCGAGTCGGCGGAAAGAACAACCCCAGCTATCGAATAGTCGTGGCCGACTCCAGGGCCGCCAGGGATGGGGCGTTTGTGGACCAACTCGGGCATTACAATCCTCTGACAGACCCTCCTACCGTTGAGATGGACGAAGAGAAAGCCATCAAATGGATCCGCAACGGGGCCCAGCCCTCTGAAGCGGTGGAGCGAATGCTGAAGAGGCTGGGAGTGCTGGAGAGAATCAAGGGCCCATGAAGGAAATAGTCGAGTATATCGCGAAGTCGATCGTCGCTTACCCCGATGAGGTAAAGGTTACCGAGGAAGACGAAGGCGAGAGGGTCATCGTCCGGCTGGAAGTGGCGCCCGACGACAAGGGCAAGGTAATAGGAAGGCAGGGCCGTGTGGCCCAGTCGATCCGCGCGTTGCTTCGGGTTGCCGCCATCAAGCAGGACACTCGTGCGGTCCTTGAGATCGTCTGACGGGACGATTCGCTCCGTTATTCTATAACTATCCCTTGGCGAATACCGCGTCGACGTCCTCAGGTGGCTCCACCCACCCCAAAGACGTCGTGACCGTCGCGCGCATAAAAGGTGCGTGGGGGATTCGGGGCGACCTCAAGCTTGATGTCCTCACCGATTTCCTGGAGCGTTTCTCCCCGGGCAGCGTTCTTTATCTGGATGACGCGCCCAACCGTGTGGAGCGCTCCCATCCCATCAAAAGCGGCTTCGTGGTCAAGCTCGACCAGGTCAACGATCGCACTGCAGCCGAGGCGTTACGTGGCAAGCCGCTTACCGTGGGGGCTGAGCGGGTCAAGCCTCTTGAACCGGGTTCCTACTACCACTTTCAGATAATCGGGATGAACGTCTCGACGGACCTGGGCGAGTGCCTCGGGGAGGTCCGTGAAATCCTGAAGACGGGCAGCAACGACGTGTACGTGGTTCGCGGTGAGGGTCGGAAGGAAGTGCTGGTCCCCGCCATAAGGCACGTTGTCGTGGATGTCGATGTGAGCGAGAACAGGATGGTGGTCCGGCTTCCGGAAGAACCGGGGTAGACGCCCAAACGTCCTTTTGACCGCATATTTGTGCCATGCTAGAATTAGCCCTGAGTCCTGGGGGGCGGGTGCTCAGGAGTGACGCGATGTCAGGCCATTCGAAGTGGTCCTCGATCAAGCATGCCAAGGCCATCACCGACGCTCGACGGGGTAAGCTTTTTACCAAGCTCACCAAGGAGGTCATAGTCGCGGCGAGGGAGGGCCCCGATCCGGCCGCAAACTTCCGGCTGCGTATAGCGGTGCAGCGTGCCAAGGACGCCAACATGCCCGTCGACACCATCGAACGCGCCATCAAAAAGGGGTCTGGCACGGGTTCAGACCAGGACCAGATGGTTGAGGCGGTATACGAGGGCTATGGCCCAGGCGGCAGTGCCATACTGCTGCACGCGCTCACAGACAACCGAAACCGGACCGCCTCTGATGTCAGGTCCACGTTCACCAAGTCCGGGGCCAACCTTGCTGAGGCAGGGTCTGTGGCATGGCAGTTCGAGTCCAAGGGGGTCGTCGTGGTCGAGGCGGACTCGGATTCAGCGGAGGAACTGACACTTGCCGCTATCGACGCTGGCGCGGAGGACTTCGAGAGCGAAGACTCTACTTTGGAAATTCGGTCCTCCCCAGGAGCGCTGGAGGATGTACGCAGGGCCTTAGCGGAGCACGACGCCACGATAAAGTCCTCCGAGCTCTCGATGCTGCCCACGAATACCGTCGCCCTAGATGAGGGATCGGCGACCCAGATGCTCCGATTGCTGGACAAGCTGGAGGAGCTGGACGACGTGCAGCGGGTCTTCTCCAACGCCGATTTTCCGGACAGTGCTTTGGAAAAGTATCGTGCCCAGGACTAGGAGTCATCCCTTCGGCAAGACACCTAGAAGCCATTTCCAAGTCCATGCTGAGTGGAGCGTCCTTTGCACTGGGGATTGGTCGGTGGACGCGGTCCCAGCCGTGTGCGAGGACCGCTGAAGCCGTATCTGCGCCGCCTTATATCGTGCACTTTATAAAGGAGGCTTGGTGCGCGTCCTAGGAGTGGACCCCGGGACATACGCGATGGGCGTGGGTGTGGTCGAGACCACCGGGAACGGGTTGGTCCTCGTTCACTGCGGCGCCCTGACCCCTGACAAGTCCGCCCCGCTGCATCAAAGGCTTTTCGTGCTTCACGGTCTGATTCGGGAAGTCATCCAGCGGTGGCGGCCGGAGGAGATCGCGGTGGAGGAGCCGTTCGTGGCCCGCAACCGTCACTCTGCCATAGCCATCGGCCAGGCCCAGGCGATCGCGTTCATTGCGGCCGCGGAACACGACCTGCCCTTGGCGAAATATTCTCCGTCCCAAGTCAAGCGTTCGGTCACCGACTACGGCGGCAGTTCCAAGGGCCAGGTTCAGGATATGGTTGCGGTGCTACTGGAACAGGACTATATTCCCGAGCCGCCGGATGCGGCGGATGCGTTGGCGGTGGCGATATGCCACCTGAACGTTTGCCAGGTTAGATTGCTCACCGTGCGAGAATAGCTGGTAGCCGCCGTGATAACCACCATAAGAGGCCGAATCGAGGCCATCGGGTCTGACTGGGTGGACACAGCGATAGGCGGCGTGACTCTGAGAATATCCGTGCCCGGGTCCACCGCCGATCAGCTGGGTCAGGTCGGTTCGCAGGCTCAGCTGTTCACCTCTCTGCAGGTGCGAGAGGATAGCGTGACCCTGTACGGATTCGCGACCCAGGACGCCCGGACGGCGTTCGAGACTCTGTTGGGGATCAGCGGGGTGGGTCCAAAGGTGGCGCTCAGCATCCTCACCCAGTTCAGTCCCGATGATTTGGCGCTGGCGGTGGACTCTGGCGAAGTAGAGCCGTTCAGCATAGTGCCGGGGGTAGGCAAGAAGACCGCGAGTCGCATAGTCCTGGAGCTGGCGGGTAAGCTGGCCCCGGTGAAGATCGGCGCGGGGGACGCTCCTGGAGTTCAAGCGGTGGTGGAGGCGCTTACGGCGCTGGGGTACAGCCAGGCCGAGGCTAGGGACGCCGCCCTGGCGCTGCCCTCCGGCGACTCCATGCCCTTGGAGGAAAGGGTCCGGCTGGCCCTGCAGCAGATTGGGGAACGCTGATACCAGATCGGAGAGCTTGCTTTTGCTCATACCGACAAGCCTCCAGGGAGGGCCGGTAGGTATAGCTACCCGGGAGTTGGGTGGCAGTCCAAGGAGCATGGGGGTCCCAGTCTAGTCTCTAGAAAATTCTATGGAAGAAGTTTTCGATCAGTGGGCCGAGATATATGACTCCATCTTCTCCTATGTCAGGGAAGACATCCCGTTCTACGTCGAGGAGGCTCGTCAGTCGGAAGGCCCCGTCCTCGAGTTGGGCTGCGGCACCGGCAGGGTCGTTATCCCTATAGCCGAGGCAGGCATAGACACAGTTGGTCTTGACTTCTCCTCGGCCATGCTCAGGGTAGCCCAGAGCAAGGCGAGATGCATGGACGAGGGAGCCGGCGTCCTATCGTTGGTCAGGGCCGACATGCGCGATTTTGTCCTAAATCAGAAATTCAAGCTGATAGTCATACCCTTTCGCGGCTTCATGTCTCTTATGTCGGTCCAGGACCAGGTCAGAACGTTGGTCCGTATAAGCCATCACCTGGCGCCTGGCGGAAGGCTGATATTCAACATATTCGTTCCAGATCTCAACATGCTGGTGCAGGAAGGGGAAGTGCCCTACCACTTTCGGGATGTTACCGTCCCTGATACGGGCACGAGGTTAGTGGTGTGGCACCAGAGTCGCTACGACAACTATCACCAGATCATTAACACACGGGTGATAACAGAGGAGCTGGACGAAGATGGAGTAGTGTGCAAACGGTTCTATCGAGACTTCCCATTGAGGTACATCCACCGTTGGGAGATGCACCACCTGCTGCAGATATGCGGTTTCCAGCTCCTTGACCTCTACGGGGATTTCGACCGGACTCCGTTCGATGAGACCAGCACCGAGATGATCTGGGTGACGGCCGCGCCCCAGTCCGGCTCGTAGCGGGTCTTCCTTCAGCCGATTTTATCGAGAAGCTGGCGCCCCGTGCTGCTATACTGATTGGGTAGCTGAAAACGGCCATTTCCCCGGCGGGGCAGAAGTGCCCAGGGTCCGGCGGCTCCGGGACCGTGCGCCGCCAATCCAGACGGTACGGGACCGAATAAACAGTGCCCGATTTCGAAATCGTATCCGACTTTAAACCGACGGGCGACCAACCTCAGGCCATCGACGCCCTGGTGGAGGGAGTCGACCAGGGCCTGCGCCATCAGTCCTTGATGGGCGTCACCGGCAGCGGCAAGACGTTCACAATGGCCTGCATCGTCGAGAAGCTGCAGCGCCCCACGCTGGTGATCGCCCACAACAAGACCCTCGCCGCCCAGCTGGCCACCGAGTTCAAGGAGTTCTTTCCACAAAACTCGGTCGAGTATTTCGTCAGCTACTACGACTACTATCAGCCGGAGGCGTACATCCCCAGGACAGATACTTACATAGAGAAGGACTCCGACATAAACGACGAGCTGGACAAGCTTCGCCATTCCGCCACGCGGGCGCTGCTGACCAGGCGGGATGTGCTTATCGTCGCCTCCGTATCGTGCATCTTCGGCCTGGGCTCGCCCGAGGAGTACCAGAGCTTCGTCGCCTACGTGCGCCGTGGTGAGAGCCGAAGCCTGGGGCGTCTTACCAGACAGCTCGTGGACATGCAGTACGAGCGCAACGACATGGACCCGGCACGCGGCAAGTTTCGAGTCCGTGGGGATACCCTCGATATTCTCCCCGCCTACGAGGAGGTGGGCGTGCGCATCGAGTTCTTAGGCGACGAGGTCGAGCGCATAGTGGAGCTGGACCCGCTTACCGGCGAGTTGCTGGCCGAGCGCCAGGACATCGAGATATATCCGGCCAAGCACTTCGTTACTTCCAGCGAAAAGATGGAGCTGGCCCTTCAGGACATAGAGGTCGAGCTTCAGGAGTCCCTGACTGAGCTGAAGGCGCAGGACAAGCTGCTCGAGGCGCAGCGGTTGGAGTCCCGCACCCACTACGACTTGGAGATGATGCGGGAGGCGGGTTACTGCGCCGGCGTCGAGAACTACTCCAGACACCTTTCACGGCGCACGCCGGGCAGCACCCCATACACGCTTCTGGACTACGTCCCCGAGGACTATCTGCTCTTTATAGACGAGTCCCACATGACGCTGCCTCAACTCAGAGGGATGTACCATGGCGACCGGTCCAGGAAGGAAGTGCTGGTGGAGTACGGCTTCCGCCTGCCGTCTGCCCTGGACAACCGGCCGCTTAACTTTGGGGAGTTCGAGGAGCGGGTCAACAAGGCCATCTATGTGTCTGCCACACCTGGCCCTTACGAATACGAGCACTCGCAGAAGATGGTCGAGCAGGTGATACGTCCCACCGGTCTCACGGACCCGGTAGTCGAAGTGAAGCCCACGGTCGGACAGATCGACGACCTCATCTACCAGATTCAGGAGAGGACCAAACGCGGCCAGCGGTGTCTGGTGACCACCCTGACCAAGCGGATGGCGGAGGAGCTTGCCGACTACTTGCGGGAGGCAGGCGTGAAGACCCACTACCTCCACTCGGAGATCAACACACTAGAGCGCAGCGAGATCCTGCGCGATCTGCGCTTGGGCGTCTATGACGTGGTCGTTGGGATCAACCTGCTGCGCGAGGGCCTCGACCTGCCGGAGGTGAGTCTGGTGACGATCCTGGACGCGGACAAGGAGGGGTATCTGCGTTCGTGGACCGCTCTCATCCAGACCATTGGGCGGGCATCCAGACATGTGGATGGTCACGTGATAATGTACGCCGACGTCGTAACCAAATCCATGAAGCGGGCCATCGACGAGACTGAGCGGCGACGCCAGATCCAGGAGATCTACAACCGGGAGCACGGCATCACTCCCCAGGGGATCCAGAAGGCAGTCCACGACATTACGGAGCGTGTGAAGGCCATCGCCGAGACGCGTACATCGTATGTGGCCCACGGAGACATACCCAAGGACGACCTGCTGCGACTGATAAAGGACCTGCAGTCCCAGATGAAGACGGCGGCCCGCAATCTGGAGTTCGAAAAGGCCGCTCTCTTGCGAGACCAGATCGTCGACCTGCGCAAGGTGGTGGCGGGATAGCTGATTAAAAACGGAATTCGTGCGTTAAAGCACGTTAATTGACACCCGATGACGCCGAACCTACAATGTATTTGAGCGACAGGAAGCGTCCCTGTGTTCAGGCCCTGTATTCAGGAAGGAGCGGAGAATGGCGGAGACCGCAACAGTAACAAATGAGACCGTCCTGGAGGCGCTCAGAGAAGTGTTCGACCCGGAGATACCGGTCAACGTTGTTGACCTGGGGCTTGTCTATGGCGTTGAGGTGGACGAGGGCGACGTGTCGATCAGGATGACCCTTACCTTCGCCGGCTGTGGTATGGGCCCCTACATTGCCCAACAGGCGGAGTGGCGGATCGCCGAAGTCGAAGGAGTAGAGGATGTGGAGGTGGAAATGGTGTACGAACCCCCTTGGACTCCGGACATGATTACCGAGGAAGGTAAGGCGCTCCTCGGCCTCGACTGACGGTTTTGTTCCTCCCCCGTAGTACGATCTGACGGTGGCTTAGACCTGTGGAGTGGCGCACCTGATGCACCGTCAGGGGTGTGGGGAGACACGCCAACCCTTGAGAATTCCCAGAGCCTTTCGCCCCTCTTGGACGAGAGAGAGGGAGTCTTTTTAATGACCGGACCTCAGCCCAAAAACCCGCAGGCCGCCCAGGCGCGCGCCAAGATCGAGGCCATGAAGCGCACCTGGGAGGAGAAGCGTGTTATTTCCGAGGCGCTTTCGCGGATCAAGTACAAGATCGGTGTCTATAGTGGCAAAGGCGGTGTGGGCAAGACCACCGTGGCCGTGAACCTGGCGGTAACCCTGGCTCAGGCAGGCGATAGTGTTGGCCTCCTGGACGTCGACATAGATTGCCCCAACGTGGTCCGCGCCATGAAGGTGTCAGAACCCCCGACCGTTGGAGAGGATAAGCGCATGGTCCCTTCGGAGCGGTTCGGCGTTCAGGTCATGTCCATGGGATTCTTCCAGGAGAACGAGGAAGAGGCCATCATCTGGCGCGGGCCCATGATTCACAACGCCATCAACCAGCTTCTTCGGTCCACTGATTGGGGCGATCTGGACTTCCTGATAATAGATCTCCCGCCCGGCACGTCCGACGCTCCACTCACCGTCATGCAGTCTCTGGACGTGGACGGCTTCGTCGTGGTGACCACGCCCCAGGAGCTCGCCAAGATCGACGCCAAGCGGTCGATAAACATGATCCGCAAGCTTCACGTCGATGTCCTGGGCGTGGTGGAAAACTTCTCAGGTGAGGTCTTCGGCTCGGGCGCCGGCGAGGAGCTGGCAAATGAAGTGGACGTACCGTTCTTGGGGAGGATCGAGCTTCGCTCCGACTACCGCGACACGTCGAAACCGGTGGTGCTCACCAGCAGGAACGTGCTGAACGAGTATCAGGCCATCGCCGAGGGGATGCGAGGCGCCATCAAGGGAGAGGACGGAGCCGCCGACTAGCTACCCGCTCGGTATTGCGCCGTCGCTATCGCGCAATTCGCCTGAGAAGCGCGGCCGACAGGTCCACCGCGATGACCAGCATGAGGTACCAGATCAGCAGCAGGGTGATGTTGGTGTAGTGAAAGAAGCTCATGCTCAGCCTGAACTCCGTGCCCAGTCCGCCCGCGGCCACGAACCCGACGACGATGGTCGTCCGGATTATGACCTCCCACCGGTACATCAGATAGGTGATCAGGCGGGGTATCGCCTCCGGAAGGACGCCGTAGGCTAGCACCTGAAGCCAGCCGGCCCCGCTGGAGCGCAGGGCCCGCAAGGGGCGCGGGTCCAGTCCCTCGACTATCTCAGACGAGAGCTTGCCCAGGATCCCCGCGTTGTGCACTCCGAGGGCCACGGCCCCGGCGAGGATGCCGGGAGAGAGCACGAAGATGATGAGCATGGCCCAGATCAGCTCGGGGACGCCACGCGTGAGTATGAAAAACGCTCGGACGACAAAGAAGAGAATCCTGGAGTACCAGCGATTGTAGGGCGCCAGCTCGCCCATCGTCACGTTACGCGCCTCGAACATGAAGGTGGCCAGCGCAACCGCTCCCGAGAACCCAATGGCCAGCACGCTCATGGCAAGGGTCTTGTAGGCCAGCGACCCGGCGCTCAGCCACTCGCCTCCCTGGGCGAAGGCCGGCGTGCTGGACGAGTCCAGACCTAGTAGTTGGCGTATAAATGACCAGATCCGGTCCACGGTCTCGGTAGAAAAAAACGGATGGACTTGGGTGCTGTCCGAGCGGAGGACAAATACCCAGGATGCGGCCGCCAGCACCAGGCCTACGGCTACCGTCGCCCCCACGAAGGTAACTCGAAGGCGTGGAACGTGCAGGACTCCGGGTGTGGGCTTCTCGGTAAGCACCTGTTTCACGCCGCCAGCCTTCTTCTCAATAGTGTGCTCCAGATGTCCACCAGCGCCACCAGCGCTATGAGGAAGAACAGAAAGGTCCAGACTCTTTCATACGCCAGGTCGTTCAAGGACAGTTGCACCTCTCGGCCCAGCCCACCTAGTCCCACGAAGCTGAAGATGGCGGCCGAGCGTATGCCGCACTCCAGGCGGTAGAAGGTGTAGCTCAGCATGTCCGGCAGAGCCATGGGAAGCCGTCCGTACCAGAAGACTCGAAGCTCGGACGCGCCCGCGTTGCGTAGTGCCCTGAGCGGGGCTTGCGGGACATCCTGTAGGAGATCGGAATAGATGCGCCCGAGGATGCCTCCGTAGGGAATCCCCAGCGCCAGGACGGCGGCCATGGGGGAGAGGCCAAAGGCCACCACGAACAGCCAGGCCCACACTAGCTCATGTATTGATCGCAGGAAGGCCAAGATGAACCTGGCGCCTCCAACGTGTAGACGAGCCGTCCAGGGCGATCGGGCCAGGAGACCTGACGCCAGGGTGCCAAGCGTCAGCCCTATAGCCAGCGCCACCGTGAGCCCCGCGACGGCGTAGGCGATGGTCACCCAGCTCGCCTTGATCGCCGCAGACAAAACATTGGGCGAAACGTCTGGCTTAAGCAGAGAACGGCCCATTTCACCCAGGGCGCTTAGGCCCCCGGAATTGACCAGGTTGCCGCTCCACTGAACGTTGAAGAGGCTCCACGCGAGGGCGGCCGCCAAAATGAGCGTGAGGGCCTTGCGGCCTTGAAAAATGCCGAAGGCTATTTCAAAGTCCTTTCTTGTCTTTATGGGAGCGCCCACCCCATGTTGAGTGTTCCCATCCACTCGCCCCGGACCACTGACGAGACATTTTGAAACCGCTTCTAGGTCTCATCGCGCAACCCCTGGATGCCGTAGAGCTCGGTGAGCATCTGGGCCGTGACCTTTGTGGTGGGCAGGTCGAAGGTGACGACGCCATTGCGGAGCCCGATCAGTCGCTCGAAGTGCTGGCGCGCCAGGTCCACCGAGTGAATGCTGGCCACGAGGGTCTTGTTACCCTCTCGTTTCGCGCTGAGCAGGAGGCTGAGCACTTCGCCGGCCCTCGCCGGGTCCAACGACGCCACAGGCTCATCGGCCAGGATCAATGCGGGGTCCTGCACCAGAAGCCGGGCGATGGCCACTCGCTGTTGCTCACCGCCTGACAGCCTCGCCGCGCGATACGAGGCCCGATCGGCGACACCCATCTTATCCAGGGCCTTCAGGGCCACCCAGCGGTCGCGTGGCCAGACCAGGGATACCATGGCCTTGCGCAGCCCCCACCGGCCCAGGTTACCCGCGAGTACGTTGTGCAGCGTGGAGAGGTGAGGGACCAGGTCGAACTGCTGGTGAATCATCCCCACCAGGCGTGCCAGCTCGGGGCCTGGCTTCATCGCGGCAATGTCCGTACCGTCGAGCAGCACTCGGCCCTCGCTGGGCTGAAGAGCCCCGGTCATCATGAGCAGAAGCGTGGTCTTGCCGCCTCCACTGGGCCCCAGTACGGCGACCGTCTCTCCTTTTTCGATGGTCAGCGTCACGGGCGCAACGGCCTCCAGTTCTCCGTAACGCTTGGCCACTCCCTCCAGCAGTATCATGGTCCGGTCTTTAGTCCTTTATAAGCTCTAACTGACGGGCCACGTCCTCGATGGCCTGGTAGTTCTCATTCGCAGTGGGGACGAAGCGGTCCGCCTGGAACGCCTTCATGATCAGCTCCTGCGCTCCGCCTTTTGTCGAATCAAGGTCCAAAAGAGCCTCGCGGATGCCCTTGATGACGCCTTTGCCGAAGACCTGGTCCGCATCGCCACGGATGACCCAGTGGTAATCCACGTAAGAGGGCGTGGTGTAGAAGACGTCGACTTTGCTTGTGTCCACCTCGCCATCCCGGACTCTCTGCTGCCAGACCACCGCATTCAGCGCCCCGGCGTCGAACGCGCCCGACTCTACCAGTTTCCAAGTCACGTCGTGGGAGCCGCTGTAATTCACCGCTGAGAAGTCCTTCTCCGGGTCGATCCCGGCCTGCACAAGGAAATGGCGGGGCATCAGGTGGCCCGAGGTGGAGCTCTCACTGCCGAAGGTGAAACTACTCCCCTTCAGATCGGCAAGAGAGTCAACATCCAGGCCCTTGCGCACGAGGAACACCGAGTGGAACTCCTCGTCTTCGGGCCGCTGCGCAATGGACAGGGAATCGGGGATGGCGAGGCGGGCCTGGACGCCTGTAAGGCCGCCGTACCAGGCGAGATGGATGTCCCCTCGCGCGAAGGCGGTTACCACGGCCGAGTAGTCCACAGAGGGAGCGTACTTCACTTCGACGCCAACCGCCTCTGTCAGGTATTCGGCCAGCGCATCGAAGCGGTCTTGGAGAATAGAAACATCCTGGTCGGGGATGCCGCTGAAGTAAAGAGTTCGTTCCGATTTATCGGACCCGCAGGCGATGGCGCCTGCTAAGAGCAGGATAAACAGGCCGAGAGTCAAGGTCCGGTGTCGGACGATTAGGTTGAGCACAGTGATTCCTCTTGAAGCCGATGACAAATTCAATACGGCAGAAGAAACCACTCAAGGGTCCGAGGGAGGTAAGTCGCCGCACAACGGAGGCGCAAGGATGCCGTATTAAGGGCGAAAGGAGACGCTAGCGCAAGCCTAGTGTTTGCTAGGAGGCGTTGCCGGAAGTGGGCCTAAGCCCGCCCGCCACTCGGTCCCGGAGTGGTAAGGTGGGCCTTCAGGTGAATCCGGCGTCGTACAGCATAGCTAGGAATTAATGATGGCGGGCCATGCCGGGGATGTCAAGCATACGTTGGCAATGAAGACGCCCCTCGGTTAGAGAACCGGCATGTGGGGTTACCTAAAGGGATGAAGCGTCCGCATCTCCTGACATTGACTAGAGGGGACTTTGATACGGCCTCCAGCCTCCTCAATCGGGCTCGCTGCCTTCGGCGATCGATTTGGCCTCAGAGAGATACTCCTCTGGGACGGAGACCCGGTGGGGCATGAACTGGTGGACGCCCATGCCGTACCCTCCGCCCAACACTTTGACCACCGAGGGTATGCCCTCATTTTCCAGGCGTTGGGCCATGAGACGGGCCTCCATCTCATTGGGGTAGGTGTCCAGTGGTACCAGCTTCATCTGAGGTCCATCCGCTCATCTACAAGTCGGGGCCACGAGGCCCGGCCTGGAGACCGAGAGTGCCAGGGTAATCGCCAATCTACCATACGGGTGAAGCCTTCGCCACCGGCGAGCGTTGCAAGACCTCTTCATCGCATTGTGGCCGGCCCCAGGAGACGTCCTCCACCGATGCTTGCCCGGCAATACCTCCTATGCTACAGTCTCACATGCTTCCAACCCAGGACGTTCTCTCATCGCAGGTCACTAGGAGTGTAGTCCATGTCGGGTTCTCACCCAGTGAAATTCGAGGCCGGCATCCCTCTCATGCTCAGGGACGGCAGAATTACCTACGTGGACGTCTTCAGGCCGGATGCTCCGGGTAAGTATCCAGCCCTCCTGTGCAGGACTCCCTATGACAAGAGTTTAGCCATCGTTGGCGAAGGCGTAAATCCGATTGCCGCCGCCGCGAGGGGGTACGTCGCCGTCATCCAGGACGTTCGTGGCTGCTTTACCTCAGAGGGGGAATTCTACCCCTTCGTTAACGAAATCGATGACGGCTACGACTCAGTGGAGTGGGTGGCGGGCCAGCCCTGGTGCAATGGTAAGGTGGGGATGTGGGGGACGTCGTATTTGGGGGCAACGCAGTGGCTTGCGGCCAAAGCCAAGCCGCCTTCTCTTGTTGCCATCGCGCCTGGCGTGACGGCGTCGGACTATCATGAAGGGTGGACCTGGCAGGGCGGCGCCTTCGAGCTGGGTTTCAACCTCACCTGGATATATCCTGCCCTTACCGCTAACAACTGGGAAAATCTGTCTGGGCGCCTACACCTGCCGGAAGGAAAGTTGAGCGAAGTAATCGACGCGAGAGACAATCTGGCGTCGAAGCTTGAGTACCTTCCTCTTAATGATCTACCGGACTTGCAGGGAGGCCTGGCGCCCTATTACTACGACTGGCTTGCGCACCCCGAGTACGACGATTACTGGAAGCAGGTCTGCATCGAGGAGTCCCACTCCGAGATCACCGTCCCGGCATTGAACTACGGAGGTTGGTACGACATTTTCCTCGGGGGGACGATACGCAACTACGTGGGGATGCGTCGGTCGGGCGGGACGGAGGAGGCCAGGCGGGGCCAGAGGCTCCTCATCGGGCCATGGGTGCATGCGGGAGTGTCTACGAACGGTGCCGGCTCGGTCGACTTCGGGATGCGGGCCGCGGGGCATCCTCTCGACGTGCCCGGCCGCGTCCTCCGGTACTACGACTACTGGCTGAAGGGGGAGGACAATGGTGTAGGGGACGAAAAGCCGGTGCAGATCTTTGTCATGGGAGAGAACGTATGGAGGTTCGAGGACGAGTGGCCGCTGAGCCGGGCGCAGGTGGTGGAGTACTATCTGCACAGCGGCGGCAAGGCCAACACGCTGAACGGAGACGGATGGCTGAGCCCCGATAGTCCTGGTGATGAGCAGCCCGACGTGTACCTTTACAACCCGATAGACCCGGTCCCGACGAGCGGGGGCGGTCTGTGCTGCGACGACGCCTTCCTACCCTCAGGGGCGTTCGACCAGCGGCCGATAGAGACACGCCCCGACGTGTTGGTGTACTCGACGGCGCCGCTGGAGCGAGACGTAGAGGTGACGGGTCCGGTAGAGGTGAAGCTGTACGCGTCGAGCTCAGCGGTGGACACGGACTTCACGGCGAAGCTGCTAGACGTAGAGGAGTGCGGGTTTGCACGTAATCTGACGGACGGGATAATACGAGCACGATACCGAAGGCCGCGGTCGTCAGAGAGCCTGATAGAGCCTGGGGTGGTGTACGAGTACGAAATAGACCTGTGGTCGACGAGCAACGTGTTCAAGAAGGGACACCAGATACGAGTGGAGATATCGAGCAGCAACTTTCCTAGGTTCGACCGGAACACGAACAGCGGTGAGTCGATAGGAACGGATGACGTGTATATGTCGGCGCTACAGACGGTGTACCACACGTCAGAGTATCCGTCCCACGTGACGCTTCCCATCGTGCCCCGGGAGTAGGCGTCTCGAGAAAGTACGCCATCAATGAGGCCGGCCTGAGAGGATTACCTGGCGGTGAGCCCGCCGTCCATGTAGATTACCTGTCCGGTCATGTAGTCGCTGGCGGGGCTCGCCAGATACGCCGTGAGCACACCCAGCTCCCTCAGGTTGCCCTCCCTTTGGAACGGGACGGTGGCCTTATCGCGCTCGAAGTCCTCTGGGTTTACCCATCCCGGTTCTGTCATAGCGGTGCGATAGAATCCCGGACCTATGGCGTTTACGCAGATGTTGTAGGGCGCCCATTCCAGGGCCAGCACCTTTGTCAACATGCTTACCGCGGCCTTGCTGGCGCAATACGCCGCCGCCAGGGGAAAGGCCTTGATCGCGTTGATTGAACTCACGTTGATTACTTTGCCGTACCCGCTCTCCATCATGTGGGGGGCTACGGCGCGGCAGCAGTAGAAGACGCCGTCAACGTTGGTCTGAAAGATGCGTTGCCACTCCGCGTCGCCGGTGCGGGACGTCGATTCCCTATCCACCTCAGGGGGCTCCAGCGTGGAATCGGGAAATGGGGCCACTGGGAGTCTTAGGAGGACTCCAGCGTCGTTTACCAGGATGTCGACCTTTCCGAAATGCTCCAGGGCGCGGTCCACCATGGTATCTACGTCTGAGGATTTGGCCACGTCGGTTGTAACGGCGATGGCGTCCGTGCCCATTGCCGTCACGTCGGCGACCGTTCTCTCGTTGTCGCGCGTCGCTCTGTCGGCGGCTACGATGCCGACTCCCGCTTCGGCGAGCACGAGGGCTATCTCTCTCCCGATCCCGCTGCCGGCTCCCGTGACTATCGCCGACCTGCCCTCAAGGCTCAATTCTGGAAGCATTAGCGGACCTCCTCATGGCGCCATCCCACACGAGGCTGCTCAGCGAATCGCGTGGTTTGTTGGAGTCTTCGAGTCTATCACGTCGTGATACTGCTCAGGGCCGTTGTCACCACCTCTTGTCCGACGATACCGCCCATGATAAAGTCACACCGCTCACACGGACGTTCCTCATGCCCAGATCCCATACGGTGAAGATCGAGACCGATGTCCCCCTCATGATGAGGGACGGCACCATTACACACGCCGACGTCTTTAGGCCGGACGCCCCGGGCAGGTTTCCAGCCCTTCTTTCCCGGACCCCATACGATAAGAGTTCAGCCGGCGCACTAGCCGGTGGCGTTAATCCAATTGCCGCCGTCATGAAGGGATACGCCGCCGTCGTCCAGGACGTTCGAGGGATGTACACCTCCGGTGGCGAATTCTACACCTTCGTCAACGAAATCGATGACGGCTACGACTCGGTGGAGTGGGTGGCGGGCCAGCCGTGGTGTAACGGCAAGGTGGGCATGTGGGGATCGTCGTATTTGGGGGCAACGCAGTGGCTGGCGGCCAAAGCCAAACCCCCTTCTCTTGCGGCCATCGCGCCCGGTGTGACGGCGTCGGACTATCACGAAGGATGGACCTGGCAGGGCGGCGCCTTCGAGCTTGGCTTCAACCTCACCTGGATATATCCTTCCCTTACCGCCGACAACTGGGAAAACCTGTCTAGTCGTCTACACCTGCCGGAAGGCAAGTTGAGCGAGTTAATCGACGCACGAGATAGTCTCAGATCGGGGTTCGAGCACCTCCCTCTTAAACGGTCTACCGGACTTGCAGGGAGGCCTGGCCCCCTATTACTACGACTGGCTTGCGCACCCCGAGTACGACGATTACTGGAAGCGGATCTGTATCGAGGAGTCCCACTCCGAGATCACCGTTCCGGCCCTTAATTGGGGTGGGTGGTACGACATCTTCCTCGGGGGACGATACGCAACTACACGGGGATGCGTCGATCGGGCGCGACGGAGCAGGCCAGGCGAGGCCAGAGGCTCCTCATCGGGCCATGGGTGCACGGCTACATGCCCAGTCAAATCTCCGGGGCCGTTGATTTTGGCCTGCGCTCCACCGGGGAGTTTATAGATCTCGATGGGCTGATCCTCAGGTACTACGACCACTGGCTCAAGGGCGAGGACAACGGCGTAGGGGACGAAAAGCCCGGTGCGTATCTTCGTCATGGGGGAGAACGTCTGGAGATTTGAGGACGAGTGGCCGCTGAGCCGGGCCCAGGGGGTAGAGTACTATCTGCACAGCGGCGGCAAGGCCAACACGCTGAATGGTGACGGATGGCTGAGCCCCGATAGTCCTGGTGATGAGCAGCCGACGTGTACCTGTACAACCCTATAGACCCGGTCCCGACGAGCGGAGGCGGCCTGTGCTGCGACGAGTTGTATTTGAGTTCCGGAGCGTTTGATCACCGGCCGATAGAGGTGCGTCCTGACGTGTTGGTGTACTCGACGGCGCCGCTGGAGCGAGACGTGGAGGTGACGGGTCCAGTAGAGGTGAAGCTGTACGCGTCGAGCTCAGCGGTGGACACGGACTTCACGGCGAAGCTACTGGACGTAGGGGAGAGCGGGTTTGCGCGTAATCTGACGGACGGGATAATACGAGCGCGGTACCGAAGGCCGCGTTCGTCAGGGAGCCTGATAGAGCCTGGAGTGGTGTACGAGTACGAAATAGACCTGTGGTCGACGAGCAACGTGTTCAAGAAGGGACACCGGATCCGGGTGGAGATATCGAGCAGCAACTTTCCTAGGTTCGACCGAAACACGAACAGCGGTGAGTCGATAGGTACGGATGACGTGTATGCGTCGGCGCTACAGACGGTGTACCACACGTCAGAGTATCCGTCCCACGTGACGCTTCCCATTGTGCCCCGGGAGTAGGCGTTACGGTTGAGAACGCACAGTTAGTAAGGTGTATCCGCCCTCCCGGCCATAGAATAAATCGTTGTTACCTCATGATGGCTGACATGCTGTAAGATTTCACAGCGGGTTAAGTCGGTTTGAGGTCACGGAGGAGATGATCCCCCTCTAGGGATTCCAGGACCGTTAGGCATGGACGTGGAGGAGGTTCCTCATGAAGTTCGGGCTGCTCTATGAGATGCAGCGTCCTTCGCCCGATGGAGTGGTGGACGAGAAGAGCCTGGTGGAGGAGACGCTGGAGCAGTGTGTCCTCGCCGACGAGGTGGGCTTCGACTACCTGTGGTTCGTGGAGCACCACTTCATGACGACCTTTTCCGCGTCCTCTTGTCCAGAGGTGGTCTACGGTGCGCTGAGCCGGCTGACCAAGCGAATTCGACTGGGGTTTGGCATAGTGGTTCTTCCCCATACCCATCCCATTAGGGCGGCTGAAAGGGTGGCCATGGTGGACCAGCTTTCCGGTGGTCGGGTGGAGTTCGGCACCGGTCGTAGCGCTGCCTATGAGCACGAGGGATTCGGTGTAGATCCCAGGGACTCCCGGGCCATGTGGGAGGAGGCCATCGAAATGATACCTCAAATGTGGCTCAGGGACGAGTTCTCATGGAAGGGCCGGTTTTGGAATGTCCCGCCTCGACGTATTCACCCCAAGCCTTTCCAGAAGCCCCATCCTCCTATCTGGGTGGCCTGTTTGCAATCTACGACATATAAGATAGCCGCTCAGAAAGGCTTAGGGGTCCTGGCCTTCTCCTCGTACGCGCCTATTACCCTGGCCGAGCAAATTCGAGAGTACAAGACCGATGTCAAGAAGGCCAAGCCGGTGGGCGCTTTCATCAACGATCAGTGGGCAAACTACACCGTAGGGCACTGTGGAGATAGTAACGAGGAGGCCCAGGAGCTGGGCACTCAGGCAGTCAAGGCCTTTTTTCGGCCCGGACCGTCCCTACACAAGAGGCCAGGTCGATCTACATAAAAAGCTGTTGAACGCCTGGGGTGGCGCGCCAGACCATCTTGAAATGGCCTTCAGGACCATGCTTGGCAAGGACTCGGCCCTTGAAGAAGGACCGAGAGAGGTCGATCTGGATGTCTTTGAGGAAATGGGCGCCCAGACCCTCTGCGAGCGGGGCATCATCGTGGCCGGGGACCCTGAAAGCTGTATCGAAGGGGTCAAACGTCACCAGGAGGCGGGCGCCGACCAGATAATCATTGCGATGCAGAACGACCAGATCCCCCACGAGAAGACCATGCGGTCCATCGAGCTATTCGGGAAGCATGTGATCCCCGCGTTCAGGAGCTAAGTGCCTACTCCTCCCTCGCCCGGTGTGCTGGCATCGCTCTAGGGCAGCCTGTTTCCTTGACCCTCTTTGCAAGCGGCTCCTATAATTGACGCCGATCTCGTTAGGAGCACTATCTTGGGCTACGAGAGCATAATCGTGGAGCGCGACGGCGGGGTCGGAACCATCACCCTGAACAGGCCCGAAGTGCTTAACGCCATGAACTTGGAACTGGTGCGTGAAATGGACACGGCCATCGGGGAGTTTGAGTCTGACTCTGAGATCGGGGCGATCATCTTCACGGGAACGGGCGACCGCGCCTTCTCCGCCGGAGCTGATGTCAACGATATGGCTGACGTGGCCAAGGACGACGGCCCAGCGCACCGGAGGCGGAGCGGAAGTGGCAGCCGTGGCACATAGCGGCCTGTATCAAGCCGACGATTGGGGCAATAAACGGCCTGGCCTACGGCGGAGGCGCTGTGTTGGCGTCCAGCTTCGACATCCGAGTAGGATGCGAGAGGACCAGCTTCAAGTTTCTCGCCGCCTCGCTGGGAAAGGTCAACTCCACATGGACCCTCCCGACTCAGGTGGGTTGGTCCATCGCTAAAGAGCTGCTTTTCACGGCCCGGGTCGTCGAGGCCAAAGAGGCTTACCACATCGGCCTGCTCAACCACCTGGTAAGCTCCGATGAGCTCATGGCCAAGGCCGTCGAGATCGCCAGGCAGATCGCGGCCAACGACGCCGGCATGGTCCAAGGCGCCAAGGAGCTGATGCTGCGAGGTGTCGGTGAGTCCCTGGGCCAGAGATATCAGAACGAGCTCGACGCCCAGGAAGGCAAGCTCAAGCCTGCGCCGGTCGAGGACGGCTTCAAAGACTTCCTGGAGAGGAAGAGCCGGAGCTAGGCCGAGCGTCAAGGCCCATTATGAGGTTTGGTGGCAACGTCCTCCACTCCAGGCTCTTGGGGCGCCCTCCCCATGCTATAATTGTGCTCACTACAGGCCCTGTGGGAGAGCGCGCTCTGAAGGTCACTGTCCTGCTGTTTGCCAGCTACAAAGAGAAGGTGGGGAAGGGTAGGGTTGAGCTTGATCTGGCGACGGGCGCGACCGTCGGAGACCTGGCCGATGAAATGCTGCGGCGCCATCCTGGGCTGGTTCAGGACACGGCACGTCTGGCCGTGGCCGTCAACCACGAATTTCAACGCCACGACTATTCTCTTGCCGATGGTGATGAGGTAGCGCTTATCCCCCCCGTAAGCGGAGGAGCGGATGATCGAGTTTACCGAAAAGTCCCTGGACCCTGAAGGCATCACCGCCAAGGTTCGGAGGGACTCCAACGGCGCCGTGGTCACCTTCCTGGGCACGACTCGGGACTCCACCGGCGACCGCAAGGTGCTCTATCTCGAGTATGAGGCGTACCGGCCCATGGCGGAGAAAAAGCTGGCTGAGATCATGGATGAGATACGTCGTCAATGGTCGGTCGGAGACATAGCCATCGCCCACCGCCTGGGCAGGCTGGAGATCGGCGACATCAGCCTGGTGGTCGCGGTGGGCTCCCCACATCGTCAGGAGGCTTTCGCCGCCTGCCAGTACACCGTTGACCGCATCAAGCAGGCGGTGCCCATTTGGAAGAAAGAGGTCTTTGAGGGTGGTGAGGTCTGGGTGGAAAGTCCGGAGTTCACGGGCAAGCCGGGAGCCTCTGAAGCCTCGTCCAGGCGGCCCTAGTCTGCATTTCCCGCTTGGGCTTGTTTCTTGATCGACGTACCTGCGGATTTATGAAGGCCTTCTGCTGAACGCGGGCGAATTCTCAGGGTAGATGCGTCATAACGCGCCCATGAAGACCGTCTTGGTATCCTGAGTCCGTATTCGCTTGGAGTCATCTCGTGGGCGAAAGCAATAATTCCCCTATCGCGCAGGCTTTGGGGGAAGATTTTCACAACCTCCATGCGGCGGTGCGCAAGCACTACACCGAGCCAACGATCGATATTAGCTGCACCATGGACGTGATCCATGTCAAGAACACCATCAAACCCCTGGCACAGGTCACATACAGGCTCTTACACGCCCCGGTCCCGCACAGCGGCAGAGATGTCCAGATGAGCCTGCACAATCGGGTCGATGATTCGGGCGCGATGCATTGGGTCAGGACGTTTTTCAAAAACGCCAGCTTCCCTGAAGTCGTTATCTTCACGTCTTACACGGTTTGCTCAGGAGACCATAGGATCATCGAGTTCACCAGGTACGGCGTGGGCGTAGAGGCGGACTTGAGCGTTGACGGCGAAGGAAATTTGGTCTACGACATACGGAGATACGCGGTGAGAATGCCGATTCTCGGACTGATCGTGAGGTTCCCGGTGTGGCTCAACCCTTTTGGAGGTGGCCGCACGAAGGAAATTGGAGAGACCGAGGACAGCTTCAGGGTCGAGTTCGAGATGACCCACCCGATCTTCGGACGGACGGTCGGCTACACCGGCAGGTGTCGATTTGAATCGCCGTGATAACCCCCTGGTCCGGATGGCTTGGGTTTTCTATGGCAATAGCGGTAGGGGGCGTCACCAACTGGACCGAGGGACATTGAGGGGGAATCAAGCGGGCCTGCCGGGGCACTTGGCCGCACAAAGGCACGGGCGCAGGACCAGAGCCGGCCTGACCCTTAGCCATAGGCCATGCCGTCAATGACGAAAACGGGATTCAGCGTGGTGACGGGTGCCTTCGGTTTCACAGGCTCGCACATCGCCCGCAGGCTCTCGGATATGGGGGTGAGCGTCAGGACATTGACGGGCCACCCGGGCCGTCCCAATCAGCTGGGGCAAAGCGTGGAGGTGGCCCCTCTGGACTTTTCCGATCCCGACGGGCTGGCGCGAAACCTGGAGGGGGCGTCGACGCTGTACAATACCTACTGGGTGCGGTTCTCCAGAGGCAGCACCACCTTTGACTCGGCCGTGGCCAACTCAACCGTCCTGATTCAGGCGGCCAAGCGCGCGGGGGTCGGACGGCTGGTCCACATCAGCATCACCAACGCGGATTCGCAGTCTCCAGTAGCCTACTTCCGAGGCAAGGGGCAAGTCGAGGACGCCATCAGGCGCTCACGCCTGTCCTACGCCATCGTGCGTCCTTCCGTACTATTTGGCGGAGGCGACGTGCTGATCAATAATATCACCTGGTTTCTCCGGCGCTTCCCGGTCTTCACCGTGCTCGGCTCAGGCGAGTACAGGCTCCAACCGGTGTTCGTGGGAGATGTAGCGTCCATCGCGGTTGACGCCGCCAGTGGGCCCGACGATCTGGTAGTAGACGCCGTGGGCCCCGAGACCTTCACCTTCAACACCCTGCTCCACCTGCTCCTGGAGAAGACCGGCTCCCGCGCCAGGCTCATCCACGTCCCTCCGAGCCTTGCTCTGCTTCTGACTAGGCTGGTGGGCCTGGCCGTGGGAGACGTGGTGCTGACCCGCGGCGAGGTGGAGGGACTGATGCAAAGCCTGCTGACGTCCGACGCTCCGCCGACAGGCCCAACCCGGCTCAGCGACTGGCTCTCCGATAACGCCGAGACCGTTGGGACGCGCTACACATCGGAGCTCCAACGCCACTATCGATAAGGTCCGGACTAACAATATAGGGCCAAAATGACGTTATATTGTGAAACTTTTACCAAATGCGGTGGCATCGTTCTTCGCTAAAAACTTGGGTGGCGATTACATGAGTTATGAGGGATATTCATACCGAATTCAGTAGGTGCAATTTCATATAGTGCCGAATTTCACAATATATACCGTTGCGGTGTAGTAGTCTCTCTGCTATATTGAAAATCCAGGGAGGGATCGCATAGTGGTCTAGTGCGGCCGCCTGCTAAGCGGTTAGAGGGTGAAAGCCCTCTCATGGGTTCGAATCCCATTCCCTCCGCCATTGTCGTCGAGTTCTCGAGGTCTGTACTCGCACATGAACAGCTACTACACCTGGACCATCGGCTGCCAGATGAACAAGGCCGATTCCGAGCGCCTAGAAAGCGCGCTGGGACAGATGGGCCTGGTCTCGTCCGATTCGCCTAAAGACGCCGACGTTATCGTCCTGAACAGCTGCGTGGTGAGACAGAGCGCCGAAGACAAGGTCGTCGGTATGCTTACCAGTCTCAAGCCTTTAAAGAACAGAGACCCCCAGAGGATCATCGCGCTGATGGGATGTATGGTGGGGGCCAAAGCCGCGGCGCTGGAACAGCGGTTCCCCTATGTGGACGTCTTCATGCAGCCTCAGCAGTACGATCCGCTGATCGACCTACTGGGCCAGCGAATGGGGATCGATCCCGAGGGCTGTGTGGGCCCGCTGGTGGCCAAGCCCACCGTTTCGACGTATATACCCATCATCCACGGGTGCGACAAGTTTTGCTCGTTCTGCATTATTCCTTATCGGCGCGGGCGCGAGGTAAGCCGCACCATACCGGACATCGTCAGGGAGACCGAACTGCTGAGCCAGCGGGGGGTGAAGGAGGTCACACTGCTGGGTCAAAACGTAGACTCATACGGACATGATCTGCCCGATGAAGTGGACCTGGCCGACCTTCTGGCTGCCGTCAACCAGGTGGAGGAAATCGACCGCGTCCGGTTCCTCACCTCTCATCCCAATGACATGAGCGACCGCATAATCGACGCAGTCGTGGAGTTGGACAAGGTCTGCGAGCATTTCAATCTGCCATTTCAGGCGGGCGACGACGAGGTGCTCAAAAACATGCGGCGCGGGTACGCGAATGCTGACTATCGCCGTCTGGTAGAGAAGGTGCGGAGCCGGGTCCCCAACGTGTCTCTGAGCACCGACCTGATCGTGGGCTTCTCTGGTGAGACCGAGGAGCAGTTCCAAGAGACGGTTGAGATGGTCAGGGACGTCCGTTTCGATAAGGTCCATGCCGCAGCCTATTCTCCACGGGATGGCACGATCGCGGCCCGCAAGATGGAAGACGATGTCCCTCACGAGGAAAAGAAGGCCCGCCTGAATATCATCGAGGAGTTGCAGGAGGCCATCCTCACGGATATAAACGCCCGGATCGAAGGCAAAACGGTGGAGGTATTGGTGGAAGGCCACCGGCGCGGTAAAGCGTACGGCCGAGACCGGAACGACAAGCTGGTCCATTTTGAGGACGACCGTGACGTGGCGGGAAAGCTGGTAGAGGTCAAGATCGAGAAGACTAGCCCATGGTCCCTACAGGGGACACGGGTGGAAACAGCAATGGCGGCTCAAAGGAGCTAACATCTCATGGTCACACGGCTACGAGAACCTACGGTACCCATTACCGAAATCGAGCAATCGGCCTTCTGCAGATCCGACGATGACCTGGCGTCAAAAACACTGGAGGAGGAGCTAAAGGCTGAAATCCGGTGGCAAAAGATACCGACCTCTTATCTGAAGGTCTCGCCACAGGAGCTGAGCGACCGCATTTCTGAGGCGAAGGCCGCTCTCGGTGAACGGCTGGTTGTTCTTGGGCACCACTACCAGCGGGACGAGGTCATCAAGTACGCCGACTTTCGCGGCGACTCCTTCAAGCTTGCCCGGTACGCCGCCGCTCACGAGAGCGTGGAGTACATAGTATTCTGCGGCGTTCACTTTATGGCTGAGACCGCCGACATCCTCAGTGGGCCCGATCAAAAGGTCGTCCTGCCCAACATGACGGCCGGCTGCTCCATGGCGGACATGGCCCATATCGACGATGTCCTGGATTGCTGGGACGACCTGACGGATGTGCTCGGCGATTACGGCGGCATTGTGCCCATTACCTACATGAACTCAACTGCGTCTATCAAAGCCCTGTGTGGCCGTAACGGCGGGATCGTATGCACGTCGTCGAATGCCCCGGCAACCTTTAAGTGGGCCTTCTCCCGAGGGGAGCGGGTGCTGTTCCTTCCTGACCAGCACCTGGGCAGAAACACGGGAGTGAAGCTGGGCATCCCGCTGGAGGACATGGTCGTTTGGAACCCGTTCAAGCCCCTTGGGGGCCACACGGTAGAGGATTTGCGCAGGGCGAAGATTGTCCTCTGGCAGGGACACTGCTCCGTCCACACGCGCTTTACCGTTGACCAGATTCGGCAGGCCAGGGAGCGGTACCCCGATGTCCAGGTCGTTGTGCATCCTGAGTGCTTCATGGAAGTGGTCCAGGAGGCGGACCAGTCTGGCTCGACAGAGTATATAGTCAAGGTAATCACCGAATCGCCTCCTGGGAGCGTCTGGGCCGTAGGGACTGAGATAAGCCTGGTCAACCGTATCGCGCAGGAGAATCCGGACAAGACGGTATTCAGCCTCGATGCGGTAGTATGCCCCTGCTCCACGATGTACCGAATACACCCCGCGTACCTGCTGTGGGTGCTCGATGCTCTTAACGAGGGGGTGGTCGTAAATCAGATAAAGGTGGAAACGGAGATCGCGGAGCAGGCCAGGACCGCTCTGGACCGGATGCTTTCGGTAGTTTAGTCGATTTGTCCAACAGCCCACGCCGTTAGCCAGGCCCATCTCTTGGACGCCTACGAGATGGGCCTTCGTGTTTTTGTAAGCCTGCGCCCGCTGGTGTAAACACCCGGTCCCACAACCCGAGGGGGGACGCGACCGCGAGACCTTGCTCGATAGGTTAAGAACCGGCCCGGCGAGGTTAATCGTATATTCATTGGGCTTAATCCTTCACCGTTGGGATGGTGTGGCAGCCGTCCGCTTGTGTTCTGCGCCTTGCACATTGAAAATAAGCTGAGAAGGTCGTGCCCGTCGCTTTGTAACGTCCGAGATGCAACTTGAGTCAATTCGCTCCGGAAATCGAGGCGTTGATCGATAGTGCCCTGGCCGAGGACCTCTCCACCGGCGACCTAACCACGGAGACGCTGATACCGTCTGACCTCGCAGGCAGGGCGCAGGTAGTGTCCAGGGTCGGTGGTGTCCTGGCGGGCATAGACGTCACCCTCGCGGTGTTTAAACGGGTTGACCCTACGCTGGAAACCAAGGCGCTGATAGAAGACGGCGCGACACTCGAGCCCGGTTCCCTTATCGCCGAAGTAGAGGGGCCTGTGGCGTCCATTTTGAAGGCCGAAAGGACGGCCCTGAATTTCCTTCAGCGACTGAGTGGAATTGCGACCGAGACCGGCAGGTACGTGAAGGCGGTGTCAGGGTACACTGTGAAGATCACCGATACGCGCAAGACCACCCCCGGGATCAGGACTCTCGAAAAGTGCGCGATCCGCGCCGGCGGAGGCATCAACCATCGCCGGAGCCTTGGCGACGGGATCCTAATCAAGGACAATCATATACAGGCTCTTCGTGTGGCGGGTCTAAGCCTCAAAGAGGTCGTGGAGAAGGCCCGCGCAAACGCTTCCGATACCACAAAAGTCGAGGTCGAAGTCGAGGACCTGGAACAGGTCCGTGCCGCATTGGACGGAGAGGCCGATATACTGTTATTGGATAACATGAAGCCTGGGATGATGGCGGAGGCGGTGAAGCTGGCCCAAGGGAGGGCGGTAACAGAGGCGTCCGGAGGCATCAGTCTTGAAACGGTGCGTGACGTGGCCGCAACCGGCGTGGATTTGATCTCGGTAGGAGCGTTGACCCACTCTGTTAAGGCCCTGGACGTCACCCTGGAGCTGGAATAGCTTTATCGAAGTGAGCCTGTGAAAACACCGATCCGACAGTTCTCTTTAACCCTCCTGATAACGGTCCTGGTCGCCATAGTGCTGGCCTGCGGAGGCATGTCTCCGAAAGAGGAGTCCGCGCCACCCTCCGTCGAGCTTGCGCCAGACTCCGGCGAGCCTGCGTCGCCCTCGGAAGAGCCAGCATCGCCATTAGGTGAGTCCGTGCTTCCCGTCGAGGAGCCCGAAGCGTCCTCGGCCGAGCTTGTGCCACATCCCCCGGTGGAAAATCGGATCGTCTATGTGGACCTCGACAGAAAGATTTGGACAACCAAGCCGGATGGTTCCGACAAGATAAAGATCACCCTTGAGGATGGACGGTACGCTTGGCCCACGTTGTCTCCCGATGGGAGAAAGCTGGTGTTCTCCGGTGTGGTACCGGACGACTTCGGAGGACAGAAGATTAGCCTTTACACCTTCACACCCGCTGATGGCGCAGTGCGAGAGGTATTCACCAACGACCCTGGGCCTCCCGTTCGGCTGGCGCCGGACGTGCCGCACTATTCCATTTGGTCCCCGGACAGTAATCGTCTGGCGTTCGTATCCGGTAGCGTCCAAGGTCTCCGCCTGTACGTGAACGACTTCCGAAATGATGTCGGCCCGGTTCCGGCGGTGGACAACGGCCCGGTATGGATCTCATGGTCGCCCAGCTCTCGCTACCTGCTGGTTCACCGAGGTGTGGACCAACTGCTGGTGGACACCGATGATGGGGTGCGGGTGACGGACCTCGCTCTTCCGGTGCCTGCCCATAGCGTCCCGGATTGGTGGCCACAGGGTGATAGGATGACGCTGGTGCATCGGGACAGTGGCGATGGAGGGTTTGGGATATACGTCCAGGGCGTTGGGGGTGAGGAGAGCGTCCTGATGGAACCGGTCCTAACCTCCTCCGTCTTTTCGTGGTCGCCGACCGGTGAGCTTCTGGCGGTTGGCCATATTCCCACGCGAGCGGTTCCCATCCAGGGGCTGAAGCTGTTCTCGCGAGATGGCACCGTGAGCGCCGCCGGTATCGAGGAGGGGTTCATCGCCTACTTCTGGTCGCCTGACGGGACCAAGGTGGCCTACGTAACTCTTACCGGGGTCCCTGGAGTGTTCCGCTGGAATATCCTCAACGTCGAGGACGGAACGACGTGGCCTCTGGCCGAATTTGCCCCATCAACCGATCAGATCGTGTGGTTTCAATTCTTCGATCAGTACGCGCATTCTCACTCCCTGTGGTCGCCAGACAGCCGCTCGATCGTATTCGCCGGACGGCTGGAGACAGGGGCGATTACGGCTTCCGTGAACGCCCAGCAGACCGATCACATCATCGTCATGGACGTGACCCGCAACCCGGTTACTCGTGTGATCGCAGACGGCCTTCTCGCGTTCTGGTCCTCCCAGTGACGCTTATTCCACTAAGTGCTCCAACAGGGCCGGGGAGGGGAGTCCGTTGATGGTCCTCACCGGTACAACCCCTGCCCGCGTCCTCCTCTCGGCCCTGGTCATCCTGGCTGCCGTGTTTTGGGCTTGCGGGGGCACGTCCTCGGAAAGCGGCACTCAGGCGCCCGCGTCGGATGAGCCTGTGACGTCGCTCCCTGAGGAAGCCCTCCCACCGACGCCGGACGGGTCACCGCCTCCCGAGCCGGCGGAGCCTATACCACACCCGCCGGGCATCGACCGTATCGCCTATGCGGACCTCGACCGACAGATTTGGACCGCCAAACCCGATGGGTCCGACAAGATAAGGGTCACATTCGAGGAAGGGCGCTACACATGGCCCACATGGTCTCCTGACGGGCGAAAGCTCGTGTATTCCGGCGTGTTGCAAGGTGATGAGGGAGAGCAGGAGGTAAGCCTGTATTCCTTCAACACCGCCACTGGACGGACTCAGCAGCTATACACCAACGAACCCGGTGTCACCGGTCTGGTGACCCGTGATGTTCCTCACTATGGGCTTTGGTCTCCGGACGGCAACCACTTCGCGTTCGTCGCCGTCAGCGCCGATGGCCTGCGTCTGTATATCGACGACATCGAAGATGATGCCGATCCGGTGCCGGTGGTGGCCAGCGCTCCCCTCCACTTTTCCTGGTCAGCCAGTGCCCGCTACCTGTTGGTTCATCGAGGCCCGGACCACTTTCTCGTTGACACCGACGGTGGTGTCCAGTGGAGCGAAATGGACATCAGCTCCGTGGCCACCCATAACGTGCCGGCCTGGTGGCCTGGCGGCGACAGGATGACGGTGGTTGCCAGAGGCATCGGCGCCGGCGAGTACGGTATCTACTTGATGGACATCGATGGCGACGATACCACCTTCATCGACCGGTTCAGCGTCGCCTCTTCATACTCATGGTCTCCGAACGGCGAGCTCCTGGCGGTGGGTCACGTCAGGGCACCGGGGCTTCCCATGCAGCTGCGGCTGTTCTCGCCTGATGGCACTAGGCATGCGATCAGAATAGACGACAACCTCATCGCGTACTTTTGGTCTCCCGATGGGGCCAAGCTAGCTTATGTGACCCTCACCGAACGTCCCGGTGTATTTAGCTGGAACGTCCTGAATGTGGATGACGGAGTGAATTGGCCCCTGGTGGACTTCATTCCGTCCCGCGACCAGGCCGTATGGCTCCAGTTCTTCGACCAGTACTGGTACTCCCACTCCTTGTGGTCCCCGGACGGCACTTCCCTGGTGTTCGCCGGGCAACTGTACACTGGGGCGGTCACGGCCTCGGCCGGCCGGCAGCAGAACGATCAGATCATCGTTATGGACGTGAGCCGGAACCCGTCCACCCATGTGATCTCGGACGGCTTCCTCGGGTTCTGGTCGCCTCAGTGATGATTGCTCTCGCGGAGCGTCGGATTACAAGAAACGAGCCGGATCGTCGCTAGCCCCTGCGTGGGCGCTCCCTGTCGGTCGAGTCCAGTAAAATGGTAACCGGGCCGTCGTTTCGTATCGAGACCTGCATGTGGGCCTGGAAACGACCGGTTTCCACGTTAAGGCTTGTCTCCTCGAAGCGCTTCACCGTCTCGGCGAACAGCGACTCGGCCTGCTCGGGAGGCGCTGCCTCTACAAAGCTCGGGCGCCGTCCTTTGCGGGTGTTTGCATACAGTGTGAACTGGCTGACAATTAAAAGCTCGGCCCCGATTTCCAGGGCCGAGCTTTTAAATCTGTCCTCTTCGTCTGGGAAGATCCGTAGGTTTACGGCCTTGCCCACAATGTAGTCGGCGTCCTCTTCACCGTCTAAACGGGAGATACCCAGCAGTATTGCCAGCCCTTTTCCAATGCTGCCGATGACCTGGCCGTCGATCTCCACGGACGCCTGGGAGACCCGCTGGACCAGCGCCCGCAAAGTCAGTCCTTCGGGTTTTTCGTGGACGCAGGCTCTTTCTTGGATTCGGACTTGGGCGGAGAGTCAGGCTTTTTCTTGGACTTGGCGTCTTGAGGGGCCTTGGATTCCTTGGACTCCGATCCTTGGGAGCTGCCCCGCTTCGCGTAATCGTTTACGTAAAACCCGCTGCCCTTGAACACGATGGGGACCGATTGAAACTTGCGCCTGGCCCCTTTCCCACACTCCGGGCAGTCGGCCACAGGGTCCGAGTCGAAGCCCTGCCTCAACTCGAAGATATGATGGCAGGCCGTACACTCGTAGTCGTATTTCGGCAAGAACGCCCCCCTGTGTCGGTCAAGCAACTAGCAGCCCCGAGCTGAGGCTGCCAGCTATTTCAATCTAGCATCGGGCGCGCCCAGTGTCAAGGCGATGAGCGCGTGCGCCGCGATGATTCGGGCCTTCCGGCTAATAGACCGTCTGTCGGTGCAGACCCTGTTTCGTGTTATGCAAATACCATACAAGCCCTCTTGGTATGTACTCCATCAGGCGACGTTTTATTGCTGTTGCGGCCCTGTACCGTTGAGGAACAACTAAAGTTGATTCCGGCTTATCAACTTGATGCACGGCGCATGATAGAATCGCGGACATGGGATGGCGGGCCGACTACTGGAAACAGAATCTCAAACGGAGCTTCCTCGTCTGGCAGGAGCACAAGGCCGTGAGTGCGCTCGTGTTAACGGTGGTGCTTCTCGCTAGTTCAGGGCTTGGTTTCGGCCTTGCACAATGGGTTGACTCAGTTCTGGTAGGAATATTTGTAGGTTCAGCCCTCTCTGCTTGGTATGCGCTCTTGCTCCTCTTGGTGACTCCTATGGCTATGTGGGGAGAACAATACAGGAAGGTTAAGGATTACGAGGAGCCTCGCTTAGACATTTTCTATGATAACGACAACGATTCGTGCAGGCGGGACTTCTTCGACCCCGACAGTGGCTACGTCCAGGTGCTGTTCCGTGTTGGTGTACAAGGCGCAAAGGGCGTAAACACCAAAGGGGTAATTGTGCGCGTGGAGTCTGCGGAACCTGCGATTACGGACTTACCTCAGCGATTACATCCGATGAGCGCGAAGCGAGTCGGAGGTGCGGACGGACATTGGGAGGGGGATGGGGCATTCGACATCAGACCTGGCGAAGTTGAATATGTTGATGTCTTTAGGTTTGAGACAGACCTGAACTCGGAAGGAAGTCTCAGTTTAGTTGCCAACAGTTTTTCAATGAGCATTCCAGACGAGTCGTATTCGCTGATCATAAAGGCGGCAGCTATGGATGAGCGCAGTGTGACTAAACGATTCCGGTTGGAGTCTGAAAAGGGGGGAATCCCTGGGTACTCGGAATGCACCGCCTAGCTAAGCAACAAGTTCCTTGTACTCCAAACGATCGGCCCCAATCAGATTCCGAATTGTCTCTCTGAACAGGAATGGATTATCGCGGTTGTTGAGCCGCCACTCCAATTCGTCCAGATAGGCGTCTAGATGCTTGCGTGGTTATGTACTCGACACGGATGGCTCTAGCCTTCGGAGTGGGTCAGCGCCTGTTCCAGGCCGTTGCGCCACGCCGGCTCCAGCTCTGAGAGGCTTACGTCGAGTAGACCGTTAAATGCCAGAGAACCGCCTCCAGTGACACCCAATCGCACATTGGGTACATCCTCCTCTCGACAGATGGATTCCAGGTCGGCGAGTTTGTCTTGCGCGACCGTGACGACGATCCGCGACTGCGATTCTCCGAAAAGGGCGGCGTCCCATCTCCCTCGTACCGGGAGCTCGCCTGAGAAGCCAATACCGCTGATGATGCAACATTCGGCCAGCGACACGGCCAGTCCTCCGTCTGAGCAGTCGTGGGCCGACTTGATCACCCTCTCGCGGATGCCCCTGCGGCACGCCCTCTGGACCGCCGCTTCCAGGCCCAGGTCGATGGTTGGCCTGCCGGCCACGAGGCCGTGTACCAGCTCGAGGTATTCGCTTCCGGCCAGAGCCGCAGCGTCGCCGCTGATCTCTGATGCGCCCAGTAGCACCACGATGTCTCCTGAATCCTGGAAGTCGACTCCGGCACGGCAGGCCACGTCTTCCAGGAGCCCTAGGGAACCCACAACGGGGGTGGGATAAACGGCCTCTCCCTTGGACTCGTTGTAGAGGCTGACGTTTCCGCTTATCACTGGTGCACGGAGTGCTTTGCTGGCGTCCGCCATACCCCTAATGCACTCTTCGAGCTGGTAGTAGACCTCCGGGCGCTCGGGGTCGCCGAAGTTGAGGCAGTCGGTCAGGGCAATGGGCTCGGCGCCGACGCAAGCGACGTTGCGACAGGCCTCCGCCACGGCGATCATTCCCCCTGCGTATGGGTCCAGGTAACAGTAACGGCCGTTGCCGTCGGTGGAAAGGGCCAGTCCTTTGGCCGTACCTTTGACCCTTAAGATAGCCGCATCTCCTCCCGGGGCGACGACGGTGTTGTTCTGCACCTGGTTATCATACTGGCGATAGACCCACTCCTTGCTTGCGATGTTGGGCGACGCGAGTAGTCGCAGGAGGAGCTTCCTGGGCTGTTCCGTGGGTAGCGGCACGCTCTCCAGGTCGTACTCCTGGAGCTCGGCCATATGAGCGGGCTTGACCCCTTGCAGGCGATAAAGAGGGGGGTCGGTCAGCAGGCTTATGGGCGCCGCCGCCGCCCGTCTGGCTCCCTCTGAGATTCGCGCCAACTTGTCGTCCGTGACCCTACCGATGACCGTGAGCTGGAGGTCCCACTTATCGAAGATGGACCTCATCTGCTGCTCATGCTCTGTCTTCACCACCAGCAGCATTCGCTCCTGGGACTCGGAAAGCATCACCTCATACGGGGTCATGCCCGCGTCTCGTCTAGGCACCTTCGCCACGTCGAGGTCTACGCCGCCTCCCCCGTTCGATGCCGCTTCCACGCAGGAGCTAGTGAGGCCGGCCGCCCCGAGGTCCTGCATCCCGATGACGCAGCCGGTCTGGGCCGCCTCCAGGCACGCCTCGATCAAGACCTTCTCCATAAAAGGGTTTCCCACCTGCACCGTGGGGCGCAGCTCCCTCTCCTCTTCGAGTGTTCGCGAGGCCAGCCCTGAGGCGCCGTGGATGCCGTCCCGGCCTGTGTCGGCGCCGACGAGGACGAGCAAGTTACCGGGCTCCCCGGTGGTGGCCCTCACCAACTGGTCCCTTTCCACTAGTCCGATACACATGGCGTTCACCAGTGGGTTCGCCGAGTAACAAGGGGCGAAAAAGATCTCTCCGCCCACGTCAGGGATGCCAATGCAGTTCCCATATCCGGAGATGCCGGACACGACTCCGCCGAACAGGTGACGGTTTCTACGCTCAGAGAGAGGCCCGAACCGCAGCGAGTTAACCAACGCAATGGGCCTGGCACCCATGGCGAAGATGTCTCTGACTATCCCTCCGACGCCGGTCGCGGCGCCCTGGTACGGCTCGATGGCCGACGGATGGTTATGGGACTCGATCTTCATGACTACCGCCAGCCCGTCGCCGATGTCGACTACGCCGGCGTTCTCGGCACCGGGACTCACGAGCAGGCGCGGGCTCTCGCTATCCATCATCCTGAGCAAAGGTTTGGAGTGTTTGTAGCCGCAGTGCTCGCTCCACAGGGACCCGAACATTCCCAGCTCCAGCTCACTGGGTTCTCTGCCTAGGCGGTCCACGATCATCTCGTATTCCGCTTCGGAAAGGGCCAGTGCTTCCAGGGCTTCTTTTGGGACAGGCATGGCCAGTTGGGCCTCCGTGGATGAGAGTGTTATCCGCTGCCAACGGCGATCAAGGCGACCCCCGCGACTACAAAGGTTCCACCGGCGACGGTCTGCAGGGTGACCCGCTCCAGTCGTTGTAGGAAGGTATGGGCTAGGATAATCGCTATCAGTGGATTGACGCCGGCCAACGGCGCCACCAGTACCACCGGCCCCTTGCTCAACGCGAGGAAGAAACAGCTCACGGCAAAGGCCGCGGCGAAACCGGCAAGGGCCATCAGTATCCACGCGCGTCGGGGAGGCCGGTCGGCGAGGTCCGATGGCACGTCCCGATAAGACATCGCAGCGACAAATAAGGTGCCAACCAGCATGGAAAAGGCGGTGGCGACCATCGGCTCGGTGTACTCAGTGACGACCTTACGCCCTACCAGGGTCCCTCCCCCGTAAGATAGCGCGGCCCCTAGCGCGGCGGCGTATCCCAATAGCATCAGACGCCGAGCTTTAGATACATTTCTCATCTCTGACTTAAAATGAGAAGCAGCCCGCCGATGATGGCGGTTGTTCCCAGCAAAATCGGAAGGTTTATCGACTCGTCCAGGATTGTCAGCGCCAGGGCCATTGAGAAAAGTGGGGCCGACCCTATAATTGGGCTGGCACGGGATACTCCGACCAGATTCACTCCTACGTAGTTGAATAGACGTCCCAGAGGGAAATTCAATACTCCCAGGAGGACGAGCCATAAAAACGTTACTCCACTTAGGGCCAGTATCTCCTCCGAGTGAATGGCGAATGCTATCGACAGCGTGACTACCGCTCCCGCTGCCAGCGATACGAGGGTACCGGTTGTCGACCGCAGGTGCTGTAGGCCCAGACGGGCGAAGACGAAGCTCGCTCCCCACCCAACGGCGGCGGCCAAGGCGAAGACTACTGCTAGGGGTTCGTTGTCCAAGCTCCGTTGTCCCCTCTGAACGCGCGTAAGTCTGCGGCGTAAGATACGGTTGCGCCAATGCTATGACTTGATGAGCGACTCAAAGATCAGTGCCCCGTCAGTGCCCCCGACGATGGTCTCACAGCATCGCTCGGGGTGAGGCATCATTCCCAGGACGTTGCCACGCTCGTTGGTTATGCCCGCGATGTTGTCCATCGACCCGTTGGGGTTCGCCTCTTCGGACACCTCTCCATCCGGTGAGCAGTACCGAAAGAGAACCCGATCTGAGTCCTCCAGCTTGGCCAGGGTTTCCGGGTCGGCGAAGTAGTTACCCTCGCCATGGGAAATGGGTATGTCGAGGACTTGGCCCTGTTTTGTGGCGCCGGTAAAGGATGATGATGTGTTCTCCACGCGAAGGCTGGTCCACTGGCACCGGTATCTGAGGTGTGCGTTGGGCCTCAGGACTCCAGGCAATAATCCCGCCTCGCACAGGATTTGAAACCCGTTGCATATGCCCAGCACGAGCTTGCCCCGTTCTGCGAACTCCTCTACCGCCGACATGACCGGCGAGAAACGCGCGATGGCACCGGGACGGAGATAGTCGCCGTAGGAGAAGCCGCCCGGTAGGACCACGCAGTCGAAAGAAGAGAGGTCGGTCTCCTTATGCCACACATACTGGACCGGCTGCCCCAGTACTTCGTCCAAAACCTGGAAGCAATCGGCATCGCTCCAGGTGCCTGGAAATACGACTACACCGAACCTCATGAGACCTCTTCTGGAAAAAATAAAAGCCACCCTTCAGTGGCTCCGGTTTCGGCTGGATCTGGGCTGGCGAAAGCACTCAAACCAAGCGCCTCTTCTATGCCTTCCGACCTTCTAACGCCTTTGGGCTCAACCGGGAGGCTGATGTCATTCTGAGTTCGCTTTTGGCGAATGAAGAATCTACTCCTCCAATGCCTGCAGCAGCCTGGAGACCGCGCTACTAACCTCACGACCCTCGGCTCTGCCTTTGACCTTGGGCATTACAAGGCCCATGACCCGGCCCATGTCCTGCGGGCCCTTGGCGCCGGCCTCCTCTATAACGGCCTCGACTACTTGCTGGACCTCTTCCGTCGACATCTGCTCGGGCAGATATTCGAGGATGATCGTGAGCTCGGCCTTTTCTTTCTCTACAAGGTCCGCTCGGTTGCCCTTCTCGAAGGCCTCGATGCTTTCTCGCCTCTGCTTGGCCTGTTTGCCCAGCACCGCGATTATGCCTTCATCGTCGAGCTCATTCTGGCGCGCGATCTCTTCGTTGTGAATCTCCGAGCGCAGGAGCCGGATAGTTGACCGCCGGGCGGTGTCGCCGCTTCGCATCGCCTCCTTCAAGTCGTCCTCAAGCGTTTGTTTCAGCGACATCTATGGCGCCTTTCGGCGGCTGCGCTTCCCGACTCCGGACGCAGTATAGATAGGCGCTCAGAGGGTGTCAAGGAAGTGGATGCAACGACCATCACAGCCTTCTGATAGCCTCCTCGATGGCTTGGAGGGACCGGTCTCTGCCCAGGACCTCCATGCTTTCGAACAGGGGAGGGGCGACCCGCTGGCCCGTCGTGGCAATGCGTAGCGAGCCGAAGAGCTGTTTGGCCTTGAGACCTAGCTCCTCGGCAAGGGACCTCATGGATGCCTCCGTCGTCTCTGCATCGAAGGCCGTGAGCTCCTGCAGTCGTGACAGCGTCTTCTGCAGCGCCTCCTTCGTCCCTGAAGCATTCATGCCCTTCTGAATCAGGTCCTCGGCCTCATAGTCCAGACTGTCCTTGAAGAAGAACGCGATCAGCGCCGCCGCCTCCTTCAGCGTCTTCATGCGCTCCTGGATAAGAGGAACGATACGAATTAGACGCTCCTTGGATGGCAGGTCCTGGATCTCTGCGGGTGGGAAGTGGCCCCAGTAGTCGAGCAGGAGTTCCGCCAGCCGGCCATGAGCCAGCTCCCTCATGTAGTGGCCGTTCATCCATTCCAGCTTCTCCGAGTTGAACACGGCGCCAGACTTTCCGACGCGCTCGATGGAGAAGTGACGGATCAGGTCGTCGCGGGAGATGATGTCCGTCTTGTCGTCCAGAGACCAACCCAGAAGGGCGAGAAAGTTGAGCATCGCGTCCGGCAGGTAACCCATTGCGCGGTATTCCAGGACCGAGGTGGCGCCGTGGCGTTTGCTCAGCTTCGACCTGTCCGGCGCCAGGATGATGGGCAGGTGCGCGAACCTGGGAGGCTCCCAATTAAGAGCCTTGTAGATCAAAAGGTGTCTGGGCGTGCTGGGAAGCCACTCTTCGGCGCGCAGCACATGGGTTATCTCCATGGCCTGGTCGTCCGCAAGATGGGCCAGGTGATAGGTGGGGAACCCATCCGACTTCATGATCACGAAGTCGTCGATGAGGTTATTCTCGAAGGAGACTTCTCCACGGATCAGGTCATTGACCGTCGTCACGCCCTCCGCAGGCACCTTGAATCGAACGACGGGCGTGGTCCCTTTGCATTCCTGCTCTCGTCGCTCGCTCGCGCTCATATTGCGGCAGCGGCGGTCGTAGCCCGGCGGCTGCTTGAGTTCGGCCTGCTTCTTCCGCACCTCGGCCAGGCGTTCCGGGGAGCAGTAGCAGTTGTAGGCGTCCCCGGTAACGAGCAGCCGGCCCGCTACATCGCGGTACAACGAGAGGCGCTGAGACTGAAAGTAAGGGCCATAACCTCCTCCAGCCTCTGGGCCTTCATCCCAGTCCAGCCCTAGCCATCGCAAAGACTCCAGCAGCATCTCGACGGCCCCTTCCACCTTCCGCTCCTGGTCTGTGTCTTCGATGCGGACGATAAGGGAGCCCTGGGCATGGCGTGCGAAGAGCCACGTGAACACGGCCGTGCGTAGGTTGCCGACGTGGGGTTCGCCGGTCGGGCTGGGCGCGAATCTTACGCGGACTTTGCTCGCCATGATGCTCGAAGCATTCTAACATCGTGGGCACAGCAACTCTACCTCGAGCCGTCAGGGCCTGCGGCTGATAATCAGCAGGCCTAATGATACTCAGTATCGTTTCGCGTGTTGTAATCTGGCGACTTCGCAGATATAATTGATACTTAGTATCATGATTCAAACTAATCCCACCAGGCATGATCTACTGGCGACGCTGGAGGATCGCGGCTATCGCGTGACCTGGCCTCGGCGCGATGTGATCGACCTGCTGGATACCAAGCAGGAGGGTTTCAGCGCTCAGGAGATCTGCGACGAGCTGCCGGGTGTGGGGCGCGCGACCGTCTACAGGACCATAAGGCTTCTTCTGGACGAGGGCGTGATCTGCAAGCTGGCCCTGCCTAATGGAGCGCCCAAGTACACTCTGGCTAGGGTCGAGCATCACCACCACACCATCTGCGTGAAGTGCGGCACCGTGGGCGAGTTCCGCGACTCGACTATTGAGCGCGTCCTCCGTGGTATCGGCGCAGACATCTCGGGCGAGATTGTCGGCCATCGCATGGAGTTCTACATCACGTGCCGCCAGTGCCTGGCTAGCCCAGAGGGCTAGAGGACCGATTCGCCATAACCCTGTTCGAGAAAGTGCGAGATCCTTAGTGAGACAAAGTATCAATAAGGTGTCGACACTCGTCTGCCGGTGGAGGCTGGTGCTGGGTATAGCAGGATTAGGCCTCCTGGCGACCGCGTGCTCGAATGGAGGAACGGGCTCGGATCAGGCGTCTGAGGAAGCTGCGGGAGTGGTCCCGACTGTGGTGGGCACGCAACCGATTATCGTGGTCACCACCCTATATCCCCTGGAGTTTTTCGCTCGCCGTGTTGGCGGAGAGTCCGTCGAGGTAGTGAACCTGGTTGCGCCCGGCGTCGAGGCGCACGATTTCGGACCCACGCCCTCCGACATCCGTCGCCTTGCTTCCGCCGACGTGGTCGTCTATAACGGCGCCGGATTCGAGCCGTGGCTCGACCGGGCGCTGGATGCCAGCGGTGTGGAAGACCGGATTATCGTGGAGGCGAGCCTGGGTGTAGCTGAGGTATCCGGCGGCGCTAACGGACATGACTCAGCGGACCCGCACGTGTGGCTCGACCCGTTGAGGGCCGTCGAGCAGGTTAGGTTGATCCGAGATGCGCTCCAGCGTGCGGACCCCGATAGGCAGGTGGTCTACCTCGAGAACGCCGACGGTCTGATAGATGAGCTTCGGACGCTCCACCAGAGGTTTGCCGCGGGCCTGGCGGACTGCGCCATCAACCACTTCGCCACGGCACACGACGCGTTCAGCTATCTGGCGCTGCGATACGGCCTTGAGGCGGCCCCGATCTCCGGCATCTCTCCCGAGGTCGAGCCCTCTCCGAAGGAGCTGGCACGGCTGGCGGACCGCTTGAAGGTGCTGGGTGTGGCTTACGTTATGGTCGAACCCAACGTGAGCGACAGGCTGGCCGACACCTTGGCCGAGGAGGTGGGTGCCGGGACGTTGTCTTTGCATCCACTGGAGAGCCTGTCTCCTGAAGACGTTGAACGCGGCGAGACTTACTTTTCGATCATGGAGGTCAACCTGTCGAACCTCCGCGTTGCGCTGAAATGTGGACCGTGATGCGTACCCGACCCCGTGCCACTCGATCGACCACAACTAAGGCAGCGGCCTCTGGGGCCGTGTTGGAGCCTTGTCTTGGCTTCGATCACGTCTCGTTCGCGTACGACTCTCAGCCGGCGGTCGAGGACATCAACTTCGTGGTCCGGCGCGGCGAGTTCGCGTCCATTCTGGGTCCCAACGGCAGCGGGAAGACGACGCTTCTAAAGCTGGTGCTGGGCTTGGTCAAGCCTAACCGCGGCATTGTTTCCATTTTCGGTGAGCCCGTAGACGAGTTTCGCTCATGGTGGCGGGTGGGATACGTGCCCCAGTCTGTGGAAGGAGTGAGCCACCAGTCACCCATTACTGTCGAGGAGGTGGTAGCGCAGGGCTTATACAGGGGATTCGATCCTTTCGGTGTCTGGCGTCGAAGCAACCTGGAGTCCGTAGTGCGGTCGATGGAGGAGGTGGGTGTGGCCGACCTGAGACGGCGGCGGGTCTCATCCCTCTCGGCAGGGCAGCAGCAGCGGGTGCTGGTCGCCAGGGCGCTGATTCGTCAGCCCGATCTGTTGGTGCTGGACGAGCCGGTCGCGGGCGTTGACGCCGCCGGACAGGAGGTCTTCTACTCGATTCTTCGGCGCCTGAACCAGGATCAAGGCATCACCATCCTTATTGTGACTCACGACATCGGCGTGGTAATGCGTGAGGCGACGACCGTCGCTTGCATAAACCGGACCATGGTGTTTCACGGCCCGCCCCATAAAATTACCCGCGATGAGTTGTCCGCCCTCTACGGACTGCAGGTGGACGTCCTGCTGCACGACGCCCTGCATGAGCACCGGTAGGTTGCGTGGTTGCGTTCAAGCCGTCGGCAACCTCCGAAATGCACCTGAGGCCGCCTAGTGGCTGGGGCAGGATGTGCCCGGACACAGTCCGGAGTGGGTCGGAAAAGAGCATACGCTTTGGGGTAGTGGCCTATGCCTGAGATACTCACATACGACTTTATGGTCCGGGCGCTGATCGGTGGCACGCTGGTTGGCGCGCTGGCGCCGGCGCTCGGCGTATTTCTGGTGCTTCGTAGGTTATCGCTGGTTGCCGACAGCCTGTCCCATGTAGCGTTGACTGGGGTCGCCATCGGTCTGTTGACTTCAACGTACCCACCTCTTGTTGCGATGGGAGCGACCTCCATTGCTGCGGCGACCATTGAGATAGTGCGAGCGCGGCGCATGATGCCGGGAGACGCGGCCCTAGCGGTGGTCCTATACACCGCACTGGCTCTCGCTGTTGTGATAATAAGCCTGGCCGACGGTTTCAACGTCGACCTATTCAGCTACCTGTTCGGTAGCGTGCTGACGGTAACCTCGACCGAGCTCTGGCTACTCGTAGGGCTGTTAATTATCGTACTGGGCTTCATTGCTCTGTTCTACCCGGAGCTGTCTCAGGTCTCGTTCGATAGCGAGCTGGCGCGGACTACAGGAGTCCGAGTGTTCTCGGTAAATCTGGCCCTGGCGGTGCTGACGGGTGCCACAATAACGCTCTCGATGCGAGTGGTGGGCGTTCTTCTGGTGGGGGCGCTGATCGTAATCCCGGTGATGTCGAGCCTGCGTCTGGCAACAGGGCTCCGGGCCTCGATCGTGCTGGCCATGGCAATAGGTGTGTTTAGCGCGTTGGTGGGCCTTTCCATCTCCTATTATGCGAACCTTGCGGCCGGAGGCTCGGTAGTTCTTACCGCGGTGGGCTTCCTAATCGTTACGATGGCAAGCTCAGCCGCGTGGGGACGCATGCAGCGGCGCCGGAGACTGGATCGTGGGGAGGTGCAGCCCGGCTAGGCCGTCGCCGCTCTCAAAGGGACCTGCCCTCGTCCGCCGAAGGCCTGATGGTATCGAGGAATGCGGCGAGCTCCTGTGGCAGCTCGGCGTTGAACTCCGCGTACTCGCCGGTGGCCGGGAGGCGAAATCCCAATAGGTGGGCATGGAGAAAGTGTCTGTCCAGTATGGGATGGCGATTCCCGTAGGTCCCATCGCCCACGAGAGGGTGCCCTAGCGAGGCCATATGCACCCTGATCTGATGCGTCCGACCCGTGGACGGAACGGCTTCCACAAGCGTATAGCCCTCCAAGTAAGAAATCGCCCGGTATTGGGTCGTGGCCTCCCGTCCGTTGGCCGTCACTGCCATCCTTTTCCGGTTGGCGGGATCGCGCCCTATTGGGGCTTCGATCACCGCCTCGGGTGGTTCGAGGCGGCCGTGGACCACGGCGAGATACGCCTTCTTGACACGTCGCTCCTTGAACTGGACTGACAGGTCCGCGTGCGCCTTTTCGTTCTTGGCCACCACGATTAGTCCCGACGTGTCCTTGTCCAGCCGGTGAACCATCCCTGGACGGGTGACACCGCCGATGCCCTGGAGATCAGGACACAGCGCCAGCACCGCGTTGACGAGAGTGCGGTCCGGGTGTCCCGGAGCTGGGTGGACCGTAAGTCCTGCCGGCTTGTCGACCACCAGGATGTCTGCATCCTGGTACACGACTTCTAGCGGGATATGCTGCGGTGATATGCCTGCTGGTTTAGGCTCGGGGACCGTTACCTCGATGACTTGGCCCGTTTGTACCTTCAACGCGGGTTTCGCATGTCCGCCCTCGACGATAACATTGCCGTCTACTATCAGACGTTGGAGCCGGGAGCGGGAGAGGTCCGGGCACTCATGGGCGAGGAACGTATCGAGACGTTGACCGCCGGCGTCTGCAGGGACTAATAGTGTGCGGGTCACGGGTTAAGGCTGCCGCTGTCCTCGGGCCTGTCTGAGTCTTCGGCAGGTGAAGCTGGCCGGCCTCCGCCGATGAGCATTGTCCAGACCAGCAGAGAGATGCCCACCACTATGGAGGAGTCGGCGACGTTGAAGATAGGCCATGGGCCGATGTCGATGAAGTCCACCACGGCGCCATCCCTCACCCGGTCTATTAGGTTACCGAATGCGCCACCCAACTGCAGGCCGATTGTAAACCTCAGCAGAGCCCTTGGCCCCGCCTGTGACCTGTAGAAGTAGTACAAAAAACCGATGGCTATTAGCGATGCCAGGATCAGGATGAAGGTCTGGTTGGGGAACAGGCCGAAGGCGGTGCCCGAGTTGGTCCCGTGGGTTAGGCGGACAAAGCCTTCCGCAGGCCAGGACTCGCCGAGTTCTAGGTATGACCTGATGAGGTATTTGGTGAGCTGGTCAAGGGCCAGCACCCCCAGGATGGTGAATATCAGCAGGTGGCTTCTCTGCCATGGGAGCCGTCGGCTCAAGGATGGGGCAGATGCTGGTTCAGATGTGCTGGTTTGTGGCTGCTCACTCATGAGTCGTTAGCGAGGGTCTAATACTGCCGTTTCTCACACAAATAGCATAGCACAAGCCCTCAGAACGGCTGTTCAGGTACACAGTGCCTGGAGGCTGTTTCAAACGTCCTTGTAGATCTGTCCTCGCTTCTTCACCGGCTCAATCAGGCTCATGTCGAAGGGCTCCATCTCGTATCCCAGCGGTTGTGGGGGACGTGCTTCGAGGCCCAATAGCGTCACTATGCGTGAATCGCTGTAGTAGCCCCGGTAGGTCTGCTGCACGAGGGCTTGGAAGAACTCCGGGAAGGACGATTCCACTTTTCTCAGGATGCTGTCCTTCTGGTCATCTGACAGCTCGCCGAAATCCTTGGAGTGTTCGGCGTCGCTGTCGATCTCGACCTGTGCCAGCCCCTCCAGAAACACACGCTTTAGCAGCGCTGAGTCTCCGACGACGCCGTCAACGAACTCGGCCACTCCTAGGTCCCCCGCGCCGGGGAAGTCTCCGCTAGCCGGCACGATGCGGTTTAGGATGGCGATCAAGAGGTCCCGCTGACCGCCTACAAAAAAGGAAGGTCCATCCGCTCGCTTAGACGTCATATTGTGCCTCCCTTCGGCTAATGTTCCAGTCTGGCGAGGTTGTTACAATCCGAATTCGTCATCTGAGGTCACTGAATTAGGTTCCGTGCGTTCGCTTTAATGTAGTCGGCGATGTAGAGCGCCAGCGCCTGGATTGTAGATGTGGGGTTGGCTGCGCCCGCGGTGACGAAGACGCTCCCATCGATGATGAATAGGTTTTTCACGTCATGGCACCTGCCGTGGCCGTCCACGACGGAGTTGGCCGGATCGGTGCCCATCCTGGCTGTGCCCATTAAGTGGAATCCAGCAAGTCTAGTGAGGGGTGTGACGAGGACCTGTGTCGCTCCTGCGGCCTCCAGCAGTTCGGTCCCACGGGCGATACCGTGGTCCAGAAGCTTGCGGCTGTTTTCACTCACCGTATAGCTTACCCTGGGTGCCGGGATGCCGTCGCCGTCGGTGAGCTGGGGGTCCAGGGTGACCTGATTGTGAAGCTCCGGCAGGTCTTCGCCGCACGCCGCCACCGTGATCGTCCGGCCGAACCGTTTATCGTAGTTACTCCTGTGGTCGCTGCCCCATGGGATGGCGGGGTTCCCGTCGTATCCCAGTGCCGTGAGCACGGGGCCTCCGGTTCGGCCCACCTGGAACATATAACCCCGAACGAACCCCCTGGAGAGGTCTGTCTCATAAAACTCCTGGCTGGCTACGGTGCACTGGGAGGGTCCCTTATAGCCCTCGAGATCGTCCTCAAACACGCCTGTCATCATGGCGTAGGGGTGAAACATCAGGTTCTTACCGACCAGGCCGCCGCTGTTGGCCAGGCCGTCGGGGAACGGGCTCGACGTTGAGTTCAGCAGCAACCTTGGTGTTCCGATGCCGTTTGCCGCCATCACCACGATCCTCGCCCGCTGGTGGTGGACGATGCCGTGGGAATCGTAGTAGATGACGCCGTCTGCGACTCCTTTGCTGTTGACTGTTACCTCCCGCACCCGGGTGCGGGTCTTCAGGACCGCCCCGTTCTTGAGAGCCTCCGGCCAGTAAGTCACGTCCGTGCTGGCCCTGGCGCGAATCACGCAGCCGAGCTGGCAGGGTCCGCAGTTGTTGCATGCGTCCCGTCCTCGGTAGGGCTCTGTGATGATAGCGCTGTCCGAGGGCCACCAGTGCCATCCTAGCTTCTCGAACCCTCCGACTATGGTTTCGCCCAGCTTGCCTAGGGGCACAGGTAGCGTTTGCCTGGGAGGCTTTGGTGGGAAGCCGGGATCGCCTGTCACGCCGGCGACTCCGGTCATCCGGTCATTCAGGTCGTAGTAAGGCTCGAGGTCACGATAGGTAAGGGGCCAGTCGTCGGCCACGCCGTCTAGCGTCTGGACTCTAAAGTCTGATGGATGGAGTCGAGGGAAGTGCGCTAACCAGTGGATCATGCTTCCGCCGACGGCGTTGTACATCTGGGGCTCTATGGCGGAGTCGGTGGCGTTGACCGCGTAGTCCTCCGGCAATCCCCTGGCATTGGGATTGGGGTCGAGCTCGGCCTGGGCGTGGAGCTCCCAGTCGTCCTGTGCGGGCGGGTAGGACTTAGGATCGATCCAACCGCCCTGCTCAAGGCACATGACCTTGATGTTGGCCTGGCTCAGGCTCCAGGTGAACGCACCACCTGAAGCGCCGGCGCCGATGACCAGGACATCTGGCACTTCGCCGTTGCTGCTAATCTCGGTCTCCTCTTAGTACCAGTTTCAAAACGCCCGCCGGTATTTGGGCCAGCATCACGGATAGACTGTTGGCCGGGTCCACGGGCTCAGTCGAGTATGTGTCGTGCGTTTGCTTTGATGTAGTCGGCGATGTAGAGCGCCAGCGCCTGGATCGTCGAGGTCGGGTTGACCGCGCCGGATGTGACGAAGATGCTGCCGTCGACGATAAAGAGGTTCTTCACGTCATGGCATCTGCCGTGGCCGTCCACGACGGATCCGGCCGGGTCGGCGCCCATCCTGGCCGTGCCCATGAGATGGTAGCCGGCGTGACGAATGAGTGGGCCGGTGGATTGCACGTCTTGCGCTCCTGCCGCATTTAGCAACTCGGTCCCGCTCGCGGTACCGTGGTCCAGGAGCTTGCGGCTGTTTTCGCTGAGCTTGTAGCTGATTTTAGGTGCTGGGATACCATCGCTATCGGTGAGCTCTGGGTCCAGGGTGACCCGGTTGTGAAGCTCGGGCAGGTCTTCCCCGCTAACCGCGACTGTAACGGTGCGTCCGATCCTCTCGGCAAGAGCTTCGTGGTGGTGTCGGCCCCAGGGGGCCTGATTGGTCCCTCCAAAGCCCAGCGCCATCTGTACAGGGCCCCCTGGCCTAGTTATCTGGAACGTGTAGCCGCGTACGAACCCTCGGGAAGAGTCGGTCTCGTAAAACTGGTGGCTGACGACGCAACACGACGTTGTCCCCTTGTAGCTGTCTAGCTCCTCCTCGAACACCCCTGCGAGCTCCACGTGGTCGTGAAACATCAGGTTCCTGCCCACGAGACCGCTACCGTTGGCGAGGCCATCGGAGAACAGGCTCGACCTGGAGTTGAGCAACAGCCTGGGCGTCCCGATGCCGTTGGCCGCCATCACGACGATACGGGCCTGCTGCTGATGAGTTACCCCATCGGCATCGTAGTATATGGCCCCAGTGGCGAGGCCTCTCTTGTCGACGGTGATCTCTCTCACCCGCGCGTGGGTCTTCAGGACTGCCCCGCTCTTGAGCGTCTCCGGCCAGTAGGTGATGTCGGAGCTGGCTCTTGCGCCGGTGGGGCATCCGAGCTCGCATGGCCCGCAGTTGTTGCACGCCGGACGGCCTCGGTATGGCTGTGTGATGATGGCGCTGTCCGAGGGCCACCAGTGCCATCCCATCGTCTCGAAGCCGCGTACCATGGCCTCTCCCAGCCTGCCCAGCGGTACGGGTGGAGTCTGCCGGTGAGGTTTCGGTGGGTACGCGGTGTCACCGGCCGCTCCTGCGACGCCGATCATACGGTCGTTCAGATCGTAGAAGGGCTCAAGCTCTCCGTAGGACAGGGGCCAGTCGTCGGCGACACCGTCCAGCGTCCTGACCCTGAAGTCGGAGGGCAACAGGCGTGGGAAGTGGGCCCCCCAGTGGATCGTGCTGCCGCCCACGGCATTGTACATCAGAGGCTCGATGGGCGAATCGGAGTCGTTGACTGGATAGTCCTGGGGTAGCTTCCTGACGTTGGGGCTGGCGTTGGCCTCGGCCTGACGGTGGAGCTCCCAGTCGTCCTTGAGGGGTGGATAGTCCTTGGGGTCGGTCCAACCGCCCTGTTCGAGGCACATGACCTTGATGCCTGCTTTGCTCAGGCTCCAGGTGAGTGCGCCCCCCGACGCGCCTGCGCCGATGACCAACACGTCTACGATGTCGCTGTCAGCGCCCATTTAGGCCTCACTGGCTTACGAGAGGGATGGCAGGGTGACGGAAAAGGCTGCAAAGAGCTGGGCCCTCATCAGGCAAGGTAGAGGATTACGACCGGTCGCTCTCTTCCAGGCGTTAGGCGGACTCGACGCCCATAAGGCGGGCCATGTTCCCGCCCAGTACCTGGTCCAGGCCCTCTCGTCCCAGCACGTCTTCGCAATAGAGGCGGAGATGGTCAAGGCACTGGCGGTAAGTGTAGTACCGCATGACCATTGGGATGTCGGTTCCCCAGAGCATCCGGTCGGTACCTATGCGCTTTGCCATCTTCTCCAGCGTCGGCTTAACCTGCGGCATAGGATAGTCGAATATACCGCCGAGGAACACGACGAAGAGAAGCTGTACGTGGAAGTTGGGGCTATCGCATGGCGCCGTCTCGTAGATAGCCTCCGGGACCGATAGCTTGTCGCCGTCGACGTAATTTACCCAGTTGAATCCGTGTGTAAGGACAACCTTGACATCCGGATACCTCTCCGTCCATCTCCGCAGCATCCGCAACTGGTTCAGGTACCCTTCCAGCGTCTTATCCTGAAGGGCGATTAGAGTGAAAAACACGGGGATGTTCATCCTGGCCACCGCGTCCCAGAAAGGCCGGTAGCCCCCCGAGTCCCAGTCTTCGGTTACACCGTAAAGGGTATTGAAATGGGGTAGGAACTGGAGCCCGTGCAGCCCCAGCTTGTTTATAGACCTCTCCACCTCCTGAACGGCGGCGTCCGGGTCCTTCGGTATCAGCCACTCCCGCACGTAGGCCAGCCCCTGTATGCGGTCCGGATACTGCTTACAGCAGTCGGCGATGAAGTCGTTGCTTATCCCGAGATAGGGCGTCCTGTGCAGCAGCGACCAGTCCACGCCGGAGTAGTCCATCTCGGCCACCAGCATGTCGGCGGTGTAGGTCATGTCGGTAACCAGAGGAGGCATCACCTGCTTGAAGTACGTCTCACCGTCCACCTCCCACTCGAAGCGGCCATGGGCGGTGGGGCGAAAATTGGCGTCCTTGACGGCGTTCAAGTCGAACGGACGGGACAGGTCTGCTAGGCCGCTGCTGTCGGCCGGCGCTCGGTCCCTGGCGCGCCAGGCCGGTTGAAAGTGGTGTGCCATGGAGAACTGAAGAAGCCGGTGGAACTCTTTACGGTCTGGGAACCCACCGTCGCCCTTCTGGTCGGGGATGCAGTAGGCATGTCCATCGTAAATCATGTCATTCTCCTGGATCTTAAATGTATTGGTGGGTTTGATCTAAATCAGATCAACCCCGAGTTTAATAGAAACTGTGTCCAGATACCAGAGTCTCGGATCGCACAACGTAAAAGAGCGGGCCCCCGCGCTGGGCCCGCTCAACGAACGCTGGTAAGCTGGTTACGGATTTTCTTGCCCCGGACGGCCTTGCTGAGATCGGCCCCTGCACTGAAGCCTACTCGCCAGTGGGCCGGTACTGTGATCAGGGAGCCGGCCCAACCTCATCATGAGGTTGAGGTTAAAGAAGACTTGTGGAGCGGGCGATGGGTTTCGAACCCACGACCTCGTCCTTGGCAAGGACGCGCTCTACCACTGAGCTACGCCCGCTCACCCAACTTGGCGCCAACGTAGGTTGGCCGAAGCACTCAGGTCTTGCTGGGCGTGCCGAGGGCCAGAATCGAACTGGCGACACCAGCATTTTCAGTGCTGTGCTCTACCGACTGAGCTACCTCGGCTCCGAATTTATGGTAGTAGACGGGTAGGGGGGTGTCAAGCAGCGGACGGCGGCTTTCGGTTATTAACCTAGACGCCTTGGGAGACTCTTCGTCCGCCTGAGATGGACTCAGAGCGGCAGCGGCAGTTTGCGTCGTTCCCGCACCGGTGGAAATTGGGAACCCGGTTCGGATACAATTGCCGCTACATTCGCGTATATCGCATCGGAGAGACGGTTTATGGCAAAGCTCAGAGTGTTTGTTTCCCGCGAGATCTTTCCCGAGTGGCTGGACGCCATATTCGCTGAGGTGGAAGGTGAGGTCTGGCGACAAGAGACTCCGCCGCCACGGGATGTCCTGCTGGAAAAAGTCAGAGGTGTCGACGGACTCCTGTGCCTCTTGACCGACAAGATAGATGGGGAGCTCATGGACGCGGCCGGCCCTCAGCTGAAGGTGATCAGCCAGATCGCCGTGGGGTACGAGAACGTCGACGTGGCCGAGGCAACCAGGCGAGGCATTCCGGTGGGGTTCACGCCCGAGGTGCTTACGGAGACGACCGCCGATGCCACCTTTGCTCTGATGATGGCGGCCGGCCGCCGTCTGCTAGAAAGCAGCCGGGCGGTGCATGCGGGCAAGTGGAAAACGTGGCACCCTCTTCACTATCTGGGTCATGACCTGCACGGGGCCACGCTGGGCATCATCGGGTTGGGTCGCATCGGGCTTGGGATGGCCAAGCGGGCAAGCGGCTTCGATATGAGGGTGCTGTACTACGACGTGGTGCGGCGTGAGGACGTTGAGGAGGAGTACTCTGTGGAATACACCGACATGGACCGGCTGCTGGGCGAGTCGGATTTCGTGTCTGTGCACACCAACCTGACCCCCGAGACTTACCACCTGATCGACGACGACATCCTATCGAAGATGAAGTCGAACGCCATTCTCGTGAACGCAGCTCGGGGGCCGGTGGTGGACCCCAAGGCGCTGTATCGAGCGCTAAATGAGGGGAAGATCGCTGGCGCGGCTCTGGACGTTACGGAGCCCGAGCCCATTCCCATGGATGACCCGCTGCTGACGCTGGACAACTGCCTTATCGTGCCTCACATAGCCAGCGCCAGTGTGGCCACCCGGCGGGAGATGTCGAGGATCGCGGCTACGAATTTGCTACGGGGTATGAAGGGCGAGCACCTGCTGACCTGCGTCAACCCCGAGGTATTCGACAAATAGGCGGAGTGCACCAGGAAGTGGTCTCATTGCGAGGCCTCGTCCTGGGTGAGGCCTACTTCCAGTCCTCGTCGCGAGGCCAGATGCTGTAGGCGCCGTAGCCGGCGCCCTCGGGCGCCTCGTCCATCCATTCCTTTACCGTGTCCCGCCACTTGATGAAGTGAGGCGCCTCCATGTGTTGCTGGAACGCCGCCTCGTCCTTGTACACCTCGTAGAGCCAGATCCGGTTGGGGTCGTTGGCATCCTGGATCACGTCGAACCGCAGGCATCCAGGCTCATTGCTCACCGACCCTTTGGCGTCGTCGATCATCGCCTCGATGAACCCGTCCTTGAGCCCCGGTTTAATCTGAATTGGCGCTACTATGACGTACATAGGTACTCCTTGACTTCCGGTGTTGGCAAAGACGGCGAGTGATGTGAGGAGAAAAAGGATCTAACTGCCCGCCAGCGTCCTGCTGGCGGCGCTCACGCCGGCCCCGTACGGAACCTCGAACTCCAGCCGTGGAAGGATCTCCTCCAGGGCCGCGAGCAAGGCTAGCACGTACTCCGCCTTGCTGGACTCGCCCATCAGTCCGACCCGCCATACCTTTCCGGCGAAGTCGCCTAGGCCCTTGCCGATCTCGATATTGTACTCGCGGAGCAGGATCTCCCTGACTTTGGCCTCATCCACCCCTTCGGGTACCCATATCGGAGTGATCTGGGCCAGGCGATTTTCTTTTGGCACGACCAGCTCCAGGCCCAGCGCCTCCAGGCCCGCCCAGAGTGCGGACGCGTTGCGCTGGTGGCGGTCGAATCGATTTTGCAGCCCCTCCTCCAGGACGATCCTTAGGCCCTCTCTGAGGCCGAGGATATTGCTGACCGGCGCCGTGTGATGGTAGACATGATCGAATCCCCAGTAGTTGGCGAGTAGCTGAAGGTCCAGATACCAGCTCGCGGGCTTGCGTTCTCTGTTTTTGATGGCCTCATGCGCCCTGGGGCTCAAGGCCACCGGCGACATCCCCGGCGGGCAGCCGAGACACTTCTGGCTTGCCGAGTACGCGTAGTCGATATTCCACCGGTCGACGGCGACCTCGTTCCCGCCTAGCGATGTGACCGCGTCCACGATGAAGAGGGCGTCATGCGCCTGCGCCAGACTTGAGATGTCCTCAAGGGGCTGTTGGACCCCGGCCGACGTTTCGGCGTGGATGGCTGTGACGGCCTTTACGCTAGAGTGTCTCTTGAGCTCCTCCTCCAGTTTCTCCACCGGGAAGGCGCGGCCCCACTCGGTCCTCAGGGGGACCGCGTTGGCGCCGACCCTCGTCGCTATGTCCACCATCCGCTCACAGAAGTAGCCGTAGACGCACATCACCACGGTGTCGCCGGGCTCCAGGAGGCTGGAGAGACCGGCCTCCATGCCGGCGGACCCGGTCCCCGAGATGGCGAGCGTGATGCTGTCTTCGGTCTCGAAGACCTGCTTCAGAAGCTCGGACACCTCGTCCATAATCAGCACGAAGTCGGGATCGAGATAGCCGATCATCGGTGCCATCATGGCCTGAAGCACCCTGGGATTTGCGGCGCTGGGCCCTGGCCCCAGCAGGATTCGAGGCGGGACCAGTGGCACCTTGGATTCAGGGAGTACTGATTTTGTCATCTGCTTTTCCTTGGACTCTTCGTCCGGCCATTCTCCGTTACTCTAGCTCGAGGAACTCTTCAAGGTTCTCCGCCTCACGCACTCCAGACGGCTCCGTGCCGGCGATCAGCTCCGCGACCCAGGCCTCGGCGGTTGCCTCGTCGATCGCCCCAACCCAGCGGCGCTCGACGGTCCCGTTCCTGTTTACGAAGAATGTCACTGGAAGGCCGATTACTCCGTAGTCTATGGTGATTATTCCGTCCACGTCGGGCCCGTTTGGGTAAGTGATACCGAATTCTCTGATAAAGGCACTGGCGGGGCGCTGATCGTCCTGGATATTTACTCCGACCAGCACTAGGTTTTGGTCTCGGTACCTGCGCCAGGTTCTCTCCAGCACCGGCGCCTCTACTCTACAAGGCTGGCACCAGGAGGCCCAGAAGTTGATCACGATGGGATTCCCTAGGTGCTCAGACAGAAGAAATTCGGCGCCGTTCTGACTGGACAGCCGGAAGTCCAGGGCCGGTTTGTCGACCCGAGTTTTCCCGCTCAAGCCCGTCGCGGGTGTCTTATTGACCATGCCCCAGCTAAGGAGTCCGATCAGTCCGGACAGCACCACCACAATCAAGCCAATGCCCAGCACTTTCAGGGACACCGTCCACCGCCGTGTTCTCACGCTAGCTTCTCGATACAACAATTGCACCGACGACGATGAAAGCGACGCCGATAATCCGGGCGGGACTAAGGGGCATCGTCGAATAGCCAGCGGCCAATAACGAGAGAAAACGCGTAGCTAAGGCTTACCAGAGGGTAAGCCTGGCTCAGCTCCAGCTCAGAAAGTACTCTTAGCCACAGTAGCGATGCGGCGGCATAGAGCCCAAAACCTAATAAGATATACGGCTCGGTGAGAACCCTTATCCAAGTGCTCATCGCGCGCAGAGACTCTCCAGAAAGCCCACCCGACTGGATATAAGGCCGTGTTTGAGGGAAGTCTGTCCCTCTACGAGGATGAGGGCGCTGATCAGCGCCAAGACCAGAATAGGCATCATATGGCCTCTCAGATACTGTGGCATGTGTTGCTGGACCAATCAGCCGAAAAATCGGTACTTGAGCAGTGCATAGATAGCTTGAATACCATCGATCCCCGAGATTTTCTTACCTTCGTCTACAGTTCTTGGGTTGTAGGAAATGGGGACCTCGTGGATCTTATGGCCGGCCTTTAACAGCTTTGCTGTTACCTCCGCCTCGATGTCGAAACCCGAGGACCGTAAGTGCAGGCCATTGATGACCTCACGTCTGAAAACCTTATACGCCGTTTCCATGTCGGTGAGACGGCCTCGGTAGAGCACGTTGGTAAGGAAAGTGAGAAAACGGTTGGCCAGCATTGTGCGCAGCGGTATATTCTTGGATTTCCCTCGAAAGCGAGACCCGTATGTGACATCTGTTTTACTGTCGAGTATGGGCTGGATGAGCTGAGAGTACTCGTTGGGGTCCAACTCCAGGTCGGCGTCCTGGATGATTACCAGGTCGCCTGTTGCGTACTCAAGCCCGAACCGGATGGCCGCACCTTTCCCCAGGTTGGTGTCGGACGTGTGGACCTTGATAATTCCGCTTTCGTGCTGCTTTTGCGCGATAACTTCCGCGCTACGATCGGTCGAGCCATCATCCGCGACGATGATCTCCTTGTCAATGTCACCGAGGTCTACGGCCTGTACTCGGTCGATGACCTCACCGATCATTGACTCCTCGTTGTAGACGGGGATGATTATGGACAGCTTCGGCCTGTTTATACGCTTTCCTTTACCGGCCTCCGGACCTACACCCGAGCCCGGTCATTTACCTCTTCTATCCAATCAGCGGAAAGGCGAGGTTCTGCCGGTCGTCAAGTGGGAGGGTTAAGGTGTGCAGGGGAAGTGTGATAAAGTCCGTCAACTCTTGGGACTTGCCCTGTGGCATCGGTGCCGACGGGCCGTATAAAGAGTTCAATCGGACCTTATCAGAGTATCGCTGGGGCCGTTCCAGGGCTGGTATTCGGGGACGAGGGCTTGTAACTGCGCCTTGACTTGCTCAGGCTGCAAGTGGGGAATTTGCTGGAGGAACCCCTCGATCTCTTTCAGGGTGGGGACCATGTCGTCGTTCTCTGTAAGTACAAATAGTTTTTCGATCCCCGTAGGGTGGAAGTTGTCTGCGGCGGTGTGTAGCTCCTCCAACAGCTTCTCACCCGGACGTAATCCTGTATAGACTATCTCAATGTCTTCGTGGGGCTTAAGACCCGACAGTTCGATCAACGTTTCGGCGAGACTGACGATACTTATCGGCTCTCCCATATCCAGTACGAAGGTCTCTCTCCCTTGTCCGGTGGCCGCTGCCTGCATAATTAGCCCCGTTGCCTCAGACACGCTCATGAAATAGCGTCTGGCCTCTGGATGCGTCACCGTGATCGGCCCACCGCTGGCGATCTGCTGTTTGAATATAGGCACGACGCTGGCGTTGCTTCCGATGACGTTCCCGAACCGCACCGAGACAAACCTCGTTTTCCCGATGCGATTCATTTCCTGCACTAGAATCTCGGAGAGGCGCTTGGTCACTCCCATGACGCTCGTGGGGTTGGCGGCCTTGTCAGTGGAGACGAGGACGAAGTTTTCCACGCCGGCGTCTATAGCGCACTTTGCAACACAGTACGTACTTCCAACGTTGTTCTTGACCGCCTGGGAGGGTGACCGCTCCATTAATGGGACGTGTTTATGTGCGGCGGCGTGGAAAACTAGCTCTGGCTTGTATTTGTCCATCAATGCGTGCAGGGCGATGCTGTCCGTAACGTCGTCCACCGGAAAGACCATAGGCGCCTGAGGGAATGCGTTACTAAGCTCGGCCTCCAGGAAGAATTGGGGGTTTTCCGAATGATCCATCAAGATGAGGAGAGCAGGTTCGAGACTCGCCAAGTGCCTCGCCAATTCGGAGCCTACCGAGCCTCCAGCGCCCGTGACGAGGACACGCTTATTTTGGATGAACTCTCGAATCAACTGCCGGTCCAGTTTCGAAGGCGGTCGGCCCAACAAGTCCACGGGATCTATCTCTCGGATTCGAGTGAAACTAACAGTCCCGTCCAAAATATCTACGGTAGCGGGCAGCACCTTGAATGGTAGGTTGGCCTGTGTGCAGGAGTCCACCAAATGCCTCATCTGCGAAGCGGTTGCCGCAGGTACCGCGATTACCGCCATGTCCACGTTATAACGTTTGGTCGCGTCGGCTATGTCTTTACTCTGCCCCACTACCGGTACTCCCAAAATAGAAGTCCCTGTCTTGCGGGCATCGTCGTCCACAAACGCTACAGGCCTGAAACGGAAGTGGCGGCGGCTCAGGGCCTCGGAGCAAAGAGTCGCTCCCGCGTCTCCCGCCCCGATGATTAACAGGCGGCTGGCGCTTTTACCCTTTTCGCCGACATCCTGAAGGCCCTCTTTGATAATCCGGACCACCATGCTCACGCCGCTGAGAAGCACGATATTACCCGCCCAGTCCAGGGCGATGACGCTTCTCGGAAACTCGTCGAAGCCGAACGTGACGACCATGAGAAAAACGAACGCCAGCGAGCTGAGGGTGGTCGCCTTGATGATCTGGAGAAGGTCCGCCACACCGAAATAGCTCCAGACGCGCTGATGCAGGCGAAATCCTACCAGCGAAGTCATGCGGAAAAGGACTAGTATGGGTAGGGTCTTGCCGATCAGACCCATGGGAAGCTCATCGAAGTTCCGGTCGAACAGGGTCAAATCCAGGCGCAGGACAAAGCCAAATAGATACGATACCGCCACCAGGAGGATCTGTGTCAGAAGGATGACTGCTACGCGGAGACGCGGCGGCATTCGGGTGGTACCTGCTGCGAGCCTGGATATTATCGAACTGATCATGTTACGTGTCTGATGCCCTAATGTTTTTTCTGTCGGACTACCAGAGTCAGGGTTTTCAATATGATCTGAAGGTCGAACGCGATGCTTCGTTTGTCGATATACTCTTGATTCAAACGAAGTTTCCGCGGCAAAACCTCCTGCAGGTAGGTCTCCGCGGAGTAGCGTCCGTCGACGAGCAGATCGGTTTCATTGCGGAATCGGAGAGTGCCTAGGTCGGTCATACCGGGCCGCACCGAGAGTACTCGCTGCTGTTCGGGAGTGTAGTGCTCAACGTACATGGGCAGCTCAGGTCTCGGGCCGACGATGCTCATGTGACCGATGAGCACGTTGAGCAGGGTAGGGAGCTCGTCTATCTCGTACCGGCGCAGCCATCTTCCGACGCTGGTCACTCTCGGGTCTTCCTTCACGCTGATCGGCCTCTGCCTTTCGGTACTGGTCACCATCGTACGGAATTTGAGTATCGAGAACGGCTTGCCATTAAGTCCCGCCCGCTTCTGGTGAAAAAACACCGGCCCCGGGGAATCTAGCTTGATCGCGAGGGCAATGAACGGGTATAGCGGTAGAGTGATGGCCAGCCCAGCCAGAGAAGCGAATATGTCGAGTAGCCGTTTCAGCATACTAGCGTCGGTACTCTCGCACTACGTCCTGCACCGCCTCAACCACATCATCCACATCTCGGTCGCTCATGTCCGGGTAGATGGGTAGCGACACACAACGGTCGAACACCCATTCGGCGTTGGGAAAGTCCCCTCGACGATATCCAAACGTTTGGCAATAGTATGGGTGGAGGTGGAGTGGAATAAAGTGGACACTGGCGCCGATATTGCGGCTCTTCAACTCCTCAATGAATTGAGATCGATCGATCTTCAGCGCCTCCAAGTTCAGCAGAACTATGTACAGGTGCCACGCGTGCTGCACATTGGACTGTAACGCTGGAATGCGCACGGCATCAAGTTCCCCTAGAGCGTGGGAGTACCGCGTCGCGATCTCGTCCCTACGTTCCCTGAACCTCTCCGCTTTCCTGAGCTGATTGATACCCAATGCTGCGGCCATGTCGGTCATGTTGTACTTGAACCCCGATTTCACCACCTGGTAGGACCAGGACCCATCGGCCGAATAGCGGTTGGAGGCCGCATTGTTTATACCGTGAAGGCTGAGGGTACGCATCTCATCGGCGAACTCTGGGTTGCTGGTGGTAGCCATTCCACCCTCGCCGGTGGTCAAGGTCTTGGTCGCATAAAAGCTGAATGCCGTGATTTCACCGATAGTACCGATCATCTGTCCGTCATACTTCGCCGGCAACGCGTGGGCGGCATCCTCGATTACCCTTATTTTATGTCGCTCGGCGACATCCAAAATCGGCTCCATCTCACAGGGCTGACCAGCGAAGTGCACCGGGATTATGGCCCTGGTCCGCGGACTCACACCCTGCTCGAGCGCTCGCTCGTCTAGGTTGAAAGTGTCTCTGCGGCAATCCGTCAAGATGGGACGTGCCCCGAAATAGGTTACCGCCTCGGCGGTGGCGGTGAAAGTATCCGTGGGCACTATCACTTCGTCACCAGCCCGCAGGCCGATGGCGGCTAGAGCCAGATGCAGGGCCGCGGTTCCTGAGTTCACCGCTACGGCGTGGGGCGCGCCGAGGTATGAGGCGAATTCGTCCTCGAAGCGCTTGACCCGAGGCCCGGTTGTAAGCCAGCCCGAGCGAAGCGTCTCTGTGACCTCGTGAATGTCGTCCTCATCTATTGAGGGACGATGGAATGGCAGAAATGTTGACCGAACGGTTTAACCTCCACGCTCGATTTCTGAATCATACCCAGTGGATTGGACCTTCAGGCCTGGAACCATTAACTGGGATAAATCTTATCTCGGTTTGACGAGGAGTCCAATGTAGTGTGTCCGCAGCGGTGGAAGAGCTGCGAGCAACGGGTACAGCAGCGGCGTCAATCGGCTCAGGCGACGGACTATAGGAGGAAGTGGCGTGAGGCTTCTCAGATGGACGCCCATACCAGGGAAAAGGCCTCGAATTCGCTTTAATTTCATTCCTCGCACGTTGGGGTTGCGTGGGTTGTCGTAGCGAAAGTCGTACCACAGGACCGCCCCTCCAGGGAGGAGCACGCGGGATACCTCATTGGCCGCGTTTTGGGCCATTCGCACATCCAGTATGGAACTGAAGACGGTGAACAGCAGAACCAGGTCGAAACTGGAGTCCGGAAAGTCTAGCTGCTCGGCGTTGGCGCACTGAAAGTTGATGCCCGGATAGCTTTGCTTGGCTGTGGCAATGCGGTCAGCCAGAAGGTCTACACCGTATAAGTCCTCTGGCCGTGCTTCCAACTCAAGCAGACCGGCAAGGGTCCCGCCCGTACCACAGCCTACCTCCAGCACTTTACGGCCTCCTAATGGAAGGAAGTCGTGGACGTCAAGGACTCTCCGTACCGCTCGCTGCCGCTCCTGGAGTATCGCCCGATTGCCGGGATTGCTCTTATCCCACTGCCTCTGAAAGGCTTCGCTCTCACGATATGAGCGATAAACGTTCTTTAGCCGCTCTATTTCGGGTGGGGTAGGCATGATTTCAGACGACCTGTATCGGCCAGGAACCAGGGCCGCTCACCGATCTACGCCCCTTGATATCCGAGTTCCTTTATCCATCGATCGACAATGTCCGGCCAGTTGTACTCCGCTTCGACAAATGCTCGACCGGCGACGCCCATCTTTTCTCGGCGCGCGTTGTCTTTAGCCAGGTCAACGATCGCCTTCGCCAGCGCCGATGGTTCTTCCGGAGCGACTACGACGCCGCACCCGTTTGCTTCGATCAGGTCGGCGGCCTCACCTGAACCGGCGTAGATAACCGGTACTCCACAGCTAAGAGACGGAAATATCTTGGACAGCCGCATGCCATGGGCGACATCCATCTTCCGCAATGTCGCGACGGAAGCGTAGGCGATGGAGTAGAGTAGACTCATTTCCTCGTATGGCGAGTGCCCGAATACGACGTTGGTCAGGCCTCGGCCCTCAGCCATTTGCACAAGTCGAGTCCGCTCCGGACCGTCACCAACCATCAAAAACGCGATGTCTGGACGGTCTCTGAGCGACGCTGCGGCCTCGATCAAGGTGTCTAGGCCGTGATAATAGGCGTGGGTTCCCACATATAGGAATACTTTCTTGCCATGCAGTCCCCAGCGGTCCAACAGCTCCTGGGATGGCGGTTGCGGTCTCAGGAAATTAGTGTCCGCACCATTGGGCAAGAAGGTTAATTGCTCACGCGGCAGGCCGCGGCTATGGAATTGCTCAATGAACCGTTGGGTTACGGTGGATACCTTCCAGGAGTGTCGCAGGAACAGGTTCTCCAGCTTCCAGGCGAGGTGCAGGATGAATCCATTGCGCATAAACCCAAGTTGATGAGCTACCTCTATCTGAAGGTCAGGCACGTTATAAACATAGGGTACTCGCCGCAACCACTTCATCAGAATCGCTACTAAGCCGAGTGACAGCGGCTGAGACTCTACCAACATCACGCTGGGGCGTGGGCCCAGTAGCGCCGCCAGCAAGGCGGTAAATGTGAAGCTGAGGTAGTTTAGCAGCCTGACTACGCCAGACCGCCCCGTGCCGGCGTACACCCAAGTGCGTCTGACCGCTATGTCATCTATTTCCTCCCGCATTCGCCACCGTTTGGAATAGCCGGGAAAGGTCTTGCCAGCAGGATAATTGGGCATGGCGGTCAGAATTTCAACATCCATACCGTGTCGGCGAAGCTCGCGAGCCACAGACCGTAGTCGAATCTGGGGGGCGCCGATTTCAGGTGCATAGTATTGAGTCAGAATGAGCCAACGGTTCGGGGACTGTTTCACCAGGAGATGCCTCGATAGTCCCGGACGTCTTCTAAGGGAAGATCTTCACTCAAGCGTACCAGGTCGAGGACTACTGCACCTCCTTTAAACGCTTGTAGTGCTTTGACGAACGCGGGTCTGCTCTGGGTAACAACGACAACCTGACAGTTATCTAGAGAATCCTCTAACCGAGGTATCAAAATCTCATTGATCTGTGGCAATTGATGCTTGAGATATGCCTGATTTGAGCCGAGCATCTCATCCAGCTTCACATCAGGGTCGTGCACCAGTACATCCACGCCGTCTTGTAGCAGGTCTCGAATCAAGTCGATTACAGGGCTCTCACGCAAGTCGTCCGTGCCGGGTTTGAAACTCAGACCCAACACGGCCACGCGCCTGGCGCCAAGCTCTCGTACCTTGAGAAGTGCGACCTTGGCCTGCAGTTGATTGCTGGGCAGTACCGCCTCCAGAAGTGGGAGCTCAACATCCAGTTGCCGTGCGTTGAAAGTCAGGGAGCGGAGATCTTTGGGTAGACAGGACCCCCCAAAGGCGAAGCCAGGCCGCAGGTAGGCGGGGGAGATATTGAGCTGGGTATCGGCGCAGACCAGCCGCATGACGCTGTGACTATCCAGCTCAAGTCGGTCGCATAGCCGGCCGATCTCATTGGCATATGCGATCTTGAGGGCGTGGAACGCGTTGTTAGCTAGCTTGAGGAGTTCTGCTTCTTCCAACGTGACGCGGTGGACAGGTGCTTCGATGTCTCGAAGCAGCGATTCGATCACATCGCCGGAGTCGGCGTCCAGCTCACCGATGATGGTGTAAGGAGGCGCGTGAAAATCGCTGATCGCCGTGGTCTCGCGAAGGAACTCTGGATTTGATACCAGACCGAAATCACTCCCAACGCGTCGCCCAGAGTGCTCCTCTAAGATCGGGAGGAGCACATTCCTAACCGTGCCTGGTAATGCTGTGCTACGCAGTGCCACGACGTGGTAACCGGCCGCATCTCGCAGGCCGCGCCCAATCTCCGCCGCCACGTTGCGCACGTGGTCCATCACTGCACTCCCATCGTCGGCGCTCGGAGTGCCCACGCAGATGAGCGAAGCATCCGCCCAGGGGACCATGGAGGCGCCATTATCCGTGGCGCACAACTTTCCGCTTGAGACGTTCTCGCGCACCAGGTCGTCCAGTCCCGGCTCTTTGATGGGGGAGTGTCCCGCATTGAGAGCCTCGACTTTCGCTGAATTCGGCTCTGCGACTATGACTTCACTCCCCAGCCGTGCCAGGCACGCCGCGGTGACTGTGCCGACGTAGCCCAAACCCCAGACTAGAACTCTTATATTTCGGTCTACTCTAGCTATCGTGAGGTTCCGTCATGGGCAATAGTGTACTTGGGTGGAAGTATCCCTGCAGCTACGAGGCTGCACTTGGGCCGTCGCCTGAACGAAGCTAGGATTACGTTGGTTCAGGCTATTCACGGAGAGCACCGACTACCTGCCGACTAGGGAGCCCGAGGTCCGCGAAATACAAGAGTTTGCGACCTGGCAATAGTAAAGTTGACCTTGTAGGGTATCCACTTTTCAAAGCGGAACGCCAACCGTCTGAACGGTCTTCTGAAGTGGCCTAGTGGGAGAATTCGATGGAACCTCTCTACTCCTCCGATGGGTGTGATTTCAACTTGATTGAAGTATTTAAACCCGATTCGTTCGAAGTGAGCGGAACTATTATCCCTCTCTGGGTGAGCGTCCAGGGATTTCCACTCGGCGAATGCCCGATGGCTTAGCTTCGATGGCCGCCCGGGTGCTGGCACCAGCCATCGGATAGTGTCCAATAGTTTGCTATTGATAGCTGGCTCAACAAACCTGGCTTCACCAGTTTGGTGGAGGAGGTTTGCCACCTTGCGAAGATACAAGTCCTCCGATTCATGAGTCAGATGATGCAAAAACGCCTTGCCGACCACATAGTCGAACGAATCGGCCAATAATGGCAATTGTAGAAAGTCTCCCTCTACCGCCTCAACGTGGTCCTGTAATCCCAATGCTCGACTTGCCTGGTCGATAATCTTGGGACTCTCAGGAACAATGTCGATGGCAAAGACTTGGGCACCCAGAGAGGCCATAATCAGGGCATTTAGACCATCACCCGCACCAAGTTCCAGCACTTTCGTGCCCCGTAGTCGGTTCCTGAAGTCACCCCAGTATAAGCCGACCCAGCTCGTGTCCGTTATACGCGCGTATTCCAGGAAATCGGAGTGGTGCCGAACCTTAT
>CBDFLT010000004.1:0-84424 GCA_965249225.1 Dehalococcoidia bacterium | reverse complement strand
AACCAGAAGTGGTCGGCATGGACAATAGGAGTAAGCTCTTGTCCGCTCAGCGGTCCCTCTATGGCCTGGCCCAGAATATTCCAGCCGCTTCCAGTCTCGTTGTCCACGATCTTGTCACCGTCGGCCCGGAAGGTAAGCCTTTGTCCATCCACATGAGGGTCGAACACTCCGGTGGCTCCGACGTCTCTGGAGCTTCCGATCGAGCTCTTGTCCAGGGCCGAGTTGGTTCCTAGCTTGAAGAAGACGACCAGGTCTTGGCCGTTGACGGTGTAGTTGACCGCGTTTTCCTCTTCCAGGACCGAGTAAGGGAAGGCCGCGTCAACCTCGCCCACGGTCACCGCCACCACTCGCTCCTTGGGAAGCAGGCGGCCGTCCAGGTCGCCGCGGAACAGGAACGGAGGGTTGTCCGCGCGGTCGTAGCCCGCGTAGGGGTTCCGGCCGTAGTCGCGGACGAAACCCGTATCCCGAGAGAGAATCGCACCCTCCGGATTGGAGGCTTTGAAGTCCGCGTACGAGATGATCGAGGCTGGCAGGATTGTGAGCTGCTTGCCCGCCAGCTCTCCTACTATCCCCTCGCCGGTGAACTGCTGCCACCACGAGTGCGACTGCCGGTCGTACATTATCAGGTCGCTGTTACGCAGCTTGCCGGACACCCCGAATTCGTAGATGGTCCCGTCCAGCCTCCTGTCGAACACGATGGCGGAGTTGCACAGGGGACAGAAGGTCGCCGTCACCGGGACGCCGCCTACTACGTCGTTCACTATCTCGTGCCAGGTCAGTATCTGGAGTGGATAGGCCCTGGCGTCGCCGTTCAGCTCGAAGGCGATGACCGGCTCGGTATCGCTGAGCCACTGATCGGCGTCCTCGGTAGTCGTAAACTTGGGGTCGTCGATGGACGGAATCCCGTCGCGCGGCGGGCCGCCCGAGAATATATCGCTGTAGGGGACGGTGTGTCTGCTGAAGTCGGTCCTCCAGTCGCTGATCGAGATCCGGGCCCTCCGCAACGCCTGCTCGAAGTTCGGGTCCGGCTCGACAGCCGTGTCGGCTGCGGGCTCCTGAGCGACCACGGACTCCGGCGGTGGAGTCGACGTTGGCTCTAGTGCGGAGGCCGAAGCGGCACCGTCGTTTTGGGTGGATGCCTTGGTAGACAAGTCGAACGCTCCAGATACGCCCAGGCCTATGGCGGTCCCGGCGATCGCAACGAGGCCAAGCGCGAGCAGAGACCGGTGTAGCTTTCTATTGTTAGCCATAGGGGTGCTCCCTCCTTGAGTATCTACGTTTGGTTAGATGAACCGGTGTACTCATTCGGTGCGTGTGGGCGATGGAGATGGCTGCACTGCAATATACGCGTGTCCCGTATGGCCGGGAAGGTTCAGAAACAGTCTCCATGCACGGCTCCCCGATGGTCCTGGAGAGAGAAAGGGCATGTCCTACTGCCAGTGATGTACGAAAACTGCTCAGCTGGAAGAGGATTTGGCGTCCAGGATTTTGTTATAATAACGTCCCCTGTCGGGTTTTTACCTACGGGCCGCTCGACCGTTGAAATGGCTTCCGGTGTTGGGAAAGCGTTCTTGGACGAAGGGGCATGACTCTAGACGAAGATCTGAAGGTATTCACGGGAAACGCGCACCCCCAGCTTGCGAAGAACATCTGCGCCTATCTGGGCATAGGACTCGGGCATTGCGAGGTCTTCAAGTTCTCCAACGACAACACCTTCGTCCGTATCCGGGAGAACGTCAGGGCGAAAGACGTGTTCCTGGTGCAGCCTTCGTCAGTGCCGGTCGATCAGCATCTCGTCGAGCTGCTGATCATGATCGATGCGGCCAAGAGGGCTTCGGCCGAACGGGTAACGGCGGTGGTGCCCTACTACCCCTACGTCCGCTCGGACAAAAAAGACCAGCCTCGCATCCCCATCACGGCTCGATTGATAGCCAATCTCATAACGACCGCTGGCGCCGACCGCGTATTGACCGTTGACCTCCACGCTGGGCAGATCCAAGGGTTCTTCAATATTCCCGTGGACGAGCTTACGGCGGCTCCAATGCTGGCGCAAAACTTCAGGGAGAGGAAGATGCCCAACCTGGTGGTAGCCGCTACCGATGTGGGCGATGCCAGGCGGGCGCGCAACATGGCCCGCCTGCTGGACGCTCCCATCGCCATCGTCGAGAAACAGCGCAGCAGTGATGGTGACAAGGTGGAGGCGATGAACCTCATCGGTGAGGTGGAAGGGCGTAACGTTCTGGTAGTGGACGATGAGATCAGCACCGGGGGCACGGTAATAGCGACAGTGGATGTGCTCAAGGAGCATGGAGCGCAGGACATCTACTGTACCGTCACCCACCCCGTGCTCTGCGGAGAGGCTTACGAGCGTCTGCGCAACAGCTCGCTGAAAGAGACCGTGGTCACCGATACGCTACCCGTGCCGGAGGACGAACGTTTCCCCAGCCTGACGGTGCTCTCAGTCGCAGAGTTGCTGGGAGAGGCGATCCGCCGTATCCACGGCGGCCTCTCCGTGGGGGCGATGTTCGAGCCCTAGTGCTGGGCCAGCCTCCGAGGCTCGAGGTACTCTTTCACCTAGTCGGCCTCGTTCAATACCCCGATCATCTCCTCAACGTCTGGTCGGAATTCCCGGTATCGTGTGTCCCAGTCCTCAGATAGGGTACCGATGATGTACCTTAGCGTCGATAGCGACGAGGCCAGCGTCCCCAAATAGCCAGAAAGGACAGCCTTGCCATGCTTTTCGGACATGAGTCCGCCAAAGTAGGTCGCCTTGCCGACTTTCAAGGCGAGCTCCTTGGGGTCATTACTCTCCAGGAAAGTCCTCATGGCAAAAGACTAGAGATTTGGGTGTACTCCTTCACTTAGTCTCCGGTAACCAGTCTTGAGAAACTGGTGGAGACGCTTTTCCTCCTCTTCCGTAGAAGCTAGAATCGGTATGAGTTTCTTATTCACGACCTTTTGCGTGAGCCCTTTCCCCTCTAGGAACTGTTTTGCCTCTTGTTCGTTGTGAACAAATAGTTGACTTCGTGTAACCCTTTCGTGGCAATCCCTGTAGAGGCTTCTCGCCTCTGGGATGTAACCCAGAAGGATCGCATGCTTTGTTAGCAGCAGATAGTTCAGCAGCGACCCTGCCATGTACGTCGTCAAAACAAGTGGGACAAAAGGGGAGCCTTTAAAGCGTGCAACTTGGACGCTAACCGGCTCAGGCAGTTCTCAGATTTGCCAACCTCCGTTCGGCTAGACTCTTTTGCTTCACCTCCTGTCTCGTCGCCAGTATGGCGTCTTGGCGTCCGTGGTACATATCCGCCGGCGTGATGTTCCCCAAAGCCTCGTGATAGCGCTCGTAGTTGTAGTACCTTACGAAGCCCTCCATAGCCGCTACAAGCTCTTCCAGGCTGTGGTGGACAAAGACGTTGACCTTAGCCTTGGCTGTGCGATGGTACCGCTCCAACTTGCCGTTGGTCTGGGGATGGAAAGGTGAGGCGAAGATGTGTTTCATGAACCTGGCCCTTAGGAACTCGTCCAACGCCCTAGACAGAAAGCCTGGACCGTTGTCGCTCAGAAGGGCTGGACCTGGCTCTACAGGCGCCGTCGGTTGACCGGTGAACTCCACCGCATCCTGGACCACGTCGATGATGTCGGCACTGCTCATGCTGGTCTGCACCCTCCAGCCCACGATCATCCTGGAATAGTCATCCAGCACGCTGATCAGGTAGTAGTAGCCCCAACCCACCACGAAGAAGTAGCTGGCATCGGTCTGCCATAGCTCATTGGGCCTGGCAGTCTTGGTGTGAAACTCCTTTCCTGCTGGGAAGCCCTTGGTCTCGGGCGGCTTGATGAGCCCCGCTTCCTTCAGTATCCGGTATACGGTGGACTCGGAGACGTACATGACCTGTTCGTCCACCAGGGTGGTCGCCACCTCTCTCGGGCTCAACGATGGGTGCTCCAACGCATACCTGACCACGTACCGTCTTTGCTTTGTAGCCAACCGGTTCCACACTCGCCTGGGCTCTGGTGGCCGGTCTACCAGACCGTTAAACCCCTTGTCTCGATACCTGCTCTTCCAGCGGTAGTAGGTCGAGGGTGCTATCTGCAACTCTTGGAGGGTCTGCCTGACCGGCAGAGGAGACCTCTCGACGATCTGAAGGACCTCCGCCTTGAGCTGGGCCTCCCTTCTCACATAGGGCTTGCCCATGGGCTCTAACCGAGGCTTTTTTTCAGGACCAGGTTCTCCACCGACAGCTGAGCAACAAGTTCCTTGAGCCGCTCGTTCTCGCGCTTCAAGGCATCGACCTCCGCCTTGTTCGCCTCCCGTAGCGTGTCACCCTTCAGCCTCGACTTGCCCGCCTCCATGTAGTCCTTGAGCCACTTGTAATAGACCCCGGGGTTGATTCCCTCTCGCCTGCACAAGGCGCTGACTGATATCTCCCCGCGGATCCCCTCTATGACGATCCGTACCTTCTCCTCAGGTGTGTACTTGCGACGTGTAACGTTTCTGGTCCGTCGGACCACCTGCCTCGCGTTCTCGTCGGCTTGATCGTAGCTTCGACTGACTTCCTGCATCCTGGCTCCTTTCACTTCCGTGAATCTACTCTCCTACCTGAGCCAGGACAATCGCCTTAATTGTCGCTTCTCAATTCCCCATCAGCTGTCCCAAATGTGCTGACGATACACACTCGTCGGCTTGATCGTAGCTTCGACTGACTTCCTGCATCCTGGCTCCTTTCACTTCCGTGAATCTACTCTCCTACCTGAGCCAGGACAATCGCCTTAATTGTCGCTTCTCAATTCCCCATCAGCTGTCCCAAATGTGCTGACGATACACACTCGTCGGCTTGATCGTAGCTTCGACTGACTTCCTGCATCCTGGCTCCTTTCACTTCCGTGAATCTACTCTCCTACCTGAGCCAGGACAATCGCCTTAATTGTCGCTTCTCAATTCCCCATCAGCTGTCCCAAATGTGCTGACGATACACACCTCAAAGCGCGGAGCCAGGCCTACCTGGCGGACCGCAGGGAGTCCTACGGGGAGATCCAGCGCATCCTGATAGATGAGGTACCGCGCATCATCCCCGTGTTTCGGCCGATATTCCAAGGCCTGCGCCATAATGTTCGGGGCTGCGAGGCGAACCAGAAGGCCGCCGAACTTCTCGCTTTCAGGTGCTGGCTCGACGATTAGATCTATGCTCAAAAACTCTCGTCATATCGGCGACAAACTTCCGGGTTGAGGGCCGAAGGCTTAGGGGACGGCTCGATAAATCAATCAAGAGACCGCCCGGCCTAAGGAGATGGGCTGAGTGTTATTCACTAAAAGCCTCAGAGTGAAGGTCCTCCTGTCCGCGTTGATCCCGGGGGCCATAGTGCTGGTGGCGGTGTCGGTGATAGCCGTCTTTGTATACCAGCGCACGGCACGCCAGGACATCGAGCAGCGGGACACTGAGCTTGCGACGATAACGGCCGCTCGGCTTTCCGAGGGCTTGACTCTGCATAGGCGGATTCTCCAGAACATCGCCGCCCAGAACGATTTTCATTCTATGGAACCAACCCGACTGGGCAAGGCGCTCGAAGAGGTCCAAAACCAGCTATTCGTTTTTGATGGTGGGGTGGTGGTCTACGACAACGAGGGCACTGCCGTCTGGTCGGACCCCTTTTCCTTCGAGCGGCGGCAGGAGGATTTCCCCCTCCCATCCGAATTGGAAGAGGTGCTGAGCACCCGGCGTCCGCGTTTCTCGGACGTGTTCAGGGACATCCACACCGGCGAGGACGCCGTTCTATTGGCGGTGCCTATTGTGGCGAGTGGCGGAGAGCTCAAGGGCGTGCTGGCCGGAATGTCTACCCTCAAATCCTTGCTGTCAGTCGGCACGTATTACGAGGTGCTCGAAATTACCGCTGGCAGTGAGGGCTTCGCCTATCTGGTGGATGGCAAGGGGAGGGTTATCTACCACCAGGACATCTCCCGGTTGGGCACGAACCTGGCGGTCACCGAGCCGGTGATGCGAGCAACGGCGGGAGAGACCGGCGTGTGTATCGTCAGCACATTTGGGACAGCTGATGGGGAATTGAGAAGCGACAATTAAGGCGATTGTCCTGGCTCAGGTAGGAGAGTAGATTCACGGAAGTGAAAGGAGCCAGGATGCAGGAAGTCAGTCGAAGCTACGATCAAGCCGACGAGAACGCGAGGCAGGTGGTCCGACGGACCAGAAACGTTACACGTCGCAAGTACACACCTGAGGAGAAGGTACGGATCGTCATAGAGGGGATCCGCGGGGAGATATCAGTCAGCGCCTTGTGCAGGCGAGAGGGAATCAACCCCGGGGTCTATTACAAGTGGCTCAAGGACTACATGGAGGCGGGCAAGTCGAGGCTGAAGGGTGACACGCTACGGGAGGCGAACAAGGCGGAGGTCGATGCCTTGAAGCGCGAGAACGAGCGGCTCAAGGAACTTGTTGCTCAGCTGTCGGTGGAGAACCTGGTCCTGAAAAAAAGCCTCGGTTAGAGCCCATGGGCAAGCCCTATGTGAGAAGGGAGGCCCAGCTCAAGGCGGAGGTCCTTCAGATCGTCGAGAGGTCTCCTCTGCCGGTCAGGCAGACCCTCCAAGAGTTGCAGATAGCACCCTCGACCTACTACCGCTGGAAGAGCAGGTATCGAGACAAGGGGTTTAACGGTCTGGTAGACCGGCCACCAGAGCCCAGGCGAGTGTGGAACCGGTTGGCTACAAAGCAAAGACGGTACGTGGTCAGGTATGCGTTGGAGCACCCATCGTTGAGCCCGAGAGAGGTGGCGACCACCCTGGTGGACGAACAGGTCATGTACGTCTCCGAGTCCACCGTATACCGGATACTGAAGGAAGCGGGGCTCATCAAGCCGCCCGAGACCAAGGGCTTCCCAGCAGGAAAGGAGTTTCACACCAAGACTGCCAGGCCCAATGAGCTATGGCAGACCGATGCCAGCTACTTCTTCGTGGTGGGTTGGGGCTACTACTACCTGATCAGCGTGCTGGATGACTATTCCAGGATGATCGTGGGCTGGAGGGTGCAGACCAGCATGAGCAGTGCCGACATCATCGACGTGGTCCAGGATGCGGTGGAGTTCACCGGTCAACCGACGGCGCCTGTAGAGCCAGGTCCAGCCCTTCTGAGCGACAACGGTCCAGGCTTTCTGTCTAGGGCGTTGGACGAGTTCCTAAGGGCCAGGTTCATGAAACACATCTTCGCCTCACCTTTCCATCCCCAGACCAACGGCAAGTTGGAGCGGTACCATCGCACAGCCAAGGCTAAGGTCAACGTCTTTGTCCACCACAGCCTGGAAGAGCTTGTAGCGGCTATGGAGGGCTTCGTAAGGTACTACAACTACGAGCGCTATCACGAGGCTTTGGGGAACATCACGCCGGCGGATATGTACCACGGACGCCAAGACGCCATACTGGCGACGAGACAGGAGGTGAAGCAAAAGAGTCTAGCCGAACGGAGGTTGGCAAATCTGAGAACTGCCTGAGCCGGTTAGCGTCCAAGTTGCACGCTTTAAAGGCTCCCCTTTTGTCCCACTTGTTTTGACGACGTACACTTACCACCTTCGATAGCGACGAGTATATCTTCGACGCCATCGAGGTCGGCGCCAAGGGTTATCTGCTGAAGGACGCCTCCCGGGAAGATCTGTTCCAGGCGATCCGCGCCGTACACCGTGGTGAGTCCCTCATTCAGCCCGGTGTGGCCTCGAAGGTGCTGGACCGCTTGGCTGAGCTGTCCCGTCAGGCAACTGGGACTGAACTGCTCTCAGAAAGAGAGGTCGAGGTGCTCCGTCTCATGGCCAAAGGATCCTCCAATAAAGAGATAGCCTCTTCCCTGACGATCAGCGAGAGCACGGTGAAGACACATGTGGCCAACATCTTCAACAAGCTGGACGTGAACGACCGCACCGGGGCCGTGACCAAGGCAATACAAATGGGAATCATCAAGTTGTAGTCATCCGAAAGTACTAGTACTTCATCGGTAGAACGGCTGACCCACGGGTCAGCCGTTCTACTGTGGTGAAATCACCGGCACTATGATTAAGTAAAGACGCATACGACTATTGGGACTTATGAGTGGTGGTGGGGATCGGCAAGAGGCGAGAGGTGGATAAGACCAGGATATTAATAGTTGACGACAGCTCGGCGGCGAAGGATGGGCTTCGAAGCATCCTTCGGGCCTACCCTGACATCGATGTCGTGGGAGAGGCCACAGATGGCTTGGAAAGTATAGACGAGGCCGAACGGCTGCAGCCCGATGTCGTCCTGATGGACGCGCAAATGCCGAATATGAGCGGTGTGGAGGCCACGCGCCGTATCAAGGAGCGGTGGCCTGCCATCAAGGTTCTCTTCTTAACGGTGCACGAGCAATACGCGGATGAGGCGCTGGCCGCAGGGGCCGATGGCTATTTGCTCAAGGACAGCGGAAGGAAGGAGCTGCTGGCGGCGATCAGGGAGCTGGGAACCCAAGGGTGAACGAATGCCCGGCGGACGGACTTCGTCAGTCGTCTCCGCGGCTCTTTACCTCCGCAGGATAAAAGCCGTACCAACGTGTTCGCCCATCTGCCTTCGGCAATTCGAGGACGTACCCCGTATTAGCTACCGAACATCGAACGGGTGGTGGATTGCGGGGATAGTGCTTACGAAATCCTCTCTGTGATGTCTTTCACATATGTGTGTTGTTTGTCGCCATATGCTTTTGATACGAGAATAGTTGTGAAATTGCGAACAATGTTGACATATCGTTAAGGAATAAATATTGTTCGCCTGGGGACGTGCTCTCACAGATTAGGGAGTAGTGAGTTTACGGTTACCGCTGGCGGGTCAACGCTAGGGTTGGCCCATAGGAACGAACTAAAAACGTCCTGAACGAACTGGCGAATTGATGAGTATAGAGACCCATTAGTCCTGCTTCAACGGTAGGAGTAATGCGGTCTTTTTTATTTTATAAGGAGGTGTGCAATGTACAGCAGGGTTCTTATACCGCTTGATCGCTCGGAGGCATGTGAGGGAGTGTTTCCTATGATTAAGGACCTTCTGGCACCGAATGCCGAGGTCATCCTCCTCCACGTTATTCCTCCCGCGAGATCGCAGATAGTGGGGGCCACATGATGTCCAGCGATCAGTGTGAAGAGAACGAGCGCGCCAAGGCAATAGACTGCCTGCAAGAATGTATGGACAGGGCCGAAGGAAGCCACGAAGGCTGGCGACAGGAGGTCTTTGTGGGTCAGTCAGTGGGACAGGCTATAGTGGACGTGGTTTTGCTCAGGAAGGTAGACCTTGTCGCCATGTACACCCACGACCGCAAGGGACTGGCCAAGTTCATCATGGGCAGCATTGCCAAAGAATTGGACACGTACCCCGTGATAGGGTACAAGGTGATGGGGGCGCTTTCGGCAATCATGTCCCGCAGGTTGAGGCAGACGACGGAGACGCTCATTAACCAGCGGGAGATGTCCTACTCAGGCGTCTGAAAGTTTCACTCCCGTTTCAGAACGGCTCAACGTTCCGATTCGTCTTCGAAGCAGAAGCGCAACCGTTGAAAGGCGGCGGTCAGGGAGGCCACGTCGGCCCGAACCTCATCCTCGGGACGACGTCCATGAGCGGCGTCGGCTATTAGGCCCGCGATAGTATGCATTTCATCCTCTCGCATGCCCAGGCGGGTGACTTCTTGAGTGCCGATACGGACTACCGCGTCGGCCAGGATTCCACACCTCTCCATGCCCTCTTTGATGCGTATACCCTCGGGCGATAGGAAGCCGCCGTTTTCAAGTATGACCTGGTGCGTTTGGGTGCATCCGCTGGCCGCCGTGAAGACCGGCACTTCGTTGTCTACCAAGCCCTGTGCCAGCGCCTGTGAGTTCCGGACAATCTGTGGGGCGAACTCACGGCCAAAGGCTAGCATCTCGGCGGCCGCTACTCCCAGCGCCACCGTCGTGTTGAGGTGGTAGGAGCTCAGCAAAAATGGCGGTGGGTTCAACGCTTGGCCGATGTGTTCCATCACCGACTCGTCGTTGGACGCGACCATACCACGCTGTGGCCCGGGGAAGGTCTTGTGGGTGCTGCCGAATAACACGTCCGCGCCCTCGCGCAACGGGTCCTGAAATTGGCCGCCGGCGATTAGACCCATCACGTGCGAACCATCGTAGGCCACCACCGCTCCGACCTCGTGGGCCGCGGCCGCGACCTCCGTGACCGGGTGAGGGTAGAGGAACTCGCTGGCCCCGAATATGACCAGGGACGGGCGCACCTGGTGCATTTGCTGGATGGCCTCGTCCGCCTTGATATTGAGCCGGTCGAAGTCGAAGGGGAAGTCCACTATCTCCACTCCGGCCCATTCCGCCAACCGAATCGGGTACCCGCCGTGCTTGTCTCCCACCTTGACGATCCTGTCGCCGGGCTTTGTTAGGCCGGTCACTACCGCCAGTACAGCCAGGTTACCCGTTGCGGGCTTGATATTTACGTGGTCCACTCTAAACAATCGACGGACCAGATCGAGGGTCAAATCATAAGCACGCGCGAAGTGCTTGTCGCCCGCATACACGCCTGGCGACGAGTACCGGCGTGAGAAATCTGAGCCTATGATGCGCTCCATCAGCGGGCTGGTCGCCGATTCGGCCGCGACCATGTTGAGGGTTGAACGGCGATAGGCGTGCTGGTCTTCCAATATTTGCTGGAATTGCTCGTAGGCCGATCGTATTTGTGCGTTCATAGATGTGTTACTCGCATCGCATCTTGGACGGCGATCAAGGTCGTCGGGGTACAACGCCGTAATGCCGACATCGCTACGGTGTTACCGTAGTCGAACGTGTGGTCGCTAAACCAGCGGGTCTCCGAGCAGGCTATAGCCGCCGTCGACAGTAAGTATCTGGCCGTTTAGCCAGTTGGCCTCGTCGGAGGCCAGAAAGACCACGAAACGGGCGATATCCTCGGGTTCGCCAATGCGTCCGGCCGGGGTGCGGCGCACCACCCAATCCGCCTCGTCGGGGTCAGATACGTCCGCACGAGACATCTCCGTATCTACCGTGCCGGGAGCGATGGCGTTGACGCGAATGCTCAGCGGGGCAAGCTCAGCGGCCATTGCTTGTGTCAGCATGTTGGCCCCGGCCTTGGCGGTGCAATAGTGGGCGTTTCCAAGCCACACCTTTTCGCCACACACAGACGTGATGTTGACGATGGCGCCGCCTCCGGTTCGCTCCATAGCGCGGGCGGCGGCTTGCGAGCATAGGAAGATGGCCTTGAGGTCAATGTTTATTGTACGGTCGAACTCGGCCTCCGTAATGGAGAGAAAGGGGGAGTTCTGTGAGATCCCGGCGTTGTTCACAAGAATGTCCAGACGGCCAAAGCGGTCCAGCGCAGCCTGGACCATGGCGTCGACCTCGCCTGAGTCGGATACGTCTGCCGGTGCGGCGAGGGTCTGCGTTCCGCGCTCTTTAAGCGCGGCCGCCACTTCGTTGGCGGCGTCACGTCTAACGTCGTTTATAACGAGCTGGGCGCCCTCGGCGGCTAACGCTTCGGAAATTCCGCGACCGATGCCTCGGCCTGCGCCGGTAACTAGAGCGATTCGGTCTTTGAGCCTCATGCGTCTACTCCTTTAATGCTCCTGGAGTATCTCTGCTGCCGCAATGATAGCATGGTGGATAGCGATATGGGTTATACCCCGCGTGTGGATAGGGCGCCCATTGTGCTTTCGATCAAAACAAACCTCCCGGAGATCGCCACTGGACCTCCGGGAGGTTTCCTAGTCCGCTATTCGATTGACTCTGGACGCTTGCCTATTATTTGCTGCCCAACCCCTGGCCGAGCCACTTCTTGAAGTTCTCGACCATAGCCGGGTCAGTCTTACGCCAGAGCTCCGTCGACTCCTGGCCGAGCTCGCCGACCTCCTCAGGTGTCATGGTCCCTTGGAACAGGCCGGCCACGCCGGGCCAGAGCCATTCGGCCTGGTTGGGGGCGGTGGTGTTCCACAGCGAGACCGTGAACTCATCGGTGGAGCTCCACTCGTACCTCTGAAGATCGATGGCGTCGTCACCGATCCAGCTTGGGTCGAAGCGGTCGTCGGCGATCATCCCGCCCGTGACCTCGTAGAAGCGCTTGATGCGCTCGGGCGTGTGCGTAAAGGCCACGAAGTCGGCGGCCTCCTGCTTGTTCTTGCACCAGCCCGTTACACCGACAGGCAGGGCGCCGGCGGGGACCTTCTCGCCGAGCTCGCCATCGGAGAAGTTAGGGGTGAGCATCAGGCCCACGTTCTCCCGTCCCAACGTGTCCGCGTACCCGCTGACCATGGTCTCGGCCAGCTTGACGAAAGTCGCCTTTCCCTGGGGGAACAGGTCCAAGCCCTCGTAGATGCCCAGCGAGTTGACCTCGTCGATGAAGAAGTCGTTGTCGATCATCTCCTTCAGGCGGACCCAAGGCTCGATAAACTTCGCATCGGACAGCTTCTCGCCGCTGATGCCAAGCAGCATGTCGTACCACTCCGACTCGCTGTCCAGCGTCTGGGGCGCGAACTCCAGCCACGGCCAGTCGGCGTACCACCCGTCCTTCATCCCGGCGGCGACGGGGGTGATCCCGGCCTCGTTAAGCAGCGCGGCCACCTCCCGGAACTCGTCCCAGGTCTGTGGTGGGTTATCTGGGTCCCAGCCGACCTGAGTCAGGTGGGCCTTGTTGTACGCCCACGGGTAGCTATTGTTGCTGAACGGCGCGCCGTAGGTCTTGCCGTTCCATGAGGCATACAGGCGGTCATCGAGGTTCCAGTGATCTATCTCCTCTTTGGGGAGATAGTCCTCGAACGCCACCAGGTTGCCGTTGATCATGTCCTCGACGAACCAGGTCGTCGGCCAGTAGTGCTGGAGGCATGGACCGCTCTGTGCCGCTGCGGCGGCGTTAGCGTTGGGGATCAGAGCGTCCGTGACCTGCCGCGAGAGCTTGACGGTGATGTGGGGATTCAATGCCTCGAAGGCTTCCTTCGTCTCGATCAGCCACTCCTCGCTGCCCGGAAGCTCCTCTTCGCCCCACCACCAGTAATCGACGGTGACCGCCTCGGGGACCGCGGTGACCTCTACCACCACCTCTTTCTCGATTACGACGGGCTCCACCGCCTTGTCATCATCCCCACCACACGCCACTGCGGCGACGGCCACCGTGGCCAGCAGCGCGAGTAAGGCCAGAATTGCACCAGGCCCACCCTTCCTTAGATTTCGCATGATTTTCTCTCCTTCCCTGACTTGATATGCTGCCGTAAGACGTTTGGGTCCTACGCCAATGCTGGATTCGCCGAAGCAGCTAAGAGTGAAGTGAGCGAACCCCGGTGCAAAACGATACCACAAAGTTTGAAACTGTCAAGAGGAGCCTAGTAGCTCTAGGTATCTCGCTGCGTTACTAGACGTAAGGGACTTGACCACGGACCTTCGGAGTTTAATCTTTTACTGCTCCCATGGTCACGCCCCTGATGAAGAACTGCTGGCCGACGATGTACAGGGCGACGATGGGCACGATGGTCAGGATAAGCCCCGCCATGATCAGTGGTATGTTCAACTGGCGGGAGGAGTGCAGCGTCACACCGACCATGAGCGTTCTGAGGTCGTCGGCATTGAGGAACATTAGTGCGATCAGCAGCTCGTTCCATACCCACAGGGTGTTGACCACGCCCAGCGTGATCAGCGCCGGGAGCGATAGAGGCATGATGACCTTTCGGAGTATCTGGAGGGACGAGGCCCCGTCTATGCGGGCCGCCTCCTCCAGCTCCGTCGGGACTGCCTTGAAGAACGCGGTGAGCAGGTAGGTGGAGAAGGGCAGAAGGGTACCCACGTAGATCAAGATGGCCGAGTAGTATTGATTGAGCATATCCAGCCGGGCGAGCTGCACGAACAGCGGAATGACGATCACAATGGGCGGTATGACCATCAGCGCCACGAATCCGTTGGTCACGATTGTCCGGCCTGGGAAGTTCATGCGGCTCAAGGGGTAGGCCGACAGCGAAGCGACGATGAGCGAGAGGACCACGCTACTCGACGTGACTATGACGCTGTTTTTAAGCCACTTGAGGAAATCCCCGTCGATTATGTGCTTTTTGTAGGCGGCGATGGTCGGATCTCGAGGCAGGCCGAGCTGGTTGTCAGCGTACTCGGAGTGCTCCTTAAACGAAGTGGTCAGCATGAAGTATGTGGGAGCCAGCGCCAGGGCGACCAGTATCAGCAGCGGCACCTGCCGGGGCAGATTATAGCGTACCCGGTCCCACCGGATATGTTTTAAGGCCTTGATTCGCCGGTCGATGGCTGTACTGGTCATGCTCTCTGTTGCCTACTCCCCAACCAATGCAGGGTCGACTGGACCATCATGAAGACGACCACGACCCCCAGTAGCAGCATCGATAGCGCCGCGGCGACGCCTATACTTCTGCCTCCGGCGCCGATGCCAAAGGCCTTCCGGTAGATATAGAACTCGATAACGGTCGTGCTGTTGGCCGGGCCGCCGCCCGTCAGCGTGATTACGTAAGCGAACACCCAGCTGGTCATAGTGATGCCGATGAGGACGGCATAGAACCCCATGACCTGCCGCAGCTCGGGCACCGAGATGTACCACAGGCGTTGCCACCAGTTGGCGCCGTCCAACTCGGCGGCCTCATACAGCTCCTGACGCGCAGAGAGGAGCCGGGCGAGGAACAGTATGATGCCGAAGCCCAACTCCTTCCATATGATCACCCCTAGCAGTGTCCAAGGGGCATTCTGGGGCCTGCCCAGCCAGTCCTGGGCGAGCACGCCCAGGCCTATGCCCTCCAGGATCTCGTTTACCGGACCGTGAAGTCGGAGAAGGTAGCTGAAGGCGACGCCTATCACCGGGATTGAAATCACGTAGGGCAAGAAAACGATGGCGCGGTACCACTGCCAGCCGCGCACCTGATCGTGTAGCAGCGCCGCGAAGATGGTCGACAGCACCACCAGGGCAGGGACGGCCAGCAGCAACCGCAAATTCATCTTGAGGGCAGCACGGAAGGGCGGGTCCTGGAACAGTATGTCGAAGTTGCGGAAGCCGACATCCACCGTATTCTGATAGGTGATGACCTTTTCCGTGCTGAGGAAGACCAGCTGGTACATGGGATAGGCGAAGACGAAGGCGACGATGCCAAACGCAGGCAGCAGGTATGCGTATGGCGTCACTACCTTACGGATGCGGAATCCCCACGACGGGCGCCAGACCGTGACCTGCTCTCCGGTTCCAGCGGACGGGAATCCGCCCGAGGGTCTCGGAAGCCTTCGAATGAAATCTGAGATCACTGCGTTAGCTCGTTGGACCACTGGACCGGGATGCTATCCCCAAAACACCAGTTCGCTTGCAGAGGCGCGACGCTTGGGAACTCACACTGCCAGAAGATACCAGGAACTATCCGAGTGTCAAGACGTGGCTTGCGAGCAATGCGAGCTGCTATACATTACCAGAATGGGCAACGGTATACCAGAATGTGGGCTCGACGGGTTTTTCACGGCCAGTACGCCGGCTCTTTCAGTCTTGAGGCGAACCCTGGCGCGATGACGAGTAGGTTTTCACCCCCCGTCGGGGATCAGCCCGCCTGACCGAAGGCTATTCTTGCAGCGACTGCAGGTACCAACGTATAAAAGTGTCCGCCCACGACTCTACCTCGGAGTACGGCCCGGACCGGTAGTGGTTAGAGCTGACGGAGACCTGGGTGCCCTCGCAAATACGCCAGTCCTGCGGGCTGATGATATTCCACATGTGCGTCACTCGATCAACGTCGTAATCCACGCCTTCGACCGCATCTCCACGGACCAGCCACTCCATATACACCTCGGTCACCGTAGGGCCCGCGGGCGTAAAACACATCATCACGGCGTGATCGCCGCTGCATTCGACGGTAAAGGTGGGGAGAATGGCGGTGCCGAAAAATCCGATATCCTCCGGCCTCTCGGACTCAAATCGGCCCAGCGGCGGTGCCACCATCTGTCCGTCCACTGTGTGGCTCAGAAAGCCCTCGGAGAGGGGGAAGCGGAACACCTGGTACCAGGTATCGACCGTCTGGGGGACCGGCTCCGATGGCAGCCCCATCTCACGCCATCGAACCTCCGCGATCTCGGTGAGGCGCTCCACTTCCAACGTATGCTTAGGGGAGCCGACCGCCGCGGCCAAAGGCAGTGTACGGCACAGTTCGGGATGGGCTGGACCGCAGTGGTAGCATTCGCGGTAGTTCTCGGCGAGGATCTTCCAGTTGGACTGGACGTAAACGCGTTTGGTGTGGCATACCTTGGCGTTGCCGAAGTCGTGGGGCTCCATGCGCGGCCGGATGTCCCTCAAGGTGGGTTCGAAGCCAACGGGTTCGTCCGACAGACTGAAGAAGATGAACCCCTCCAGGACCTCCACAGGAGCCCGGTGAAGCCCGAACCGCGACTTGTCGAAGTCCTCGGGAAAGAGCCGGGCGTGCTTGAGGGTCCCGTCCCGGTTGTAGACCCAGGCGTGGTAGGGACACACCAGGTTGCCCACGTGGCCCGTCTCTTCCCAGCAGATCTGCGAACCACGATGGCGGCAGACGTTGTACAGAGCGTGCACCTGGTTGTCGTCGCCCCGGATGATGATCAGTGTCTCGTCCAGGACCTGCCGGAGGAAGTAGTCACCCGGGTTCGGTATCTGGCTGACGTGGCCGGCGTACAGCCAGTACCTTCGGAATATCTTCTCGACGTCGAGTTCGTAGATGTCCGGGTCAGTGTAAAACTGACCCTCCAGGGTCCATCCAGGCCGGTGATTGTCGATAAGCTCGCGAACGCGGCCGTTCGTCTGGCCGTTGTGATGGCTAATCAGCGTCTTCTCCTCTGGGCTATGACCTGGGTATCGCCTCCGGCCAGATCACCGAGATCACGTAGCGGTCCTCAAGATAGGAGGAGGAAGATGATAACCCCACCTGGATGATGTCCGGCGGCCCCAGCCTGCTCATCGGATGCGGAGGTGTGTTGAGGGTCGGAGCGGGTCTATTCCTTCACAGCTCCCATGGTCGCGCCCTTGATGAAGTACCGCTGGCCGACGATATACACGACGATGATGGGCAAGACGGTCAGGATGAGCCCCGACATGATCAGCGGAATGTCCAAATGACGGGATTGATGTATCGTGACGCCGATCATGAGCGTTCGGAGGTCGTCGGCATTGAGGAACATGAGGGCGATCAGCAGCTCGTTCCAGACCCACAGGGAGTTGACCACGCCCAGCGTTATCAGCGCCGGGAGCGATAGAGGGATGATGACGCTGCGCAGTATCTGGAGGGACGAGGCCCCATCCATGCGGGCCGCCTCCTCCAGCTCTGCCGGGACGGCTTTGAAGAACGCCGTGAGCAGGTAGGTGGAGAAGGGCAGAAGGGTACCCACGTAGATCAAGATGGCCGAGTAGTAGTGATTGAGCAGGTCCAGCTTGGCGAACTGCACGAACAACGGAATGACGTACACAATGGGCGGTATGACCATCAGTGATATGAACCCGGTGGTCATCAACGTCCGGCCTGGGAAGGCCATCCGGCTTAAGGGGTAGGCCGCCAGCGAAGCGACGATGAGCGAGAGGACCACGCTACTCGACGTGACTATGACGCTGTTTTTAAGCCACTTGAGGAAATCCCCGTCGATTATGTGCTCCTTGTAGCTGGCGATGGTCGGATTTTTCGGCAGGCCCATCTGGTTGCCGGCGTACTCGGAGTGCTCCTTAAACGAAGTGGTCAGCATGAAGTATGTAGGGGCGACCGCCAGGAAGACCAGTATCAGCAGCGGCACATGGCGGGACAGATTATAGCGTACCCGGTCCCACCGGATATGTTTTAAGGCCTTGATTCGCCGATCGATGGCTACAGTGGTCATACTGCCCGTCTCCTATTGGATAGCCAAAATATGACCGACTGGATCATCAGGAAGAAGACTACGACCCCCAGTAGCAGGGTCGATAGCGCCGCGGCGACACCCATCTTTCTGGCTCCGGCGCCGAAGCCGAAGGCCTTCCGGAAGATGTAGAACTCGATAATAGTAGTGCTGTTGGCCGGGCCGCCGCCCGTCAGCGTGTATACGTAGGCGAACACCCAGCTGATCATAGTGATGGCGATGAGGATGGCATAGAACCCCATGACCTGCCGCAGCTCGGGCACCGAGACGTACCACAGGCGTTGCCACCAGTTGGCGCCGTCCAACTCGGCGGCCTCATACAGCTCCTGGCGCGCAGATAGGAGCCGGGCGAGGAACAGTATGATGCCCAGGCCTAGCTCCTTCCAGATGATTACTCCTAGCAGTGTCCAAGGGGCTATTTGGGTCTTGCCCAGCCAGTCAAGGGCGAGCGCGCCCAGGCCTATGCCCTCCAGGAGCTCGTTGAATGGGCCGCTTAACCGGAGAATGTAGCTGAAGGAGACGCCTATTACCGGGATCGCAATCACGTAGGGCAAGAAAACGAGGGCGCGGTACCACTGCCAGCCGCGTATCTGATCGTGAAGCAGCGCCGCGAAGATAGTCGCGAGCACCACCAGGGCCGGGACGGCCAGTAGCAACCGCAAGTTCATCTTGAGGGCCTTGCGGAATATGGCGTCTTCGAACAGTATTTCGAAGTTGCGGAAGCCGACGTCCACCGTTTCCTGGTAGGTTATGACCCTTTCCGTGCTGAGAATGACCAGTTGGTAGATGGGATAGGCGAAGATGAAGCCAACGAGGGCCAATGCCGGAAGCAGGTATCCGTATGGCACCGCCACCCTACGGATGCGTAACCCCCACGACGGACGCCACACTTCGATCCGCTCTCCGGTTCTGGCGGGTAAGAACCCTCCCGGAGATCTCGGAAGCCTTCGAATGAAATCTGAGATTACTGCGTTAGCTCGTTGAACCACTAGCCAGGGTCCTACCCCGAAACTTTCACAACGGCCTTACTATCCAAAGTGAGCCATTTAATATTCCAGCTTTGAAAAACCCGTCCCTCACGATGCGAGTCCCAGCGGGCACTTGAACGAGGGAGATTGTATCGGTACACGATACCAGGAACTCTGCTGCTGTCAAGGCCTACTCTAAGGCTGGTGGGCCGCCCTAACGTTAAAAAACCTCCCGGAAGCCAGAGGCCTCCGGGAGGTTTCCTAAACCGGCTCTACCGGCTTTCGGCTTATTCGCTTACTCGCCTAGAATCCAGCGGTGTCGAGCCACTTCTTGTACTTTTCCACTTGCTCCGGGAAGTCTTGATGCCAGTCCTCCAGCACTCCCTGTGCCAGCTCGGCGACCTCCAGCGGTGTCATTTCTCCGACGGACAGAGCACCGCCGCCAGACCAGGTGAAGTCGAGCAAGGTGGGCCAGGCGATGTGATACAGCGACTCGCCAACCTTATCCTCGTCGTACGTCCAGTCGTACATCACGCGAGCGACAGGCGTGTCCAGCCAGTCCCTCTCGAAGCGGTCGTCCAGCAACATCACCCCGCTGAGCTCGTACAGCAGCTTCATCATGTCCGGCCTGTGCTGGAAGGCAAGGAAGTCGGCCGCCTCTTGTTTGACGTCGCTCCACTTGTAGACCACTGAGTACGCTGTACCCGTTTGGTACTTATTGCCGTGGGCGCCGTCGTCAAACTTCGGTGTGAGGAAAAGTCCAACGTTCCCCTCACCAAGTATGCGCTCCCACTGGATCGCCAAGGAGTCCAACCCCATGGTCATGGCCGCCGTGCCACTCGGGAGCATGTCCCAGCCCTCTACGAATCCCAACGAGTTTACGCTCTCGTCGAAGAAGTCGTTGTCGATCAGCTCCTGCCACTTCTCGTACACCGCGAGGTACTCGGGGTCGGTCATCTTGGCGCCGCTGATCCCGAGGTAGTCCTCGATGAACTCCCGCTCGCTGTCGATGCCCACCGCCAGCAACTCTATCCACGGCCAGTCGGCGAACCACTGGTCCTTCATACCCGCTGCCATTGGGGTGATCCCGGCCGCGTTGAGCGCTGCCCCGACCTCAAGAAGCTGGTCCCAGGTCTCAGGGATAAAGTCGCGGTCTAAGCCGGCCTCCTCCCAGAGGAGCTTGTTGTACACCCACGGGTAGCCCGTGCTGTAGTTGGGTAGACCCCATACGTGGCCCTCGTACGTGGTGTAATTACGCACGAACGGGAGGATGTGGTCCACATCCTCGGGGATCAGCTCGTCCAGCGGCGCGAACTGGCCGTTGAACATGTCGTCAAGGTACAGGCCCGTGGACCAGTAGTGGCCGATGTCGGGGCCTCCCTGGGCTGCCACGGCTGCTACCGTGTTGGGTACTATGCCGTCGGTGGTGTTGAAGACTTTGTCGATCGTGATGTGGGGGTTCGCCGCCTCATAGATCGGGACTAGAGCGTCGACCCAGTCCACCATGCCAGGCGACTCATCCTCGCCCCACCACCACCACACGATGGTGACCGGAGCCTTCTCCTCCATCATCGCCTCCACCTCCACGATCTTCTCCACCTCCGTGATTACCTCTACCTCCCTCACCACCTCCACCTCTTTCTCTACTATCCTCTCCACCTCTATGGGCACCTCTTTCTCCACTATCACCTCCTTAATCACCTCCACAGGTACCTCTTTCTCCACCACAATGGTCTCCACCACCTTCTCGTCATCCCCGCCGCAGGCCGCTGCGACCATGGCCAACGAGACCATCATCGCGAGCAGCGCCACAATGGCGCCAGGCCCGGCTTTCCGAAGTTTCGGCATGATCCTGTCTCCTTTCAATTCAATCTTTCGATTCCCAATATATCAGAATAGACCCATGCTGGCACGCCGAATCCCAACACATGAATTCTCGACGGTAAAAACTACCAGCAAACCCTGTAATTGTCAAGAAGCCTCGGAGCCCGATGTAGCTGAGACGGCTAAAATTGGCACGAGGACATGGTCGTAGTGGGTGGAAGGTGGCGGCGCAGAGGTTTACGATATCGGGCGATTGATTATCCGTTCTTTCAACTGGCTGTCGTGGTTAACAAATAGGAGGTGCCAGTGATGGCAACTGACCGGCCTATGATCGCCAACCCCGCAAGGGAAACCCTCAAGGCGGGCGGCCGTATCACAGGGATGAACGTGTTCGAATCACTTCGGCCGTCGGTCATCAAGATCGCCGCTCAAGCGGGATACGACTTGATTCTGGTGGATACCGAGCACTGCGTGCACAACGGCGAGACGCTCACGAGCTTCCTGGTCTTGGCCCGCGACAACGGGCTCACACCCGTGGTGACCGTCGTGTCGTCGGAGCGGTCGTTGGTGTCTCGCATGCTGGACGCGGGCGCGTTGGGCATCATACTCTCACACGCCGAAACCGCCGAGCAGGTTTCCGACCTGGTGCGCTGGATGAAGTATCCGCCGGCCGGGGAGAGGGGGCTGGCGATGACCGCTAACTCCGGCTACGACAGTTCGGACGTGGCGCGCTACTGCAAAGAGGCCAACGAAGCTATGCTGGTCCTCCCCAAGATCGAGTCCACAAAGGGCGTTCGAAACGCGGATGCCATGTTGTCTGTGGAGGGTGTGGATGGGATGGTCTTTGGGCCCGGCGACCTCTCGGCGGATATGGGCCTCCACGGACAATGGGAGCACCCAGAGGTCCTAGGCGCGATCGAGAGCGTAATAGAGCGGGCGTTGGCGCGCGGGCTGGCGGTGGAGCCGGCGATTATGCCTCACGACAGGGTCAGCTACGAACGCGATCTCGAGCGGGGCATCCAGATCTTTGGCGCCACGAGACGCACCGAATACGACCTGCTGCACGAAGCCGCCAAGAACGCCATCTCGCCATACCTCTAAGCACCTAAGGCGCAAAACAACCGCCCCACCGTCAGCAATTAGGCGTCCCATTCTGAACCCGACCCAAAGGAGATGGAATGGGAGATCGATGCTCCCTTGTCACCACCAAACCCGGCGGCTCCTAATACTGGATAGGCCGTTCTAGAAACCTCTGCTGGCCGGGTTCACGGGCTCAGTCGAGTATGTGTCGCGCGTTTGCTTTGATGTAGTAGGCGATGTAAAGGGCCAGCGCCTGGATCGTCGAGGTCGGGTTGACCGCGCCGGATGTGACGAAGACGCTGCCGTCGACGATGAAGAGGTTCTTCACGTCGTGGCATCTGCCGTGGCCGTCCACGACGGAGCCGGCCGGGTCGGCGCCCATCCCGGCCGTGCCCATGAGATGGTAGCCGGTCGACAAAAGCGGAGTGGCCAGGACCTCCTTCGCTCCTGCCGCCTTTAGCAACTCGGTCCCGCTCGCGATGCCGTGGTCCAGAATCTTGCGGCTGTTTTCGCTGAGTGTGTAGCTGATTCTAGGGGCGGGGATGCCATCGCTGTCGGTGAGCTGCGGGTCTAAGGTGACCCGGTTGTGAGGCTCTGGGAGGTCTTCCCCGCTAACCGCGACTGTAACGGCGTGGCCGAGCCTCTCGGCAAGAGCTTCGTGGTGGTGTTGGCCCCAGGGGACCTGGTTGGTCCCGCTAAAGCCCATTGCTATCTCCGCGGGCCCCCCTGACCTCGCTATCTGGAACGTGTAGCCGCGCGTGAATCCCCTGGATGGGTCGGTCTCGTAAAACTGGTGGCTGACGACGCTACATGAGTATGGCCCCTTGTAGCTGTCTAGCTCCTCCTCGAACACCCCTGCAAGCTCCACATGGTTGTGGAACATCAGGTTTCTGCCCACCATACCGCTGCCGTTGGCAAGGCCGTCTGGGAACAGGCTCGACCTGGAGTTGAGCAACAGCCTGGGCGTGCCGATGCCGTTGGCCGCCATCACGACGATACGGGCCTGCTGCTGATGTGCTACCCCGTCGGCGTCGTAGTATATGGCCCCGGTGGCTAGGCCGCTCTTGTCGACTGTGATCTCTCTCACCCGCGCGTCGGTCTTCAGGACCGCCCCGCTCTTGAGCGCCTCCGGCCAGTAGGTGATGTCGGCGCCGGCCCTTGCGCCGGTGGGGCATCCGAGCTCGCATGGCCCGCAGTTGTTGCACGCCGGACGGCCTCGGTATGGCCGTGTGATGATGGCGCTGTCCGAGGGCCACCAGTGCCATCCCATCGTCTCGAAGCCGCGTACCATGGCCTCTCCCAGCCTGCCCAGCGGTATGGGCGGAGTCTGCCGTGGAGGTTTCGGTGGGTACGCGGTGTCACCGGCCGCTCCTGCGACGCCGATCATACGGTCGTTCAGGTCGTAGAAGGGTTCAAGCTCTCCGTAGGACAGGGGCCAGTCGTCGGCGACACCGTCCAGTGTCCTGACCCTGAAGTCGGAGGGCAACAGACGCGGGAAGTGGGCTCCCCAGTGGATCGTGCTGCCGCCCACGGCGTTGTACATCAGAGGCTCGATAGGCGAGTCGGAGTCGTTGACCGGATAGTCCTGGGGTAGCTTCCGGACGTTGGGGCTGGCGTTGGCCTCGGCCTGGCGGTGGAGCTCCCAGTCGTCCATGAGGGGTGGATAGTCCTTGGGGTCGGTCCACCCGCCCTGTTCGAGGCACATGACCTTGATGCCTGCTTGGCTCAGGCTCCAGGTGAGTGCGCCCCCCGACGCGCCTGCGCCGATGACCAACACGTCTACAATGTCGCCGGCAGCATCCATCTAGGCCTCACGGATGACAGAGGGGAATGGCTGCGTACTAAAGCATCTACACAAACATCAGGTAAGGGAGGGAATTACGACCAGTCGCTCTCTTCCAGGCGTCAGGCGGACTCGACGCCCATAAGGCGGGCCATGTTCCCGCCCAGTATCAGGTCCATCTCCTTTTGGTTGAGGAAGTCGTCGCAGTAACGGCGGATATGGTCAAGGCACTGGCGGTAAGTATAAGAGCGCAATACCAAGGGAATGTCGGTTCCCCAGAGCAGTCGCTCCGCGCCCATGAGGTGCGTCATCTTCTCCAGCGTCGGCTTCACCTGCGGCATAGGATAGTCGAATACACCGCCGAGGAACACGACGAACAGCAGCTGTATGTGGAAGTTGGGGTTATCGCATGGTGCCGTCTCGTAGACCGCCTCCGGGACTGACAGCTTGTCGCCTTCTACGAAATTCAGCCAGTTGAACCCGTGGGTGAGGACCACCTTGACATCCGGGTACCTCTCCATCCACCTCCGCAGCATCCGTAACTGGTTCAGGTACCCTTCCAGCGTCTTATCCTGGCGGGCGATATTTAGGCCGATTAGAGTGAAAAACACGGGGATGTTCATCCTGGCCACCGCGTCCCAGAAAGGCCGGTAGCCCCCCGAGTCCCAGTCTTCGGTTACCCCGTGAAGAATCGAGAAATGGGGCATGAACTGGAGCCCGTGCAGCCCCAGCTTGTTTACAGACCTCTCCACCTCCTGAACGGCGGCGTCCGGGTCCTTCGGTATCAGCCACTCCCGCACGTAGGCCAGCCCCTGTATGCGGTCCGGATACTGCTTACAGCAGTCGGCGATGAAGTCGTTGCTTATCCCGAGATAGGGCGTCCTGTGCAGCAGCGACCAGTCCACGCCGGAGTAGTCCATCTCGGCCACCAGCATGTCGGCGGTGTAGGTCATGTCGGTAACCAGAGGAGGCATCACCTGCTTGAAGTACGTCTCACCGTCCACCTCCCACTCGAAGCGGCCATGGGCGGTGGGGCGAAAATTGGCGTCCTTGACGGCGTTCAAGTCGAACGGACGGGACAGGTCTGCTAGGCCGCTGCTGTCGGCCGGCGCTCGGTCCCTGGCGCGCCGGGCAGGCTGAAAGTGGTGTGCCGTCAAGAACTGAAGAAGCCGGTGGAACTCTTTACGGTCTGCGAATCCGCCGTCGCCCTTCTGGTCGGGGATGCAGTAGGCGTGTCCATCGTAAATCATGTCATTCTCCATCCCTAGATCCGGCGCGTTTGGACGCTTGCGGCTAAATTGGGAGGGATAAACAACCCTGGGAAGGAGTGCTCAGCTCAGGGCCGTTAGACAACATGAACACGCATGGGCGGCACGAATCAGATAGCGATTAATGCTGCCGGCGCCAGATTTACGCCTGGTTGCGGTCGCGGTGACGGTGGCATCTTCAGAAACCCCCGGAGGATTTTGGAACCTCCGGGGGTTTCTGGTTTCTGTGCGGGTGGCTGAGCCTAGTCGCCCAGTCCGCTAGTCTCTATCCACTGCTTGAAGCTGTCGACCTGATCCGGGCGCTCTTTCCGCCACGCTTCGACGATCCTTTGCCCCTCGGCGCCGAGTTCTTCAGGTGTCACAGTTCCGGCAAACAGGTTGGACACAGAGACCCATGTCCAGTCCACCAGCGTGGGCCAGGCGACGTGGTACAGTGACTGCCCAACCGTTGCTTCGTCGTACGTCCAGTCGTATATTTGCTGTCCGATTTCAGACGGGATCCAGGCCCTTTGGAAGCGGTCATCGCCCATCATGTTCCCCGCTGAATCGTACATAGCCTGCATGCGCTCGGGCGTGTGGGTGAACTTGATGAAGTCCGCCGCCTCCTCTTTGACTTCGGACCAGTGGTAGATGGCCAGGTAAGCGGAGCCTGTCTGGAACTTCTTGGCGAAGGCTTGTGCCTCGGGTATGAGCGGGGTGAGGAACACGCCGACGTTCTCCACTCCTCCCATCTGCTCCGCCCATCCTATCATTATGCCCTCAACCGCCATGACCATTGCCGCCTTTTCCTGGGGGAACAGGTCCCAGCCCTCGAGAATTTCCAGGGAGCTCACGTCATCGGGGAAGAAGTCCTTCTCGATCAGCTCCTGCAGGTATTCCCACACGACCACGTGCTCTGGATCGGTGAACTTCTCGCCGCTGACTCCGAGGAACAGGTCCATAAAGTCCTTCTCGCTGGCCACCGTCATCGGCTGAAACTCCAACCACGGCCAGTCGGAACCCCAGTTGTCTTTCGTCCCCATAGCTATGGGGGTGATCCCCGCCGCTTTAAGGGCTTCGCCTGCGGCCAGCATCTCTTCCCAGTTCTGTGGTGCCTTATCGGGGTCAAGGCCGGCCTGCTCGAAAAGCCGCTTATTGTATAGCCACGGATAGCCGATGTTATACAACGGGGAGGCGTAAGTCTTTCCTTTCCACGAGGCGTATTTCTGTTGGAACGGAAGGTAGTGAGCGACCTCTTCGGGGATGTAGTCGTCCAGTGGCGTTAGCTGGTCAGCCCACATATCCTCGAGGAACCAGGGGATTCCCCAGTAGAACTGGATGTCGGGGCCTTGCTGCGCGGCCACGGCGCTCTGGGCGGTTGGAAGGATACTGTCGGTGGTCTGACGGGTGGCTTTGATCGTAATGTGGGGATTAGCCGCCTCATAGAGCTCGATCGTCTCGTCGATCCACGCCTCTACCCCAGGCGTCTCTTCCTCGCCCGCCCACCAGATCTCGATTGTGGCGGGCTCTGGAGCCGCCGGCTCCGGCTCGGTGATTACCGCGACCGTGGTCGGTGTGGGTACCACCTCGTCATCGTCCCCTCCGCAGGCCACCGCCACCAGGGCCAGCGCGGCCAGCAATCCCATCAGCGCCAGGAAAGGGACCGCTTTAACGTTCTTTATTCTTTGCATCTACTAACTCTCCTAACTTTGACTATTCGGTGCCAACAATACCACAGAGATTATGCCTGTCAAGATGAACCTCGCACAACTATGTACGCTGAGTGCGTCTGGCCATGGGGTCACTCCAGCCGGCTGATGCGGAAGTTCTTCATTCCCTCCATCTGAAGCGACTCGCACCTCTCGGCGAAGGCCGGTAGGTTCTCGGTGATGTGTGCCCAGATATTTCCGGGCCATGGACCGACCTGAGTAGCGATACGCGAGTCCGGGCCGTACATGATGATGAAGTCCCATATCTCCCGTGAGAAGCCGGTCAACATACGATCGGTGAAGTGGATCCACATCAAGTCGCCGGGCAAGGGTAATAGTGAGGCGTTTTCCCGTGGTACCGAGTGCGGATCGCCGCGGTAGTTCTCCTTAGGGACCTCCACCATGATCTCACAGCCGGCCCACATGGCGTGGATGCCTTTCTGGACGATCGGTGTCTCGAGGACCTGCCACATAAAGTCGGAGGTGAGTGGGGCTTCTTCCTCCAGCAGCTCCGCAATGGCGGTGATGTCATCGTCAACGAGTGTCAGTTCGATTCTTCTGGGCATGTCGCTTGGCTATTGTCCTTTCTCAGGGTACGGGTCGGACCGTGTGCCGGGTGACCGAGGAACAATCGGTTTCACCTTAGCACCAGATCGGTAACAAGATGCTGCAACGGTGGGGGTTTGTCAAGGCCGTGTTTTGCACCTTTGGCAAGCCCTGATTGAGAGGGTGGGCAAGTAGTCTTGAGACCGGAGAAAAGAACAGGGGCGTACCACTTGTGCGCCCCTACGGTTGCCACCGGCCGCTCATCGGCGGTCGGTGGCCGGACTCCCTTCATGGCTGGGACTATCTCAGATGGACAGCGTCTCCTCGGTCGTCGGATCGAACGCCTGCATCGTGGACATGTCCAGCGCAACCTGCATCTTCTCACCCGGCCTCGCCTGGGTCCGCGGGTCCACACGGGCCAGGAACTCCTGGCTGCCGTCCGACAGGTACACGAACACCTCGTTCCCCATCGGCTCCGTCACCACCACCTTGGCGTCTACCATTGACGCCTCCAGCCCCGGCGGCACGAACGCCGGATCGTGCATGTTCTCCGGTCGTATGCCGAAGATCACCTTCTTGTCCAGGTACGGCATCAGACGGGCCGCCTGCTCTTTGGGCACATTCACCTTCATATTGCCGTTCTCTACGTGCATCTCCTTCTCGTCCCCTATAACGGACACGTCGAAGAAGTTCATCGCAGGGCTGCCTATGAATCCCGCCACGAACACGTTAACCGGCTTATCGTACAGCGCCTGAGGCGTCCCCACCTGTTGCATGACCCCCTCCTTCATCACCACGATCCGCGTGGCCATGGTCATGGCCTCCACCTGGTCATGGGTCACGTATACGAAGGTGGTCTGCAGACGCTGGTGTAGCTTGATGATCTCGGCTCGCGTCTGCACCCTCAGCTTGGCGTCAAGGTTGGACAGCGGCTCGTCCAGCAGGAACACCGCCGGCTCTCGCACGATGGCGCGTCCCAGCGCCACTCGCTGTCGCTGCCCTCCAGATAGCTGCCTCGGCTTGCGGCGCAGCAGCTCCTCTATTCCCAGTATCACCGCCGCCTCGTGCACCCGTCGCTGCCTCTCTTTCTTCGGCGTCCTGCGTAGCGCAAGACCAAACGCCATGTTGTCGAATACCGACATGTGCGGATACAGCGCGTAGCTCTGGAACACCATCGCGATGTCACGGTCCTTGGGCGCCACCTCGTTGACTATCTGGTCCCCTATATACACCTCTCCCTGCGTCACGTCCTCTAGGCCAGCCAACAGTCGCAGCGCCGTCGACTTCCCACACCCGGACGGCCCCACCAGTACCAAAAACTCCTTGTCCTTTATATCCAGACTGAAGTCGTTCAGCGCCACCACGTCACCAAACTTCTTGGTCACATGGTCGTACCTTACTCCAACTTCTGTATCGCTCTGAATCGCCGTCTGCGTCATCGCTTCCACCTCTTCTCTTTAGCTCTCTACCGCGCCTTCTCTGTCTTAGCCGATCTTGCCAGGCCTTCTCTGTCTTAGCCGATCTTGCCAGGGACATTATAACGGCTCATCAAGTTCCCCGCACTGATTCGGGGAGGCTGCCTTCGTCTCCACTTTGCACGCTTATCGAACGACATCGGCCCGACACAATCCCCGTGGCCAAGTTCCCACCCTGATTCGAGGCAATTGGCGGATGCTCATTTGACGAATAGCTTCCTCTCTAAGCCATCGGTCAGGGACTCACACCCGTTTTCCGTCACGTGAATCGTCTCGCTGACTCCCACCGCCGACAGCCCCGGTATAAAGACGGCTGGGATCATGTGGAAAGTCATGCCAGCTTGCAGGGAGCGATGCTCACCTTCCGTCATACTGATGATGTGCCCTTCTCCCCAGTCGGGAGCGAAGGCTACGCCTATCGAGTACGCCGACCGGTGCTCCATCTTTACCCCGAGGTCGGAGTCCTCGATGGTCCGGGCCATAAACTGGTGTGCGTCGTGGGCGGTCACCCCTGGTTTTATGAAGTCCATCGTCTTCTGAAGCGCGGTGGCCATAACCTCGGTGCCCTTGAGCATCTTCTCCGGAGGGTCTCCCATGTAAACGTTTCTCATCAAAGCGGCGTGGTACCGGTTGACGCACCCAGAGAGCTCCAGGAAAGCCGTGCTATCTCTCGTAATCTCTTGCCGGTACCAGGTGGCATGGGCGACAGCGGACCTGGGCCCTGATGTTATGAACTGGGGCAGGCCGGTGTACTCGCTGCCGGCCATGATCTGGGCGTCGTGGACCGCGGCGGCGACATGGTTCTCGCTGACCCCTACCTTACAGGCGTCGATTCCGGCCCTCATTCCGGCCTGTGCGGCCGCGGCGGCCTGCCTGATGTACTCCAAACTCCGCAGGGGACTTGATCATCCTACCCTCTTCGACCAGGCCGGAGCAGTCGACGAACGTAGCGGAGGTCATCATGGAGGAGAGGCGCTCGAAGTCGTTGATGGTGATAAACCACGACCGCTTCTCGATGCCGATGCGTTTGGATGCCATGCCGAGGTCTACTAGAACGTCTCGGGTCGTGGCGATCCAATCGTCCGAGTCCCTGTAGGGCCTGCTATCTTCGACCCAGGAGAGATGCTCAACATTGCTGGCCTCTATCAGACGGGTGATGAAAACGGGATCCCTGTCCAGGGGAACGACCAGGGTCTGGTACCAGTAGTAGCCCGGAGTCTGGTATCCGGTCATGTAGTAGAGGTTTTCGGGGGTGTGGATGAGCATAACGTCCACGCCCTTCTGCTGCATGCGGCCTCTTAGGGCGTCGAGACGGTGCTGGTACTCGTCGAGAGAGAAGTACTGCCATGTGGGTGTCTTCATTGATTCCTCCCGAGATGAATAGATGAAGGCTGGTCGTGGCAGAGGCTAGCCGGACGCGTTGGGAATCACGGACTTGGAACGGACCGTCATCTTTGCGAGACGCTCAGGGTCCGGCGTGGGACGCGGCCCCGTGAACGGCTTGAAGGTCTTCCGCGGTGTGAGTTCCTGCGGCGGGTCGCAGAGGTCTTGCTCGTAGAAGCGTGCGGATGGGAAGAGGTCGCCGGGATAGGTAAAGTTGGGCAGCGTTGCCAGCTCCACGCAAAGTGAGGCGCCAAGAGCGCTTTCGATCATCCCGCCTACCCAAACGGGGACTCCCTCCCGCTGCGCGAGGTCGTGGATGGCCAGTGCGTTGGACAGCCCGCCAACCCGGCCCGGCTTGATGTTGATGTAGCTGCAGGCACCCACCTGAAGCGCCTGCTCGGCGGCCTTGACGCTGATGATGGTCTCGTCCAGGCAAATGGGGGTTTCGATCTGGCGGGCGAGCTCCGCATGGTCGAGCACGTCGTTGTATTGTAGGGGCTGCTCCAGGAACGCCAGCCCCAGTCCGTCGATGGCCTTGAAGAAGGGCAGGTCGTCGAGCGTATAGCCGGAGTTGCAGTCGATGTGAAACGTGGTGTCGGGGAAAGTGCCTCTTACGGCGCGCAACATCTCCAGGTCCCAGCCTTTGGCGGCCTTGAGCTTGATCCGAGGGAAGCCCGCGTCCACGGCCTTTTGTATATTGCCAAGCAGCATGTCGATTGAGTCCTGGATTCCGAAGTCGGCTCCGGCGACCACTTCGCGCGTTTCGCCTCCCAGCAGGCGATGGATTGGCGTTCCGGTTATGGTGCTTTGCAGGGTCCACCAGCACATCTCGATGGCGGCCTTTGCGAAGCTGTTTCCCTTGAACACATGGAGACGCCGGTTCACGTCCTCGGCGGTCTCATACTCGCGGCCCACCACGTGCGGCCCAAACACCTCCGCGACGTGATAGAAGATGGAGAGGGGGCCATCGGGCAGATAGGTTGGTGCGGAGGTTAGAATCGCCGACTCAGCCCAGGCCTCGTGCTCACCGCTGGTGGCCTTCACGAGGAGCGAGTGGCTGTAGTAGTCCTCTCCGTAGGCCGTCCGCCATGGGTAGATAAGAGGCATCGCAACGTGGTAGATGTCCAGCTTGTCGATACGCATTTGCCCTCCTGGCCCATCTGGAGCCTAGCTCGTGAGCATTGACCTCCCACCGGCGCCGGTGCGAGAGGGATGCGTTTGGTGGCAGAGTCCCTCGGGCCATGACGAAGTATGGGCCTGATGGGGAATGCTAGCGTATCACCAGGGATGGAACTCCGCAATCGCGGATCGAAAATTCCTGCGGTGGGGTGGGTCGGGGTCGCTCAACTGGGGGAAGCCATCTGGATTCTTCGTCCGTCTCAGTGGACTCAGAGTGACACAGCATTCCCGATCGCCATCCTGAGAGCGTATACGGCAGTGGCCTGAGTGCCTTTAAGCGGAGCTAACCTAGGCGTCAATAGACGAGAGGGGGTTGCTTCTAGGCCGGGCGGGTAATCCCTGTGGCGCGGGTCACTGCCCGGCCGGAGTATATACCTCGGTGTCGGGGTGGAACTCGAACCAGCCGAACCAGAAGGCCATGTGAGTCGGGATGCGCGCCAGCTTCTGGGTCCGATCGCTCTCGTTAACCAGGTACTCCTCGGTGACCAGCCATGCGTCGCCATCTTCGGCCGCCAGCCTGGTAGGCAACCTGTCGATGGCATCGTCCGGGCTGAGGGAGAAAAAGTGTCCCTCGCGCTCATAGACGCGGGCCGCCTGTGACAATGCCGATCCGATGACCAAGACATCGGTACCGCCCAGCGCGTCGTTGACTACCCGGTCCTGCTGGAGCGCCTTCACCGGGTAAGCCTTGAACGCGTCTCCGATGCCTAATCCGAGCACCACGTCCTTGGTCTCGAGCGCCTCATCTCTCAGCCACACCGGGAACATGGTCTCGTCGGTATGGAAATAGTCGTAGTAGGTCGAATCGGGGTGTGACTCAGGCTCATAAAACCAGGGTGGGTAGATGCCGGTTTCGAGCGCTAATACCGTCGTGTCTGGATGTTCGTCGAGCCATTCTCCCCAGGAGGTCAGGAACACCGGGAAGAACGTGAGCTGTATGCCGCTGTCGGCCAACGGCCCAATCACAGGTACCCCCGTGAACTGATTCCAGATGGTGTTGGTCAGGCGGTCGTACATCAGCTTGTTGCTTCTGTAAAGCAGCCCGGAAGTGCCGAAGGTGGTTGGCTCTCCGTTTATCTTGGCGGAATACACGATTCCGGTGCCGCACAGCGTTCAATATGCCAGGGCGAAGGGTTCGCCTCCCAGGACGTCGTTGGCCATCTCGTGCGGGTTTAGGATGCGCAAGGGATAAGCCCTGTGCTCCCCGTTGATCGACACGCCGAAAACCCGCTCCCTGGAGTCGAGGTAACCGGCCTCATCCGGGTCCAGCACGGGTGAGTTTTGGAGGTCCGGAATACCGTCTGGGCGGACACCGCCCCAGACCACCTCGGTCATGTTGATCCGGGCCGTCAGTCCGCCCGGCAGAATGAACCCTTCGAAACGGGGGTCGAGAACCGAGAGCAGATTGGCCTTCCAATTCAGGTATCCCTCAGGGGGCTGGTATTTGTCCGAATGGTCGCCAAGCCACTCCATCCACTCGTTCCAATCGGTGTTAAACCTCCGTCCGGTGAGCTCCGCCAGTGTTAACGAAGCCTCCCGGACCATGAATGGCGAGCTCATGAACCGCGTGAACTCGATGATAATGGGGACCTGGGAGAGGTCGTTGTTTTCCTGCGCCTTTTCGAAGGCGTCCAGCGTGTCCTCGGCACGATGATCGGCCCCGGAGAATATCAGATACATATTGGCCTCCGGGTCGTACCCCGACTCTGGGCTTGGTGATGAGACCTCGCTGGGAGTCGTCGATACGGGTGGCTCTGGCGACGGCTCCGTGTCAGGAATTGGCGAGGCGTCCGTGCCGGATGACGGCGTCGAAAGAGGGCCGGTCTCTAATGTGGATGCGGCAGCAGGAGACGCATCCACATTGGATGTCGAGGACCCTCCGCATGCCAGAGACACCGCGACCACGATAGTAAGCAGGCCTGATAGGGCGAAAGGGAGAAGTCTCGCGTTAAACGTCATCGGATACCCTCTGCACTGTTTACGCTGCCGGTGGAACGCTGGATTCGGGCCGATGTGTCGGCGTCTGTGTCGATGGGGCTAGCTCTTTTTTCATCACCGCACTCACCCTTGCGAGTGATGCGGTGACGAGCATTGCAGTCCATACTGGAAATGTTCAATGAAATAGCATCTATCGGCGGTTAGATGACGACCCTGCGGAGGCGTGGGGTAGGGAGGCGGATGAAATCATGCTCTTGCTCAATTCGTGCCCAGGGTGTTCTGGAGACCTGATCCTCAGACAGGACGGGGATGTTCAGTATTTGATCTGTCGGTTCTGCGGTTATGCATCGTCTTCGAGTGTAAGCGAGTCCGTATCCGCCTCTGTTCCCGTGCCGTCGACGCTTTCGCCGATTGTGGTAGTTGTTGGCGGGTCGACGGAGCGCTCCTGGTAAACCCATTACCGTGTCGGCCGCCGCCTCAGCGCGGGGCATGGCCGACGTGAACCCCTAACGCAAGGACCTTAGCTACCGCCGCTACTGCCCTTCCCCGCGGCGATCTCCTCTCTCATCTGCTCCCAGGCCCGGCTGGCCTCCTCGACTGAGCCCTCGTCCTCGATCGTGGTGATGTCACCCGGGTCCTGGCCGAGGACGACCGCCTTGAACACCCTGCGCATGATCTTGCCACTGCGTGTCTTGGGTAGCGAGCCGACGAAGTTCAACTCGCCGATGACGGCGACCGGCCCCAGCTCACTTCGTACCGTCTGAAGCAGCTCCTTTCGGAGCTGGTCTGAGGGCTGATACTGGTTCTTGAGTACCACAAACGCGGAGATCACCTCACCTCGCACTTCATCGGGCCTGCCGGTTACCCCCGCCTCGGCAACCGCGGTATGCTTCAGGAAAGCGGTCTCGACCTCGACGGGCCCGAGCCTGTGGGCGGCTATCTTGATCACCTCGTCGGCCCGCCCGGCAAACCAGACGTAGCCGTCTTCGTCTATGTGGGCCGAGTCGCCTGTGAAATAGACCTCAGGGATGCGACTCCAGTAGTCCTGGCCGTAGCGCTCCGGGTCGCCCCAGATGGTGGGCGTCAGGCTGGGGAAGGGCCGCTGAATGACAAGGATGCCCTTCTCGTCCGTGGGGCAGGGCTCGCCCTCGGGGGTCATAACCGCGACCTCCATTCCGGGCATGGGGATGCCGGCCGAGCCGGGTTTGATGGGCAGCATCTCGATGCCATAGGGGTTGCCTACCACCGGACCTCCGGTCTCGGTCTGCCACCAGTGATCGATTACCGGAATCCGGTCCTTGAGCACCTTTTTCTGAAGCCACTCCCAGGCCGGGGCATTCAAGACTTCACCGGCACAGACGATTCGCTCCAGGGACGAAAGGTCTGACTTCTCGGCAGGCTCTTCGCCGTACCGCATTAGGAGCCGGGCCGCCGTCGGCGAGGTGAAGACCCCGGTCACACCGAACTCCTCCATCATCCGCCAGGCGGTCTCCGGGCCGGGGTGGTCCAGTGCGCCCTCGTAGGCTATGGTGGCGCACCCGGAGAGGAGGGGGGCGTACACGATATAGCTGTGCCCCACGATCCACCCGATGTCTGAGGTGGACCACCAGATGTCGGTGGGCTTCATGCCGAAGCACCAACGCGCCATGCTGTATATGCCCACCTGGTAGCCGCCCTGAGTGTGTACCGACAGCTTGGGTGTGGCCGTGGTCCCGGAGGTGGCCAGGATGAAGGCCGGCTCGTTCGCCTCCATCGGAACGTATCCGCCCTCGTGGCCCGCCCCACGGGCCAGGAAGTCGGGCCAGTCGACGTCGCGGCCGGCCGTCATCGGTGCGCCTTCTCCCGAGCGTCGCAGGACTACCGTATGCTCTACGGAATCTCCGGCCTTTTCCACCGCCGCGTCCACGATCTCTTTGAGGCGGACCTCTCCTCCCTTGCGGAAGGTGATGTCGGCGGTGAACACAAGCCGAGAGCCGCTGGCCCTGATGCGGTCCGATAAAGCGCCCGCGCCGAAGCCGGCGAAGACCACCGAGTGGATGGCGCCGACCCGGACGGTTGCCAGCATCAGCGTGATCGCCTCGGGGCTGACGGGCATGTAGATGGTGAGCCGGTCGCCTTTGCCGATGCCCATGCCTCGGAGCGCCGCGGCGACCTGCTCGACCTCGGCGAGCAGGTCGGCGTAGGAGAACACCCGGCGCTCGCCCCGTTCGTTCGCGTAGATAAGGGCGGTGCTGTTGCCTCTGCCCTGGCCGACGTGGTGGTCGAGGCAGTTGTAGGCCAGGTTGGTCTGGGCGCCCAGGAACCAGCGGAAGGTGGGGAAGTCCCAATCGAAGACCCGGTCCCACTTACGAAACCACGGCAGCTCCTCCGCCGCCCGGCTCCAGAACCCATCCGGGTCCTCGGTCGCTTCCTGCTGCCATTTGCGTATCGTTGGAGTGATGGCCCCCATCTGGCGCCTCCCTACTTTGCCCGCGTTTCCAACCCGGGACCACCCGAGGTGGCTCCCTTTTTAGACGAGTGCGAGTGTAGTCGGGACATCACCCATAGTCAACGGGCGCTCATCGATCGGCTGAGACCTGATGCCCGCACTGCCAACTTCGAGGTCGCCTGCTAGGATTCTCTGGACAGGGCCGTGAGTTACGCCAAAGGCACGCCTCTTTAGCTTCCGCGCGCGCGGTTTACGCTTTGGGGCGACCTTGGCTAGAGGGAAGATCGCGGCCTCAGCGGAACTTGCCGCGGCCCAGGATGGGCCACACCACCTCCACCTTCCCGTCGCGTGTGCCGTACATCTCGTCGTGCAGGCACACGGTGGTGTCCCCGTACCCCACGACGAACTCGACGTTGTCGCCGATGCGTGGATGCTCGGTGGGCTCCTTGAGGTTGATGGTGGTGTGCTCGGCGGAGAAGCTGAGGGACTCCACCCCCTGTATGTCCATGGGGCTGGGCTCCGTTACCTCGATCATCATCACCTTCCGTCCTCCGTCCACCACTATGCGCTCGGGGCTTGGACGGCTTACCACCGTCGTCAGCACGGTCAATGCGAAGTCGTGCTTGACGCCTGCGTTGAAGTAGTACATGTCGCTGAAGATGGCCCCACCGGCCTGGACCTCTGTAACGCCTGGAATTAGGGCGGTGATCCAGTAGGTGCCTCCTCCTCCTCCGCTCACGATCTCCACGTCCAGCCCGGCCTCTCCGCACATCCTGGCGCTCATGGTGAGGAGATTCACCGCCTTCTCCACGGCCTCCCGCTTCTCGGGCGTGTTGGGCATCCCGGCCGTGTGGCCCTCCCAGCCCTCCAGACCCGTATAGCGGAGGTTCTCCGACCCGGCCACCTCTTGGGATAGTGCAACCGCGGGCTCGCCCGGCTCCACTCCGCAGCGGTCCATCCCAGTGTTCACCTCCACCAGTACTCGGGGATTCACCCCCTTCTCACGGGCCGCGGCGTCCAGCTCTCGTACGTTCTCCACGCTGTCCACCAGGGTGATGACGTCGGCCCGTTGACAGAGATTAACGTAGCGCTCCACCTTGGCCTGGCCCACGATCTGGTTGGCGACAAGGATGTCCTTTATCCCCGCGGCGACCATTACCTCGGCCTCCGATAGCTTGGCGCAGGTTACGCCGATGGCTCCGGCGGCGATCTGCATGTGCGCGATGGCCGGCACCTTCTGGCCCTTCGTGTGCGGCCGCCAGTTCACGCCGCTCTCACGGAAAAACTCGGCCATGCTGGCGATGTTGCTGTCCATCCGATCGATGTCCACGAGCAGGGCCGGGGTGTCCAGCTCGAACTTGCTTGAGCCGATGGGACTGCTGTTCATGCGTATTCTCCTTCTGATTATCTTCCGGCACGTGCTCCGTACGAGTCCAGGAGCTGTAGCTGGGTGGCTTCCAGCCGCTGGGCTATGATTTGAGTAACGCGTCTCATCAGCTCAAAACCCAGGGTGTGGTCCTCGATACATTTGGTTCGCAGGCACTCCCTATCCAGGGCGACGGCTCAGGTGAATTCGACTGCACGGCCGTCGAAGCGCCACCGGTACGGCGGTATCAGCCACGACCAGCCAACGATATCCCCTTGTCCTATGGTCTGGACCGTAACGGCGCTCCGGTGTGGGACGGCTTTTTCGATAGCCACAACTCCTTGCTGGAGTATATAGCAGCGATTGGCGTGTTCGCCATCCCGCACCAGGTACTCACCGGGATTGAATTGCACGTTCGATGTGCAGCCGACGATTTGCGTCAGATGACCCGGCGCCAGGCTGCGAAGAAAAGGGTTTTGCTCCAGGATGGCTTCAAGCGACTTCATTTTGTGCGATAGAGTGGTGCCGAAGGTCGGAGTCGAACCGACATGGGGTTGCCCCCAACGGTTTTTGAGACCGTCGCGTCTACCGTTCCGCCACTTCGGCTCACCTGAGTATGAACCGGGCCTTAACCTCCACTAGAGGACTTGCCCCGAGCTATCCCTTCGTAACCCGGAGAAGGGACTTCAAGCTACCGGGGTCATTATCTCCAAGCGGGCTGGCCAGGTCAACGACGCCGTTAACCGTGTAGGCCTCGTCTCTCGAAACGGCTGCTAGTTGCCCATGTCGATCCGTTTTTCGCCCGATAGGTACGCCTCGGGTTCCTTCTGAAAGGCCCGGTTGCATCCGGGGCCGCAGAAGTAGTAGGTCTGGCCATCGTGCTCCCAGGTGCCTCCGCCCGGTCTCTTGGTGTCGACCTCCATGTGGCACACTGGGTCTATGGCCTTCGGCCCGCCTTGACTGAACAGGGGAATACGCATAGCGGTTGCCTCCTTAGAGCCTTCGGCGGCCTTGTCGCTTTGCCACTAAACTGGATTTTCCCGCTCAATCGCCCTGGGGTGCACCGGCGTCTAGTTCCGCGGCCTGAACCTGTTGAGGCGCAGCGAGTTGCCGACCACGGTAATGGAGCTAAGGGCCATGGCGCCCGCGGCCAAAATGGGATTCAAGAAGCCCACTTCTCCCAGGACCGGCCTGAGCACATCAGGCACGCCGCCCGAGAATATCGGGTACAGGACTCCAGCGGCCACAGGTATCAATGCCACGTTGTAGGCGAAGGCCCACAGCAGGTTCTGCTTGATTGTCCGCATCGTGGCCTTGCTGAGTGCGATAGAGGTGGCGACGCCGTGAAGGTCGCCGCTGACCAGCGTGATATCGGCCGCCTCCATGGCCACGTCTGTACCGGTGCCTATGGCAATACCCACGTCCGCCTGGGCCAGCGCGGGCGCGTCGTTTATGCCGTCGCCCACCATGGCCACCGTCTTGCCCTCCCGTTGCAGCGCCGCAACCTGGTCCGCCTTGTCCCCCGGCAGCACCTCGGCGGCTACGCGGTCGATCCCCAGGTGTGCGGCGACGGCATCGGCGGTCCGCCTGTTGTCGCCCGTCAGCATCACCACTTCCAGTCCTTGATCGCGGAGCGACCCCACCGCCTCTTTCGAGTCCGGCTTGACCTCGTCGGCAACGGCGATGACGCCCAGCAGCCGTCCGTCGGTCGCCAGGAACATCGGGGTCTTGCCCTGGCGGGACAGGTCCTCCGCTCTTGTCGCCATCCCATCCATCGCGACGCCGTGTCGCTCCATCAGGGTCCTATTGCCCAGCGACAACGACGCACCGTTGACCCTGGCCTCGATTCCGTATCCGGGAACTGCGCTGAAATCGGTAACTCTCTCGAGGCTGAGGCCTCGGGCCTTGGCGGCGGCCACGATCGCCTCGCCGAGAGGGTGTTCCGACCCCCGCTCGGCGGAGGCGGCGAGCCTTAGCAGCTCGTCCTCGGTGGTCCCGATGGCCACGATGTCTGTTACGGTGGGCCTTCCCACGGTGAGAGTGCCGGTCTTGTCGAGCATCACCACGTCGATGTTTCCCGCGCGCTCCAGCGCCTCGGCGCTTCGTATCAGCACACCGGACCGGGCGCCTCTGCCTGTCCCCACCATGATAGCGGTGGGTGTGGCCAGTCCCAGGGCGCAGGGGCAGGCGATGATGAGGACCGCCACCGCGGTTAGAATGGCGTAAGATGGGTCGGGCCCGGCCAGCAGCCAAATCAAGAATGTGCCGGCCGCCGCGGCGATGACGGCGGGAACGAAGTAGGCCGATATCACGTCGGCCAGGCGCTGGATCGGCGCCTTGGACCCTTGGGCCTCTTCCACCAGCCGTATGATCTGGGCCAGCATCGTGTCCCGGCCTACTTTGGTGGCCCTGAACATGAAGCTGCCCATCCGGTTTATGGTGGCCCCGTACACCTGACTTCCAGGCGTCTTCTCGACCGGCACGCTTTCTCCGGTCAGAATCGACTCATCCACCGAAGAGGCCCCTTCCACCACTTCGCCATCCACGGGTATCTTCTCACCTGGCCTCACGACCACCACATCGCCAACCGCCAGGTCGTCAATGGGTACGTCTGCCTCCCGTCCGTCCTTGATGGTCCGGGCCGTCTTGGGCTGGAGTCCCATCAGCGCCTTGATCGCGTTCGACGCCCGGCTCTTGGCTCTGGCCTCGAGGAACCTGCCCAGCAGGACCAGGCCGATGATCGCGGTGGAGGTATCGAAGTACGTCTCTGTCGGATAGCTTGAAAAGAAGGACGAGTCTCCGAAGAAAGTCACCGCGGCGCTATAGAAGTAGGCCACCGAGGTGCCCATGGCTATCAGCGTGTTCATGTTGGTGGTGCGATGCTTGAGCGCGCCCCAGGCCGCCGTGTAAAACTGCGTGCCCGCCCAGAACTGGACGGGCGTGGCCAGGGCCAACAGGATGTACTCAAGGCTGAAGGGTAGGGACGATTTCACCCATGAGATGGCCATCAAGGTCATGATGGAGGCGGCGGCAGCCAGGCTGAACGCGAACTTGGCCTTCAGGATCCCCAGTTTTTTGGGGGTCGCGGCTCCGTCCGTGGACTCGTCGGCGAGACCCGGCACGGAGTAGCCCGCGTCCTCCACCGCCTGTCGCATGTCCGATATGCCCCCGACGCCCGGGACGTACTCCACTGTGGCGCGTTCCGTCGCCAGGTTGACGGCGGCCGAGGTTACACCCGGCACGCCGCTGAGGGCGCGTTCCACGTGGCCCACGCAGGAGGCGCAGGTCATTCCACCGATGTTGAGGGTGACCTTCTGGGTCCCTAATCCGTACCCCGCGTCTTCCAGTGCATCGGCCACGTCGGCCAACTCCACCTGCTGGTGTCCAACCGCCAGGCTGGCCCGCTCGGTGGCCAGGTTGACGCTCACCTCCTCCACACCGGGGAGGCCGCCAAGGGCCTTGGTGACATGGGAGACGCAGGAGGCGCAGGTCATGCCCTTGATGGGCACTGTAATTCGTTGTTTGGTCTCCGTCGCCACGCAACTAACTCCTGTCAGACAGGCTGTACAGCTCCACCAGCTCGGTGAGGACCTGGTCCTCTCGTCCTCCTCTTACACCGTCGATGACGCATGTGTGGAGGTGGCCATCCAGCATCCTCGATTCCAGCTTCTGGATGGCGCGGCGGACGGCGAAGGTCTGCTTCAAGACGTCGACACAGTACTTGTCCTCCTCTATCATGCGGCGGATGCCGGCCAGATGTCCCTCGATGTAGCTCAGCCGCTTGAGGACATCCTTCTTGTGGTCTGGAAGAGTGTCGACGGTTTCTTTTTTCGTTGCCATTCTTAGAACCTCTTGTGAAATTGTCCCCATTAGAGGACTAGTTTATACCCATACCCCCCGGGTGGGGGTTAATACATAATATATGATGCCTCGGGCTGGTGTCAAGGTTCGGGATTCTTCCGGTATATACGGCCCGGCTAGGGCCCGGCCTGGCGAGAGGGAAGGCTTACGACCGCGTACCCCGACGTAGTGGCCTTACCCTCGCTGCTCTCCACCCGCAGCTCACACTCCACGATGTGCTCCCCGCCACGCACGTGCTTCTTCTTGACGGTCCCCTTGACGAAGTAGGTTGCGCCGATGGGGTCCATGCCGCGGTACTGAGCGCTGAGCTTCTTCAGCGTCCCGTGCTCGCCGATCCAGTCGGTCACCAGATGGCCTAGGAACGCGTTCCTGAGTGCACCCTGGAGGATGACGCCTGGGAGGCCGTTGCTGAGCGCGAAGTCCTTGTCGTAGTGGATTTGGTAGAAGTCTCTCGACGCTCCGGCGTACTTGACCAACTGCTGGGTCGTGGGGTCTTTCCGAAGCGCGGGGAGCTCCATCTCCTCATCGACGTCTTCGTAGTAAAGCTGGTCTGTCATGGTTTGTTGCTCCTAGGGTGCTGGCCTTGCGCTGATAGTTGGTGTGTGTAGGGGTTATTGTGCCCTTTGGTGTGACTCCCCACCCCCGGGGTAGATTTCCCACCCAACCCGCCCTGGGCGGTGTCTGGGGTCACCCCTCCCTCTAAGTGGCTCGTTGGCTGGGCCAGACCTCCTTTTCCAAGGTAGTTATTCGCGCCCGCATCGGACCGCCGCTAGTCCTTCTTTTCGGGCGGCTCGTAGCTTATGCCCACGCTTCGCTGGGTGGCCGCCACCTTGCCGAACTGGTTCGTGTAATTGGTGTCGGTGATGATGAACAGCATGTTTCCCAGGCGGCCCGTGCGCTCGTAAATATCAGAGACCTTGGTGGTGATAGTGATCCTGTCGCCCGGCCTCACCGGCTCGAAGTACTCCCACTCGCTGCCGCCGTCCAGAATCGCGCCGTAGGGACTCTCGACGGTGGTCTTGGGGAGGCCGCCGGGACTCAACGAGCGCAGGAACGTTGGCGGAGCGATCAGACCGCCGTAACGCGTGCGACGTGCGGCTACTTCATCGTTAAACAAGGGGTTCGGGTCGCCTATCGCCTCGGCGAATCTGATGATGGCGCCCTTTTCCACATCGTAGGTCACCGGCTCGGTCTCGGTGCCTACGGCGTCCCGCATGGCTTGGGTGATTACCGATTCTTCACGCATCTGTTCTCTCCAGGCCCAGGGTAGAGGTTATTTCAAAGCTCTTATTTCGTCCTTGGGTGCGGACTCCCTACTCTCAGGGTAGATTTTCCCACCCGCCCTAGGTCCTTCCGCGGAAGGACCCCATCCTTATAGAAAAAGGGCCACCTCTAAAGAAGCTGTTGTCCGGCGGGTGTATGGGCGCTCCCGACTCTAGCCCAGCTTCTCTAGGGGTGCGAGGCTGAGCAGCAGCCGCTTGATCCCCTGTCCGTCGTCGAAGGCTACCGTAACCTCGACGTCGCCGTGGGCGGGCTTACAGCTGATGACCATCCCCTCGCCGAAGATAGAATGACGGACCTTGTCCCCGGTCGTGAGCTGGACCTCCATTGCAGCGGGCGCTTCGTCTGTGGTGCCGTGTTTGGACTCCGAGCCCACGGCAACTGTCGTCGGTTTCCTTCCGCGGTGCGTCCAGCCTGGCGAAGTGCGCACCTTCCTGGACGGGGCTTTAGCCGCCACCATCAGTTCCTGGGGTATGTCAGACAGGAAGCGGGATGGCAGGCCCGGCTCACCGCCTCCGCGGAACCCGCGTCGAAAGGCCCGCACCAGATAAACGCGGTCCTTCGCCCTGGTCACTCCCACGTACAACAGACGACGCTCCTCCTCCAGCTCCTCGAGGTCGTCCATGGAGCGCACGTGGGGAAGGATGCCCTCCTCCAGGCCGACGATGAACACCACAGGGAACTCGAGTCCCTTTGCCTGGTGAAGGGTGATGAGCGTTACCGCGTCAACCTTGTTTTCGTACCTGTCTATGTCGCTCACGAGGCTGATATGCTCCAGGAACGCCGTCAGCCCCTCGCGCATCCCCAGGTACACGTAGTCGCGCGCCAGGCTCCTGAGCTCCTGTAGGTTCTCCCAGCGTTCCTCACCTCGATCGTCCTCCTCCAGTAGATGTCGCTTGTACCCCGTGCGCTCCAGCACCACGTCGATCAGCTCGACCAAGTCAAGGGTCTGGCTTTGCTCCGCCAGGCCCTCCATCAGGTTGTGGAAATTCATCAGGACTTGGGCCGATCGTGTTGGGAAAGGCGATTCGGATCGCTTGTCCTCGTCGCCGGCGAGAGCCTGGATAGCGGCGAACATGGAGCAGCCCGAATCGCGCGCGTACCGCGTCAGGTCGTCTACGGTCCGCTGGCCGATGCCTCTCGTGGGCACGTTGATGATCCTGGCGAGGCTGACGTCGTCTGTGGGGTTGGCCATCACCCTGAGGTATGCGGCCAGGTCTTTGATCTCCTGGCGCTGGTAGAACCTGATACTACCCACCAGTTGATACGGGAGCCCATAGCGCAGACACGCCTCCTCCAGCGCTCGGGACTGAGCGTTCACGCGGTACATCACCGCCATGTCGCCGAGGTCGAGGGATGCCTCGCGGGCCAGGTTCTGGACCTCTTTCACCACGAACTGGGCCTCTTCCTCCTCGTTGTACCCCTCGTGGACGACGATGGGCACGCCCTTCCCGTTCTGCGTCCACAGCTCCTTCTTAACCCTCTGACGGTTGGATGAGATGACCTGTTCAGCGGTGTCCAGGATCGTCTGGGACGACCGGTAGTTCTCGTCCAGTGTGATGACCTTGGCCTCGGGATAGTCGTGCTGGAAGCTGAGAATGTTGCGGATGTCGGCGTTACGCCAGGCATAAATCGACTGGTCTGGGTCGCCCACCACGCAGATGTTGCGATACCCCTCGGACAGCTGCTTGGCGATGGCGTACTGAACCACGTTGGTATCCTGGAACTCGTCTATCATGAAGTGGACAAACCGGTCCTGGTATTTGGACGATACCTGAGGGACGCTCTCGAATAGCTGGTACGTCTTCAGCAGAATGTCGTCGAAGTCCACCGCCGAGCTCTGGGCCAGCAGGGCGTCGTAGCGCTCGTAGACACGGTGGACCACCTCGTCGAAGTAGTTTTCACGCTTCAGCGCGAACCCCTCGGCGGTTATGAGCTGGCTCTTGGCGCGGGAGATGGCCGAAAGGACGGCTCTTGGGGCGAAGCTCTTGGGATCGACGCCTATTTCGCCCATGCTCCGCTTTATTAGAGAGATCTGGTCGTCGTCGTCGTAGATGGTGAAGTTGCGGTCCAGACCTATGTGATCGCCCTCTCGGCGCAAAATCATGGCGCAGAAGGAGTGGAACGTGCCTACGTTCAAGTCCTGGTCGCCCTTACCGAGGAGGGGAACGAGGCGCTCCCGCATCTCTCGCGCGGCCTTGTTGGTGAAGGTCACGGCGGCTATCCGGTAGGGGGTCACACCGCAGACCCGCACCAGGTAGGCGATCCGGTGCGTTATGACTCGGGTCTTGCCGCTGCCCGGGCCGGCGATGATCAGCAGCGGCCCTTCGATCGTCTCGACGGCTTCTCGCTGGTTGGGATTGAGTCCCTCGAGGATGTCGCTGGCCACTCTTCTACCTCGCGGCCATTATAGCATCGGCGCTCCGGTGGTTCCGAGTGGGGTCTGGGTCTCGCGGTGAGCCGCATCGTGGTGGCCACCGTGAGGTTGACTGCTTAGGTATTAAGGGACTGTCATTCTTCGACGTCAGTATGACCAACCGTCAGGCGAGGGCGGTCGCCAGACTTGCAGTTCTGGAAGCAATGGATCAGAGGGGGATGCTGGGGAGTCAGGAGACGTAGAGAGGGTTGTCCCTGGTTATGACCCTCGTCTCGTCGGCCAGGGCCTGCCGCAGGTACTTCGGCGTCGAGAACATCCCTTGCTGGGTTACGCCGTCGAAGTGCTGCAGGGTGTGGGTGACGCGCTTGGCGATACGTGTGTCCACGTCTTCGGCGGATAGAGCCGCCGGGTCCGGTCCCATTGAGCCCAGCACGAAGCCCCAGGTGCCGCCAAAGGCGGGCACGAACGTCTCGTAGGGATGCATCGAGGGGAACACGGAGCCTATCGTCCTGGCCACCACGGAGAAACACTGCTTGTGCAGGACCGGACCGCTTGGCCCGGCGTGGGTGACTATCATACCGTTGGGGTTTAGCCTGTCGTGGAGCAGCTCGTAAAACTCCCGGGTGTAGAGCAGGTACGCGGGCCCCGCTTCAAGAGGGTCCGGCACGTCGATGATGACGACGTCGTACTTGTCGGACGTGTCCTCCAGATACTTGAGGGCGTCGGCGAAGTGAAGCTCCAGCCTGGGGTCGTCGAACGCGCCCCGGCTGAAGTGGGGTAGGTGCTGCCTGCACAACTCAACGACCTCACGGTCGATGTCCACCATGGTCACCCGTTCGACAGACTTGTGGGCAAGCGCCTCTCGCGCCGTGGCGCCCTCGCCGCCGCCCGCGATGAAGACCTCGCGTGGGCCTGGGTGCGCCAACATGCTGGGCTGGACCAGGGTTTCGTGGTAGATGAACTCGTCGACTTCCGTGGACTGTGTCTTGTCGTCGAGTATGAGGCTTTTACCGAAGAAGGTGCCTTCCTGAATTTCGACCTTCTGGTAAGGGGTGCGGCCGCTGAATATGACCCTTTCGACCCGCTCGGATGTCAGCAGATCGGGGGTGTTGTGCTCGGTATGCCACAGTCCGTCCGGGGTGACCATCGTGCTCTGATTAGACCGGCGAGGCCGTCAGTTGCGGAAGGAACCCACGCTGGACTTCCTTAATAGAGGACTGAGTGCACTCGAGGCGTTCGATGATCAGGCTGGCCGCATCGTGCGGCTTGAACGCTTTGCCGCAGGTGAAAATGTCGACGGCTGCGTATCCGTATTCAGGCCAGGTATGGATACATAAGTGAGATTCGGATACGACTACGACCCCGGTAACTCCCACCGGCTCGAACTTATGAAAGCTGTCTCCCAACACCGTCGCCCCGGCCGCCTCCGCCGCACCCACCATCGCTGCCTTTATATAGGAGACGTTGTTGAGAAGTTCGGGGTTGCACTCCTTTAAGTCGATGAGCAGATGTGTACCCAGCGCATTCAATCACCTTCCCTCCGGTTTTGGATTTCGCTGGCGAAGCAGGCGAGCGTTGAGTATACATCAATCACCGCGGACACAACAATCGCTACTTGAGATTTGGTGGGGCCTAACGGACGATGGAATGGACGCGAAACCGATTAGCCGGCCACGCCCAGCGTGGCGTACAGAGCACCAAGGTCCATGTGCTCGTCCAGCAGCTCGCTGAACCGCGCCAGTTTCGCCGGGTGATCGAAGCGCGCTCTTTTGTACACCGAGTTCAGCGCGTCCATCGTGGCAAGGGTGTCGGCTTCGACCACGATGACCGGCACCTCTTCCTCTTTGGCCTCGTAGATAACGTACTCGATGGGCTCTACTCCCTTTGTGGCCACCAGGCATGCCGTCGGCGTGGCCAGGCATGCCATCTGCATGTCGGGCCGGTCGCCACGGGTTATGACGGCCTTGTTCTCGTGGAGGCCGAAGTACAGCTCGCCGGCATCCATGGTCCAGCCACCGATCAGAAAGTGCTCCACCAGGTTATCGGCCTTCTCCGCACATGTTATGAACCGGCCGTCGAGATGAGCCGCGACCTCCTCGACGGTAACGGCCAGGAGCCTCCGGTCCTCCGGGATTATGCCGAGAGACACCATGCCCGCGGATTCGAGGGCGGGAAGCACGCTAGTCCTCGCCTCTGTTCCCTGGTAGCGGGTGAGGCCGTTTATTACGAACCCCGCCAGGCGGTCGCCGAACACCTCGCGCCAGTGAGCCAGCCGGTCGGTATCCAGGCCGGGTTGATAGCGGGTCACGACCACCGCCGAGGCATCCAGAGAGGTGGCCAGTCGGTTCGCGTCGGAGTCGGACAGGGCGCTGGACCCCTCGACGATGACGACGTCCTTTCCTTTCGAGACCCCCTTGAACGTCGCCTTGATCTCCTTCACCGCGGCTGCCGTTAGCCCCTTGCTGGGCGGCGACCCGGGCCAGCCGTCGACCTTTTGACCCAGGAGCCTCTTGTAAACATGACCGTCTGGGTCGGAGTCGCCCTCGCCATCCGCTTTTGCGATGGGTTTAAAGACGGCGGTCGATTTCCCCTGCTGGGCCAGCTTGTGGGCCAATGTGGTGCACAGGGCCGTCTTACCCGCGCCGGGCTGGTCCGATGCTATATAGAGGACGGTCAATCGGGTCTCCCTGGTCTCTGAGCTTACCGCAGACTCGTGCGGCCAGCGGCGCCGCCGCGAGCGCAGAGATTATAGCAAAACGGACGGTGCGGCGCACCGTGGCCGGTTGAAGAAGACCAGCGGACTTAGGGCGCAGAGGGTATAATGGTACCCGCGTCGATTGGGTGGGCTGCAACGCGGGCAGAGTAGATTATTAAGACAGAGACCACGTGGTGTTCGAGGTTGCCGGTGTGGTGAGCTTCCGGAGGCGGTACTTGGGGATGAAGTACACCGAAGTCGCCGCATTGCTGCTGATGTTTTCCCTGGCGGTCCTTGTGGTAGGATGCGTGTCGCGCTCGGATGTCCCGCCCCTTGAGCGCAGGGCGCAGGGGCTGAACCAGGAGCTGATGTGTCCGGTGTGTCCCGGCGAGTCCATCGACCAGTCCCAGAACAAGCTCGCCTCGCAAATGCGGACCGTTGTCTCGGAGAGGATCGAGCAGGGGTGGACCGACGGCCAGATAAAGGACTTTTTCGTCGAGCGGTATGGCCCCAGCGTCCTCCTGGCGCCCCCACGGCGGGGATTCAATCTGACGGTTTGGGTACTGCCTCCGGTCGGCGTAGCGGGCGCTTTAGTGGCGCTCTACCTCGTTCTGCGTACAATGCGGCGGACCCGTTCTTTGGGGCCAGACGGAGGCGCCGACGCGGTCTCGCTGTCGGAGGATGAGAAGGCCAGGTATTTCGGCCTCATCGGATCGGTTCTGCGCGAAAGTGAGCCCGGTTCCGGAGACGCTGAGGACGAAGATCAGATGTGATATCCGCGTTGAGTGGCGTGGTACCGCCCTACTACTACGAGGTCTTTTGCAGTGGGCCGAATAGGTATTCAAGGGAGGACTGATTGAGCGAGTTGGTGCTTGACGCCGGGTACGTCGCTCTGCCCATCGCGTTTCTGGTGGCTGGGTACGTGGCGGTGGGGTCGTTTGTAGGGGCCTGGCGGCGCCAACCCGAGCTGACCGTCAGCGCCCGGTACGGACTCTACACGTTGCCTGTACTGCTGCTGGTATCGACGCTGATCCTCATCTACGCCTTCGTGGACAATGATTTCTCGGTCAGGTACGTGGCGGAGAACAGCAACCTGGCCATGCCCAAAATCTACACATGGGTCGCCTTCTACGCCGGCAACGCCGGTTCCCTTCTCTACCTCGCCCTGATGCTTTCGGTCATGGCTGTGCTGGCCGTGCTCATGATTCGCAGGCGGCTCCCGTACACCACACCCTACGCCACCGGGATCATGGCCTTAATACTGACCTTCTTCCTTGGCGTGATCGTGTTCCTGGCAAACCCTCTCGAACGTCTGCCCATCACGCCGCTGGACGGCCAGGGCATCAATCCCTTGTTGGTCCATTTCGGCATGTTCATCCACCCGCCGGTGCAGATGACCGGCCTGGTGTCCGTGGCCATACCCTTCAGCATAGCCATGGGTGCGCTGGTGGCGAGGCGCGGAGGCCGCGATGAGTGGGTCGACATGGGCCGGTTCTGGGGGCTGGTCTCATGGCTGATTCTCACCATAGGCCTCCTCCTCGGCGCGTGGTGGGCTTACACCATCCTGGGATGGGGTGGGTACTGGGCCTGGGACCCGGTGGAGAACTCGGCCCTGATGCCGTGGCTGGCGATGACCGCTTTCGTCCACTCCATCATGGTGCAGAAGCGCAGAGGGATGTTCCGCATGTGGAACATGGTGCTGATAATAGTGGGGTTCACCCTGGCCCAGATGGGTATGTTCATCAACCGGGGTGGACCGGTCCCGTCGGTGCACTCCTTCGCTCAGTCCACTATGGGGTGGCTGTTCCTGCTGTTCATGGCGTTCACTTTGGCCGCGTCCTTGGCCGTCTTCCTGTGGCGTAGAAGCTCCCTCAAGAGCAGGGAGAACCTGGAGTCCATGCTTTCGCGGGAGAGCGCGTTTCTGGCGCAGAACGTGCTGTTCCTGGCCGTGGCCTTCGTGACGCTGTGGGGAACGATCTACCCGGTGCTCGCGGAGGCCTCCCAGGGGGAGACCGTAACCGTGGGGGCACCGTTCTTTAACCGGGTCAACGGCCCTCTGCTACTGGCCATCGTGTTCCTGGTGGGCGTGGGGCCGCTTTTGCCCTGGCGCAGGGCGACGGCTCGGAATCTCATCCAGATGCTCAGGGATCCTTTCGGTGCCGGTCTCGCCGCCGGGCTGGTTCTGGTCATCCTTGGGTTAAGGGAGCCGCTGGCGGTCCTGGCGCTGGCCATCTGTGCGATGGTGGTCACCGGCATCGTGCGCGAGTGGGTGCGGGGCACCGCCTCCCGGCACCGAAAGGGCGAGGCCTATCCCCTCGCCTTTGCACGCCTGCTGGCGGGGAATCGCCCACGGTACGGCGGGTACATCGTGCACCTCGCCATCGTGATGTTGGCCATCGGTGCGGTCTCCTCATCCTTCTACAGCGTGCAGCGTGACTTCTCGATGAGGCCGGGGGATACCGAGTCGCTGGACAACTACACCTTCCGGTACGTCAACGTGTCGCGCAATATCTATCCTGATCGCGAGGAGGACGTCGCGGAGTTCGAGGTGTTCGCGGGCGGCTCCTACCTCGGAATCATGCGTCCCTACCGGGCCTTCTACTCCGACTTCGGTATCGGTGCCACCCGGGCGGCCATTCGAAGCACGCCGGTGGAGGACTTTTACATCGTTCCATCGGAGTTCAACGACGATGGCCGAGCGGTGTTCCGTGTTTATGTGAGTCCCATGGTGTGGTGGATGTGGGCCTCAGGGCCGCTCCTGTTCCTGGGCACGCTTCTGGCCGTTTATCCCCAACGTCGCCCGGCGCCAGTCGCGCTCCGCGTTCCCAGGGGTGCGCAGATCGCGCGGGCATGATGTCTGGGATATGGACCTTCTAGTCGCCCTCGGCCTGGCGCTCATTCCCGCCGTGGCCATTCTGTACCCGTTCCTGCGCAGGCGCGGTGTCACCGCGCCGATGGAGGATGAAAGCTCGCCCCTAGCGGAACTGGAGCGCAGGTGGGATGGGGCCATCGTTGGCCTGAGGCAATCCGAGGTGGACCTGGCTGTCGGCACCCTATCGGAGGAAGACTACCAGTGGCTCAGGGAGCGGTACATGACCGAGGCCGCGTTGGTCATGAAGGGCATGGAGCTGGAGGAACAGCAGGAAGAGGAAATGCTTGCCATGATCGAGGAGGAGGTGCAGAAGACAAGGCGCCTCGCTCTCGGCCAGGACGGCGCCGACCCTTCTAAAACACACACGCCAAGTCGGGAGCTCGATGAGTAGACTCCGGGTGACGCTGGTGTTGGCGACTCTGGCTGGGCTGACCGGCGTGATAGCAGTAACTCAGGTCGCCGGTGCACAGCAGGAGGGCCTGGCCATCGAGGGGCAGGTGAAAAATGCCACCCCCAACGGAAGCAGCGTAGAGGCGCAGGTCGTTGTTTTACATCGACACATTGGTGATCGGGCCGATGATCTGGAGGCGGTGACCGACGCTGAGGGCCGGTTCCGCTTTGAGGAGATCGTTTACGACCCGGACATCGTGTACGGCATATCCGTGACATACCAGGGCGCATTGTACGGCATCGATCTGGACCTATCCACCGGAACACCTCCACCCGTGTCCCTGACGGTGTACGACGCGGTGAACGACGAGAACATCTTGAGTGCGCCCCTTGTTTCAGTTCTCATCGCCCAGGTGGATGCGGAAGACCAGACCCTGTGGGCGCTGGAGATAACCAAGATAGTCAACGACTCGGACTTCGCCTACGTCCCTGGACCTGAGCCAATGAAGCTGCTGCGGTTCGGGCTCCCACCCGAGACGGAGGGTCTTCTAGTGGATACCGCCCTGTTGGGGGCGGACTTTCTTCAGGTGGACCGGGGCTTCGCGTTGACGGCCGGCGTGCCACCCGGCGAGCACGAGATCATGTTCGCCTATCGCTTCCCTTACAAGGACGACAAGATCGCCTTCACCAAGTCGTTTCCGTATGGCGCGGGGGAGTTCAGGATGCTGGCCGTTCATGAGGCTATGGACCTTTCGGGGCCGGACTTGGGCGCCCCCGAGGTCGTCGACGTTGGCGGGCGTCTCTATGATATGGTCTCGGCTGACGACTTACCGAGGGAGTCGCGGCTCACCATCGACTTAGTGGGACTCCCACAAGCCTCCTTTGCCGATAAGGTAAAGCGAAACGTAGACGGCATACGCATCGTGTACGTTGCGCCGGCGGTGCTTGGCGTTCTCATGGTGGGGTTGGTCGCGTTTGCGTTGTGGCGGCGACGCTCTTCCGGATTAAGCCTGGCGCACGCCGGTGACAGAGCCACCGACTTGGTGAAGGAGCGTCAGCTGCTGGATATGATGGCGCGACTGGAGCGGAGCCTTGAGGAGGGGAAGATCAGTGATTCCGAGTACGCTCGGCGACGGGCGGCTCTGAGCGCTAGGCTGGCCTCGCTGTCCGGTGTAAGTGGATGAGGCGCTCAGCCCCCTAGGCGCGAGTCACCTCGGCGTTCTGATTTGCCACCGACTCGGTGTACTCGTTGGCCAGCATTCCCATAACCACCGAATCGAACCTGGAGCCTTCGTGAGGACGGCTTTTGCGTAGCGTGCCCTCGTGAGTGAAGCCCATGTGGCTGAACATACCTAATGCGGCGGTGTTATATTCGGGAACGTCCACCCACACTCGGTACAGGCCCCACTCTTTAAACGCCAGGTCCAGAGTGGCCTTCATCGCGGCCGTGCCGTATCCCTGGTGCCAGAGCGCCTTGCGTCCTATCAATATCGATATCTGCCCGTCTCCAAGTACCTCCTCAACGGTTACGTGGATCTCTCCGATGTGTTCGCCCTCGGCGGTATATATGGACAGTATGTTGTGCTCGGTATTATTGAAGACGTGCTCCCACTCTTCATCTGAGGCGTTCTCGATCGTTTCGGGGTGGTAGCCGAGGTGGGCAGGGTCGCCATACGAGTAGCGGCCAAACCAGCTTTCCGACACGTCCTCGTCCTGGAGCCACTGCCGGATGCGCGCCACATCCTCCCTGGCGACGGGTTGCAATGAGGTCCTTTGCTCGGGCATCGATGTTCTCCTTTCAACAAGGAAACCGATAAGCGCGTGTACTCGCTAACGCGTCCTGGGCGTGGGGAGATCGGCCTTGGCGGCCAGCCGATAGCTTGCGGAATCAGCGGTTTCGGACTGCGAAGGGGTTGGTGCCAACGGCCTACCGTTGGGCCGTATGTTATCAGAGGGCCGGCGCACCCGCAACGCGGGGTAGGTAGGGTCGAGGGGATGGCCGGCCAAGGGGACCGTGAGGCCCTCGTTGCCTATGCGGTGGCGTTGCGTCACAACGGCAGGTGCATCTGCCCGGCGCCTTCGGACCGCACCTTGACCACTCCGAACAGTCCGTCGTAGCCAGACTTGATGGAGACCTGGCCCTTGCGCACCCTGGCGATACCCTCGGCCACCCTCTCTCCCAGCACCACCGCTATCTCCCGGCTCGGCGCGTCGGTAAGCACGGCAAGCTCATTGCCGAAGCGATCGATCAGCCTATCGTACGCGTCCGTCACCCGCTTGGTGTTGACTCCCACCGCCAGGCTCTCCGACAGGATTTGCTGAAGCGGCACGAGCATCTTGAAGGGAGGTCGGCCGTTGTCGCTCCTGGTGAAACCCTGGTCGTCGGTCCAAGCCTCCACCTCTCTCTGGGCCAGCTCCTCCACGCGCTGCATCACACCCAGGGTCATGGGCCGGCCGCACTTTGGACACCTGGGCCCGGCGGCCTTCACCTCCTGCGGCGACAGGCTGACACCGCACTTTCTGTGGCCCGAATAATGGTACTTGCCCGCTTGGGGAAAGAACTCCACCGTGTAGCCGATGTCCTGGCTCTTCAGCGCCTGCGCCAGTCCGTTGTAGGTCATCTGTCCGTTGAATATCGTCAATTCCCGTCCCAGCTTGGACAGCGAGTGGGCGTCGGAGAAAGAGACGATGGACACGTGGTCCACGTCGGGTACCCGCCAGTTCATCGCCGGCTCGCTGGACAGCCCGGTCTCGACCGCGTGAACGTGCGCCACCATGTCGCCGAAGCACTCCTCCAGCGAGTCGAACCCCGACTTCGATCCGAATATCCCGTACCACGGGGTCCATGCGTGGGCCGGGAACACCAGACATTCCTCGTCCAGCTCCAGCAGCAGCGACACCAGGTCTCTCGGCGAGATGTGCAGGGTAGGGCGTCCATCCTGGCCCAGGGCGCCTAGCGGCACAAAAGCGGAGTTGATGCGCTCAACGGTGTCCAGGCTCGGCGCGAACACCAGCATGTGGATACGACGGCTGCGGCCACTCTGGTAACTGTTGCAGCTGACCTCCGTGCCCAGGATGAACCCGACTCCCTCGAACTCGAACAGGCCGTCGCCGCGGTCGCGCAGCTTGTGTCGGGTCTCCTGGTACCGCGCGGGATGGGTGAAATCGGCGCTGGCCAGCAGGTCGATGCCCTTGATCCTGGCCCAGCGGGCGAGGTTCTCGAAGGTGAGGTCCTTGCTCGTCGCCATGGCGTACGGCGAGTGAAGATGGAGGTCGGCTACGTAGGCCACTATCGGCCTCCCTGATTTCGGTCCGCCGTCGGCTCCGGCAAGGGGCAGTTCGATGCGTACCGTTCTCTAGGGTTATTTCAAAAAGCCAATTTGTTCGTGGTGATTATCCCGCCAGTTCCCTGACCGCGTCGAGAAGCTGCTGGACCTCTTCCTCGGTGTTGAAGAAGTGGAGCGAGGCCCGCAGCGAGGGCGGGTAGGGCACGTCGCGCATCAGGATCTTGTGAGAAGTCCAGAGGCGGTCAAAAGCCTGCTTCGGGTCAACGCCCTCGATGGCAAAAGAGACGAGACCGGAGCAGCCGGGCCCCTCTAACGGTGACAGGACTTTAACGCCGGGAATTCCCGACAGGCCGGTCTTGAGCAGTGACGCCAGCCCCAGGTTGCGCCGTTCGATCTCGTCGAAGCCTACTCCCTGAACGAATCGTATCGCCTGGACGAAACCCGATCTGAGCGCCGCGTTGGTGGTGCTGACCAGGAACTTGTCTATGTCGTCCGTTTCCGGGACGTACTCGCCGGAGAGTCCGTGTGACTTCACCGCGTAGTAGGAGACTCCCATGGGCTTGACCAGTGGAATCATCTCCTCTTTGATGTACAGCGCGCCTGTTCCACCAGGGCCCAGGAGCCACTTCTGCCCCGGCATCGAGTAGAAATCGCAATCGATGTCCTTCACGTCTACCCGTATATGGCCTGGCCCCTGGGCTCCGTCCAGCAGCATCCAGACACCTCTGGACTTCGTGAGCCTCCGTATCTCCTTGACGGGCGTGCGGAGGCCGGTCGAGTACTGGATGTGGCTGAAGAACACCATCCGGGTGCGGTCCGTCAGGGCCTCGTCCACCATGGACAGGAACTTTTCAGGCGTCTCATCTGACGCGACCTTTAGGACCCTGACGTTGACGCCGTGCCGCTCCTGCGTGTAGTAGCTGGGGATCAGGACCGAGGGGTGCTCCAGGTCGCACGTGATTATCTCATCGCCCTTTTTCCATGGCAGGCCGTTCATGACCATGTTCAGTCCCTCGGTGGTGTTCTCGGTCAACAACACCTCAGAGGGCGATGCGTTGATGAGGGAGGCCACGGCCTGCTTGGCCTCGCGCTCGATCTGCTGGCCGCTTTCCAGCACCTCGGAAGCGGTCGGCCCGTTGTGGCTCTCGTACTCCAGGTGCTCACTGATGGCGTCTATCACCGACGTAGGCGAGGGCCCCTCCCAGCCCGTGTTAAGGTACGTCATCTTTTGTGTAGTCGGAATGTGCTGCCTCAGCCTTGCAACGTCCACGGCGGGAACTCCTAGACCGGTATGCTCTTCAGAGGCTATTTCAAAAAGCCTCCGGGATGGCGTGTAGCGACACCCAACTTACGAGGTAGTTTTCTCCCGTTCAGCCCACCCTGGACCGCCGCTGACATCACCCCACACCAGTTCGCTGTGGGGTGGTTCAGTCACCGCCCCTTAGATCACCTCTTTGGACTCGCCGATCACCTTCACGGCCTCACCGCTTAGCTCGGCGCCCACCTCTTTGATGGCGGCAAAGTCGGCTCGGACGGCGTTATGCATCTCCCGGCGGTCGGAGCTGTAGAGGACGAACCGTGCTCCCTCTCTAAGCCACTTGACGGTCAGTTCGAGGGTCTGATGGTGGAACAGGGTTGGCACATTGTGGGCCTTGCATGCGCTGATAACGCGACGCAGGGCCTCTTCATACTTAGGGTGTTCGTACTGGTGGGGCACACCCAACGATATGGTCAGGTCGTTAGGACCTACGAATATCGCGTCGATTCCGTTGACCTCCAAGATGGCGTCTAAATTCTCGATGGCCGGGACGCTTTCGATGCCGATTATGCAAACGGTATTCCTGTTGAGGTCTTGGAGGTATTGCTTGGTGGCGTCGCTGGGAAACTCGTCTGTCTCCACCGCCCTCCTCACCAGTGCCCCCTTGAGCGGGCGCCACTTGGCGGCGCCAACCACATCCTTCACCTCCTCAACCGTCTCGCAGTAGGGCGCCAAAACGCCCTGGGCCCCCGCGTCCAGCGCCATGGTCACGTAATGAGAGGTTGGTATGGGAACCCTGACTATGGGCACCACGCCGCTGGAGTTGAAGGCGGCGAGAAAGTCGGCCACATCCGCCCTGCCGCGGGGAGAGTGCTCGGTGTCGATAACTACGTAGTCCAGCCCGAACTCCGCCATCGGCGTGGACCACTGGGGGTTCCTGCTCATGCTCAGCATCGTGCCGTAGACGACGCCGCCCGCGTTAACCTTCCGCTTTAGTTCTTCCCCGGTCATGCCGGTCTCCTCGTCCCATCGATACTCACCAGTTGTAGATGGCCATCTCCCCGCCGTCGAGGTTCATGAACTGCCCCGTCATCCAGTCGGAAGCCGGGCAGGCGAGGTACAACGCCAGCAACCCCAAGTCGCGGATGTCGGTTAGCCGCTTCAGCGGGATACCTTCGACCATCTCCTGGTGTTTCTCTGGGTCTTGGTAGTCCTTCGGCATCATCTCGGTAATGAACGTTCCAGGAGCGATGCAGTTGACGTTTACGTTGTACGGGCCCCACTCGTTGGCCAGCACTCTGGTCAGCATCTTTAGGGCCGCCTTGGAGGACGCGTATGGCGCCCCGTAAGGTTCGGCCAGGACCGAGTTATTCGAAGCGATGTTGATGATCTTACCGTTTCGCCGCTCCATCATCTGCGGGGCCACGGCGCGGCACGTGTAGAAAGGGCCGCTCAGGTTGGTATTCACTATCTTGTGCCAGTTTTCGTCGGACATTCGTACCTTCGACTCTCCGACGATGAAGTCCGGGAGCGAGGGCCCGGGGAGCGGTACGGTAACCCCGATCACCTCGTATCCTGCGTTGTTGATGAGGATGTCTACACGGCCCAACTCATCTGTTGCCTTCGCTACCATTGCATCGGCCTGGGCCGAGTCGGTTACGTCCGTCTGGATGGTAACGACGCGCCTGCCATGCCGCTTTTGGATTTCCTCCGCGGCGGGCTTCAGGTTGTTCATGTTGCGAGAGGCGATGGCCACGTCGGCGCCCGCCTCCGCGAACACCAGCGCGATGCCCTTGCCGATACCGGTGCCGCCACCAGTTATCAGGGCTGTTTTGCCCTCCAAGGTGAACTCTTTCAGCATCCGACGCCTCCTCTGGAGCCAATCAACTGGGTTTGACAGCCGTCGATTTCAATCATGCCAACTACCGGAGGCCGTTCTCAGGAAGCCTGCGGCAAGGTCCGTTTCGTTGTTGCCGCTCCGGTTAGTTGTAGAGCGACATCTCGCCCCCGTCGAGACAGATAAACTGCCCCGTCATCCAGTCCGAGGCTGGGCAGGCGAGATACAGAGCCAGCAGCCCCACGTCGCGAGTGTCGGCCAGCCGCTTTAGTGGGGTTGCCTCAACCCTTTCCGCGTAAACTTCAGGGATGTCGAAGTCGGCCTTCGACATCTCCGTGATGAACCAGCCTGGCGCGATGGCGTTCACGCGAACGTTGAACTGGGCCCACTCCATGGCCAGCACCTTGGTAAGCATCTTCACGCCTGCCTTGGCGCATTCGTATGCTGCGCCGAATGGCTCGGCCAAGACCCCGCTTGTCGACGAGATGTTGATTATCTGGCCCTGCCGCCGTTCCAGCATCTGGGGGGCTACGGCGCGACTGACGTAAAACGCGCTGCTGAGGTTGGTGTCGATGACCTTGTGCCACGTCTCGTCGTCGAATCCCTTGGTATGGTCCCCTGAGAAGAGGGCTGGGTCCGGGGGCTCGGGTAGCGGTGCCGTGGGACCCAGGATTTCGACTCCGGCGTTGTTAACGAGGATGTCGATGCGGCCCAGCTCCTCGGTGGCCTTGGCTACCATTGCGTCGACCTGGGCCGAGTCGGAGACGTCCGCCTGGATGGGGACGGCGCGCCTGCCATGCTCCTTTTGGATCTCTTTTGCCGCGGCCTCGAGATTGTTCATCCTGCGGGCTGCGATCGCCACGTCGGCACCTGACTCGGCGAACACTAGCGCGGTGGCCTTACCCAGGCCTGAGCTGCCGCCGGTGATCAGGGCCTTCTTGCCCTCCAGGGTGAACTCTTTGGCCATTTCGTTACTCCTTTTGTGGTCCTGAAGCGTCTGATGGTATCGGCGCGACGCGGCCCGCTCAGCTGCACACGCTCGTCAGGCCGCCGTCCAGGTTTATGGACTGCCCCGTCATCCAGTCCGATGCGGAGCTGGCGAAATACAGCGCCAACAACCCCAGGTCGCGGTTGTCGGTCAGATGTCCCAGGGGGACTCCTTCGAGCCTCTCCTTGTGTATCTCAGGGATGTCGAATCCCTTCCTGCTCATCTCGGTGATGAACCAGCCCGGCGAGATGCAGTTCACGTTGATGTTGTAGGGCGCCCACTCCGTGGCCAAGATCTTGCTCAGCATCCTCACGCCCGCCTTACTCGTCCCGTAGGCTCCGGTATAGGCCTCAGCCATCGCTCCTCCTGCGGTGGACACGATGGTTACGATCTTGCCCTGCCTGCGTTCCAGCATTTGCGGGGCCACGGCGCGGCAGGCGTAGAACACGCTGGCCAACGTGGTGGTCATCACCTTGTGAAATGTTTCATCAGAACAGCCGGTGGTGTAGTCCGTAATGATTGACTCCGCAGTCGGTGGCGGAGGTGTAGGTAGGGGGGCGATGGGTCCGGCGACGCTCATCGCGGCGGCGTTGACCAGGATGTCGACTCGCCCGAACTCCTCCGTGGCCTTGGCGACCATGGTATCTACCTGGCTGGAGTCGGAGACGTCCGTGGGAATCGTGATGACTCGTGTTCCGTGCTTTCGTATCTCCTCGGCGGCGGACTCGAGGTTCTTGATGGTGCGGGCCGCAATTGCCACGTCGGCGCCCGCCTCCGCGAACACCACGGCGGTGGCCCGGCCCAGCCCGGTGCTGCCGCCGGTAATCAGGGCCTTCTTGCCCTCCAGGCTATACTCCTTCAGCATCTGCACCTCCCTGGCTTGTAGTCGTCATCTGAATGCGTCTGGTGGCCGTCGACCGGTCAGGCGCGTACCGCCGTACCGCCGCCGTCCAGAGACAGACACTGCCCCGTCATCCAGTCCGAGGCCTGGCTGGCGAGATAAAGCGACAGCAACCCCAAGTCACGAGGGTCAGTTATGCGCCCGAGAGGAGTCCCCTCTGTTCTTGCTCTGTAAACTTCCTCGTCCTCGAAGTCCCACCTGGTCATCTCGGTTAAGAACCAGCCCGGCAAGATGGCATTCACGTTGATGTTGTATGGCGCCCATTCCACCGCCAGGATTTTGGTCAGCATATTCATGCATGCCTTGCTGGTCCCGTAGGCCGCATGGTAAGCCTCGGCCATCACCCCTGAGCCGGAAGAGATATTGACGATCTTTCCACGTTTTCGCTCCAGCATCTGTGGGCCGACGGCACGGCTGGTATAGAGTAAACTGCCGACGTTGGTGTTCATGCACTGGATCCACATCTCGTCGGAAAGTCCCACGGTGTGATCCCTCCAGCCGCGATACTCGGCGAGAAAGGACTCCGGACGCTCGGGTAGCGGGGCAACCGGTCCTTCGACGCCCATGCCCGCAGCATTGACCAGGATGTCGACCTGTCCGAACTCTTCCGTGGCCTTGGCAACCATGGCGTCCACCTGGGCGGAGTCGGAGACATCTGTGGGGATCGTGATGACATGCGTTCCGTGCCGTCTGATCTCCTCGGCGGCGGACTCGAGGTTCTTGACGGTGCGAGCGGCGATCGCTACGTCGGCGCCCGCCTCTGCAAATACCAGGGCTGTGGCCCGGCCCAGCCCGGTGCTGCCGCCGGTGATCAGGGCCTTCTTGCCCTCTAGCCCATACTCCTTCAGCATGCGTACCTCCTTCGAGGCTTAGAGGTCATTCGAGGACGCCTCTTTGTCGTTGTGCGAGGCGCTCCTCACCGCGACGTGGATAATCCTGCCCTTAGATATATACCAGGGAACCTGGCGAAAATCGCCCCTCGTGAGAGATTTCCTTGCGCGAAGCGTGCCGCGGTCATCCTTCTGGTGCGTTCGTACCTGTGCCGACTGTCGTTAGGCGGCTGCGGCAAAGCTATTCTACTACAAAGCAGCCGAGATAGGTCTAGGTAGTAGGAAAGAGTGTGGGGATTTGCGGTGGATTTCCGTTGATCGCGGCGAGGTGCCACGCACACCATGTCGAGGAGGCCTCAGCGGGCCTGAGAGGTGCTGGAGCCTTCTCAAGTAGCTAGCATCACATCGTTCTACGTACGGGCTAGTCGCGTCTCTCGTCGAGAGACTAGCTCCCTCTGATTGGCTGCCCTCTAACGGGCTAACCCGATTTTCACCCTCGGTCTCACCCCATGGGGTGATGTGTGAATTATCGAACTAATGCAAACTGTAATTGTGAATTTTATAGCTGACAGAAATTACAAAAGTGGACATTCCACTTCATAGGACTAAGTTAGGACTAAGCATTTGGGGGCACACGATGAATGGACTAATAAAAGGGAACACACACCTTAGACTATTGAAGTTGCGGAGGGTCGGCGCAGCTTTCGTTGTTTTCGTCGTCGCGATTATGGCCCTGACGGTGGGGGGTGCGACGGCCGCCTTGGCCGCTACTCCGCTGGTTAACGAAAGCTTCGAGGGCGACCTTTCCGGCTGGAGCGTTCAGGTCCCAGAGCATGGGTTCGCTGGCGCCGTCACTTCGTTTGACGCGTCCCTACCCGCACAGTTTGGGTACCCGGCGAAAGACGTGCAGTTCTACCCCGTAGACGGCGCCTACTTCGCTCTGCTCAAGACCAACGGTGCTGGCTCTTACACCACGCTGTCGCAGACGTTCAGCGCGGATGCTGGCGCAACGATAAGCGGCTGGGCCTTTTTCAACACGACGGACTTCTACTCTCCGCCGTATAACGACAACGCACAGGTGTATATATATAAGGATGGTTCGCTTGTAGCGACGGTGTTCGACCAGAGCGTGCTCACGGTGGGCGACCGTGGCGACACCCCGTGGACGTACTGGAGCTACACCTTTCCTTCGGCTGAGACGTACACCGTCCAAGCGCGGGTCGCTAATACCAGCGACGCGGCGTACGATAGCCACTTAGGACTGGACGGTGTTGAGTACAACCGGCCTCCCACGGCCGTCGCCGGTGGCCCGTACAGCATGCCGGAAGGCAGCTCAGTCGCTTTGAGCGGCTCCGCCAGCGTTGATCCGGACGGTGACCCTCTGGCATTCGCCTGGGACCTGGACAACGATGGCGTCTTCGAGACGGCGGGACAGAGCCCCACATTCTCGGCGGCCGGTATTGACGGCCCCAGCGCCCAGACCGTAGTACTTCGGGTCTGTGACCCGTCCAATGCCTGCGACACCGACTCGAGCACGGTCAATGTTGTCAACGTGGCTCCCACGGCCGACGCCGGTGGCTCTTACACGGTCGATGAGGGGAGCTCGGTTGTCCTCAGCGGCGCCGGCTCAGACCCGGGTCCCGACGCCCTGACTTATAGCTGGGACCTGGACAACGATGGCAGTTTCGAGACGGCGGGACAGACCCCCACCTTCTCGGCAGCCGGTCTCGATGGTCCAAGTACACACCTGATTACACTTCAGGTGTGCGATCCTTCCAACGCCTGCGCCACCGACTCAGGCGCGGTAGAGGTCGTCAACGTGGCTCCCACGGCCGACGCCGGTGGCCCCTACTCGGTCGATGAGGGGAGCTCGGTTGTCCTCAGCGGCGCCGGCTCAGACCCGGGCCCCGATACCCTGACTTATAGCTGGGACCTGGACAACGATGGCAGTTTCGAGACGGCGGGACAGACCCCCACCTTCTCGGCGGCCGGACTCGATGGCCCCAGCGCTCAGACCGTGGTACTTCAGGTGTGCGATGACGATGGCGCCTGCGCCACCTCCAACGCCACCGTGAGCATCCTCGATGTGGTATTCAACGAACTAGTCGTAGCGAACAGCGAGGCGGAGGACGCGATTGAAAGCCTCATGACGACGGTCGAGGGCCTTGGGCTTCCGCGGGGGACCGAGAACGCCCTACTCAACAAGCTGGATAAGGCGCTCGACTCGCTGAAACAGGGTGACGAGGATGATGCGGTCGATCGACTGAACGCGTTCAGTCATCAGGTCAAAGCGCTTAAGGGTAAGAAGATCGGTGCCTCCGATGCAGACGATCTGATCGCGAGTGCGCAGGAGATCATATCCACCATAATTGACGCATAGTAAGGGGACAAAGCCAAGAAGAACGGTTCTGGAATGTCAGGGCACCTCCGAGAAAATCGGAAGTGCCCCTTTTTGGGCCGTTGAAAGGTCGGCTCTGTTCGGCTCACCGGTTTACATAGCTGCCAGAGCATGGTCATCAGCCGCCCACGATGGTCCTGGACGGTATGGTTGTCCAGATAGTCGACCGAGAGAACGGTGGGGTAAAGGGTTGCTGGTACAATGGGACTGGGTAGGTCAAGGGGCGAATTTAGGCGGTGGACAGGGTGGTCCAATGAAAATGGTAACTCTTGCGGATGCTGGTAGCGGAGGGTAGGCCTACGATTCAATTTGCAAAAGAGCAGCGGGGAATCACCGGCCTTGAGACCGCCATCGTGCTGATCGCCTTTGTTGTCGTGGCATCCGTGTTCGCCTTTGCGGTTCTGAGCACAGGGCTCCTGAGCTCAGAGAAGAGCAAGGAGACGATAGTGGGAGCGCTGGAGGAAACCTCCGCGACACTGGTGCTCAAGGGGTCGGTGGTGGCGATAACTAGGGCGGTTCCGCCGCCACAACACGTCTCCGACGTCAGGTTCCAGTTGACGAACGCCTCCAAGGGCGGTGAGGCCGTGAACCTGTCGACTTCGGGGGTCAACGCGGCCATCGTTACCTACATCGACGCCGACCAGAGCGCCAACCTTACCACATGGACGGCGAGTTGGCTGAGCGGCGGCGGGCCTTTGCTCGAGCCCGGCGAGACGGTGGAGATCAGCGTTGACATCACGGGTCTAGCGACCACATTGGTGGAGGACAAGGAGTTCACGATCCAGGTTAAACCAACTGTGGGTGCGACGTTGGTGCTGAATCGGAAAATTCCGTCGGAGCTGACCTCTGTCCTAGACCTCAATTAGTGTAGAAACCGTTAGGTCCCGCATTCCATTGACTGATGGGTGCCCCGCTCTTAGTATAGGCCGTGATAACGCTGCCCAGCGGAGCCGAGCCCTTGCTGGCTAAGACCAAAACCTGTGCCGTCGTCGGCCTGGATGGCTACATCGTAGAAGTAGAGGTCGACATCTCTCCCGGACTGCCCTCGTTCACCATCGTGGGCCTGCCTGACCCTGCAGTGCAGGAGGCGCGGGAGCGGGTCAGGGCCGCGATTCGCAACTCCGGGTGCGAGTTTCCGATGCGGCGCATCACGGTGAACCTGGCGCCCGCCGACCTCCGCAAGGCCGGCCCGGTCTATGACCTGCCCATCGCCATGGCGATTTTGACGAGCTCGGGACAGGTCTCCTCGATTCCCGAATCAGCCGCTTTCCTTGGAGAGGTCTCGCTGGATGGCGGCCTCAGGCATACCAACGGGATCCTTCCCATGGTGGTCGTGGCTCGAGACGAAGGCTGCAAAACCGTCTTCGTGCCGAGCTCAGACGCCAACGAGGCCGCGCTTGTGGACGGCGTCGAGATCGTCCCCGTGTCCAACCTGGCTCAGCTGACTGCGCACTTCCGTGGAGAAGAGTCCATCGATTCGGTGCCCACCGACCGAGACGACATGGTGACCTCTCTTCTGTCCGGGTCCGATGGCGATTCCGTCGAGGCACGTGATAGGTTGTCGAGTTTGACCGGCGGTGTAGACCTGGCCGACATCCGGGGCCAGGAGCACGCTAAGAGGGCGCTGGAGGTCGCCGCGTCGGGGTCGCACAACATCCTGATGAGCGGTCCTCCTGGGAGCGGAAAGACCCTATTGGCGCGGGCGCTTCCTTCGATCTTGCCCATGCTAACACGCCAGGAGGCGCTGGAGATTACCAAGATCTACAGCATCAGCGGCCTGCTTCCGCTCTCGTCCGTGCTCGTAACGGAGCGCACTTTCAGGGCACCCCATTACACCATCTCCAGCGCGGGTCTGGTGGGTGGCGGAAAGCAGCCCAGGCCGGGAGAGGTCACCTTGAGTCACAGAGGAGTCCTGTTTCTGGACGAACTTCCAGAGTTCGGTCACACCGGTCTGGAGGTGCTCAGGCAGCCCATCGAGGACAAGGTGGTTACAATCAGCCGTGCCCAGGGGACGGTTACCTTTCCCGCGAACTTCATGCTCGTCGCCGCTATGAACTGTACGTCGTCAAAACAAGTGGGACAAAAGGGGAGCCTTTAAAGCGTGCAACTTGGACGCTAACCGGCTCAGGCAGTTCTCAGATTTGCCAACCTCCGTTCGGCTAGACTCTTTTGCTTCACCTCCTGTCTCGTCGCCAGTATGGCGTCTTGGCGTCCGTGGTACATATCCGCCGGCGTGATGTTCCCCAAAGCCTCGTGATAGCGCTCGTAGTTGTAGTACCTTACGAAGCCCTCCATAGCCGCTACAAGCTCTTCCAGGCTGTGGTGGACAAAGACGTTGACCTTAGCCTTGGCTGTGCGATGGTACCGCTCCAACTTGCCGTTGGTCTGGGGATGGAAAGGTGAGGCGAAGATGTGTTTCATGAACCTGGCCCTTAGGAACTCGTCCAACGCCCTAGACAGAAAGCCTGGACCGTTGTCGCTCAGAAGGGCTGGACCTGGCTCTACAGGCGCCGTCGGTTGACCGGTGAACTCCACCGCATCCTGGACCACGTCGATGATGTCGGCACTGCTCATGCTGGTCTGCACCCTCCAGCCCACGATCATCCTGGAATAGTCATCCAGCACGCTGATCAGGTAGTAGTAGCCCCAACCCACCACGAAGAAGTAGCTGGCATCGGTCTGCCATAGCTCATTGGGCCTGGCAGTCTTGGTGTGAAACTCCTTTCCTGCTGGGAAGCCCTTGGTCTCGGGCGGCTTGATGAGCCCCGCTTCCTTCAGTATCCGGTATACGGTGGACTCGGAGACGTACATGACCTGTTCGTCCACCAGGGTGGTCGCCACCTCTCTCGGGCTCAACGATGGGTGCTCCAACGCATACCTGACCACGTACCGTCTTTGCTTTGTAGCCAACCGGTTCCACACTCGCCTGGGCTCTGGTGGCCGGTCTACCAGACCGTTAAACCCCTTGTCTCGATACCTGCTCTTCCAGCGGTAGTAGGTCGAGGGTGCTATCTGCAACTCTTGGAGGGTCTGCCTGACCGGCAGAGGAGACCTCTCGACGATCTGAAGGACCTCCGCCTTGAGCTGGGCCTCCCTTCTCACATAGGGCTTGCCCATGGGCTCTAACCGAGGCTTTTTTTCAGGACCAGGTTCTCCACCGACAGCTGAGCAACAAGTTCCTTGAGCCGCTCGTTCTCGCGCTTCAAGGCATCGACCTCCGCCTTGTTCGCCTCCCGTAGCGTGTCACCCTTCAGCCTCGACTTGCCCGCCTCCATGTAGTCCTTGAGCCACTTGTAATAGACCCCGGGGTTGATTCCCTCTCGCCTGCACAAGGCGCTGACTGATATCTCCCCGCGGATCCCCTCTATGACGATCCGTACCTTCTCCTCAGGTGTGTACTTGCGACGTGTAACGTTTCTGGTCCGTCGGACCACCTGCCTCGCGTTCTCGTCGGCTTGATCGTAGCTTCGACTGACTTCCTGCATCCTGGCTCCTTTCACTTCCGTGAATCTACTCTCCTACCTGAGCCAGGACAATCGCCTTAATTGTCGCTTCTCAATTCCCCATCAGCTGTCCCAAATGTGCTGACGATACACAGCTATGAACCCATGCCCGTGCGGGTATTACAGCGATCCCGTGAAGGAGTGTGTGTGCACTCCCCGTGAGGTCGCCAGGTACAAGAGGCGCATCAGCGGCCCTCTTCTCGACCGCATCGACCTGTTCATCGAGGTCCCACGGGTTGACTATGAGAAGCTGGTTGCCCCAAGTGAGGGCGAGTCGTCCGATGGGGTCAGGCAGCGGGTAAACAAGGCCACCCAGATCCAGCGCAACAGGTTCGACGGCACGGGAACCCTCACTAACGCCGAGATGGGACCTGTAGAGGTGTGGAAATTCTGCAAGCCTGACGAATCGGCTACTGGCCTGCTTCAGGCCGCGATGAAACAGATGCACCTATCGGCGCGGGGCTTTCACCGGGTACTCAAGCTGTCCAGGACGATAGCCGACCTGGCGGGTGCCGAGACCGTCGGAATAACGCACTTGGCCGAGGCCCTGCAGTACCGTGCCGGCGGGTGGGCTTAGCGCCTGCCGGCTATACAGATTGCCTCATTCTCCATCCGGATCGTTCCATCCGCCGTGGCGTAGCGCCCCGCGGCATCGGCGATAGCCTGCCAGACCTTCTCACGCAGGTCGGCGGGCTTGTCGGCCAGCGCATCCGAGATCGGGGCGGCGACATCCTGGAGCATGCTTAAGTAGGCTTCGACCGAGGGAACATCCATTGATACGCTTAGGCGTTCGCTGTGGACGTCGGTGAAGCCCGCATGCTTTAGAGCCTCCTCGAGGGTACCGGCATCGCTCAAGCTGAACGGCCCCGGTGCCCCCGGCGGCGGTGCGGGCACATCCATCATCTGCCGCATTACCCCCATTGGCAGGCTGAGCATGGGTACGGTTTGAGGCTCGCCCCATACGGCTGCTGCGAGTCTCCCACCCGAGGCCACCAGCCGATGGATACCACTCAGAGTGTCCGCCAGGTTGGGCAGGAACATCAGCCCCCAGCGGCACAGGACCCCATCGAAGGACTCGTCCGGGAAATCAAGGGCTTCGGCATCCATCTCCCGGAACTCGACGTTTGTCAGGCCCAGGGCCGTTGCTCGTTCGCGTCCGATGGCTAGCATCTGCGGAGACAGGTCTGTTCCGATGACGCTGCCTGTAGTGCCAACCCGACGGGCTGCGGTCAGGCAAGGCTCGCCGATGCCGGTGGCCACATCAAGCACTTTGTGTCCCGGCTGGATGTCGGCCAACTCCACCAGACGGTCACTGACGATTTGTGTCCCCTTCTCGATCGTCGGCCACCACCTGCTCCAGCCTGCGGCAACGGAGTCCCAACTTTGGCGCTGGTCTGACTTGTAGCTTACTGTGTCGAACTCCTGTGTAGCCATAATCGGTCTCCTTTTCGTCGACATTTCCCCATATTAAATTGCGAGTGCCTGGGCCGCGTGTCACTTCCGTTGCGCCCAGATGGCGGACATGACTGCCTCGGGCTTCATGGGAAGCCCATCCATTCGCACGCCGGTCGCGTTATAGATGGCGTTGGCGATTGCCGAGGGCGGCGGGATGATGGACGCCTCACCCAGGCCCCTGGCTCCGTAGGGGTGCCCAGGATTGGCGACTTCCACGATCACCGTGTCGATCATGGGCAGGTCCAGGCCTAGAGGCATCCTGTAGTCCAGGAAGGTACTGTTGGCCATCCGGCCCGAGCCATCGTAGAAGTACTCCTCGTTAAGAGCCCAGCCGATGCCCTGGACGGTACCACCCTGCATCTGGCCCTCCACGTAGCTGGGGTGGATAGCCTTTCCCGCGTCTTGTACCACGGTGTAGCGGAGAATGTTCACCTTGCCCGTCTCCCGGTCTACCTCCACGTCTACGATATTCCCCACCGCCGATCCACTCGCTCCTGAGGGATTGACGGCTCCGATGCCCAACACAGGGCCTCCCGTCTCGTTTAGCATCCGGGCCAGCTTTTTGAACGTCATCTTGAGCTCCGGGTCGTGTTTCGATCGCAGGACCCCTCGCGTCATCTCTATGGACTCGGGGTCTGTTCCCCAGATTTTGGCCGCCCGGTCGATGAGCTGTCGTTTGGCATCCTGGGCCGCCTCGTAAGCGGCCCAGCCCGTGGCGAACGCCGTCCGGCTGCCGCCGGTGTCGAAGGTGTATCCGATTGAGTCGGTGTCGGCCACCATGGGATGGACGTCCTCGGCGCTGATGCCAAGGACCTCGGCTGCCTGCATGGCGACCGAAGTTCTCGTCCCGCCTATGTCCGTCGAGCCCTCCACCAGGTTGACGGTGCCGTCGTTGTTGACGCTGAGGGTGCAGCTGGATGGGAGACCATCGTGCGACTGGAACCCTATCGCAATACCCCTTCCGCGGTTCGGACCTTCCAGCGGTGCGCTCCAGTGGGGATGGTCCTTCATTGCCTCTAGGACCTCGACGCAGCCTATTCGGCTGTGGCGCGGCCCATGGGCTAGTCGTGTGCCTTCCCTGGCGATATTGCGCAGTCGAAGTTCCAGGGGCTCAATTCGCAGCCTCTCAGCGAGCTCATCGATCACACTTTCCGTGGCGAAGGCCGCATTGGAAACCCCTGGAGCCCGGTATGGTGCCGCCTTGGTCTTGTTGACCACTACGTCTAAGCAGTCGATGGTCACGTTTGGGATGTCATAAGGCGAAAGCATGTTCCTGGCCGCGGTGTCGACAAACGACCCTGGAAAGCCCCCTGCCTCGTATGCCAGGTTGGCGTAGGCGGCTACAATTCGCCCCTCGCTGGTCGCTCCCATCTTCACTCGGATGTGCGAGCCGGAGGAGGGGCCGGTGCCCTCGAATACCTCTGAGCGCGTCATGACTATCTTGACCGGTTGGCCCGTCTTTCTAGAGAGGAGGGCCGCCACCGGCTCAGCGTAGAGCGTCAGCTTGCCTCCAAAGCCACCTCCGATCTCCATCGGCACCACTGTGATGTTGAAGACAGGGATCGCAAGTACTACGGAAACCGCGTCCCGAACGCGAAATGCGCCCTGGGTGCTTGTCCAGAGTGTTAGCCTGTCTTCGGAGTTCCACAGAGCGGTCACGACCTGGGGCTCGATGTAGCCGTGGTGGACCGGCGCCGTGTCGAACTCTCGCTCGATGACCACGCTCGCCTGCTGGAAACCCTTCTCCACATCTCCCAGCTTGTGCTGGAAATGGCTCGCCAGGTTGCTGTGCTCGTCAGACTTCTCGCCGAAATAGGTAGTACACAGATCGTCATGGAGAATCGGCGCCGTAGGCTCTAAGGCCTCGGGAGCCGTCATCACTGCTGGCAGGACCTCGTAGTCCACCGAAATCAAGCTCAGCGCGTCCTCTGCCACGGCCTGACTCACGGCGGCCACGCCCGCGATTGCATGGCCCTTGTACAGCACTTTCTTATCGGCGAGGATGTTGTTCCGGGCGTACTTGACGTTGACCGGGCCATCGCCCATGTCCACCATCTCGTCGGGCGGTCCTACCGGGAGGTCTTGAGCCGTGACGATGGCGTGCACGCCCGGCAGGGCTTCGGCTTTGGAGGTGTCGATGGACTTGATGCTGGCGTGGGCGTGAGGGCTGCGCAACACCTTGCCAAACAAGAGCGGCTGGGCGTGAAAGTCGGCGCCGTATAGTGCGCGTCCGGTTACCTTGTCCACTCCATCGTGTCGAATTGGACGCGTTCCCACCACGTCGAAGCTCTCAGTCGCCAGGACTACGTTAGGCTCGTATGCCTTCGTCACAGTGTGGCCTCCAACCCCAGGCATCATACTCGCTCCAAATTCGGTGTCAACTAGATAGCGATGGCGGATCATCTCCTAAGTGGTTTGCGCTCTATTGCCGACTTAGGTAAACTCGCTGCCATGAAAACAACACTGTTTCGGCCTTTAGCCGTTGTGTTAGGCGTGATGCTGATTGTGAGCTGTGGCGATAGTACCCAGGATCCTGGTGAAGCTCCGGGTCCAACTGCCACGGCGACGATTTTCCCGGCGCCTACGGCTATTCCGACCGTCGTTGCTCCCACTCCAACGCCCACGGCCATTTCGACCGATGCTCCCACTCCGACGCCGTCTGCCCTGATATCGGGTGAGCTCGACCCGGCTGAAGCCGACCTGCAACTACCCGACAGGTTCGCCGCCGAGGTCTGGCTAGAGGGGCCACGCACCCTCACCGCCTTCGCATTCGACGACCGTGGGCGGCTCTACATTACGACCCAAGGCGGCCAGCTCATACGTGTTAACGACGCCGCCACCGGGCATCCGCCCGTCGACACCGTGGTCATCACGCGCGGGATCCAGTTGCCGCTGGGGCTGGCGTTCCATGACGGGGTGCTGTATGTGTCGAGCCAGGGAGACCTCGTGGGCCTCACGGACGAAGACGGTGACGGCGAACTCGACTCAGGGGAGCCTCTCGTGCAAGGCTTGCCCACCGGTCAACACCAGAACAACGGACCGGCGATCGGCCCCGACGGCAAGATCTACCTCCCTGTCGGCTCCACCTGCGACGCCTGCGTTGAGCAGAACGAGCGCAGCGCCACGGTCATGCGTTTCAACCTCGACGGGAGCGAGGGAGAGGTCTATGCGCGCGGGCTGCGTAATGTCTATCAGCTGGCGTTCCATCCCGAGGATGGCACTCTCTGGGGCGCCGATAACGGACGCGACGACCAGGGCTTTGATGTGCCGGAGGAGCTCAACCTCATCGAGGAGGGTGGTGTCTACGGCTGGCCCGACTGCTGGGGCGTAAGTGGCGGCAGCAATTGCGAGGGGACTGTAGCACCAATCGCGGAGATGGAGTCCCGCTCCTCGTCGGACGGCATCGTCTTCTATACCGGCCAGCAGTTCCCTGAGGAGTATCGCAACAACCTTTTCATCACCTTGTGGGGTTCCTCAGTAGAGGGATCTATCGGGAAAAAGGTTGTGCGCGTCGAGCTCACTAAGAGTGAGGGAAACTATACCGCCCGCGTCTCCGACTTCGCGACGGGGTTCGACCGTCCCCTTGCCATCATCGTGGCGCCCGACGGGGCGCTGTTGGTGGGTGACCACGGCACCGGCCTCATCTACCGGATCATGTACGTCGGCCCCTAAAGTGCCGCGCCCAGACCGTAGCGCATCCCCGGTAACAGCTTCGATGAGGACCATATGGGGTGGCGGATGGATAGCACACGTCATGCAGGGGCTTGGTGTTTATTGCGCAGCTATCCCCAGAGGCCAGGCCCACATGATGAGCGGGACGGCTACTGCCACAGTGATGGCCTTGATGGGGAGGCCCAGTCGCCAATAGTCGCCGAACCTGTAACCACCAGGACCCATCACCAAGATGTTCGACTGGTGCCCGATGGGGGTCAGAAAGGCGGATGAAGCCCCGATGGCCACGCCCATTAGGAACGGGTCCGCAGAGGCGCCGAACCCCGCGGCCACACTGATGCCTACCGGGGCCATAATGATAGCCGCCGCGGCGTTGTTAACGACGTCGGTCAGCAGCGACGTTCCCACGATCACGAGTGCCAGCGTGGCCCAAGCCGGGATGTCTCCCGCCACGTCCACAAGTCTGTCGGCGATGAGGTTGGAGCTCCCCGTACTTTCTAACGCCTGCCCTACGGGGATCATAGCTCCAAGGAGCACCAGGATGCGCCAGTCGATGCTCTCGTAAACCTGGCGTATCGTTATAAGGTTTGTCAGCACCATGATCACCGCTGCGCCGACTACTGCGGTCTGAATTGCCAGAACGTCAGTGGCCGCGAGGATCAATGCTATCCCGAAGATGCCAACGGAGAGAAAAACCCTGCGTGGTTGACTGAGCCGAAGGTCCCGCTGGCGCAGCGGCAAACAGCCCAGTACGGGCAGCATCTCTTGCAGGGTTTCGGCCCTCCCTTGCAAGAGCAGAACATCTCCCGCTCTGAACTCAATACTCCCGAGCCTCTCCCGGATCGTGGCGCCCTGGCGCGCCACGGCGAGCAGGTTCAGCTCGTAGTGCGCATGCAAGTCGAGGCTGCGCGCCGTCCTGCCCTCAATGGGTGAGTCCCGCATGACAACTGCCTCCGCCAGCCTCACCTCATCCGATCCCAGTATGTCCTCGACGTCTGCGGCCAGGTCTTCCTCGCCTACGAACTCGAAGCCGTTGGTGTCGACCAGGGTCTTCAGGTCCTCGGGGTTGGCCTCGACGACCAGCACGTCGCCCACCGCGATGATCTCGAAGCTTGATGGCGCGGGGTATAGTGCCTCTCCGCGCACCAGTCCGACCACCGTCACGTCGGCGTTAGTGGCAGCCTCGAGGTTGTGTACGAACTTTCCCACCATCTTGGAATCCTCGGGCACTCTGACCTCGCTGATGTAGTCCTCGATGTCGAGGAGCCTTGTGCGAGCGGACGGACCCCGCCGCTGGGGGATTAGTCGCCAGCCGACCAACGCCATGAAAAGGATCCCGGCCAAAGTTACGCCCACGCCGACCGCCGTGAAATCGAACATGCGGAAGGCAGCTTCTCCGGTGTCCGCTCGGAACGAGGAGATAATGATGTTGGGTGGGGTGCCGATCAGAGTGGTCATACCACCTAGTAAAGAGCCGAAGGCCAGCGGCATGAGAAACAGGGAGGGGGGATAGCCGCTTTTGCGCGCCATCTGGATCGCCACCGGCATAAGCAGGGCCAGGGCGCCGACGTTGTTCATGAAAGCGGAGCAGACCGCTACTATCCCGGTCAGGGCTGCCACCTGGAGGGTCACATCATTCCCGACTCGCGACACCCACCTGGCGATGATATCCGCCACGCCGGAGTTGTACAGGCTGCGGCTGATCACCAACATGGCGGCCACGGTCACCACCGCTGGATTGCCGAAGCCGAGGAAAGCCTCGCCGGGGGGAACTATGTCTGCGAGCACCAGGACCAGAAGCGCCACTAAGGCCACTATCTCGAAAGGCCAGCGCCCCGAAATAAAGAGGAGGAGCGCGACGACAAGGACGGTGAAGACTATGGACTGGTCTAGCATTAGCGATTTAGCTCAGTGGACCCTAAAGCGGCCCGAGTGTAGAGCTTTCTTCTCCCAACAGCGGAGTCACTCTATCCGCTCATCATCTTCGTGAGTCACGATCCATTCGGAAGCCGCATTATAAGGCCTCTAGTTCCGAATGAGCATCCCCGGCTGGCACCGGCGGCAGTAGCTCGTTATTCGTCTGTTGGCGGTAAGCTGGCTGATAGTTGTGCCGCATCGAGGGCAGGGGGAGCCACCCTTGTTGTGTACCTGGAGGAAGTCCCGTATCTTGACGTGGATTTTGTCCCCCATTCGCCGGCGGAGGACCCCGATCGCATTCTCCACGACGTCGTGGGAAGATCGGTACAGGCGGCGAAGCTCCTCTTGCGTCAGCGACTTCCGTCGCGTGAAAGGGTAGATTTTCGCCTCGAACAGGATCTCGTCGGCGTAGGCGTTACCGATCCCCGAGATGAACTGGCCTCTTGTGAGGATACCCTTGATCTCTCCATGGAAGGCCTTGAGGCCTCGCTGGAACTCCTCGAACGTGATTTTCTCCAGCACGTCCGGGCCCTGATCGTTCAGGCGCGGCACCTGCGAGAGTTGACCCGTTTCCACGTAGTACACCATCCCCATCTGTTTTTCGTCGAGGTAGCGCAGGTCCCATCCGTTGTCGAGGGAGAGGGCGACGCATGTCCGTTTGGTAGCCTTCTCCGAGGACCGGCAATATTGGAACAACCCGGTCAGCATCGGGTTTACGCAAAGGACTCGGTCTCCCGACAGGTCCACTAGGAGAAACTTTCCTCGTCGCCTGAACTCTTGCAGCGACCGCCCTTCCACATCCGACGCCAGGTCTCCCGCAAGCGACCGCACTACGCTCGGCCTGAGGACCCTTCCAGCTTCGATCTTGAGTCCTGTGACACGCTGGCGCAGGAAGTCCTTTACTACCTCCAGGTCTGGTGCTTCGGGCATGAGATCACTTCGCTGGCTCTTGTAGCTCGGTCGCGAGCCATTCGATATGTGCGGCCAGATCGCCTGCCAGCTCTAGGCTCGCAATGGGCCTGCCGAGTTTTTGCAGTACCCGGAGGTCGCCCAGCGACTGGACGTGGACCAGCTTTCCAAAGGTATACGACTCACCGGAGATGGATACGTCTTCGTCGTGGGCCGCCGTAATCTGGAGGAAAAGTCCCCGGTGTGGCCCGCCTTTGTGGAGCTGTCCCGTTGAGTGTAGCAGCCTGGGTCCGTACCCCAGCATGGTGGGAATGCCGTAACTCTGTGTCACGGCTTGTCGGAGCTTCTCGAGTGCGAGGTCCACCGCCTGCGTCTGCGGTAAATAGGCCATGATGGCCAGGTAGTCGCCCGGTGTCGCACGGGACAGAACGTCGTCGATGGTTAACGCACCCTCCGCGTGTGATGTAGGCTCGGACCTCTCGTCTCCTTGAAGCAAACGAAAGGCGGTGGCTTTGGCCTCCTCCACGTTAGGCTGATCGAAGGGGTTGATGCCCATGACCGCCCCCGCCACGGCTATGGCGAACTCCCATCGGAAAAACTCGGCGCCCAGGTCGTAACGGTCACGCAACCCGAGGCGCACGACCGGGTGTCCTGACGCTTCGATGGCGGCGACGGCGGTGTCCTTCTCCTGGTCGAATTCGCCCTCCAGCCGTACGTACACGAACAGCCGGTCGTCCCCATAGCTCTCGGGTTTGTGTGGCGATTCCCCGGTGATGGGGACGATGCCTATCCCGCCCTTGCCGGTGCTCTCGGCCACCAGCTGCTCCACCCAGAGGCCGAAGCCCGCGAGGCGCAGTCCGGTCAGCAGTGTGAGCTTGTCGCGGCCCTTCAAGGCGAGGGAGGCTAGCGCCGCGCCCAGCGTGACGCCGGGGTTGTGTCCAATGGCGCTACCCGACGCGCACCGTTGACTCATGCGGTCCGCTCTTTCCAGCAGCGTCGTGATGTCCATGCCCGACAGGGCGGCTGGGACTAGTCCGAAGAACGATAAGACGGAGTAGCGCCCCCCAATGTCCGTCGGGTTCAGAAATTGCCGCCGGAAACCTCCTTCGTGGGCCAGCCGGCTCAGCGGGGTGGCGGGATCGGTAATCGCGACGAATCTCCTCCCGGCGGCAGGCTGCCCCACCGCTTCCTCGACCAAGTGCCTGAAGTGTTTGTAGAACGACAGTGTCTCGATGGTGGTGCCGGACTTTGAGCACACAAGGAACAGGGTGCGCTCTGGATCGATGGTATCGGTCAGCATTCGCACGGAGGCGGGGACCGTGGAGTCGAGTACTCTAATCTGGGGGAACCCTGCGGCGCTGCTGAAGGTCTGTCTGAGTACCTCCGCGCCAAGACTGCCCCCGCCCATTCCCAGCACCACCACGTGCCGGTACCCGTCGTCGCGGACCTCCTCAGCGAAATCGGACAGGCGTGGGACCTCCTCGCGCATGCGCTCAGTGACGGTGAGCCACCCGAGCCGGTCCTCGACCTCTGTGGGGTCAGGGTCCCAGACGGTGTGGTCCCGGCGCCAGATGCGGCTCACCACGTTCCGTCGTCCGAGCTCGTCAAGGGTACGTTCGAAGACCGGAGTCCATTCGCCCAGGCTGAAGCCGTCGTCCTGATGAGTTGGACCGTCAGGCTGGATTTGTTTACCGTTTCTGGCCAAATCGCTTCTCCGTGCTCAGGCGATCATTGCGGAGGTCGGGCTCGCGAGAGGGTGGTGGCCGCCCAGCGTCGCCGTATGATCACGGCCGCCACTCCCAACAAAATCAGAGCGATCACTACCACCAGCGCAACGAGCTCGGTTTTGGCGGTAACGAAGGACTCGATGGCGTCCCCATATACGAAGGCCACTGCGCCTATGGTGAAGAACCGCAGCCCTCTGCCTATCAAGGAGGCGGCTATGAAGGTACGCATATTGAGCCCCAGTGCGCCCGACGCGATGGCGAAGACCTTGTAAGGGACCGGGGTCAGTGCAGCCAAGAAGACGGCCCAGGCTCCATACCTCTTGAACATGCGCTCCACCGATTCCACCTTGCTCTCATCGAACATCCGATACAGGAGGGGCCTGCCTAGACGCCGGCCAAGCCAGTGACCGACCACCGCTCCGGCCACAGACGTTATGGTGGTCAGCGCCGCTAGCCAGAACGCCTTGTCGGGTTCAAGTACTGCTATGGCGACCAAAAGCGGGTCGGGTGGAACAGGGAAGATTATGGCTTCGGTGAACGAGTTTATGCCCAGGGCGAGCGCGGACCAGTCGCTGTCGGCGAACCCCTTTACCCAATCCGTTAGGTCACGAAGCAGGCCGATCATGGCGCGGCATACCTGTCGAAGTCACGGTGGAGTTGCTTCAATCGTCAGACCCCTGTCGTTGCAGAACCTCGTTAGCTGTGGCCTGCGCGGTTGCTGGCTTCTCAGCCGAGGCCACATCCATTAGCGGGTCGGTATTCAGGCCTCTCTCCATGAAGCTCTGTACTTCGGTGGCGGAAGCACTGTCACCTAACCAGGTTTGTGGATCTCCACCTCGAACTCGTACGATTCGTTGTCCAGTTTTACCCTGACGCGCTGGGTAGCTCTTGAGGCCGAAACACCTCCCTGATCTGGATGAGCGATCACGTCTCCGGAGTCGTCCTGGACCTCAAATCCCTCGCCCTCTACTACGATACTGACCCGCTGTGGAGCGGCGGAAGCGACCAGGGCCCTGAGCGCGGCTTCCCGCTCCTTTCGGATGGCCCGAGCCTCTTCTACTGTTACGGCCTTGAAGAAGATGATGTCCCCAAATGCGGCCTGAGCAACTCTGTCGACGTCGGCGCTTATCACCGTGGCGATCTTGGGATATCCCCCGGTGGTTCCCCGATCGGCCAGGAGAATAATCGGACGGCCGTCGGCTGGTACTTGGACAGCGCCCAGGGGGCTTCCGTCGGAAATGATGTTTGGGATTTCCTTGTGTTCCACCACCGGACCATCGAGCCTGCATCCCGTGCGGTCGGCCTGCACCGTGACGGTGTAGGCCAAGTTAAGAAAGGTGAAGATGCCCTCAGTGGTAAAGATCTTGTGCTGAGGCCCCAGCACCACCCGTATCTCATGCTCGTTACCATATGATGGAACAAGCGCCTGATCGGGTGCACTGCCATTGGGGGTCCTGGACCCTGTCGCCACCGGAAGAGACGCGACAACGTCCCCCGGGTTGAGGCTGCGGCCTTCCAGCCCGCCGAGGGATGATTTCACATATGTGGACCGGCTTCTCAACACGACCGGCGCATCTATCCCGCCCTCCACACATAGATAGGAGCGAAGGCCGTCGTTCGCCTCCTCAAAGCTGAGCACACTGCCTTCCCGGATCCTGACCGCCTGCCATCGGGCAAAGGGCTGTCCATCCAGCGTGGGCGCTAGATCAGCGCCGGTCACCGCGATGAGGGTGCCAGTCAGAAACCGCAGCTTCAGGCCCGCCCCCGTTATTTCAAGTCCCGCCGCGCTCTCCTCGTTGCCCACCAGCATGTTTCCGGCTCGCAGGGAAAAGACGTCCATCGCGCCCGATACCGGCACGCCGTACCTCTGGTACCCGTATCTTCCGATGTCCTGTACCGTAGTGGGGAAAAGGGTTTCGAGGACTTCTATCGTTTCCATGCTCTTCAGACCCATGAGCGTATTGTCGAGAAACCTGGAATGACCTTTCGTCTCAGGGCCGGGATCACTCGGCAGCCTCTGTGGATACCTGATACTCGCCTCTTTCCACCATCCCGGCGATCTCCAGGTATCCCTCCTCGCCTGAAAGGGGAACGAACCTGACGTGATCCCCCGCCCTGAGGAGCGAGGGAGGCTCCTCAGACGGATCGAAAAACCCGACCGGCGTCCTTCCGATCAGCCGCCATCCCCCTGGACTCGCCACCGTGTATACCCCGGTCTGAGCCTCGGCAATTCCGACCGACCCGGCTGGGATCTCAACTCTGGGCGTGTCCAGTCTGGGCGTTACGAGTTTGTCGGGAAGGCCGCCGAGATACGGAAACCCCGGGCTGAATCCGATCATATACACGAGGTAATCGACTCCCGAGTGAAGGGCTATCACCTCTTCGACATCTAGGCCGGTGTGTTCGGCCACGAAGTCGATGTCAGGTCCATAGTCGCCTCCGTAGAGCACGGGAATCTCTACTACCCGGGATTGCTCCACGGTCCTTTCGTCGATGTCCTGAGCAACTATCTCGATCCTCTTCCGCATCTCTGAGGGCGAGACCTCCACCGGGTCGAACTGCACCAGTAGAGAGCGATACGAGGGGACCAGGTCGATAACGCCGGGGACGCCCTCGCGCACTAGGGCGTGCAGCAGATTATGGACCCTGTTGTTTATCTCAGGAGAGATAGCGTCACCCAACTCAACCACCAGCGACTGGTCGCCGGCGGGTAGGAATATGGGAGTTTGGTACATCAGAGCAACTGGCCCAGGGGCGCGATCTTCACGCCCGCCGACTCCAGTTCCCTTCTGACTACCCTGGCCATGTCGACTGCTCCAGGCGTGTCGCCGTGGAGACAAAGGCTATCGGCCCGCGTCTCGATCACTTCCCCTGAGATGGTTGTCACCTTGCCCTGGGTGACCATCGAGACGCTCCGCGCGGCTACCTCCTCGATGTCGTGTATCACCGCGCCGGGCATTGACCTGGGAACCAGTGAGCCGTCAGCGTTCAGCGCTCTGTCCGCAAAAATCTCGCGGGCTACACGCACCCCTTTTGCCTCGGCGATGGACACCCATGTGGAGCCTGCCAGCGCTAGCAGGATCATGTCCGGGTCGACCTCTAGGATGGCGTCGCAAATGCCGCTGGCCAGAGCCTCGTCGGTCACGGCTCGGTTGTACATCGCACCATGGATCTTCACGTGCTGAAGCCTCTTTGATCTGGTGAAAGCCTGCAGGGCGCCGATCTGGTAAGTAATATCGTCCTTGGCCTCCTCTGGAGTCACCGCCATATACCTACGCCCGAAGCCGGCCAGGTCCGGGTAGCTGGGCTGAGCACCCACCGCCACATCGTGCTCCTCGGCTAGGCGGACCGTCCGCCTCATCCACGTGGGGTCGCCGGCGTGAAAACCGCAGGCGATATTGGCCGAGGTTATGTACTTGATAACCTCCTCGTCGATGCCCAGCTTATAGACGCCAAAGCTTTCTCCCATGTCACAGTTGAAATCGATCCTGTTATTCCCCTTGGACATGGGGTTCGCCTCCTGTCGCGGCAGGGTATGACCACGCCGGTTCATTATATAGGTTTCGCGAGACGCGCCTCACTGTAGGGCTTAGGAATATTGGATAAGAGGTCGCGTTCGCCTAGCCTAAGTGTGGACGTTGTTGTAAAATCACTGCGCTATCTGACCTCAGATTATGTGAGGAAGCCGCTATCGACCGCGAACTAGCTGAAGAGGCCGCGCGCCTGACCGGCATAGGAATGGGTACCGCCATTGTCCTTCTGGTGATGCTCATGGCCATCGCCGCGGTGGTCCCGCGGCTGGTCGGGTTTACGTCGGGCCTGTACGGGCGGGGGTCGCGTGAGAAAGCCATGGCGGCGGCGATCGCGGTGAGCGCGCTGGTGGCCAGGCGTCGGTCCGGTGATAAGACAGACGGTGGTGGCGGCTAAGTCGAGTCTATAGGCAACTATCGCTTCCCAACAGAGCGTCTACCTTGTCGGAGTTTGTTGACTTCCTTCGGGACCTGGGAATTTCCCATATAGACTGGCGCAATGGGATCATGATGGGCGTGGGCCTGGTGATGATCGTCCTAGCCATAGCCCGTGGTCTTGAGCCTTACGAGCTGCTTCCCATAGGGCTCGGTGTCATAGTCGCCAACCTTCCCGGGACGGGCCTGACCGAATTTGTAACTTCGGGCTCCGGGTTCCAGGAGTCGGGAATCTTCGGCATCGTATTTCACTACGGCCTCTCCTTCTGGAACTTCCTGCCGCCCGTGATCTTCCTCGGTTTGGGCGCTATGACCGACTTCGGGCCGCTCATAGCGAACCCACGCACGCTGCTTCTGGGCGCGGCGGCGCAGGTGGGCATCTTTGTGGCCTTCTGGGGCTCTCTGGCCACCGGCCTGTTCGAAATAGAAGAGGCAGCGGCCATTGGGATCATAGGGGGCGCCGACGGCCCGACGACCATTTTCCTGTCGGCGCGGCTTGCTCCTGAGCTACTGGGAATTACCGCCGTCATCGCTTACACGTACATGGCGGCTGTACCGTTTATTCAGCCGCCGTTGATGCGGCTCCTCACCACCAAGAGCGAGCGGCAGATCGAAATGAAACCCCTGAGAGAGGTGTCCCGGATCGAGAAGCTGATATTCCCCACCGTCGCCATGATCCTCATAATCCTCATCGTGCCACGGGCCGCACCTCTGATCGCCATGTTCATGATAGGCAACCTGTTCCGCGAGAGCGGTGTCGTTCCCCGGCTTTCCTCGGCGTCGTCCAACGAGCTGCTTAACATCGCGACGATCTTCTTGATGCTCACCGTGGGCACCCAGCTGTCGGCTGAACGGGTGTTTGATACCGACACCATGGTCATACTGGGTCTTGGTCTGGCGGCCTTCATCTGTGGCACGGCCGGGGGCCTGCTGTTTGCTAGAATCATGAACCTGTTCCTCAAAGAGAAGATCAACCCGTTGATAGGGTCGGCCGGGGTGTCGGCGGTGCCGATGGCTGCGCGCATGTCGCACCATGTGGGCCAGGAGGAAAACCCTCAGAACTACCTGCTTGCCCACGCCATGGGTCCGAATGTCGCGGGTGTCATCGGCTCGGCGGTGGTGGCGGGTGTGTTCATCTCTCTGATATAGAGGCGTTCGCCCTCCTGATATGATATGAGGGCGTCCCGAACGCTGGTTCGGGACTGGGGCTCTCGAGTCTTTCTCAGTCTACCGGGAGCCGAACGGATTCTAAGGGACTCCGCTCGAATAGCCAGTAATAGGTCAGGAGACTTGGGGGATTGTTGTAGTAAATGCCGACGACGCTGAAGGTAAGAATAGGGGAGCGGTGGTACGCGGTAGAGGTCGACGATCTGGACGCGAACCCTGTCAAAGTGCGGGTGGACGGAGAACCAATGGAGGTGGATATAGACCGGCTCCCCCCCTCAAACGTCGGCCAATCACTGGCTGCGCCGGCGGCAGAGGACGTGGTCTTTGCTGAGTCCACCATTTCTGATGATGAGTTGCCCGCTCAGGCGGCCGAGTCCGCCGTCGCTGACCATGCGGAGGCCTTGGCTCGTCTCCCTCAGCCCGTGCGAGAGTTCCGCTCGCCGATGGCCGGCGTCATCGTGTCCGTTTCCGTGAAGAAGGGAGACCAGGTGGTGACCGGCGACGAGATCTGCATTTTGGAGGCCATGAAGATGCAGCAGGTGCTTCGGGCCGATTGGAGCGGTATCGTCGATGCAGTGCACGTGGACCAAGGCCATCAGATAAGAGAGGGCGACCTCATCGCCGAACTGACCTAGCCGGCGGTCTAGACCTACCGGTTGGCTACAGCCGTTCCCTGACCATTCTCGCCAGCGCTTTGATGTCGTCGAACTCTACGATGGGGTCTTCACCTTCCGGCATTACCGTCCGCAGCGAGACCACCCACTGGTCATACACGAACACCACGATGCTCCCTATGCCGTTGGAGTTGAACTCCGCTCCGATGGCGCCCTCGCCGATACCTGGCTCGATGCTCTGAAATCCCACCTCAGTAGTCTGTTCGATGAGTATCCTCGCCCAGTGGTCCCTAGCGGAAACCGGGAAATCGAAGTCTATGACATCGAGAATTACCCCGGCACTTCCATCCTCCGTGAGGAATGGGAGGGTATACCAGCTGTCCATGGCGATGACCTGGAACGGGTCCACCGCCTCCGCCATCGCCCTCGTGTCCTGGATTCGGGGCTCGATGGTGACGTCCTGGGCGAGCTTGCTTCGAACTTCGTCCACCGTGAGCAGCGCCCGGACTCCAGCCTCATCGAGCGCGCCGTCGGAGGTGGTGGCGATAGGGATGGCTGGGGTGGGGGTAGAGGATGGACCGGGCGTGGGAGGCTCGGCGGTGCTGCCGCCGCAGGCCGCCAGGACCGCCGCCAGCGTAGCAAGCGCCGGCACGCCGATGATTGCCATAGCTGCCTTGACCATAAGTGCACGCGTCTCCTTTGCGAAGCAATGGCGTCGTCTTGGGCTGCGCCATTGTGAACCTGCGGCGGGTGCCGGGTCAAGCGGGGGGAAACGGGTCCGAGACCTGATGGCTATCTTCACTCTCACTCCGCACGGGTCAAATCCGGCAGTCCCGCGCCGGTGCTATAATATTTGGGCCCCTCGACGGCGAGGCGTAGTGATAGCTTCCGATGCTACAAGAGCCATGAAACCAGTCCAGCGCATAGGCGCAATCTATCCCAATGACGTCTGGGTGGACGAGGACCAGCAGCTAGTCCTTGAGGACTTCCGCTGTTTCCTGCCGGAGGGAGTGGACATGGTGAGCGTCGGCACGCCCATCCCCGCGCTGGAGGCCAACGCCGAGTTCACCATACGGCACGCGGAGAGCGGCGACATAGAGCTCGCGGCCCAGCGGCTCATGCGACACTCGCCGGACTGCTTCGCCTACTACTGTACGACCATGAGCTTCGTCCGCGGCTTCGGATTCGATGAGGAGATCAACGGCCGAGTTACCAAGGCCACGGGGCTACCGGCGACCACCACCAGCACCGCGATGATCGAGGCGCTCAAATCGCTGAATGTAAAACACCTGGCCCTGGCCTCGCCCTACATGCACGAGGTGCACGAGGCCTTGATCGACTTCCTCGCCGCCCACGGCGTCCGAGTCGTAGGCAGCGTCGCCCTCAACCTCTCCGAGGGCCAGTCCCTCGTGTCGCCTGAGCGGAGCATGCGGATGGCTGAGGAGGCCGACCGGCCCGAGGCCGAGGCCGTTTTCGTTAGCTGCACCGGCCAAAGGCTGGGGCCGCTGCTGGACGATATGGAGGCCCGGCTGGGCAAACCCGTCCTCACGGCCAATCAGGTTACGGGGTGGCACGCGCTGCAGCTTCTCGGGCGCCCTCCCGCGCTGGAGGGGCGCGGCTCGCTCTTCGCCGGGAATACCACACCAGTCCTGTAACCGCCTGTGAGGAGAGGACGCCCGGACAAAGGCCGGGAAGAACTCCCTTGTGTGGCTGTTACTTCTTGGGCTTGGTGCAGCCGCAGGTGTCGCACATAGTGGTGCTCCTCCTTTTCAACTCAACTGATTCTCGCTACACCTGGACTATACATGAAAGGTGTGCCAAGCTCCATCTGACGGGCGAAAGGGGTCGTTTTACGATGTCCGCGGTGGGCCAAGATGCCTGCTAAGGCGTGTGATAATATAGCGTCCCGTAGTGGGAGCATTATCTGGCCAACGTAGCTCAGCGGTAGAGCAGCGGTTTCGTAAACCGCAGGTCGACGGTTCGAATCCGTCCGTTGGCTCCACTCTCCACCGCATGATAGACAGGCCCCTGACATTCTCGGGGGCTTTTGTCTTTATCTGTGATGCGCCATTTGGTCACGGAATGGTCACGTACCTCGGCCAAACCAGAGTGGAAATGCTGATCGTGCAGTCCGGTAGATTACAATCCGCTTTCACTGTACGTCGTCAAAACAAGTGGGACAAAAGGGGAGCCTTTAAAGCGTGCAACTTGGACGCTAACCGGCTCAGGCAGTTCTCAGATTTGCCAACCTCCGTTCGGCTAGACTCTTTTGCTTCACCTCCTGTCTCGTCGCCAGTATGGCGTCTTGGCGTCCGTGGTACATATCCGCCGGCGTGATGTTCCCCAAAGCCTCGTGATAGCGCTCGTAGTTGTAGTACCTTACGAAGCCCTCCATAGCCGCTACAAGCTCTTCCAGGCTGTGGTGGACAAAGACGTTGACCTTAGCCTTGGCTGTGCGATGGTACCGCTCCAACTTGCCATTGGTCTGGGGATGGAAAGGTGAGGCGAAGATGTGTTTCATGAACCTGGCCCTTAGGAACTCGTCCAACGCCCTAGACAGAAAGCCTGGACCGTTGTCGCTCAGAAGGGCTGGACCTGGCTCTACAGGCGCCGTCGGTTGACCGGTGAACTCCACCGCATCCTGGACCACGTCGATGATGTCGGCACTGCTCATACTGGTCTGCACCCTCCAGCCCACAATCATCCTGGAATAGTCATCCAGCACGCTGATCAGGTAGTAGTAGCCCCAACCCACCACGAAGAAGTAGCTGGCATCGGTCTGCCATAACTCATTGGGCCTGGCAGTCTTGGTGTGAAACTCCTTTCCTGCTGGGAAGCCCTTGGTCTCGGGCGGCTTGATGAGCCCCGCTTCCTTCAGTATCCGGTATACGGTGGACTCGGAGACGTACATGACCTGTTCGTCCACCAGGGTGGTCGCCACCTCTCTCGGGCTCAACGATGGGTGCTCCAACGCATACCTGACCACGTACCGTCTTTGCTTTGTAGCCAACCGGTTCCACACTCGCCTGGGCTCTGGTGGCCGGTCTACCAGACCGTTAAACCCCTTGTCTCGATACCTGCTCTTCCAGCGGTAGTAGGTCGAGGGTGCTATCTGCAACTCTTGGAGGGTCTGCCTGACCGGCAGAGGAGACCTCTCGACGATCTGAAGGACCTCCGCCTTGAGCTGGGCCTCCCTTCTCACATAGGGCTTGCCCATGGGCTCTAACCGAGGCTTTTTTTCAGGACCAGGTTCTCCACCGACAGCTGAGCAACAAGTTCCTTGAGCCGCTCGTTCTCGCGCTTCAAGGCATCGACCTCCGCCTTGTTCGCCTCCCGTAGCGTGTCACCCTTCAGCCTCGACTTGCCCGCCTCCATGTAGTCCTTGAGCCACTTGTAATAGACCCCGGGGTTGATTCCCTCTCGCCTGCACAAGGCGCTGACTGATATCTCCCCGCGGATCCCCTCTATGACGATCCGTACCTTCTCCTCAGGTGTGTACTTGCGACGTGTAACGTTTCTGGTCCGTCGGACCACCTGCCTCGCGTTCTCGTCGGCTTGATCGTAGCTTCGACTGACTTCCTGCATCCTGGCTCCTTTCACTTCCGTGAATCTACTCTCCTACCTGAGCCAGGACAATCGCCTTAATTGTCGCTTCTCAATTCCCCATCAGCTGTCCCAAATGTGCTGACGATACACAGGTGACGCCCCGGTCGTTCAGCTCCT
>CBDFLT010000003.1:0-25618 GCA_965249225.1 Dehalococcoidia bacterium | reverse complement strand
CATATGTTGCCCAGGTTCATACCGCATATCTAAACCTCCTCCGACTCCGCCACCAACCGCGCCAACAGCCCAACAGGGTCGTACCGCTCCCCGGCGGCGTCCCCGGCGGCCCCGGTGGCGGCCCAGGTGGCGGCCCTGGCGGCACAGGCGACGGCCCCGGCGGCCCTGGTGTCGGCGGCCCCGGCGGCGGCCCCGGCGGCGGCCCCGGCGGCGTCAGGAGACTTCTCCATGCACATCGTCCGCCACTCGGCGCCGAAGCCGCCCTGATCCGCTACGCTCTGTACATCGGGGAGCACTGTCCCCCACATCCAATCCATGATCAGCGCTAGCCGCTCCTCCTCCCTCTCACGGCCCGTGCCAGCGGCCATCGGCAGCAAACACTTCCACCCCGACGAGTTGCGTATCTTCCCGGGCATCACATCCTGGATAGGCATCATCCATTGACCGATAATCTTGGACATACACTTCGGGATGGTGTCCGTTACCTTCTCAGTGAGTGCGAGGTTGATCGCCGCGATCGAGCACGTCGACTCCTCCGTCCCGATGCCGTCGACCAACTCGTGTGACGCGAGATAGTCCCGTAACCGTGCGTCTGCCTCTTGCGTCCATACAGTCGTCATACTCGTTCCTCCGTCTCCTCAGCTATCTCTATCTGCTCCCTCTTGACTCGCCCTTCTTTGGCCCACAACTGCATCTGTGAGTACCCGATGTGACGTTGGCAGGTCTGGCAGACAAAGAAGGTGACCCCAGTTTCGCGGTATGCCAGAAACTGGCCGACGTGGGAACAGACCGGCATGGACTGATAACGATTGTTTATCTGCTCTATGCCACGCCGCAGCACGTCCTGGATATGTCGGTTGTCTGTCCGTCGGGTGTGTGCCCTGACTTGATAGCCCCGCCGCATGTGCGTCCTGACCGTCGTGTAGCTCATCGACGCGCCTCCTCCGCTCGCCCTGGGCTTTCTGGAGCGGTGTACGGCCGGGCGGCCAGCCACTCCTCAATCTCATCGGAGTGCCACCTGGCTGCCCGCCGACCGACCCGCACAGGACGGGGAAACTCGCCTAGCGACATCATCCGGTAGACCGTCGTACAGGACAGGCTAACGAGCCTAAGTACTTCTTGCAGCTTCAGAGCCCGCTTTTCAACAACGCTCATGCTTCCTCCTCCTGCACCGCAGGCCGCCGGGGTATGAGTTGCGTTTCATCGTCTAACGTAAGATAATGTCGGACAATGCGGTTCAGTAGATTCGACACTGTGCGATCTTCACTTTGCGCTACGCTTCTCAGCCTGGACAGCAAGTCATCTGGGATGCGGAACGTGATCTGAGTCGTGTTCGCCATATTCATATACCCTTAATATACATTGTCTGACGGAGAATGTCAACGGGATGCAAAAAAAGCGTCCGAGGAAAAGGCAGGTCGCGTTTCGTCTGGATACCAGGCTGCTTGATTGCATTGACAGTCTGCGAGAAATCTATCCGCATTTCACCGCTACCGACATCGTCGACCTGATGCTCAAGGGATTTCTCGCGACACATGACTTCAGTTCGCATGAGGGCGAGGCACAAATGGATAGAGCAGTGGGACAGTACCTGCGCGGCGAGTTTGACTATACACTCGAAGAGATGCACGATCTTGCCGCCCGCCCGGCCGAGCGGGCCGCTGAGCAGTCCAACCCCGAAGAAGACGTCGATAGCGACGGCGAATAGGTCTCGACCACCCACTGCTACCCCCCCTCCCGAACCGCCCGCCGGTACTCGTCGATGTCGATGCCGAACTCCCGGCACCATTGATAAAGGGTGGCGTCGGTCACTCCAAGGTCCATAGCGGCAATGGTGACCATGTGCTTCTGACCGCGGCGGCCTTCCAGGGCTTCTCGGAGTATGTCCGCCATGCCCTTGCTTCTTTGGGCCTCTAGCTTTTCTTGTGTCGGTGTCTTGGACATCCCACACCTGTCTCTCTGTTAACTAGAGCAATTCTCTCTATATAGTCTATTTTAATTAGTCTACCTTGTCAAGAGGGTCAACTTAAAATAGACAGCGAGGTAACAAGAATTGGGTCGTGGCGACGGAAGCAACAGTGGGTTGGGACAGCGCCTAAAGCAAGCTAGGGTTGAAGCTGGCTTGACGCAGAGGCAAGCTGGTCAGGCTATAGGGGTTGATCCCAACACGATTTACAGCTATGAAACTGACCGCGTAAACCCTTCAGGGCCGGCCTTGCGCTCTCTAGCCCACGCATATGACAAGCCCTACGAGTGGTTCTTTGGCGAAGGGGATCAAAGACAGCCGGAACCAGAATCCAAGGCCGAGCAGTCGCCCATAGAAGCCGACCGTGAGTTAGTGATGAACGAGGCGTCGTTGGCACTGAGGTCCACAGGCAAAGAACTATCGGATGAGGCAATCAGGAGTATCGCCGATTTCATTCGCTTCGTGCATGAGAAAGAGCGCCGTGAAAGCCAATCTGGAAGCTGAGACGCTACGCCGCAAATGCGGTCTCTCGGGACAGGCGAATGTGGTCGAGATAGCTCATATGCTTGGCCTTGAAGCGTACGAGCGGGCGATGCCACCTGATGAACTCCATGAGGTCATCGTTAAGAATAACATCGCAGTAGCAGAACAGCTTGATAGGCCGGCGCAACGCTGGGCGGTCGCTCATGGCATTGGGCATTTCATCATGCACTCCCACTTGAATAACATATGGCTGCGAGCAAACAGCGGCTTGGCGGACAAACTCGAACGCGAGGGCGAAGACTTTGCCTTTCATCTCCTGGTGGACAAGGATGAAGCCTTGAACGAAGGGCTAGGAACTGTCCAGGAGGTCGCTACGTATTTCGGCGTTCCGGCTGGCTTTTTGGCAGTACAGAGACGGGTGATTTGAGCGTGAGGAGGAGGACACATGGATTTCATAGACGATGTACGTACCCGCTCCGGTCGGTTCGCCAAGCGCACTGAACACCTGGATACCGAGGAGGCCACGAAGAGTGCGCTTGTCCTCCCGTTCATTCAGATGCTGGGCTATGAAATCTTTGACCCCACCGAAGTTGTGCCTGAGTTTACCGCAGACATAGGAACGAAGAAAGGCGAGAAGGTTGACTATGCACTAATCCAGGACGGTAAACCTGCGATCCTCATCGAATGCAAGAAATATGGCAGCAACCTTGACGACGCGGAGATATCCCAGCTCCTTCGATACTTCACAGTCACCGACTCTCGCTTTGGCATCCTAACTGATGGCATCACCTATAGGTTCTTTTCGGACCTAGACCAGCCGAACGTGATGGACTCGAAGCCGTTCTTTGAGTTCAACATGCTCGACTTCACCGATGTCCAAGTGGCGGAGCTAAAGCGATTCACCAAATCCGCCTTTGCCTTGCGCGATATAGTGGATGCGGCTCGGGAGCTCAAGTACACAACCGAGATCAAGCGGATACTGGCAGAGGAGCTAGCCTCTCCCTCCAAAGAGTTTGTCCGCTTCTTCCTAGGGCGCGTTTATCAAGGGCGCGTAACCTCAGCGGCGCGAGATCAGTTCGGTTCTCTGGCAAAACAGGCGTTTGCGCAGTTCATCAATGATCGAGTCAACATCCGGCTGAAATCGGCTCTGGAACAAGGAGAAGATCGGACAGCCAAGCCCGTGGATAGTGTTGATCCAGGCGCAATAGAGGAGCATGGAGAGCCCAAGGTTATACCCATTGAACAGGAGGCTTTCCAGATCATCAAGGCTATCGTGAGGGATGTGGTTGATGTCCATCGTCTAAACCTACAGGCGTACAAGAGACACACCAGCGTTCTCCTCAGTAACTTTAGACTCGTTTGCCGTCTGCGCCTTAGAACAAAGGGTCTAGCTATGGGGCTGATTAGCGATGATGGCCCCGAGGAGCGGATACCGCTCAACGACCTAGATGACCTATTCGGCCATGCTGAAAGGCTCCGAACTATCGTTGTGGGCATCGATGCCGAGAAGAACGGATCAGGGCAAGACGTGGTAAAGCACCCTGGCCGAGATGACGAGGGGGAACCCAACTACTGAGCGACAATCCCACTGGGAGCCTGCGTTGCTGACCTATGGAAGTGAGATCATCGGCGAGGTGCGGTGGTCCCCGGAAGAACGTTCTGATGATGCAGGAGTCAGGCATGGTGCATCCAGACTTTACTTCGGGGGCACTGGCAGCCTTGTATACATCGCTGGGACGCGCCCTATCAGAACTTAATCGGCTTCCGCCGCAAGATCGGACTTCTCAGTGGATATTGAATCGAACGATTGACGAGTTGGGCCCTCTACAAAGAAACGGCAATTTAGCTCCATCAGACATCGCCTCTTTTCGTTTTCTTCACGCTCATCTTGCTCGAAATGTAGAGATTTGGAACCGCCATCCTGATTTTGATCTTTAGTTGAAGACATCACTCAGTCCCTCCAGGTGGGCATAGTATGCAATTCCCCTTAAGGAGCCGATCCGACAAGCCCATTTCACTGGCCTCGCTTTCTATCATACCACCGCTCGCTACCAGTGCAGGGGAGGCATGCCGCCCGTGCCTTGGTCCAGGGACACCCAGATCATCGGCGAGGTGCGGTGGGCGGCGAGGACGTTTTAGTTTAATGGGTGAAATGTGGGGTAACAGAATTGCAATGCTGCGGATTTAGCTACGAATATAGCTTAATTTCGAATCCGGTCGGGTCCGCCACTCCCGTCGCAGAATAAATAATGACGGGCTGCCTTTGCATTTCTGGCGACGGGAATCGAGACAGCAGGCGTAGTTGGTCTCGCCCGTCAGGCTAGGAATCTAGCTCGGGGATTCGCCGCGTCAGCTCGGCCCAATCATCGTGGATGGTGTCTCGGATCAGAGCCTTGACCGCCGCGAAGACCTGCTCGGGCATCAATCCCATCACGACCCTGGTCCACATCTCCCGGTCATCGTGTCCCAACAGATTGAAGAGCCATTGGATGAACTCCGGATTGCGTCCGGGTGGCACATGTGCGGCCATACCGCCGACTATCGAGGCCTGCTCTTCCATCGAGGTGCGCTCACTCAGGATAGGATAGAGATGCGCATCTTCTTTGTCGAGGTGAATCCTTAGGACTGCGGTCAGTGCCGCCGTCTCCCTGGCTGCGACGAGAGCGTCCGATGCGGCAGTAATTTTAGCCAGGCCCTCGGTCATCGTGTCGAACTCCCGGTGGTCTAAGAAGTAAGCCTTCGCCACCAGCGGGGCCACTCACTCCGTGGCCGGAAATACCAGCTCGTCCTCGCCATCTGCATGCCACTTTAGTACCTCGCTGAAAAAGCGAAGTCGCTCCACGACAGGTGCCAGATTACCGTCCCCCGCTGCAGCCTTGTAGGCCGCATCGTCAATTGCTCGCATGTCATTGCGGAATGCCTGGTGAAAGGAAGGTATAACATCAAGCGGTGTTACCATGTCAGTGCAACTCCTTCTAGTGTGAGTTTGGCCCCCGGTAGGTCACTTCGCGGATAATTAGGTAATACCTGCACCTGTCTTTCGTGGCGGGCTACAGGTCGGACCTGGAGCGCGCGCGCCAGGCTTCCCCATCGGCTAGCACCATCTGTGTCCACTCGGCGGCCGGTAGGTCGAGCGCGGCCTGATACCGGCGGGTGGCGTCGACTAGCAGATCGTGAGTGCGCGTATCCACCTGAGTGCTGGAGATCGGCCAGGATAGTCCTTGGCCGCCGCCCCCTTCACGTAGATTCGTTTGCGCCTCCGTAAGGAGAGCCTGGGCTTCGGCCGTCTCGTCGCGGAGTTGCGCTGCCATCCCGAGTCCCAGCAATACTGCACCCCGCCATGACGGTCCCCCAGGTCATCCATCATTGGGAGACTCTCCTCGTAGAGCGCTGTAGCCTGGTCCAGCTCGCCGGATTCTAGTGAGATGTTCGCCAGGGGAAGGAGCGTCCAGGCTATCAAAGCGAGGTCGCCGACGCTGCGGAAGATCCCCAAGCTTCTGGTGTAATGCTCGTGGGCCCCGGTCAAGTCGCCAAGGTGCCACGCAGCGGAACCCAGAAAGAAACCGCAGAACGCATCACCCCACTGAAACCCTGCCGCGCGCATGGCCGTCTGAATATCGGTGAATCTACGAATCGAAGCTTCGAGGTCGCGCCGCCACCACAGGATCACGGCCTCGTAAGTCTGGCCTGTACCTGCCCCTTGCCCGTCTTGCTGCTGTATGAACAGCGACAATCCTTCTCGGATTCGTGCCAGGCATCCCTCCAGGTCATCGTAGTGGACCATCGTGCTAATGAAGCCACCATTGATAAGGGCGGAGGCACGTGCCCCGGGAGAGCCCTCTTGCGTGGCCAATATCCGGTCGAACCAATCCACAGCCTCAGGTACGTGTCGGCGTACTATCCAGAACCAGGTCAGTGCGGCCGCTGTCCGCAGTGACAGATCTGGATCGCCGGCCTCTAGACTCCAGGCCAGCCCGACGCGGAGGTTGTCGTGTTCCGTCTCCAGCCGCTCCAGCCACTCCAGCTGCCGTGGGCCGCGAAGCTCCGGCGCGGCCTTCTCGGAAAGGTCCCAGTAGTACTGCGCGTGCCGGCAGCTCGCTTCTGTGGCCTCGTCTGCGTTGGTCCGAGCGCCGGCGTACTGGAGCAGCGGCTCCAACAGGTGATATCGAGTCTCGTCGCCGGTCCGCACCGTCTGCACAAGCGATTTGTCCACCAACTGGCCGAGTGACTCCAGGACCTCGTACTCATCGTCGGTCCCGCTGACGGCGGCGGATGCAGGGAAGGTGAACCCACCCCGGAACACAGAGAGCCTGCGGAAGAGCGCCTGCTGGTCCGGGTCCAGCATGTCGTAGCTCCAGTCGATGGCACGCTCGAGAGTCTGGTGGTGTGGCAACGCATCAACCGGTCCGCCTTTGAGCAACCTGAAGCACTCATCGAGCCGGCTGGCGATCTCGGCCGGCTGCAACAGCTTTATGCGGGACGCAGCCAGCTCTATCGCCAGGGGAATCCCGTCGAGTCTTCGCACGATCTGCCCGACGGAGTCGGCGCAATCAGTCGTCAGCTCAAACGCAGGTTTCGCGGCCTGCGCCCGTTGTAGAAAGAGCTGGACCGATGCGCACTCAGCCAAGATTGTCCGGTCGACGTTATCCTCGGGGATGGGCAGCGTCGGCACCTGGAATGTTCTCTCGCCCGCCAGGTTCAGCGCCTCCCGGCTGGTGGCGATCACGGTGACACCGGAAGAGGAAAGCAATCGCTGAACGAGCGAGGCGGCTCCCGCAAGCACATGCTCGCAGTTATCGACGATGAAAAGTAGCTGTTTGTCGGAGAGATAGCTGGCGAGACCGTCCTCGCCTACGCCGAAGAGCGAGGCGGCTTCCCTGGCCAGGACCTCTGGGTCAGCGATGGGCGCCAACCCCTGGAACCACACACCGTCCTGGAACCGCTCGGCGGAGAGGCGGCCAAGCTCCAGGGCCAGGCGAGTTTTCCCTGTCCCGCCGAACCCGGTTAATGTGATCAGGCGAGAATCATTGAGCCACTCGGCCAGCTGCTTGAGCTCAGTCTCCCGCCCCAGCAAGCTGTCGGGTGGCTCCGGGAGGTTCCCCGTGTCCTCGGACTTGATGGGGGGAAAGTCGCTTGGCAAGGAGGGGTGGCGAAGGTGGTAGATGTTGTCGGCCCGAGACAGGTCGCGGAGCCGGTGAACGCCCAGGTCGAACAGGCTCACCTGAGAGGGCAGCTCGGAGCACAGGAGAGCCGCCGTCTTGGATACCAAGATTTGTCCGCCATGGGCGGCGGACATCAGTCTGGCGACGTGATTGAGGCAGGAGCCGAAGTAGTAGCCGTCGCGCTTATCGGCTTCGCCGGCGTGGACGCCCATTCGTACCTTAAGCGGGCCGATCGTCCCCCAGTCCTCGTTGAGCAATGCCTGCTGGGCCTGTAGGGCGGCCTCGACCGCCGCGGATGGCGTCGAGAAAGCGGCTCCCATGCCGTCGCCGGTGTGCTTGTAGACCTCGCCGCCGCATTCTCCCACGGCCCCATGCACCAGCTCATCGTGCCGTGAAACCACGCCGTCCATCATGGACGGGAAGGCCTCCCACAGCCGCGTGCTGCCCTGGATGTCAATGAATAGGAACGTGTAGACCGGCATTTTTTAGACCAACACTGGCGAATTCGCAGAGCGGACCTTCCCTCGCGAATGTGATGATAGGGACACACCGGAAGGCTGTCAAACAGCCTATCGTGTCCACGAAGCTGCCCACTTGTCGGGCGAGAGAGGTATCAGTGGGTCGCGAATCCTGTGACGGCATGGTTAGGGAGTTGTCTCTGGTAACGCGGTGGCCGGCGATTGAGTCGACGATCGCATATCAACCGGCCGCCGGGTGCTTGATGACGTTCATCGGCCCCACCCGGGCTCCAGCTACGCCCATAGGGCATGCGTCGGAACCCAGGTATAGTATCTCAGGGTGCGAGTTGCGGAAGGGGGGTTGATGCTACAGGGTGCACATAATGGCTAATATCAGTAGGAAGGGGATGTGGTTGCCAGTTTTGTAGATAGTGTTTCCTGGCAAGGGTGCCATGAAAAGAGAGGGGCAGTCGACCTCGCGGAAAAACTATGTAAAATATGGCATAGCGCACTGGCAACGAGTCCGTTTGGACTTGGGTTGCCTGATGCCACAGAGGAGGGCACTCAAATGCAGGCGAGCGAGAATGTTGGTCAGAGTGAATGTCGCGAGTTGGTGGCGGTGAATATTCTTCCGGGAAAACTTGAGGTCTGGAAAAATTTCTGGAACCACTGGAAAGGCCCCGGCAAAGCCGAACACGAGGAAAGCCGCCGGCGCGGAGGCATTACCAGGGAGGTGATATATCTTCACCGCCATCCCGAGGGCGATAAGGCGGTAGTTTATGTGGAATCGGTGTTAGAGCATCCCGAAATGGTGAAGGCGCTGCAGACCGAGTCCCCTTTCAATACAGCGTTTCATAAGATGATCAAGGAGGTCCACGGTTTTGACCAGATGGCTCCTGTACCGCTCAGCGAGCCGATGTTTGATTATCGGGCGTGATGGGATAAGGCTGGCGCACGCCCCGGGAACTTGTTTGGGCATCTGCGAGGCGGGCTGATTGTCAGTTGTTTCCAGGGCAGCTATCGGCGGAGGCGACGCCGGCGGCACAGTTTCGGCGGGGTGAGGGTCATCTGACCGAAAGCCCTGCAATCGCCACCGATGGTGGTCGCATTCATAGCGCCGCCTCAACGTTTTACCGACACCACAGTGCAATCCCCGCGCCTAGGCACATATGTGGTGGGAAGACCTTGTACTCAATAAATTGAAGGGTCCCTTCGAGGAGAAGGGACCCTTCGCGTCTGAAGCCTATTGAAAGCCGACTTTACTGTCTAGTTCTTCCCCCTCCTGGGAAGCAGTGGACACGAAGTCGGCCAGGTTCAGGTCGGCCACACTGGTAGCGCCCGCATACTTACCGGCCGGCACGCCGGCCTTCAGAATGTTCAGGTGCCACCTTCCACCGTTATAGTCTTGGTCCCCGGGCTTGGACTCCGAAATAAGTGGGACCCCATTTAGGAATCCACCGCCCTGGCCAGGGCCATCCTGTCCCACTATCCCGTGATAGAGCTCGTCGAAGGGTTCGCTCGCCGGGTTGAACGTGGCCGGCGTTACGACCCCGGCAAATAGTTCACCGTCGGCCCAGGACTGGGGCCTGCCATTGGGCCCTTGAGCCGATGCGATCGCCGCAGTGCCGACCAGCCCAATTACTAGCACGGCCAGAACAGTCACTGTCCTTAATCCAATCATGATTCCTCCTAATTTGTGGTGTGTCGTTAGATTGTCGGTCCACGATGGTCAACGGACGCTTTCGATGTCGCGGCGCCCTGGGATAGCGTACCGATCGGCGGCCTCGATGGGATTCGGGTTGCTTGGATCCTTCCGCGTTAAACAGGACATTCGGCGTTGCGACTGTGTTATGGGACCTCTGTTCATCAGTCAATCCCGGCCGTGTCCTCCACCTCCCTTTCTGCATGGATTATGGCCGCAGGGAGAACGTATCGCGGAAACATTACAGAACGCTTAAGGTTCTTTCAGAACTGTTAACATTCGCCCTAACCGGGTCAGGCCCCCGGGCTCAAACCTCACCTGCCGGGGTTCTCATAGGCGGGAAAAAGCAGTGGGCGGCCGCCGATTTTACCGGCGGCCGCCCACTTCCCTCCGCGGGCTGTATTTTGTAACGTGATGCTACATTCCGGGTACGAAGGCCCGTAGCTTCGACTTCAGGGCCCCCAGGGTGTCCTTCTCCCTGAGTCCCGTGGCGATCAGCGTTAGCTTGACCGTGTCGTCCAGGGTTTCGTCGATGGACATGCCAAAGAAGATGGCCGCGTCCTTCTTGACCGACTTCCCGATAAGCTCGCCGGCGGCGTTTACCCCGCCCAGGGTTAGCTCCTCGCCGCCCTTGACGGAGAACAGCACACCGTTCGCGCCCTTGATCGAGATGTTGAGCAACGGGTTGGCGATTGCCTGCCTGGCGGCCTCCAGGGCGCCCATCTTGCCGGTGCCCTGTCCCATGGCCATCAGCGCTCCGCCCGGGTGCAGCATGATGGTGCGGACATCGGCGAAGTCCACGTTGATTTCTCCGGGGACGTTGATCAGCTCGGAGACGCTCAGGATCCCCTGGGTCACCACCTGGTCGGCGGTCCTGAAGGCCTCTATCATTTCGGAGTCGTGACTCACGTACTGCAGGAGGCGATCATTGTGGATCACGATCAGGTTGTCCACGTAGGGACGGAGACGCGCGACGCCCGCTATGGCGTCCCCAATGCGCCGGGTGCCCTCAAAGCTGAACGGTGTGGTCACCACTCCGATGACCAGGGCGCCCATCTCCTTGGCAAGGTGCGCTACGTAGGGGGCCGCGCCCGTCCCGGTGCCCCCGCCCATGCCGGCGGTTATGAACACCATCTCCGAGTTTTTCAGAGTGGCGCGAAGATTGTTGGCCGACTCCTCGGCGGCCTTCTCGCCCATTCGGACGTCGCCACCGGCTCCCCATCCACGGGTCACTTTTTCGCCGATCTGGACAACATCGGTGACGTGGGCCACCGGCTCCAGCGACTTGATGTCGGTGTTTACCATCACGTACCTGACGCCGGGCACCGTGTGACTGAGCATCCGGCGCACGCAGTTACACCCGCCGCCGCCAACACCTATCACGGTGATGCGGGCGGGAGCCCTGTCCCACGAAGTGTCCCTGTAGGACGCGTTTATCTTTGCCTGCTGTACCGCATCGACATCCTTCACTTTCACCAGACCGTCTGCTACTCGTCCGTGTCCGTTCGCCATGACTCACTCCTTTCCCGTGAGCTCCTGATTCGTATGAGTCCTTTAGGTCATTCGCCGAGATTGTATTTATTCCCTCTCAGGGCTGACATCCCTCAAAAGTTCTAATACCCCATGACGCAAAAGTACTAATTGGTCCAACCTATAAACCGGTGGCCAGGAGGGTCAGATTTACCCTCTCGCCGAGGGCTTCGTCTATGCACATTGCTCCGATTACCCGCGCTTTCCTGTGGAGATTGCTGGCGATGTGGTCCCAGGCGCGGTTGACGGCCTCGGCGGTAAGATGAGGGCCACCCTTTACCAGGAAGACGACCCCTTCTGCGCCCTTGACGGATAAATTCAGGAGTGGATTGGCTATGGCGTGACGGGCCGCATCCGCGGCGGCCGTGGCGCCCTTGCCCTGTCCCATCGCCAGCAGAATCCCCCCGGGGTAGCTCAGTACGCCACGGAAGTCGGAGAAAGCTACCTGCATTTGGGGCGAGTTGTTCAATAGCTCCGCCATATCGGCGATCCCTCTGCTAACAACGTCGTCGGCAGTTTGGAAGGCCTCGACGATCTCCGCACCCTGGCCTACGCTGCAGAGCAGGCGATCGCTATGGATCACCACCAGACTGTGCGAACGCTCTCTGAGCCGGGCTACGCCGGCCACCGCCTCGCCGATGCGTCTGCTCCCTTCGAAGCTGAAGGGTGTGGTCACGACACTCACGACGAAAGCTCCCAAGTCCCCGGCAATGCCGGCTACGTAAGGGGTGGCCTTGGTGCCGGTGAATCCGCCCATCCCCGCCGTCACGAACACCAGCTGGGCGCCCTCCATGGCCTGGGCCAAATCCGCTCCGGACTCATCGAGGAACAGTTCCCTTGCCTGGGTATCCAGAATCCCGGACCTTCCGCGACGGTATTGCTGTCGGATGTTGACGATTCCGGCGTCGGTTCGGATTCCTGCGAGGGGTTCTATATCGCTGTTGACCAGCAGGTGTCGGACACCCGGTACTCCCTGGTCGGCCACGCTCGCGACGCACTTGGCCCCCGCGTCGCCGACCCCGACAACCATGATGCGGAGCAGGTCTGGATGCCACTCCGAACCAGACTGGGCGCGGCGGCTGCGCAGACCAAGCTCTTCAATGGCCCGTCCATTGGTCGCCGGTGCCCGGTCCAAGTAAGGCATCACCCCACCCCCTTAGCTCTGTGGTGGCCCCGGGCGTCATTTTTGCGGCACCGCCCGCGACACTTCCGCAGAATATTAGGTTGCGTCCGGAGTGCCTGACATCCTTCGAAAGTCCTATTGGCCCCGGAACCAAAAGTACCAGCTGAGTTCGATATGGGGGCGATGTGGAGTAAAGTATCAGGATATTTTCGAGTTTTGTTCGAAACTGGATACGCAAACATCCAAGGTTAGACGAAGCGGATAGGAGTCAGAAATGATATAAAAGCCAAAAACTGTCTAAAATTAACCTTGATCTTTTACTATAATCGCAACCAATGCGCCGAATTCGTAACAAGATGTATCTATTAACCTAGAATAATCTCTGGTTTACGTGATAGCGTCACGAAGGCACTGAAGGAATTCGGAGAGCGGGACAGGGCTGTGACGGGGATGTTGAGGCTGTGGCACAGGAGGTGGGAAGGTCTTGGTACTGTATTTGAAAGGGCGCAGGAGCGCGACCCAAGGGCCCTTGGGTTGGTGGCACCTGGCCGCCAGGGGAGCCCCGATAAGCGTCGCTTCCGCCGTCGGATTCGGCACCTACGTTGCCGCGCTGGCCCTTCATAGCGCCGCAATTCGATCCGAATCGCCGCCCTTCTCCTGGCCCGCCCTTCTGGCGGGTCTCTTGATGTACGCAGTGGTGCTGAGCGGGCCGGTGGCCCGGCGGGTCCGGCGGTACGTGGGGGACCGGCTGCCTGGCGCCCGCGGAGATTCACGCCGTGCCTCGCGGATTCTCAACACATATGCCCGGGATATTACGGACCTGGACACTTTGGCCCTGGCCGTCGAGCACGCAATAACCGTGGCCACCGGTGCCGCGGACGTGCGGCTTCTCGTGCCGGCGGCCAAGGGCACCTGGTTCGTGCCCGTATCCCGTAGGGTATACAGCGGGACCCGGTCCTTCCAGCTGCCCTCCGCCGGGGCCATCGTCACCTGGCTGCGCTTCCACGATGATCCTTTGAGGCGTGAGGAGTTACGCAATGAACCCTGGTACCTTCCTCTCTCCGGCCGGGAGGAATCGGAGCTGGAGAGGTGCCGGGTCAGCGTGCTCGTTCCGGTGAAACTGAGGGAGCAGTTGGTCGGCATCGTGGCCCTCGCGCCCAGGCCGTCCGGGGACCCTTATACGCAGAACGACCTGCGTGCGCTGAGCGGCGTATCGAAGCAGATGGCCGCGTGGGTGGCCCATGCCCTGGGCCTGGCCACATCCGCCGCCCAGCGGGCACGCCTGGAACAGCTATTGGACAGGGCCGTGAGAGCCCAGGATGACGAGCGCAAACGTCTCGCCGTCGAGCTGCACGATTCCCCAGTCCAATGGCTCACCAGCGCCGTGTACCACGTGGAAGCCTGTCTGGAGTCCTTCCGGCGCGGAGACAGGGACCGGATCGCCGGGGAGCTAGAGCAGATCCGCGGTAGGCTGGACAGGACTCTGCAGGAGCTTCGACAGACCGCGACCGCCCTGCACCCGCCGGAGCTGGAACATGTGGGGCTGGTAAAGGCGCTGGATCGTTACACCGCCCTATTCGAGAGAGACACGGGACTGCCCACCGGCTTCCAGGCTAGAGAAGACGTGCCGCGGCTGCCTGCCTCTTTGGAGCTGGCGGTGTACCGGGTGGTCCAAGAGGCCCTCGCCAACGTCCGCAAACACTCGCGGGCAACGGAGGCGGAGGTGCGCGTAGGGCTCCACAATGGCGCCCTCTGGGCCGTGGTCCGGGATAACGGGGTGGGATTCGACGCCGACGCCGACTTTCTGGCCGAAGGTGGACACCTCGGGCTGGCGACAATGGAGGAGCGGGCCCACACGCTGGGGGGCACTCTCGGAATCCAGTCCGGCACGGATGGCGGTACTCAGATCACCCTGCTAATCCCGTACATGCAGGCCTCAGAACCGTCCAGCGGGGCCTGGGATTACATACCGGAACGGGAAGCCGAGCCCATTACAGGTCCGAGGTAGCATGATGAGCGTTGTACGCGTTTTTGTGGTAGACGACCATTTCATAGTCTGCGAAGGCCTGCGCAGCATGCTCGAGCGGGAAGAGGAGTTGTGCGTGGTCGGTGACGCTGAAAGCGGCGAGGAGGCGATGGAGAGGCTACGCGTTACACGCGCGGACGTCGTGCTTCTGGATGCCAGGCTCGCCGGCATGGACGGCATTGAGACCCTCCGGCGGTTGAAGACGGGTGACTACGATGTAAAGGTGATCATGCTGACCTCCTACGGAGACGAGTTCATTGGCCCGGCTGTTGAAGCGGGAGCCGACGGGTTCCTGCTGAAGAGGGGAAACCGGGCCGAGATGGTGAGGGCGATTCACGAAGTCGCCGGAGGCGGAGCTCACCTCGACTCCCGAGTAGTCCCGAGCCTGCTCCATGGACGGTACCTCGGGGCCCAGCATGACCCTGCCGGTCTTTCAAGCCGGGAGAAGCAGGTCTTGGAAAGGGCCGCTGCGGGCATGAGCAATAAAGAGATCGCCGATGACCTGGAGATCACCATACAGACGGTGAAGAATCACGTCACCTCCGTGCTCCGGAAGCTGGACGTCAATGACCGTACTCACGCGGTGACCATAGCGCTGCGCAAGGGATGGATATCCAACCCCGTCCCTATGGACTGGAGGACCTTCGGGACCTGATCTTTACGAACGGGTCAGCGTTTGCTGTGCTGGACCCTCTCGCATAACAGTACAAACTCGTTACCGAGTCCGCCACTCGCGGGGGCACCGCCCCCAATAAGGACACCCCCGGTACTTGCCGGGGGTGTCCTTATGTCGCCTTGGGAACTGAGCAGGCCGCGGCTACACTCGGCATGGCAAACGTGGGAGCCCGATACCAGTGGCGGCGGGCGCCCGTCTATCAGGCTCCCCTTCTTGCCTCGGCCTCGGATATGACGTAGTTCCTGAGGGTGCCTATCCCCTCTATCTCGACCTCCACCACATCACCCGGGTTGATCTCCCCGGGAGATCCAACTGTCCCCATGAAGACCATATCCCCTGGGTAGAGGGTGTGGTATCTGGATATGTAGCCAATATACTTCGGCACGTCGAAGTTGTACGCAGACGTGCTTTGTTCCTGGGTTACCACGCCATTGACCCTGGCCCTCATCATGGCGTTGGAGGGGTCCAGGTCTGTCTCTATCCATGGTCCGATGGGGTGGCTGGTATCCGCATTCTTGGCCCGCCAGACTTGCCTAATCTCCTCACCACCCCAGTTGGTCACGTCGTTCCCCACGCTATACCCGAAGATGTGATCGAACACGGCCGGGCCGCTGACATTGCTGATGGTCTTGCCAATGACCACCACCAGCTCCACCTCTTCGTTAATTCTGTCGGGATAGTCCCATCGAACCACCTTGTCTTCGTGGCCTATGATAGAGCCGACGCTGCGGACCAAGACCTGGGGCTCCTGCAGGGCGCGCCCCGCCGTGACGTACCCCTCCTTCGTCTGGTTCGCCCGGTGGGTCTCGGAGTTTATCCCCGCACCAAGCAAGTTCCGTGGCACGCCCGGAGCCAGCAACTTCACCTCCGAGAGTGCGTGTTTTTGTCCGGTGGCCTCGTATTTCTCGAATGGTGTACCCGTGATGTCGGTAACCGTGTCGCCCTCCACAATACCGTAGGTTACCAGGCTGCCTGCCTTGTATCGCGCGATCCTCATGGTAATGCCTCCACAAGCGATATTACTGTGTTCGTAGGATCAAGCCGCGGCTGCGGCGACCGTGCCTGCTAAAACCAAAAGCTGATTCTCCTGATTTTACACCCGCGGTGGTCATTATGCATCAATCCCACGGGTAGCGTCGATCACACGTAAGTGCTCAGCTTGTTGGCTCTCACGACCTACCTACTGCTTTCCTACCTCAAACACAGCCACACTATATCCGCCAGCCCCATCGACCGGGGGCCTGATACTGCCATGCCAACTGGGATGCGACGCTGTGCCCAGGTCAGGTGACATGGCCGGCCCCGCCAGTGATGCAATTTCGAGTCGGTGTGGGAAATGGGGCTATGAACTATGGGTCGATGAGTCAGCGCTCTGTGCACTCGTGAGAGGCGTTTCCCCCTGGCCCAGGTGGGCGCCTTCCATAGGTAGGCGCAGGTGGAGGAGTCAAAGCGAGGCGGTCTTGATCCTGGGAGGTACGGGGGTGATTAGTTTCAGAATCGCGCGGCGAGTCTTTAGCCCGAAGCCTGATCAGTTGCGATGAGTCTGTAATATGTCGACGAAGCCCTGTCAGTTACAGGGCCGGGAGCATTGGCTCCATCCAATCCACTTCCCATAGAAACACACCCACGTGTGTTCGCATGACCAGCTCGGACCGCGGCTTTGCTAAGTCGCGGGCCGGCTCGCCGGCCACGGTGCATCTGCCACCCCCACTCTGACGACAGGCCTTTCGCTTGACTGCGCCAACGGCTGAGCCTAAAATTTGGCTCACTCAGAGTCCGGCTCGGTGAAGCGCGGCGTCTTCCGATGTCTGGGAGTAGACCGAAGGGAGGGTCGAATGCCGGGTAAAATTGTCAGTGAGCTGATGGTGCCCGCGGAGTACGCCCGGGCCTTCCGCGTGGACCGCGGCCAGACTATGCGCATCATCGCCGTTGATGGGCCCCAGGTGGGGGACATGACGGTGTACAACGCCCATAACTATAAGGAAGCGTACAGCGCCGACTTCTCCTACCTACTGAACTGCCGAATGGGGACGGGCGACGCCCACCAGATTCAGTACTTGTACTCCTGCCAGCCGTGGCTTAGCGTGATGTTCGAGGTGACCGACGACCCCGTAGGCGACCACTGGATCATGATGGGGGGCCGTTGTAACCGGACCAGCTACGAGCTCATGGGGGTACCCTACAATGGGAGAAGCTGCCAGGACAACGTCGCTGAGGCCATCCGCGACTTCGGCATGACCGAAGAGGACGTGGCCGACATGTTTCTGCTCTGGATGGCTGTGGAGTACGACGAGCGTGGGCGGCACCACACCGTGCCTTCGCCGGTTCAGAAGGGGCAACACATAGACATGGTGGCCCGCATGGACTGCCTGGTGGCCCTCTCCGCCTGTCCCGCCAGCAGCGTAAGCAATCTGAACGATGGCCTAAACAAGCCATTCAAAGTCGAAATCTACGAATAGAAGCGAGGAACTATCAGGGCCATCGCCGCCGACTATGAGCCACAGATCAGGGGCGTCGTCGATGGCGATGGCAGCGCGACAAAGAGAGGGGGAGCAATCATGGCGGGCAATTTAACGGTAATCGTGGGGACTGTCGGCGAGGGGATGTTCCGGAGCACCGACGGTGGCGAGTCCTGGAAGATGGTTCACATAGGCAACGGAGTACACTCCGAGGCACTGGTGCGCACCCTGGTGAGCAATTCCCAACAGCGGGAGACCGTGTACGCCGGGACAGATAAAGGAATCTACCGTAGTGATGACGCTGGTGGCAGCTGGCGACATTTAGAGTCGCCTCTGGACGACTACGTGACCTGGTCCCTCGCTATCGACCCACAGGAGCCACGGGTGATGTTTGCCGGAACAGGTACACCTTCCCTTCCCACGCTATTCCGCTCAACCGACAGCGGAGAGACTTGGGGCCGGCGCCCCGTCCAGATGGCCGAGAAATGCCCCAATGTGAGCGTTCCCCGCGTCACGGCCATCGTGGTTGACCCGGTGGACCGTCGTAACGTGTGGGCGGGCGTGGAGGTGGACGGCGTACGCCGCAGCACCGACGGCGGTGAAACGTGGACCACGATAAACGGCGCCATACCCAATCCGGATATTCACAACATGGCAGTCGCCCCGGGCAGTCCCAGCAGGATATTCGTGGTGGCCAGCGACGAGGTGTACATAACCGGCGATAACGGCGAGACCTGGAGTTCGGTGGGCGTTCCGGAGAAATTTCCCTGGGGCTACCCGCGAGGTATCAAGGTACGCCCAGACAAGCCAGAAGAGGTTTACCTGACAATCGGGGACACCTTCCTTGGGACCATAGGCGCGGTGATGCGATCCAGGGACGCTGGTGCGTCGTGGGAGGAGCTTTCCCTGCCCGTGCGGCCCAACTCCGCCATGTGGGTGGTGGAGGTGGCGCCATCTCAAGGTCCGACTGTCTTCGCGGGGAGTGTTTTCGGCTACCTCTATCGCAGCGAGGACGGCGGGGACACCTGGGAGAAGCTCTGGAGGGAGTTTCCCGAGATCGGGTCCATACTCTGTATCCCCAGCTAGAGACGGTTCAATTATCGCACTGAAAGCAGGAGCCCCCACTAACGGCGGGGGCTCCTGCTTATTTCCTTGCTCCCGGCGGGTCGCCAGGCTTGCCAGTCTATCATCAGCTGGGTGCGCTCGCTCTAGGAATTGTCTGAGCCATTGCAGTTGCTATCTACCCCGTCGTTGGGTTCTTCATCAGTATCCGGGTTTATGTCGTCGTCACCATCGTGACAGTCGCCGTTGTTGCCCACGTAGCCCGGTGGCTGGTCAACCGCCTCCTGGGAGATCTGGGGGTCGCCGTATCCGTCCTGGTCGGTGTCCAGGTACCAGCTGACCAGCTGGCCCCCGCCCGTGCTCCTATCGTCGTGAGAATTAGGGTCGCAGTCGTCGTCGATGCCGTTGTCGGCGATCTCCGGCTGCCCCGGGTTGATAGACGCAACATCGTCGGCGCAATCGCCGCTGTTCCCCACGTAGCCCGGCGGCTGGTCAATTGACACCAGGGATACGTTGGGGTCCCCGTACCCGTCCTCGTCCGCATCCAGGTACCAGCTGGTGTAGTCTGCGCTATCTGGAGTCTCAGGATTGCAGTCGTCGTCTTTGTCGTTGAACGGGACCTCCGGCCGGTCCGGGTTCACGAACGGGTCGCTGTCGTCACAGTCGAAGTGGTTGTCGGTGTAGCCCGGAGGCGTGTCCATCGCCTCCTGGAAAGTCTGGTAGTCGCCGTACCCGTCCTGGTCGGCGTCACGGTACCAGATACCGAGCTCGCCTTCGGGCCCGTCCCACTGGTGCTCGAACTCGCCACGGTGCGTGTAGCAGCCACCGCCGTGAAGGTCCGCGTCCGTGGTGCATTGTGTGACGTATACCTCCACATTGGTACCGACGTATATCCCGCCGTATTGAGGGTCCTCCTGCGCGCAGGCTGAAATGATCTTGATGATCTCAATATCCCTCAGGACGTCAATGGGACCATCATTCTCTTCGTCGTGATCGAACCACGCCTCCTGACCCGAAACGGGACCTCGCATCTCCTTTTGCGTGGTGACGAAGTACTCGCCTACCGCGATGGAACCCGATTCCACCACCACTACCGGTCTATCCGAATAGTCCTGGTCCCCAAGCTCGTGCCCAATAGGCCCCCGGCCGTTACGTTTCTCCCCGTCATCATCGTCCTCAATCTCGCGGCGAATAGGCCCCTTGCCGTTACGCCTGTCACCGTCGTCGTGCTCGGAGTCCTGGTCTTCAATCTCCTGCCCAACAGGCCCTCTGCCGTTATGTTTGTCCCTCTGATCGTCATCACCTCTAACTCCCTGCGGTAACGCCGCGTAAGCAACAAGGCCGGACATCGCCAATGCCGTGGCCATTATCAGCAGCAGCAGCGCCCTCCGTGTGGTCCAATAAATACTCATCCCTGAATCCTCCTCTCGGAGCGTACGTCGGAGACGCCGCCCACAATCATTACTACTTCAGGCTAAAGGAATTGGCCGAATTTAACCGCGGCTCCAGCCACAACTTCCTGGTGACGTTGGGCACAATTCTCCAGGGCGCTTCCCTAACCTTGTAGGTTTGCAGTGGCCGGCACATGACAGGAGCGGGACTCAGACCTGGGGCCTGTGCCCACGTCGTTAAGGTGCCCGCACCCTGGAGGTGCCACACAAGCAGTGTCGTACAGTGAATAGGTCTCCTCTGTCGCCCCCATAGGCGTCCGGAGCTTAACCCATCGGTCAGGGAGGTCTTGAAAATGGCCCTGGAGCATGCCCCGTCCATCTCCGTACTCGACCGTCACTATGCCGGAAGCCTCGCGGTGCTTCGCATGAACCAGATGCTCAGCACTCTGGGAGACGATGAGATACCGACTCTCCTGACCGCCGGTCAATGGGTTGTGTTCGAACAGGACGAGGTCGTGTCACGTCAGGGCACCGGTGTAAGGGACGTTCTCTTCATAGTTGAAGGACGAGGCAAGGCCGAGGTCTCGGCCCCGGTTAATGCCAACTTTGTTGCTGTGCTTAACCTCCTCAAGCCGGGCGATGATATAGGACTTCTCTCCCTGGTGGACGGAGCACCACACTCCGCGACGGTAATTGCTCTGGAGAGGATCTTCGCCCTGTCGATTCCCACAACAGACTTGAGGAATATGCTAAAGGCCCACGTCGAGTGGTACAGGCTGCTGGCGAAGGTTGCCGTTTGGCGGCTCCGCCACAGCTCTGTGTGGCTTCAGGCGCTCATGTAGCGGCGGACTTCTCCAGCACGATGCCTTCGTGTTGCCCCCGCGCCAGACACGCATTACAATGTGCTCTACGGGGAGTCCATGGGCTGCACGCCTCGGGTCCCCCTGAAGACTGGCCCCCGGAGAGCGACATGGCGGACTACAGGGTGATTTCTTCCGACTCCCACGTATTCGAACCGGCGGACTTGTGGACAAACCGCATAGAGCCCAGGTTCAAGGAACGGGCCCCCTTTGTTGCCAGGGAAGGGGAGAATGACCAGTGGTATGTTGAGGGCGACCAGAAGGTGGGGGCCTTCGGTCTGATCTCCCAGGTGGGGATTAGGTTCGAGACCCCGGAGAAGATAACCTTCGAGGGTAACTTCGATAACCTCCGCACCGGAGGCTATGACCCTGACGAGCACGTTAAGGACTTGGAGCTCGACGGCGTAGACGCCGACGTGCTCTACCCTTCGGTCGGCCTTTTCCTTTACAAAGTAGCTGACAGCGACCTGCTGTCAGCCATATTCAAGGCCTACAACGACTGGCTGGCCGAGTTCTGCAACGCCCACCCCTCCCAGCTCAAGGGCATCGCCATGTTGAACGTGGACGACGTTAAGGAGGGCATCAAGGAGCTGGAGCGCACCAGGAAGATGGGGATGGTCGCCGCAATGATCAGCGTGTATCCTCATCCCGAGAAACAGTACGACCGGCCAGAGTACGAGCCCTTGTGGGCCGCCGCCCAAGACCTGGACATGCCCCTCAGCCTTCACACGGCGACTCAGCGTCCGGGCCCGCAGATTCACGCCGCGGACTTCACTACCCAGTCGGCCACATTTCGAGCCAACGTCGACCACTGGGTGCGCTGGTCACTATCCAACATTATCTATTCAGGGGTATTTGAGCGTTACCCAAAGCTGAAGGTGGCCGCCGTGGAGTTCGAGCTGGCGTGGGTGCCCTATTTCCTGCGCCAGCTGGACTACGTGTACGTCGAAAGGCAGATGCAGGCGAGCTACAGATTCAAAAACGACATGATGCCCAGCGACTTCTTCCACCGCAACGTATCCGTGAGCTTCCAGGAAGATGACCTGGGTATCCAACTGCGCCACCTGATCGGCGTGGACAGCCTGATGTGGGGGTCCGACTACCCCCACGCCGAGTCCACCTGGCCCCGTTCGCGAGAGGTGTTGGGGCGGATCCTCGAAGGGGTAGCGGAGGACGAGCAGGCCAAGATCGCCGGTGGCAACGCCGCCAGGCTTTACGCACTGGACTGAGATTCCCTCAACAGGGCCAGGCCGGCATGTCGAGGGCTACAAGGACCCGTCAACCTCTTTCAGGACCCGCCAGACCTTCTCGGATGTGACCGGCAGGTCGATGTTGGTTACGCCCAGATGGGCAAGGGCGTCCACCATCGCGTTTACAATCGCAGGCGCCGCCGCGAGCATTCCCGTCTCACCGGCGCCCTTGGCGCCCATCGGATTGTTGGGGCTTGGCGTTTCCGTGCGATCGAGGGTGAACATTGGGAACTCCTCGGCCAGCGGCATCGCGTAGTCCAGGAAGCTCCCGGTTATGAGCTGCCCACTCTCATCCCACCGGGCCTCCTCGAAGAGCGCGGTCCCTATTCCCTGGGCAAGGGCGCCGTGGACCTGGCCGTCGACTACCATGGGATTGATAATTGTGCCGCTGTCATCCACGCAGATGTATTGGGATAGCGTAACTTCACCAGTATCCCTGTCGATACGCACCACTGCCAGGTGCGCCGCGAAGGGAAAGGTATAGTTGGGCGGTTCCCAATAGCTGGTGGCCTCGAGACCCCGCTCCATGTCGGGCGGCAAGCTGCCCGCCTGATACGCCTCGTTGCCCACGTCGGCCCAGGTCAGGGACTTGTCGGGGATATCCTCGGCGACAAACCTGCCATCCTCTAGCATTATGTGCTCTGTCGCCACTCCAAGTAGAGATGCGGCGATACTGCGGGCCTTCTCCATCACCTGTTGTGAGGCGACGATAACCGCGGTGCCGCCTACGACCAGTGAACGGGTGGCCGCGGTACCTGAGCCTCCCGGGGGCGCCACAGATGTGTCCCCCCAACACACCTCCACGTCCTCGAAGGGCACCTGGAGCTCATCGGCGACGATCTGGGCGTACGTGGTCTCGATCCCCTGGCCGTGGGGAGATGCTCCAGTGAGAACCGTCACCTTCCCGCCTGTGTCCACTCGGACGGTCCCGGCACAGTATCCTGCAGTGGAAGCCATTTTGGCGCTCGAGGGTCCGAAGCTGGAGATCTCCACGTTGGTGGCGATGCCGATGCCCATCAGCTCGCCGCTATCGCGCAGCTTGCGCTGTTCTTCTTTCAGTTTGGGATAGCTGGCCACGTCGAGGGCGAGGTCCAGGGCGCGGTGATAGTCGCCGCTGTCGTACTCCATGCCGGTTGCGGTCATGTACGGGAAGGCGTCCTTGGGAATGAAGTTCTTCCGCCGGACATCCGCGGGGTCCATCCCCAGGTTCCGTGCGATCATGTCCAGCACCCGCTCGATCATGTACGTGGGCTCGGCCTTGCCATACCCGCGGTACGGTCCGTAGCAGACCTTGTTGGTGTAGACGCCGTAGGTGGTCCAGTCCAGGTTCCTCAGTGTGTACATGCCCGGCGCGATTGCCGGGGTGTTCACCCCGGCCACCGAGTGGGAGGAGCCGTGACAGTAGGCTCCCAAGTCGGTGTAGTAGCTCACACGCGTCCCCAGGAGGGTGCCATCATTGCGATAGGCGGCCTCCACGTGCTGCACCTGGCCACGGCCGTGGTCGGTGCAGATGAAGTGCTCCTGGCGCTCCTCGGTCCACTTGATCGGGCGGCCCAGCCTCATGGAAAAGAGGGCCGCTATGCATGGCTCGGGATAAAGGGGATTCTTGCACCCAAAGCCGCCGCCCACGTCTATGGCGATAACCCTCACCTTGTTCTCAGGGAGGCCCAGTACCTCAGCGATATCTCCCCGGTCCTTGTGGGGTCCCTGAGTGGTGTTCCACACCGTAAGAAGGGCGCTGCCCCGCTCGTAGCTGGCCACCACGACCCGTGGCTCCATGGGGTTGGCCATCACCCGAGGCTCCTCGAACCGTGCGGATATCACCCCGTCTGCGGTGGCGAACGCGGCGTCCGGGTCCCCCGCCCGTCCCGTATAGGCGACACAGAGGTTGTCCTTCAGGTCCAGGTGCACTCGGGGCGATTCAGGTGAGGCGGCGGACTCCAGGTCCACCACCGCTGGCAGGATCTCGTACTCCACCTCCACCAGGTCGAGCGCGTCTCTGGCGGCGGTGCGGCTTGCGGCCACCACGGCGGCGACGGGCTCGCCCACATGGTTTGCGAACTCCACGGCCATGGGCCAGCGGGTCTTTACCTTCATGTCCTCTTTCACAGCCATTAATGGAAAGGGCGCGCTGCACAGGTCTCGCACTTCGCGCCCCGTGAAGGCACCAAGGACCCCTGGATGCCTGAGGGCCGCCGACACGTCAACGCTCAGGATTCGCGCATGGGCGCGGGGACTGCGGACCACCCCCATGAACGCCATGTGACGCAGGTGAACATCGTCGGTGAATTTACCCTCGCCCGTTATCAGGCGGGAGTCCTCCTTGCGCTTCACCGTGGCGCCAATCATCTTGGGCAGCTGGACTGTGGCCATGGGCTTTACCTCGCGGAGAGTGTCCGTCGCCGCGCACCTACCGTGAAAGTTCGTGCGGGCGGCGCAGTAGGGTATGGTACGATACCGAACCGTACGGGGATTGTATCCACCGGTCCGTGGGGTGTCAACGCAGGCGGCTGGCTGCCAACCAGGCCCCATTTGAGAGTCCGGGCAAACCCATTTACGAGCGTGAAAGACCCCATTCCAGGCGAGTGCGGGCCTTGACAAGCGACTCAATACAAAGTATATTCGCGAAGGCTTCCGCAGGGGGGGGCAAATCCCTTACTGTCGATACCACTCAACACTAATCGTCAATCTCAAGGAGTTTAAGGCCCCGGGGCGCGCCAACTGGGGCCTGTTTAAATGCGAAAACCAGCACCATAGACCTTGACACCAAAAACCCGAAGATGATATGTATATCAGCAGTCTAATTTGGGAGAGGGTTCCGATGCACTTTTTCGTTCATAGTCTCTCTCGATCGGATCCCTGGGTGGTCCCCCGGGTCCGCTGGAACGCGGCGGGCTGTATGAATGATCCTGGCAACTCAGAGTTTTAAGGGGAGTCGACGATGGACATCGCGAAAAACAACGGGTCCTGGTATCTCATAGGCCTAGGGGCCTTCTTCTTGCTTCTGACGGCCACCCTGCTGTGGGTGATTCCCGCCGGGGCCGCCCCGGCCGGGGCCGTGGCCGGCGTCGTGACGACGAGCCCCGGAGAGGTCTCTTCGAACGACGCCGTATCCACGGCAGATCGTGGCGTCACCATTACGGTAACCGACGCGGACCTGAACCGGTCCCAGTTCGTGGGCAATGGGCCCAATCTGGAGACTCCCGACTTCGGAACTTCGACCGGTGGAGAAACGATCGCATTCGGAACCACCGGTGCCATCGGCACTCGGATATTCAGCGTGACCCTAAACGGTGTGAATGTAGACGGAACGACACCGCTGGCCGACCGCGACGGCGACGGTGATATAGACGTTAACGACATTGTCATCGTGGATGCGGACATCGTGGGCAACGATGGCCTCGACGACATTGAAATCGCATCTATCTTCAACGCTTCACGGGGTCAAATCATATTCAACATCTTCGCAG
>CBDFLT010000002.1:0-36044 GCA_965249225.1 Dehalococcoidia bacterium | reverse complement strand
GCTCCCTCTTGGGAACAGGGTCCAGGTAATCTACCCAACATATTTGGTTACGGTAGAACGAGTAATCGTTAAACATGTAGGTGAGTTGAAGGTGGTTGTTCCTGTGGCTTGTAGTGAGACCATTCCTTGCAATGAGCTGACCTTTGGTGACCGCACTGCCCACGGTTATTTCGGGCTCTAACGTAACGTGTGTACGTCGTCAAAACAAGTGGGACAAAAGGGGAGCCTTTAAAGCGTGCAACTTGGACGCTAACCGGCTCAGGCAGTTCTCAGATTTGCCAACCTCCGTTCGGCTAGACTCTTTTGCTTCACCTCCTGTCTCGTCGCCAGTATGGCGTCTTGGCGTCCGTGGTACATATCCGCCGGCGTGATGTTCCCCAAAGCCTCGTGATAGCGCTCGTAGTTGTAGTACCTTACGAAGCCCTCCATAGCCGCTACAAGCTCTTCCAGGCTGTGGTGGACAAAGACGTTGACCTTAGCCTTGGCTGTGCGATGGTACCGCTCCAACTTGCCGTTGGTCTGGGGATGGAAAGGTGAGGCGAAGATGTGTTTCATGAACCTGGCCCTTAGGAACTCGTCCAACGCCCTAGACAGAAAGCCTGGACCGTTGTCGCTCAGAAGGGCTGGACCTGGCTCTACAGGCGCCGTCGGTTGACCGGTGAACTCCACCGCATCCTGGACCACGTCGATGATGTCGGCACTGCTCATGCTGGTCTGCACCCTCCAGCCCACGATCATCCTGGAATAGTCATCCAGCACGCTGATCAGGTAGTAGTAGCCCCAACCCACCACGAAGAAGTAGCTGGCATCGGTCTGCCATAGCTCATTGGGCCTGGCAGTCTTGGTGTGAAACTCCTTTCCTGCTGGGAAGCCCTTGGTCTCGGGCGGCTTGATGAGCCCCGCTTCCTTCAGTATCCGGTATACGGTGGACTCGGAGACGTACATGACCTGTTCGTCCACCAGGGTGGTCGCCACCTCTCTCGGGCTCAACGATGGGTGCTCCAACGCATACCTGACCACGTACCGTCTTTGCTTTGTAGCCAACCGGTTCCACACTCGCCTGGGCTCTGGTGGCCGGTCTACCAGACCGTTAAACCCCTTGTCTCGATACCTGCTCTTCCAGCGGTAGTAGGTCGAGGGTGCTATCTGCAACTCTTGGAGGGTCTGCCTGACCGGCAGAGGAGACCTCTCGACGATCTGAAGGACCTCCGCCTTGAGCTGGGCCTCCCTTCTCACATAGGGCTTGCCCATGGGCTCTAACCGAGGCTTTTTTTCAGGACCAGGTTCTCCACCGACAGCTGAGCAACAAGTTCCTTGAGCCGCTCGTTCTCGCGCTTCAAGGCATCGACCTCCGCCTTGTTCGCCTCCCGTAGCGTGTCACCCTTCAGCCTCGACTTGCCCGCCTCCATGTAGTCCTTGAGCCACTTGTAATAGACCCCGGGGTTGATTCCCTCTCGCCTGCACAAGGCGCTGACTGATATCTCCCCGCGGATCCCCTCTATGACGATCCGTACCTTCTCCTCAGGTGTGTACTTGCGACGTGTAACGTTTCTGGTCCGTCGGACCACCTGCCTCGCGTTCTCGTCGGCTTGATCGTAGCTTCGACTGACTTCCTGCATCCTGGCTCCTTTCACTTCCGTGAATCTACTCTCCTACCTGAGCCAGGACAATCGCCTTAATTGTCGCTTCTCAATTCCCCATCAGCTGTCCCAAATGTGCTGACGATACACATTGCTTTCCGTGAGGATGTTTGCGCGAATCTGCTCGATCATCAGCTTCTCAAAGCGCTTCGAGTTGAGGCGAGGCGTCTTGCAGGTTCCCTTGCCCTTTTTCAGCAGTGAGTGGCAGACGTAGTAGCTGTACTTGCCGTTTTTGGCCTCAGCCGCAGTGAGTGCCTTTCCGCACTTCTCACATTTCACCAAGCCGCTGAGAAGATAGGGGCTGGATGCACGCCGGGGGTTGACCCTGGCAGGGGCCTTGGAGCGAAGGGAGCGGGTGATCCGTCGAAACTCCTGCTGAGAGACGATGGCGGGAAAGGCGTTTTCCACGCGCACCGGTGGCGCACCGTCCTTGGCATCGACACCCCAAACCAGCGTTCCTGTGTACGCTTCGTTGGAGAGGATGCGGTGCACAGTGGACTTCAACCAGTGTTTGCCCGTTGAGGTGGGGATGCCCTCACCATTCAGCGTCTTCGTGATGTCCAGGGTGCTCTTGCCCTGAAGGGCCATCTGGAAGATGCGCCTGACCACGGCGTCCGCCGGTGAATCTATCTCCAGCTTGGGCCGCTTCTTTGCCCCGTCCTGGACCGACACCTTCCTGTACCCGAAGGGAGCGTAGGTGGAGACCCAGAAGCCCCGTATGGCGGCTTCCCGCATCCCTCGGGTCACCTCCTGGGCCAGGATATCGGTTATTCAATCGACACAAAACACTGCGGTACTCGTGGGCGGTCGATTTGGATGCAATCAGGTAATGTTAGGGGATCGACGAATGGTTGTGACACCTCGGCCCTAATCGCCCGTTCGAGCCTTCTCCAGTGGGTTGGCCTGGGACGGCCTTCTCCGAGCAGGGGCTCACCTGCTCGGAGAAGAGATCGAAAGCCGCTCAGAGCGTCCTCATCCCCCATCAGTGGGTAACCGTCATCGCGCCTCCAAGGGTCTCGCCGCGATGCTCCGGCCGGTAGTAGGAATACACCTGAGAAACGACCTCTTTCGCCCGGACCGGGTACTTGGCCCGCGCCTGGAACCCGAATGAGACAGTCTCGCCCGGCAGCATGTCCTCGATGTAGAGGATCACCTTCCGACCCGCGATTTCGAATCGTTTGAGGTTGGCGTTCTCCTCGACGAGCTCGCCGACGGTCTCTCGCACCGGCTCGAACCCCGTAGGCATCGCCGCGTCCAACACCACCATGCCCGCCTTGATTGGAGTTGGAGGGGTGAAAGTGACCGACGCTGAGACCGTGATGAGGTCGTCGACCTGCACGTGATCAGTGCCGTAGTCGACGGTGATGTCGAAGACGTCCGAGATCTCTGTCCGGCGCTCGGGGACGTTGTACCGGAGCACGGACTGGAGGACGGCATCGCCCTTGCCCACGGCCGTCACGGCGATCACTTCGCCTAGGGGGACCTGTACCGTCTGAAGAACGTCGCCATTCTCAGGGGTGATACGCACCTCCTTGCGCCAGGTGTCGCTTTCCAGTACGACGGTCATGTCGACGTTCGTCCGGACCTTCGTCGAGAAGGTGGTCAGGCCGTAGAGGCCGACGATGGTATCCTGGGTCGAGCCGAAGCCGCCCAGCGCGTTCCGCTGGCCCACCAGCCACTTGGCCGTCCGAGATGCGCTCACCAGGTCCTCATGGTGCAATAGCGCTAGCAGCGCATAGCCCGTGGTTTCGATGGCCGCGCTCTGGTTTCCATGCCGAGCGGTCCGACGGTCTTCAGAATACGGTTCGATTGGCAGTCCGCCTCCGCCCCAGTACAGCGCGCCGTTGTCGTCTATCTGGGCCATGGCCATCAGCTTATCGTAGGCGGTGTGCTTGAGGCCGCTTCCAGCCAGCTCCAGGGCGTAGGCCGTGATGGCCATTGTGTACGGGTCGTCGATTTCGCCCAACCGGCCCTCCAGGTAGCTAACAGCGTTAGCGGTGGCCACGTAGGCGGTCAGAGCGTCACGACCCTGCAGTCCGCCGAGCAACTCCTGGTGATGCAGGAATCCCGCGGCCTCTGTGCTGCGCGCGGTGATCTTGACGGGGTTGCTGCCAAGACCCTTGGGGCGAATCATGAACTGGGCGCCGCCGATGTCGTTGGCCTCGATCGTGATCGACTTCAAGGGTGCGTCCAGTAGATCAAATTCATCGCTGCCCTCAATCTCCACGAAGATCTCTTGAGGGGAGTCGAGGTAATTGAACAGGGCGATCTTGATAGGGAACTCCTCGCCCCGGATGGCCGAGAAGGGTAGGTCCACCGTCAGGAAGAAGGGCTGGAACACCCGTAGCTGGCCCTCACCTATGCCAAGCCCGTGCTCCTTGGACATGCCTACGGCGCGGAGCATCCACGTGGTTATGCTGTCTGGCGCCTCGACGGGGACGACGGCCCTTCCGCTCTCGTCAGTGGTGATGTCCCGCCAGATCCAGGTCTCGGGGAAGAACTGGCGTACACGCTTCACTTCGGCAAGGCCTTCTGGCGGGGCCTCACCAGGCATGGCCATGGCAGCCGCCGTGCTAAACTCGACCACTCTCGGATCGACCAAGGACAGCGGTGTCGGAGTCGGTGGAGTTTGCGCAGACCCATTGCAGTGCCCTAGTACGAGGATTCATAATCCCAGGGCGCTGGTCACCAGAAGTGTCTTAGCCCTACCTCCACGAAGTCGAGTCCTCATCGGTCTCATATAGTAGGACGTTCTTCCACCCTCGGAAAAGTTCCGTTGGTATTGCGTCTTCTTTTCCGCAAATCCCTGCTAAGCGCATCAGGTCAGGCTACCACGGTGGCGCCCAGCGCGGTAGGCAGCGTAGAACAGGAGCCCCAACAGAGCTACCAGGGCTACTCCGCCGACGGGTGCCGCGATGGCTATGATCCGCCACACGACCGAGGACTCCTTCTCTACGAAAGAGATGTCAATACGTGCGTCTGGTTTCGCAGGGGGCGTTGCCTCTGCCTCCACGGGAACAGTCGTTTCTCGAATCTCTTTATCCCTGACTTTGCCATGTGCCTCGACAGAGGACAGCACCTGCTTGAAGTCCTTCGAGAACACCCGGAGGGTCACGTCAGAGCTTTCTTTCCCGTCCCGCACCGCGACGAATACCCGGTCCAGCTCGCCGCCCACCCCGGATACCAGGGTCTTGATCTCTTCAACGCTCCTGGAGACGTCGGACACTTCGATGGTCAGAGAACCGGAGGGCGGCTCGGCGACTTCCGCGTCCGGCGGAAACAGGGACACGGTGATGGTGGACAGGTCTACCCTCCGCTCCAGGAAGTTCAACTGGCCCTGATCCCGCTCGATATCCGACCGGATGCGGGAGAGCTCACGCTCGACGGCCAGGATCTCGCTCACCTGATTAGCCTTATCAAGTAGGGAGAGGAGACTCTCCTCCTCCCGCAGGGCGCTCCGCAAGCGCGCTTCCAGATCGATGAATCGCTCCGTCACGTCCTCGGAGCCAACGTTCTCGCTACGGACCTTGCCCAGGGACTTGATATGCTCCAGGGTGGTGAAAAACTCTGCCTGGGGAACCCGTATGGTCATGGTCGACTGCTGGCGCTCCGGGCCACCCGAGCTGGACAGCTGCCCCACGAAGCCGCCAAGGCTTTCAGCGATTGCCCGCACCTGGGCCACGGCCGCCGGAACCTCGTCTACTTCCATGGATACCGAGGCCTGGGAGATGACCTGTCTCTGGGCCACATCCAGGGCTCCTGGAACATACTCTTCTGCGCCACCTGAGCCCTGTGGTCCCAGCATTCTAACTACTCTAGCTTCTGTAGTCTCTCGAAGTTGAAGATTGAAGGAGGAATAGGTGTCGCGATCGCCAACGGACACAGGTGCGCGGGGCGCTAGTGTGGCTGTGGGAGGGGATCCGGGTACGGGTATGGGGGATCTGACGGAACTGCTCAGCTCAGTCGTCGATGGTGTCGCAGCACCACCGCCGTCCTGCCAGGGCGCAGCAGTGAAAAGCCACGCCCCAGATACGGCGAGGAGCAGCACTATCGTGGTCCCGAAGGCAGGAACCAACCCCCATCGCCTCGGCGAGAAGATCCTCTGCCAGGCCGACGTGTTCCCTTCTAAGTCTGGATGCTCTTCCAGCATGCTCTCAATCCTTTCCCACAGGCCGGCGGGCGCACGAAGTCTCGCTGATTCGGCCTCGAAATAGACCTTTAGCTTTCGTTCCATTTCCTGGTCTGGTATTTCGTTGCTAATCATCGATTTGCCTCCACCTTCAGGGCTATTTCCCTATCTCGTCCCGCAGATGCCGTAGCGCACGGTGAAGCCTGGACTTGACGGTGCCCTCACGGCATCCCAGGACCTGCGCCACCTGGGGCACGGACAGGTCGGCAAAGTACCTGAGCATGACTACCTGCTTGTGCTCTTCAGACAGGGACGCAATGGCCTGTCGCACTTCTAGCTGGTTCGCCACTCTCTCTGCCAAATCAGCAGGATTGCCGGCAACCTCCGAGTGGGTGGCCTCCTCAAGAGCAATCGTAGGTACTGATCCGCGCCTTCGCTGGCTCGTGATAGTGTTCACCAGGATTCGCACCAGCCAGGGCTTTACGGGCAGCCCAACGCGAAAGCCGCCTATCCCCCTCCATGCCAAAAGGAAGGACTCTTGTACATGCTCTTCGGCGACGGATGCATTCCCCGTCATGAGACAGGCCGTGCCATAGAGAACGTCCTTATACCGTTCCACCAGATGGCGGAAGGCTTCCCGGTCGCCGTCCTGGCAGCGCCGGACAGCTTCCTCATCGTTCATTGGGAGCTCCCAATCACTGTCCCTCTAGAGACAGGTTCATTAGATAATACGTAAACTGGGACCAAAGCGTTCCCCACCGGCTTCAGCAATCCCGATCTAGCCGATAATCCCCTAGAGCGGGGCCATTGGACAACGAGAAACCGAGTGTACGTCGTCAAAACAAGTGGGACAAAAGGGGAGCCTTTAAAGCGTGCAACTTGGACGCTAACCGGCTCAGGCAGTTCTCAGATTTGCCAACCTCCGTTCGGCTAGACTCTTTTGCTTCACCTCCTATCTCGTCGCCAGTATGGCGTCTTGGCGTCCGTGGTACATATCCGCCGGCGTGATGTTCCCCAAAGCCTCGTGATAGCGCTCGTAGTTGTAGTACCTTACGAAGCCCTCCATAGCCGCTACAAGCTCTTCCAGGCTGTGGTGGACAAAGACGTTGACCTTAGCCTTGGCTGTGCGATGGTACCGCTCCAACTTGCCGTTGGTCTGGGGATGGAAAGGTGAGGCGAAGATGTGTTTCATGAACCTGGCCCTTAGGAACTCGTCCAACGCCCTAGACAGAAAGCCTGGACCGTTGTCGCTCAGAAGGGCTGGACCTGGCTCTACAGGCGCCGTCGGTTGACCGGTGAACTCCACCGCATCCTGGACCACGTCGATGATGTCGGCACTGCTCATGCTGGTCTGCACCCTCCAGCCCACGATCATCCTGGAATAGTCATCCAGCACGCTGATCAGGTAGTAGTAGCCCCAACCCACCACGAAGAAGTAGCTGGCATCGGTCTGCCATAGCTCATTGGGCCTGGCAGTCTTGGTGTGAAACTCCTTTCCTGCTGGGAAGCCCTTGGTCTCGGGCGGCTTGATGAGCCCCGCTTCCTTCAGTATCCGGTATACGGTGGACTCGGAGACGTACATGACCTGTTCGTCCACCAGGGTGGTCGCCACCTCTCTCGGGCTCAACGATGGGTGCTCCAACGCATACCTGACCACGTACCGTCTTTGCTTTGTAGCCAACCGGTTCCACACTCGCCTGGGCTCTGGTGGCCGGTCTACCAGACCGTTAAACCCCTTGTCTCGATACCTGCTCTTCCAGCGGTAGTAGGTCGAGGGTGCTATCTGCAACTCTTGGAGGGTCTGCCTGACCGGCAGAGGAGACCTCTCGACGATCTGAAGGACCTCCGCCTTGAGCTGGGCCTCCCTTCTCACATAGGGCTTGCCCATGGGCTCTAACCGAGGCTTTTTTTCAGGACCAGGTTCTCCACCGACAGCTGAGCAACAAGTTCCTTGAGCCGCTCGTTCTCGCGCTTCAAGGCATCGACCTCCGCCTTGTTCGCCTCCCGTAGCGTGTCACCCTTCAGCCTCGACTTGCCCGCCTCCATGTAGTCCTTGAGCCACTTGTAATAGACCCCGGGGTTGATTCCCTCTCGCCTGCACAAGGCGCTGACTGATATCTCCCCGCGGATCCCCTCTATGACGATCCGTACCTTCTCCTCAGGTGTGTACTTGCGACGTGTAACGTTTCTGGTCCGTCGGACCACCTGCCTCGCGTTCTCGTCGGCTTGATCGTAGCTTCGACTGACTTCCTGCATCCTGGCTCCTTTCACTTCCGTGAATCTACTCTCCTACCTGAGCCAGGATAATCGCCTTAATTGTCGCTTCTCAATTCCCCATCAGCTGTCCCATATGTGCTGACGATACACAGTGGTCCCCTCGGTCTATGGCCTCTCATCATGTATTTGCCCGATGGTCAGTCTCCTTGACCAGATAGCGACAGACTTTGGGTTTGCCACTGTCCGAAGGCGCTCCTCCGAGGCAAGTACTCAGGGCAACAAAAAAAGAGCTTCACATATGGCTTCTTGTTGCCCGCGGCGATCTCAATTGCGATTGCAGGACGGACATGCAAGTCGCATAAGATGGGAATCTGTCGTTTCCTGGGAACGTTTTTAGCGGCGGAGGCGTATTCTTTATAATAGAAGGCTATAAGTTACGACTTGGACTTGACCACGGTGGATTCCCCTGGACTTGGATGAACCCACAGCAAGTCTGGCTGGCTGACGTCTGGTGGCGATACTTCAGGAGTTCACGAACACTACTAGAAGAGATCGGAACAAAAGCGACGGACTTTACGTCTTAGCTACTGAATGGGAAGATTACAGTAAGAAAAGGAGGACAGTGATTATGAGAAGGAGGATAGCGATCTCGGCATTGAGTCTCTTGGCGCTGGCGACCATCGGGTGTGGGCAGGCCACGCCAAGCCCGACCACCGCTCCCGTCGCTACGGTGTCTGCCGCTGAGCCAACTCCTTGGACTGTTTCTACTGGAGGCATCTCGCCGGATATGGAGGTCTACTCTTCCATCGAGGAGCTTTCGGCCGCCTCCGACTTAGTGATACTGGGAACCGTCGAAGGCGTCGCAGCTCGCGAGGTTGACTACGGAACCGCAGACCCCGACGAAAGGGAGGGTCGAGGGATTCCCACCGTGTACTACGAGGTTGCAGTGACTGAGACGCTGCGTGGTAAGGCACAGGCTACGGTCATTGTGTCAGCCCCGGACGTGGATCAGGTATCTATGGGTGAAGAAGCAACAGCCGTACGAAGCGGCCAACAGGTTCTCCTGTTTCTCCGGGAGCAGACGACGGAAGATGCACCGGGCATCACGGCCTATGATCATTTCTACGTGACCGTGAGCCTGGATAATGGTGTGTTCGATCGTTCAGATGGCGACCTGGTAGTGCCGCGCCTGCCTGAGTTGTTCAATGATGCCACGTTTGACCTGGCCGGCGTGCGACGTGCGGTACAGTGGTTTGATGAGTCGCCCCTTGCCACATGGGATCCCAGCACTGCTGAGGTCTTCTATCAAGCAGCCGCTGGCGAAGGCACACTCGATATCTCCTCTGGTTGTGTACGGCTGATTCTCGAAAACCGGAAGTCGATTCTGCTCGTTTGGCCAGAGCCGACCTCTTGGAACGCACCTACCCAAACGATCGAGTTTGTAGATGTCTTCGGTGAGCGACTAGAATTGCGGGAAGGGGATCGGATCATGCCGGGTGGCTCGACCGCGACTCATGAACCTCAGTTTGTGTCACCACCCAGTCCCTCGTGCAAGATGGATGAGGCCTTCGTCCTCAACTCCGTAAGATTGGTCCTGCGGTCGGACTCTAACGCGTCTAGCAGCATACCGGATTACGACCTCAGCCCATACAACTCAAACGTGTGGTTTGTCCCACCGCCCGCCAATATGGATGACTTTGTGAGTAAGATGGACGCGATAGTCGTGGCACGGGTGACTTCAGTTATCGGAAGCGGTGAGCTAAATTCCTATAACGAGCAGGACAATGTCCGGAATATAAAAAAAGGTGATCCTGTTTCTTCCGCTCTGCCCGTGACCGACTACAACCTAACGATAGAGCGAGTGATTCTAGGACAAGACATTGAGGCTAGTGGTTCGATAACCTTACGAGTGTTGGGGGAAGCGGATCACGTTTCTCCGTACCCTTCACTCATACCAATGCCGCAAGTCAATGATCGCCGTTTATACGGGCTAAGCCGCAATCCTGACGGGACGTACGGCACCTATGGTTGGTGGAGCGTTTTCTTGATTGACGGGGACCGTGTAACACATGCTGACGACCTCCGTCAGAAAGTGATGTTCGCAAATAGTACAGAACCTGACGACTTTGTCAGAGAGTTGGAATCGGCGGTAACCGTAGGCAGCAGGTAGAGCATAGCAATCAGTGTCCGCGAACGAGGTTAATATACTCGGTTTACCGTGTAGTCTGTAGGATCGACTATAGAGTCGTCTGGAAGCTAGTTGAGGTCAATCCCGAACCCCGTTGGCACAGTCATATCGCTGGCTTCGTCATTCGTTTCAGTATCTCGCGCCGGCCACGCCCCCATCTGGTCTTGCTCAAAGCGATCCCATTGCTACGCCCATCCAACTAAGGAAGCTCTGGCTTCCCCTCGCCAGTATGCCTCGCCTCGTCTATCAGCAGCTCCTCGGCGTTGAGCGCCCACTCGAACACTGAGAGAGTCGCGGGCTTCGGGCGGTCAATCGCTCTTAACCCGGACCCTGGCGGCTCCATCCGAGTCCCGATAGCCTGCCCGGCATCGACAGAAGCGATACGGGACACCTAGGGATACTCTGAACAAGTCCGTGGATTATGGTGGCATAGTACCATGACAAGTGGAGACGAACTGACTAAGGACGGGAGCAAGAGTAGATGAACCAGCCGACATTTGCGGACCTGGAGTACGAGTGTAAGAAGCGCAAGACTCGGCGGGAGCTGTTTCTGGAGCGCATGGACGGTCTGATACCGTGGGGACAGTTGGAGAGTCGCATTCGACCATACTATCCCGAGGCTGGCCGAGGCCGGCATCCGTATGAGCTGTCGGCGATGCTTCGCATACACTGCGTGCAGCTGTTCTACAACCTGAGCGACCCTGGGATGGAAGACATGCTATACGAGGTCGAGTCGGTGAGGCGATTCGTGGGCCTGAGGCTGTCGGGCCCTCTGCCTGACGAGACGACGATCCTGAACTTCCGCCACTTGCTGGAGGAGCACGATCTTGGCGAAGGTCTGTTCAAGACCATCAACGTCCACCTGGAGACTCAGGGCGCTGGACGTCTTCGCCTCTTAGGGGACTAGTAGTGGACGTTGAGCATCATCGAGGCGCCATCGTCGACTAAGAACCGTGCCCAGGAGCGTGAAAAAGACGATGCTGACCAGCCCAAGAAGGGCAACAAGTGGTGCATTCCAGCGTATGAAGGTGCACAGTCGGGGCGGACGATGAGACAGGGGTGGACCTGCATAGTGTAGCCCTATGACATCAGCGAACGTGCATGACGTGACCGAGACTCACCGGTTACTACACGGTGGAGAGACGCGGGTGTGGGGCGATGCGGGGTATCAGGCGAGTCGACTAAGCGGCGCAACGAGAACCGTAGAGTTGTTCATGCTGGAGTGGCGCGTGGCGATGAAGCGCCGGTCGGCGTCGTCAGCTAGCGACCTGAAAGCGAGGAGGACTTGGCGGAGAATGCGCAAGGCTGTCGGTCGAGGGCTACAGGTGGAGCATCCGTTCCTGTATGTGAAGCGACAACTTTGGCTACGCCAAGGTGCGGTCGTGGACGAAGCTTTGACACTGCAACGGCTGGCGTTGAAGCTGCTGGGGTTTGCCACTTGATGACAGCCCAAACATGCCAGTTGGCGGTGTGACGGCAGAGAGAAGCGTGCAGTCCCAAATCAGGATTGATAGCGGCGACACGCTCCCCGGCAGAGGCAGCCGCTGGTCGAAGCCGCAAACAGACCCGATTTAGGGCCGGCGAACAGCCTGATGGGCCATCGCAAAGAATTGAACATCTTCGAACTACCCCTGCAATCAATTCAATCCAGCATATGAAGGGTTATTCAGAGGTTCCCTAGTTCGATTCGCGAACTCTAGTTGTTCTGTTCGAGTCTGTCGGTAATCTCATATATATACGCCTCCGCCGCCCGAATCGTTCCCTGGAATATTGGCCGAGCTTTCAAGCTTCCGAAACTGCGACGAGCTCTAGCCAGGATCGATGGAGCCAAGTCGCGGGTCTCGAATGGGTGACTGTACGTCGTCAAAACAAGTGGGACAAAAGGGGAGCCTTTAAAGCGTGCAACTTGGACGCTAACCGGCTCAGGCAGTTCTCAGATTTGCCAACCTCCGTTCGGCTAGACTCTTTTGCTTCACCTCCTGTCTCGTCGCCAGTATGGCGTCTTGGCGTCCGTGGTACATATCCGCCGGCGTGATGTTCCCCAAAGCCTCGTGATAGCGCTCGTAGTTGTAGTACCTTACGAAGCCCTCCATAGCCGCTACAAGCTCTTCCAGGCTGTGGTGGACAAAGACGTTGACCTTAGCCTTGGCTGTGCGATGGTACCGCTCCAACTTGCCGTTGGTCTGGGGATGGAAAGGTGAGGCGAAGATGTGTTTCATGAACCTGGCCCTTAGGAACTCGTCCAACGCCCTAGACAGAAAGCCTGGACCGTTGTCGCTCAGAAGGGCTGGACCTGGCTCTACAGGCGCCGTCGGTTGACCGGTGAACTCCACCGCATCCTGGACCACGTCGATGATGTCGGCACTGCTCATGCTGGTCTGCACCCTCCAGCCCACGATCATCCTGGAATAGTCATCCAGCACGCTGATCAGGTAGTAGTAGCCCCAACCCACCACGAAGAAGTAGCTGGCATCGGTCTGCCATAGCTCATTGGGCCTGGCAGTCTTGGTGTGAAACTCCTTTCCTGCTGGGAAGCCCTTGGTCTCGGGCGGCTTGATGAGCCCCGCTTCCTTCAGTATCCGGTATACGGTGGACTCGGAGACGTACATGACCTGTTCGTCCACCAGGGTGGTCGCCACCTCTCTCGGGCTCAACGATGGGTGCTCCAACGCATACCTGACCACGTACCGTCTTTGCTTTGTAGCCAACCGGTTCCACACTCGCCTGGGCTCTGGTGGCCGGTCTACCAGACCGTTAAACCCCTTGTCTCGATACCTGCTCTTCCAGCGGTAGTAGGTCGAGGGTGCTATCTGCAACTCTTGGAGGGTCTGCCTGACCGGCAGAGGAGACCTCTCGACGATCTGAAGGACCTCCGCCTTGAGCTGGGCCTCCCTTCTCACATAGGGCTTGCCCATGGGCTCTAACCGAGGCTTTTTTTCAGGACCAGGTTCTCCACCGACAGCTGAGCAACAAGTTCCTTGAGCCGCTCGTTCTCGCGCTTCAAGGCATCGACCTCCGCCTTGTTCGCCTCCCGTAGCGTGTCACCCTTCAGCCTCGACTTGCCCGCCTCCATGTAGTCCTTGAGCCACTTGTAATAGACCCCGGGGTTGATTCCCTCTCGCCTGCACAAGGCGCTGACTGATATCTCCCCGCGGATCCCCTCTATGACGATCCGTACCTTCTCCTCAGGTGTGTACTTGCGACGTGTAACGTTTCTGGTCCGTCGGACCACCTGCCTCGCGTTCTCGTCGGCTTGATCGTAGCTTCGACTGACTTCCTGCATCCTGGCTCCTTTCACTTCCGTGAATCTACTCTCCTACCTGAGCCAGGATAATCGCCTTAATTGTCGCTTCTCAATTCCCCATCAGCTGTCCCATATGTGCTGACGATACACACCATTTGGCCTCCAGCTCCTCGCCTCCTACGGGGGCGGGCGATTCACACGCCGACTTTCAGTTTCAGTTGACTCGGGACGTGACACTGAGCGTACAATTCGTCAAAGACTCTGATGACTCCTCCTGAGGATATGTGTGGCTAGACCGACGGCCCGGTACCTGAGGTGCCTTTGGGCCTTTCGCAGCACCGTTCAGGCCGCCGACGCGGCCCGGTGGCGCCTTTTGGTTGCCCCCTGTATGGCGTTTGTCCTGCTCGTCCTCGTAGCCTGCTCATCGAGTGGGCCGTCGGAAGGTAGAGCGGCGGCTGCCGACACCCCGACAGTCACTCACACTGTAACCGCAACCGCGTGGGTTCTGATAACGGCTGACAGTGACGATACGCTGGAAGGGATCGACGGTATAGTTGTATCACCTCGCTCCATTGTGGTTGACGCCGGGGAAACCGTTGCATTGTCGGCCGGTGCCATTACGCCCGGCGGCGTCACGCCTGGAATCTACGAAGATGCCATATCCGTGACTGGTTTCAGAAACACTCCGCAGGGAATCCAGTACGTCAGGGAATCCGCATCGGTCACAGTCATAGGAGACTCCGTCGTTCCCGCGCTGGCGAGCGTTGCCATCTACCCCAAAGCCCCCACGGTTCTAACGGGACAGATTTACCGTCTTCGGGCGGTGGGATTCGATGAGGACGGAATGGTTATCCCTGGGGTTAGCTTCGTCTGGCAGCTTGATAATCCCACGCTTGGGGAGTTGAATTCGATCGGGTACTTGACGGTGGAAGGACAGGAGGGGTTCTACGAGGGTGGGGTTAAAGTCACGGGTATTTGGGAGGGCAAGAAAGTGTTGGCCTCCACCGATGTCGGTGTGGTGGCCACCACAGATCCCGACGAATTTCTTTACGTGCAGATCCTTCCCCACCGTTTCTTCCTGGACCCTGGAGACCAGCTTCAGTTGAGAGCCGTAGGTCTGAACGGCTTAGGCGAACTGGTCACGGGCACGCAGCTGCGTTGGGACATGATGGTCCCTGAGGCCGGCGTCATCGATGGAAACGGAACATTCGTCGCCGGTGGCCGACCAGGAATCTATACTGAGGCGGTCCGGGTTGAGGCGGTCGTTCCGGGTGAGCAGGGGTTTATCAGAGCGGCTGACTTTGCCTCTGTGGTTGTTCGGGAGAAGAAGGAGTCCGGTCGGCTGCACACGCTGCGGGTGACACCTGAGACGGTGGTGTTGCCTCAGGATGGTAAGAGGCTAGTGCTGCCCTATGCTGTAGATGAGACGGGTGAGACGGTCGGGAATGTGGTGTTCTCTCAAGAATCCCTGGACGAGTCCGTGGGCAGGTTTGACGAATATGGCAGCATCGTGGCCACCGGCAGCCCCGGCACATATCCGCGCGCGCTCAAAGTCACCGCCGTACAGCAGGTGAACGGCGAGACCATACATCGCGCCAGCTTGGTGGGTGTCATTATTACCGGGGACCTGACAACCGCGTCCGTGATCCCTGAGGTGTTGGTAGTCGAATCCGGACGGACCGTACATTTTAGCGCGGTGGGCAAGGACCAGAATGGGGTGGACTTGGTCGGCCTTGTGGTGAAGTGGAACGTTACTGACGAGCACGTCGGCACGATCGATGCTTTCGGAAACTTCACTGCGGGACCGAATCCGGGACTGTACGAAGGTGTAATTAGCGCAGAGGTAATACAAACTCTCCCGAAAAATTAGCGAGGCCTCTAAGCTTGCCCGTTCCCTGATACAGGCCAAAACATCTCCAGGGGAATCTCATTCGTAACTAAGTTGACCAAAAACCAGAAGCGGTCTGGAAGTGGCCTCGCAGCGGAGTAGAGTGCCTTCGGACCAGTTGGTTGGGTGGGGTTCTCCCTCTACGGACCAAAGCGTGTGTTGAAACGTCTTCTAGGTTCTGTTGGAATGTGTCCATCTGTTGATCGCATGCGAAAGAGTGAATGTGAAACACGTCTCCATTGCGGCGGCGATAGGGCTGCCGGCTGCGGCCTTTATGGTGACGGCCTGCACCTCTAGTGAGGTGCCTGAAACCGATTCCCCCGCCCCATTGGTTGAGGCGGTGGTAGTCGGTGTGATCGACGGTATAACCATAGAGGTAGAGGCCGACGGACGGGTCTCTCGAGTTCGCTATCTAGGGGTCGAGATTCCTGACACAGGCCGTGTCGAACCCAGTGGCCAACAGACTGCTGAGGAGGCGTGGGATTTCAATCGCTTTCTCGTTGAAGGAAAAACGGTCGAGCTTGAAAAGGGCTTGACGGAGGTGGATCAGTCCGGACAGCTCTTGAGATACGTCTACGTTAACGGTGAAATGGTAAACCTCGCCCTGCTCACCAACGGATACGCCACAGTTGCCAGCTTTCCCGCGAAATTCAAGTATCTTACGTCCTTCCTCATAGCCGAGGAGAACGCCGAGGCCAGTCTCCGCGGGGTTTGGAGCCTGAATTCGGTTAAAGACGACCATAGCTCACCCACGCCGAGCTTCTCAGGTGGCACGTTGCCCAAACTACCCGAGGAGAAGAGGTCCCTCGACGTATGCGACTACTCCGATTCCAACACGCCGGTCATAAAGGGAAACGTGGACTCGAGGACGGGAGAACGTATCTATCACGTGCCCGATGGCTTCTTCTACTCCACTACCGTGGTTGACGAAAGCGCGGGCGACAGGTGGTTATGCACGGAGGAGGAGGCTGTGGAGGCCGGATGGAAAAAATCGAAGCGCTAGAGGCGGCTTGCCATGACCAGTAGCCGCGCAGTGGCGGGTGATAGTAGTGCGATAATGCAGAAGGGTTTGCTGACAAGCATCACCGTTGGGGCATTCCTGGTCCTACTGATGCCCCTGGTCGTCGCCGATGGCACCGTCTTCCCCGACTCGTTTTATCCGTTCATAGTTCCGAAAGCCATCTACGCTCGAAGCGTCATCGAGGTCATGTTCGGCCTTTGGCTGATATTGGCCTTTTGGTACCCCTCATACCGTCTGCCTCGGTCGTGGCTGTTGGCGATTTTCGGCGCCCACATAGTCGTCAGCCTTCTTGCGGCCTTATTCGGTGTAAGCCCTCAGCGAAGCCTTTGGTCCACTTATGAGCGCATGCAGGGTGTCATAGACTTGGCGCATTGGTTAGCGTTCACCGTGATTGTCACCTCGGTATTCCGTTCATTGGCCAATTGGCGGGTCTTACTGAACCTCAATCTCGCAGTGAGTCTGGTAATCGCGTTGTTGGGTGTCGCGCAACACTACGACAAGTTGTTGCATTACGCGCAACGCTTCGACTTTGGACTTCTGGACTACCTCGATGCGACCCAGCGCGTCAACTCCTCCCTCGGCAACCCCACATACGTGGGGGCCTTCATGATGGTGAACGTCCTGATAGCCATCGGTTTCCTCGCGCAGTCCTTCTTCTTGTCTGAAGCGGTGCGCGTGAGTGCTCCTGAGCCTCCGATGAGGCGAAGACGGCGCCGGCACCGGCATAGGAGACCGCAGGCCCAGGCCCTGGATTGGTCGCCGTACCTGCCGCATCTGTTGAGGGCCTTCTGGATCACAGTGATAGTCATCGATTTGTGGGTCCTGACGTTGACGGGCACCCGTGGGGCGATCATCGGGCTGTCCGCCGGGCTCTTTGCGTTCGCCATCGGCTACATGTTCTGGGGCCGCGTCAGGCCGGTCAGGCTTGTGGCCATCGGTGTGGTAGGCCTTCTGGTGGCCTTTGGCATGGTCTTGATCGTCGTGCGGGAGACCGATGCATTCGACAAGCTGTCCTCATCAAACATAATGATCAGACGGGTTTCCGATCTGGGTTGGGAGGATGAGTCCGTGAAGGGGCGGTGGAACTCGATCAAGGTGGGCCTCCAGGGATTCGCGGACAGGCCGATACTCGGATATGGGCCGGAGAACTATTCCGTGGCCTACGACCGGCATATCCCGGCGGAGACCTTCGGTATATCGTCGGAGTCCTTCGACCAGGCCCACAACAAGATCATCGAGGAGTTGACCACCAAGGGCGCCCTCGGGTTCCTGACCTACACCTCCCTTTGGGCTGTTATGTTCTGGGTCATCGTGCGCAAGATCAGGGAGCGCGGCTCACCCGAAAGCATGCTTTCGTGGTTCGTCTTCGCCGCAATGACCGGCTATTTCGTCCAGAACCTGTTTCTCTTCGATACGCCTGCCACCGTGCTCCAGTTCGTGTTGCTCATGGGTTTCGTGATCAACCTGAGCACAACCTTCCAGGAGGAGGACGAGGCCCCAGAAGCCGTCCGGGAGACGACCCGCGCCGACATCGACTCCGAGACGGGCCAGCCCTCGGCAGGCTTCGCAGGGCTGCAACGCTCCTGGACATCCATGTGGCCGGGAGAGGCCATCGCACGGCTGGGTCGAAGCCGCGCTCTCAACTCCCCGGCGGCTCCCTGGGTGGCGCTGTCGATAGTGTTGGTGGTGCTGTCCTTGGTCCTCTACTACGCCAGCTACCGGCCATATCATGGGGCGGCGACGGTCCTGAACACCACCGTCCCTACCATAACCTGGCAGGAACGGTTCAGGCTCTTCGACGAATCCATAGACTCATTCAACCAGCTCGCCAACTACCCGAGGCTGGTGCTGTTTCAGCAGTTGAAAGACAACTGGCATGTGCTGCCGCTGAGCGATGCTCAGGCCGCTCTAGGAATAGTGAAAAAGGAAGCGGAAGCTGCCCTGAAGGCCGAGCCCCGTGAATGGCGTATATACGTTACTCTGGCCTACCTCTACCAGCGCGCCTCGTCGCTCGACCCTTCTCTACTCCAACAGGGGAGGGCGCATATCGAGACCGCGAGGGAGCTGGCGCCTGAGAGGGTCGAGGTGTTCCAAGCCATGGCGATTCAGCAGGTAGCCGAAGGCGACCTCGAAGGGGCCTCCAACACAATCGACCAGTACCTTGAGCTGAGTCCGGAGTCTGATTTCTACTTCAACGAGATTAAAGCGCTCATCGCTCTCAGGACCCCCGGATAGACATCCATAAATGCATTAACCACTCGCCCTCCGAAAGGACCCCGGCCCCACCACGTTCGTATCTCTAGACGCCTGTAACACGGGCACAAGAGCGATGGCCTGAAGTCGGCGGGAATTGCCTGCCGCTCGCTTGAACAGTCGAGCTAAAGCCCCCTTATAATGCTGCTACGCTGGTGAGAGAGCTTCCGCGTTGGAGGCATATTCGGACACGGTCTAGGGTTGGGTCGCGGAGGGGGGACCACCTCTGCGGATGTGTTCACGCAGGCACTTTTGCAATAGCTACTAGATGGTGGCCCTGTGTCCGGTGTCTTCTGAAATGCCTCCGCTGATGCGATGATGCAATCGGGACCCAGACGCCGTTTGTGAACCCGGGAGGGAACTTGTTTACCCATCTCCATGTCCACACCGAGTACAGCTTGCTCGACGGCCTGAGTCGGATAGACCCTCTGATAAAACGGGCCAGAGAGTTGGGTATGGACAGCCTCGCCATTACCGACCACGGCGGGCTGTACGGGGCTATCGACTTCTACCAGACGGCGAAGGCGGCAAATATCAAGCCCATCATAGGCTGCGAGATGTACGTCGCCCTCAAAAGTCGCCACACTAAGAACCCGGATGAGAAATCCCCAAACCACATGACGGTCCTGGCCAAAGACGCCACCGGCTACAGAAACCTGGTGAAGCTGGTCAGCCTGTCTCATCTTGAGGGCTTCTATCACAGGCCCCGCGTGGATAGAGAGTCGCTCGAAAGATATAACGAGGGTCTGGTGGTGCTGTCTGGGTGTCCCAGCGGCGAAGTCCCTAGGCTAATAGCGCAGGGTCGCATGGATGATGCGAAGGCTGCAGCGGGTTGGTATAGGGAGGTGTTCGGCGACTATTACCTCGAGCTTATGGAGCATGACCAGGTGCCGGACCTCCCGGTCATTAACCGTGGTCTTATGGAGCTGCATCGAGACCTCGATCTACCTGTGGTAGCCACCAACGACGCCCATTATGTCGACCGGGAAGATGCTCCCCTACAAGATATCCTCATCTGTATTCATACCAACTCCAACATTCACGACGAGCGCCGACTGAAGATGGTCGACGACTCATACTACTTAAAGAGCTCCGAGGAGATGACCGCTCTCTACACCGAGGTCCCCGAGGCCATTGCCAACACACAGGTCATCGCCCAGATGTGCGACCTAGAGATCGACTTCTCCAGGCTCCACCTGCCGGAGTACGCGGTCCCCAACGGTGTGGACGCCGACGAGTACCTGGCCCGTCTGTGCCGGGAGGGGCTGGCACGCCGAGTCGAGCACGCGACGCCGGAAGAAGAGGAACGGCTCCGCTACGAGCTTGATGTCATCAAGCGGACCCAGTTCGCCAACTACTTCCTGGTCGTATGGGACATCGCCCGCTTCGTCCGAGAGCGCGATATTCTTATCGCCGTTCGGGGAAGTGCGGCGGCGAGTCTCGTTCTTTACTGCCTGGGTGTCACCGACGTAAACCCCCTGCCGTATCGTCTCGTTTTCGAGCGGTTCCTCAACGTGGAACGCAAAGAGTTGCCCGACATCGACATGGACTTCCAGGACGACCGTCGAGATGAGGTTATCAACTACGTCGTGTCCAAGTATGGCAGCGACCATGTGGCCCAGATCATCACGTTCGGCACGCTCAGCGCGCGAGCGGTTATTCGGGACGTGGGACGTGCGCTGGCAATGCCCTATGCCGATGTCGATCGTGTGGCGCGTCTAATCCCTTCCAGACTTCACATAACTCTGGATGAGGCCATGGAACTCAACCCGGAAATGGCGCAGATTTACGGAGATGACGAGAGCGTCAAGAATCTGGTGGATACCGCCAAGAACCTCGAGGGACTGACGCGGCACTCCAGCACCCACGCTGCGGGCGTGGTCATCTCCGACGAGCGCCTGGATGAGTTTGTACCCTTGCAGCGACCCGTCAAAGGGGATGAACAGGGCGTTTCAATGACCCAGTATTCCATGGAGCCCATCGCCGCGTTGGGCCTGCTGAAGATGGACTTCTTGGGGCTGGTGAACCTCACCATCCTAGACAAGGTGCGCCAGCTAATTGCGGAAACCCAGGATGTCCATCTTGACCTGTCCGATGTTCCCTTGGACGACACCAAGACCTTCGAGATGCTCTCGCGCGGCGAAACGGTTGGCGTGTTCCAGCTTGAGGGCGCCGGAATGACCCGCTACATCAAGGAGCTTAAGCCCGGTTCCCTGGGAGACGTGGCGGCCATGATAGCCCTCTATCGGCCGGGCCCGATGGAGCACATCACAACCTTCATAGACGCTAAACATGGCCGGGCCGAGCCTCACTACCTCCACGAGGCCTTGCGTGAGATCCTGGAGGACACATACGGCGTCATCGTCTACCAGGACCAGGTGCTTCATATCGCCCGCGTCTTCGCCGGGTATACCCTGGGCGAGGCGGACATCGTGCGAAAGGCCATGGGCAAGAAGATCCCCGAGATCATGGCGCAGGAGCGGGAGAAGTTCATCCAAGGGGCACTTAAGCTGGGGTTTTCCAAAGAGCTGGCCGAGCAGGTTTTCGCCCTGGTGGAGCCTTTCGCGGGGTACGCGTTCAACAAGGCCCACAGCGTCAGCTACGGGCTAATCTCCTATTGGACGGCCTACTTCAAGGCCAACTACTCCGCCGAGTACATGGTCTCTTTGCTCAACGGATACCCGGGGAATTTCGAGAAGATAGCCGCATCCCGAACTGAGGCGAAGCGGCTCAATATTCGGGTTCTTCCACCGGACATCAACAAGAGCAAGGCCGAGTTTGCAATCGAGGCCCTCCAAGAAGGCGGGCAAGCTATCCGATTTGGGTTGGCGTCGGTAAAGAATGTTGGCGCAGCGGCGATCCGTCCGATCCTGGAGGCCGGAGAGAAGGAGAGGCCTTTTAAATCCATCGAGCATTTGTGCAGGGTCGCAGAGCTGACGACGCTGAACCGCAAAACCCTGGAAAGTCTGATCAAGGTTGGCGCCTTCGACGCCTTCGGCCAGAGGACGGCGTTGCTCAGCGTAGTAGACCGGATTCTGTCGCTGGCGCAGAGCGAAGCCAGACTCAAGCAGTCGGACCAGACCTCTATGTTCGACCTTTTTGGAGAGACGGTGCCCACCCCTCTCGCGAGCATTGCCCTCCCAGATGGCGAGACGCCGGCCAGCGACATACGGGTGTGGGAAAAGGAGCTCCTGGGCGTTACCTTTTCGGCCGATAAGGCATTGAGCGATCTTTTGCTGAATGACAACCCCGAGGCCATAATGTCGGAGAGCGAGATACGCCCTGAGCTTGCCGGACAGAAGGTGGTGCTGGTCGGACAGGTCGCGTCAGTCACCAGTCGCTACACCCGGGACCAGAGGCCGTACACTATCGCGGGGCTGAGTCTCCTGGATGGGGATGTCGAGGTGTTTGTCTGGGAGAACGTGGTGCAGCAGACGCAACGCATCTGGGAGGAGGGCAAGCTGGTAACCGTTGTGGGAGAGGTCCGGGTCAGGGAGGACCGGATCAGCGTTAGCTGCGTAAGCGCCAGTGAGTACGTCTTGCCGAAAGAGGGCGATGCCCAGGCTGACGTTGAGGAGGTGGAGCAGACTGGAACCACATCTCCCGCTTTGGAGGAGGGAGGGTCGGTAGATGGCCGAACAGAGGCGATGGTGCACGTTGCCCCTTCCGCCCTTGGGGGCTCGGCCTCAGAGGATGGAGACACCGATGGGCGTGGTGCGGAAAAGGCGGAGATCGTGAGCAAGACGCGTCGACTAAATTTGATGATCCTTGAGTCCGGCCGGCCCACCGAGGACCGGCACCTGCTGGAGGATGTTCGCAGGTTGCTTCTCGACAACCGCGGGGAGGACGAGGTCGGCCTCGACATCGCCACAGAGGGACGAATCGTCAGGCTGGAATGGCCCATGGTGCGCGTGGACGCCGGACCGGAGTTAGAGCAGAGCCTTCAAGAGTTACTGGGCCCATCGGGCCATGTTTCCGTTCAGGAGGTGGGCTCTTAGTCCGACGTGCTGTTCGCCTCCAGGTCGAGCAGACGCCGCTTCAGTTTCAGGCCGCTGGCCCCCTTGCCGTAGCCCCCAAGACCGCCATCGGCGGCGATGACCCTGTGGCATGGGACGATAATCGCGAGCCTGTTCCTGGCCATCGACTGTCCGGCGGCACGCGCCGCACGAGGTTTGCCCGCCTGCGTCGCCAGCCACCCGTAGCTTCGTGTCTCCCCGTAGGGGATGGTGCGGCAGGCGCTCCAAGCTGTGCGCAGATAAGGGGAGGCGTTGGCCACGTCAATGGCCACGCCGTCAAACGTCACGGCGACCCCATCGAAATAACCCTTCAGCAGGTCCCGTAATCCCTCGAACCGCTCTGGGGCCTGGCGCGCCTCCAATGCAGCGCCGCCCAGCTCGAAGAGGCATTCATCAGGTGTCGGGTGAGGTGGGGTGGCACCCCTAAGCCCCTTAGGTGAGGCCAGTACCCCCACCCAGCCGAATGCGGTCTCGAATACGTCGTAGTAAATGGTATCCACATCATCCACCGGCATTAGGATAAGAGACTGGAGAAGGGCAGCGTGAAACTCGTCAATGGTAAAGCTCGGCCCAAGTCTGCGTCCAGTGAATGCGCACAGAGTTTGAGTCAACTGGTGTGACCCCAGAGGTGGCCTGTCTACACGCTTCCCCTTGGCGCCCTTATGATTGCCACAGGGCAAGGATTGAGCTTTACAGCGGCGAACCTCCTTAGTTTTTGAAGTCTCTGTCCTCAGGGATTACCGCGAAGACATCGACCTCGAAATCGATCTCGGGCCTGGCCAGGGCGGGGACGACGAGGCCGGTCGAGCAGGGATAGACTCCTTTGAGATGGCGTGCGAGTACCGGGTAGACCAGATCACGGTAGGAGGGGTCTGTGACGTAAGTCGTGACCTTGCAGATGTCCTCAACGCGGGCGCCGGCCTCCTCTAGCAATGTCTTAACGACTCGCATTGCGTTTTCCGCCTGCGCGGCCGGGTCTCCTGCGCCGGTAAAGACGCCGTCCAGGGAGATCCCCGTCGCGCCCGTCAGGAAGACCTGGCGATCTGCTCTTACGGCCATGCTTGCCTGATAGTCGACATCCGGGAGCAACCAGCCGTCCTTAGTCGTCATCTTCCGAATCCGTTGGTGAGCCATCTAAGCCTCCTTTTTCTTTTAGGCCGATTCGTCGATTGGCTAAGGTCAGTGGTAACCTCGCTCTGTTGTGGTATGCATTGGACAGTGGCGGCGTTGCCCTCTCTTAATTACACGGCGTGGAGTGGAAGTAGCCTCTTGATATAAACTCAGTGTAGTGCCTCGGGCTGATATCCGTCCGACAGCCTCCCCACAAGCTACCGCGAAATATGCGATCAGAGTGCACAATTCGTGAGTCCAAGAGTTTTGCAAGGCCATGGGGATGAAGTCTTCTCGGCCACCGGACAGCACGCTCCCAGCACACAATTATGACGGCTGACGGTGAGTGCAGGATGGAGAGAGACCCTCAAAACGAGAATGAGTGGGCCTTTTACTACGACGGAGACTGCCACTTCTGCACTACGGTGGTGGGCTGGCTTACTCGAGTCGACTTTCTGGACCAGATAGTGTGGACCTCCTTTCAGTCCTTGGAGAGCCCGCCCGAAGGCCTGACCTGGGACGACCTGGACCGCTCCGCGTACCTGCAGGCCGGCCGGGGCCGTCTTCATGAGGGATTTTATGCCATCAGGATGCTGACGGTGCGTCTGGTGGCCCTAATGCCCCTGGCGCCGCTATTCTGGTTCCCCGGAGCACCCCTGATAGGTGTAGCGGCCTACCGTTGGGTCGCAAGAAACCGATACCGCTTCCCGATTGGCCGCAGCCCCGACAAGTAGCCCTCCGCTGGTATGGCTGGTATAAGGGATGTCCCAGGAAAGCCACACAACCCAAACTTCCACTGCCCGGCAGCCCTGGTACGCCATGCCCGGGCGGTTCGCCACCTAGACAAAACGCGACCTTGACAAACCCTCACCGTTGTAGCATCTTGTTACAGATTTGGCGCTTAGGCGAAGCCGACTGCGCCCGTCCCACCTGATACGCATGCCAAGGTGCACCGAGGGAGAGGACAAATGCCCAGACGAATCTCGTTGACGATCGTTGACGATGACATCACCGCTATAGCGGAGCTACAGGACAAAGAAGCTCCTGCCACCTGCGACTTTATGTGGGAAGTGCTCAAAACTCCGATCGTTACGAAAGGCATCCACGCGATGTGGGCCGGCTGCGAGATCATGGTGGAGATTCCCGAGGAAAATTGGCGTGGCGATCCGGTCTCGGTACCACAGGAGAACTCGTCGCTATATCCCGTGCCAGGCGACTTGATGTGGGCTTACTTCCCCGAGTACGCGATACTCGGCGAATCTGGCCAGGTATGGGACTTCATCATCATGTACGGCCCGGACTCGATCGTCGACCTCGCTGTAGGTCCATGGCCGGGAAATGTCTGGGCGCGCATCACCGAAAATCTACCGGCCTTCGCCGAGGGCTGCGAATCACTACTGATGGATGGCATGAAGACCTACCGCATCAGTCGACTGGAGTGACACCATGGCCAAACGTATCCAACTCACCATCCTTGATAGCGGCGTCACGGTCGTTGCAGATCTCTATGAGGACCTTTCACCTCGCACCGTGGCGGCCATGTGGCAGATGCTGGAAAAACCCTATGAGGCCCGGACGGTCAACAGCAAATTCGCGGGCCGCAAGATCACGCTGGAGCCTCCGCCTGAGAACCGAACATTCGACCCGGAGGCTATCCCATCCGAAAGCATGACCGTTTATCCGCTGGAGGGCAATTTACTCTGGAACTACGTTCCCCCGCGCTCGGTGCGTGGCATGCCCAACGGAATGTGGGACGTGATGGTGATTTACGGTCCAGAGGTGATCCTTAGGAACCCCGCGGGGCAGATCCCCTCCAACCTGTGGGGACACATCACCGAGAACATGGAGGCGTTCGCGGCCGAGTGCGCCGATGGACGTATTAGCGGCGCAAAGACCGTTAGACTCAGCCGGCTCGAGTAGATTCCACGCCACGGCTGCAGCCCGCTCGGTGATCCTCTAGTTTAGCGGTCACTCCTTCGACTCCGGAAATCATCTAATGATGGCGGTGGTACACCATGTCCCAACTATCACAATCGCTGCCAAAACCCGATACGAGCACCAGCGCTATGAACGCTGAGATGCGATCAACCGTACAGCGATTCCAGCAATATGCGGAGGACCAGCACACCTATCGCCGTTCAACTCTCAACATGGTCGCGGCCGAATCGGCGACCAGTCCGCAGGTCGAGCGCATAGTAGGCTCAGATTTCTCACGCCGGTACTCGTCCCCGGGCGTATATGGGGGCGACAAGCACTACGTGCCAGCTTACCAGTTGACCCTTGACCTGGTCCGTCGGCTATTCAGGGCGGACCACGTAAACGTCAGGCCCGTCACGGGCAACCTAGCGGTACTGGCGGTAGTGACCGGCCTAACAAAGCCAGGCGACAAGATCATGGCTGTGGGAGAGGACTACGGTGGCTATGCGTTCCGGCTGGCGGAATGGGCTGGGGTGGAGATAGTGGACTTCCCCTTCGACTTCGACCGGCTCAATATCAAGGCGGACGAGGCCATCCAGCAAATACACCAGGTGCGCCCGTCACTGGTCATATTCGGGGCCAGCGAGTTCCTCTACCCTCACCCGGTCACGGAGGTCGCGGCCGCGGCCCACGAGGTCGGAGCGGTGGTGGCCTACGATGGCTCGCACGTGATGGGCCTGATCGCCGGCGGCCAATTTCAAGACCCGCTGCGCGAGGGCGCGGACGTGTTATTCGGCAGCACCCACAAGACCTTCCCCGGGCCACAGCGGGGCATGGTCGCGTCCAACGACGAGGAGCTGATGGAACGCATCGGGGCTGTGCTGCTGGATCCACCGTTCTTGCAGAGCTGCTACCACCTGAACACGGTGGTGGCACTGGGAGTAGCGGCCGCCGAGATGCTGGCCTTTGGCCGTGAGTTCGCCCCGCAGATAGTCCGGAACTCACAGGCGCTGGCACAGGGGTTGATGGACAACGAAGTGCCGGTCTTCACGGCGGACAGCGGATGCACCCAAACGCACCAGGTCATACTGGAAAACGGCGGCTTTATATCGCCCGAGGGTATACGCATCAAAGAGGGCATGGAGAGGTGTGGAATCCTGGCCGACGCGGTAGTCCGTATCGGCACTCAAGAAGTCACCCGCCTGGGCATGCGAGAGGATGAGATGCGGACCATCGCGGGCCTAATAGCCGACACCGCTCATGGACGTCGCCCCGAAGATGAGATTCGGGCCGACGTGGCCTCTCTAACCGCCGACTTTCAGCGGTTGCGCTTCTGCTTCGAAGACGAATCGGCGCGCTGAGCCGTTCTGAACGGTAGCCGGATATTCAGATTTAGTTTAGCTAACTGGCTGACGTTGGCTAATTCTTAGGCCCCTGCTACCACCTCGTGTGTCCGGCTCACTTACGAGTCCCCATCGCCGCTGCGAAAGAACGTGCGCGTGAACGGGTCCCAGCCCTGATCACTACGAGCCTCTCTAGGTCGCATGTACGACTTCCACACTATGGTAATTGTGCTTCCTCTTGAGCTATGTCGTTCCCGTTTCATCCCGTTGGGTACGAGGCATGGTAGCATGTGCGGCGGGCCGACGGCCCTCCTCCAATTCGAGACACGTTTCTCACGGTATATCGGCGTTAGTCGCGTGTTTCGCGCTTGTTGGTGTTGAGGAGACAAAGGCGCTAGAAGGAAGCTGGTGACCAAAATGGCAGAGCAGACCGTACTTTACGACCGGCGCGATAATATCGGGATCATCACTCTGAACAGGCCGCACCGCCTGAACGCTATCACTCTAGAGCTCCTATTAGAGCTGATCGATCAGCTGGATACCGCCGGGCGAGACACCGACGTTGCGTGCGTCATAATGACCGGCGCTGGGAGGGCCTTCTGCGCCGGCGAGGACCTGAAGGAGACCTCGGCCGGAAAGGTCTTCGAAGCCTGGGAGCGAGAGGTGGATGCCCTCCAGGAGGTCCAGCGGGCGGTCATGAGGTTGGGTAAGCCTTTGATCGCGGCGATCCGAGGCTATGCAGTTGGTGGTGGGTGCGAGTTTGCAATGAGCTGCGACATGAGGATTGCGGCCAATGACGCACGGTTTGGATTCCCAGAGACCGGCGTCGGGATGACGGTAACGACCGCGGGCACCAAACTACTGTCGCAGTTGGTGGGCCTGGGCAAGGCAAAGGAGTTGGTCTTCGCGGGGGAGTTCATTGACGCGGACGAGGCCGCTCGGATCAGGCTCGTGAACAAAGTGGTTTCGAGCGAAGAACTAATGGACGAGGCGATGAGCCTTGCTCGTAAGATCGCCAGTCGGTCCCCTCTGGCCTTGCGGCTGTCTCGGTGCGCCATCGAGCAGGGACTGCACTCCAGTTTCGAGCAGACGCTGGAGCTGGAGGCCAGCCACCTTTTGACGTGCGTAGGCGAGGGGAGCTATCTGGAGTACGTGCACAGAAGAGTCGAGGAGATGAAGAAGAGTTAGGCATGTACCGTAAGATCTGGAATGCGCAAATGGAGGCAATCACGCCATCCGCTCAGAGGGCGATGGAGCAGGAGAAGCTGTCGCGGCAACTCGAATACGTATACGCCAGGAGTCCCTTTTATCAACGGAAATTTCGAGAGGCCAACCTGACTCCTGATGAGATTCGCAGTACCGATGACCTTTCCCGGCTGCCCTTCACCACCAAAGCGGAGCTCCGTGAATCCCAGGAGCGGGAACCTCCCTTCGGTGACTACCTGGCGGCGCCCCGGGGATCGGTGATGACAGTACATCGGACCGCCGGCTCCACCGGGCTGTTCTTATTCTCAGTCCTGACCAAGAAAGACATGCGTCAGACGAACGAGTGCGGCGCGCGGGCCTTTTGGGCAGCCGGACTCCGGCCTCACCACACCGTGGTTCACTGTCTGAACTACACCCTCTGGATGGGCGGGTACACCGACCATCGAAACCTGGAGACGACTGGAGCGACCGTGATCCCGTTTGGCGTGGGAAACTCACGTCAACTTGTGAGGCTCATCCGGGAACTCAAAGTCGACGCCATCTCATCCACTCCCTCATACCCGAACCGCCTGGAGAACGTAGTCCGAGAGGAGCTGGACATCGAGCCCGTCGAGCTAGGCCTGAAGCTTGGCCTGTTCGGCGGCGAGCCCGGACTCGAGATTCCTAGCATTAGAGAACACGTCGAGGAGACATGGGGCATACGGGCCTCCAATGCCAACTACGGCATGTCGGATGTGCTCTGCAACTTCGCGTCTGTGTGCGACGAGGCTTATGAGCTTCACTTTCTTGGCCAAGGCGCTGTGTTAGCGCAAATAATCGACCCGTCAACGGGCGAGGACGTCCCGATCGAGCGAGGTGTCACCGGTGAGCTGGTTCTGACTAATCTGGATCGGGAGGCCCAGCCGCTCATCCGTTACCGGACCAGGGACTTGGTTGAGGTCCTGGGCGCGGGGCATTGCCGCTGTAGAAGGAGCGGATTTCGTTTCATGGTTTCGGGCCGCTCCGACGACATGCTCCACGTCAAGGGCATCAACGTTTTTCCCTCCGGGATAGCCGAGGTCTTGAACGCCAGGGTTCCGGAAGTATCCGGGGAGTTCCAGGTCGTCCTCAGTCATCCGGGTCCTTATGATCGGCTTGATATCCTGGTGGAGAGTGAAGAGAGCGTCGGGCCTGAGGCTGAGACCCTAAGACGCCGCATCGAAGGGGAAATCAAGAACATGCTTTCGTTCAGTGTTAAGGTGGAGTTGGTCCCACCGGATACGATCCCGAAAACCGAGGTGGGCAAGGTGGTCAGGGTCGTTAAACGGTTTTAAGAGGCTATGGCGGCCGGCATCGGCCTCTGTGTTACGCACGTATTGTGATGCGTGTCTTTGCAACCCATGGCTTGGGAACGGCTGAGTTATTGACAGCCTGCTAGCGGTACCCTTAGCCTTCTTGGGGTTAGGTATCGTCCCTCTCCGTCCCCTGGAGCACGGCCCTATACGTAGCACGCCCTTTGGGGACCTTTGCGCGATTGAGCAAGCGACGTCGGTTTTTGCACGGCAGAGGGTCTCCTTCTCAGTTCAGTAAGGATGCGCCGCCACGAGAAGAATGTCCCAGGAAAGCCACATAATCCAAGCTTCTACGGCCAGGCTGCCCTGGTACGCCAGGCCTTGGGCGCTTCGCTCTCTTCAGCACCGCGACTGGCGAGTCCTCTGGATGGCAGGCCATCTATGGAACCTGGCCTTCTGGATGGACCTCATTGTCCTCGGCTGGGTGGTGCTGGAGTTGACGGACTCCGCTTTCAAGGTCGCCCTGGTGGGTACATTTCGCTTTCTGCCAATATGCTTCCTGGGGGTTTTCGCGGGCTCTCAGGCGGACAGGCGCTCCAAAAAGAGTATGCTGATATTCGCTCAGGCGGTGAATCTTACTGTGACCGCCGGTTTCACCGTGGTGCTGGGGTTGGATCTTCTGCAAGTGTGGCATGTCTACGTGGTCGCAACCCTGACCGGCTGTGCGTGGGCGATCGACTTTCCTGTCCGTCGGGCCTTCTTTCGGGACATTCTGCCTGAGAGGGCCATCTTAAACGCCGTGGCCCTCTCAGAGGTGTCTGAGACGGGGACAGAGGCGGTGGGTCGGTGGCTGGCAGGAGGGTTCCTGGTCCTTGCCGCCGGTGCCGCTTTTGCGTACGGCTTCCTCGCGATGTCTTATCTCATCGGTCTGGTCATTCTCCTCAGTATTCCAGGAAGACCCGTGTATCGGGGCGACGGGGAGAAACGGAGTGGGGTACTCGAGGAACTAAAAGAGGGGTTGAGGTACGTATGGCGGAACCAGGCCTTGCGAGGTGTGGTAATAATCACGGTCTTCGTGAACTTCCTGATCTTCCCTTATATGCAGCTTACCCCTGTGTTTGCTAGGGACGTCTTTGGCGTCGGCCCGGCCCTCATGGGTCTGATGAGTGGTATGGACGGCGTGGGAGCTTTTATAGGCGCTGCTGTTTTCGCCTCCATGATGGTGGTCCGGCGTCCAGGCATCATTTTCATCGCCGGCGCACTCCTCATGGGTCTGGGGGTCTTCCTGTTCGCCGTCTCGCCGTCCTATGGCGTGGCCATGCCGATGTTATTCCTTGCCGGCCTAGGCATATCCGGCTTCGTTACCTTCCAGACCACCATCACCATCACTGCGGCGGAGCCTGAGATGAGGGGTAGAGCCATGGGAGCCGTTAGCCTAGGCGTCGGATTTCTCCCCATCGGGATGCTGTACACCGGGGCGCTGGCCGAGTGGCTGGGAGCGCCCACCGCGGTCGCGATCAACACTCTGGCCTGCATCGTCATACTCTTGATCGTGTCGGCCTTGCTACCAGGACTGCGCCGGGCCTCTCTCCCGTGAGGCTCGGCCGGTGCCGATTTGTACCTTAGTAGCGCATACTGGGGTGCGCCCGATGACTCTTGCGACTTACGGTTGCCGGAGGGGATGGACATCACATTCCGTGTAAGTGTTTAGGAGTAACGATTGACACCAACAGTACAAACTGGTTATACTTAGTCATAACTTATAAGGAGGCGGATCAATGCTTACATGTCCTAACTGTGGGACAGTGCTTGAACTGGCTCTACAGCGTACTACGGAACCTCCGGAGCCGGTTACGCGTTTGGTGCCGCACCTCTTGGAACCGCGTCCGACCACGACTGTGGGATTTATTCTCGCTAGTCGAAGGTATCGCCTATCTCGAGAGGATATCCATACCGCGGCTAAAGCAGTGTTCCCGGGCACAATTGTGAAGTACTACGTTAGGTTGCTCGACTCTGAGGGTAATGAGAGGAAATTCCCCATCAAACAGGTTGTGCGGCAAGCACTTCAAACACGTTATGGTGAGAAATTCGTCGAAGAGAACTTCACGGCCCATCGAGCGCGGGATATCTTGCGGCGACTCGGCTTCGAGGTGGAGGAGCGATAGAACGATCGCTTGACGCGGGGCGCTGGCCGAGTGGCTGGAGTGCGCCCGATGACTCTTGCGACTTACGGTTGCCGGAGGGGACGGCGCACCCCTGTGATATGATTCGGCTCCGCCGGCCACCCCGATGGAAGGACATCGCCTAGTTCATTGGTCACCCACAGCGTCTTATACGGACTGGTTGCCGCGGCGATCGTGGGAACATCGGTCTTCACCATGGCGCTTGCCACTCGAAGGGTGAGGCTACTCCAGGTCCTTTTCTGGGCGAAACTGGGATCCGTTGTGGTGGCCACCCTCTATCTCGCGATAGCAAGGGATACGAGCGATCTGTCCCTTGGCCAATGGAGCCAGATCGTAATAATTTGCTTAGTAGGCCTGAGCGGGTATATTACGTACCTTATGGCGTTGAAGGCGGGGCCGGTGGCCATCGTCGCCCCCATCGTGTCCGGCGAAGGGGCCGTGGTCATCATTCTGGCGGTGTTGTTGGCGGGAGAGCGTCTGACGATAGGCCAGTCGTTAGGCGCGTCGGCTGCCGTGGGAGGAGTGGCGCTGGCCACCGTGGACCTTAGGAGGTTAAGTAGCGGTCAGCGTCTCATCGGCAAGGGTGCCGCATTAGCGACCTATACCATGGTGACGTTCGGACTAGTGGTTTACGTGATAGCCAGGCTCGCCCAGGACGTCGGTTGGTTCTATCCGGCTTTCGGGTTCAACCTTGTCACGTTTGCAATGATCACACCCGCTGTGGCCGTTCGAAGGCAGGTGCCGTGGAGGGGGCTCACCCTGGGACTCGTGGCAATGATGATGATAGCTGGGGTGCTGGAGACCCTGGGCTTTTTCGTGTTCTACCGTGGGGCCGAAGATGGAATCATAACGATCATCACGGCCGCCATCACCGCGTATCCTCTGGTCCCTATTATGGGAGGTGTGCTGATGTTCCGTGAGCGGTTGGCCGTAAACCAGATGATCGGGGTAGTTAGCGTGTTCGGAGGGCTGCTACTGCTGAGCCTGGTATAGTGGTCGGATGTGGCGGTTGGAGGATATCCGGATGGATTTGTCTAGTACGAGATATCTGAGAAGGAGGACGATGTGAGCACCGCATCAGCGTCGGAGATGACAGGGAAAGCGATGACGGTCAAGGGTCCAATCGATCCCGAAAACCTGGGCGTCACCCTCATGCATGAGCACGTTTTCTGGCCGATGTCTCAAGAGTCTTTGTACGCTCCAGACCGCTTCACTCCGATCACCGAGGCGGTGCAATACCATGAGAAGCTGACGCTGGAGAACCTGCATGTCGCCAGACAACGCGAGGGCTCGATACGAGACGCCATAGTTCTGTCGGATGAGAAGATGGCCGTCGCAGAGACATCGGAGTTTCGGATCTGGGGGGGGTCTACTATCGTAGACGTGACCGATATCGGCATAGGAAGAGACCCACGGGCCCTGTATCGGGTGTCCACCGCCACGGGGCTCAACATCGTTATGGGTTGCAGCTGGTATGTCCCAATGAATCACCCCGACGATATGGACGAACGTACCGTCGAGGACCTGACTGATGAGATCGTTCGAGATATTACTGTTGGGGTGGGAGATACCGGCATTCGGGCTGGCATCATCGGAGAGGTGGGCATCAGTGGCAACCCGCTTACTCCCAACGAGATCAAGGTCACAAGGGCGTCTGCGCGGGCCAGCCGGACCACGGGTGCGGCCATCAGTTTACACTGGGGTGGCCTGGGACGCGAGAAGCTTGAGATAGCCGGCGTTATCGGGGAAGAGGGCGGAGACTTAACACGTACCATCTTTGGGCACACCGACTTGATAGCGGGCAATATGCCGCTAATGCTGGAGCTGTTGGAGTTGGGGGTGTATGTTGAGTTCGACCTGTTGGGTCGGGTCATAGTGCCCCTGTCGTGGGAGCCGCTCAATTCTGAAGACCCTTGGGCCGAGTACCTGACCTACAGCGGGACCGCCTTGGTGGCCGACGCCATCCCCAAGCTCATTGAGGCAGGCTATACGGACCGTGTCCTGATCTCCCAGGACACGTGCTCGAAGATCCAGCTAAAGCACTTCGGCGGAACGGGTTACTCCTTCATCCTCGAGACGTTCCTTCCCCACCTGCGGAGGCTTGGCGTGACAGAGAAGGAGATCGACCAGATCGTGGTTGAGAACCCCAAGCGACTGCTCACTTTCGCTGAGCCGAAGTAACCCTTCCCACCGACGGCTGTCATCTGGACGTACTAACTTAACGCACGTCGCGTCCAAGCCACCGATATAGTGGAAATGGGAATATCTGCGCCTAATGAGTCAATGGTGGGCCTAAGTGTACTGAACTGAGCCTGTCCCAGAAGTGGAAATTGCGGATAGGGGGAGCAGATAGAAGTCAGAGGGTTCGCTGAAAGGCCTTGGCTTGAGCGGGTAGGACAGGCGACGGAGCGATGGGTCAGCTGCTGTCATCACTGCAGGTCAGGAGACGGGACAAGGCTCCGGGCCATTAAATAGACCGATGAAGGGGCTGGAGCGCCACACCCGCCAGAGAGTGCGCAAGTTGAAGGCTGTGGCAAGCATAGTCCACTCGGCCGCCACGTTAACGAGGCCGCGCAGTAGGAACCTCCGTGCCCCCTGTTGTTCCTTGATGATTCCGAAGACTGGCTCGACCAGTTGCTTTCTCAGCTTGTACGCCTCTCTAGCTGCTGAGGTGGACATCCAGGCACGATGACGGCGTAGCACAGCGTCATGCGGACCTATCGCCAGGCTTCGCCCAATCTCTTTGGCCCTCGTACAGACTCCGAAGGCTGGGCACACCTGGCAGACGGCCTCAGAGGCCCGGTACAGACGCAACGGGACTCCATTCGTATGTTGGATACGAATGAACTTGAGCGTCTGTCCCTGCGGACACGTAAAGCTGTCGCTCGGCTCGTTGTAGGTGAATTGGTCCTTGTGATATGGGTCTTTGAGGAACCGTTGCCGCGACTCCGACACTACCACCTGCTGATCTCGACGGGCGCATTCTTCCAAGTGACTCGCGGCGAAGTATCCGGCATCGGCCAACGTCATCTGCGACTTCGTCCCCGTAGTCTCCTCGGCCTGCTCCAGCATCGGAACCAGCAGGGCATTGTCATTGGCCGCATCCACCACGTCCACGGCGGTGACCAACATGCCGGTCGCTCCCCCATCCGTCTCTGTGGGTGAGACCATAGCCTGGGCATTGTAGCCAGCCACGATGCCTTGCCTGCCCTTCATCAGCCTGGCGTCTGGGTCGGTCAGGTTGATGCGCTTGTGGCGCTTTTGACTCGTGAGATCGTCCATCGCCTGCCTCACCTGCTCTCTCAAGACCTCCTTGTCAGCCAACTCCCGAGGCAGATGGATGGCAGAGGCATCCTCTCCCGCTTCGTTCTGTGCCTCAAGGTCCGTTATCGCACTCTCCAGCCGCTCCAAGAGCCCTCGCAGTCCCTCGGCGTCGTAGCTCCTGTTCAGCGAGGCGTTGGCGACCACCTTCGTACCATCCACCGCCTGAACCGCCAGGTCCACCAACTTCATCGTCACCGCCGTACGAACCGTACGCTCGAACAGCTTCCTCATGGCCTGCCGATGCCCTCTGTAGAACCTCCACAGGGTGTTGTGGTCCGGATGCTGCCACCCGGTCAGCCACAGGTACGGTATCTGGTCCCGGCAGGCCGCCTCCAGCTTCCGGCACGAGCGTACCCCGGTCATGAAACCGTACAGCCACACGCTCAACAGCGCACGTGGATGGTAGGCTGGCGCTCCCAGCACCTCCCCGTCTATCTTCACCTCAAGCTTCCCCCAGTCCTCCCGGTCCAAAGCGTCAACGAACTCGGCCACGAACCGCGCCGGATGGTCCAGCGGCAACAACTCGTCAAGCGTCGGCGGCAACATCCACATCTGCTCTCGGCCCATCTCTCGAAGCGGCATATCACCATCTCCCCAACTGGTGTCGCTTCGAAGGTACACCCAACGACATACCCATTACCAGCTCAGACTTCTGAGACAGGCTCAGTACGGTACACTTGTGCCCACCACCGTCATTACAGAAGCAGGCAGGAGGCAGCTCGAGAGATCACGGAATATATCGAGCTCTTCTATAACCGCCAGCGCCGCCAGGCCAGGCTGGGGTTCCTGTCACCCGCGGCGTATGAGCAGAGATTCTATGCCGGACTACCAGCAGCATGAAAGGTTTGGTGTCCACTATTTACGTCCGACCTCATCATGCCCCTGTTCAACAGCCGTGCCAAACACTACTACGTGATCGAAGGCGACCTCCAGAGCTACTTCGATACCGTCCATCACCGGACGCTCATGAAGCTGCTGCGGAGAAGGCTAAAGGATATGCCTGTGTTGGACTTGATCTGGAAGTTCCTGAAATCGGGCGTGATGGAAGGGGGCCTCTTCTCCCACACCGACTCCGGGGTGCCACAGGGAGGGGT
>CBDFLT010000001.1:0-71107 GCA_965249225.1 Dehalococcoidia bacterium | reverse complement strand
GAGGCGAGCCGGTCCAGGTCAAGCTTCCCCTGCATGTACAGCTCGATGATCCGGGGTATGTCCACGGGCGTCCGAATCGAGCCACCAGAGCAGCCTACCAACTTGCGCTCTGTTATCATCAGCGAGGCTGGAAGAGTGATCTCCTCTCGCTCCCCAAATGTGCCGACGACTACCGCGGTCCCTCCAGGACGGACGGCGGTGAACGCGTTCACAGTGACCTCTGGCCGGCCTACGGTGTCGAAGGCGTAGTCAACACCATAGCCGTCAGTCAGCTCCCTCACCCTCGATACCACGTCCTCCTCGGTCGAGTTGACCGTGTGGGTCACGCCGAAGCCTCGGGCCATCTCCAGCTTGCGGTCCACTACGTCGACGCCGATGATCTTACCCGCATTCACCGTCACCGCACCCATCACAGAGCTGAGCCCGATTCCACCAAGCCCCATTACGGCCACACTGCTGCCTGGCTCCACCTTCGCGGTGTTCACAACCGCACCCCAGCCCGTGGGCACAGCGCAGCCCACGAGGGCCGCCTTGTCCAGGGGAACGTCGGGCGAGATAGGCACTGCGGCGGTTTCAGGTATCACGGTGTACTCCGCAAACGTGGACAGGGAATCGAACAAGTTCATGACCGTGTCGCCCTTGTGGAGTCTGGAGACTCCCAGTTGGTTGACGCACAGGTTGAATATCCCTCGGCTGCAGTAGAAGCACTTCCCGCAGTGGTGAACGGTGGAGATCACAACGTTGTCGCCGGGCTTGACCGAGGTGACGCCGGGCCCCACCTCCACCACTGTGCCCGAACCCTCGTCACCCAGGATAATCGGGAGCGGCTTCCGGTCCCTGCCGTTCATGATGTGGTAGTTGCTGTGGCACATCCCGGCGGCCGCGACCTTGATCATCACTTCGCCCTGCTGCGGGCTGTCCACGTCAATCTCTTCGACCACCAGGGGAGTGTTGTACTCGTAAAGTATCGCCGCTCTTGCTTTCATGCCTTACACGCTCACCACTAGACTCTTAGTCCTGAATCGCCCGCTTACGCTCCATACCTAATCGGGGCACCTACCTTGACGCTAACGACTGTAGTGGCACATCCCCACGCAGTCAACCCCGCCGTCACTTCCACACAATCACCGGTCTCAATAGAATACGGCGCGGCGGTATCCCAGACGCACCCTTCCAGCAGATTCAGCGCTTCCCGGCTAGTATGGAGCTTTGTTCCAGTGGAGGAGTCCGATATGATTACGGCAGCGGGAAGGCGGATACTCGATGACCTGCAATATCCGCGATGGACCCTCTGTAGGGGAACGCCATGGAAGGTCCGAGCGGGAACTCATGCTCATGTACAGAACCCAGAGGAGGAAGTGCAACTACTGCGGCAGAAAGTTCGGTCTACGACATCTCCACGTTGACCACAAAAAGCCTGTAACACCCGACGGCTCCGAGCGGACTAACAACTTGCAGCTGCTGTGCGCCCTCTGCAAGACGCGGAAGGGAGACATGACTGACGGGGAGTTCAGACTCAAGTATAAGCTGCACCTAGGCCTTCCCAAGAAAGTCCTTCCACAAGAGCATTTCGAGGAGATCGACAAAGCCGTTCAGATGCAAGGCGGTTAATCAATGACCCGGTAACGAAGCCCCGCCTGGACTGCTCCGGTCAGCCCCTGGTTAGACACACTGATCGACATCATCTCGGCTCAGTACGGATCACCGTGACCGCGCCGCACGGGGGAGTCCCGCAGGAGTCGAGGGCATTAGGCGCAGGGGCAACTTGATATGATTCGCCCTGTCCATTGCCAGCCACGGAAAGGAGACGCCCCGCTCATTGGTCACCCAAAGCGTCCTGTTTGGGCTGCTTACAGCGCTATTTGCGGGAGTGCTGACATTAGGCACCGCCCTCGCGGTGAGGAGGGTCAGCACTTTACAGGTGCTCTTCTGGGGGTACCTGGCCTCCATACTGGTCGCCACCACCTATCTGGTGACGGAAAGCAGCCTCGGCCATCTTTCCCTCTCACAGTGGGGCCACCTCGTCATCATCAGCATCGTGGCCCTAGCGTCCCACACCGCAAACTACAACGCCTTGCGACATGGCCCCGTGGCCATAGTCGCCCCAATCGACGCCGCCCATACGATGATTCCGGTGCTTCTGGCCGTGTCGTTGCTGGGAGAGCAAATGACCGGCGGCCAGGCGGTGGGCGCGACGGCCACCATCGGTGGAGTCGTGCTGAGCTCTGTCGACTTCAGGACAGTCGGCACCGGACAGCGGCTTATCGGCATGGGCCCGCTGCTGGCGATAATAGGAATGTTGCTGTTTGGGCTGGCACAGTTCCTATTCGGGAGAATCGCTCAGGATATCGGCTGGTTCCTCGCTGTCTACGGGGTGCGCCTTCTCACGCTGGGTCTCCTCACGTCGATCGTGGTATTTCAACGACAGCGGCCGTGGCGAGGACTCAACCCCAGGCTTTTGGCCGGAGTGGCCATGATCGGCCTGCTGGAATTCGGAGCCTTGTCCGCCTTTGCACGCGGGTCTGAGATCGGGCTGATTTCGATTGTCGCGGCCGTCACCACCACCTACGTCCTCGTGCCCATCCTGGGAGGCTTCCTGATATTCCGTGAGCGGCCGGCACGAAACCAGACGATCGGAATGATTACAGTGCTGGGAGGGCTGCTCCTACTGAGCCTGGGCTAATAACCCACGGGGGCGAATATGGCAGCCATGGATGCTCAATGGATACTCGCAGAAGCGAACCCACAGCCCAAGGACAACATCTAAAGGAAAAAGGCGAGGTGTGAATTGGCACAGATTGCAGGACTCATCCCCATGGGCCTCCTTGGCATCGTTGTGTTGGCCCTTGCTGCCTGCTCCAGTGGGAATGGGACAGAGCCAGAGTCACCTGAACCGGATGGAGGAGCGCTCGCTGCAATCAGCCCTTCTGTTGGTCCCTTCACTCCTGGGGTGACGGCTACTCCAACTGACCCTGCTACCCCCACACCAACGCCTGCCTCCACATCCAGGGACTTTGAGATCATCACCGTCTTGCCCTATGACGCCATCCCCGCCATCCTAACGCCCGAATTCCTGTCAGCCAGTGAGGCGGCCGGGCAGATGCGGCCGAACGAGTTGGTGATTGGCCTGTCCATCAACGGCGACCACCGGGCCTACTCCATCCCTCAGTTGAGCCGACATGAGATCGTGAACGATGTAGTTGGCGGTAAGCCTGTTGCCGTCACATGGTGTCCACTGTGCTTCACCGGTATAGTCTATTCCCGCGAAGTAGCCGGCCAAGAGCTCACCTTCGGGGTGTCCGGAAAGCTAATCATGAACGGCCTGGTCATGTTCGATCACCAGACGGATACACTATGGAGCCAGATACTAGGCGAGGGAGTGGAGGGAGCCATGACCGGCGGGCGGCTCACACCGATCCCGTCCCAGATGATGACGTGGAGCGCCTGGAAAGCCCAGCACCCGGACACCCTGGTACTGAGTACCGGAGGTGCAGGTAACACCTACATTAATGACACATACGCCGGCTACTACGCCAGTCGCGACGCGGGGATCATGGGCGAGACACACGAAGATGACCGGCTGACCCCCAAGGAGTTCGTGTTAGGGATGGTAGGCGAGAGCGTCCAGCGTGCTTATCCGCTTCGTTACCTGGTCGACAGCCCTATACTGAACCACGAGTTCGACGGCAGATCGATCGTCGTCGCTTTTGATGGCGAGAACGGCACCCCCACCGTCTTCGACCGGATAGTCGGAGGGCGACTCCTCACTTTCCAGGCCTCCGACGGAAGCATCGATGGCGAAGCTCTGATGAAGGACGGCGAGACTGGCTCCACCTGGGGCGTATTCTCCGGCAGTGCGCTAGAAGGCGAGCTGGCCGGCCAGCGGCTGGAACGGATATCCACCTACACGGCTTTTTGGTTCGCCTGGAGCGACTATTATCCAGACGCCGATCTGTATGTGCCATAGGCGCGGAAAGTGGCTTTGCGGATAGGCTTTTAGCCGGAGTGGCGATGATAGGCGTGCCGGAATTCAGAGACTTGTCCGCCTCTGCCCGTGGGCCTTCGTCCGCCTCTGCCCGTGGGCCTTCATCAGCCTCTGCATCATCAGCAATGTCGCCCTCTTGATATTCCTTCCCCAGGGTTGGTTCTAACCTACTCCGGCTTCGCGCAAAGAATTCCCCGTGATTCTGCACAAAAAAGTTGACCTGCCTCCGGTACTTGTACCGCTCTTTAAGTTAGCCTGCCAGGAGTCTGGTGTTTCAACTGGCGGAGGTAGCTGTACCCAAGGAGGTATTCCGGCAAGTGCTGGAGCGTATCGCCGGGCTCCATCCAGCACCTGGGTGAGGATTGACAGCATTCGTGAGCGAAACTACCATCGTCAAGGATGCCGCGTTGCTTGGGTCCAGGCAGCTTGATATGGGGAATGTCGGCTAAGCGCTCAGGCCGCGGTTGCCGAAGATGCTGCCCAGCATCAGCGCCAACCGCCGCTGATGCCGACTTAGACTATAGGGGTGCCCACCCTACCATTGGAGGAATCCGTTGATCAGCAGACTGCGCCCTCTGGGCATCGCCATCTCGTTTGAGGAACGAACATATAGGCTGGGCGAACCCATCGACCTGACAATAAAGCTGACACCGCGTCGGGACTGCGAGGTCAGAGAAGGTCGCATAGACCTCATGGTAGAAGGACGATGGGCATCCACTGTGACTTACGAGAAACCGACCTATGTCAAGGTTCCAAGGGGAATGGGATCGAGAATGGGTGGACCAAGTATGGGGTTAGAGCAAGTCGGCACCGAAACCAAGGAAATGGTCAAAAACCGCAAGGAAACGTCGGCGCACGGTAGTGCAGTGTTCCTTGAGAATTCAATGCTCAAGTCCGGCAGGCCTTATCAGTATAGCGTCCGACTTGAGATTCGGCTGCAGCCACCGGCTTACCCGACGGACGCTAAGATCAAGTGGTGGCTTCAAACGGAGATCGATGTTGCCGACGCCCGCGACACAAAGCGGCGCAACAAGGTGAGCATAGCTGTCTGAGCGGCTTGCCTAGAGACTCCGGTCGCCCTAGAATACCGCGTACTTAGATAGGAGGTACGCATGAGCGTAATACTGGCACCGATAGTGGAGGGCAAGGTCCAAGCCTGGAAAGACTGGGCCGGGAAGTTGAGCGGACCAGAGTTCGAGGATTTCAACAGGCGTCACGGTCTGACGCGCCACGCTGCCTGGCTCGCGGAGACTCCGGCGGGACCGATGGTTATAGTGCTTTTAGAGGGCCCCGGCGCAGACGATCACATGCAGAGACTGGCTGCCTCGGATAATGATTTCGACCGCTGGCACAGGGATAAGATCAAGGAGGTTCACGGTCTGGACGTGACCCAACCACCCCCGGGTCCACTGCCCGAGCTGTATGTCGACAGTGGGAGCTAAGCACCGGGCCGCGCTACGCTTAGAACAAGGGCAGCTTTGACTGTGGTTCACTCCGTGGCCAGACCGATCTCGTCGTCGTCGGATTCTCACTCAGTTGGCGCCGATTCGGTCATTTCTCCGCGAGGGGCAGTCCGTCGTGGTGGCGCAGGCCGAGGTTCTGCAGTATCTTCGAGACCGAGTAGCTCCGGTTGAGGACGTAGAAGTGGACCCCTTGGACCCCGTTGTCCCAAAGCTCACGCACCTGTTGAGTGGCGTGTTCCACGCCCAGCTCACGGATCGCGGCATCGTCGGTGGCGAACCTGTCGAGTTGCCGGTCCAGCGCGGGCGGGATCTTGGCTCCACACAATGTCGTGAACCTGCGGATTTGGCGCGTATTCAGCACCGGTAGAATGCCCGCCAGGATGGGGACGGTAATTCCCGCGATCCGTGCGCGCTCCACGAAGTCGTAGAAGTCGGCGTTGTCGTAAAAGAGCTGCGTGATGAGGAACTCGGCGCCCACGGCTACTTTCATCACCGTGTAGTTCATATCGGCTTCCAGGTCTGGCGACTCCGGATGCCCCTCGGGGTAGCAAGCAGCGGCGATGCCGAAATCGAAGTTGCGCTTAATGTGCTCGATCAGGTTAGTGGCGTGGGCCAAGCCGCCTTCAGCCGGGACGAATGTGCTCTGTCCTCTGGGAGGGTCACCCCGCAGCCCGATCACGTTGTCGATGCCGACATGCTCCAGCCTCACGAGCACGTTGTGCACCTCTTCCTTGGTCTGGGCCGCGCAGGTCAGGTGGGCCATCACCTCTAGGTCCGTCTCCTTCTTGACGCCCACGGCGATCTCCTCGGTCAGGGCCCTGGTGGTCCCACCGGCACCGTAGGTGATGGAGATGAAGCTAGGCCTGAACGCCCTGAGGCTGTGGATGGCCTCGAACACCGATGGAATCCCCTCCTCCGCCTTCGGAGGATAGAATTCGAAGGACAGGGTGCGCTGGGTTTTTAGGATGTCCCTTATCTTCATTTGCCCTGGCTTTAGTTGGGCATCACCTTCCTGGCCGCCGAAGCCGACGACTGTGAGCCCCACTTATATGCGCCATAAATGCTAGCCGCCATTTGACAGTGGCCTGCCAACCAAATCCGCTTCGGGTGCTGGCAGTCTGTAACGATCGTGTAAGGATACCAGGCTTTGTTCTCTCCGCTGGCCCAGTGACCTGCACCCGGTTAAGGTCGGGGCACGGTAGTGCAGTGTTCCTTGAGAATGCAAGGCTCAAGTCCGGCAGGCCATATCAGCATAGCGTCCGACTTGAGATTCGGCCGGAACCACCGGCTTACGCGACAGACGCTAAGATCAAGTGGTGGCTTCAAACGGAGATCGATGTTGCCGACGCCCGCGACATAAAGCCGCGCAACAAAGTGAGCATAGCTGTCTGACTAGCTGGACCCGTAAGTCCATCGCAGTCTAAAGATTCAGACAGGTCGATCAGCGTGTCTGGTTCATGCAATCTTAAAGCCCTCTAATACCACTTTTATTGAATGCGGTCCGACTGTCGAAAATAGGGAAGTAGACATTAGAGCTAAACGCATGGATCGCACTTCCATGCTAACATTCGGGACGGATATCCGACCAGCAAGATCAAGTAGGTTCTAGCGGCAGTGCTAATACAGTCAGTTCATGTGAAAAACTTTCGGTGCATCATCGATGCCACTTTGAATTGTGAGCCGCTCACAGCATTAGTTGGACCAAATGGTGCCGGCAAATCCTCCTTCCTCCGTGCATTAGAAATGTTCTATGCGACACGTCCTACTTTCGGTCCAGAAGACTTTTATGGCAACGATACGACTCGCGAGATTGAGATCACCGTCACGTTTACAGACCTGGATTCCGATGCCGAGACGAAGTTTAAGCCCTATATGCAGGGTGACTCATTGTCTGTAACGAGGTTACTTGCCATATCGGACAGCGCCCCTCAAACCAGTTTGCACGGTTCTCGAATGCAGAACGCAGAGTTTCAAGCCATCCGAAACGCCCCAAGCAAAACCGAAGCCCGGTCACAATACAATGAATTGAGGACCAACCCCCAATACGCTGAGCTTCCAAGCGTGCAGTCGGCTCAGGACGTCCAAGACGCCATCAGGGCCTGGGAAGATTCTCATCCCGAGCGATGCGTTCGACTACGGGACGACGGCAAATTCTTTGGCTTTACTGAGGTAGGTGAAGGCTACCTGAGTCGATATACGCTGTTTATCTCTATTCCCGCCGTACGGGATGCTGCAGAGGATGCCACTGAAGGACGTGGCTCCCCAATCACAGATATTATGAACCTGGTAGTAAGGAGCACTCTTGCTGAACGGGAAGAGATCGCAACGCTCAAGACGGAAACCCAACAGCGTTATCAAGACATAATGGCAGACATCGCCCAGAAGGACAAAAGCGCACTTGAAGCAACACTCACACGAACTTTAAAGACTTACGTGCCTGATGCGAGTGTTAACTTGGAATTGGCCGCTGGCAACATTGATGTGCCCCTACCTTCAACCGATGTAAAGCTCGTTGAAGATGGGTACTCTGCAGCTGTTGGTCAAACGGGTCACGGCCTCCAACGAGCCTTCATCTTAACCATGCTCCAGCACCTAGCGGTCGCTCAGGGTCCGAGTCCACGAGAAGTGTCTGATGGCGACTCCTCTGAGACGCAGGGACAGTCCTCAATCTCGGAAACATCTGACAATGCCGTCAAAGGGCTACCAAATCTGACGCTGGGCATCGAAGAGCCTGAGCTTTACCAACATCCAAGTAGACAACGACATTTGGCCAGTATCCTACTACAGCTGGCGAGTGGTGTGATCGCCGGTGTTTCCAAGCGCACACAGATACTCTATACGACACATTCGCCTCTCTTCGTCGGGCTTGACAGATTCCACCAAGTAAGAGCATTTAGGAAGGTCGAACCTGACCCAGAGATGCCACGTGCAACACAGGTGACTCAAGTTGATGGAGACTCTGTTGCAGCGGAGATTTGGGAGGCCGTTGACCCAAATGCAAGGCCTGCGGAAAAGTTCACGTGGAGTACGCTTGAGCCACGCTTGCGTTCGATCATGACTCCATGGATGGGTGAGGGCTTCTTCGCCGATGTTGTGGCGCTTGTCGAGGGTGAGGACGACAGGGCGGCAATATTGGGAACTGCTCGCTCTATGGGTCACGATATAGAGAGTGAAGGGATTGCAGTGATTCCGTGTGGAGGCAAATCTAACCTAGACTGTCCATTGGCAATCTTCCGCCGATTTGGAATTAGGACATTCGTCATCTGGGACGGTGACCATATGGATGACAACGCAATTCCTGGGGAGAATCGCCGATTACTTAGATTACTCGGGCAACCAGCAGAGGATTTCCCATCTACTCAGGTGATGTCCAACTTTGCTTGTTTTGTGCGATCAATGGACGAGACTCTCCGCGGGGACATCGGTGAGGAGCGGTTTCAGGAGATCATGAAAGCTTGCCAGGCAAAGTTCGAAATACGCAAAAGTAAACATGCCATGAAGAATCCGGTGGTCATTGAGGAACTAATTAACCAGGCTGGTTCTCAGGGGCTTTCGTGCGACGCCCTGCAACAGATTGTGACCAACATCCTCAAATTGCGGGAGGCCCAGACGTCAGAAGGCTGACATGCTTTCTCGCGATGACCACAGCTAAGGCCAATTATCAGCTCGGCCGTGGTTCCCCTACCCAACCATCCTGTGTGCCAACCAGGAAATTAGCAACCCAACTGTCTAGGCCGCCGGCTGTGGTAAAGCAGTTCGGGAAGATCCTGCACCAATCTGGATAGTCCGTGACCAGATCGCGTATTCCAGGCAAAATCAAAGCCCCCGAGAATCTCAGGGGCCTGTCTATCATGCGCTGGATTAATGGAGGCGACGGGCGGATTCGAACCGCCGAATAGGGGTTTTGCAGACCCCCGCCTTAGACCACTTGGCTACGTCGCCTCGTTTTGGAAGTGGTGCCGAGGAGGAGACTCGAACTCCTACAGCCTTTCGGCCACAGCGCCCTCAACGCTGCGTGTCTACCAATTCCACCACCTCGGCCTGGCAACGCCGGTGGGACCTGCGCGGCCCAGGTCAGAAACGGCCCCTCCCCGGCGTCATTATAGACAATGTCGAACTTTGTTGTCCAACGAGACCGGCCTGACAGCGGCAAGCACGTTGGCCCGTTCTCGGAGGAGGCGGGCGCACTACCCAGCAGCGATTCCAGGCCTTTTCGCCGTATCGATGTTAGAACCCCACCCCTAGGCAGTTATTCCCATCCACCCACCCCAGACGGCGTCCAAGCCTTCCTGGGAAGGACCACCGGCAAGACGCGGGCGAAAACGCCTCAAAGCATAATGCCCGAGGCAGACCGGCAATGTCTTGACACAGGCTATCAGGACATGTACGAGCCGCTGTCGACGTTGATGGCCTGGCCGGTGATGTTCCGAGCGGCGTCCGAGGCGAGAAACGTCGCCAGATAACCGACGTCTTCAGGTGTCTGCTCCCGTCCCAGCGGCATCCGCTTCTCGATCGCGAGGTCGAACATCTCTCGGGGCGACCGGCTCTCCACATTCTCGGACGCAATGCTGCGCCGATAGGCGATCCTCTGCCACATAGCCGTCCAGAGCACGCCCGGGCAGATGGCGTTGACGTTGATGTCGAAAGGGGCCAGCTCCAGGGCAGCCGCCTGCGTCAGGCTGATCACCGCGGCCTTGGACGCACTATAGGGAGGATTGGTGGGATCGCCCCGTCTTCCCGCGACCGACGCGAGATTGACGACCTTGCCATACCGCCTCTCCTTCATGTGCGGCGAAACCGCATCGGTCACCCTCGCGACCCCTTTCACGTTGACGGCGTAGATCAGGTCCCAGTCGTGCTCGTTGGAACGCTCCCGGTCCTCCCATCCCGGCGCGGCGACCACTCCTGCGTTGTTCACCAGGATGTCGACTCGACCGAAACGGTCTACAGCCTCTAAGACCATGCGGTCCACCGAAGCCTGATCGGTGACGTCGGCGACGATCGCCGCGGACTCCCGGCCCAGGTCCCCTACTTCACCGGCCACGTCACCTGCGGTCTCTTCATCCAGGTCTGCGATCATTACATCGGCCCCGTGCTTCGCAAGCGCCAGGGCGATGGCACGTCCTATGCCGCGCCCTCCTCCGGTAACGACAGCGACCCGATTGGTAACGTCCATCCAAGAAGGCTCCAGGCATTCACATAGATAAGGCGATATGGTGCCGGACTGCGCGACAGTCCCGACGAAGCCCCCAAACGAGGGCTACAATATAAGGCCGTCCGCCATCAGGACATGATTCCGCCGCCATCGACGTTGATAGACTGGCCGGTGACGTTTCGCGCGGCGTCCGAGGCGAGAAACGTCGCCATATTGCCGATATCTTCGGGGGTCTGCGGCCGCCCTAACGGAGTCCGTTTCTGGACGATGACGTCGAATCTCTCCTTCAGCGATAGGCCCTCGACGTTTTCGGGCGACAGCCCGCCATGGTGGGCGAGCTTCTCCCACATGGGCGTCCAGACCTCGCCCGGGTGGATGGCGTTGACGTTGATGTTATAAGGGGCCAGCTCAAGGGCCGCAGCCTGCGTCAGGCTAAGCAACGCGGTCTTTGAAGCCCCGTACATGATGTTGAATGCCTCCCCGCGCCTAGCCGCGGTCGATCCAATATTGACAATTTTGCCGTACCGTTTCTCCTTCATGTGGGGGGAAACGGCGTCGGTCACTCTCGCCGCGCCTCTGGCGTTTACAGCGTAGATCAGGTCCCAGTCCTCTTCGTCAGACTGCTGGCGGTCCTCCCATCCAGGGCCACCGATGATCCCGGCGCCATTCACGAGGATGTCTATACGGCCGAACCGACCCATCACGTCCTGCACCATATCGTCGACCGAGGTCTGATCGACCACGTCCACGACGCTGGCATGCGACCGCCGGCCCAGGCGCTCCACTTCACCAGCGACTTCTTTAGCGGACTCAAGATTGAGGTCGGCGACTACGACATCGGCCCCGTAGCTCGCCAGCACAAGGGCGATTCCACGTCCGATGCCACCCCCACCTCCTACAACGACGGCGACCCGGTCCGAAACGTCCATTACTTGCCTCCAAGGCGCAAAACAATAAAGCGGATCGGTGCCGAATTATATCACGCCGCCGTCCTCGATTCGTGGGAAGCGGAGTAGTCCGCTAGTCGACCGTGGGGGTACGGTCCGCGGAGCCGAGGTGTCGCCGCAGAAATAGTTTCACCGTATGCGAGGGCATCGCCATACCGACGGCCGGTCCGGTCACCATGGTGTTGATTCCCACCACGCGTCCGGAGGCGTCCAGCAGCGGACCACCCGAGTTTCCGGGTCTCAGCCTGAGGCCGGCAGCGATCCAGTCCTTATTCGACCTCCCCATCTCAGGCAGGTCCGACCCCATTCCGATCACCACGCCCACGGTAGCGGCTCCGGAAACGCCCCACGGATTCCCGACCGCCATCACCCACTCCCCGGCTCGGAGCCGTTGCGAATCCCCCAGGCTCAGCGCAGAGTGCCCATTCACGTTCGCGGCAAGTGCCGCCAGGTCGGAGTCGGGGTCACGGGCGAGCAACCTGGCGGGCAGGACTTCACCGTTCGGCAGCATCACCTTCAGTCCGCCATTTCCGACCACGTGGGAGTTGGTTACTATCAAGCCCCCCGGGTGCAGAACTATCCCAGAGCCGACACCGCCCCCTACATTCTGAACGTGTACCAGGCCGCTCCGCGCCTTCTCAGCCACGGCCGCCATCTCCTGATCTAACTGCGCTGCCAGCATACCGACGCACCTCCGGCTTATGAACGCTCGCCGAGGACAATAGACACCTCTAGCACCTCACCGGCCCTCAAGATCCGCACCTTCACCTCTTGCCCGACCCGGTCGTCCGTCAGCATACCGAACAAGTCGTCGAGGCTCCGCACAGAGTGGCCATTCATGCCGAGGACGGTATCCCCCAGGTACAGGCCGCCCTTCTCCGCCGGGCTTCCAGGCTCGACGGACACCAGCAACAACCCGGTCTCCTGGTTCAGCTTCTTCGATACCAGCTCAGGAATACGCGTGGGTTGGGAACCGATGCCCAGGTAGGCGCGGCGCACCCGGCCGTGGGTCAGTAGGGTTTCTACGACCTGTCTCAGAGTGGGCACCGAAACCGTAAGGGCGGTCCCACGCGTCAAGGCCGAGGTGTTAAGGCCCTGAAACCGCCCCATGGCGTCGATCAGCGGGCCACCGGAAAACCCCGGGTACATGACCAAATCGGGCTTCACAAATCTATCCAGGCGACCTCCCGACGGCGTCCGCCACCCCTCACCCACCGCACTGACTATGCCGAAAGTCGCCATGACGCCCTGGCCAGGCCTGCCCAGGGCTAGGGCCAGGTGCCCCACGGGGATGGAGTCTGCCTCGGCCCAAGGCGTCGGCTCCAATCCGTTAGCCTCCGTCCGCAACACCGCCAGATCGGTGCTGGGGTCACGGCCCACCAGCGTCGCCGAGACGGTCTCCCCAGCGGGCAGCCCCACGTGAATATCGTCGTCTCGCTCCACCACGTGGTGCGCCGTCACGATGACCCCATCGGGGGACCACACGATTCCGCTGGCGGGAAGCCGGCGTCTGCCCTCCACACGCACCACCTGGGACCCCGCCGCCTCCACCGCGTCCGCCATCGCCTCGGAGATAGAAGATAGAACTGTTGCCATGCTTTTTGCTCCTTTTGATTTCGAAATGATGCCGTTTCGTCCGCGACATCAATCCCACTGTAACGACGGGAGGGATGAGTACGCGCGACCCAAATGGGTAGTCCTGACCTGGAAAAACGGTCAGGTTACAGCAGGATAAGGCCCAGACGGGTCGCCCGTGTGACGGCTTCGGTCCGGCTGCGAGCGCCCAGCTTGCCGAGGATGGAGTTGACGTGAAACTTGACCGTATGCTCGCTGATGGTCAGTTGTTGGGCGATGGTCTTGTTGGGCAGCCCTTCCAGCCAGTAACTTCAGGACGGCCAGCTCTCTGGGGGTCAGCGCCACCGGTTCAGGCGCCGCTTCCGGGGACGGAACTGCGACCGCACCCGCCTGTGACGGGAGAACGGCAAGCCCCTTGGAGACCGCCGACAACGCCAACAGCAGGGTCGCACCGTCGGCATCTCTAAGGAGGACGCCTCGCGCCCCGGCGTTCCAGGCGTCGGCCACCTGGTCCTCATGCGAGACCAACGCGACAATGGGGATGCCTGCCTCGCTTGCGTCCCCCAAGCTGTCCGCCGCGCTATCAGGGTTCCAGCCCAGGTCCCAGACGACGGCATCGGGACGGTACGTATCGATATCGGACGAGACGTCGGGACCGTCAGGCACTTGGCCGACCACCTCGCACCCGCTCTCGCGTTCCAACATCGCCGCGAGGCCGGCCCGAGCAAGCGTATCGCCGGCCACGACTAACACTTTGAGGTCACCTGTTTGCGAAGGGAAGCTCATAGCCTTCTATCGAGAACCAAGCGGGCCAACGTGCAGCCAGCCGCTAGTGAAGCTGCCAGGTCTCCACCTCGGCGTAGTCTATGAGCTCGCGGAGCCCCTCAAACCACTTCCGGAACTCCTCACGGCCATCCGGGTAGTCCAGAACGGTGCTCTCAACAGCGGTGATCTCATCAAGGGTAGCCGCCTCCCACTCAGCCACCACCCGATCCGTGCGCCCGCTATGGTAGTCGGACATTATGCGAGGCCGGATGGCAGCACCGTGCTTCCTGAACAGCAACTCGCCCGCCGTTAGATGCTCGACCAACTGCTCTCCAACACCCACCTTGCCGTAGAAGATTCTTCGCTGAACGATCACGACACACTCCTCCTGGAATTGGCTATTCCTTACCGCGTACGGACTCGTCCTGGAACAGCGTTAATGTCTGTGGTGTTTGGCTATGGAGGAGAGTTCACCTGTATCCTCCGATCTATAAGCTCAGCCAGGGACACCACGTCTTCGAGGACGACCTGACCGCCGGGCCCCACTGCCAGCAGCTCCACGGCGACGCGGCCGTTCGCGAAAACCAGCATGTAAACGTCGAATCCGGCGAACCCCGCGTCGATATTCATCAAGAACCCAGATATCTCGTCGCCGACCGACGGGAGGTCCACCGCCTCCAGAGATAGTGCTTCAGGGGAGAGACCTAGACCCTCGACGAGCCCACCGGCACCCAGGCCGATAAACTGTTCGAAATGCCCCGGCTCAGTTCCCTGCATTACCAGAACCGGGCCCTGTGCTTCCACGGAGCTTGCGAACAGCGTAACCGTCGATTCCAGGGCGATCAACTGGGAAGACCCCAGCTTCATCGTAAGCGCGCTGGAGCCAAACGCTCGCACGTAAGAGCTTATGGCGCCGGCAACCAGCACGAACCCCTCGATCTCAATCGTCGCTTCCGAGGTCAGGTCGGCCAGAGTCGGCAACATGGCGGGGAGATCGAACCCCTGGGCCTGCGCGGCCTCTTTAGCGGCGAGAGGCTCAGGTGTCGGGGTGGAGGTGGGGGCGATGGGTGCCGCAGTTATCTCGCCGGACAGTACGCCGTCGATCCGCTCGTCCATTAGCAGCGCAAGGCTTTCAGTTGCGCCGGACCAGTCCTTATCTCCATGCGATGCCAGTAGGACCAACGCAGCGAGCGGGCCTTTGCTCCACTGAATGAACGTGCCGCTGATGTCCAGCCCCAGCTCAGGCGCACTGATGTCGACGTGGCCGGCCCAGGCCTCCGTGCCCACATCAGGGGCGGTGAACTCCTGAAAGTCCTCGACGAGCAGTCCCTCGAGGTCCTGCCCTACTGCGTTGCGGTAATCCTCCAGCTGGCGCATGAGGTACGTCTGAGCCGATTCCGGCGTGTCGAAGAGCAGGATCGCGCTAGTGATCTCGACGGGGCTGTCTACCGACACCTCACCTCCGAACAAGGCCGTCAGGTTCAAGAAGTCGTTTTGGTAACTGTACAGAAAGCCCTGGGCCTCCACGTCTCCGGGGGTATCAAGTGGGTCGATCGTGTTCTCGGCGATCGCCTCGCTGCCCTTATACCCACTCTCCTCGCTGTCCAGCAGCGGCCTGTAGGTCTCTTGCTGAAGCACTGGGAACTCGGCGTCGATGTCGGCCTGGGTGAGCACCATAGCGGGCAGGTCGTCTCGCGCGACGGAGGGAAGCGGCTCCAGCGTCGCCGATATAGCCGTGGGTTCCAGGACGGGCTCAGTGGTAAGGGCCGGGGTCGGAGTAGCGGTTGGAGTCGGAGTTGAAGTGGGCGTGGGCGTCGCAGTTGGAGTAAGGGCAGAATCGGAACCGCCACACGCCGCGCCAATCAAAAGTATGAGGACAACAAGTCCGGCGATGGTACGTCTCACGTGGCCATGCCACCTCGGTTACAGATATCCGCTCGAACTTTGTTGGGAAGGGCGCCTTCTCTAAGGCTCGAAGCGTCGTCAGCATCTTATTGGCAGCCCGACGGAAGGTCAACTCAGGCTGATTACGAGCCAGTCCCCAGCACCAGGCCAAATAGCGGTACAATGGTGCACCGGGAGGAGCGCATCATGACGCCCCCTGAGAACGAAACCCCGCAGACAATGGATGAGGCGTTCTCCGCCCTGATCGAAGAGCACTCCGATCTGGCGTATAACGTGTCCTTGCGCATGCTACGTAACGTGGAGAACGCAGAGGACGCCGTGCAGGAGGCCTTTATATCCGCCCATCGGGCGTTTCCCGCCTTTCAGGGCAAGTCCAAGTTTTCCACTTGGCTCTACCGAATCGTGGTCAACGCCTGCCTGATGAAGATCCGTAAGGACAAATCCCAGTCCAAATACCTCGCGGACACCGGGTACGAGGATATGACCGTCCGCGACTGGGGCGCAGACCCTGAAAAGCTTGCGCTGAACAGCGAGCTCCGCGACATGCTGGAGGATGGATTGAGTCTTCTCTCTCCACACATGCGAGCCACCGTGGTGCTGCGAGACATCGAGGGGTTTTCCAACGAAGAGGCCGCCGAGATATTGGACCTGTCCGTACCCGCGCTGAAGTCACGGCTTCACAAGGGACGCGTCCTCCTCCGCAAGCATCTGGGTGGGTATCGGGCCCAGCCGGCCGAAGCCTGAGCTTGGGTCTAAGTCAACCACCGGCTGTCGCGCCTCGCGTCTCGATCAGTTCTTGAAGTCGGTGGACGAATTCGCTCTTGGCCAGGACAGCGTCGCAGCCAAGCTTTCGCGCCTGCTCAAGCAGTCCAACGTCGGCGTGCGGGCCGTATGCGACAACGGCCACCGCCGCACCCGTTTCTCGGGTTAGGCCTTCAAGCACCGTCGTCCAGGTGTCTCGGTCTCCTTCCAGGTCCACAAAGATTAGGGCTATCCGCCATGTCCGGTAGGCGTCCCAGAAAGCGGCATCGGAGGTGGCGTGACGAACCTCTAATTCGCTGGATGCCGCCGCATTTTGAATTCTTGGTAGGAAGAACAGGTTCTGGGTGAGAACCAGTACCGTTTCTTTGTCGGCCACGTTGCGCCTCCTACATTAAGCGCTCACATCGAGTGATTAAGTGGAACCGGCCTATCCACCCCGCTCACAGTCGAACTCTAAATCGTCTCTAGGCTTTAGCCAGGTCCCGGACTAGGGCTATCAGGGTGCGAACGGGTACCCCAGTAGGGCCCTTGGGGTTGTAGCCTTCATCCCGGGCTGCATCGCGGAAGGCCCCGGAGCTGGCGGCGATATCGAGATGGACCCAAGAGGCGCCCTCGGCGAACTCTCCTATGATCATGGCTCCAGTGATGGCGCCCGCGCTTCGGCCGCCGGTGTTCTTGATGTCGGCGACGCGGCTTTTGTACTGCCCCTTATAGTCGTCGTAGGTGGGCATCTGCCAGAGGCGCTCGTCGACCTCTTTCCCCGCCGCGATGACCTGGTCCGTAAAGTCCTGGTCATTCCCGAAGACACCGGTGGCGAATTTCCCAAGGGCGACGTCTATGGCGCCGGTGAGGGTTGCCACGTCGACTATCCGACTCAGGCCTACGGAACGGCCATACGCCACCGCATCGGCCAAGACGAGGCGTCCTTCGGCGTCCGTGTTGTCGATCTCGATGGTCTTCCCGTTCATTGCGCGGACCACGTCTCCCGGGCGCTGGGCGTGTCCACCGGGCAGGTTTTCCGTCGCCGCCACAATAGCAGTCACATTGATCTTGGGTTTGAAATGGCCTACCGCCTTCATGACGGCTATGACCGCCGCTCCTCCGGCCATGTCGCCTCCCATTGTCGCCATACCCTTGGATGGCTTCAAGGACAGGCCTCCGCTATCGAAGGTGATCCCCTTCCCGAGAAGTCCCAGGCTGTTATCTTTGTCGTCCGGGTCACCGTTGTACAGCAGGACGATAAACTTCGGAGGCTCATCACTGCCCTTCGCGACGCCCAGAAGCGCACCCATACCCAGCTCCTCCATCTGGGGCCGTTCCAGCACCTGAATCTCCAGACCCTGTTCCGTGGCGATCTCAAGAGCCATCTCCGCCATGCGTGTCGGCGTCATATAGTTGGGCGGCTCACTGACCATGCCGCGACAGAGGTTTACGGCATCCGCTATTACCTTCCCGTCGGCGACTCCCTTCTCCAGAGCCTCCACCTTCCCTGCATCGAACTCTACTATGGTCAGCTCTCGAATGTTCTTGCCATCGCCATCTTTCTTAGCTCGGTACTTGTCGAACCTGTACGCCCCCAGGATGCTGCCCTCCGCGATGGCCTGCCCCGATGCGTGCGCGTCCATGCCGCCGATGCCCGCTCCGTGGGCGATAGTCGCAACGGTCTCCACCCCGATCCGTCTCAGGTGACGGCATACCTTCCCCATTACAGTCCGCACCGAGTCCGTGGTAAAGTCCGATGACTTCCCAAGTCCCGCCACCAGCACCCTGGATGGGGGCATCATGCCCAGCGTATGAATCACCGTGATCTCCCCGCGCTTGCCCTTCGTCTCGCCATCCTCGATCAGCTGCGTGATGGCTCCGCCCAGAGCCTGGTCGACGGCACCGGTGCCGCCACCGGGGGAGGTGACTCCCTCGAACAAGTTTACTACGACCGCGCCCACGTCCTGCTTGGTGATGTCGCCCGAAGCAACCTTAATCTCCATTCTCACTCCTCCGCTGGACCGCGCGGCATATCGACCGTATCCGGAGACCGCATAAAGACCCAGTGGACATCGGTATACACCCCGCCCAACTGGATACGGTCCTTGTTCTCCAACACGTGCCGTTCCTCATCCAGCCTGGCTCCGTTTACAAAAGTCCCGTTTCGGCTCCCCAGGTCCACGATCGAGTAGCCCGCATCGTCCCAATTAATTACCGCGTGCTCTCGCGAGACCCCATCCTCGGTAACCACAACGTCATTCTCAGCCGCACGGCCGATCCTCAGGTTCGCACTCGAGAGGAAGATCATTCGTCCGTCCTCAGGACCTCCACGGACCATCAACACCGCAGCTGGAATGGTGGTCATAGCTCTCTTGACTCCATCGAAACGCCCGATATCCGGGCAAGCCCAGTGCTAGCTTTTCGCTCTCTCGGCGATATCCAACACCATGAGGCAACCGGCGCCACCGTCCGGTGGCATCGTGCTCGACAACGCCGCATGGAGAGGCGGCGTCAGGCGTCGCTATCTGGATTGGCGGCGGCCAGCACGAACCTTGCCGTATGCTCCTCCTCGGACTCAGAGGCCTGACTCTTAGTAGGGACAGTGGCTTTGATAGTCGTCCCGACCGATGGAGTGGACTCTAACGCAAAACTGCCGCCTAGCCCCTCAATACGGTCCTTGAGGGTGACCAGCCCGAAGTGGCCTGTATGCGGCGTCTCCCCGGGATGGTCCACGTCAAAGCCGACCCCATCGTCGGAAATCGACATCGAAAGCTCAGACTCGCGCCAGTCCAGTTCCACCTGGACCCTGCTGGCTTTGGCGTGTTGGACGGTGTTGGTCACACCCTGCTGAACGACCCTGTACAGAACGATCTCTACTCCCTCAGGCAGTCGCTCCTCGCCGAAGCCTGTTGCTCTGAGCCCCAAGGCCAAGGAGACTGTACTTGGATTAGATCGGGACGAGACGTGCTCAAAGAAGTTTCGGAGAGCGGGTACGAGGCCAAGGTTGGTGAGTACCGAGGGATAGATTCCCTGCACGATTTGTCTCAGCCCCTGCTCCGTGGAACGCAACCGCTTTCTGAGTCCATCGAGCTCCTGGTCCAGTCCCTCCGGCGTTATCTTAGCCTGGCGCGCCAACATTCCCATCTCCAAGGCGGTGCTGACGAGCTCCGCCATGGTCTCATCGTGAAGCTCCTCGGCCAGCCTTTTCCGCTCCTCTTCCCTGGCGGATTGAGCGGCCTGCAGACGGCGTAGCTCCTCCGAACGGGCGAGGGCTTCCTCCGCGCGCTTGCGCTGCATTATCTCGTTGCGAAGCTCCTGGGAGTTGTCGGTGACCTGCTCATAGGCAAGCTCCAGCCGACGAAGACTGGTCTGCAGCGCCTCTTCCATAAATCCTCGCTGCTTGACCTCCTTCTCCCACTCCTGATTTATACGCGCCAGCTCTTCCTTCAGTCGCTCAAGCTCGTGCTCACCGGCGCGACTTCGACTTTTGTCGGCAGATTTTTTCGCCATGTCACCACCGCTTACTGGACGCCGCTACAAAGCGCCTATATGCTATCACAACGTCCTGAGAAGCTAGCCCTAGACTCGTCCTTGACACCCGGCTGAGGCCCCAACACAGTCGTGCCATCGGCGGTCGCATGGTAGCATATAGCCATCCCCTATTGAGCGAAGGCAGATGACAGCGCAGCCCCTGACCTCTAACCAGCTCGAGTTCGACGATACCCTCGAGGCCATAGAGTTCTTCCTCGACCAGGGCTGGAGCGGGGGGCTCCCAGTGGTCCCACCCACGGAGGAGCGGGTCCGCGAGTTCCTGGGCAGTGCCGGCGTAGCCCCATCTGAGATCGTCGCAACCGTGCCAACGAGGGGACGTGTGATCACCGCCGAGAAGGCCGCCATCAACGCGGTCATGGCGGGGTGTCGCCCCGAGTACTTTCCCACCGTCCTAGCGGCCCTGGAGGCGATGGGCGAACCCCGGTTCAACCTTCACGCCATCACGATCAGCACAATGGGCGCGGCGCCGCTTCTGGTGGTCAACGGGCCGATCGCCAAGGAGCTGGGAATGAACTCAGGCGTCAGCGCCTTCGGCCCGGGGAACCGCGCCAACGCCACCATAGGCCGCGCCATCGGCCTGATTGTAACCAACGCCAGCGGCGCAGTGCCGGGCAGCCTGGACAAGGCCGCGCTGGGCCACCCGGGCAAGTACTCGTTCTGCATCGCCGAGGCCGAGGACGCCAGCCCCTGGGAGCCGCTGCACGTGGAGCGGGGACTTTCGCCTCATCAGAGCGCCGTTACCGTGTTCGCCAGCCTTTCCCCCATTCAAGTAAGCGACCTCAGCGTCCGCTCGCCCGAGTCGATCCTCGCCGGCCTGGGCGACGTGATGCTAGCCGCCGGACACGGGCAGTCCGAGATCGTGGTGGTGCTGTGCCCTGAAACCCTGGACCGCATACGGTCGAGAGGTTGGTCGAAGATGGAGTTCAAGGAGCGGCTGTTCCAGGCGGCCCGGCGGAAACTCTCAGAATGGGTGAGCGCGGGCCGGGTATCCAGCGAGAGCAACGCGGGCCAGACTCACTCCATGGTGGGTGCCGCCGAGTCCCCAGAGAGCATTACGGTTATCGTCGCCGGAGGTCCGGCCGGAGATTTCCCGTCCATAATACCCATTTGGGGAGGAGGCTCTGGTTCCCGGTCGGTTACCCGGGAAATCCACACCGCTGTCAAGGTCTGAAAGGGACGACACCTCTAACTTAACGGACATATGGGAGGTGACCAGGTGGAGACGAATTCGAAGCTCAAGGTACTGGACCCGACGGTGGAGCCCATTCCGGCCCACGCCGTCATCGCTCCTCGACCCGAGACGCTTGACGGCACGGTGGTAGGGCTGCTCTCCAATGGCAAGCCCCATGCGGCAGGCTTTCTTGGTGAGGTCCAGGCGATCCTGGCGGACCGGTTCGAGTTCAAGGGAGTGGTGAAACGTAATAAAGGAGACCTGTCACGTCCGTGCCCCAAGGCAATTCTGGAAGATCTTGCGGAGCAGTGCGATCTGGTCATCACCGCCATCGGCGATTGAGGGTCCTGCTCTTCGTGCAGTGTGCACGACGGAATCGAACTGGAAAAGATGGGCATCCCCACGGCGGTTGTTTGCACCGAGCCATTTACGTCCAGCGGGAGGGCGATGTCGAGGATAGGTGGCATCGCCGAATACCCCTTCGCCGTGGTGCCGCATCCGCTAACGGGCCTGGCCGCAGAGGCCATCAGAGAGCGGGCGATGGTGGCCGCGCCGATGGTCTTGGAAATCCTGATGGCGAAGGAGTAACGTCGTATCGGTGGCCCGTGGTCACGTCACGGGCGGGTTCAATCTGGACGCTACTCTCTTTGATACACCTGCACGCGATGGCGGGGGGTCTCCGCCACGTAGAGCCGCCCTTCACCATCCAGGCTCACTGACACCGGTCCCCAGAAGTACGGCTCCGTCTGGGCCGAGACCAGGTGCGGTGTGTTCAGATGAGGAGGTAACACCGGCATCAGGTTGGCCTTGTCTCGCTCCCGCTTCTCGTGTGGGATAGAGTCCAAATACTCCTCCGCCCACTTGGAAAGGGTAGCCTGGCCCCTGAGCTTCAAGAGAAAGCCGCCGTCCGGCCCCAACACCTGTACTCGCTCGTTCCCCCAGTCGGCCACGTAGATGTACCCATCTGTATCAACGGCTACCGAAGATGGCCGGTGGAAATGGCCGTCATCATCGCCGGGCTCGCCGTACTCGGCCAGGAACCGGCCCTCGGACGTGAACTTCTGGATGCGGTCGTTGCGCCAGTCGGCCACGTACACGTCGCCCCGCGAGTCTAACGTGATCCCCCAGGGAAGGTTGAACTGGCCCTCACCGTCGCCCGGCTCTCCCCACTGAAGCAGATATTCGCCCTCACACGTGAACTTCTGGACCCTGTTGTTGTTCTGGTCCACGACATACACGTTGTCTTCGGCGTCGAAGGCGAGACCGCAGGGACCGTCGAGCTGGCCGTCGCCTGCCCCGAACCGGCCCCACTTGCTCAAGTATCGCCCCGACCGATCGAACACGCTTATTCGGTGATTATACTGATCGGCGACGTAAGCACACCCCCGGCTGTCCAGGGCAATGGCGGTCGGTTGCCTGAACTGCCCCTCGCCATCGCCGTGGGTGCCAAAATCGGCTAGATGGTCCTCCTCCAGGGTGCACACTTCGACGCGAGAAAAGAAAGGCGCACCTCGATTCAAAACATAGATACGCCCATCCTCGCCCACCACCAAGCCCACGGGACAGTAGAAGCCTCGACCACCCCCCTCTGAGTCGTTAACTATACCGATGGTCTTGAGATATTTCAGCGTGAATGTCTTGGTGGCGCTCCGCACGCTCAACTCCACCCCTACGGCACGTGGAAATAATTAAAAGCCACTTCGCCTACTTGTATACGCCCCACCCCAGCATAGCTATTCCCATCCAACCCTCCCCGGACGGCGTCTAACGTTGCCCTGCCCCACCTTAGCGGGGATACTGAAGGCGTATCTAGGCCAGCTGGTATTCCTTCATAGAGGCGATCATGCCCAGCAGCTCCCCGACGCGCTTCTCGGCCTGGTCGCCAGGCACATGCCCTTTCAGGGACAGGTCCCCTTGTCTTGACACCTGCTTCACCAATGTGGACCGAGTCTCATCGGACACGTCTAAGGGCCCCATCAGATCGAGACAGAAATCGACCAGCTCCGCCGGCGAGAAGACACCACCGTTCTGAGAGGCGAGCCTCTCCACCATCGCCCTAACTCCAGGCTTTTCCAGATCCGTCAGCTCGTTAGTGGCGAAGTTGACCCGCTCCACCAATGACCCGCTGTTAATCCACTCGGTACCCTCGTGCCATCCCTCTACCGACGGCGGGTACAAGAGACCTTGGCCCATGTAACCTGTGACGTTCGCGACCCTGATTATGTCGAGGCTGGGCCGGGTGACTCCTCCACTGAGCCGCAATGTCCCGGCCACAAGCTCCGCAGGGCCCTTGACGCGAGCGAACCGCGCCTCTTCAGACTTGAAGAAGTCGGAGTTGAACAGCGCCCTCAGCACCGAGCGCATGTCGTGGTCGCTCTCGAAATAGGCCTCAGTCAAGGCCTCAATGGCGTCGGGGTCTCTCGGGGGAGTGTGGGACCACTGGGGCACCGGCACCTCGTCAGCCACGAAGAAGTCGTACAGGTGCCTGGCGATGAACCGTGCCGTGGCGGGCTGACGGCATATGATGTCTACGATGTCCTCCCCGTTGAACCGGCCCGTCTCGCCCAGGAACGTCTTCTCCCCGTCATCGTGGTCGTGGTCCCGATAGCTGAAGTGCTGTGCGAGGTGTCCATAGGGCCAGAACGAAGCTATCCGAACGCGCAGTCCCATAAATTCAGCGTTGCCCAGCGTCCACCCCGTGAACGCCCTGGCACACTCCTTGATGTCCTGCTCGGTGTAGTTGCCCACACCCATGGAGAACAGCTCCAGCAACTCCCGGCCGTAGTTCTCGTTGATGGCGTCGCCGTGGTTCTCGTTGTTATCGAGCCAGATGATCATGGCCGGGTCTTTGGACAGCTCCACCAGCAGGTCGTCAAACCTCCCAAGACCGTATCGTCGAAACATCTCGACCTGATTGAGGATGGAATGGGCGTCAAACGTCTTGCCCTTAGACGTCGCGAACACTCCATGCCAGAAGAGGGCGATCTTCTCCTCCAGCGGACACCTGGTGGTGACCATCCGATACAGCCAGTAGGCGCCTACGCTGTTGGTTTCATAGTTGAACGTATGGAAGTCCTCGTGGTATCGGCGAATAATGTCATCGGGCATGTTCTGAGGGTCAGTCGGGTGCAGCAGCTCCTCGGCCGTCGCCTCGTACCCCTTGGCCATGTACCCCTCAAGCTCGTCCCGCGTCGCCCCGAACCCGGCCCGTCGCAGCAGATGCGCCATCAGCGCGATGTCATTATCACTCATATTTGCACTAACACATGAAGCGAAATCGAACTGCCGTGAGTATACCAACCCGGACTTTGGATGTCCGCCGATGCGCGATCAGGACATGAACCCGCCGCCGTCCACGTTGATGGACTGGCCCGTGATGTTTTTGGCGTAGTCGGAAGCGAGAAACGTCGCCAGGTATGCGATGTCTTCGGGCGTCTGCTCACGCCCCAGGGGAGTCTCCCTTTTGACTTGCATATCGAAGAGGTCGCGGGGAGACAGCCCCTCCGTGTTTTCGTTCCACTTTCTCTTTCGGTCGACTATTCTCTCGAACATGGGCGTCCAGAGCAGCCCCGGGCAGATGGCGTTGACGTTGACGTTGAAAGGGGCCAGCTCCATGGCCGCCGCCTGGGTCAGGCTGATCACCGCGGCCTTGGACGCACAGTAGGGATGAAAACCAGGCTCCCCACGCCGCCCCGAAGTTGACGAGAGATTTATCACCTTACCGTACCGTCTCTCCTTCATGTGAGGGGACACGGCGCCGGTTACTCTGGCCACACCTTTAACGTTGACGGCGTAGAGCAAGTCCCAGTCCTCTTCATTGGGCCAGTCCCGGTCCTCCCATCCCGGGGCCGCGATGACCCCCGCGTTATTCACTAGGATGTCGATTCTACCGAATCGGTCTATAGCCTCTTGGACCATGTTGTCCACCGAGGCCTGGTCGACAACGTCCAAGACACCGGCGAAGGACCTACGCCCCATACTCTCCACCTCGGCGGCAACGTTCTTGGCGTTATCGACTATCAGGTCGGCGACTACGATGTCAGCGCCGTGCTTCGCCAGCGCCAGAACGATTCCGCGCCCAATGCCACGCCCTCCTCCAGTAACCACGGCGATTCGGTCCGTAACATCCATTCGGAAACCTCCTGATGCCCTCGTGGATCAAGCTAGGGTGAAGCGAATTGTACCACGACCACTACCGCGCTCCGAGAGCCGTAAATCCCACGCTTCCGCCCTATCGAATCGTCAGCGTAAACTTACGCAAAGCCGATGGGATCGATGTCCACCACCCAGCCCTGTGGCACGGTCACCTTGTCCAGCAGAATGCGGGGCTCCGGCGCCCGCAGAACCAGCTGCCAGCGGTAGCGACCTCGCACTCGAGGTGGATAGCCGGGTGTGGGACCTAGCACCTCGGCATCGGTATACCCCCAGGCATCACGCTCCTGTCTTAACAGATTGGATAGGTCAAGCGCCTGACGCTGGCAGAACGCCCGGTTGGTGTGGGCGTACATCAGCCGGACAAGCTTGCTATAGGGAGGGTTACCCTGCTCCCTGCGAAGCTCCATCTCATGCCGGTAGAACGGCAAGTAATACTGGACAGCCCCCGCACGCACCGCGTAGTTATCAGGCTGGTACGTCTGGACGACCACTCTGCCCTCGAAGTCACCACGGCCCGCCCTGCCCGCAACCTGGCAGAGCAGTTGGAAAGTCCTCTCGCCCGCGCGGTAGTCGGGCACATTCAGTCCAACGTCAGCGGAAACGACGCCGACCAATGCCACCGAGGGGAAGTGCAGGCCTTTGGCTATCATCTGCGTTCCAACCAGTACCTGGGCCTCACCTCCTCTAAAGCTGTTCAGAAGCTGCTCATAGTCGCCGGGACGCTTAGTGGCGTCTCTATCCCACCGAAGTACACGAGCCTCGGGGAAGCTCTGCCTTACCTCATCCACCACGGTCTCGGTCCCAACCCCGTAGTAGCTCAGACGGGTGCTCTGACAATTAGGACAGCTTTTCGGCTTTCTCCTACGGTACCCGCAGTAGTGGCACAGCAACCGATCGGCTCCTTTGTGGTACGTCAAGGCCACATCGCACCTGTGGCACCGCAGACTTCGCCCACAGCTTCGGCATTGTAGATAGGAGGCGGAACCTCTCCGGTTCAGGAAGAGCACCACCTGGGCGCCGGTCTCCAGTGAATCGGACATGGCCGACGTCAGGGCCCGGCTGAAGATACTTCGGTTGCCCTCTCGCAGCTCCTGACGCATGTCGACCACCTTCACCGATGGCAGCCCTCGGGTCCTGGGTGGCCTCGATGAGGGAACGTCCTCTGCAACGAAGCGGTCGGGAAGCTCAAGCAACCCGTACTCCCCACGCTTGGCCTTATAGTAAGACGTCACGTCGGGCGAGGCGCTGCCGAGCACGGTGACGGCTCCCGTTAACCGGGCCAGTCGAATGGCCGCGTCCCTGGCGTGATAGCGCGGACTGGGCTCTACCTGCTTATAGGTCCACTCGTGCTCCTCATCCAGCACCACCAGCCCAAGGTCGGACTGAGGTGCGAAAACCGCACCCCGTGAGCCTACCACCACGTCGTATTCTCCGCCCCTGATCTTCCACCACTGGTCGAACTGCTCTCCATGGGACAGTCCGCTGTGGAGCACCGCAACCCGCCGTGGAAAGCGGACTGCAAACCGCTCGACGGTCTGATGCGTCAGGGCGATCTCTGGCACCAGAACGATCGCCCTCTTCCCCACCCGAACACAGTGTTCGACCGCGTCCAGATACACCTCGGTCTTGCCGCTCCCGGTAACCCCCTGGAGCAGGAAAGTCCTGGGAGATGCCGAGGTGTGCTCGATAGCATTGCGGATCGCCGAGACCGCCTGGGCCTGCGCGGGCGTCAGCGTCGCAAGAGGTACGCGGGGAAACTCCGCGCCTGCCAGCGGATCGCGCTCCACCGCCATCGCATACTTCTCCGCCAATCCCTTTGAAACAAGCGCATCGGCGGCGCTCTCTCCATAGCTCTTACGGGCCTCGGCCAGGGAGAGAGACTCGTCCTCTTCCAGTAATCGGGCAATCAAAGCCGCCTGACGTGGCGCGCGGCGCCCCAACTGGCTAAGCTGATCGTCCGTCGGCCTGGCCGCATCCCGCGTCAAACCAACATACAGCCGATATTTATGACCCACGGACGGACGGCCCTGACTCATGGACCGCAGGACGAAACCACCATCCACCAGCTGGTCCAAAGACCTCCTGATGCGACGGCCAAGGGCCTCAAAGATTCGCTCCTGATCCACCTTGCCCCGTCTTTGGATGTACTCGACTACCTCGATCTGACCCGGGCTGAGATCGGACGATTCGCCGTCGATACGATTTGCTCCCAGCGATAGGTACGTTTTTGGCCTGACGCGGCTCCCAGGAGGAAGCATGAGGGCGGCGGCCTCGAACAGCGTGGACATGTAGTAGTCCGCAACCCACCGGGCCAGCTCAAGCTGGTGTGGCGTCAGTATCGGGTCGGGGGTCGTCGTTGCGATGATGTCCCGGGTTTCGGGTACCTGGGGCGTGTCCGGCAGCGAGAACACAACGCCCTGGAGAGTCCGAGAGCCGAAGGGGACCCGCACCTGGTGTCCGGGGCGCACGCCGAGGGCTGGAGGGACCGAGTAGCTGAAGGTGCGGCTGTACCCCGCGGGAGCGTCTACGGCGACTTCGGCGAATCTCATGGCCTGTGGACTACCATCAGAGTCAACGCTTCACGCTAAGAAAGAGATGGCCTTCGGCAGCGGGAGTTGGACTTACGGTCGCAGGTTTACGCCGAACCAAGGCACGGTCGCGATATGGACAGAGGGGCAGCTCTGCCGTTCTCGGGATCCGCCGGAACCTAGCGCTTCTCCTTGATCCGCGCCTTCCGGCCGGAGCGGCCTCTGAGGTAGTAAAGACGGGAGCGTCGCACGGCGCCACGGCGCACCACCTTAACGGCTTCAACGTTCGGTGAGTGCAACGGGAAGGTACGCTCCACCCCAACGTCATAAGAAACGCGCCGGACGGTGAACGTCGTCGCCGGACCCCCACCCTTTTTGCGAATAACCACGCCCTCGAAGACCTGGGCACGCCGTGATTGTCCCTCGGCGACGCGAATCTTGACCTGAACGGTATCGCCGGGCCCAAATTCCTCTATCTCAGGGTTGGGCTCCACCGAGACCAGATCGTGAGCTTCCATATAAGTCTTGTCCTGTCGGCTGGAATGTTTTACTAAAATACGCTAACCCATTCTATCCCCAGTGCCCACCCACGCGCAATGACGGCATCCGATTATTTTGTAACAGTTTGAGGCAGCGCTCACATCGGGACAGCGACCAGCGGTCCTCATCCTCTAAAGGCTGAGGCTAATCCTCAACTGGTCCTTTCCACTTTTCCACACACCGGAGATAGACTACTATATACACGTCTCCTCGCCGTTTCGCAGCGCCTCGATGAAACTCCGGTCCTCATCAGATAGCTGCGCCGCATCAAGTAGGTCAGGGCGACGAAGCAGCGTCCGACGCAGGGACTCTCGCCGCCGCCAGCGGCGAATCTCGGCGTGATTGCCCGAGAGCAACACCTCTGGAACGGACCATCCCCTGAATTCCGATGGCCGAGTGTAGTGCGGGTGCTCCAGGAGGCCCGTCGTGAACGAGTCGTCCTGTACCGACTCAGCGGTACCCACCACACCCGGGACGAGCCTGGACACGGCCTCGATGATTACCATGGCGGCAAGCTCTCCACCGCTGAGCACGTAGTCGCCGACGCTGATCTCGTCGGTGGCCAGATGTTGACGCACCCGTTCGTCCACCCCCTCGTAGCGGCCGCAGACCAACACGAGGTCATGTTGCCCCACCATCTCCTGCACGATCTCCTGGTTGAGCCTGCGGCCCTGAGGCGACAGCAGTACAACGGGAGTGCGGTCGTCAAACTCCCCCTCGGCGCGGATCGCCTCAACAGCTTCGAACAGAGGCTCAGGCTTCATCACCATCCCCGGGCCTCCGCCAAAGGCGGAGTCATCCACCGTGCGGTGACGGTCGTGGGTGAAGTCGCGGATGTCGTGTACACGAAGGTCCACCAACCCCTCGTCCCGGGCCCGCCCGATAATCCCTTCGGCAAAGGGTCCCTCAAACATGTTCGGAAAGATGGTGAATACGTGAAATCGCATGGGGGGCAACCACCTGGAACCTACATCAGTTGGCGGGATGGCCGCGCCAGCCCTTAACCATCTCCAGCGCGTGTGGAATCGCGGGTACGGCGACCTCCAGACACTCCTCGACGCCCTTAGGGCTGCCTGGAAGGTTGACGATCAGGCACCCGTTCCTCAAGCCGGCAACGGCCCTGCTGAGCATGGCAAACGGTGTGTTCTTCAGGGTCTGGATTCGGATCGCCTCCGCGATACCCGGCACTTCCATATCGATTACGGCCCGCGTCGCCTCAGGCGTAACGTCCCGAGGTCCAAGCCCCGTTCCTCCGGTAGTCAGGACCAGGTCCACCTCGCCGGCGTCGCACCACTCGGCCAGTTTACCCGAGATCGAAGCCGTCACGTCCGGGACGATGTCGCGGTAAACCTCTTTGAAGCCCTCGCGGCGCACGATTTCACTGATCTTGTCGCCGCTGGTGTCCTGACGTTCGCCTTTGGAGCCGGCGTCGCTGATGGTGAGTATGGCGACATTGAAAATTGGATGCCTCTCCTATTGGGCTGCCCGTTGGGCCGCCCAGAGTGAATTTAGGATATGTTTGGAAAAAGTCTTAACTTTGTACGAAACCGCCTTGCGTGGGCGAGGGTGTCTCTGGGAAACTTCGATTACCAGGCGCCGACGCGCTTCTGACGGCAACCACCCGGCTGAACACATTTTACCATGCGCAGGCCATAGTGGCCTTCAAGACGTGCTCTCAAACGGGGCGCGCCGGATGCGTTTTCAGAGAGGTAAGAGGCCGGGAGGATCACTGGTACAAGCCGTGGACGCTCGTCACAAGCCAGTAATGGTAGAGGAGGTACTGACTAACCTCAAGGTCAAAGCCGGTGGAAGGTTTGTTGACTGCACGGTTGGAGAAGGCGGACACGCATTAGCCGTGCTAAAAGCCTCCAGTGCCGGAAGCCGACTGCTTGGAATAGACATGGACGCCGATGCGCTTCGCGTGGCCACTCGTAGGCTGCAGCCCTACGAAGACAGGGTCACACTGGTCAACGGGAGCTTCGCGGAGTTGGGGGAAATAGCGAGGGAGGCCGATATCGTGCCCGCGAACGGCGTACTTTTCGATCTTGGGGTTTCCTCTCTCCAGCTTGAGACTCAGGACAGAGGCTTCAGCTTTAATCTAGAGACGAGACCGGATATGCGCTTCGACCTCAGCCAAAAGAAGACCGCTTACCAGGTAGTGAACCAATACCCGGAGGAGAAGTTGACGGAAGTTATCTCTCAGTACGGTGAGGAGCCCCGCGCACGTAAAGTTGCACGGGCGATCGTGAATAGCCGTCCCATCGAGACGACTACTCAGCTGGCCGACATCCTCACCCGCACCGTGGGCAGGCCCATGCGGCGAGCCATCCACCCCGCAACTCGCACCTTTCAGGCGCTAAGGATTGAGGTGAACCGGGAGCTAGAGAACCTTCAGCACGGCCTGGAACAGGCCTTCGACGTACTCGCACCCGGGGGGCGACTGGTGACCATCTCCTACCACTCATTGGAGGACCGGCTGGCAAAGACCGCCCTTAGGCGAGAGGCTTCAGATTGCATCTGCCCACCGGGCACACCCGCATGCGTGTGCGGGCACAAAGCGCGGGTCAAGCTTGTCAACCGCAAGGTAATCAAGCCATCTCAGGACGAGGTGCGCGCTAACCCCCGCTGCCGCAGCGCTCGAATACGGGTGGCGGAGCGAATCTAATCTCACGGACTGACTTTGTGCGAGGATACGAGCTTCATGTTCACAAAGAACTCTGCTCGACAGTAATGGAGAGGCCGGTATGATCCAAGAATCAAGGACGCTAACTGCTATCGACGTCGGCACTAGCAAGGTATGCTCGATCGCGGGCAGGATATCGTCTTCCAGACGCCTGCAGGTCCTGGCACACAGCACTGTGCCCTCTGAAGGCCTTCGAAAAGGCAACGTTATCGACGTTGAGGCGGCTCAAAAGGCCATCTCCGCGTCCCTGAACGAAGTCCAGCAGCGTCTTGGCACCGACATCAAGTCCGCTCATGTGGGCGTCACTGGGGCCCACATGGCGTTCGAGAACCGGTGGGACCTAATGGACCTGACGGAAAGGGGTGTAGTCTCCGCCGGTGCCCTGGCCCAATTGCCCGACAGATTGACCGCCGCCACGCGTGAGCCCGACCGGAGAGTCATCCATACGATTCCCATGGCCTTCTCATTGGACGGAAACGGTGGGATTAGGAATCCACTGGGCATGCACGCTGAGCAGGTGGAGGTCGAGACACACGTGGTGACGGGCGCATCAAACGTCGTCGGCAAGCTCGTGCGCGCCGTGGAGGGATCGGGCGTAGAGGTTTCCTCGCTGGTGCTGGAGCCCCTGGCCAGCGGCCAGGCGGTCCTGACACCGGAAGAGCGCAACCGCGGCGCAGTAGTTGTCGATATCGGCGGCGGCACAACCGACGTCGTCGTATTTAATAAAGGAAGAATCTGTTTCACGGGCGTCATTCCGGTCGGCGGATTCCAGTTCACCAACGACATCTGTGTGACATACGACACCCCATATGAGACCGCTGAGACCGCGAAACTGCATCACGCTACTACCGAGCCGTTCGGCATCCGCCCTGACGAGGAGGTAAGGCTTCGGCTATCGGGCAGAGACGCAGAAATCCGGGTCCCCCGGAGAGACATGTGTCAGCTCATAAGAGAACGGGCCCAGGAGCTAGTCAGCCTGATCGAGCTTAAGCTGAACGAGGCCGATTTGGGCGACCTCGCCGGCGTCCCGTTGGTCGTCACGGGAGGTACGTCAAACCTGCCGGGCCTAGAAACTTTGCTTCGCCAGAGCCTTACCAACCGCGTGCGACTGGGAGTGCCCAACGGACGCATGGGCCTGCCGGCGGAGCTCAAGAACCCGGCGCACGCCACCGGCGTGGGCATTCTGCTATGGGCTCTGAGCCAGCCCGAGTCCGCCACAGAACCGACGAGCAGCCCCCGCCGAGGAGCCTCGGCGGGCACAATAGCTATCATCTCTCGACTCGTTGAACAGGTACGAAATTTGTTTACGGTGAGAACATTCTTGCCGAAAAAGGGAGGGTCTGATGTTCGTGAATAACAGAGAGTCGCACGCCGCGGCGCGAATCAAGGTGGTGGGAGTGGGTGGAGGTGGCTCCAACGCCGTCTCGAGGATGTTCAGGGAACGGCCTACGGGCGTCGAGTATATGGTCATAAACACTGATACTCAGGCCCTGATAGGCTCCGACATCCCCCTCAAGCTCGCTATAGGTGAGGACCTCACCGGAGGCAAAGGTGTGGGAGGCGATCCCGAAAGGGGAGCACGTGCGGCCGAGGAGAGCCGGGACGATCTCATAGAGGCACTTCGTGACTGCGACATGGTTTTCGTTGCGGCCGGTATGGGCGGCGGAACAGGCACAGGCGCCGCGCCTATGGTCGCCCAAGTTGCGAAGGAGGGTGGCGCTCTGACGGTCGGAGTGGTTACCAGGCCCTTCGACTTCGAAGGGTTGCAGCGTGCCAGGGCGGCGGAGGAGGGAATCGTAAAGCTCAGAGAGCAGGTGGACACCCTACTTGCCATTCCCAACGAACGCCTCCATATGATCTGCGAAGAGGAGATCACGGCTGAGAACGCCTTCAGGAAGGCCGACGATGTGCTGCGCCTGGGGGTCCAGTCCATCGCCGAGCTGGTGACGGTTGCAGGAGAGATCAACCTCGATTTCGCCGACGTAGAAGCCGTCATGAAGGGCGCAGGGCCGGCGTGGATGTCCATAGGCTCTGGCGTGGGCGATGACCGGGCCACGGAGGCCGCTCAGCAGGCGATCTCCAATCCCCTACTCGACGTGTCCATCGAGGGGGCCAGAGGTGTGCTATTCAACGTCACCGGCGGCAGCGATCTGAAGCTCTCGGAACTTCACGAGGCGGCCGAGGTGATCCAACGGGTCGTCGCCCCGGATGCCAACATCATCTTCGGGATGACAACCGACTTGAAAATGGAGAACGAGGTCAGGCTCACTCTTATCGCCACCGGATTCCCCACCTCGGAGACAATGGAGGAGAGGCGAGGGGAGATGGCGGAGATGCTAAAAGATGCGCTCACCAACGACGAGTCCGAGCTGGATATCCCTCCCTTCCTTCGCCGTATGTCCCGGTCCCGACGCCGGATGCCAGAGGTCGCCAGGGTAAACGGCCACCAAGAAGACTAATCAACTAGGGTGCGGCGCCTCGCGCTAGGCGCGCCTGCACCCGAATCATCTTCCTCCTCCGCAGAAGAGGGAGGCCGCTTTTCAGAGGCCTCCCTCTTCTTTTTGTTCACAGGCCCACCATTGTTCCCATACCGCCGTATCTCACCACCCGGCTCCTTAGGCGCATTCTGATCTCCTCCGAACAGACCTGAAGTGCCACAGGAAACGGCCGGCAGATAGAGCCAGGTCGCGTCAACTCCGTCCAGAATTTTGACGCCGAAAATGGCGTGTTGTTATCCTTGACAGCACCCAACATCTAGTGGTACTCTCGCCTGACTGCACGACCCGTTGTATTCTGAGAACATTTCAAGACTCGTCCAAAATACCAGATGTTGTGCCCCTATTGCAGCCACGGCGACTCAAAGGTTATCGACTCCAGAGACTCCGGTGAGGACATCCGCCGCCGCCGCGAATGCCTCCGATGCGGCCTCAGGTACACCACCTACGAGCGCGTCCAGACGAGGGCGCTGCAACTGATTAAAAGGGACGGGCGGCACGAGGACTTCAACCGCGACAAGCTCTGGGTGAGCCTGACCAAAGCCTGCGCAAAGCGACCCATTCCATTAGGGGCTGTCGACAAGATCGTCGAGGATATCGAGGCGCTGCTGGCGGATGTTGGCAAGGCCGAGATTCCGAGCCAGGCCATAGGCGAATTGGTGATGGACAGACTGAAAGGGCTGGACCGCGTGGCTTATATCAGGTTCGCCAGCGTATACCGGGACTTTAGGGACATCGAGACGTTCAAAGATGAGATCGACGCGCTCCTGGAGCCGCGTCAGGTACCAGAGACGACGCCCGGCGATCAGCCGTTCCTTCCCGGAATGGAGGACGCGCCGGTGTTTGTGCCGACCCGGCGGCGAGGGCGCCGCCGTAAGGAGCCCCAGCCGGGCAGTAGCCAGTAGCGGCACTTCCTGGCCGAGGGTGTCTCCCCCTTAATAGACCGTTTATCTGGACCGTTGTGTCCTCTGAGCGGTAGTGACCTCTGGATGCGTTTGGGAAAGATGAGGGCGATATGGGATTTTCAGTCGACACGCAGATTACGAGCATAGCGTCACCCCTTAAGTCGCGGTGGAAGGGAAGGGCCCTTAGGATTTTTGGGAAACGCTCAATTCCGCATAGCGACGGCGAGCTGAGCTACGTTTATGACAAAACCGGCGGCTACTGCTATCACTGCTGGGCGCGTCTCGCCTGGAAAAGCTACGGGACCGCCGGAGCGCCGGGGGCATGGGAGGTAGGGCGTAGCAACTCAACAAGCCCCGATGGGACCAACGGGCTCAGGAGCCTGGTCCCCTCATGCACTCCATGCGCTCGAAGCGACGAACACCCGGGGGCCAGACAGTTCCAGCCGTTTGTATCCCACCCGCTTCAATGAGTGGCCCGAGTTAAGCCCTCACACCCCGTCTAACAGGAGATGACAGTGTCGGGAACCGTGCCTCACAAGTCGCCCACGAGTCTCTCTGGGAACGGTCGCGACGCGGTGAGCCCGCGTCACGACCGTACCACCCCACATCGCACGCCAGTGGCCTGTACCGGCGGGCGTGAGGCCCGCTGGTACGCTGCCGTCTGACTCGCGGCCGCGAGCGGACGACATCCCCTGACCACCCGTTTCACATCTGGTATATTAATGCGTTCTAACACTTCGTCGATCAGGAGTTTTACATGCTGAAGGAACGGACCTCCCGCGGACCCAAGGGCCAGAGCAAGCAAGACCGTGTCTTGAGCGAGCTGCTCAGCGTCCTGGAATCGGCTGGGGTGTCCGGCGAGCGAGCCACGCAGGTCGTGGCCGAGGCCCTCAAAGGCAACGGAGCACCATCGGAGACCGCGGTGGAGCTCACTCCTAACGCCCGAACGGTCCTGGAGAAACGATACCTCAGTAAGGATGCCGAGGGTAAGGCCGTCGAGACTCCGGAGGAGCTCTTTACCCGCGTGGCGAAAGCGGTGGCCATGGCCGAGGACGAAGGCAACCGCAAGATCTGGGAGGAGCACTTTTACGACCTGCTGACCTCGCTGAAGTTCCTGCCCAACTCCCCTACCCTGGTCAACGCCGGCACCGGAAGGGGATGCTTGTCGGCATGCTTCGTCGTGTCCCCGGAGGACACGATGGACTCCATTATGAACGTGGCCAAGGACGCGGCCATGATCGAAAAGTGGGGTGGCGGTATAGGCTTCGGTTTCTCCAACCTCCGGCCCAAGGACGACAAAATCTCGACGACTCACGGCTTCGCCTGTGGCCCCATCGCAGTGATGAAGCTTTACTCCGCCGTGGGGGCCACACTCACCCAGGGAGCCTTTCGATTGGGCGCCCACATGGGCCAGCTTATCGACAGCCATCCAGACGTCAGAGAGTTCATCCATTGCAAGGACGGCGACGACGCCATCCAGAACTTCAACATCTCCGTCCAGATAACCGACGAGTTCATGCGCGCCGTCAAGGATGACCGCGAGTGGAATCTGATCAATCCCCGAACCAAGGAGGTGGTCGACACCGTTCCCGCCAGAGAGCTGTGGGATGAGATCTGCGAGTCCGCATGGAAGACGGGAGACCCGGGCGTCGTGTTCATAGACAAGGTATGGGAGACGGCGCCCAATCCCCAGATGGGGAAGATCCAGACGTCCAATCCCTGCGGAGAGGAGTTCCTTGAGAACTACGGCAACTGCTGCCTCGGCTCGATCAACCTGGACAAGCACATCGCCGAGAACGATTTCGACTGGGACGCCCTAGAGGAGACCATACGGAGGTCAGTGCGGTTCCTCGACGATGTGATCGAGGTGAACGAGTTTCCGCTGCAGACCCTGAGGGACGTAAACCTGGCCACCAGGCGCATCGGCCTGGGCGTGATGGGCTGGGCGGACGCCCTGGTGCGGCTCAACGTGCCCTACGACTCGGAGGACGCCCTTACGGCGGCGGACAAGGTCGGCGGCTTCATAAACAGGATGGCCTGGGATGAGTCGGCCAGACTGGCGGAGGAGCGCGGCGCCTACCCAGAGTACGAAAACTCGGCGCTTAAAGAGAAAGGTCTGCCCCCGGTCCGCAACTCCAGCGTGATCACCATCGCCCCCACGGGCACCATCAGCAGGATAGCCAGCTGCTCCAGCGGCATCGAGCCCCACTTCGCCATCGCCTGGTGGTCAAACGTCCTCTGGGAGAACCATGAGGGGGCAAGCTCCCGACTGCTCGACGCACCCGTCTCCATCCAAGAAATCCTTCAAAAGCGCCTCGAAGACAAGGAGGCCGTGAGGCGGGTCCTGACGGAGGTCGCCGACAACCCGGACGACGCCGAGCAGACGTTGAAAGAGCACGGCCTTGACCCGGCCCTCTGCCGGACCGCCATGGCCATAAAGCCCGAGGCCCACGTCCGCATGCAGGCCGTCTGGCAAAAGCACGTCACCAACTCCGTCTCAAAGACCATTAACCTGCCTAACGACGCGACGGTAAAGGACATCGGCGACGCCTTCTGGCTGGCCTGGGAGACGGACTGCAAGGCCGTCACGGTATATCGGGACGGCTCCAAGTCGATGCAGGTCCTGGAAACTGGGAGCGGAGACCAGAGGACTGCCGAGGACGGCTCGATGCGGGTGCCGAAGATTCGGCCCCAGGCCACGGCGGGGATAACGGAGCGGGTGCGGACCGGCCACGGGAATATGTACGTGACGGTGAATTTCGATGAGCGTGAGAGGCCCTTCGAGGTCTTCAGTAACCTGGGCAAGGCGGGAGGCTGCGACTCGGCCCAGCTCGAGGCCATCTCCCGGCTCGCCTCCCTGGCGCTGCGCTCCGGCCTCGACCCGGAGCAGATCGTAGCGCAGCTAAAGGGCATAACCTGCTGCAAAGTGTGGGATGCCGGCATCCCGGTCAGGTCGGTCCCAGACGCGGTCGCTCTGGTGCTGAGCCGCCACTCCGACGCCTCGCAGGCGACAGCTCCAGGCCACGTTCAAGCATCAGACGAGACCACCGCGCAACTTGGCCTCTTTCCATCGTCGAGGGAGCCGGAGGATGGCCGCGGCTACGATTACGAGGGACCGATTCCCACCGGGGCCAGGTGTCCCGAGTGCTCTGGGCACCTGATCCACCAGGAAGGGTGCCTGACCTGCCCCGACTGCGGCTACAACAAGTGCGAGTAGCGTAGAGTAGGCACCTACACCCGCCTTTTCTCGTCCCCCGTCAAGGCAGAGATCGCCGGTTCGGTGCCGGTCGGGGTCGCCACTAGCCTTTCACACCTGTATACAGGCCTGTCTGGCGAGAAGATGTCGACTCGACCGAAGCGGTCCACAGCTTCAGGGACCATGCGGTCCACTGAAGCCTGATCGGTGACGCCGGCGACGGTCGCCATGGACTCTCGGCCCAGGTTCTTTACTTCATTGGCCACGACACCGGCGGTTTCGCCATCCCGGCCTGCGACCACCACGTCGGCCCCGTGCTCGGCAAGCGCCAGAGCGATGGCCCGCCCTATGCCACGTCCTCCTCCAGTAACCACGGCGATTCGGTCCGTGACGTCCATTCGGAATCCTCTGGTAAACCGGAATGTCTCTGGCCTTGCTCTACCAACAAATCAGGCCTCACAGTGCGCTTGGTATATGGCTTCTTGCGGGCATAGAAGACGCAATAATCATCGCCCTTGGGATTGGTGAAGTACATAATGCCGCCGAGGCTTGTGGGGCTCTCCTCCTGGACAAGATCCATTCCCTGCGATCTCAGGCCGTCCAGAATCTCTTGCTCTCGGTATAACTGAAATGATCGGTCCACTCCGTAATCATGGTCGTAGACCGTCTTGACTCCATTACCCTTCTTGAACATCAGCTGAAGGACCCCTTGTGGCCTCAGTATCCTGGCAAACTCGGCAAGTGTCGTTCCGTAGACCATATCGGGCTCCAGGTGTTGGATCACGGCATTGCACAGGACGAAATCGAAGCTACCATCGTCCGTTTCCAACTTTTGGGACAGGTCAGCGACCCATACTCTCCCATGCAGATCTGGATAGTAATCCAGGGCACACTCAATGTTCTCCGGCACGACGTCGATGCCGTACATGTCGTAGCCGCGGTCGAGCAGCATGGCCACGTCGTGAGCACCGGCGCCGCATCCAGCATCCAGTCCCCTGCTTCCTGGCACCAACTCCTGGAGTCGCAGCAGGAGTGAGTGGTTACCTTCGAGGTCCGAATGTGACGCTTCCGGAAATACCCGTTGAACTCCGGTCAAGTTGATCTTCGCATAGTGACGGGCGTGTTCGCGATAGAAATCGGCGGAGATGTCACCCGATCCTGGACCGGGCAAGTTATGCGGAGCTCTATTCATAATATTGTCCTTCCTGAGCCTATTTGGACTGTCCGCCGCAAAAGCCACCGGCAGTCCCTTTACGCGAAGGTGGGCCTCGAACTCGACGGTTCACACTTTCTGTTGTGGCCTCCTCCCCAGGCAGACCACTCAGAACGGATACGAAGACTTTTGACTAAGCAAATGATTGACCGCGAAGGATTACAGCGAAAGAGCGCGGTCGATGCTAAAGGGCTAGCGGGTCGCTGAGGGGCTGAGGCGACACCTTGCGTGGCGCGGCAGCGCGTGATGGGCAGGATAGGGCATGGGAACGCACTTTGTCAATCATGTCCGTCGACCAGAACCTGACCCATGAGTTGCGTCCAGAACACCCCCACCTCAGATCGGATCATTTTCAGTGTTATTGACCTACCCGCCGAAAACTGGTCCAGGACTAAAGGTAGTATCTGGGCCGCAAGAAAGGGGGATTCATGGAGATAAGGAATTAGACACCTGAGCAGATCATAAACAAGCTCCTGGAGACTGGTCGTAGTCGGTAAATCAGGCCGCCACAAGCACAGCCAGATCGTGTTTCAGGAGTAGTTCGACCCTCTCCCGGCTCCACCACTCCAAAAGGTCACCTTTTTGGAGTACCTGCTAGCGATCACTGTCGCCTTGAGGGTTCAAACGTTCAGGTCAGCCTCCGCATTACACTTCTGCCACTGCACCCTAGGCGATTCTAGTTGGCGAGCCTCTGGCAACACTGGCGGGACCAACCTAAAGAGTGGTATAAAGACCCAGTGCAGTCCACCCTTGCCGTTCCGACCGGTCGGAACGTTAAGGAGCCGGTAAGGTTCTCCTAAAGAGTCACTAAGGAATGCCGGGGAATGTGAGTTCATGTCATGTAGGATGTGCTAACCCACATGCGACCTGTCGCAGCGTTCCTCGGGGCCCGGACGCGTCCGGGCCTCTCGTTTTTTGAGGGCTCAGAGCGTATAATCTATTAAATGTGGACGGGCAGCCGTCCACATTTAATAGATGCGCCATCGGACACGGCGGCGACAGACTTGGGAGGAAGCGTGGGTGCGGACAAAAATCCTTTGATCGCCATAACCATGGGCGACCCCGCCGGAATAGGCCCGGAGGTGACCGCCAAGGCCCTGGTGGACCGGAGGGTCCAGCAGGGCTGCCGACCCTTCGTCATCGGAAGCGCCGCCGCCATGGACGACGCGCTGCACACGATCGGGTCGCGTGCCTCGACGCGAATCGCAGAGACCATTGAAGGCGTTGAAGGGCTTCCCGGCACCGTCGATGTGATGGACGTGAACGGTCTGAACTACGGCAGCGTCCAGAAGGGCCGGGTTTCCGCCGAGGCCGGCAGGGCCTCCATACAGTGGGTGCTGACCGCCGGCGAACTGGCGGGCGCGGGCAAGGTCGGTGCGATGGTGACCGCGCCCATCAACAAGGAGGCGTGCAGCCTGGCCGGATACGAGGACATCGGCCACATGGAGATACTTCAGAGGCAGTCCGGCGCCGGCCGGGTGGCGACCATGCTGATGGCCGTGAACCTGAGGGTGGTGCACCTGAGCACCCATCGCTCCTTGCGCCTGGCCTGCGATTACGTGACCAGGCAGAACGTGCTGGCCACGATCCAGTTGACGGACGAGAGCCTGCGCAGGTGGGGGTTCCCGAACCCGAGGATAGGCGTGGCCGCGCTGAACCCCCACGCCGGTGAGGGCGGGCTGCTTGGAGAAGAAGAGGAGCAACAAATCGCGCCAGCCGTCGAGGAGGCGCGGTCCGCCGGCATCGACGCGGCCGGCCCCCTCCCGGCAGATACCGTCTTCAACGAAGCGATCGCGGGCAAGTTCGACGTGGTCTTAGCCATGTATCACGATCAGGGGCACATCCCCATAAAGGTCTACGACTGGTCAAAGAGCATCACCTTGAACCTGGGTCTGCCCTTCGTGCGTACATCGGTCGATCATGGGACCGCCTTCGACATCGCCGGGAAAGGCATCGCGGACCACGAAAGCATGGTGGAGGCCATCAAGGTGGCCGTAGGGCTTGCCACTAGCGGGAGTTTGCCATAACAAGATGCGGATATCGTTTATAGGCGGCGGAGTTATGGCCGAGGCGATCATAGGAGGTATCCTGGACTCGGGTCTGGCCACGCCTCAGGAGATAAAGGTCGGTGAGCCGCTGGAGAGCCGGCGGACCCACCTGGAGAGCCGATTCGGCCTCGATTGCAGCGACAACAACCACGAGGCACTCGACGGTGCCGACTTAGTGGTCCTATCCGTCAAGCCTCAGAACCTGGGTGACGTAATGGCCAATCTGAGAGGATACACTGGATCGGAGCAAACCTTGGTCTCCATCGTCGCGGGGGCCAAGCTGGACACGCTGATCCAGGGCCTCGACCAACCCGCCGTCGTTCGCGTAATGCCCAACACACCCGCGCAGATACGAGCCGGAATGAGCGTGTGGACGGCCTCTCCCTCGGTGCCGGAGGACAAGAAGGAGGCCACCCGCGAGATCCTGAGCACCCTCGGCGAGGAGACTTACGTCGAGGACGAAAAGCTGATCGATATGGCGACGGCGCTCAGCGCCAGCGGGCCCGCCTACGTGTTTCTCTTCATCGAGTCTCTCATCGACGCCGGGGTGTACCTGGGGATGACCCGGGACATGGCCCGCAGGCTCGTGCTCCAGACGGTACTCGGCAGCACCAGGCTGGTCAAGGAGTCGGAGAAACACCCGGCCGAGCTAAAGGATATGGTCACCTCGCCGGGCGGCACCACCGCGGAGGCGCTGCTGGCCTTGGAGAAGGGCGGATTTCGCGAGTCCATCCTAAAGGCTGTTATCGCCGCGTATGAGAGGTCAAAGGTTTTGGGGGAACGACGGTGAACGATCTACTGGTCACCTTCATTCGACTGCTGGGAACGATCCTGTACTTAGCCCTGATCGGCCGGGTCATCATATCGTGGCTCAACCTGGGCCCGTCGAACCCCGCAGCCGCCATCCTGTTCCAGATTACCGAACCGATTCTAAGGCCGATCAGGCAGATACTCCCCACCTTCGGGATGCTGGACTTCTCACCCATGGTCGCCCTCATCCTGGTCATCGTCGTGCAACGAGTCTTGATCGGCATTCTAAGCTGAGGATGACTCTGAGCTTGTGCCTTAACTCAGGCTAGCCCCTGACCCTCGATTGTGTCCTCCCCTACTGGTCCCCTTTTGAAAGGCGCCTTAAGAGCTCGGCCTGGGTGATGCCGTCGATCTGGAGCAGCTTGTTTCTGGACTTGTGGCCCCTCTGAATGCGCACATTGCCCCGGCCTACCCCGAGTCGTTTGGCCAGCAGGCCAATGATCGCGTCATTGGCCTTTCCTCCGTCGGGCGGAGCGGTCACCAGGATACGGACTGTGTTTTCATCTAGCACATCGATGGCGTTCCGCCCGGCCTTCGGCCGAACCCGTGCCTGAATCTGAGCCGCTGGCATAGACACCTCCCATTACAACTGAGAGGTCACTTCGCCCGCCGTCACGGTGAAGATCGACCCATCGGGCCTGGCGAGGATGAGGCCTCCCATATCATCCACCCCCTGTGCCCTGCCCTCGACGACACGGTCTTTCCACCGGACCTTCACCTCCCGGCCCAGCGTCTCCAGTTTGGCGGCCCACCGCTCGGTGAGGGAAGCGCCGCCCTTGACAGCCAAGTACAGAGCGTCAAGCCGCTCCAGGACGCCCTGAAGCAGTTGAGTCCGGTCCGCCTCCTTACCGGTCTCCCGAAGGATACTGGTCGCGGTGGGAGCGACATCTTCAAACCGTGATGTATCGACGTTCACGTTTATGCCGATGCCGACCACGGCGAATCTCACATCGCTCCGCTCCATCTCCGTCTCCACCAGAATCCCGCATATCTTCCGGCCGCCCACGCGGACGTCATTAGGCCATTTTACGGTCGGTGTGAGGCCGGTAAGGTCCGAGATGGCCTCGACTACCGCCAGCGTCGCCGCCATGTTAACGAAAGGGAGCTGGTCGATAGATGGTCGGAGTAGCGCGGAAAAGGTTACGTTCTGGCCCCTGGGAGAGACCCACGCCCTGCTAAACCGGCCTCTGGCCGCCGTCTGCTCCTCGGCGATGACGATCGTTCCCTCGGGCTCTCCACTGTCCACCAGACGTCTCGCCTCGTCCATAGTCGAGGAGAGGGAGTCGTATAAAAGCACCCTACGGCCTACCAAGCGGACGGACAGCACCCGCTTCAAGGCCTTGATATCCAGGTCGCCGCTGGGGGAGGCGGAAATCGGGGGCACCCTCCTATCAAGGGTAGGCCCGATATTACTCAGGCGCCGGTAGCCTGTCAACGGCTACGGCGCCGTTTCCAGGAGAGTATCTACGCCCGCAACCTGAACGTGGCGCCGGATAACCGTGTGATATGCTTCGTGCCCACTGGCCACATCAGTAGAAAGCCGGATTTCGCCAATTGGTCACTGAAAGCCTCTTATTTGGGCTCCTTGCCGGGGGGACGTGGGGCGTGCAGGTAGTCTTTACTGCACTGGCATTGCGCAGGACCGGCATATTCCAGGTGCTTTACTGGCTGAACGTCGCTTCACTTGGAGCGGCCACCATATATCTCGTGGTGGGAAGCACCCTAGTTCAGCCATCGCTCGGCCAATGGGGGTTGCTGGTCACCCTGAGTGTTTTCGCGTTAGTGTCTTACACCACGTACTATCTCGCTCTGAGGGAGGGGCCCATATCCATAGTTGCTCCCATTGACAGCGCCCACTCGGCGGTCGCCGTCATCCTGGCGGTGCTCTTTGTGGGAGAGCGCCTGAACCTCGGCCAGTCGTTGGGCGCTACCGTTACCATCCTGGGAGTCGTGCTGGCCGCTGTGAATCTGAAGAGTATGCGCATCGGACAGGGCCTTATCGGCAAGGGTCCCGTGCTGGCGGTCTTCGCGATGGTACTCATCGGAACCACCCAATTCCTTATAGGTAGGCTCTCTCAAGATCTTGGTTGGTTCCTGCCCGTGTACCTGTTCCGCGTCCTCACGATGTCTGTGCTTGTCATGGTCCCGGTCGTCAGAAGGCAGTGGCCATGGCAGGGGCTCTCACCAGGTCTCATGGCGATGATGGCATTGATCGGCTTTCTCGATACGGGCGCAGCATTCTCGTTCGCGAGGGGATCAGAACTCGGACTGATTTCGATCGTGGCGGCGGCCTCCACTATATATCCCCTGGCGCCTCTCCTGTGGGCTGTGATCTTCCTCCACGAACGGCTGGCGCTTAATCAGATGATAGGGATAGCTACCGTGCTGGGGGGGCTGCTCCTGCTGAGCCTGGCATAGCGCTCTGAGGCGTCTGCCCCGCCAGTCAGGACGTGTTGAGCCGCTCACGCTCGTGGCTGGGGACCGTCCAGCTCTGTGATATGCTTCGTCTCCACTAATCACATTATTAGGAGGCGGATTCCGCCGATTGGTTACTCAAAGCGTCGTATTCGGGCTGCTTGCCGGGATAATGTGGGGAGTAGGGATTACATGCACTGCAGTGGCGGTGCGAAGGATAGGCACCTTTCAGGTGCTCTTCTGGGCGCATGTTGCCTCCGTCATCGCGGGCACCGTGTACCTGGTTGTAGAAGGCGGACTAGTCCACCTCTCCCTGGACCAGTGGGGTCGCATACTTCTGCTATGTCTAATAGCCATCTCGGCCGCATTCGCGTACTTCGAGGCGCTGAGACGAGGGCCAGTATCCATAGTCGCCCCCATCGAATCCGCATACGCCGCGGTTACCATCCTGCTGGCCGTGATCCTGGTTGGAGACCGCATGACAGTCGGCCAGACGCTGGGCACGACGGTCGCTATCGGAGGGATCGTGCTGGCCTCGGTGGACCTCAGAAGCCTGCATGCCGGACGACACCTGATCGGCGAGGGAGTCATACTGGCGCTCATTGCGATGGTGCTGGTCGGATCGTCCCACTTCCTTCTGGGCAGCATCTCACAAGACATCGGCTGGTTCACGCCCGTCTACATATGGCGTCTGCTGACGCTGGCCCTACTCTCCCCCATCGCGTTAGCCCAAAGACGGTGGCCATGGCGCCGGCACACCGTGGGACTTGCGGCTGTGGTCGCGCTGATCGGCCTTCTGGAAGTCGGTGGCCTCTCCATTTACGCTAGAGGGACCGAAATCGGGGTTATCTCGATTGTCGCGGCCGCCTCTACCACCTACCCTTTGGTACCTATCCTGGGAGGCCTCGTGATATTCCGTGAGCGGATGGCGCCCAACCAGATGGTGGGGGTGGCCACCGTGCTGGGAGGGCTGCTGCTGCTGAGCCTAGGGTAGCGCCCAGGGGCATCCGAGAAACCACTTCTAACAGAAAGAGGTTACCCGCACCAATTGGTTACCGACAGCGTCGTATTCGGCCTGATCGCCGCACTGATGTGGGGTTTCGCAGTCCTTGTCACTGTGGATGCGTCACGGAAGACAGGCAACTTCCAGGTGCTTTTCTGGGCGAATTTCGCCTCCGTTGTGATGGCCGCCATATATCTGGTGGCGGCGAGCAGTTTAAGCCAGGTCTCCCTCGAACAATGGGGGGTGCTCATTGTCGTGAGTGTACTAGGCGTCGGAGGCTACTTCGTGTACTACAACGCGCTGAGGGAAGGTCCCGTGTCCGTTGTATCCCCCATATTCTCCGGCCATTCGGCCATCGCCATCCTTATGGCCGTGTCACTGGCAGGGGAGCGTCTGACGGCTGGCCAGTCGTTGGGCGTGACGGCCGCCATAGGAGGGATTCTGTTGTCCTCAGTGGACCTTCGCCGCCTCAATACCGGACAGGGCATGATCGGTAGGGGCGCCATTTGGGCGATTATCGCGGTGATGCTTATTGGGCCCTTTATATATGGCTTCGGTAGACTTTCCCAAGAAATCGGTTGGTTCCCTCCTATTTTCTTGTGGCGTCTCCTGACATTGTGTCTTCTCGTGCCGGTCCCTCTCGTTCGGAGACAGCTACCATGGCGAGGGCTCACCCCAAGACTTATGGCGGCGCTATTACTAATCGGGATCCTGGAAACGGTAGGCCTGTTCGCGTTCTCTCGCGGTGCCGAAATCGGGCTCATCTCGATCGTCACCGCCGCCTCCGCCACCTATCCTATGGTACCCATCCTAGGCGGCGTCCTAATTTACCGCGAGCGGTTGGCCCCCAACCAGACGATCGGAGTGATCAGCGTGCTAGGAGGACTGCTTCTGCTGAGCGTGGCGTAATAAATACCAGTGGCCGCCCCTTCGTCCCACCCAGCCTTCGACCGGGAAAGGCCGGTGGCTTTGCTATAATGTAATCAGATGGGCAACGTGGGCCTGAATACAGGCGTGGGCAACCTTGACAATACCCCGCGCATTATGTAGGATTCCTGTTGCCTAAGCAGCACCTTAACAACTGGATAGTGGAAGGAAACGTCACTTCTTAGAGTTTGATCTTGGCTCAGGACGAACGCTGGCGGTGCGCCTAATGCATGCAAGTCGAACGGTCCTTCCGACTTCGGTTGGAAGGATAGTGGCGAACGGCTGAGTAATACGTAAGTGACCTGCCCCGAAGCGGGGGATAATCCCGGGAAACCGGGTCTAATACCCCGTACGCTTCCCAGGTTAGAACCCGGGAAGGAAAGGTTCTCGATTCGTCGGGCGCCGCTTTGGGAGGGACTTACGGCCTATCAGGTAGTTGGCGGGGTAATGGCCCACCAAGCCTAAGACGGGTAACCGGTGTGAGAGCACGGACGGTCAGAGGGGGACTGAGATACGGCCCCCACTCCTACGGGAGGCAGCAGCAGGGAATCTTGCGCAATGGGCTAAAAGGCCTGACGCAGCGACACCGCGTGGGGGAAGAAGGCTTTCGGGTTGTAAACCCCTTTTCTCGGGGAAGAGTGAGGACGGTACCCGAGGAATAAGCCTCGGCTAACTACGTGCCAGCAGCCGCGGTAATACGTAGGAGGCGAGCGTTGTCCGGATTTACTGGGCGTAAAGGGCGAGTAGGCGGCTCGTCAAGTCTCATGTGAAATCTCCCGGCTCAACTGGGAGGGGTCATGGGAAACTGACGGACTTGAGGGCAGCAGAGGAAAGTGGAATTCCCGGAGTAGTGGTGAAATGCTTAGATACCGGGAGGAACACCCGTGGCGAAAGCGGCTTTCTGGGCTGTCCCTGACGCTGAGGCGCGAAAGCATGGGGAGCAAACCGGATTAGATACCCGGGTAGTCCATGCCCTAAACGATGGATACTAGGTGTAGGGGGTATCGACCCCCTCTGTGCCGTAGCTAACGCGATAAGTATCCCGCCTGGGGAGTACGGCCGCAAGGCTAAAACTCAAAAGAATTGACGGGGGCCCGCACAAGCAGCGGAGCGTGTTGTTTAATTCGATGATAAGCGAAGAACCTTACCAGGGCTTGACATGCACTTGTAACCCCGTGAAAGCGGGGCCTCCTTCGGGACAGGTGCACAGATGCTGCATGGCTGTCGTCAGCTCGTGCCGTGAGGTGTTGGGTTAAGTCCCGCAACGAGCGCAACCCCTGTCGTTAGTTGTTTTTTCTAGCGAGACCGCCCTTAAAAGAGGGAGGAAGGTGGGGATGACGTCAAGTCAGCACGGCTCTTACGTCCTGGGCTACAAACACGCTACATTGGCCGATACAGAGGGTTGCCAAGGAGCGATCCGGAGCTAATCCCAAAAAGTCGGCCCCGGTTGGGATTGCAGGCTGAAACCCGCCTGCATGAACGCGGAGTTGCTAGTAACCGCAGGTCAGCACACTGCGGTGAATACGTTCCCGGGCCTTGTACACACCGCCCGTCAACTCATGGAAGTCGGCAACACTTGAAGTCGCTGGGCCAACTCCGATTCGTCGGAGAGGCAGGCGCCGAGGGTGGGGTCGGTGACTGGGAGTAAGTCGTAACAAGGTAGCTGTACCGGAAGGTGCGGCTGGATCACCTCCTTTCTAGGGAGCCATGGGGTGCGATGGAGAGATTCAACGCGCTCCTAGGTCGGTCGGTGGGCGGGAAGCTTGGACGCGTGGGTCGAAGCCGGACCCCGATTTATCGGGGGGAGCTCCCCACACGGACGGCTTCTCCATATAAGAAAACCCGCCGCTTTTTCACCTAACGGTGAACGTGAACAAAATTAGCGTTTCCTTCCACTATCCAGCGGTTAAGGCGTCAGGGCCGACCCAAGAGTCGGCCCTTTTCCGTTAGCCGCACCCCCCCCCCCGTCCCGGCGTTTCAAATCGTGGGGCTGTAGCTCAGCTGGGAGAGCGCCTCCCTTGCACGGAGGAAGTCAGGGGTTCGAGTCCCCTCAGCTCCACTCCCCTTCTCATGGTGGCAAAAAGTTTGCCAATACGATCGGACACCGTGAGGCGAGAATAACCAGTGAAGGATGAAATCCTCACTTATTGGGACATGTGTAGTCGCCAGGGCATGGCTCTACAGCGCGGCATGTACTTCAAGCCGCCGCCCGGACATGGAGTCGTCCTCATGTCACGTCGTCCCAACGCGCCATATGCCGACACACTGAGCCCGGATGAAACAGTGCTGCTCTATGAGGGTCACGATGTCCGGCGCACTCAGAGTACCCCAGACCCGAAAGCGCTTGACCAACCACGGTCAGAGGTGGACGGCAAGCCCACGCAGAACGGACAATTCGCTGGATGGGTAGATGACATAAAGCAGGGCAAGGTGGTTCCAGCGATTTTCCGAGTCTATGAGAAGATGCGACCGGGTGTGTGGACAGATAGGGGACTCTACCTTCTCATGGGCTATCAATACCGCCGTGAGGGTGGACGCAGGGTCTTCAAGTTCCGGTTTGAGCAGGCTGATTTCGATTCTAGTGCCTCTCGTGAGTCGGCCGACGCCTACCTCAAGGCTAGCCGCCAGATTCCTTCGTGGATCAAACAACTCGTCTACAAGCGAGACAAGGGGCGGTGTGTAATGTGCAGTGCCGTGGACCAACTCCATTTCGACCATGACTTCCCATTCGCCAAGGGCGGAACGAGCATTTTACCGGAGAACGTGCGGATCCTGTGCGCACGACATAACCTCTCCAAGTCAGCAAAGATCGAATGATGGACCTCCACTAGAACGGTGGTATTCTAATAAACGCAGACGAAGCCCAAGGACCACGGAAGAACAGGGCCATTTCAAAATTTCCTCGTATTGCTCCCTAGGTTCCAGCCCCTTACGGCCATCGTCCACGAACCCACGTCCGAAAGACTAGCTGACGCGCTGGTAGCGCCTCACAGCCAGCGGAACGAACACCACCAGTATTCCGCCTATCCAGGCCAGGGACTGCCACAGCGGAGTCAACACCGGGCCTCCGAGGGCGAGGCCGCGCAGCGTATCCACCGTTACGGTTATGGGGCTGATCTTCGCATATGCCTGGAGCCACCCGGGCATGGTGTCGACCGGTACGAAGATGGAGCTTATGAACACGAGCGGGAAGATCGAGATGAAGCCCGCCACCTGGGCCGCCTCCGCGTCTCTGACCGAAATCCCAATAAGCGCCGTGATCCATGAGAAGGACATGCCAAATAGCACGGCCAGAGCCGGGACGGCGAGCGCGGGCAATACACCGCCGTGAAACCTGAAGCCTATGAGGCTGCCGACCCCAATCATCAGCAACAACACGAAGCTGTTGCGGATCATATCGGCCAGTATGCGTCCCGCCAGCACGGCGGAGCGGGCCATTGGCAGTGAGCGGAAACGGTCGATCATGCCCCGCGACAGGTCGTCGGCCAAGCCAACGCCGGTCTGTACGGACCCGAACGCCATCGCTTGGATGAGGATCCCGGGCAGCAGGAAGTCTATGTACTTCATCTCGCCCAGGTCTATGGCGCCGCCGAAGACGTACGTGAACAGCAGCACGAACATGACCGGCTGGATGGTGGAAAACACCAGCAGCTGGGGAAGTCGCACGTATCGCAGCAAGTTGCGATGGGCCATGACCATCGTATCGGAGACCGTCCAGCCAAACCGGGTACCTATTGAGGCGAGCGCCGCGGTAGTCATGACATACTCCTCCCTGAATTGGATGCGTCTCCCCTGCCCTGGTCAGACTGTAGCGAGTCTTCGGTAGTGCGCCCGGTCAGCGCCAGGAACACGTCGTCCAGGGTCGGCTGACGCAAGGAGATATCGGAGATGGACACCCCAGCGGCGTCGAGTCGTCGCACTACATCGGCCAGGATCGACGCTCCGTCCTCGACCGGAAGGGTGATCTCGCCGGTCTCGGCGACGGCCTGGGCACCGTCGGGACCAAACGAGGCGATAACCTCTACCGCCGTCGCGGTCTGAGCGTGGTCGGTTACCTGTATCCTGAGCGTTTCACCACCGCAACGGCTCTTCAGCTCCTGCGCGGTGCCCTCGGCAATGACGGCGCCAAGATCGATCACGGTGATCGCGTCGGCCAGCCGGTCCGCCTCATCCATGTACTGGGTGGTCAGCAGCACGGTAGTGCCCTCGCTGACCAGACCTTTGATGACGTCCCAAAGCCCGATTCGACTTCTTGGGTCGAGCCCGGTGGTGGGCTCGTCCAAGAAGAGTATCGGCGGACGGGCTACCAGGCTCGCGGCCAAGTCGAGACGGCGCCGCATCCCTCCTGAGTAGGTCCTGACCCTACGCCCGGCAGCGTCGGTCAACGCGAAGCGCTCGAGTAGCTCATCGGCCCTGAGACGCGACTCGGACTCGCCAATGTGGTACAGCCGACCCACCCAGATGGAGGTTCTCCCAGCCGGTGAGGTTTTCGTCCACCGCGGCGTTCTGGCCCGCTAGTCCGATGACAGCCCGCAGCGCCGCCGCGTCACGGACGACGTCGTAACCCCCGACCAGGGCCTTTCCGGCGTCGGGTTTCAGAAGAGTGGTGAGAATACGCACGAGGGTGGTCTTGCCCGCGCCGTTGGGGCCGAGCAGTCCATGCACTGTGCCGTACGGAACGGCCAGGTCGACGAGTTCCAACGCCTTCACTTCGCCGAAGGCCTTGCACACGCCCTCGACCGAAATCGCCGCCGACTCCCCGTTCATGGCACTCTTACAGCCCGACTCGTGAGAAGAACTCAGGCACACCCTTTATACCGAGGTTGAGCCGGAAGAGCGCGCCGGCTCCGGCACCGTTCTGGCCCTTGTCGTGGCCTCCCGCGGTTGTTACATAGATGTCGGTGAGATCGTCCCCACCGAACGTCATGCTGGAGACCTGCCTGGCAGGAAAGCGTATGCGCCGCTCCTCGACGCCTTCGGGGGTGTGGCGGACCAGGCTCCACCCATTCCAGCGTGCCGACCATACGTACCCCTCGGCGTCCACTGTCATCCCGTCGGGTTTGCCCTCCCCTTCAGGTACGTGCACAAAGACGCGCTGGTTGGAGATAGCCCCCGTCTCGACGTCGTACTCGAAAAGGTAGATGTTCCTCGGCGTGGACTCGGTGTAATACATACCCTTACGGTCCGGGGTAAAGCCCAGTCCGTTGGAGACCACGATTCCTTCCAACAGCTTGTGTACGGAGCCGTCGGTATCGAGCCTATAAAGCCGTCCATCGTCGTCGTCCCCCAGCACCGTGCCGCAGAACACCCGCCCCATTGGATCGGCGATCACGTCGTTGAACTGCCTCTCGCGCTCGTCGGCGATCTCATCGATGACGTACTCCAGGTCACCACCACGCCAGACGGCCACGGCCCCTCGGCCCATGAACAGAAGGAAGGAGCCGTCTTCCTGTATGGTGAACCCACCCACGGGAGCGCCATCGTAGCACTGCTCGTGTTCGCCGGTGGCTGGATCGTAACGGAACATGCGACCTGTGGGTATATCTACCCAGTACAGTCGCTTCTCCATGGGATGCCACATCGGGCCTTCGCCAACCTCACATCCGTAGTCGGCGATCAACTCGGGCTCCATCGAATTGTCTCCTCTTGAGCGGCGGCCTCGCCCGCCGCGTCCGATGGGTAGGCTGGTGATTTCCTACTGCGCCGTCCAGCCGCCGTCGATGACCAGCTCTGAGCCGGTGACGTACGACGACTCGTCGGAGGCCAGATACAGCATGCCGTAGGCGATCTCGTCCGGCTGAGCCCATCTGCCCATGGGAATCATCGAGTTCACCCACTCCTTGTACTTGGGGTCATCTGGGTCTTGCGATATGAGCGGCGTTACGGCGTAGCCCGGATGCACCGAGTTGACCCTGATCCCGTCTTTCGCGTACTGGATGGCGGCCGCCTTCGTGAAGGTGCGAATCGCTCCCTTGGCGGCGTGGTACGAGGCGTCGTTGTAGAGGCTGCCGGTTATCCCGTCAATAGACGAGACATTTATGATCGACCCGCCTCCCGCCTTCCGCAGTTCAGCCACGGTGTGCTTGGTCCCCAGGAAGGCCCCTTTTGCGTGAATGTCCATCATGCGGTCCCAGCTCTCGACGGTCATTTCCTCCACCGACCCACCTCCGCCTATGCCGGCGTTGTTGACAACAACATTCAGACGGCCGTAGGTGGACACCGTGGTCTTGACCGCGTTTTTCCAGTCCTCCTCCCGGGTGACATCCAGCCGCACAAAAATGGCGTCGCCGCCGTGCGCTCTTATATCGGCGGCGGTCTTCTCCCCCAACCCCTCGTTGATGTCCGTGAGCGCCACTTTGGCACCTTCACGACAAAAGAGCCTCGCCGCAGCGCCGCCGAACCCCATCAACTCGCCCTCGATACCCGCCGCGGCGCCCGTTATCAACGCGACTTTCCCTTCGAGACGCATCGCTGACCTCCGGTTTTCAAGATTGGACGGCTCCGTCGACATCGCCCGCCGCTCCGCCTTGCCAGTAGACGGCATATCGGAGCTTGCCCATAGGTGAAGGAATGGAAATTCCTAAGGTAGCGGGGTATGATTGCTCGACTAGCGTAACACAAAGCATTATAGAGGCAGGAAATGCAATGCGTTGGGACTTAACAGCCGCGGTGGCTCTTAGCCTGCTGCTATTTGCGTGCGGAGGAGATTCTCCCTCCGCAGATACACCTCAGACAACGGACTCCAACGATGTCGAGGTCGGTTCTGTGCCCGACTCGTCCCCGACTATCGTGTCGACTGACAGCCCAACCCAGACCCCAATCCCGACGGCAACACCGTCACCCACGGCGGTACCACGGCAGTCAACCGTTTATCTGGAGGAAACCTATAAGGGCAAGAGTTTCGAGTCCGCCGCTGAGTGGCGTCGCAAGCTGGTGGAATGGGAGTCCAGGCGACCCGAGCACCCAGGACTACTGGAAAGCGCCAGGGGGGCAGGAACTGGCCGCCAAGTTTCAGGCCAGCTGAACCGAACATTGGAGATACGGAACGACAAGTGGAAGCACTGCGTGGCCGGCTCAGAGATAGCGCTGGCCACGAACGTCAAGACGGCCGAATACGCCGCATGGTACAAAGAGTACCTGGACCTTACCGACGGCGACCCCGACACTCGGTTTGAGGAGGAGGACTACGAAGCCACGGTTGACGGGGCCTATCAGGTTGACACCGATCCAACTTGTGAGGATTGTGCGGACCGGTGTGAGGAGCGGTGGGGTGGTCGATACCAGCTGTGGGACGGAGAAAAGCCGTCCGACGAATTCAACTGAAACCGCTTCTAGGCGAGCTGGAACTCCCTCATTGAGGCGATCAGGCCCAGAACCTCTCCAACGCGTTTTTCGCTCGCATCCCCCTGCTCATGCCCTTTGAGAGAGAGGTCTCCTTGCCTTGACACCTGTTCGACCAGCGTGGCTCGAGTCTCGTCGGAGACCTCGATCGGCCCCATTAGATCGAGGCAGCTATCAACAAGCTGCTCAGGGGAGAAAACCCCGCCATCCTGGGCTGCGAGACGCTCAATTATGGCCCGCACACCGGGCTTCTCCACATCGGTCAACTCCTTGGCCGCGAAGTTGACCCGCTCCACCAGCGCTCCGGTGCTTACCCATTCGGTCCCCTCGTGCCACCCCTCCACCGACGGTGGGTTCAAAATGGCCTGGCCCATGATGGCGGTCAGATCAGCGATGTTCATCATCTCAAGGCTGGGCCTCGTCACGCTTCCGCTAAGCCGTAAAGCGCCCACAACCAACTCCGCAGGGCCTTTCACACGGGCGAACCGGGCCTCCTCCGACTTGAAGAAGTCCGAGTTGAACAGCACCTGCAGCACCGACCGGATATCATGGTCGCTCTCGAAGTAGGCCTCAGTCAACGTCTCAATGGCCTCGGGGTCTCTTGGGGGTGTGTAGGGCCATTGGGGCACCGGAGCCTCGTCAGCCACGAAGAAGTCGTACATGTGCCTGGCGACGAACCCGGCCGTAGCAGGCTGACGGCAAATGATCTCGATGATGTCCTCGCCGTTGAACCGGCCCGTCTCGCCCAGGAACGTCTTCTCTCCGTCGTCGTGGTCCTGGTCCCTATAGCTAAAGAAAAAGGGAACTCGACCGTACGGCCAGACTGAATCCACCTGAACCTTCTTGGCGACATATTCGGCGTTGCCCACGGTCCACCCAGTGAACGCCCGTGCGCACTCCTTGATGTCCTGTTCGGTGTAGTTGCCTATGCCCATGGAGAACAGCTCGAGGAGCTCCCTGCCATAGTTCTCGTTAATGGCCCCATTATGGTTATCGTTGTTGTCCAGGTAGACGATCATGCTCGGGTCTTTCGACAGTTCCACCAGCAGGTCGTCGAACCTCCCAAGGCCGTACCTCCGAAACATGGTGACCTGGTTCACGGGTGTCATGGCCTCGTTTATCTTCATGTGGCTCGTCGGGAACACGCCGTGCCAAAAGAGGGCGATCTTCTCCTCCAGCGGGCACCTGGTGGTAATCATGCGGTACTTCCAGTACGCCGCCGTGCTGTTTTCCTCGGCGTCGAACACCTCGAAATTTTCGTGGTAGCGGCGAATTATGTCGTCGGGCATGTTCTGAGGGTCGCCAGGGTGGAGCAGCTCCTCCACCGTCGCCTCGTAGCCCTTGGCCATGTACCCCTCAAGCTCATCCCGCGTCGCCCCGAACCCGGCCCGGCGCAACAGATGCGCCATCAACGCGATATCGGTGTCACCCATATCATCACCGCCTAACAAGGTCGGACCGGCCAATCGCGCGGTCACCAATTGCTCCGAAATAAACGTACATCTACTGTACCACAAGCCGTCGCAACCAAACGATTTATAGCCCTGCCCCGAATCTCATCCTCCTCACCGACGGCAGACCTTGATAATCACCTCCGGAATCAAGGATGCTCAGCCGCCGAAGGAAGGTTATGCCCTTTGATAGACCTGTACCCTGTAACGGGATTTCTCCGTGACATAGAGCCGCCCATGTCCGTCAAGCTCTACCGACGCCGGACCGAAGAAGTGGGGCTCCGCGTGGGATGCCAGCAGGTACCGCGTGTCTAGGTGTGACGGCAACTCTGGCGTCAGGTTCGACACGTCTCGCAACCTCTTTTCCTCCCAGTTGGACGTGAAGTAGTCCGCCGCCCATTTCGACTCGGTGGCCTGGCCCTCCAGCATTACTAGGAACCCTCCCTCCGGCCCCAACACCTGCACTCGCTCATTCCCCCAGTCGGCAACGTACATGTTCCCATCTTCGTCAACTACCACGCCCGCGGGCCGATGGAACTGGCCGTCGCCGTCCCCAGACTCGCCATACTCAGCCACGTACAGTCCATCCGGCGTGAATTTCTGGATACGGTCGTTGCGCCAGTCCGCTACGTACACGTCCCCATGCGCATCCAGCGTTATACCCCAGGGAAGGTTGAGCTGGCCTTCTCCACCGCCAAACTCCCCCCACTGAAGCAGATAGCGGCCATCGGATGTGAATTTCTGGATACGGTTGTTGTTCTGGTCCACCATGTACACGTTGTCTTCGGCGTCGAACGCGAGGCCGGAGGGGCCGTCGATCTGCCCGTCGCCTGCACCGAACTCTCCCCACCTACCCACGTATTCGCCTGATGACTCGAACACGCTGATGCGGTGGTTGTACTCATCGGCGACGTACACCCGCTCTCGACTGTCCAGCGCCAGTGCGGACGGCAACCTGAACTGCCCATCGCCGTCACCATGGGTACCGAACTCATAGAGGTAGTCTTCGTCGAGGTTGCACACCCCAACACGGGAAAGGTCCGGCTCACCACGGTTCAGGACGAAGATGCGCCCGTCCTTGCTGACCACCAGGCCCGAGGGATTGCCAAACCCCCGGCCATCCGCGTCAACGTTGCAGATCCCTATAGTCTTGAGGTATTTCAGGGAAAACGTCTTAGCGGCGCTCTGAGTACCCAACTCAATTCCTAGACAAACACACCGTGGGGGGCGAGAGTATATCCCAGGGTCACTTCATCCTCCAGCGTCTAACAGCACACGCCTCAACCCGCGACGAAGACTGTGACCTTCTTAATGACATCCCCGGCGAACGTGTCCCCTGCGGCCGGGTTTCTTGGTGTGAGGTTCTCCACCACTTCCATTCCTGAAACAACCTTTCCGAAGACCGAGTGGCAGGACTGGGTAGTGCAGTCCTTGGGTGAGCCGTCGGGGTTTAAGCCGTCCAGGTTGGGAGTGGCCGTGTAGGTTATGAAGAACTGACTTCCGTTAGTCGCGTTACCGCCCCGGTTGGCCATGGAGATCACGCCCGGTCCATCGTGGCGCAGGTCGGGGTGGAGCTCGTTTTCGAAGGAGTAGCCAGGGCCGCCCGACCCGGTGCCCGTCGGGTCACCGGTCTGCGCCATAAAGCCGGGCAGCACCCGGTGGAACATGACGCCGTCGTAGAACCCCTCTTCGGCCAGGAATACGAAGTTGTTTACGGTCCTAGGCGCCTCTCGGGGATATAGCTCTACAACGAACTTCCCCCCGTTCTCCATCACGAAGGTGGCCCTGATCTTCTTGTCCTGATCGATAGTCAGCGGCGGCGGCTCGGTCCACTGCATCGGTCCTCCATCGCCTCCGTCTCCACCACACGACAAGACGCCGATAAGTAGGACGGGGCCAAACAAGATCAAAATCTTATAAACGATGTTACTAGACATGGTAACCGGCTCAAGTCTGGTTCCTGCGCGGTTAATCGAGATCGGGAGTCGTCGCAGGCGCCCTCTCCTTACGTAGCTGCCAGTAAGTGTGCGACTCACCTATTCTACTATCCCGGTGCCTTTTTCACCATCGCAGGCTGGCTACACCCTGCGTCTAATCTAGTAGGGCAGAATACCCTCAGGCCTTGTCTGTGTGACAGAGTCTACACTGATCGCCTGCCGCTGGGGGCCTATCGGCCAAGTTTGTCACCTTGGCTGGCGGCTCCCCAGCGGCAATGTTGCCCTAACAAGACCTGGGATCTGTTATCCCGGCAGGCAGCCGAAGTTCAGGTGCCTTTCGTCATCGAAGTCACAGCAGTTGTCCCTTGTGATCTCCGGGCCCAAAAGGGTACTAGCCGGCCAGCCCCAGAAAAGCAACTGCCCCTCGATGAAGCCGTCTTTCTTCATCTCTACGAGGGTGTCGTTCCATATCTCGACGAACTCCGCTTCATCGGGCCGGAAGAAATGGCCTCCGTTGAAGTACAGCGGGGACCTGAATGGTTCAGCCACCTCAAGGCCCTCAGAGGATCCCTTCGTGTCGTAGTAGCGGTTCACAAAGGTGATCGTGTACACGACGACGTCGGCACGACCAGTTTTCAACGCCTCTATGGCCTGGGACTGCTCAGCGAAAGCGAGGGTCCGCTCCTCGGGGACTCCGAACTGCTCCCCGCGCAATGGCGACTTCGGCGCCTATGCTGCCGGCTACCACCACGTCCTCTTTAAGGAAATCCTCAAAGCTGTGGACATCCTTGGGGTTGCCCGCCTTGACCAGGGCACCAATGCCCATCGTGTGGTAGGGGTCGGTAAACTCGACCACCTCACATTTTGTAGGCGTTTGATCCATGCTAACCGGGACGTTGTCCACGCGACCAGACAGCACTGCCGGGATCAGTCCTTCCCAGGCGGTATGGACGCAGATGATCTCGATACCCAGCCTCCGACCCGCCTCGCGGGCTACTTCGATGTCCAGACCGGTGCAATTGCCGACCTCGTCCTTGTAGAAGAAAGCGCACAAGGCCGCCCCTATGAATGACGCTGATACGGCCTGAGAAAAGCTATCTCCTTTCGTATATCTGGAAACGATGACGGGATTTCTCCGTGACGTAGAGCCGCCCATGTCCGTCAAGCTCTACCGACGCCGGACCGAAGAAGTGAGGCTCCGCGTGGGATGCCAGCAGGTACCGCGTGTCTAGGTGTGACGGCAACTCTGGCGTCAGGTTCGACACGTCTCGCAACCTCTTTTCCTCCCAGTTGGACGTGAAGTAGTCCGCCGCCCATTTCGACTCGGTGGCCTGGCCCTCCAGCATTACTAGGAACCCTCCCTCCGGCCCCAACACCTGCACTCGCTCATTCCCCCAGTCGGCAACGTACATGTTCCCATCTTCGTCAACTACCACGCCCGCGGGCCGATGGAACTGGCCGTCGCCGTCCCCAGACTCGCCATACTCAGCCACGTACAGTCCATCCGGCGTGAATTTCTGGATACGGTCGTTGCGCCAGTCCGCAACGTACACGTCCCCATGCGAGTCCAATGTAATACCCCAGGGCATGTTGAGCTGGCCCTCCCCACCGCCAAACTCCCCCCACTGAAGCAGATAGCGGCCATCGGATGTGAATTTCTGGATACGGTTGTTGTTCTGGTCCGCCACGTACACGTTGTCTTCGGCGTCGAACGCGAGGCCACAAGGGCCATCGATCTGCCCGTCGCCGCTCCCGAACTCTCCCCACTTGCCCACGTATTCGCCCGATGACTCGAACACGCTGATGCGATGGTTGTACTCATCGGCGACGTACACCCGCTCCTGGCTATCCATCGCCAGGGCGGACGGCAGCCTGAACTGCTCATCCCCGTCACCATGGGTACCGAACTCATAGAGGTAGTCTTCGTCGAGGTTGCACACCCCAACGCGGGAACGGTCCGGCTCACCGCGGTTGAGGACGAAGATGCGCCCGTCCTTGCTGACCACCAGACCCGAGGGATTGGCGAACCCGCGGCCATCTCCGTCGTTGTTGAACATCCCGATGGTCTTTAGGTATTTCAGGGAAACCGTCTTGGCGGCGCTCTGAGTACTCAACTCATTACCTAGACAAGCGTACTGGGGGAACGACAGGAGTATATCACAGGGCTAGTAGCCATCCCTTAACGTCGTATCAGACCGATTGGGGGCGTGACTGAAGGAGGCTGTGGTGGAGCTTGGAAGCTGCATCTCGAAGGAAGAATGCCGCCCTCTTGTAGAGAGGCTGATGCGGCCTGGGCCCTCGGACCGGGAAAAGCTACCCTCTTTCGTATATCTGGAAACGGTGACGGGGGGATTCTGTTACGTATAGCCGCCCTTGCTGGTCCAGGTCTACCGACACCGCCCCCAGGAAGTAGGGCTCGGTCGCGGCCGAAACCAGATAGGGTGTATTGAAGTGAGAAGGTAGCTGCGGTATCAGGTTAGCTTTCTCTCGGCCGTCCCTTTCCACCGGGTTAGCGGCCCAGAATTCCTGTGCCCACTTCGAATAGGTGGACTCGCCTCTCATCAGCATGACGAACGCTCCGTCCGGCCCCAGGACCTGCACACGTTCGTTCCCCCAATCGGCGACGTAGATGTACCCCTCTTGATCAACTACCACGTCGGCGGGCCGGCGGAACTGACGGTCGCCCTCACCAGACTCGCCGAACTCGGCCATGTACCGTCCTTCGGGAGTGAATTTCTGGATACGGTCGTTGCGCCAGTCCGCAACGTACACGTCGCCATGTGAGTCCAGCGTGATACCCCACGGCAGGTTGAACTGGCCCTCACCATCGCCCGGCTCGCCCCACTGAAGAAGATATTCGCCCTCGGACGTGAACTTCTGGACCCGGTTGTTGTTCTGGTCCACCACATACACGTTGTCTTCAGCGTCGAACGCGAGGCCGGAGGGGCCGTCCAGCTGGCCGTCGCCGGTCCCGAACCCTCCCCAATTGCCCAAATATTCGCCTGATGGCTCAAATATAGTGATCCGATGGTTATACTCATCGGCAACGTATACGCGCTCCCGGCTGTCCATGGCGATAGAGGTAGGCAACCGGAACTGCCCCTCTCCATCCCCGTGGGTGCCGAAATCGTAGAGGTGCTCCTCATCGAGAGTGCACACGGCGACGCGAGAGTAGTCGACCTCCCCACGGTTCAGAATAAAGATGCGTCCATCCGCACCTACCACCAAGTCCATTGGGTTGCCGAACCCGCGGCCATGGGACGAAGTGTTCAAGTATCCCATGGTCTTGAGATATTTTAGCTTGAAAGTTCTACTGGTGCTCTGCATGCTCAACTCTACACCCGGGGCACGTGGGAATCGTTAAGAGCCACTTCCAGCGGCCTACTAGTATACGTCTCACTTGTGGTCCTTGCCAGGAAGGACCACCCACCCCTAACGGACCCTGAGGGTGCATCTAGACCAGCTGGTACTCCCTCATAGAGGCGATCAGGCCCAGCATCTCCGCAACGCGCTTTTCACTTGCGTCACCCCTCACATGTCCCTTGAGAGTCAGCTCACCTTGTTTTGACGCATGCTTGACCAGCGTGGCCCGAGTCTCCTCCGACACTTCGATCGGTCCCATCAGGTCCAGACAGCTATCCACCAGGTGCTCAGGAGAGAAGACACCACCGTTCTGGACGGCGAGCCGGTCAACTATGGCTCGCACTCCGGGGACGTCCACATTGCCAAACTGCTTGGCGGCGAAGTTCACCCGCTCCACCAGGGAACCGCTGTTTATCCATTCGGACCCTTCGTGCCATCCCTCCACCGACGGCGGCATCAAGAGGCCTTGGCCCATGAACCATGTAAGATCACCGAACTCTACCATTTCCAGGCTGGGCCGGGTTACGCCACCACTAAGTCGCAAGGTCCCGGCCACAAGCTCCGCAGGGCCTTTAACGCGGGCGAACCGAACCTCTTCCGACTTGAAGAAGTCCGAGTTGAACAGCGCCCTCAACATCGACCGGATGTCGTGGCCGCTCTCGAAGTAGGCGTCTACAAGTATGTCGATGGCCTGGGGGTCTCTGGGGAAAGTGTACGGCCACTGGGGCACCGGAGCCTCATCAGCGACGAAGAAGTCGTACAGGTGCCGGGCTATGAACCGGGCCGTGGCGGGCTGGCGACATATGATCTCTATGATGTCCTCACCGTTGAACCGGCCCGTCTCCCCCAAGAACGTCTTCACTCCGTCGTCGTGGTCATGGTCACGATAGCTGAACGGACTCGGGAGACGGTTGTATGGCCAGATTGAGTCGTTCTCCATGCGCGCCAAAACATACTCTGAGTTTGTCAGCGTCCACCCCGTGAAGGCACGCGCGCACTCCTTGATATCCTGCTCGGTGTAGTTGCCGACGCCCATAGAGAACAGCTCCAGCAGCTCCCTGCCGTAGTTCTCGTTAATGGCGCCGTTGTGATTGGTGTTGTTGTCCAGCCAGATGATCATAGCCGGGTCTTTGGACAGCTCTACCAGCAGGTCATCAAACCTACCCAGGCCGTACCGCCGGAACATATCGATTTGACAAAGGAGCGCGTTCGACTCGTTTGCCTTCTCGTAGCTCGTCGCGTAGATTCCATGCCAGAAGAGGGCGATCTTCTCCTCCAAGGGACACTTGGTAGTAATCATGCGATACAGCCAGTAGGTGCCTACGGTGTTTAACTCAGCGTCGAAGCAGTAGAAATTCTCGTGATAGCGGTATATGACATCGTTGGGCATGTTCTGGGGATCGCCAGGGCGGAGCAACTCCTCCACCGTCGCCTCGTAGCCCTCGGCCAGATACCCATCAAGCTCATCGCGCGTCGCCCCGAACCCGGCCCGCCGCAGAAGGTGCGCCATCAACTCTGTATCATTGTCGCTCATGTCATCGCCTACCTGTAACGATTGTAAGGAAGGACTGCCGATCTTCCTGAGACATGCCGCCCCCAGCGGCCCAACGTTTTGGAAGCACCGCTAGGTCAGTTGATACTCCTTCATAGAGGCAATCAGGCCCAGCATCTCCGCGACGCGCTTTTCACTTGCGTCGCCCCTCACATGTCCCTTGAGAGACAGCTCGCCTTGTTTTGACGCATGCTCAACGAGTGTGGATCGTGTCTCCTCCGACACGTCGATCGGTCCCATCAGGTCGAGACAGCTATCCACCAGGTGCTCAGGAGAGAAGGCACCTCCGTTCTGAACAGCGAGCCGGTCAACTATGGCCCGAACTCCGGGGAGGTCCACATTGCCAAACTGCTCGGAGGCGAAGTTGACGCGATCCACCAGCGACCCGCTGTTTATCCATTCGGCGCCCTCGTGCCACCCCTCCACCGACGGCGCGTACAAGAGCTGCTGGCCCATAAACTGTGTCATGTCCGCGAAACCTACCATATCAAGGGTGGGCTTGGTCACGCTTCCGCTGAGCCGCAGCGTCCCTACTACCATCTCCGTCGGGCCCTTGACTCGGGCGAACCGCGCCTCCTCAGACTTGAAGAAGTCCGAGTTGAACAGCACCCGCAGCACCGACCGGATCTCGTGGTCGCTCTCCATGTAGGCGTTGGCTAAGGTCTCGATGGCGTCAGGGTCTCTGGGAGGGGTATGGGGCCACTGGGGCACTGGAGCCTCGTCGGCCACGAAGAAGTCGTACAGGTGCCGGGCGACGAACCGTGCCGTGGCCGGCTGGCGGCATATGATGTCTACGATATCCTCGCCGTTGAAACGGCCCGTCTCACCCAAGAATGTCTTATCTCCATCGTCGTGGTCTTCTTCCCGATAGTTGAAGAACCACGCAAGGCGTCCGTAAGGCCAGAATGAGTCCTGCAATACTCTCGCCGCCATCCACTCGATGTTGCCCAGCGTCCATCCGGTGAACGCCCTGGCGCACTCCTTGATATCCTGCTCGGTGTAGTTACCGATGCCCATCGAGAACAGCTCCAGCAACTCCCTGCCGTAGTTCTCGTTGATGGCGCCGTTGTGGTTCGTGTCGTTATCCAGAAAGATGAGCATACCCGGGTCTTTCGATAGCTCTACCAGCAGGTCGTCGAACTTCCCCAGGCCATGTCGTCTAAACATGTCGATCTCATTGAGCAGGGTGATGATATCGTTCGACTTAGAGTAGCTCGTGGGCAAGATGCCGTGCCAGAAAAGAGCGATCTTCTCCTCCAGTGGGCACTTGGTGGTGATCATGCGGTATAGCCAGTAAGCGCCACCGGTGTTCGCCTCAGCGTCAAACGTGTGGAAGTTCTCGTGGTAGCGTCGAATAATGTCGTCCGGCATGTTCTGGGGGTCACTGGGATGGAGCAGCTCCTCTACCGCCGCCTCGTAACCCATCGCCTGGTAGTGCTCAAGCTCATCCCGCGTAGCCCCGAATCCGGCCCGACGCAACAGGTGACCCATCTGCCCTATATCTTTGTCACTCATACAAACACCACCTCAAGAAGTTGAACCGCTAAGACCGTCACACAGAATCAGCCAGGAACGGTCATCCCCCCTTTATACGCTTGGGGCCAGCGACTATCATTCCCAAACACACGGAATCACTCTCCCTCAGGGTTCACCAAGATCAGGCCACAGGAGTCGGAGTCGGCCTAGGCTGAGATTATATGCGCCATTGTAGGGCGAGAGCGCGACTCCGGCTTATGGCATTACTTCTTCAGGAAGTCGAACTGCTCGAACGTGCCGTTGACTATCGACGCAGCCTCCAGACCCATCCACTGGTCCAGAAGCGTCGCGTACGTGCCCCGAAAGTCGTTGTTGGCTTGCCAGTCTCCGTCCAACTGGTCCTTCTCCTCTATCGATGGGTACTCTCCGTAAAACCCACCCTTCACCGACCCCCCTATCACAAACGACATTCCCCCTGAGCCATGGTCCGTACCCGACCCGTTGTCCGTGATCCTACGTCCAAACTCCGTGAACACCAGGATCGCTGTGTCTTCTTCTCTTCCTTGACCCTTCAGGTCGTCCATGAAGTCGCGTATCGCCGTCCCTAACTCTGTCCACAGCTTCGCATGTACCGACAGCTCAGACGCATGTGTGTCGTAGCTCCCGTGCTCCGCATAGTAGATCCGTGTTCCCAAGTCCGCCGTCAGCACTCGCGCTATGTCTCGCATACTCTGTGCTATTCCGTTGGACGCGTACTCCACGTTCGACTCGTACTTCTCTGGAGCCGTCCTCAGTATGTCCGCTCCCTTCAACGCTCCCGTACCTGTCTGTCCCAAAAACTCCATCACCGCATCACTACCCTCGGACGCTCCGTACATCTTCCCAAACGCCTCCAGTGCGTACTCTCGCAACCACTGGTCCTGTACGTCCGGAAACAGCCCGTACGTCTCCAGGTTCCCCACCGACGCCACAGGTACCCCACTACAGTGCAGAGACCTAGGCAACCCTCGCCCAAAGTTCACTCCCGTCAGTACGTTCTCTCCCTTAGGGTCCAATTCCCTTATCGCCCTTCCCAACCACCCCTCATCTCCCACTTTCTCCGGCTCCGCCGTGTGCCATATGTCCATCGACCTGAAGTGCGATCGGTTAGGGTTCGGGTATCCTGTCCCCAGTATTATCACCACCTTCCCCTCGTCCCATAGCTCCTTTATCGGTCCCATCGTCGGGTGGAAACCCACCTCGTCGTTTATCTTCAGCACTTCCTCCGCCTCTATCCGCACCGTAGGGCGATAGTCGTAGTACAACCCGTTCGTGTACGGCACCACCGTGTTCATCGCGTCGTTGCCGCCCGATAGCTGCACTACCACCAAATTCCTCTTCTGGCCGTTGCTTCCGTTCCCTTTACTCCCCATTTATCCGCTCCTTACAAGTACAATTTACCGCTCATTCGGGGCTGCGATTGGCTTCGTAGAAGAGAATCACGTCGATTATACCAAACCGCTCCAGTGGCGCAAAGGGTGCAAGATTCCACAGCATAACCCCTACGGAGCGGCACCCGTCCAAGTCGAATCGTTGCGTATTCAATATTGAATATGTTAGACTGTGCGCGGTACTACGAACCTGTTCCCACGAGAAGTCCGCACAATACGCAGACCCTGGTGGCCAGACGTAGCCGAAAGTTCATAGTGGCAGGAGGTCACCAGTGGTCTTCCAAGAAAAAAGTCTTGTATGTGTGGAGTGCGGATCGTCGTTTGATTTCAGTGCCGACGACCAGCGGTACCACGTAGAAAAGGGTTACACCGACCCGAAACGGTGCCCCAACTGTAGGCAGGCCCGACGGTCCAGCCGCAGCCAGTATGGTGGAGGTGGAGGTGGAGGTGGAGGTGGTGAGTATAGCAGGGCGCCTCGAGAGATGCACCCGGTAGTATGCGCGCAATGCGGCGCGGATACCGAGGTCCCCTTCCAGCCTAGGGGCGACCGTCCCGTGTACTGTAGCGACTGCTACAGTCAGCAACGCAGGACTTCCGACTCCCCACGCTACTAATCTGAGTCTCCCGGCTCAGCACACGTAAGGGTATCGTTTACCACACCCCGGACGGTGGGCCAGTGCCGTGTGTGGCACGGGACTGGCCCTCAGTCTGCGGGTGTGCAACCCAACGTTCAAGAGGTTATTTCAGCCCTGGGCTAAGGCTCAGCTTACGTGAGGGTCACGCCTCGTCCGAGTTTGTAAGCAGAGCCTGGCCTGCCAATTCCTCTGTCTGGGCCTTGAAGTCGGTGATGGCCTCCTGGAGCCGGCGAAATCCATCCTGGGCGGCCTTGTGCTGTTCCATATACGTCTGGAAATCCTTATTCAGCGCAGTCACCTCACGCACTCGCTGTTCCAGGCTTTTAGTACGTTCCGCCACCATCTGCTCCAAGTCCTGCTGGTATTGGCGATTTTGTAGTATGAGGGCACGCCGGTCGAGGGCACGCTCTATGCGAGTGGATAGCTCATCTAGATTCACAGGCTTAACGATGTAGTCAAAGGCTCCCGCCCGCATCGCCTTGACCGCCGTAGCCGTGTCCACCACCGCGGTCATCATCAGCACAGCCATGTCCTGGTACTGCGCTACCACTTCTTGCAGGAAATCCATCCCGGACTTTCCAGGCATCATGACGTCCAGAAGAAGGAGGGCAAACTCCTCTCGCTCCAACAGTTCGGCCGCCAGGGCGGCGTTAGCTGCCGTAGCGCATTCATAGCCGTCCCGCGTCAGTCGCCTTTCCAGCATTATCCTCACGCCCTCCTCATCATCCACAGCCAGAATGCGCAGTGTACCTTCAGCCATCGCTCGACTCCTGTAACTCGAATATCCGGCTCCAAAGCTCTTCCACATCGACCGGCTTGCTCAAGTAAGAATTTCCGGTGCTGGAAAGGAATCTCTCGTTCTCGAAGCTCAGGGTATCGCCCGTGAAGAAGATCACCCTTTTCGCCTTCTCCTCGTCTAACTCCGCTATCCGCCGGTAGAGCTGCTCGCCACTTATTCCGGGCATCTTCAGATCCAGAATAATGCACTCGTATGATGTGCTCTCCAGCTTATGCCAGGCCTCCATGCCATCTTCGACCAGATCGACTTGATAGCCCTTCCTCGACAGTGCGGCTTCAAGAAAGGTCCGGATGCTTTGCTCGTCGTCCACCACCAGTATGCGCCGGCCCTCGCCATGAGGGGTTTCCTGCACCGGTGCCTCCGATGTGACTTCCTCTTCTCCCTCAAATTCCAAAATGGGAAGTTCCAGATGGAAGGTAGTCCCCTGGCCAAGCTCGCTCTCAACCCATACATCGCCTCCATGCTGACGGACCAGACCATAGGCAATGCTCAGGCCGAGGCCGGTCCCATTTCCCACCCCTTTGGTAGTGAAAAAGGGATCGAATATCTTGTTCACATTTTCCGGCTTTATCCCGGGCCCGTCGTCGGCGATGCTGATCCGAATCTTGTCCCCAGCCCTGATCGCCGCCAGGGTCAACTCCCCTCCTCCGCTGGTCTCTGTCATCGCCTGTTCGGCGTTGGTGAGGATGTTCAACACCAGCTGTAAAAGCTGCTGCTGGTCAACCATAGAGCGGGGAAGATCAGGCGATAGCTGAGTGTTCACATTGATGTTGTTGACCTTGAAGTCGTATGACTTTATCTCCACGGCACTTTCAAGTATTGGGCGAAGGTCCAGATACTGTTTCTCGGGCTCACTCCGTCTGGCGAAGGAAAGGAGGTTCTGAACGATCTTTGCGGCCCTCTGGGCCTCCGAGTACACTCTCTGGAGGTCCTCGTGAATCTGTTGGGGCAGTTGCTCGTCCATGAGCAGCTGGGAGAAGCCCATCACACTTGTAAGTGGATTGTTAAGCTCATGAGCCACTCCGGCAGCCAGTTCACCAATAGAAACCAGGCGGCTGGTCTCATTGATATTCTCTTCGGTCAGCTTGCGCTCGGTAACATCCTCGACGATAGCCAAACACTGGAAATTATCGTCGACGTTTGGAAGCGAAAACGCGGTCAAGTGGACCCACGCGGCGGCTCCATCCCTCAAAACGTACCGCTTTTCCATCGCAAAATGGTCGCGTTCTTTGCCAACCAGCTCCTTAAAGAGCCTCAGATTTTCCGCCAGGTCATGCGGATGGGTGAATTGGGCAAAGGTGTTGCCGCTAAGCTCATTCTCTTTATAGCCGACTATCTGCTCAAACGCTCGATTACATCGCAAGATCCTGCCCTCATCGTCGGTGATGACCATCCCGACCGGGGCGGACTCAAAAACGGTCACGAAGAGCTCCTCACGGGAACTCATCGCGACTCACCTGGAGCCGTCTCAAGGCTGGTCACCAAGCTCCCCAGCACCATTCGAATGTCCTCCAGCGCGCAGGGCTTCTTCATCACCGCGAACGGACCGATCTCAAGCGCCTCTGACATGAGGGCGGAATCCGGATGACCCGTGACGATCACCACGTAAGCCTCGGGGTCAGCTTGGCGGATATGGCGAAAGGTTTCCGCTCCATTCAGGCCAGGCATAATCAGGTCCAGAAAGATGGCGTCGAATCGTTGCCCATCCAGCACTTTGAGCGCCATCTCACCCGATTTCACAGGGGTTCCCCTCCACCCGCTATCGGCCAAGACCTTCATAAAGAACAAACGCACGCTCTCCTCGTCATCAACTATCAAGGCGAGGGGATCGCGTTTCTCGGGAAGGGCGGCGTAAGTACCCTGCCCCACTTTGCGGACTACGTAACCCTCGCGCTCCAGTACGTCCAGCGCGTGCTTCAGAGTGGTGAACGCAACGTTATATTCCTTGGCCATGTCGTGCTGCCGCGGTAGGCGCTCACCAGGCCGACACTCTCCATCCAGGATCCGCCTCCTAAGAGAGTCAGCGACCCGCACATAGCGGAGACCGGGAGTTTCATTGCTACTTAAGACCATGACATCGACCTTAATCGTTAATATCGGTATACCGCTATTTTACAGTACCCAAAATATTTGTCAAGGCGGTAGGAGTCCATCGCGAGGTCAATCTAGGGGTGAGCCGAATTAAACGGTAAGGCGAAAGGAGACGCCAGAAGAACGAGTGAAGCCTGCGGGCCCCTTCGAACCGCGGCCCATGCTCACGCGAGCCTGTGTGTGGGCATGCGCCACGCCAGTCCCTCGGTCTTACGCATGAACTCGGCATGAAGGGCGGGGTTGGACGCGATGGTCCCATCGCTATGAAGACCAGCCCGCTTTCCCTTGCGATCGGTGACGACGCCGCCGGCTTCCTCCATCAGCAGGATTCCCGCCACCTGGTCCCAGGGCTCGAGATGGTGGTGGAAGTATAGGTCGGTCCTCCCGGCCGCGGCGTATGAGATGCCGAGGGCCGCCGACCCCATGATGCGGGCGGTCTGGACGCCTGGCCACAGAGCGCGTATGACCTCGAGGGTGTTGGCGGCCCCTTCGTCGTAGTAGCTAAGGTCCAGGCCCACTAAGCAGTCCTCTATTCTGGACTTACTAGAAACGCGAATGCGTGTATCATTCAGGAACGCGCCCCTGCCCTTCTCGGCCAGAAACATCTCCTGCCGCATAGGGTCATAGTTGATACCCACCAGCACCTCGCCGTCCAGGGCCAACCCCACCACAAGGGAAAAGAAAGGAATGCCCGCCGCGTAGTTGAAGGTGCCGTCCAACGGGTCAACGACCCACACGTAACCCGAGTCGGCCCTGCCTCCTGGCGTCTCCTCCCCAAGCACCTCCATGTCCGGGTACTCTCGCTTCAGTATAGACCCCATTAACTCCTGTACCTCCACGTCCACATCCGTGAAGATGTTGCCCCGGCCTTTACGGGTCACACGCTTGACCTTGTTGAACCTCGTGTAAAGGGTTTCGCCGGCCTTTAACGCCACCTCCCGCGCCACCTCCGCAGCAGGTCGGCCGCTTGTGCCTCTAGGAATCTTTTCCACACTATCTCCTCTCTAAGAGCTGGATGGCGCGCCCTCTGGACCATACCTAGTATACGATAGACGCGGAGACCCGCTCGATGGACAACGCCAACAGTCACAGCTCAATCCCCTTTGTCACCACCGAGCAGATGCGTGAGGTGGACCGGCTCATGGTGGAGGAGTACGGCATCCTGCTGGTCCAAATGATGGAAAGCGCGGGTCGCAGCCTCGCACACCTGGTACGGAGCCGGTTCTTCACCGGAGACCCGCGGGGCCGTAGGGTCCTGGTTCTGGCGGGAGCGGGCGGCAACGGCGGCGGTGGAATGGTGTACGCCCGCTGGCTTCACAGCCTCGGCGCCGAGGTCCGCGTGCACGTCGCCGCAGCACCTTCCCGAATGGCGAGTGCCACTCGACACCAGATTAACATCCTTGAGCGAATGGGCATCGAGGTGGAGATGGCGTCGAACAGGATGAATTTTCCACCATCCGACTTGATTGTGGACGCCTTGATAGGGTACAGCCTGAGGGGTGCGCCCACCGGGGTTGTAGCCACCCTAATCGGCGAGGCCAACAACCATGGTACGCCGATTGTCTCGCTTGATGTGCCCAGCGGGGTAGATGCCGCCACCGGCATGGTATACGACCCGTCAGTCTGCGCGGCCGCCACCTTGACGCTGGCCCTCCCCAAGGAGGGACTACGTGGTCAGGAGGCGAGGAAGTGCGTCGGCGAGCTTTACTTAGCCGATATCGGCGTGCCACCCGGCCTGTACGCACTCCCGTCGCTCAATCTAACCGTTGGCCCCATTTTCGCCACGGAAGACATTGTCAGGCTGTGGTAGGCGTTGCCTGACCCCGCCGGAGAGAGCACCCCCCCTACCCCACGGTGGTTTTGCTCTCCTCCAGGGACGCTACTCGTCGTAAGGGAGGGCGCGCAAGAAGGCGATCAGGTCTCGCAACTCGTCGGAGGTTACCCGGCTGAAGATATCGTGGGTAGTCCCGGCCTGGAACACTTCTTCAAGCGTGAGCGCGCTGCCGTCGTGCAGGTAAGGCTCGGTCAGCCAGAGGCCTCGAAGGGTCGGCGTGTCGAAATTCGTCCCGCGTCCATGAGAGTTCTTCTCCAGCGCCGGGTCTCCGGTCCCTACGTCGTGCAACTGCAGGTCTGTGTAGAGGGGCGGAACGTGGCAGGTCTGGCAGGTGAGGGCTGTGAAAGTCGAATCGCCTCGCGGTACCGCCTCGCGGTCACCGGCATACGGCGAGGGCCGCACCTTCAGTGAGGCCATGTACACGGCCAGGGCGTCAAGCTCCTCGGACAGACCGGTGTGCGGCGAGCCGAGCGAGTCGTGGGCCTCGCCCAAGACCAGTCCCTCCCCGGATTGGATGACTCGGATGGTAAGCTCCACGTCTTGGAGCTCGTCGAGGTCTCCCGACCAGTGGATGGGGAGTGTTTCCCCGACGCCGAACAACGAAGGTGTGTTGCGCGGCCCGTCCGGGAAGCCGAGCCAGGTGCGGGCGTCCATCGTGCCGTCGAAGTGGCAGGTGGCGCACGAAATCCAGTTGTCTGTCGTAAGTACCGGCTCAGACGCCGAGTTAAAGATCCGCTTGCCCAACAGGACCGTCGGGTCCAGGGGGATGTCGGTCAGCTTGACCGTGTCCGTAACGTCGAACGTATCCGCGTCCATCACCGACAGCGTTCCGTCCAGCACATTGTTGACGAAGACCCGCGATCCGTCCGGCGTGATAGCGATCCCTCGTGGGTTTGCGCCCACTTTAAGGTGCGCCAGCCCCCGATTAGTGGCGAGGTCTATTACCGACACGTCGTCGCTGCCGGCGTTGGCCAGGTAGAGGGTGCCGCCATCCGGAGTGATCGCAACGGCGAACGGC